>NZ_JAYRTE010000007.1:0-96714 GCF_041919775.1 Arenimonas sp. | reverse complement strand
AACCTGGTGGACTACGCCATCCCGGGCAACGACGACGCCATCCGCGCCGTGCAGCTGTACGTGCGCGCCGCCGCCGACGCCGTGCTCGAGGGCAAGGCCGCCTCGCCGCAGGCCCACGTGGCCGCCGACGACGACTTCGTCGAGCTCGACGGCGAAGGCAACCCGGTCGCCAAGGAAGACAAGAAGGCCGCCCCGCGCGCCCGCGCCCCGCGCGCCCCGCGTCCGGCCAAGTAAGAACGGCGTCACGCCGCGGCGCCACCGTGCGTCGCGGCACCCCCTTTCACGCACGCCGGCCCCTCGCCGGCGCGCCACACACTGAATCTGGAGACCCCCATGGAAATCACTGCTTCCCTGGTCAAGGAACTGCGCGAGCGCACCGGCGCCGGCATGATGGAATGCAAGAAGGCCCTGTCCGAGAACGGCGGTGACATCGACGCCGCGGCCGAGGCCCTGCGCAAGTCCGGCCTGGCCAAGGCCGACAAGAAGGCCGGCCGCGTGGCCGCCGAAGGCCGCATCGTCGCGGCCCAGGACGGCGGCAAGGCCGTGCTGGTCGAGGTCAACTCGGAAACCGACTTCGTGGCCAAGGACGACAACTTCCTGGCCTTCGCCGACGCCGTCGCCCAGGCCGCCCTGGCCTCCGGCGCCGCCGACGCCGACGCCCTGAAGTCGGCCAAGGTCGGCTCCGGCGACACCGTCGAGGAAGCCCGCGCTGCCGTCATCGCCAAGGTCGGCGAGAACGTGCAGGTCCGTCGCCTCGCCCGTATCGAAAGCGCCAACCACGTCGCCGCCTACATCCACGGCGGCCGCATCGGCGTGCTGGTCGAGCTCAAGGGCGGCGACGCCGAGCTGGCCCGCGGCATCGCGATGCACGTGGCGGCGATGAACCCGCCTTACAACAAGGCCGCCGACGTGCCGGCCGAGTTCGTCGAGAAGGAAAAGGAAATCGAGATGGCGAAGATGTCCGACAAGGACAAGTCCAAGCCCGCCGAGATCCTCGAGAAGATCATGGCCGGCAAGGTCGCCAAGATCGTCAACGAAGTCACCCTGTACGGCCAGGCCTACGTCCTGAACACCGACCAGACCGTCGAGCAGGCCGTGAAGGCCGCCGGCGCCGACGTGGTGCAGTTCCAGCGCCTGGCCGTCGGCGAAGGCATCGAGAAGGTGGTCGAGGACTACGCCGCCGAAGTGATGAAGCAGGCCGGCCTGGCCTGAGCCATCGCGACACGTGTTGCCGGAAGGGCCGCGGGGCAACCCGCGGCCCTTTCTTTTGCCTGAACAACCCGGGCCGGGTTCATCCGGGGTTGGGCCGGGGCTTGCAAGTCTCCGGACACCCTCCAATCCGGGAGATTCCCCCATGAAAACCCGCGCCCCCCTCGCCTGCCTCGCCCTGCTCGCCACCGCCCCGGCGCTGGCCCAGAACGTCGAATCCGGCCCGCAGACCCGCTTCGAGGCCCAGACCGGCCCGGTGACCGTGGTCTCGGTGCAGCCGCCGCTGCCCAACGCCAGTGATTACGCGCTGAAGGTCGCCGACCTCGACGCCAACGGCGACAACCGCCTGAGCCGCGCCGAAGTGCCCGACGACCATGCCCTGCGCTTCGAGTGGAAACTGGTCGACCGCAACCGCGACGGCTATGTGACCGACGACGAGCTGGCCAACTGGAAATAATCGGTCGGGGCCCGCAATCGGCTAGAATTCCGCCGTTTGCCCAGCCAACGGAGAGCCCCATGAGCACCCAGCCCCTGAAGTACCGCCGCATCCTGCTCAAGCTCTCCGGCGAGGCCCTGATGGGCCACGAGGACTACGGCATCGACCCGAAGGTGATCCAGGCCATGGCCAAGGACATCGTCGAGGCGCAGCAGGCCGGCGCCCAGATCGGCCTGGTGATCGGCGGCGGCAACATCTTCCGCGGCGCCGGCCTGGCCGAGGCCGGCATGGACCGCGTCACCGGCGACCACATGGGCATGCTGGCGACGGTCATCAACGCCCTGGCCATGGCCGACGCGCTGGAGAAGGAAGGCGGCTTCGCCCGCGTGATGAGCGCGATCAAGATCAACGAGGTCTGCGAGGACTACATCCGCCGACGCGCCATCCGGCACATGGAAAAGGGCCGCATCGCCCTGTTCGCCGCCGGCACCGGCAATCCCTTCTTCACCACCGACTCGGCCGCCGGCCTGCGCGCCAGCGAGATCGGCGCCGACCTGCTGCTCAAGGCCACCAAGGTCGACGGCATCTATGACAGCGACCCGAAGAAGAACAAGGACGCCAAGCGTTTCGAGCACCTGACCTACGACGAGGTTATCGCCCGCAACCTGCAGGTGATGGACACCGCCGCGTTCGCGCTGTGCCGCGACAACAAGGTGCCGGTGCGCATCTACGACATGATGCAGCCGGGCGCGCTGATGCGGATCCTGCGCGGCGAGTCGCTGGGCACCCTGGTCGACGCGGGCTGAGCGCCGCCGCGCGCCAGCGCCTATAATCCCGGGCTTGCCCCAGAAACCGACCCGTCCGCGGAGCCAGCGATGCTCGAAGAAATCAAGAAAGACGCCCAGACCCGCATGAACAAGTCCGTCGAGGCCTTCCGCCACGACCTGACCAAACTGCGCACGGGCCGGGCCACCACCGCCCTGGTCGACCACCTGAAGGTGAACTACTACGGTTCGGACATGCCGCTGACCCAGGTCGCCAGCGTGTCGGTGTCCGATGCCCGCTCGCTGACCATCACGCCCTGGGAAAAGGGCATGGTGTCGGCGGTCGAGAAGGCCATCCTGGCCTCCGACCTGGGCCTGACCCCGAACACCGCCGGCACCGTCATCCGGATCAACCTGCCACCGCTCACCGAGGAGCGCCGCAAGGAGCTGTCCAAGCACGTGCATGCCGAAGGCGAAAACGCCAAGGTCGCCATCCGCAACGTGCGCCGCGACGCCATCCAGAACGTCAAGGAGCTGCTGAAGGAAAAGCAGGTCACCGAGGACGACGTGCGCCGCAGCGAAGACGAGATCCAGAAGCTCACCGACAAGGCCGTCAAGGACGTCGACGAGGTGGTCAAGGCCAAGGAACAGGAGCTGATGGCGGTTTGAGCCAGGCCGCCACGATGCCCGCCCCGCCCAGCGCGCGGCTGCCCCGCCACCTGGCCGTCATCATGGACGGCAATGGCCGCTGGGCGCAGCGCCGCAACCGGCCGCGCACGCTCGGCCACCGCGCCGGCGCCAAGGCGGTGCAGGTCTGCGTGGACTACTGCCTGTCGCGCGGCATCGGTGCTCTCACGCTCTTCGCGTTTTCCTCGGAAAACTGGAACCGGCCCGAGGACGAGGTCGGCGCGCTGATGAAGCTGTTCCTGCGCATGCTCGACAGCGAAGTGAGCGAACTCAATCGCCGCGGCGTGCGCCTGTCCTTCATCGGCGACCGCAGCGGGTTCCCGGAGACGATCCGCGCGCGCATGGCCGAGGCCGAACGCCAGGTGCCGGCGCCCTTGAACCTGTCGCTGAACATCGCCGTCGGCTACGGCGGCCGCTGGGACATCACCCAGGCCTGCCGCAGCCTTGCCGAGGACGTCGCCGCCGGCCGGCTGGCCCCGGCCGACATCACCGAGTCGCTGCTCGATGCGCGCATCAGCCTGGGCGGGCAGCCGCCGCCGGACCTGTTCATCCGCACCGGCGGCGACCTGCGCATCAGCAATTTCCTGCTCTGGCAGCTGGCCTACACCGAACTGTGGTTCACCGAAACGCTGTGGCCGGACCTGGACGAAGCCGTGCTCGACGCCGCCATGGCCGATTTCGCCGACCGCGAGCGCCGCTTCGGCCTGACCAGCGCCCAGGTCGCCGGGGGTGCCACGTGAGCCGGCGCCAGCGGGTGACCACGGCCCTGGTGCTGGCGCCGCTGCCGATCCTGGCGGTGCTGTTCCTGCCCACGCCCTGGCTGGCCGCCATCGTCGCGCTGGTGCTGCTGGCCGGCCTGTGGGAATGGACCCACTTCGCCGGCGTCCACGATCGCCTGCCGCGCGCGGCCTTCCTGACCGCCAATGCGCTGGTGATGGCCGCCCTGGTCTGGGGCGGCGGCCCCAGCCTGTTCACGCTCAAGCTGATGAGCCTGGTCGGCGTGCTCTGGTGGGGCCTGGTCTGCGTCTGGTTGGCCCGCCCCGCCTTCGGCAAGGCCGACACGCCCGCCAACCGCAGCCTCAAGCTGCTGGCCGGCACCCTGGGCATCATCCCGGCCTGGTGCGCACTCGGCTGGCTGCATTCGGAAGACCCCTACGGCGCCCGCTGGACCCTGTTCGCGGTGGCCATCGTCTGGGCCGCCGACAGCGGCGCCTATTTCGCCGGCTCCC
Source organism: Arenimonas sp. (assembly GCF_041919775.1). Taxonomy (GTDB): domain Bacteria; phylum Pseudomonadota; class Gammaproteobacteria; order Xanthomonadales; family Xanthomonadaceae; genus Arenimonas. The sequence goes on along the minus strand of NZ_JAYRTE010000007.1, from coordinate 92,389 downwards.
GCTGGGGCAAGCGCAAGCTGGCGCCCACGATCAGCCCCGGCAAGAGCTGGGAAGGCGTTTACGGCGGCCTGGTCACCTGCGCGCTGCTGGCGATCCCGGCCGTACCGCTGCTGGGCCTGGCCTGGTCGCAGCTGCCGGCGCTGTGGCTGGTGACGCTGGCGGTGGCGGCGATCTCGGTGGTCGGCGACCTGTTCGAGAGCCTCATGAAGCGGCATTCGGGGGTCAAGGACTCCGGCGACCTGTTCCCGGGCCACGGTGGCCTGATGGACCGCCTGGACAGCCTGCTGGCCGCCCTGCCGGTCTTCGTGGTGGGCAAGGCATGGCTGGGCCTCTGAAAAAGATCGCGCTGCTGGGCGCCACCGGGTCGATCGGCAGTTCCACCCTCGACGTCGTGGCCCGGCATCCGGACCGCTTCCGGGTCGGCGCGCTCAGCGCCCATGGCCGCGTGGACGCCCTGCTGGCCCTGTGCGAGCGATTCCGCCCCGACACCGCCGTCGTGGCCGACCCGGCCGCCTACACGGCGCTGCGCGACGGCCTGGCCGCACTGGGCCTGCCCACCCGCGCCCTGGCCGGCCCGGACGCCCTGGACGAGGTCGCCACCGACCCGGCCAACGACACCGTGGTCGCCGCGATCGTCGGCGCCGCCGGCATGGCCTCGACCCTGGCCGCTGCCCGGGCCGGCAAGCGCCTGCTGCTGGCCAACAAGGAATCGGTGGTGCTGGCCGGCGACCTGCTGATGCAGGCGGCCCGCGGAGGCGGCGCCACGCTGCTGCCGGTCGACAGCGAACACAACGCGATCTTCCAGTGCCTGCCCGCCGACGGCAGCCGCCAGGGCGTGCGGCGCCTGCTGCTGACCGCCTCGGGCGGCCCCTTCCGCGGCCGCGACCGCGCCGCACTGGCGGCGGTGACCCCCGAACAGGCCTGCGCCCACCCCAACTGGTCGATGGGCCCGAAGATTTCCGTCGATTCGGCGACGCTGATGAACAAGGGCCTGGAAGTGATCGAGGCCCGGCACCTGTTCGGCCTGCCGCCGGCACAGATCGAGGTGGTGGTGCACCCGCAGAGCGTCATCCACTCCCTGGTCGATTACATCGACGGCTCGGTGCTCGCCCAGCTGGGCAATCCGGACATGCGCACGGCCCTTGCCTACGGCCTGGCCTGGCCCGAACGCCTGGACTCGGGCGTCGCCCCGCTGGACCTGGCGGCCCTGGCCCGCTTCGACTTCGAACCGCCGGACCTGGCAACCTTCCCCTGCCTGGCCCTGGCCTACCGCGCGCTGGAAGCCGGCGGCAGCGCCCCGGCGGTGCTCAACGCCGCCAATGAAGTGGCCGTTTCAGCCTTCCTTCAGGGCAAACTGGGCTTCCTTGGCATCCCGGACCTGGTCGGAGCCTGCCTGGATGCCCATCCGGGCGGCCCGGCCGGCTCCCTGGACGACCTGCTTGAAACCGACGCCGCGGCCCGGCGCCTGGCCGAAGACATGATCGCGAGGATGCGGCGGCAATGACGGAATTCTTCGGCTCGGTGTGGTGGCTCATCGTGAGCCTCGGCATCCTGGTCACCTTCCACGAGTTCGGCCACTACTGGGTCGCGCGCCGCTGCGGCGTGCGCGTGCTGCGGTTCTCGGTCGGCTTCGGCAAGCCGGTCTGGAAGCGCATCGGCCGTGACGGCACGGAATACGTCGTGGCCTGGATCCCGCTCGGCGGCTACGTGAAGATGCTCGACGAGCGCGAAGTCGAGGTCGCGCCGTCCGAACGGCATGAAAGCTTCAACGCCAAGACCGTCTGGCAGCGCATCGCCATCGTCGCCGCCGGGCCGATCGCCAACCTGCTGCTGTGCATCGCGCTGCTGTGGCTGATGTTCGTGGTCGGCAAGCCCGACTTCCAGCCCGACATCGGCCGCGCCGAGGGTATCGCCGCCGAAGCCGGCTTCCAGGCCGGCGACCGCCTGCTGGAAGTGGACGGCCGCGCCACCCGTACCTGGAGCGAGGCCGGCATCGCCCTGGCCACCGCCGTGATCGACCGCGAGCCGACCGCCGTGCGCGTGCGCACCGCCGAAGGGGACGAACGCGTGCGCCTGCTGCCGCTGGACCGCCCCGGCCTGCAGCTGAGCGAGGAACAGCCCTTCACCGACCTGGGCCTGCGCCCGGCCTGGCCGGCGGTGATCGGCGAGGTCGCTCCGGGCTCGGCGGCCGAGGCCGCGGGCCTGCGCGCCGGCGACCGCATCGTTGCGCTGGGTGGCCGCCCGGTGCACACCTACGACCAGGTGGCCCCGCTGGTCCAGGAACTGGCCCGCCCGGACGCCGCCCTGGCCGTACAGGTCGAGCGTGACGGACGCCGGCAGGGCTTCGAGGTCCGGCCCCGCCAGGTCGAATACGACGGGCGGCCGGTCTGGCAGCTGGGCGTGCTGGCGGCGCCCCGCGACCAGGACGCGCTGCTGCGCTTCGGGCCGCTGGCCGCGGTGCCGGTCGCGCTGGCCGAGACCCGCCAGATGACCTCCGACGTGCTGGGCATGCTCTGGCGCATGGTCTCCGGGCAGGCGTCGCTGAAGAACATTTCCGGCCCGATCACCATCGCCCGGGTCGCCAACGGCAGCGCCGGGCTGGGCCCGGCCTGGTTCCTGAACTTCCTCGCGATCCTGTCGCTGAGCCTGTTCATCATGAACCTGCTGCCCATCCCCGTCTTGGATGGGGGGCACCTGCTGTATTACCTTATCGAGCTGGTCAAGGGCAGTCCGGTCGGCGAACGCGGCCTGATGGCGGGCCAATACATCGGCCTGGCCCTGCTGGCCGGGCTGATGGGATTGGCCTTCTACAACGATATCCTCCGGCTCGGCTCTTGAGCTTCCACCCATTGCGGGCGATTCCGCCCGGTTTCCACGGATTGATGATGACGCGACCCACTGTCCGCCGCTGCCTCCTGAGCATTGCGCTCGCCGCCGCCCTTGCCGGCCCCGCCCACGCCCAGAACTACGAGGCCTTCGAAGTCGCCGACATCCGCGTCGAGGGCCTGCAGCGCATTTCCGCGGGTACGGTCTTCACCTACCTTCCGGTCGAGCGCGGCGACGTGCTCGACCGCAGCCGTTCCGGCGACGCCATCCGCGCGCTGTTCCGCACCGGCTTCTTCAGCGACGTCCGGCTCGAGCGCCAGGGCGACATCCTGGTGGTGGTGGTCACCGAGCGGCCCGCGATCAACTCGATCACGCTGACCGGCAACAAGGACATCAAGACCGATGACCTGATGGGCGGCCTGCGCAGCATCGGCCTGGCCGAGGGCGAGACCTACAACCCGCTCAACCTCGACCGCATCACCCAGGAACTGATCCGCCAGTACAACAACCGCGGCAAGTACAACGTCTCGATCCAGCCGACGATCACCAACCTCGACCGCAACCGCGTCGACGTCACGATCGTCATCAGCGAAGGCAAGGCCGCGCGCATCCGCGACATCAACATCGTCGGCAACGAGACCTTCATCGAGGAAGACCTGCGCGAAAGCTGGGAATCGGACACCAGCAACTGGCTGTCCTGGTACCGCCGCGACGACCAGTACTCGCGCGAGAAGCTTTCGGGCGACCTCGAGAAGCTGAGCAACTACTACCTCGACCGCGGCTACGTCGACTTCAACGTCGAATCCACCCAGGTCGCGATCAGCCCCGACAAGCGCAACATCTTCATCACCGCCAACCTCGCCGAGGGCGAGGTCTACACCATCGGCGAGGTCAAGGTCTCGGGCAACACCATCCTGCCGGTCGAGGAGATGGAGAAGCTGCTGTTCGTCAGCGAGGGCGGCACGTTCTCGCGCGCCCGGGTCGAGCTGAGCACCGACGCGATGATCGCGGTGCTGGGCAACATCGGCTACGCCTTCGCCCAGGTCAACCCGATCCCGGACATCGATCGCGAGAACCGCGTCGTCGGCCTGAACTTCTTCGTCGAGCCGGGCCCGCGCGTGCAGGTCCGCCGCATCGTGTTCAAGGGCAACACCGGCACCGCCGACGAGGTCATGCGCCGCGAGATGCGCCAGTTCGAGGGCGCCTGGTTCTCGCAGGCCGCTGTCGACCGCTCCAAGGTCCGCCTGCAGCGCCTGGGCTTCTTCGAGGAAGTCGAGATCGAGACTCCCGAAGTCGCCGGCGCGCCCGACCAGGTGGACGTGGTCGTCACCGTCAAGGAACGCAACTCCGGCCAGTTCACCTTCGGCTTGGGCTACCAGCAGACCTTCGGCCTGATCACCAGCCTGCAGCTGGTGCAGAACAACTTCCTGGGCACCGGCAACCGCGTGTCCATCGCGGTGCAGAACAACAGCTACTCCAAGCAGTACTCGCTGGGCTTCACCGACCCCTACTTCACCGATTCGGGCGTCAGCGTCGGCTACAACCTCAGCCACAGCGACTACAGCTATTCGCGCCAGGACGCCAACCTCGCCCAGTACAACAACGCCGTGTCCTCGGGCGAAGTGCTGGTCGGCCTGCCGCTGACCGAAACCGACTCGATCCAGTTCTCCCTGGGCATCGACCGCAACTCGATCACCACCCAGGACGGCTTCACGCCCGAACCGCTGATCCAGTACCTGGTCAGCACCCTCGGCGACCGCCAGCGCGGCCCGCAGTTCCACGTCGACGACGACCAGGACCCGGAAACGCCGATCGAGAACGACGACGAGGACGAGGACAACCCGGACATCCTGCGCATCGGCGGCTCGCGCCAGTGGAACGTGAACGCCTGGCGCCTGCAGACCGGCTGGGTGCGCGACTCGCGCAACGACTACCTGCTGCCGACCCGCGGCACCTACCATCGCGTCAACGGTGAATTCGTCCTGCCCGGCAGCGACCTCGAGTACTACAAGCTCGGCTACAACTTCGAACACTACCTGCCGCTGACCAACTGGCTGGTGATGAAGCTCGGCGTCGAACTGGGCTATGGCGACAGCTACGGCGACACCGCCGACGCGCTGTGCCCGAGCTTCGACAACGAAGGCGACATCATCACCACCACCACCGACTGCGGCCTGCCCTTCTTCCGCAACTATTACGCCGGTGGCCCGAACTCGATCCGCGGCTTCGAGGTGAACACGGTGGGCCCGACCTACCAGTTCACCAACGACGGCTTCCGCCAGCCGATCGGCGGTTCGCTCAAGACCGCCGGCACGGTGGAGTTCTACTTCCCGACCCTGTTCGACAGCCGCGGCACCCGCCTGTCGGCCTTCATCGACTACGGCAACGTCTACAACGGCTTCGACGACTGGGAAGCCAAGACGCTGCGCATCTCGACCGGCGTGGCGCTGCAGTGGCAGTCCCCGATGGGTCCGATCCAGATCAGCTACGCCCTGCCGATCCAGCGCGAGCGCTCGGACCAGATCGAACGCCTGCAGTTCACCTTCGGCGGCAGCTTCTAAGGCCGGGGCGATGCCGGCCCCGTCGCCGACGCTGGCCGAGCTCGCCGGGCGCTTCCAGCTGGGCCTGCGCGGCGACGGCGGCGTCCGCATCCGCGGCGTCGCCACGCTGGCCGCTGCCGGCGAAGGCCAGCTGGCCTTCCTGGCCAATCCCCGCTACCGGCAGGAACTGGCCGGCACCGGGGCCTCGGCGGTGGTGCTGGCCGAAGCCGATGCCGATGGCTGCCCCGTGCCCTGCCTGGTCGCCGCGTCGCCGTATGTGGCCTTCGCCCGGATCGCGGCGCTGTTCGAATCCACGCCGGCCCGTGCCCCGGGCGTGCACCCGTCGGCCGTGGTTGCCGAAGACGCCGAGGTGGCACCCGACGCCCACGTGGGCCCCTTCGCCAGCATTGGTGCCCGAAGCCGCATCGGCGCCGGCGCCGTCATCGGCCCGGGCTGTGTCATCGGCGACGACTGCGAGGTCGGGCCAGGCTCCGAGCTGATCGCGCGCGTCACCCTGGTCACGCGCGTGCGCCTTGGCGCCCGGGTGCGCGTGCATCCGGGCGCGGTGATCGGCGCCGAAGGCTTCGGCCTGGCCATGGATGCCGGCCAGTGGCTGAAGGTGCCGCAGCTGGGCGGCGTGCAGGTCGGCGACGACTGCGAGATCGGCGCCAACACCTGCATCGACCGCGGTGCGCTCGAGGACACCGTGCTCGAAGAAGACGTGCGCCTGGACAACCTGGTGCAGGTCGGCCACAACGTGCGCATCGGCGCGCATACGGCGATGGCAGGCTGCGTCGCGGTCGCCGGCTCGGCCCGCATCGGCCGCTATTGCCTGGTCGGCGGCGGCGCCGGCATCGCCGGCCACCTGTCGGTCTGCGACCGGGTCACGATCACCGCGATGAGCCTGGTCACCGCCTCGATCACCGAGCCGGGTGAATACGCTTCGGCCATGGCCGCGCAGGAGGCCCGGCGTTTTCGCCGCAATGCCGCCCGGTTCCGGCAATTGGACGCGCTGGCGCGTAGAATGGTCGCCCCGCCCAAGGATTGAATCCGCCAAGGACCCCCAGGATGAGCCAAGACGCCATCAAGCTACCCGTGGATGTCGGCTGCATCCTGCACCTGCTGCCCCACCGCTACCCCTTCCTGCTGATCGACCGCGTGGTCGAGCTCGATGCGCACAAGCGCATCCGCGCGCTCAAGAACGTCACCTTCAACGAACCCTATTTCCAGGGCCATTTCCCGGGCCGCCCGGTGATGCCCGGCGTGCTGGTGATCGAAGCCATGGCCCAGGCCGGCGGCCTGCTCACCCAGCTGTCGCTGCCGCGCGACGCGATCGGCGAAGGCAAGCTCTTCTACCTGGTGAAGGTGGACAACGCGCGCTTCAACCGCATGGTGGTGCCGGGCGACCAGCTCGACATCGAGGTGGTGCTAAAGCGCAACATCCGCAACATGGCCCTTTACGAATGCTGCGCCCGCGTCGATGGCCAGGTGGTCGCCAGCGCCGAGATCCTGTGCGCCGAGGGCAAGGAATAGGATGATCCACCCGACGGCCCTGATCGACGCTTCGGCGCGGATCGGCGAGCGGGTCGAGGTCGGCCCCTACGCCATCATCGGCGCCGACGTGCAGGTCGGCGACGGCTGCCGGATCGGCCCGCACGCGGTCATCAGCGGGCCGACCCGCATCGGCCGCGACAACGTCATCCATGCCCATGCCACGGTCGGCAACGACCCGCAGGACAAGAAGTTCGCCGGAGAACGCACCGAACTGGTCATCGGCGACGGCAACACGATCTTCGAGTTCACGACGATCAGCCGCGGCACCGGCGACGGCGGCGGCGTCACCCGCATCGGCAACCACAACTGGATCATGGCCTACGTGCACATCGCCCACGACTGCGTCGTCGGCGACCACTGCATCCTGGCCAACAACGCCACCCTGGCCGGCCACGCCGAACTGGGCGACTGGGCGATCCTGGGCGGCTTCGCCGGCATCCACCAGTTCTGCAAGATCGGCGCGCATGCATTCATCGGCATGGGCAGCCTGGTCAACGCCGACGTGCCGCCGTTCGTGATGGTCGCCGACAAGTACGCGGCGCCGCGCGGCATCAATGCCGAAGGCCTGAAGCGGCGCGGCTTCGACGCCGAACGCATCGCCGCGATCAAGCGCGCCTACCGGGCGCTCTACCTATCCGGCAAGCCGCTGGCCGAAGTGCGCGGGCAACTGGCCGCCGGCGCCGCCGATTCGCAGGACGTGCAGCTGATGCTCGACTTCATCGAGCACAGCGGGCGCGGCCTGCTGCGCTGAGGCCCGGATGGGCGGCGACGCGCCGCGTCCGCTGCGTTTCGCCCTGGTCGCCGGCGAAGCCTCCGGCGACCTGCTGGGCGCGGGCCTGGTCCGCGAGCTGAAGAAACGCTTCCCCGACGCAGAGTTCGCCGGCATCGGCGGGCCGCGCATGCTGTCCGAAGGCTTCGAGGCCTGGCACGAAAGCGGCGAGCTGGCGGTGATGGGCCTGGCGGAAGTGCTGCGGCACCTGCCGCGCCTGCTGCGGCTGCGCGCGAAGCTGCGCGACCGGCTGCTGGACTGGAAGCCCGACGTGTTCATCGGCATCGACGCGCCCGATTTCAACCTTGGCCTCGAGCGCAGGCTCAAGCAGGCCGGCATCCGCACCGTGCACTACGTCAGCCCCTCGGTCTGGGCCTGGCGGGAAGGCCGCGCCGCCAAGATCGGCCGCAGCGCCGACCGGGTGCTGTGCCTGTTCCCGATGGAGCCGCCGATCTACCAGCGCCACGGTATCGACGCGCGCTTCGTCGGCCACCCGCTGGCCGAAGCCTTCGACGCCGTGCCCGACCGCCGCGCCGCGCGCGAGCGCCTGGGCCTGGCGCAGGAAATCCCGGTGCTGGCCGTGCTGCCCGGCAGCCGCCAGGGCGAGATCCAGCGCCTGTGGCCGACCTTCATCGACGCCGCGCGCATGGTCACCCTGCACCTGCCCGACCTGGCCGTGGCCGTCCCGGCCGCCGACCCGGCCTGCCGGGCCGCCATCGAACGCGGCCTGGCGAAATCGCAGCTGGCCAACGTGGCGCTGTACGACGGCCAGGCCCACGACGTGATGGTTGCTGCCGACGTGGTGCTGCTGGCCTCGGGCACGGCGGCGCTGGAAGCGATGCTGGCCAAGCGGCCGATGGTCGTGGGTTACCGCATCTCGGCGCTGACCTACCGCCTGGTGATGGCGCTGGGCCTGATGCGGGTCAGCCGCTACAGCCTGCCCAACGTGCTGGCCAACGAGCCGATCGTGCCCGAGCTGATGCAGCACGACTGCACGCCGGAAAACCTCAGCGACGCGGTTATGCTGTGGTTCCGCGACCCCGATGCCCGGGCCGCGCTGCTGCCGCGTTACGAACACATCCACGCGAAGCTGCGCGGCGACGCCGATGCCGCCGCGGCGGACGCCGTCGCCGACCTGCTGGCGGGCCGGTGAACCCACTGCTGGTCGCCGGCGTCGACGAGGCCGGCCGCGGCCCCCTGGCCGGCCCGGTGGCCGTGGCCGCGGTCATCCTCGACCCGGCGCGGCCGGTGGCCGGCCTGGGTGATTCCAAGGCGTTGTCGCAGACCCGGCGCGAAACCCTGGCGCCGCTGATCCGGGCCCAGGTCCTGGCCTGGCACGTCGAGTGGGTCTGGCCGGAAGAGATCGACCGCCTGAACATCCTGCACGCGACGATGGCCGGCATGTCGCGGGCGCTGCGTGCGCTGCAGCCGGCGCCGGTGCGCGCCCTGGTCGACGGCAACCGGCTGCCGCGCGACCTGCCCTGCCCCGCCGAGGCGCTGGTGAAGGGGGATGCGCGCGAGCCGGCGATCATGGCGGCGTCGATCCTGGCCAAGGTCGCCCGCGACCAGTACATGCGCGACCTCGAGCAGCGCTGGCCCGGTTACGGCTTCGCCCTGCACAAGGGGTATCCCACGCCGGAACACTTCGAGGCGCTGCGCCGGCTCGGCCCCTGCGAACAGCACCGCCGCAGTTTCGCGCCGGTGCGGGCGCTGCTGGCGCCAACGCTGCTCGACTGAACGACCCGGCACTGGACACCCGCGCCGCGCAGGCGTAGACCGGCAGCTGCATCCCGGCGGATGCGGCGGTACGCGGCCACCGCCGACCAGCCGCGCACCGCGCCCCCCACCGGCCGGCAGCGAGGACTGCCATGCGCCACGACCCTCCCCTCCCGGCAGGCGCGCCCCTGCCCCTGCCCCGCATTGTCCGCCACGACGGCCCCGCCTTTGCCGGACCGGTGCCGATCGCGCCGCGCGCCATCGCGGAATTCAACGACCTGCTGCACGAACTGCATCCGGATGCGCCGCACGTGGACGCCGACGCACTGGCGAGCGTCGCAAGCTGGCTGGTCGGCCTGCCGACCGACGAAGCCGAGGCCCTGCTGCAGGCGCGGCTCGGCCGTCTGACCGAACTGCAGGCCCTGGCCGCCGACCCCGACTGGGCCGTCGAACCGGCGCTGGCACGCCGCATCGCCCGCCTGCTCGACTACGTCGAACGCGTGCGCGACCTGATTCCCGACGACACGCCGCGGGTCGGGCGTCTCGACGACGCGCTGCTGGTGGAGCTGGCCTGGCCGATGGTCGCCGAGGAACTGGAGGACTACCGGGATTTCCAGCGATTCCGCGAGGAATCCGGCGACGCCTTCGGCGGCCATCCGGGCCGCGAACAGTGGCTGCAGTCGCGGCTGGAGGAAGGCGCGCTGTGGGAACAGCTGCACCGCGTGCGCCACCAGCACTACGTCGATTACGGGCCGCTCGAGGGCGGGCTGCGGGTGGTGTGAAACGCGCTGCGAAACTGTCGCGCGGCTGAATTGGGCCGAAGGTCACGCCCACTTCCGGAACGCGACGAACACCGTGCAACGGATCAAGCTGGCGCGGCATCAATCAAGGGCAGGCACGCCGGGAATGGTTCCCGCGCCGCGTGCCCCGGGAGCGCCGCCATGCTGTCCACCTTCCACGATCCGCTCGCCCTTCCGCTGCCGCCCGAGTCCGCCGACTCCCGCCGCCGCCACGTCGGTGGCCTGGCGCTGGAAGACGCGGCCGTCGCCCGCTTCAACGCGCTGCTGGCGCAGCTCGACCCGAACGCGCCGCGGGTCAGTGCCGACCAGCTGGTCACGCTGGCGCGCTGGCTGCAGGAACAGCCCCACGAGCGCGCGGTGGCGATCCTCGCGAAGCGCCTTGGCCGGGTCGAACACCTGCGCCGCATGCTCAACGACGACGACTGGGATGTCGACGGCGAACTGCGCGAGCGCGCGCGCCTGCTCATCAGCTACCTGCGCGAGGCCAGGGACCTGATCCCCGACGAGCTGCCGCTGGTCGGGCATCTCGACGACGCCCTGCTGGTCGAGCTGGCCTGGCCGGCATTCCGGGACCAGTCGCTCGACTACGGCGATTTCTGCGCGTTCCGGCAGGAAGAACAGCCGCGCGGCACCGGTGCCGAACGCCGGCTGGCCTGGGAAAACACCCGCCTGGCCGAACTGGCGCTGCTGCAGCAGCGCCGGGACGTGCGGGCACGGCCGTATGCCGCCGGCCAGCCGCTGCCGCCGCTGTTCCGGGTGTCCTGACCGGGGCAAGCGACCCTGCCCCCGGGGTAAACTGCCGGCTCGCCCACGGCTGCCGGCATGACGCCAAGATTCGTCCACCTCCACCTGCACAGCGAATATTCGCTCACCGACTCCAGCATCCGGATCCCGGAGCTGGTGTCGCGCTGTGCCGCGCTGGGCCTGCCGGCGGTGGCGGTGACCGACACCAGCAACCTGTTCGCGCTGGTGAAGTTCTACAAGGCCGCCGAGGGCGCGGGCCTCAAGCCTCTGGCCGGCGCCGACCTGTGGATAGAAACCGGCGCCGCGCCGGCGCGCATCACCCTGCTGTGCCTGGACCAGGAAGGTTACCTGGCGCTGTCGCGCCTGATCAGCCGCGCCTATCTTGACGGCCACGCCGGCGACTACGTGGCGGTGCAGCCCGAGTGGCTGTACGCCGACTGCGCCGGCCTGGTGGCCATCGCCGGGCGCGAAAGCCCGGTCGGTCGCTGCCTGCTGGCGGGGCGCGAAGAAGCCGCGCGGCAGCAGCTCGATGAGCTGGCCCGCGCCTTTCCCGACCGGCTCTACCTCGAGCTGACGCGCACCGGGCGCGAGGGCGAGGACGCCTTCAACGCCGCTGCCGTGGCGCTGGCCGGCGAAGCGGCGCTGCCGCTGCTTGCCAGCAACGACGTGCGCTTCCTGTCGCGCGACGATTTCGAGGCGCACGAGGCGCGCGTGTGCATCGCCACCGGCCGCGTGCTCGACGATCCCAAGCGCCCGCGCGAGTACACCCGCGAGCAGTACCTGAAGTCGCCGGAGGAAATGGCCGAGCTGTTCGCCGACCTGCCCGAGGCACTGGAAAATACCGTCGAACTGGCCAAGCGCTGCAACCTGGCGCTGAGCCTGGGCAAATACTTCCTGCCCGACTTCCCGGTGCCCGAAGGCCACACGCTCGACAGCTGGATCCGCGAGGAAGCCCACCGCGGCCTCGCCGGCCGCCTGGCCCGCATCGACCTGGCGCCGGGCAAGAGCGCCTCCGACTACGCCGCGCGCCTGGACACCGAGCTCGACGTCATCGTGTCGATGGGGTTCCCGGGCTACTTCCTGATCGTCGCGGACTTCATCAACTGGTCCAAGTCCAACGACATCCCGGTCGGGCCGGGCCGAGGCTCCGGCGCCGGTTCGCTGGTGGCCTACGCGCTGGGCATCACCGACCTCGACCCGCTGCGCTACGACCTGCTGTTCGAACGGTTCCTCAACCCCGAACGCGTGTCCATGCCCGACTTCGACGTCGACTTCTGCATGGACCGGCGCGACGAGGTGATCGACTACGTCGGCCAGAAGTACGGCCGCGACAAGGTCAGCCAGATCATCACCTACGGCACCATGGCGGCGAAGGCCGCGGTGCGCGACTGCGGCCGCGTGCTGGGCCATCCCTACGGCTTCGTGGACGGCATCGCCAAGCTGATCCCCAATACGCTGGGCATCACCCTCGACGACGCCCTGGGCCTGAGCGAAAAGGCCCGCAAGGACGCCGACCTGGCATCGGCCGAACTGATCGCGCGCTACCAGTCCGAAGACGACGTGCGCGACCTGGTGGACCTGGCCCGCAGCCTCGAGGACCTGACCCGCAACGCCGGCAAGCACGCCGGCGGCGTGGTCATCGCACCTACGCCGCTGACCGACTTCAGCCCGCTGTTCGCCGAACACCTGGCCAAGGGCGAATCCTCGCGCTCGGTGGTCACCCAGTTCGACAAGGACGACGTCGAAGCCGTCGGCCTGGTGAAGTTCGACTTCCTCGGCCTGCGCACGCTGACGATCATCGATTGGGCGGTGAAGGCGATCAACGCCCGCCGCGAACGCGCCGGCATCGAGCCGGTGGACATCATCGCGCTGCCGCTCGACGACCCGGACACCTACGCGCTGCTTTCGAAGGGCCAGACCACCGCGGTCTTCCAGTTCGAATCGCGCGGCATGAAGGAGTACATCCGCAAGCTGCAGCCCTCGACCTTCGAGGACCTGATCGCGCTCGCGGCGCTGTACCGTCCCGGCCCGCTGGGCGCGGGCATGGTCGACGACTTCATCGACCGCCGCCACGGCCGCGCGGAAGTGAGCTACCCGCATCCGCTGCTCGAACCGATCCTCAAGCCCACCTACGGCGTGATCGTCTACCAGGAACAGGTGATGCAGATCGCCCAAGTCCTGGCCGGCTATTCGCTGGGCGGCGCCGACCTGCTGCGTCGCGCGATGGGCAAGAAAAAGCCCGAGGAAATGGCGAAGGAGCGCGTCAAGTTCGAAGCCGGCGCGTCCGAACGCGGCATCGCCGCCGGCAACGCCACCGCCATCTTCGACCTGATGGAGAAGTTCGCCGACTACGGCTTCAACAAGTCGCACTCGGCGGCCTATGCGCTGGTGGCCTACCAGACTGCCTGGCTCAAGGCGCATTACCCGGCCGAGTTCATGGCGGCCACGATGTCTTCGGACATGGACAACACCGAAAAGGTGGTCACGTTCCTGGACGAGGCGCGCGAGATCGGCCTGGCGGTGCTGCCGCCGGACGTGAACTCCTCCGACTACATGTTCGTCGCGCTGGACGCCAAGACGGTGCGTTATGGCCTGGGCGCGGTGAAGGGCGTCGGCCGCGGCGCCTGCGAAGCCATCGTCGAAGCCCGAAGGGCCGGCGGCGACTTCGGCGACCTGCTCGATTTCTGCCAGCGCGTGGAAAGCAGCAAGCTCAACCGCCGCGTGCTCGAAGCCCTGGTGAACGCCGGCGCGCTCGACGCGATCGGCGCCAACCGGCCGTCGCTGCTGCTGCAGATCCCCGAGGCGATGAAGGCCACCGAGCAGCTGGCGCGCGAACGCGAAGCCGGCCAGGTGTCGCTGTTCGGCGGCGGCGGTGATGCCCCGGCGATCCACATCGAACTCCCCGAAGCCCCCGACTGGCCGCTCGAAACCAAGCTGCTGGGCGAGCGCGAAACCCTGGGCCACTACCTCAGCGGCCACCCGCTCGACCCCTGGCGCGAGGAGCTGCAGTCGCTGGTCGGCGCCAGCCTGGCCGACCTCGATTCGCTGTGGAGCAGCAAGAAGGACCGCCGCGGCGAAGCGCCGGTGGTGCTGGCCGGCCTGGTCGGCGCGGTGCGCAAGCGCGGCGACACCATGGCCTTCGCGCGCATCGAGGACGGCCGCGGCCAGCTCGAGGTCGCCTTTTTCCGAGAAGCCTTCGCCGAATCGGGCCACCTGCTCTCGCGCGACCGCATCCTGCTGGTCGAAGGCAACCTGGCCGAAGACCAGTTCAGCGGCGGCTTCGTGCTGCGCGCCCGGCAGTGCTGGGACTTCCACGCCCTGTGCGCCGAACACGCCCGCCGCCTGTCGCTCACGGTAGACCTTCGCGCCAAGGGCACCTGGGAGCGCCTGGAGGCCGCCCTGGCCGGGTTCCGCCCCGGCGCCACGCCCCTGCGCCTGGACCTGCTGAGCCCGCGCAAGGCCCGCGGCAGCCTGGACGTGAACGGCGCGATGGGCGTGCGCACCGAACCCGGCCTGCTCAGCCAGCTGCGCGCCCTGCCCGGCGTCAGCCAGGTCAGCCTGGCCCTGCACCGCCCCTGGCAACAGGGTGGCTGACCGGCCCCTGCCTGTAGGAGCGCCTTCAGGCGCGAATCTTTTGCCTTGGCCTTCGGCCAGGAAGGGATTCGCGCCTGAAGGCGCTCCTACAAACTGGGGGCGAGGCCCGGTAGAATCGCGCTCCTGAGTATTTGCTCCAGGCAGCTAATGAACCCGAACTTCCTCGATTTCGAACAACCCATCGCCGAACTGGAAGCCAAGATCCAGGAACTGCGCAAGGCCAGCACCGGCCCGGCGGTGAACATCGAGACCGAGGTCAACGGCCTGCAGGAGAAACTGCGCGTCCGCACCGCCGAGATCTTCAAGGCGCTCACGCCCTGGCAGATCTCGCAGCTGGCCCGGCACCCGCAGCGGCCCTACACCAATGACTACATCGGCCTGATGTTCGACGAGTTCCACGAACTCGCCGGCGACCGCGCCTTCGCCGACGATGCCGCCATCGTCGGCGGCCTGGCGCGCATGGACGGCCGCGCGGTCATGGTCATCGGCCACCAGAAGGGCCGCGACACCAAGGCCAAGATCCGCCGCAACTTCGGCATGCCGCGCCCCGAGGGCTACCGCAAGGCCCTGCGCCTGATGAAGATGGCCGAGCGTTTCCGCCTGCCCCTGCTCACCTTCATCGACACCCCGGGCGCCTACCCCGGCGTCGGCGCCGAGGAACGCGGCCAGTCCGAGGCCATCGCCCGCAACCTGCTGGAAATGGCCGAGCTGCGCATCCCGGTCATCTGCACCGTCATCGGCGAAGGCGGCTCCGGCGGCGCGCTGGCGATCGGCGTCGGCGACCGCACGCTGATGCTCGAATACAGCACCTATTCGGTGATCTCGCCCGAAGGCTGCGCCTCGATCCTGTGGAAGTCCGCCGACAAGGCCCGCGATGCCGCCGAGGCCCTGGGCCTGACCGCCGTGCGCCTGCTCGAGCACGGCCTGATCGACAAGGTGGTGCCCGAACCCCTGGGCGGCGCCCACCGCGACCCGGCCACGATGGCGGCCACGCTCAAGCAGCAGATCCAGCTGGAGCTGGCCGCGCTCGACCCGCTCGACACGTCCGACCTGCTCGAGCGGCGCTACCAGCGCCTGCGCCGCTACGGCGCCTACGAAGCTGCCTGATTTCTAGACCCGCGGCCATCCGGACGCGGGTTTCACCAAGGGGAGTTGGAAATGGTCATTACCAAGGTTGGGGTGTTGTCGCTGGGCAAATTGCTGGGCGTGATGTACGCGGGCATCGGTGCCCTGTTCGGCCTGCTGTACGCGCTGTTCGCCGTGCTCGGCGGCGGCGCGCTGATGGCGATGGGCGGCGGCGACGGCGCCATGGGCGGCGGCATGATGATGGGCATGGGCATCGCGGCCGTGATCGTGCTGCCGATCGTGTATGGAATACTGGGCTTCATCGGCGGCCTGCTCACCGCGCTGTTCTTCAACATCGCGGCGAAGTTCGCCGGCGGCCTGGAAATCGAAGCCCACTGATCCGGACGGGCCCTGGCGCCTCCGCCCGGGCGGAGGCGCCATGGACCTGAGACTGCCCGCTGTCCCGCACGAAGGCCCGGTGCTCGTTGCCTTCAGCGGTGGAATGGATTCAAGCGTCCTGCTGCATCTGGCCGCTGGCGACCCCCGGGTCCGCGACCGCGGCCTGCGCGCGGTGCACGTCGACCACGGCCTGCACCCCCAATCGGCCGCCTGGGCGCACGCTTGCACGCAAGCCTGCAGCGCGCTGGGCGTGCCCATCGAGGTCCGGCACGTGACCGTCGTCGAACAGGGCGAAGGCCTGGAAGCCGCCGCACGCGCGGCGCGCCACGCGGCGTTCGCCGAGGTCCTGGCGCCGGGCGAGCTGCTGGCCACCGCCCACCACCGCGACGACCAGGCCGAGACCGTGCTGCTGCGCCTGCTTCGCGGCGCCGGCGATGGCCTGGCCGCGATGCGGCCCCTGCGTCCTTTCGCCGCTGGCTGGCTGTGGCGGCCGCTGCTGGACCTGCCGCGCGAAACGCTGCACGCCTGGGCCCGCGAACAGGCCCTGCACTGGCTGGAAGACCCTTCGAACGCGTCGGACCGGCACGACCGCAACTTCCTTCGCCACCACGTGCTGCCGCGCCTTGCCGGCCGCTGGCCGCAGGCCGGCCAGTCGCTGGCGCGCAGCGCCCGCCTGCTGGCGGAGCAGGCCGACCTGCTGGCCGGCGAGGACTCGCGCCGCCTGGCCCGGCTCCAGGGCCTGGACCCGTCCACGCTGTCGCTTCCGGCGCTGCTGCAGCAGTCGCCCGCCTGGCGTGCCCGCCTGCTTCGGGCCTGGACCACCGGTCTCGGCCTGCCGCCGCTGCCGGGAGACGCGCCGGCTCGCATCGAAGCCGAACTGCTGGCCTCGCGCCCGGACGCCGAAGCCCGCTTTGCCTGGTCCGGCGCCGTCATGCACCGCTGGCGGGACCTGCTGCACGCCGGGCCCGAAACCGCGCCGCTGCCGGAAGATTTCGACGCGTCTTGGTCCGGCACGGAACCGCTGCGCCTGCCGACCGGCGATGTGCTGCGTCTGGAACCCGCGTTGGCCTTCGACCCGCCGCTGCGCGTGCATGCGCGCCAGGGCGGCGAACGGATCCGGCTGCCGGGCCGGGACCACCACACGACGCTCAAGCACGCCCTGCAGGACCTGGGCGTGCCCCCGTGGGAGCGCCGCCGCCTGCCCCTGCTCAGCCACCCCGACGGTCGCCTGCTCGCCGCCGGCGACCTGCTGCTTGCAGGTGACTTCCGCGACTGGCTCGCCAAACAGGATGCGCGGCTTCGGTGGGATGTCCGCGGCGTGCAGGCCGCTGGCCCCCGTTGACCCCCCGCCGGCGAGCGCCCAAACTTCAGGCCATGGCCGCCAAGACCCCCGCATCGCCGCCGTCGCCCGTCGCGCAGTTCGAAAGCTCGCTCGACGAGCTGGAGCAGCTGGTCCAGAAGATGGAAAAGGGCGAGATGTCGCTCGACGAATCGCTTGCCGCCTACGAGCGCGGCGTCAGCCTCTACCGCCAGTGCCAGGGCGCGCTTGAACAGGCCGAACTGCGCGTGCGCCTGCTCACCGACCCGGCCGAACCCGAAGGCGCCCAGCCCTTCCAGCCCGATGCCGGCTGACCCGCGGCTCGCGCGCTGGCTGCAGCGCGTCGAAGCCCGGCTCGAAGCCAGCCTGCCCCCCGCCGACGACGCCCCTCAGGCCCTGCATGCCGCGATGCGCCACGCCGTGCTCGGCGGCGGCAAGCGCCTGCGGCCGATGCTGGTGTACGCCGCCGGCGCCGCCTTGGGCGCGGACGAAGACCTGCTCGACGCCCCCGCCGCCGCCGTCGAACTGGTGCACGCGTTCTCGCTGGTGCACGACGACCTCCCGGCGATGGACGACGACGACCTGCGCCGCGGCCGCCCGACCGTGCACGTGGCCTTCGACGAGGCCACGGCGATCCTCGCCGGTGATGCGCTGCAGGCCCAGGCCTTCAGCTTGCTCGCCGAAGAAACCCGTGCACCGCATGCGCTGCGCGTGGCCTGGCTGGCGACGCTGGCGAACGCCACCGGCGCCGCCGGCATGTGCGGCGGCCAGGCCCTGGACATGGCCGGCACCGGCGCCTCGCTGGCGCTGGCCGAGCTCGAACGCCTGCATGCGCTCAAGACCGGCGCGCTGATCCGCGCCGCCGTGCGCCTGGGCGCGCTGTCGGGATCGAACGACGAAGCGGTGCTGCGGCCGCTGGACGACTTCGCGGCGGCGCTGGGCCTGGCCTTCCAGATCCGCGACGACCTGCTCGACATCGAGGCCAGCAGCGAACAGCTGGGCAAGACCGCGGGCAAAGACCAGGCGCAGGCCAAGTCCACCTACCCCTCCCTGCTCGGCGTCGATGGCACCCGCGAGGCGCTGGCCCGACAGGTCGCGCGCATGGACGACACGCTGGCCGGACTGGGCGGCGACCGCGGGCCGCTGCGGGCGCTGGCGCGCCTGGCCGTCGAACGCCAGCACTAGGCGCCTGCCTGGTGGGAGGGACTTCAGTCCCGATGGCCAGATCGGGACTGAAGTCCCTCCCACAAGGCAATCACGCAATAAAAAAAGCGGCCCGAAGGCCGCTTTTTCGTTCCGGCGATGCCGCGCGATCAGGAAATCAGGCGCAGGGCCACCGGGTAGCGGTAGCTTTCGCCCTTGTTGGCCGCGACGCCGGCGATGATCATGAACACCAGGCCGGCGATCCAGACCAGCGGCAGCAGCAGCGCGCCGATGAGGATGAAGCTCAGCACGAAGCAGATGACATAGGCCAGGAACAGCGTGATCTGGAAGTTCAGCGCTTCCTTGGACTGCTCGGTCAGCCAGCCCTTCTCCGGCTTGTCCTTGTTGATCAGCCACATGACCAGCGGGACGATGAAGCCGAACAGGATGCCCGACAGGTGGGTGATCAGTGCAAGGGTCCGGTCTTCCTGCGGTGCGTTGGTGTGTACTGCGTCGTTCACGAGGCTCCCCCTTCTCAGTGACGCGGCGCCGAACGGCGCTGCAATCGGGCTAATTTCCTTCCTCGTGAAGGCACTGTCAAGCCGGACCGCCCCCGTCTCCGGCACTGGCCTCGCCGGCCACCATCATCCGTCCCACAAGCAGCGAGCCCATGGCGATGTGCGAACGCGTGTCGACGTCGGCACCGACCGCTTCGATGGCCTGGTACATGGCCGGCAGGTGGCCGGCGATGGTCAGGCCGTCGACCGGGTGCACGACGTGGCCGTCCTCCACCCAGAAGCCGGCGGCGCCGCGCGAATAATCGCCGGTCAGCAGGTTGGCGCCCTGCCCCATCATCTCGGTGACCACCAGGCCGGTGCCCATGCCGCGGATCATTTCGTGCAGGCCGCTGGCGTTCGCCGCCACCTGCAGGTTGTGCGCGCCGCCGGCGTTGCCGGTGCTTTCCAGCCCGAGCCTGCGCGCCGAATAGCTCGACAGCAGGTAGCGCACCAGTACGCCGTCGCGCACCAGGTCCGAGTCCACCGTGGCCACGCCTTCGTGGTCGAAGTCCGAGGAACGATGTCCGCGCGGCAGGTGCGGCAGTTCGCGGATGTTGAACCAGTCCGGCAGGACCTTCTTGCCGGCGTGGTCGACCAGGAAACTGGCCTTGCGATAGAGCACGCCGCCGGAAGCCGCCTGCAGCAGGTGCCCGACCAGGCTGCGGGCGACTTCGGGCGCGAACAGCACCGGGTATTCGCCGGTGCGGATCGGTTTGGGATCCAGCCGCGCAACCGTGCGTTCGGCGGCCTTGCGACCCACGTGTCGCGGCGACTCGAGGTCGTCCGGCGAGATCGTGCTGGTGTACCAGTAGTCGCGCTGCATGCCGTCGCCGCGGCCGGCGATCACCGACACGCTGATCGACTGGCTGGTGCCCCGTTCGGCGCCCAGGAAGCCGTGGCTGTTGGCGTACACCGAAACGCTGTCGCCGGTGTGCACCGAGGCGCCATCGGAATTGCTGATGCGCGGGTCCGCCTCGCGGCCGGCGGCTTCGGCCTCCAGCGCCAGCGCGATCGCGGTGTCGGCGTCGATCGGCCAGGGATGCCAGGAATCGAAATCGCGGGCCTGGGTGGCCATGCGCGCGGCATCGGCGAGGCCGTTGCAGGGGTCGGGTTCGGTGTGCCGGGCGATGGCGCAGGCCTGCTCGACCGTGGCAGCCAGGCTGCCCGGCTGCAGGTCGGCGGTGCTGGCATTGCCCTTGCGCTGGCCGAAATAGACGGTGACGGCGACGCCGCGGTCGCGGTTGCGTTCGACCGTCTCGACCTCGCCCATCCGGACGTTCACCGACAGCCCGCTGTCATCGTTGAGGATGACGTCGGCCTGGCTGGCGCCGCGGGCCGCGGCCAGGCGCAGGACCTCGCGTGCGGCCTCGGAAAGGTGCTCCAGGCGGAGGGCGGAATCATCGGGCGCTGCGGCCGGGTGGCTCATGGGCGTATCCTTTCGCCTTGGACGGATGGTGGACGATGCACGAAGAAGACCAATTCAACGAAGACGAAGGCGATTTCGGCCCAAGCCGCAGCGAAGAGCGCCGCGAGGCGCTGGCCGTGCTGGAGCTGGCCAAGCGCCTGGTCGAACAGCCCGAGGCGCGGCTGGTGCAGATCCCGATGGACGAGAACCTGCGCGACCTCGCGCGGGCGGCGCAGCGCATCACCGCGCAGATCGCCCACAAGCGGCAGGTGCAGTTCCTGGCCAAGCACCTGCGCCGGGAAGAACCCGAGGCCCTGGACGCGATCCGCGCGGCGCTCGACCACGCCAAGTCCGACCACCGGCGCGAGGCGCAGGCCCTGCACCAGGTCGAATACTGGCGCGACCGCCTGGTCGCCGAAGGCGACGCGGCGCTGACCGAACTGCTCGACAAACACCCGTCGGCCGACCGCCAGCACCTGCGCCAGCTGGCCCGCAACGCGGCCAGCGAGAAGGCCCGCAACAAGCCGCCGCATGCCTTCCGCGAACTGTTCCGCGAGCTGCGCGAACTGCTGGCCGATTCGCCCGGCGAGGACTGATCCGCTCACTGCCGGGTGCCACCCACGGTGAGCGCGTCGATGCGCAGCGTTGGCTGGCCGACGCCGACGGGAACGGACTGACCGTCCTTGCCGCAGATGCCGACGCCTTCGTCGAGCTTGAGGTCGTTGCCGACCATCGACACGCGGGTCATCACTTCCGGCCCGTTGCCGATCAGCGTGGCGCCCTTCACCGGCCGGGTGACCTTGCCGTCCTCGATCAGGTAGGCCTCGGAGGCCGAGAACACGAACTTGCCGCTGGTGATGTCAACCTGGCCGCCGCCGAAGTTGGGCGCGTACAGGCCCTTCTTCACCGAGGCGATGATCTCGCCCGGGTCGTGCTTGCCGGCCAGCATGTAGGTGTTGGTCATGCGCGGCATCGGCAACTGCGCGAAGCTCTCGCGACGGCCGTTGCCGGTGGGCGCCATGCCCATCAGGCGGGCGTTGAGCGTGTCCTGCAGGTAAGCGCGCAGGATGCCGTCCTCGATCAGCGTGGTGCACTGGGTCGGCGTGCCTTCGTCGTCCACGTTGAGCGACCCGCGGCGACCGGCCAGCGTGCCGTCGTCGACGATGGTGACGCCCGGCGCGGCCACGCGTTCACCGATGCGGCCGGCGTAGACCGAGGTGCCCTTGCGGTTGAAGTCGCCCTCCAGGCCGTGGCCGACCGCTTCATGCAGCAGCACGCCCGGCCAGCCCGGGCCCAGTACCACCGGCAGCGTGCCGGCGGGAGCATCTTCGGCCTCCAGGCACACCAGCGCCTGGCGCAGCGCTTCGGCGGCGACTTCGCGCGGCTTGCCCGCGGCGAACAGTTCATCGTAGGAATAGCGGCCGCCGGCGCCGGCATAACCCTGCTCCCGGCGACCGTTTTGCTCGACGATCACCTGCACGTTGAAGCGAACCAGCGGCCGCACGTCAGCGGCGACCACGCCGTCGCTGCGCGCGACCAGCACCGTGTCCACGCCGCCCGACAGGCTGACGATGACCTGCTGCACGCGCGGGTCGGCGTCGCGCAGCCACTGGTCGACCTCGCGCAGGGCGCCGATCTTGGCGTCGGCCCCCAGGCCTTCGATCGGGTCGATGGCCGGATACAGCGAACGCCCCGGCACCACCACGCGCTGGCCGGTGGCCTGGGCGCGGCCATCGCGGCTGATCGCGCGCGCCGCCGCGGCCGATTCCAGCAGCGCCTCGGCGCGGATGTCGTCGGAATAAGCGAAACCGGTCTTCTCGCCGCTGACCGCGCGCACGCCCACGCCCTGTTCGATGGCGTGCGAGCCGTCCTTGACGATGCCGTCCTCGACCACCCAGCTTTCGCGGCGCGAATGCTGGAAATACAGGTCGCCGTAGTCCACGCCCGGGCCCATCAGGCGGCCGAAGGCGGGTTCGAGGGCTTCCAGGCCGAGTCCGGCAGGGGTAAGCAGGCGCGACTGCGCCAGGGCAAGGGTCTGGGTCATCAAGGGGTTCGCTGGGGAAAGGCCTTAGTGTCCCAGATGCGGCCGGCTGGCGCGGGCTTCAAGGCTGGCGGGGCGTCGGCGGCGCCGGCGGCGGGCCCTTTTCCACGACCTCGACCACCGGGTCGGTCCAGTCGCCGGTGACCCGATAGACCGTGCGCGCGGCCTCCTTGAGCGGCTTCTGCAGCACCGCCTGGGCCACCGCGCCAACCGCGGCGCCGACCGGCCCGCCGGCGATCGCGCCGATCGCCGGCAGCACGCCGCCGGCCTTGGGCAGCACTTCGATGCGCTGGTCATACTGCTGGCTGCGCAGGTTGGTCGAGCCGCTGACGCGGATCTCGGCGGCCGGGCCGTTGATCTGCAGCAGGTCGGTGCTGGCCTTGCCGTCGGCAAAAACAAATTCGCCGGCCATGCTGTTGAAGCCAAAGCCCTTGTTGAAGAAATCCTTGAAATCCAGGGTCAGCCGGCGCGGGATTTCGGCCAGTGAAATCAGCCCGAGCACCCGTCCGCCGCCGCCCGGCTCGACCTCGAGCAAGGCGCCTTCCCCGACCTCCACCTTCAGCACGCCCTCGAAGCGCGCCAGGGAAAATTCGCCGGGCGAACCGGCCCAGCCGCCCTCCAGGCGGCCAGTGGTCGGCCCGTCTTCGATCATGCCGCTCAGCCCGAAGGCGCCCAGCAGGTCGCCCAGGGCCCGGGCGCTGAAGCCGACCTTGAAGTCGGAACGGGTCGCGCCTTCGCCGGCGCGCCGCCAGTCGCCGGTGGCGTCGAGCTGGTAGCCCTCGGAGCGGGTGCTGAAGCTGTCGATGCGCAGGCCGGCGGGCACCGGGTGCGCGCGCAGGCTGGCTTCGCCGAGCACCAGGCTGCCCATGCGCAGGTCGCGCACCTGGAAATCCAGCGGCGGCAACGAGGCCGGGTCCTGGCCGGCGGGTTCGTCGGTGCCGTCGCCATCGCCGGCCAGGGTGGCCTTGCCTGCCTCCGGCGCCGGCGCAGGGCCGTCCTTCGCATCGGCAGCAGGCGCGGCCACCAGGGTTTTCTCCGGCCAGTGCAGGCGTTCGAGCCGGCCTTCGACCGTGGCTTCGCCGGCGAACGGCACCACGATGTTGCCGCTGATCTGCGGCCCGTCGAAGGTCACCCGGGTCCGGTCACTGCCGCGGGCCAGGCGCACGTGGGTGTCGGCGAAGGCCGAGCCCATCAGGTCCAGCTGGTCGACGCGAAGGTCGACGGTGCGCAGGACCGTGCCGCCGCCCTCACGCTCCGGCGCCTGGCCGTCACCGCCGCTGCCCGCGAAACCGATCCAGCCGGCCGCGTCCAGCGTGGCGCTCTGACCAAGCACCACCAGCCCCAAATCAGGAAGGTCCAGCGGGCCGTCCTCGCCAAGGCGCAGCGCACCGGTCAGCCGGCCCTGTTCGTCGATGCGGCCGCGCAGGCGCGCCAGCGCGCCAAGGCGCAGCTGCAGTTCGCCCCGGCTGACCGGCAGCGGCACGTCCAGGCGCATCGGCAGGCCCAGGTCGGCGGGTTTGGCCAGAGGCGCCGGCAGCTTGAGCTGCACGCCCGCCAGGTCGCTTTCCACCCGCAGCCGCGACGCTGGCGCCGCCTGCCCGGCCACGGTGGCCGGCACGTCCACCCGGATGTCCCAGAAACCGCGGCCATCGACGTGCGGATCCAGCCAGGCCAGCGGCGGGTGCCGCGCCAGCAGGTCCTTGACCGGGAACTCGCCGAGCAGGCGCGCGCGCGCCGCCAGAGCGGGATCGCCGGTGTCGTTGCCCACGGCCAGGTTGAACACGCCCGGCTGGTCGTCGAACAGCACCTGCAGGTCCTGGGTTTGGAACCCGCCGGCGCTGAACCGCGTGCGGCCGCTGACCTCGGTGAACACGATGTCCCAGCGCGGATCAGCCAGCCGCGCCTGCGCCAGGTCCAGGCTGCCTTCGATGCGGCGCCCGCCCAGGCGCGCCACCAGCGGCAGGTCCAGCAGCAGCGACACACTGGCCAGGCCGGCGATGCTGGACTCGCGCAAGTGCTCCCCGTATTGCTCGTTGAGCGGACTGGCAAGCATCAGCGCCTGCAGGGTTTCACCGCGCGTGGCCGACGCCACGTCCAGCAACAGGCGCGGATCGCGGAAATCGGGAATGCCGCCCTTCAGGCTGTCCACCGGGTTACCGGCGATCGCGGCCTGGCCGTCCAGCGTCATGCCGGGGCCGTCGAAGCCGACGTCGACCTCCATCGCCTCCGCGTCCGGCCATTCGTCGCTGAAATGCACGCGGGCGCCGGCGACGCGGGCGCGGGCGTCGAAGCGTCCCTCGCCGTCGCGGAACGGCCAGTCGTCGAGGTCACCGGCCAGGCTGATGCGGCCGTCCCGCACTTCGCCTTCGAGCAGGGCCTTGTCCAGCCAGTCGATGGTCTTGTCGGGCATCTTGCCCTGCACCCAGAACTTCCCGGCGGCGCTGACGGGCGCGGTATCGACCACGGCCGCCAGGTCGATGCGCGGACGGCTGCCATCGCCCTGGAAAGCCAGCTCGGCCCGCAGGCGGGCACCATAGTCGGGCCCGCGCAGCGACAGGCGGCTGGCCCCCAGGGTCCAGCCACCGCCGTCGCGCCACCAGCCCAGCAGGCCCTGGAGCTGGAACTCCAGCGGCGCGCGGAAACGCCCCGGCCACTCGAAGGTGGCCGTGCCCGGCGCGAGCTGCAGCACCCCGCCCGCCTGGTCGAGAGCCACGTGCCCCGACAGCGCCTGCAGCCCGGGCTGGCCGGCGTGGGGCCGCCAGCCAATGCCGTCGAGCGCCGCGGACGCCTGCCAGTCGCCTTCCCGGCCCTGCAGGCGCACCTGCCGCAGCTGGCCTTCGGGCGCGGCCCGGTGCAGCCACTGGCGCAGGCCGTCGGGCACGTGCGCACTCAGGCTCGCCCACTGCCGCACGGGCACCAGGTCCAGCCGCGGCGCGCGCAGCGCGAACGTGTCGCCGCCGGCCAGCCACAGGCCGTCGAGGCTGCGCGGTTCGGCACGCCCGGGTTCGTGCAGCTGCAGCCGCGGCACGTGCGCCTGCCAGGCGCCGTCGTCGCCGGCCTGCCAGCGCGCCAGCAGGCTCGCCGATTCGTAGGCGACCGGCGGCGACGCCAGGCGTCCTTCACCCACCGGCAGCCAGGGCCGGCGCGCACCGATCGCCAGCGGCGAGAACTCGGCGCGGCTGCGCACGTCCATCACCCGCCGGTTGTCGATGCGGGCCCAGAGGTCGAGCTTGCCGCGGCCGGCCAGCACCACGCCGGTGTCGGCCATCAGCGCCGACCAGGCCTGCAGCACCAGGTCGTCGCCGCCGGCCCAGAGTTCACCGGACCAGTCGTCGCGGCGCAGGTCGGCCACGGCCGAAAGCGGCGGCGTGGCGGGGTCGGCCCAGGCGCGCAGGCCTGCCAGCACGGTCTCGCCGTCCACGCGCAGGCGCAGGTCCACCCGGGCCATCTCCAGCGGCGCCCGCAGCACCGGCGAGCGCACCTGCAGGCGGGCGCGCTCGACCTGCAGTTCGCCCAGCGCCTCGAGCGTGTCCAGCGGGTCGACGCCCGGCTTGGGTTCGAAAGGAAGGCCGGCCAGGCGCCAGCGGCGGTCCTCGCCCTGCTCCAGCGTCAGGGACAGGTCGCGCACCTTCAGCGCGGTCAGCGGTTCGCCGGGCAGCAGCCCCGAATAGACGGCGAACAGCAGCTCGGCCTGGCCCACTTCCAGCTGCCTTTCGCCCTCGCCGATGCGCAGGCCCGCGAAGGTGAACCGCGGGCCCTGCCGGGTCCACTCGCCGCGCGCGCTGCCGAACGCGACCGGTTCGCCCAGGCGCTCCGATAGCCAGGCGGCGACCTTGTCCGGGTGCCGCTCGACCAGGGGCAGCAGCTGGTTGAGCGCACCGACGCCGGTCGCCAGCAGGATCAGCAGGACCAGGAAACCGTAGCCCAGCACGCGGCGGGCATGTCGGAAGCGGCGGCGCAGCGGGCTGGTCATGCCGTCTTAGAGCAGGACCACGTCGTATTGTTCCTGCGCGTACTGCTCGTCGGCCTGGAATCGGATGGTCTTGCCCAGGAATTCCTCGAGTTCGGCCACCGCGGCCGATTCTTCGTCGGTGATCTTGTTGACCACCTTCGGCGAGGCGATCACCAGCAGCTGCTGGGCCTCGAACTGGCGCACGGCGCGGGTGATCTCGCGGAAGATTTCGTAGGTGAGCGTTTCGCCGGTCTTGAGCGTGCCGCGGCCGTTGCACTCGTGGCAGGGCTCGCACAGCTGGCGCTCGAGGCTGTCGGTGGTGCGCTTGCGGGTCATCTCGACCAGGCCCAGCGGCGAGAATTCGTGAAAGGACGTGCGGGCGTGGTCGTGGGCCAGGCCCTTTTCGAGCGTGCGCAGCACCTGGCGCTTGTGCTCGTCGTCGGTCATGTCGATGAAGTCGATGATGATGATGCCGCCCAGGTTGCGCAGGCGCAGCTGCCTGGCCACCGCCTGCGCGGCCTCGAGGTTGGTGCGGTAGACGGTTTCCTCGAGGTTGCGCTGGCCCAGGAAGGAACCGGTGTTGACGTCGATCGTGGCCATGGCCTCGGTCTGGTCGATCACCAGGTAGCCGCCGGACTTGAGCGGCACTTCCTTCTGCAGCGCGCGCTGGATTTCATCCTCGACGCCGTAGAGGTCGAAGATGGGCCGTTCGCCGGCGTAGTGTTCGATGCGTGCGGCCAGCTCGGGCATGAACTGGTGGGCGAAGGCGTTGAGCCGGTCGTAGGCTTCGCGCGAATCCACGCGCACGGTGTCGACGTTCTTGCGCATCAGGTCGCGCACCGCGCGCAGCGGCAGCGCCAGGTCCTCGTAGATGCGCTGGCCGACCTTGCTGCTGGCGCTGGAAGCGCGGATCACGTCCCAGGCCTTGCGCAGGTAGGCCACGTCTTCGGCCAGGGCCTCGTCGGGCTGGCCCTCGGCATTGGTGCGCACGATGTAACCCTGGCCGCTGCCGTTGGCCAGTTCACCGACCACGGCCTTGAGCCGGGCGCGTTCGGCCTCGTCCTCGATGCGCGCCGACACGCCCAGCACCCGGGAATGCGGCAGGAACACGAGGTAACGCGAGGGGATCGAGACCTGGGTGGTCAGGCGCGCGCCCTTGCTGCCGATCGGGTCCTTGACCACCTGCACGACGATTTCCTGGCCTTCGTGCACCAGCGAGGTGATCGCCGGCGGCGGCGACGCCAGCACCTCGCCTTCGCCTTCGCCGCCGGGCGTGGCCGGCCTCAGGATGTCGGAGGCGTGCAGGAAGGCGGCGCGCTCGAGGCCGATCTCGACGAAGGCCGCCTGCATGCCGGGCATGACCCGCTGCACCCGGCCCTTGTAGATGTTGCCGACCACGCCGCGGCGCGAGGCGCGCTCGATGTGCAGCTCCTGGAGCATTCCGTTCTCGACCACCGCAACGCGGGTTTCGCGTGGGGTGACGTTGACCAGGATTTCTTCCGACACGGGACGCTCCTCAGTCCATGAGGCCGAAATCGCGCAGCAGTCGCGCGGTTTCATGCAGGGGCAGGCCCATCACGCCGGAATGGCTGCCGGAAAGATGGGCCACGAAGGCCGCGGCGCGGCCCTGGATGGCATAGGCGCCGGCCTTGCCGAAACACTCGCCGGTGGCGATGTAGGCTTCGATGCGGGCATCGGTGAGCTTCTCGAAGCGCACCTGGGTGATGCAGGTGGCGTGCTGCTCCCTGCCGGCGCTGAGCACCCAGACGCTGGAAATGCATTCGTGCACGCGCCCGGACAGGCGCTGCAGCATGCGCGCGGCATCGCCGGCGTCGGCGGGCTTGCCGAAGACCTCGTCGTCGAGCACGACCTCGGTATCCGCACCCAGCACCACCGCGTCCCTGCCGCCGACCACCTGCAGCAGGCCGGCGCCGGCCTTTTCCCGGGCGACGCGGCTGACGTAGGCGGCCGGAGGTTCACCCGGCTCGCGCTGCTCGGGCACGTCCACGTCCAGCAGGCCGAATTCCAGGCCCAGCTGGGCCAGCAGTTCGCGGCGGCGCGGTGATTGCGAGGCGAGATAGAGCATCGCCCAAGGATAGCCGTTCAGGCCCGGTGGTAGGGATGGTTTGCGAGCAGGCTGCAGGCGCGGTACAGCTGTTCGGCCAGCACCAGCCGCACCAGCATGTGCGGGAGGGTCAGCGGGCCCAGCGACCAGCGCTCGTCCGCCGCGGCAAGCACCTCGGGGGCGTGGCCCTCGGGACCGCCGACCAGGAAGGCGAGGTCGCGGCCCTGCTGGCGCCAGTGTTCGAGGCGCCGGGCGAGGTCTTCGGAGGAGTGGGCCTTGCCGCGGCCGTCGAGCGCGACCACGCAGGCGTTTCGCGGCAGCGCCGCCTGCACGCGCCCGCCTTCATCGGCCATCGCGCGCGCCGCGTCCCTGCCCTTTCCGCGCAGGCCGGGCGCCACTTCAACCAGTTCCAGCGGCAGCCAGTGCGACAGGCGCTTCTGGTACTCCGCGAAACCTTCCGAGACCCAGCCGGGCGGGTGCTCGCCGACGGCGATCAGCCGCGCCTTCATCAGGCTTCCGGCGATTCCTCGGGCGGCTGGTCGCCGACGGTCCACAGGCGCTCGAGCGCGTAGAACTCGCGGACGCGGGGCAGCATGACGTGCACGATGACGTCGCCCAGGTCCACCAGCACCCACTCGGCCTCGCGTTCGCCTTCTACGCCCAGGGGCATCACGCCGCACTTCTTGGCGAACTTCACCACCTCGTCGGCCACCGATTTCACGTGGCGGGTGGAGGTGCCGGAGACGACCACGAGGTAGTCGGCGATGCTGGTCTTGCCGCGTACGTCGATCTCGACGGCATCCTTGGCCTTCATTTCCTCCAGCGCGGCGTGCACCTGCTTGAGGAGGGCTTCCGGCGACGGGGCCGGGTCGGGCATCCGGGTCTTGATGACGTGGGCTTGGGTGGTCAAGGGCGGCTCGTGGGATGAATTCGGGTCCGGATTATACGCCGGGCCACCTTAAGCCGCCCGGTACAGGCCGCGGCGGCGGATCTCGGCCGCCACGGGCGGCGGCAGCCAGTCGCCGGGGTCGTCGCCCGCGGCCAGCCGGCGACGCAGCTCGCTCGAGGAAGCCGGGTGCGGCGGCAGGTCGAGGCTGAACAGGCGCCCTGCGGGGCTTTCCGACAGGTCGCCAGGCAAACCGGCCCAGCGGCCCGCGCAGGCGGCCGACAGGGCTTCGGGCAGGCCGTCCAGGCCGTGGCCGGGCCGCACCGCGACCACGAGGTGGGCCAGGCCGAACAGGTCCCGCCAGTCGTGCCAGCTGGCCAGCCCGCGGAAGGCGTCGGCGCCCACCAGCCAGGCGACCGGCGCCAGCGGGCCGTGCTCCGCGCGCAGGCCACGCAGGGTGTCGACCGTGTACGACGGCCCTTCGCGCTGCAGTTCACGGGTGTCGACGGCCAGGCCGGGTTCGCCGGCGACGGCCAGCGCCAGCAGGTCCGCGCGATCGGCCGCGGACGCGGCGGTCGGTCCGCGGTGCGGCGGCACCGAGGCCGGGACCAGGCGGACCGGGGCGCCAAGGAAGTCGCGGGCCGCGCGGGCAACGGCCAGGTGGCCGGCATGCACCGGATCGAAGGTGCCGCCGTAGTAAACCTGCAGGGTCACGAGGCCAGCAGCGTGCGCGCCCGGCCGTCGGCCATGGCGACGAGCAGGCGTTCGAGCTGCAGCCAGGGATCGCCGTCGCCGCGGCCCTTGGCGCTGCGGTCGATGCGGCCGCATTCGGCGACGAACCGTTCCCAGCGCGCCGTCGGATGCCGCTCGAGGGCGCGCCGGTAGGCGGCCTGCTTGTTCTGCCAGACATGGGCGTCGCGCATCGCCGCGGCCATGCGGCCGCCCTCGCTGGCCCGGGCCAGGGCACACAGGCCCAGCACTTCCTTGGCGACCATCGGCATCAGGCCGGCGACCTGGGCGCCTTCGGCGCGAAGCGCGGCCAGCATGCGCACAGCCCGGGCCGATTCACCGGCCAGCGCTGCATCCATCAGGGTAAACACGTCGAAGCGCGACGAGTTCGCGACCAGGCGCTCCATCTGTTCGACGTCGATCGCTTCGCGGCTGCCGCCTGTCAGCAGGGCCAGCTTGTCGACCTCCTGCGCGGCCGCGAGCAGGTTGCCTTCGACCCGGTCGCAGAGGCGCTGCACCGCATCGGGCGTCGCCAGCAGCCCGCGGCTGCGCAGGCGCTGGACCAGCCAGTCGCCCAGTTCGTGCGACTTCACCGGCCAGATGGTCACCACGTGCCCGGCCCGGGCGATCGCCTCGGACCACTTGCCGGCGTGCTTCTTGCTCCACTCCTGGCAGGTCACCAGCAGCACCGTGTCCGGCGGCGGATTGTCGCAGTACTCGCGCAGCGCTTCGCTGCCTTCCTTGCCCGGCTTGCCGGTCGGCAGGCGCAGTTCGAACAGCCGGCGGCTGGCGAACAGGCTCATCGAGGCCAGGCCCTGGCTGAGCCGGTTCCAGTCGAAATCGGAGTCGACGTCGTAGACCTCGCGCTCGCCGAAGCCCTCTTCGCGCGCCCGGGCCCTGACGGCATCGGCGGCCTCGAGCACCAGCAGCGGTTCGCCGCCGGCCACCAGGTAGACCGGGCGCAGCGGTTCGGAGGCCAGCTGGCGCGCGAACTGGGCCGGACGCAGCTCCATCAGTCCGCGCGCAGCGCCATGTCGAGACGGCGCAGGATCGCGGCCACCATCTCGCGGCGCAGTTCTTCCTGCAGCAGGCGTTCTTCGGCGGGCGTGCCGATCGAACCGACGGCGTCGTAGGTGTACTCGCGGGTCAGCTCCACCGCCTGCCGCGACAGCCTGGGCTGGCCGTCGGCGCCGGTGAGCTGGAATTCCACGCGGTAGATCGCCTGGTACTCGCGCACGCTGGCGCCGCTGGCGTAGGTCAGCGGACGGGTACGCATGGACTCGGCCAGCAGCTGCAGGGTGGCGGCCGGCTGGCCTTCGACAGCGGGCGCGGCGCCGGCGCGTTCAAGCGCCGTCGCCAGGTCCTGGCCCAGCGGGCTGTAGGGATCGGCCGTGCTGACCGCCACCGGTCCCAGGCCGGAAGCCACGGCCAGCGACGAGCGCGGCTTGAAGCCACAGCCGCCGGCCAGCAGGGCCAGGCACAGCACGATCAGCAGACGGGTCATCCGGTCACCCCACGACGATGTTGACGATCTTGCCCGGCACCACGATCACCTTGCGCACGGACAGTCCTTCGACGAACTTTTGCACGTTCGGTTCGGCCAGGGCCAGCGCCTCGATGGTGTCCTTGCCGGCATTGGCCGACACCTCGAGCGTGCCGCGCAGCTTGCCGTTGACCTGGATGGCCAGGGTCACGCTGTCGCGCACCAGCGCGGCGGCGTCGGCTTCCGGGAACGGCTGGTCTTCCAGCGTCGCCTCCGGGTGGCCCAGCAGCTGCCACAGCGCGTGCGAGGTATGCGGCGTGATCGGGTTGAGCAGCAGCACCACGGCTTCGAAACACTCCTGGCGCAGCGCCCTGCCCTGCACGGAGTCGTCGTCGAACTTCGCGATCGCGTTCAGCAGCTCCATCACCGCGGCGATCGCGGTGTTGAAGGTGTGCCGGCGGCCGTAGTCGTCGCCGACCTTCTGGATGGTTTCGTGCAGCTGGCGGCGCAGGGTGCGCTGGGCCGAATCCATCGAAGCAAGGTCCAGCACGCCGGCCGGGCCGGAGGCGACATGCTTTTGCACCTGGTTCCAGAGCCGGCGCAGGAAGCGCGCCATGCCTTCGACGCCGGCTTCGTTCCATTCCAGGCTCTGTTCGGGCGGCGCCGCGAACATCGAGAACAGGCGCACGGTGTCGGCACCGTACTTGTCGACCATCGTCTGCGGGTCGACGCCGTTGTTCTTGGACTTGGACATC
This sequence comes from Arenimonas sp., assembly GCF_041919775.1. GTDB lineage: Bacteria > Pseudomonadota > Gammaproteobacteria > Xanthomonadales > Xanthomonadaceae > Arenimonas. The sequence goes on along the minus strand of NZ_JAYRTE010000007.1, from coordinate 60,048 downwards.
TTCTCGGTGCCGCCGATGTGCACCGGCTGCCCGTCCGAGCGCAGCACGGCGCCGGTGGCGTGGCCCTTGGCGTCGCGCATGACGTCGACGTCGGCGGGGTTGATCCAGTCCTTGGAGCCGTCGGCGTTGTCGCGATAGTAGGTGTCGGCGATCACCATGCCCTGGCACAGCAGGTTGGTGGCCGGCTCGTCGCTCTTCACCAGCCCGGCATCGCGCATGAGCTTGTGGAAGAAGCGGAAGTACAGCAGGTGCATGATCGCGTGTTCGATGCCGCCAATGTACTGGTCGACCGGCAGCCAGTAGTTGGCGCGCTCGTCCACAAGGTCCTTCGCGCCGGGCGAGGTGTAGCGCGCGTAGTACCAGCTCGACTCCATGAAGGTGTCGAAGGTGTCGGTTTCGCGTTCGGCCGGGCCGCCGCAGCCCGGGCAGCTGGTCTTGCGCCACTCGGGGTCGGCCTTGATCGGCGAGGCGACGCCGGTGAACTCGACGTCCTCGGGCAGTTTCACCGGCAGCTGGTCTTCCGGCACCGGCATCGCGCCGCACTTGCCGCAGTGGATGACCGGGATCGGGCAGCCCCAGTAGCGCTGGCGGCTGACGCCCCAGTCGCGCAGGCGGAAATTGACCCGGCGGTTGCCGAGCTTGCGCTGGGCCAGGTGTTCGGCCATGCGGTCGAAGGCGGCCTGGTAACCCAGGCCGTCGATGTCGCCGGAGTTGACCACGCGCATGCGCGGATCGGTCTTGTCGGCGTACCAGTCGTGCCAGGTGCCGGCGTCGTAGGTTTCGCCTTCGACGGCGATCACCTGCCGGATCGGCAGGTCGTACTTGTGCGCGAACTCGAAGTCGCGCTGGTCGTGGCCGGGCACCGCCATCACCGCGCCGGTGCCGTAGCCCATCAGCACGAAGTTGGCGACCCAGACCGGCACCGGCTCGCCGGACACCGGATGCGTCGCGTACAGGCCGGTGAAGACACCCTTCTTTTCCTGGGTTTCAAGCTCGGCTTCGGACACGCCGCCGCGGCGGCACTCGTCGACGAAAGCCTTCACGTCGGGGTTGCCCGAGGCCGCCCACAGCGCCACGGGGTGTTCGGCGGCGACGGCCAGGTAGGTCACGCCCATCAGCGTGTCCGGACGCGTGGTAAAAACCTTCAGCGATTCGGTCATCACCTCCAGGCCGAACTCGATCTCCAGGCCCTCGCTGCGGCCGATCCAGTTGCGCTGCATGGTCTTGACCGCATCGGGCCAGCCCGGCAGCTTGTCCAGCCCGTCCAGCAGCTCCTGCGCGTAGTCGGTGATCTTCAGGAACCACTGCGGGATCTCGCGCTTTTCCACCAGTGCGCCGGAACGCCAGCCGCGGCCGTCGACCACCTGTTCGTTGGCCAGCACGGTCTGGTCGACCGGGTCCCAGTTCACGACCGAATTCTTGCGGTACACCAGGCCCTTCTTCATGAGCCGGGTGAACATCAGCTGTTCCCAGCGGTAGTAGTCGGGCGTGCAGGTGGCGAATTCGCGGGTCCAGTCGTAGGCGAAGCCCAGGCGCTGGAGCTGGCCGCGCATGTGCTCGATGTTCCTGTACGTCCACTTCGCCGGCGCGGTCTTGTTCTTGATCGCGGCATTTTCGGCCGGAAGGCCGAAGGCGTCCCAGCCCATCGGCTGCAGGACGTTGAAACCCTTCATGCGCCGGTGCCGGCTGATGACGTCGCCGATGGTGTAGTTGCGCACGTGGCCCATGTGCAGCGCACCGGACGGGTACGGCAGCATGGACAGGCAGAAGAACTTCGGGCGCGAGGCGTCCTCGGTGACCTGGAAGGCCCCGGTGGCCTGCCAATGGGACTGCGCGGCGGTTTCCACCGCCTTCGGGTCGTAGGCGCTGGGATCGATGGTTTCGGACATGGGGGATGCAGGCTGGAAAAAGCAGGCGCCCAGCGTACCAAATCCGGGCTTCACTGGGCTCTCGCGGACTGCGGTTACCATCGGCGGATTGCCACCGGAGACCGCCCGATGCGTCCGACCCCGCTGAAGCTGACCCTTGCCCTCGCCCTGGCCCTGCCCGCCGCCGTCCAGGCCCAGACCGTGGCCCTTCAGTGCGGCAAGCTTTTCGACCCGGGCCAGGGGAAGAACCTGGACCAGCGCACCGTGCTCGTGGCCGCGGGCAAGGTCACGGAAGTGCGGGCGGGCTTCGGGGCGCCCGAAGGCGCCACGGTCGTGGACCTTCGCGGCCACACCTGCAGCCCCGGCTGGATCGACCTGCACGTGCACCTGGGCGGCGAATCCAGCCCGCAGCGCTATTCCGAAGGTTTCCGGCTGAACCCGGAGTTCACCGTGCTGCGCTCGGTCGAGTACGCCCGCCGCACCCTGCAGGCCGGCTTCACCACCGTGCGCGACCTGGGCGGCGAGACCAGCCTGGCCCTGCGCGACGGCATCAACCAGGGCTGGGTGCAGGGCCCGCGGATCTTCGCCGCCGGCAAGTCGATCGCCACCACCGGCGGCCACGCCGACCCGACCAATGGCTACAACCACCTGCTGGCCCATGCCGTGGGCGAGCCGGGTCCGGCGCAGGGCGTGGTCAACAGCCCCGACGAGGCCCGCCAGGCCGTGCGCCAGCGCTACAAGGACGGCTCGGACGTGATCAAGATCACCGCCACCGGCGGCGTGCTCAGCTACGCGCGCAGCGGCGATGCGCCGCAGTTCACGGTGGACGAGGTCAAGGCGGTCGTCGACGCCGCCCGCGACTACGGCTACAGCGTCGCCGCGCACGCCCACGGCAAGGAAGGCATGCGCCGGGCGATCGTCGGCGGCGTCGACACCATCGAACACGGCACCTACATGGACGAGGAGCTGTTCGCGCTGATGAAAAAACACGGCACCTGGTACGTGCCGACCGTCACCGCCGGCCGCTTCGTCGCCGAGAAGGCGAAGATCGACGGCTACTACCCCGAGGTCGTGCGGCCCAAGGCGGCGCGCATCGGGCCGCAGATCCAGGGCACGCTCTCGAGCGCCTGGAAGGCGGGCGTGAAGATCGCCTTCGGCACCGACAGCGGCGTCAGCCTGCACGGTCAGAACGCCGACGAATTCATCTACATGGTCGAGGCCGGCATGCCGCCGGCCGAAGCCCTGCGCGCGGCCACCGTGCACGCGGCGACGGTCCTGGGCCGCGACGACCTCGGCAAGCTCGCCCCCGGCAGCCTGGCCGACATCGTCGCCATGCCCGGCGACCCGCTGCAGGACATCGCGGCGGTGAAGAAGGTCGATTTCGTGATGAAGGACGGCAAGGTGGTGCATTCGCCGGACTGAGTCCGGCGTGACCGTGGTTGGGCAACCCATGGCACGGGCGGGACGGGCGGAGCGGCGGTCACACTGCCGCCAGTCCCGACGTCCCTGCCGCCATGGAAACTGCCCTGCATACCCACCAGCTCAGCCGCCGCTTCCGCGGGGGCCAGGGCGTCCACGAACTGGACCTGTCGGTGCCCGCCGGCGCGATCTACGGATTCCTCGGGCCCAACGGCGCCGGCAAGACCACCACGATCCGGCTGCTGCTGGGCCTGCTGCGGCCGGACGGCGGCGAAGTCCACCTGCTGGGCGAACGCCTTCTGCCCGGGCGCCGCACTGCCCTGGCCCGGGTCGGCGCGCTGGTCGAGCACCCCTCGCTGTATCCCCACCTCGACGGCCGCGCCAACCTTGAGGTGACGCGGCGCCTGCTCGGCCTGCCGGCCCGACGGGTGGACGAAGTGCTTGAACGCATCGGCCTGGTCGCTGACGCCCATCGGCGGGTCCGCGAGTACTCGCTGGGCATGCGCCAGCGGCTGGGCATCGGGCTGGCGCTGCTGGCGCGGCCCCGGCTGCTGGTGCTCGACGAACCCGGCAACGGCCTGGACCCGGCCGGCACCCAGGCCCTGCGGCGCTTCCTGCGCGAGCTGGTGGCCCAGGAAGGCCTGACCCTGTTCCTGTCGAGCCACCAGCTCGGCGAGGTCGAGCAGCTGGCCAGCCACGTCGGCGTGCTCGACCAGGGCCGCCTGCGCTTCCAGGGCACGCTGGCGGAGCTGCGCGAAAGGGCACGGCCCGCGCTGCTGCTGCGCTGCGATTCCCCGGCCAGGGCGATCCGGGTGCTGGTGGAAGCCGGCGAGGACCCGGCGCTGGCCGAAGGCCATGCGCTGCGGCTCAATCCGCGTTTGCCACCCGCCGAGATCAATCGCCGGCTGGTCGCCCACGGCATCGCCGTGCAGCACCTGGCGCTGGAGCCGGTCACGCTGGAATCGCTCTTCTTTGAACTCACCGCGCCCGGCGCGCGCGAGGTGGCGGCGTGAGCGCGCTGTCGCGGGCCCTTTGGGCCGAACACCTGAAGCTGCGCGGCACGCTCGCCGCGTGGATGTGCCTGGTCGCGCCGGCAGTGGTGGTGCTGGTGTACGTGCTGCAGGTGAGCTTCTCGCGATTTCCCGCCAATCGCCCGCCGCTGCCCGGCGACGAGGCCTGGAATGGCTTCATGCAGGCCACGCTGGTGCTGTGGGCCTTCCTGATGCTGCCGCTGCTGGTGACCCTGCAGGCGGCGCTGCTGGCCGGCCTGGACCACCAGGGCAACCAGTGGAAACACCTGCTGGCGCTGGCACCGCCGCGGCGCGTGCATTACCTGGCGAAGCTGCTGGGCCTGGCGGCGCTGGTGGCGATGTCGCAGCTGGCGATGTTCCTGCTGCTGCCCTTGGGCGGCGCCGTGCTGTCGGTGGTGAAGCCGGCCTTCGGGCTGGTGGGCGGACCTCCCTGGGCGGCGCTGGCGCGCGAGCTGGCGGAAATCTACGCGGCCTGCCTGATGCTGGTGGCGCTGCACACCTGGATCGCGCTGCGCTGGCGCAGCTTCGCGGTGGCGGTCGGCGTCGGCATGGCCGCGACGGTGATGGGCTTCCTGATCGGCCAGTCGGCGCGATTCGGCCCCTGGTACCCGTGGTCGCTGCCGATGCAGACGCTGGCCAGCGATCCGGCGATCGCGCCGCAGGTGGCCGCCTACAGCCTGGCCGCGGCCATCGTGCTGGCGGTGCTGGGCCTGGCCTGGTTCCGGCGCAGCGAACCGGCCTGAGCGATTGGCTTGATCCGCGCCGGAACTGGCACCATCTCGGGTCCGGACCCCCGCGATGGACCCGACATGACCGAACAAAACCCCCACGTCTTCGACGCCAGCCTGCCCACTTTCGAACAGGACGTGCTGCTGCGTTCGAAGGAAGTCCCGGTGCTGGTTGACTTCTGGGCCACCTGGTGCGGCCCCTGCAAGTCCCTGGGCCCGGTGCTGGAAAAGCTGGCGGCCGAATTCAACGGCGGCTTCGTGCTGGCGAAGGTCGACGTGGACAAGGAACAGCAGCTGGCCGGCTATTTCCAGATCAAGTCGGTGCCGACGGTGATGCTGGTCAAGGACGGGCAGATCGTCGACGGTTTCCCCGGCGCGCTGCCCGAGGGCCAGCTGCGCCAGTTCCTCGGCCACCACGGCGTGCAGCCGCGCGCGGCCGAAGAGCCCGCCGACGCCGCGGAGCCAGCGCCGCTGGATCCGCACGAAGAGGTCGTGCGCCTGCGCGCCGCCACCCAGGCCGAACCGGACAACGAGGAACTCAAGCTCGACCTGGCGCTGGCCCTGCTGCGCACCGGCGCGGTGGCTGAAGCCGAGAGCCTGCTCGACAAGCTGCCGGCCAACCTGGCCCAGGACGACCGGGCGCTGCGCGGCCGCGCCCGGCTGGGCTTCGCCGCCCTGCTCAAGGACGCTCCGCCGGCCGAGGTGCTGCGCCAGGCCGTTGCCGCCAACCCGGGCGACCTGCGCGCCCGGCACCTGCTCGGTGCGCTCGACATCGTCGAAGGCCGCAGCCAGGACGGGCTGGAGCAGTTCCTGGAAATGCTGCGCATCGACCGCAATTTCGAGGACGGCCTGCCGCGCAAGGCGCTGATCGACGCGTTCCGCGTGGTCGAGGACGAAGACCTGGTCGGCGCCTACCGCCGCAAGATGGCATCGCTGCTGTTCTGAACCCCGGTCAGGTGATGGCCCAGGTGACCAGGAACTGCAGCGGCCGGTAAATCCACGCACTGGCCTGCATCATCGCGGCCAGCAGCGGGAGCGGCAGCAAGACCGCGGCCCACCAGGGGGCGTCGTAGGCACGACGCAGCGCCAGCGTGAAGTGCAGGCCAATCAGCAGCAGGGAGCCGGCCATCGCCCAGGGCGGCATTTGCCCGGTGCCCGCCGAACCGGTCAGGAACAGGTACAGCCAGCCCGCCGGCAGCAGCACCAGCTGGAAGAAGACCAGCAGGAAGGTGAACTGGTGCAGCGCCACCACGACGTGTTCGGCGAAGTAGCGGCGGCGGCGATGGAAGCAAAGCCACAGCCCCAGCGCCAAAAGCGGTACGTGCAGGATGACCAGGGTCTTGCCGACGTCACCGGCGCGAGCCTCGTAGGCGTCGGCGACCTGGTCCGGCCCGATCGGCGCGGGCGCAGCCGGACGGGACGACTCCGGCAGGCGCGACCAGCGTGCCAGGCGGTCCCGGTTCTGCTGTTCCACCCGGGCGTCGACCAGACGCCCGACCAGGGCGCCGTGCAGCGGTCGGGCCATCTGTTCGCGCAGCGACAGGTTGAAATCGGTGACCCCCACCGGCAGCACGAAATAAAGCACGTTCGCGAGCAGGAACAGGGCGAACGGCGACATCCAGCGACGCCGCCGGCCGTCGAGGTAGTCGCGGCTCAGTCGCCCCGGCTGGAAGAACAACGCGCGCAGGCTGCCCCAGAACCGCCCGTCGAGGTCGGTGAGCACGGCGAATGCCTGGCGCAGCAGGTGCCCCAGCCGCCGGTCGGCGTCGTCCACGCGCTTTTGCCCGCAGGCGTGGCAATACACGCCCTGCAGGATTTGGCCACAATTGGCGCAGGCTTCGGCCATCAATCCTCCCCTCCAGACCTGACGAGCATAGCGTCCGCCCACCCATGAAAGCCTCCCGCCTGCGCACCCTGTTCCGGCTCTGGCCGCCCTTCCTGTTCGCGGGCATCCGGGTCACCCACCTGTCGGACGACTTCCGCGAGGCCCGGGTCGAGCTTCGGCAGCGCTTCTACAACCGCAACTACGTCGGCACGCACTTCGGCGGCAGCCTGTTCGCGATGGTCGACCCGTTCTGGATGATCCTGGTGATGCGGCGCCTGGGCCCGGGTTACATGGTCTGGGACCAGGCCGGCGAGATCCGCTTCGAAAAGCCCGGCCGGGGCACCGTGGTCGCCGGGTTCCGGCTCGACGACGCGGTGGTCGATGAAATCCGGGCCGCGGCCGAAGGCGGCGACAAGGTCCTGCGCTGGTTCGAAACCCCGGTGACCGATGCCGCCGGCGACGTCGTCGCCCGGGTCCGCAAGCAGGTCTACGTCCGCAAGAAGCGTCCGGCCTGACCGCCCCTCCCACAGGGGCGGAAACCGTGCACCGGATCACGATTTCACGCCCTGCTTGCCTGAACGGCTGGCTCCCGTATGCTGGAGGGCCCGCCCCCCGCCCCGCCCGACCGCGCCATGCAGCAGGAAGAAGAGCTTTCCCCTGACGAGCTGACCGCGCTGCTCTCCAGCTACATGCCGGAGATCCCGGGGTATCGGGTGCTGCGCCGCATCGGCAAGGGCGGCATGTCCCAGGTCTACCTGGGCGTGCAGGAATCACTGGACCGCCAGGTGGCCGTCAAGGTCATGTCGCCGGCCGCGCTGACCGACGAAATCTCCAAGCAGCGCTTCGAACACGAAGCGCGCACCATCGCCAAGCTCGAACATCCCTGCATCGTCGGCATCCACGAGGTCGGTCGCACCCGCCAGGGCCTGCTGTATTACGTGCTGCCCTACCTGGCCAAGGGCCACCTGGGCCAGCGCGATTTCACCCAGGACGAAGAGCGCGCCGTCGAAGTGCTGCGCTCGCTGCTGTCGGCGCTTGAATACGCGCATGCGCGCGGCATCGTGCACCGCGACGTCAAGGCCGAGAACGTCCTGTTCGACAACGCCGACCGGCCGCTGCTCACCGACTTCGGCATCGCGCTGAGCAAGCGCGACTCCACCCGCATCACCACCGCCGGCCTGGCCGTTGGCAGCGGCGGCTACATGGCGCCGGAACAGGCCCGCGGCGAAGTGGTGGACGGCCGCGCCGACCTCTACAGCGTCGGCGTGCTGGCCTTCGAACTGGTCACCGGCCACCTGCCCTTCCAGGCCGCCGACCCGCTGGCCCTGGCGCTGATGCACGCGCAGGACCCGGTGCCGCGCCTGCCGCCGGAAAAGAAGCACTGGCAGCCCTTCATCGACCGCGCGATGGCCAAGTCGCCGGACAACCGCTACCGCAATGCCCAGCAGATGCTGGGGGCGCTCAACCAGGTCGCCGCCGGCAAGCGGCCGGAGCCGCTGATCAACCCGGACAAGGTCAAGGGTGCGTTCGAGCGATGGTGGAAGCCGGTCCTGGCCACCGCTTCGGCGGCGCTGCTGGCGGCCGTGGCCATCCTGTGGCTGATGGACGGACGCAAGGAAGCCGCGCCGCCCGCCGGCGATTTCTTCACCGTTGAGCAGGCACCACCGCAGCCTGCTGCTGCCGAAGAGCCGGCCCCGGCTCCGGTCCCGGCCACGCCAGCGCCGGAGCCCGCCGCGCCGGTGCAAAGCCCCGCCCCGGCGGAGCCCGCGGCCGTCGCACAGACGCCCGCCGAGACGACCGCCTTCGACCAGGTCCGCGCCGACGTCGCCACCACCACGCTCGACTACGATCCGACCCGTCCGGCGGCCCGTGAGCTGTCGGCCGCGAGCCGCCAGATCCAGCGCCAGAGACTGAGCCTGCCGACCGGCGACAACGCCATGGAAACGCTGCGTGCGGCCCGCCAGCTGGCGCCGCGCGAGCCGGCGCTGTTCCGCCTGTCGGACGAGGTGATCGCCTACTACAGCACCCGCGTGGTCGCGGCGGTCGATGCCGGCGACGACGCCGTGGCGCGCCAGAACTACGAACGCGCCGCGCCCTTCGCGGCGGAAATGGACCGGCTCGAAGGCAAGCCCTGGAGCGAGATGCGCGCAGCCCTGCCGCCGCTGCTGCTTGCACGCCTGGAAAAGGGTCTGCAAGCCCAGGACGCCGATGACGTGGCCGCCACCAAGGTACTGGCGGCGGCGCTGGAAGTGGCCCCCGCCCAGCTTGAACCGGCCTGGTCGAAGGCCGTCGAACTGCCCAAGGCCGGCGACACATTGCCGGACAGCGCCGTCGCGATGATCCTGGTGCGCACCCCGCGCGGCAACACGCCCGGGCTCGGCGCGATGCGCAGCGAAGTCACCCGCGCGGAGTACGCCGCCTTCGCCAGCGCCACCCAGCGGCCGGCGGCGCGCTGCCGCAGCCGCGTTGTGCTTATAAACCTCAAGAAGCGCAGCTGGGACGACCCCGGCTTCAGCCAGTCGGGTAACCATCCGGTGGCCTGCGTGAGTTTCGACGACGCCCAGGCCTACGCGCAGTGGCTGAGCCGGCGCACCGGGCTTTCCTACCGGCTGCCCACGCTCGGCGAGTGGAGCCCGCTGGCGGACTACCGCGGCAGCGGCAACGCCTGCCAGGACGGCCGCATCGACTGCGGCGCCGAAGGCACGGTCAACGCCGGCCAGGGTCCGCTGAGCCCGCTGGGCCTGGCCGGCCTTCGCGGCAACCTGCGCGAGTGGACCAGCAACTGCACCCGTGGCTGCCAGCGCCGGCTGGCCGCCGGCATGGGCTGGCGCGACACCGCCGCCAAGGCCAGCCCGGGCCAGAGCGACGACCTCGATGCCGACACCGGCTACGACGACCTCGGCTTCCGACTGGTCCGCGAAGTCAGCGCCGCGGAGCTCGGCGCCCGCTGATCCGCCGCCCGGCCCGTAGCCTACAATCGGGCCATGCGAAGACTCCGTGCGTATTTCCTCACCGGCCTGCTGACCCTGCTGCCGATCTGGCTGGTCTGGATCGTCTTCAAGTTCGTGCTCGGCCTGCTCAAGGACATGAGCCAGCCGGTGGTGGCGCCAGTGTCGGCACGACTGGCGTCCGCGCATCCGGAATGGCTGGGCTGGGTGGATGACCCCTGGGCGCAGTCGGCCTTCGCGATCGCCGCCACCGTGGTGGTGATCGTCGCGGTCGGGGCGCTGGCGCGCCGGGTCGCCGGCCAACAGATCCTGCGCTGGTTCGAAAGCCTGATCGCGCGCGTGCCGCTGGCCAGCACCGTCTATGGCAGCGCGCGCAAGCTGCTCGACCTGCTGCAGACCAAACCCGACGGCACCCAGCGCGTGGTGCTGATCGACTTCCCGCACCGGGAAATGAAGTGCGTCGGCTTCGTCACCCGCGTCATCCGCGAAGAAGGCACCGGCCGCGAACTGGCCGCAGTGTATGTTCCGACCACGCCGAACCCGACCTCGGGTTACCTGGAGATCGTGCCGGTGGACAAGCTCACGCCCACCGACTGGAGCGTGGACGAGGCCATGGCCTTCATCATCTCCGGCGGCGCAGTCAGCCCCGACACCATGCCCTTCGACCGCCCGCGGCCGCCGGGCCCTTGATGCGCAGGAAACTGGCCTGGCCCCTGCTGGTCGCGGCGCTTGGCCTCGTGCTTGCGTCGGGGATCTACATCGCCAATCCGCTTGGCACGGCCTCGCGGGACCTGGGCGCAAGGCTCTGGGGCCGCGCGACGATGCGGGTCCCCGACAAGGCGATGGAACCGACACTGCTGGCGGGCTACGAACTGGAGGTCGACACCAGCGCCTTCCGCCGGCAGCCACCGCGACGCGGCGACCTGCTGGTGTATTTCAGCGCCGACGGCCCACGCATCGGTCGCGTGGTCGCCCTGCCGGGCGAACGGGTGGCGATGCGGCTGGGCGACGTGTTTGTCGACGAGGTGCTGCAGGCTGCGCCCGAAGGGGTGCAGGTGCCGACCGGTCCGGGACCCGGGCGTGACCTGGCGGAAACGCGGGTGCCGCCGGGGCAAGTCTTCGTGCTGGCGGACAACCGCGACTTGGGCGGCGACAGCCGCGACACGGGCCCCGTGCCCGCCCGCCGCTGGGTCGGCAAGGTGGTCGCGGTACGGCGCTGAGCGTGACTTGTGACCGGCGCAGGACGGCCCGGCCGCAAAGGCGGCTAGACTGCTGGCAACTTCCGACGCCGGGAAACCCGCCATGGCCAAGCCGGAGAACAAGACCCGGGCGACCGAAGCCAGCGTCGACGACTTCCTTGCCGGCATCACCGACGCGCAGCGGCGCGAGGACTGCCAGCGCGTGCGCGAGCTGATGGAAGCCGCCACCGGGGCGCCCGCACGCATGTGGGGGCCGGCCATCGTCGGCTTCGGCGTCTACCACTACCGCTACGAAAGCGGCCGCGAAGGTGACTGGATGGTCACCGGATTCTCGCCGCGAAAGAACGACCTGACGCTTTACATCATGCCCGGCTTTGCGGAGCACGAAGACCTGATGGCCCGGCTAGGCAAGCACAGGACCGGCAAGAGCTGCCTCTACCTCAAACGCCTGGCCGACGTGGACATGGCGGTGCTGGAAGACCTGGTGCGTGGGTCGGTGGCGGCGATGGCGCCGCAGCGCACCGACAACCCTGCGTAGCGCTGGCGCCGTCGTTCAATCCAGTTTCGGCCAGGCCGACGCGTCCAGGGTTTCGCGGTAGGCATGCCAGGTGGCGTAGGCCAGCCAGGGCATCACCAGCACCAGGCCGACGAAGCCGGTGAGGAAACCCAGCGCCGTCAGCAGCGCGATCCACGCCGCCCACTGCAGGGCCACGGCCTTGTTGCGGAGCACCGCGTTCACGCTCGAGACGCCGGCGGTGACCATGTCGACGTCGCGGTCGGCGATCATCGGCAGCGAAAATGCCGCGATGGCGAAGGTGAGCGCCGCGAACACCGAACCGGCGGCCGAACCGATCAGCAGGAACTCCGCCCAGGTCGCGAAGTCATTGCGTTCGACCGGCACCAGCGCGTTGACCATCATCCCGGCGCGCGACCACAGCATCAGCACGATGCCCTGCGCCAGCGCGAACACACCGGCCTGCCCGACCACGCGGCGCGCCAGCACGAAGGAGTCGTGCAGCCGCGGCTGGCGGCCTGCCTCCAGTTCGCGGCTGACGCAGTACAGCCCGACGCCCAGCAGCGGCGCCACGAACACGAAGCCCGAGACCAGCGCCGCCAGCAGAGCGAAACGACCCAGGCCCCAGGCCATCGCCGAAATGGCCACGCTCACCAGCAGCACGACGCCGCCGAAGAGCAGGCTCAGCCCGGGCGCACGACGGTAGTCCCGCCATCCGGCGCGAAGCCAGCGCAGCGGCGCGCCGTGGTCGAGCTGCGCGCAGGACACGGCGAACGGCCGCGCCTCACCACCGGGGGCCTGGCCGGGATCGGTCGCCAAGCCGCCCTCAGACTTCGCGCTGCATGCCCGCGCGCGACAGGCTGGCATCGGCACCGAACTTCTTGTCCAGCGCCTTCGCAAGGGCCTCGCGGGCGTTGTCTTCGCCGTGCACCAGCACCACCGGCGGCCGGCCTTCGATCGCGCCGTACCAGTCCATCAGGCCCGACTGGCCGGCATGGGCGGACAGCCCGCCGACGGTATGGCGAACCGCGTTTACGCGGATTTCCTCGCCGAAGATGCGCACGGTTTCCGCGCCGTCGACCAGTCGCCGGCCCAGCGTGCCGCGCGCCTGGTAGCCCACGAACATCACGTGCGACTGCTTGCGGCCAAGGTTCTGGCGCAGGTGGTGGCGCACCCGCCCGCCGTTGCACATGCCTGAGCCGGCGATGATGATCGCGCCGCCGCGGATGTTGTTGATGGCCTGCGACTGCGCAACTTCCGGCGTGAGCTGCAGGTTGGGCAGCTTGAACGGATGCGGGCGGCCGTTCCAGACCGCCTGGGCGTCCTCGTCGAACAGGCGCTCGTGGCGGCCGTAGACGTCGACGACGCGCATCGCCATCGGGCTGTCGAGGAAAATCTTCCAGCGCGCCATCTTCCACTCGTCCCACTGCCGCGCGAACCAGTACAGCAATTCCTGGCTGCGGCCGACGGCGAAGGCCGGGATGATGATGTTGCCCTGGTCGGCCCAGGCGTGTTCGAGCACGTCGCGGATTTCATCGAGCGTGGCCTGGCGTTCCCGGTGCTCGCGGCCGCCGTAGGTGGATTCGAGCAGGACCAGGTCGGCGCGTGGCACCGGGACGGGATCGCGCAGGATCGGCGTTCCGCGCGGGCCGAGGTCCCCCGAGAAGGCGAGCACGCGGCGACCGCCGGCTTCTTCGGCGGCGATCTCGACGGAGGCCGAGCCGAGGATGTGGCCGGCGTCGCGCAGGGTGAGCGTGACGCCGCCGAGGATTTCGCGCGGCTGTTCGTAGTCGATTCCGCGCACCTGTTTCAGGACCGCGGCGACGTCGCCTTTGGTGAACAGCGGCTTGTGGTTGGTCTTGCCGCCGCGGCGATGTTTGTTGTCGCGGTCGGCGTCCATCTGCGCGAGGTTGGCCGCATCCTCGAGCATGACCTTGAGCAGGTCGGCGGTGGCATGCTCGGTCCAGATGGGTCCGCGGTAACCGCGCCGCACCAGCAGCGGCAAGCGGCCGCTGTGGTCGATGTGGGCGTGGCTCAGGACGACGGCGTCAATGTCGCCGACCTCGAACGGAAAAGGATCCTCGTTGCGCTGCTCGTCCTCGTCGCTGCCCTGGATCATGCCGCAATCGAGCAGCAGCCGATGGCCGTTGGCCTCGACCTCGTGGCAGGACCCGGTGACTTCACCGGCGGCACCGTGGAAACGAACCAGCATCTCGAGCTCCCGTCGCTGACTGCCCCCACTCTAAACCAATCCCCCCGCCCCCTTGTAGGAGCGCCTTCAGGCGCGAATCTTTTGGCTTGGCCTTCGCCCAAGGAGAGCGCTACTCACGGCATTCGCGGGTGGAGGCGCCGCGCCTTCCCAACACAAGGTCGAGGCCGATGGGAAAGCGGGTCGCGCCGGACCCCGGGGCGCATCGTGCATGTCATGTTCACCGCGATTGCTGCGTTGACTGTGCTTGGCTTGTTCACCGCGCTTGCCAGCGTTGACTGAGCTCGCCGTGCTTACCTGCCGGCCACCGGACTAGTTCGAGGAGGTAGCGTGCAGTCGCGAAGCGAGCGTGGGCGACGCGTTGCTTGGCCAAAAGATTCGCGCCTGAAGGCGCTCCTACAGGGGCCGACAAAAGAAAACGGCGCGGGGTGCGCGCCGTTTCCGGGGTGGTGCATATCGGGACTGAAGTCCCTCCAACAGCGGATCAGCGGGCGTCCATTTCCTTGAGCAGGTGCGGGGCCGGGAACACCTTGTCCATGATCCAGACCATGTAGCGGTGGTCCACCGCGATCATGCGGGTCATGGCCGGGTCGAACACCCAGTTCGAGCTCACCGACTCCCAGTTGCCGTCGAACGCCAGGCCCACCAGCTCGCCCTTGCCGTTGAGCACCGGCGAACCCGAGTTGCCGCCGGTGATGTCCAGGTCGGACAGGAAGTTCACCGGCACGGCCGCCTTCTCTTCCGCGCTCATCGCCGCGATCGCGTCGAGCTGCGACTTCGGCGCGTTGAACGGCTCCTCGTCGGTTGCCTTCGCGACCAGTCCGTCCAGCGACGTGAACGGCGTGTAGTACACGCCGTCCTTCGGCTCGTAGCCCTGCACGTTGCCGTAGGTGATGCGCAGGCTCAGGTTCGCGTCCGGGTAGACGCCCTTGCCCTGGTCGCGCTTGTAGCCCTGCACCGCCGCCAGGTAGACCGGACGGTAGCGGTTCTGGTCGCCGGCACGGGCGTCGTTGCGGTCTTCCATCGCCTTCATCGTCGGGTACAGCGCCACGGCCAGCTTCAGCAGCGGATCGTCCATCGCCTCGATCGACGCCTGGTCGGCCTTGAGCAGCGCGAGGCGCGCGTCGGTTCCGGCCATCTTCGTGCCGGCGTAGGTGCGGTCCAGCGCGCGGTCGATCGCAGCCGCGTCGTTGCCGCCCAGCCAGGTGTCGATCGCCTCGACGCGCTGGTCGGCCGGCAGCTTGACGTACTCGGCCAGCCAGTAGGCCATCAGCTGCTTTTCCATCTCCGGGTGGTAGCGGCGCTCGAGCTGGCGGATCGCACCGTCGATGCGCGGCAGGTCGCGTTCCTGGTAGCCCGGGCTGCGTTCGGCATCGGGCTTGGCCGATTCGATCGCCAGGCGGTGCAGCATGCGCAGGTTGCCCAGCAGGCCGCCACCGGCGAGCTGGCCGACCAGCAGGTCGCGCTCGCGCGTGGCGCGGGCGTCGGCCGCCAGCGCGACCAGCTTCGCATGCGCCTCGAGGCCGGCCTTGCCGTCCTCGCCCTGGCCGCGCAGCCAGGCCAGCACGGCCTCTTCCTCGGCGCGCTTGGTCGCGGAGGCGTCGATGCGGGCGAAACCTTCCAGCTGGCCCTGCCAGTTCTTCATCGCGTTCTGGTAGCCGCGGATCTGGCTGGCGTACTTGACCTCGATGTCGGCGTCGGCCTTGCCGGCGGTCTCGATGATGCCGACCAGGTTGCGCAGGTGCTGGCCGACCTTCGGGTACTGCCAGTCGGCGACCGCCTGGAATTCGTCGTAGAGCGCGTAGCGGCTGGTGGTGCCCGGGTAGCCCGCCACCATCACGAAGTCGCCCTTCTCCAGGCCCTCTTCGGCCAGCTTAAGGAACTGCTTCGGCTGGTACGGCACGTTGTCTTCGGAATACGCCGCCGGCTTGCCGTCCTTGCCTACGTAGGCGCGGTAGAAGGTGAAGTCGCCGGTGTGGCGCGGCCACATCCAGTTGTCCACTTCGCCGCCGTAGTTGCCGATGCTGCCCGGGGGCGCATAGACCAGGCGCACGTCCTTGATCTCGACCTGGCGGAACAGGCGGTAGGTCTGGCCGCTGAAGAAACTGTAGAGCGTGCAGCGATAGCCTTCGCCCTGCTCGCACTCGGCGATCAGCTGCTTCTGGATGCCTTCGAGCGCCTTGTTGCGCTCGATGCCGCCGAGATCGCCGGCCGCGGCCTTCACCTTGTCGGTGACGTCGGTGATGCGGTCCATCACGTAGACGCGGGCGTTGGGGCCGGCCGAAAGCTCGTCGGCGCGCGTGGCCGCGTTGAAGCCGGCCTCCATCAGGTTGTTTTCGGCGGTGGAGTTGAGCTGGATCGCCCCGTAGGCGCAGTGGTGGTTGGTGACCACCAGGCCCTCGGGCGATACGAACGAGGCCGTGCAGCCACCCAGCGCGACCACGGCGCCCATCGGGTCGCCGGTGAGGTTGGCGAGTTGCTCGGGCGGCAGCTCGAGGCCGGCGTCCTTGAGCGGGCCGGCGATTTCCGGCAGCTGCTGGGGAACCCACATGCCCTCGCGGGCCTGGGCGGAGAAAGAAAGCGCCAGGGCGGCGGCCAGGATCGTCACTCGCATGCGTTTAACCTCGATGGGGCGAAACCCCAAGCCTAGCAGCGGCAGCGCCCACAGGCAGCGGATCGCGGCCCAGACTAACGGCAGGGGACACGGGAGGACGGGATATGCGTAGGCGGACCTGGCTGCTGGCCATCGGGCTTGGCGCGCTCGCCGCGGCGCCCGCGGTGAACGCGCAGTCGCCCGACCGGGCGCTGGCCGGGCTCTGGACCACCGTATGCCTGGGCGCCCTGCCCGGCAGCGAACTCGCGCAGCGGTGCAGCGAAATCGCCGCCGGCGGGCCGGGCAGCCGCGACATCTCGGCCGCGGGCAACTTCCTCGGCGAAATCCCCGGCCAGGGCCGCGCCGCCACCCGCGATGGCTCACCCGACCAGGACGCGCTGCGCACGGAGCTTGGTGCCGGCTGGTCGGCGTTCGCCAGCGCCGATGCCGGCCGGCTCACGCGCCGGGGCGGCATCAACGAGGCCCCCTTTGATGGCGATACCTGGGCGCTGGCCGCCGGCCTGGACTGGGCGCCGCGCGCTGACTGGCGGCTCGGCCTGCTGGCCAGCCATGCCCGCGAAGACCTGGATTTCCTGGGTTCGGAAGGCCGCACCCGCACGCGCTACACCGGCGCGATGTTGTTGGGCGGCTGGACGGCGACGGAAGGCTTCGCCATCGACGGCTACGCCGGGCGCCTGGACGGCGACTACGACCTTCGCCGCGCCATCGACTACCGCCTTCCCAGCACCGTCGCGGTGCGGGCGCTGGCCACCGCCGACGCCTCGGCCTCGCGCCACCTGGCCGGCATTGGCGGGACCTGGAGCCGCGCGGCGCAGGCCTGGGAATGGCAGTTCTCCGGCGGACTGGACTGGCAGCGCACGCAGATCGACGCCTACACCGAATCCGGCGGCGCCGGCCTGGCCCTCCTGGTGCCGGGCCGCACGATCACCAGCCGGCGCGGGCGCCTGGACATCGGCCTGGCGCGAACCCTGTCGGCGGGCTGGGGCGTCTGGCAGCCGCAGGCGCGGCTGGGCTGGCGCCACGAATTCGCGAACGCGGCGCGCCCGCTGGCGGTGAACTTCGCGGGCGACGCCAACGGCACGCCGGTGGTCTTCGATACCGACGACCGCGACGCCGACTGGGGCGAGGCGGGACTCGGCGCGGTGTTCGTGTTCACGGGCGGACACTCGGCCTTCGTCGAATGGCGGACGCGGTTTGGCCACGCCTTCCTGGACGAACGCATGCTGGCACTCGGCTGGCGGATCGAATTGCCCTGAACGCCGGCCCTGAACCGCCGCTGGCCGCCTTGCCGGCCGGTTAACGCCGCGGGCGTATAATTGCCGGCCATTCGGCCCGGCACGGGCCCTCCGGACAGCGAGACCATGGCTCAGCAGATGATGAAGGCGCTGGTGAAGCGCCACCCCGAAAAGGGCATGTGGATGGAACAGGTGCCGGTGCCCTCGCCCGGCCCCAACGAAGTCCTGATCAAGCTGGAAAAAACCGCGATCTGCGGCACCGACCTGCACATCTACAAGTGGGACGAGTGGAGCCAGCGCACGATCAAGCCCGGCCTGGTGATCGGCCACGAGTTCGTCGGCCGCATCGTCGAAATGGGCCCGGGCGTCACCGGCTATGCCATCGGCGACCGCGTCTCGGCCGAAGGCCACATCGTCTGCGGCCACTGCCGCAACTGCCGCGCCGGCCGCCAGCACCTGTGCCCGAACACCACCGGCATCGGCGTGAACCGCAACGGCGCCTTCGCCGAATACATCGTGATGCCCTCGTCCAACCTCTGGCCGATCCCCGACAGCATCCCGTCGGAACTGGCCGCGTTCTTCGACCCCTACGGCAACGCCGCGCACTGCGCGCTGGAGTTCGACGTGGTCGGCGAAGACGTGCTGATCACCGGCGCCGGCCCGATCGGCATCATCGCCGCGGGCATCTGCAAGCACATCGGCGCGCGCAACGTGGTGGTCACCGACGTCAACGACTACCGCCTCAAGCTCGCCGCCGACATGGGTGCCACCCGCGTGGTCAACGTCTCCAAGCAGTCGCTCAAGGACGTGATGAAGGACCTGCACATGGAGGGCTTCGACGTGGCGCTGGAGATGAGCGGCAACCCGCACGCCTTCAACGACATGCTCGAGTGCATGTACAACGGCGGCAAGGTCGCCCTGCTCGGCATCCTGCCCAACGGTGCCGGCATCAACTGGGACAAGGTCATCTTCAAGGGCCTGGTGCTGCATGGCATCTACGGCCGCAAGATGTACGAGACCTGGTACAAGATGACCCAGCTGATCCAGTCGGGCTTCCCGCTGGGCAAGGTGCTCACCCACCAGATGCACATCGACGACTTCCAGAAGGGCTTCGAGCTGATGGAATCGGGCCAGTGCGGCAAGGTCGTCTGCAGCTGGGGCTGACCGCCTTCCGGCGCCCCGCCGACCACCGATGAAACCTTCGACGCTGGCTTCGCTGCTGGTCATGGCGATCGGCGCGACGGGCGCGGCCGGCGCCCGTGAGGCCCCCGTGCTTGCCGCCGCCGACCTGGTCGAGACCTCGCTGCTGGCCGGCCCGGGCTGGCGCGTCGATCCGCAGGTCGAAGTCCGCGGCTACCAGGCGCGCTTCCGCATTTACACCGACTGGGGCGAGATGGAGGCGGACAGCGTCGAACTGCTCGCCGTGCGCGTGGCCGAAATGCCGGCGCTGGCCGCCGTGCACGAAGCCCGCCCGAGCCGGATCATCGGCGAAGCCGCGCGTGCGCGCGCCACGAAACCCGTGCAGGCCGGCGTGGCGGTCGGGAGGGAGCCCGGCCGCGCCGTCCTGGGCCTGCCGGGCGGCGTCGCCCGCTATTTCGCCGACAAGTGGCAGCGCCTGCGCCGGTCGGTGCGCCGGCTGGCGGACATCAGCAACGAGGAGCTGATGCACGCCGGCGATCCCTTCGCCGAACCCGGCGGGCCGCTGGGCGCCGCCGGCAGCAGGCCGCGACCCGAGCGGCGCGGCATCTTTCGTCGCCTCGGCAAGGAAACCGAACGACTGGCCAAGCACGAGCTCGGCTACAGCTCGGCGCGCCGTGCGCTGGCGCTGCGGCTGGGCGTGGATCCGGGCACCCGCAACCCGCTGCTGTCGCCGCGGCTGAACGCGCTGGCCTGGGCGGAAACCAGCGGGCGCCATGCCGCCGGCCACGTCCTGGGGCTGGTCGGCGGCCCGGCCATGGCGGCGCTTTCCCGCGCGGTGCAGGTGGACGACTGGGTGCTTTCGGCCCGGCCCGAACAGGTCCGCAAACGCAACCGGGAACGGCTGGAGCTGCACTGCCTGGACGGTCTGCTGACGCGCGCCTTCCTGCGCGAACGCGCCTACGGGACGGTGCTGCAGACGGACCTGGTGCGCCTGCTCGATGGCATCGACCCCACCGACGGCTGCGAAATCCTGCTTGAAACCGCGCTGATGGCGGGCGACGAAGCCCAGGCCCGCTTCGTGGTGCAGGAGCTGCGCCAGCTCGATGCGGCACTGGCGCCGGAGGAGCGCGGCGGCCGCTTCATCGCGCAGGGTGCGCTGATGGCCTATCTCAGCCCGCAGGGCGAGCTGCTGCTGCCCTTGCCGGTGGACCGGCTCGACTGGACGGACGAAATGGACCGCTGGTTCGGCCTGGAAGCCCTGTCGCATCCGGGACCGCGGCGGGTCCTGGTGGCGGGCCAGGTCAGCCCGGAGGCGCGCTGGCAGGTGCAGGCGCGCGGCTGGCGCCTGCAGTGCCTGTCCGACTACGCAGGACGCCCGCCTTACCGGGCGTCCTGCGCGTAAGCGGTCAGCCCCCGATCGACAGGGTCAGCATGAAGCGGTTGTCGGCGGCGTCGCCGAAGTTGTCGTCGCCGGCGGCGTCGGTGCCGTAATAACCCACGGCCAGGTTGACCGGGCCGAAGTCGCGGTTCACGCCGACCGAGAAGTCGCTGTAGTCGTCGATGCCGGTGGACGAGCCGAAGGTGCTGTGGCCGACGGTGACGTCCAGGCCCCAGTCGTAGCCGATGTCGAAGCTGCCGCCGAGGCCGTAGTAGAAGCCGTCGTCGTCGAGCGCATAGACATCGTTGGTGTAGCCCAGGGTGAAGGACCAGGTTTCGTCCAGGGCCAGGGTGCCGATCAGTTCGTTGTAGTCGATGGCGCCGTAGCCGTCTTCTTCGCCGATGTAGTTGTAGCGGTTGAGCACCAGGTCGAGGTTCCAGCGGTCGGACAGGTCGGTGTTCCAGCCGATGTAGGTGTCGATCTCGAGGTCCGGGCCGCCGGCGCCGAAGTCCACGTTCGAACCCCAGACGCCGACGTAGACGCCGTTGTCGAAGGCCAGGTCGGCGCCCAGCTGCAGCGAGGCCTCGCCGTCGGTCTGGGAGACGCCGCGGAACATGTAATCGGTGGCGAGGGCGGCGTTCCAGCTGAACATCGACTCCTCTTCGGCCGCCTCTTCGGCGTCCTGGGCGGCGGCAGCCAGCGGCAGCGCGAACAGCGCGGCGGCCAGGGCGAAGGGCAGCAGCTTGCGGGTCTTCATGGGTTCTTATCCTTGGTGGGGCGGGGCAAATTCTGCGAAATCATAAGGCATGCTGCGGTGCAGCAGGCGGGTCTTGGCATAATGCCGGCCCCACCGCCCGCCACCGAGCCCTGCCCATGTCCTCCGCCGACCTCGCCCGCTACGCCGCCGAACTAGACGCCATCCGCGACCAGGGACTGTTCAAGTCCGAGCGCGTGATCACGGGGCCACAGTCGGCGCGGATCACCCTGGCCGACGGTTCGAGCGTGCTCAACTTCTGCGCCAACAACTACCTGGGCCTGGCCGACAACCCGGACGTGATCCAGGCCGCGAAGGATGCGCTCGACACCCACGGCTTCGGCATGGCCTCGGTGCGCTTCATCTGCGGCACCCAGGACCTGCACAAGGAGCTGGAGGCGAAGATCGCCGCCTTCTTCGGCAAGCAGGACACGATCCTCTACGCCGCCTGCTTCGACGCCAACGGCGGCCTGTTCGAACCGCTGCTGGGCGAGGAGGACGCGATCATCTCCGACGCGCTCAACCATGCCTCGATCATCGACGGCGTGCGCCTGTGCAAGGCCAAACGCTACCGCTACGCCAACTGCGACATGGCCGACCTGGAAAATCAGCTGCAGCAGGCGAAGGCCGACGGCGCGCGCACGATCATGATCACCACCGACGGCGTGTTCTCGATGGACGGCTTCATCGCGCCGCTGGACCAGATCACCGCGCTGGCGGAAAAGTACGGCGCCCTGGTGCACATCGACGAATGCCACGCCACCGGTTTCCTGGGCGACACCGGCCGCGGCAGCGCCGAGGTCAAGGGCGTACTGGAGAAGATCGACATCATCACCGGCACCCTGGGCAAGGCCCTGGGCGGCGCGCTGGGCGGTTTCACCACCGGCCGCGCCGAGGTGATCGAGATGCTGCGCCAGCGTTCGCGCCCCTACCTGTTCTCGAACTCGCTGCCCCCGCACGTGGTGGCCGCGGGCACCAAGGTGTTCGAGATGCTGTCGGCGGCCGGCGACCTGCGCGCGCGGCTGAAGGAAAACACCGCCTACTTCCGCGAGAAGATGACCGCCGCCGGCTTCGACCTCAAGCCCGGCGAACACCCGATCGTGCCGGTGATGCTGTACGACGCGCCGCTGGCGCAGAAGTTCGCCCAGCGCCTGCTCGAGGAAGGCATCTACGTGATCGGCTTCTTCTTCCCGGTCGTGCCCAAGGGCCAGGCCCGCATCCGCACGCAGATGAGCGCCGCCCACACCCGCGAACACCTCGACCAGGCCATCGCCGCCTTCACCAAGGTCGGCCGCGAGCTGGGCGTGATCAAGGGCTGATCGCGGCGTCCTGGCCGAGGCGCAGTCGCGCCAAGCTGAGCGCATCGACAAAGGCGCCATCGCGGAAGGCGAATTCGCGGTGGCGCCCTTCTTCGACGAAGCCGTGGCGTGCGTAAAGCGCGATACCCGCGGCGTTGTCGGCGTAAACCTGAAGTTCGAGCCGGCGCAGCTGCAGCCAGCGGTCGGCCAGGTCGATCGCGGCGGCCAGCAGCGCGGTGCCGACTCCGCGCCCCTGCCAGTCGTCGCGCACGCCCATGCCCAGGTCGCCGACGTGCCGGCGGCGCGGGTTGCGCGACACCGCCAGGCCGAGTTGGCCAACTACCTCATCACCTGCGCAGGCGAGCAGGACATGGCTGTCCGGGTCCACGGCCTGCAGGCGCTGCCGCCAAAGGTCCAGCGACGGGAACGGCAGCTGCAGGGTGCCCGCCTGCGCACGCGGCGCGGCGTAGATGGCCTGCACGGCGGCGAAGTCGCCCGGCTCGGCGCGGCGAATGGTGATCGGCACGGACATGTTCAACTCCGGCCCGGCGGGGCCAGGCTTGATACTTCCGCATCCGAAAGACGGCGCCAAGCCCCTTTGGCCAGCTCGCCCAAGGCCAGGTCGCCGATGGCCACGCGGACCAGGCGGCGGGTTTCCAGTCCCTGCGAGGACAGCAGGCGGCGGATCTGGCGGTTGCGGCCTTCGTCGAGCCTGATTTCGAGCCAGGCGGTGCGGCCGCCGCTGCGCAGCAGGGTGGCCGAGCGGGCGGCCAGCCGCTCGCCTTCGCAGTCGACGCCAGTCACGAGGCGGGCCAGCAGGGCGTCGTCCGGCACCGCGTCCACCTGCACGTGGTAGGTCTTGTCCGGGCCGGTCGCCGGGTCGGTGACGGTGGCGGCCCAGACCGGATCGTTGGCCATAAGCAGCAGGCCTTCGCTGGCCTGGTCCAGCCGCCCCACCGGCGCCAACCAGGGCAGGCCGCTGTTTTCCAGGCAGCGGTAGACGGTGTCGCGGCCGCGTTCGTCGCTGGCAGTCGTGACCAGGCCGCGGGGCTTGTTGAGCGCGACCACCACGCACCCGGCGGCCTCCAGCGGCGCCCCGTCCAGCGACAGCGCGTCGCGCCCCTGCACCACCGGGAACTCGGGATCGCGGACCAGGCGCCCGTTCACCGCCACGCGCCCGGCCAGGACCCAGCGCGCGGCTTCGCTGCGCGAACACAGGCCGAGCTTGGACAGCACGCGGGCCACGCCATGGCGCGGCGCCTTCGTGCGAGGCTTGGGGAGGAAGCCGGACATGCCGGAAGCATGGCGCAGCGCAGGCTCGCGACGCCAGCCCACGGCCCCGGTTCACCGCCCCATCACCGTGTGAAGATGACCATTCGCCCATGTCCGATCCCGCCACCCATCCTGATTCCGCCAGTCCCTGGCGCCGCGCCCTGCGCGCCCTCGCCCTGTGGTTCGACACCGGCGCCGCGCCGGCGGACGACGGCCGCGACCCCGACCGGGTCGACTGGCTGCGCGTGCTGCCCTTCGTCGGCCTGCACCTGGCCTGCATCGGGGTCTTCTGGGTGGGTTTCTCGTGGTTCGCGTTCTGGACGGCGGTGGCGCTTTACGCGCTGCGCATGTTCGCGATCACCGGCTTCTACCATCGCTATTTTTCCCACAAGGCCTTCCGCACCTCGCGGCCGGTGCAGTTCGCGTTCGCACTGGTCGGCGCGGCCTCGGTGCAGCGTGGCCCGCTGTGGTGGGCCGCGCACCACCGGCACCACCACCGCCACGCCGATACCGAACACGACGTGCATTCGCCGCGGCACGGTTTCCTGCACAGCCACATGGGCTGGTTCCTGACCCGGCGTTCGTTCCGCACCGACCTGGACGCGGTGCGCGACCTGGCGCGCTTCCCGGAGCTGCGCCTGCTCGACCGCTTCGACATCCTGGTGCCGGTGCTGCTGGCGGCGGGCCTGTTCGCGCTGGGCAGCTGGCTTGAAACCGCGTATCCGGGCCTGGGCACCAGCGGGCCGCAGCTGCTGGTCTGGGGATTCTTCGTCTCGACCGTCGTGCTGTTCCACGTCACCGTGACCATCAATTCGCTGGCCCACCGCTGGGGCAGCCGCCGCTTCGCCACGCGCGACGACAGCCGCAACAACGCGCTGCTGGCCCTGCTGACCTTCGGCGAAGGCTGGCACAACAACCACCACCACTTCCCCGGCTCGGCCCGCCAGGGCTTCACCTGGTGGGAACTTGACCTGACCTACCTGGGCCTGCGCGCCATGGCCCTTTTCGGCCTGGTCAGCGACCTGCGACCGGTTCCGCCTTCGCTGCGCGGCGCGCGCCGGGAGGCGGCATGAAGATCGCAGTGGTGGGCAGCGGCATCGCCGGCCTCGGCGCGGCCTGGCTGCTGTCGCGCCGGCACGAGGTGGTGCTGTTCGAACGCGAGTCACGGCTGGGCGGTCACACGCACACGCACCAGGTGCAGCAGCAGGGCCGCAATTACCGGGTCGACACCGGCTTCATCGTCTTCAATCCGGGCAATTACCCGCTGCTGACGAAGCTGTTCGATGAACTGGCCGTGCCCAGCCAGCCGACCACGATGAGCTTCTCCGTGCACGACGCCGGCAATGGCCTCGAGTACAACGCCACCGACCTCGACGGCCTGTTCTGCCAGCGGCGCAACCTGGTGTCGCCGCGGTTCTGGCGCATGGTGCGCGACATCACGCGCTTCTACCGCGATGCGCCGGCGCTGCTGGCCGACCCGGGCGACGGGCCGACGCTAGGCAGCTACCTGCGCGAGCGCGGCTATTCGGAGCTGTTCGTGCGCGACCACCTGGTGCCGATGGCCTCGGCGCTGTGGTCGTCGCCTTCGGAAACCATCCTCGACTTCCCGGCCAAGTACCTGGTCAGGTTCATGGACAACCACCACATGCTGCAGGTCCGCGACCGGCCGCAGTGGCGCGTGGTCTGCGGCGGTTCTTCGAGCTACATCGAGGCGCTGCAGAAGACCTGGTCCGTGCAGGTGCGGCTGTCGAGCCCGGTGCGCCGGATCGAGCGCGATGCCGACGGCGTCGGGCTGAGCACCGATCGCGGCATCGAGCGTTTCGACCAGGTCGTGCTTGCCTGCCACAGCGACCAGGCCCTGGCCCTGCTGGCCGACCCGAGCCAGGCCGAGCGCGAGGTACTGGGCGCCATCCCCTACCAGACCAACGAGACGGTGCTGCACACCGACGCCAGCCTGCTGCCCCGCCGGCGCAAGGCCTGGGCAGCGTGGAATGCCTATGTGCCGCAGGCGCCGGGCGCGCCGTGCACGGTCAGTTACTGCATGAACCACCTGCAGTCGATCGACAGCCCCGAGCCCTTCGTCGTCACCCTGGGGCGCGGCCAGGCGATCGACCCGGCCAAAGTGCTGGCGCGCATGCAGTACCAGCACCCGGTCTACACCCACGCCAGCGTCGCGGCACAGGCCCGCCGCGGCGAGATCAACGGCGGCAACCGGACCTGGTTCGCCGGCGCCTACTGGGGCTTTGGTTTCCACGAGGACGGGCTGCGCAGCGGTGTCGAGGTTGCGCGCGCGCTGGGCGTGCAGTGGCCCTGAAGTCCGCCATCTACGAAGGCTGGGTACGGCACCGGCGGCATTCGCCGGTCGGGCACGCCTTCCGCTACCGGATGTTCCAGCTCTACCTGGACCTGGCCGAACTCGACCAGGTCTTCGCCGGCCGCTGGCTGTGGTCGGTCGACCGGCCGAACCTGGCGCAGCTGCGGCGGCGCGACTATTTCGGCGACCCGGCGCTGCCGATCGACACCGCCGTGCGCGACCACGTGCAGTCGGTGCGCGGAACCCGCCCCACCGGCCCGATCCGCCTGCTCACGCACGCCCGCTACTTCGGCAAGACCATGAACCCGGTGAGCTTCTACTACGGCTTCGCCGACGACGGCGAGACCCTGGACTGGGTTCTGGCCGAGATCACCAATACGCCCTGGAACCAGCGCCACGCCTACCTGCTGCAGGTGTCGGAGGCCGAGGTCCGCGGCGGCGCGCTGCACTGGGGCTTCGACAAGACCTTCCACGTGTCGCCGTTCATGCCGATGCAGCGGCGCTACCGCTGGGTGTTCCAGCCGCCGGGCGAGTCGCTGCGCGTGCACATGGAGGTCCTGCGCGGCGACGAGCGCGAGTTCGACGCCACCCTGGTCATGGAGCGCCGCCCGCTGGCCGGGAACACGCTGGCTTCATGCCTGGCGCGGTATCCCTTGCTCACCGCGAAGGTGGGCGCGGCGATCTACTGGCAGGCCGCGCGCCTGTGGTTCAAGCGCACGCCCTTCCACCCGCACCCCGATACCCTGCCCCGGAGTTCCCGATGAGTTCGACCGCCGACAGCCTGGCCACCCCGGAACAAGGCGCCGCCCGCTACGGCGCGCTCGACCGCCTGCTGCGCCGACGCCTGCTGGCCACGCTCGACGGCCTGGACGGCGGCCGCGTGCACCTGGTCGATGCCCTGGGCACGGTCGAACTGGGCCGGCCCGGAGGCCTCGAGGTCCGCATCGAGGTGCTGGACCCCGGCTTCTACCGCGCCGCAGCCGCCCAGGGCTCCGTGGGCGCCGGCGAGGCCTACATGGACGGCCTGTGGCGCTGCGACGACCTGGTGGCCCTGGTGCGGCTGCTGGTGATCAACCGCGACCGCCTGGATGCAATGGAAACCGGCCTGGCCCGTTTCGGCGGCTGGCTGCTGCGCGGCTGGCACGCCCTTCGCCGCAACACCCGCGCCGGGAGCCGCCGCAACATCGCCGCGCACTACGACCTGGGCAACGACCTGTTCAGGCTGTTCCTGGACGATTCGATGATGTACTCGTCGGCGATCTTCGCCGATGAAAACGAAACGCTGGAACAGGCGCAGTGGCGCAAGCTCGAGCGCATCTGCCGCAAGCTCGACCTGCAGCCCGGCGACCACCTGGTCGAGATCGGCACCGGCTGGGGCGGGCTGGCGGTGCACGCCGCGTCGCGCTTCGGCTGCCGCGTCACCACCACCACCATTTCGAAAGAGCAGCACGCGCTGGCGACCGAACGCGTGGCCGCCGCCGGCCTGTCGGACCGGGTGACGGTGCTGCTGGAGGACTACCGCGACCTGCAGGGCGAGTACGACAAGCTGGTGTCGATCGAAATGGTCGAAGCCATCGGCCACCAGTACCTCGACACCTACCTGGCCAAGTGCGCGTCGCTGCTCAAGCCCGAGGGCCTGGCCCTGATCCAGGCGATCACCATCGAAGACCATCGCTACGAGCAGGCGCTGGGCTCGGTGGATTTCATCAAGCGCTTCATTTTCCCGGGCAGCTTCATTCCCTGCGTGAGCGCGCTCACCGGCGCCGCGGCGCGGGCCAGCGACCTGCGCCTGGTCAACCTGGAGGACATCGGGCCCAGCTACGCGCTGACGCTGCAGCGCTGGCGCCAGCGCTTCCTGGACCGCCTCGACGAGGTCCGCGCCCTGGGCTACGACGAACGCTTCATCCGCATGTGGGAGTTCTACCTGTGCTACTGCGAGGGCGGCTTCCGCGAGCGCTCGATCGGCGACGTGCACCTGCTGCTGGCGCGCCCGGGCAACCGGCGCGAGCAGTACCTGCCGGCGCCGGAGGCGGCCTGAGATGAAGGCGGCCTGGCTCACCTTGGGCAACGTGGTCGGCTTCCAGGCGGTCTGGCTCGCCAGCGTCGCCGGCGCCGGTGCCGGCCTGCCCTGGGCGGGCCCGCTGGCGGCGGCCGTTTTCGCCGCGGCGATGCTGGCCTGGGGCGGCCGAACCCGCGATGACCTGCGCCTGCTGGCGGTCGCCCTGCCGCTGGGCATCGCGCTCGACAGCGCTTTCGCCGCCACCGGCTGGCTGGTCTATGCCGAAGCCTGGCCCTGGTCGGGCGTCGCGCCGGTGTGGATCGCTTCGCTGTGGGTCGGCTTCGCGCTGACGCTCAATCATTCGATGGCGCGCCTGCGCCAGTGGCCGCTGGCCGCGGCGGCGCTGGGCCTGGTCGGCGGCCCGCTCGCCTACTGGACGGCCGCCGGCGCCTTCGACGCCGTAAGCTTCGGCGCGCCGGTGGCCTGGGTCCTGGCCGCGCTGGCCCTGGGCTGGGCGGCGGTGCTGCCGCTGCTGTTCGCGGTCGACAACCACCTCGCCGCCGCAGGCGCCGGCAAACGGGCGCCGGCATGAGCCCCTGGCTGAGCATCGGCGTCGTCTGGCTCGGCTCGGCGCTGGCGATGGTCGCGCTGTGGGCGTTTTCGATGCGCGTGCGCAACGTCGGCTACGTCGACGTGGGCTGGGCCGGGCTGATGGCGCTGGCCGCGCTCTTCGTCGGCGTGGTTGGCGAAGGTTCGCCGATGAGCCGCGGCCTGGTCGCGATGTTCGGCAGCGTCTGGGGCGCGCGCCTGTGCCTGCACCTGCTGCACCGGGTGCTGAACGAGGAAGAGGACGGGCGCTACCGCGCGCTGAGGGCGGCCTGGAACGGCAGCCCGGCGAAGTTCTTCGGCTTTTTCCAGATGCAGGCGGTGGTGGTGGCGCTGTTCGCCCTGCCCTTCGTGGCCGCGGCCGACAACGGCGCCTACCACCTGACCGTCTGGACCGTGCTGGCGATCCTCGTCTGGCTGGGCGCGATGCTCGGGGAGTCGATCGCCGACCGGCAGCTGGCGAAGTTCCGCGCCGACGAGGCCAATGCCGGCAAGACCTGCCGGGTCGGCCTGTGGGGCTGGTCCCGCCACCCCAACTATTTCTTCGAATGGCTGCACTGGTTCGCTTACGTGTTCCTTGCGGTGGGTGGCGAGCTGTTCTGGCTGAGCCTGGCCGGACCGGTGCTGATGTTCGCCTTCCTGTATCGCGTCAGCGGCATCCCGTGGACCGAGGCCCAGGCCGAACGCAGCCGCGGTGAAGACTATCGCCGCTACCAGCGCGAGGTCAGCGCCTTCTTCCCCTGGCCGCCGCGCAAATCTTCCCCTTTCCCGGAGTGACCGGATGTCCCTGATCGACCTATGCGAGCGGGGGCTGCTGCCCGACGCGCTGACCCGCCTCGGCATCCGCCGCCTGTGCGGCCAACGGCTGCGCGAAGAAGGCGCCGACGACCTGGCCCGCGCCGATGCGCGTTTCCGGGAACTGCTCGAAGACCTGCACGGCAGTCCGATCGCGATCGAAACCGCGGCGGCCAATGAGCAGCATTACGAGGTGCCGGCGCGCTTTTTCGAACTGTGCCTGGGCAAGCGCCTCAAGTATTCCAGCGCCTACTACGCCACCGGCCGGGAAAGCCTGGACCAGGCCGAGGAGGCCATGCTGGCCCTGTACGGGGAACGCGCCGAGCTGGCCGACGGCCAGCAGATCCTGGAGCTGGGCTGCGGCTGGGGTTCGCTGACGCTGTGGATGGCCGCCCGCTACCCGAACGCGCGCATCACCGGCGTGTCCAACTCGGCCAGCCAGCGCGTGCACATCATGGCGCAGGCGGCAGCGCGCGGACTGGGCAACGTCGAGATCCTCACCCGCGACGTCGTGCAGCTGGAGCTGCCGGAAGGCAACTACGACCGCGTGGTCTCGATCGAGATGTTCGAGCACATGCGCAACTACCGGCACCTGCTGGCCAACATCGCACGCTGGCTGAAGCCGGGCGGGAAGCTGTTCGTGCACATCTTCGCGCACCGGCACCTGATGTATCCCTTCCTCACCGAAGGCGACGACAACTGGATGGGCCGGTATTTCTTCACCGGCGGCCTGATGCCCTCGGCGGACACGCTGCTGCACTTCCAGCAGGACCTGTCGATCGAAGAGCGCTGGCTGTTGCCAGGCACGCATTACCAGCGCACGGCCAACCACTGGCTGGAAAACCAGGACCGCAACCAGCAGGAAGTGATGGACGTGCTGGCAGCGACCTACGGCGCTGAAAACGCCGCGCGCTGGTCACAGCGCTGGCGCATGTTCTGGATGGCCTGCGCCGAACTGTTCGGCTACGAAGACGGGCGGCAGTGGCTGGTGGCGCACTACCGCTTCCGCAAACCCTGACGCCGCGTCAGTCCGCCGCGGCGGGCACGGCGTCGGCGACCGGCACCAGGGCCGGCGCTTCGGCGACCGGAAGCGCAGCCGGCACCGCCGGGTTGGCCGCCGGCGAAGGCGTCTGGCCGACGGGGGCAGGCACGACGGCCGCGGAGGCGGCAGCCACCACCACGGCGCCATCGGCCGGGGCGGCCGTCGCCGGCACGGCCGGCGCCGGGGCGCGACCGGTGGCAACGCGGATGCCCTTGGCCTTCATCCAGGCGTCGAACTCGTCGGCGGTCATGCGCTTGCCGTTCTGGTTCATGTCGAAGCGCCACGGCGAATTGTCGTGGGCGGTCTTGGGCACATAGGCCGGCTCGGGCGCAGGCGCCACGGCCGTTGTTTCGGCGCAGGGCAGCAGGGTCTGCGCCGCCAGGTCGAGCGCGGGCGTGGCGACCTCGCTGGTCGCCGCCGCGTCCGGGGCCGGCGCCGCAGCCAGTTCGGCGGGCACCGGGGCCAGGCCGGAACCGGGAACCTGCGCGTCTGCCGGGGCGACGGCTTCCGCAACCAGACCAGCTTCGCCCATCGCAGCGCTGCCCGGCACGGGCTGGCTGCACTCGGGCTCGTTTGCAATCGCCAGCATCGGCACGCAGAGGAACATCGAGATGAGGGTGCGCTTCATGGTTCACCGGGGGAAGGCGGGACTGCGTGAAGCTTAGGCCTCGCTACGCGCCATTGCAACGCGCCACCTGAACGGGCCGCCGGAAAAAACGAAGCCCGGCGCGAGGCCGGGCTTCGGGTGTTGCTTCAGAACCGGTGGATCAGTTCTGGACGTTCAGCTCGGTGCGGCGGTTGCGCGCACGGCCTTCGGCGGTGTCGTTGGTGTCGATCGGGCGGCTCTCGCCGTAACCGTTCGGACCAGCCATGCGATCAGCGCCGATGCCGGCGTTGGTCAGGTAGTCGTACACGGCCTTGGCGCGACGCTCCGACAGACCCTGGTTGTACTGCTCGGTACCGATGGAGTCGGTGTGACCGGCGACTTCAACCTTCAGCTGCGGGTACTTCTGCAGGATGGCGATGGCTTCGTCGAGGATCACGACGGCGTCCGGACGCAGGGTCGACTTGTCGAAGTCGAAGTTCACGCCCTTCAGGTCGATCGTCAGCGGAACCGGGCAACCGTCCGGACCGATGGCCTGGCCGGCAACCGAACCCGGGCACTTGTCGTCGCAGTTGTTGACGCCGTCGCCGTCGTCGTCGAGGTCGGCGCAGGTGGTCTGCACGACCGGCTCGGCGTCCGGGACGACCGGGGCCGGCAGGTCACCGAGCTTCATCAGCACGGTCATCGAGATCAGCATGTCGGCGAAGGAGTTCGAATCCGGCGCGACGTAGGAGGTGTCGTCGAACGCGACGCGGGTGCCGAGCTCGCCACGGACCGCGAAGCGGTCGTAGTCAGCCTGCATGCCGACGCCGAGGTTGGCGGCCAGGAAGGAGTCTTCGCGCTGGCCCGGCGAGTTCGGGCTCGGGAAGTTGTTGAACTCTTCCTCGGCCTTCTGGTAGCCCAGGCCCATGCGGACGTACGGCCACCAGTTGCTGCCTTCGCGGATGAAGTGGTAGCGCGAGTCGACCGACAGGCCGTACTGGCTGAACAGCAGGTCGTTGTTCGACTTCAGGCGCGGGTTCTGGTAGTTCGCCTCGACGTCCAGCGACCAGTTCGGGGTGATGAACTTGCCGAGGCCGAGGGTCAGGAAGCCGGAGTCTTCGGTGCCGCGGTCATCGTCCTGGACGTTTCCGCCGATGCCACCGGACACGTACCAACGGTTGTCGAAATCCTGGGCCATCGCGGACGTTGCGGTCGCCATGGCGCCAAGGAGGGCACAGCACAGGAGTTTCTTCTTCATGATTTGCTCCATCTTCTACTTTGGGGAAAAAGCTCGAACGGTGCGGACCAGGGGGTCGGTGCAGTGCCGCTTGAGTCGGACAAACCTTAACGATCGGATTGTTAACGGGAATCTAACAAAGGCATCGGTCCATGGCAAGGGAAGTTTTTCAGGGGGTAAACAGGTCCATGAACCGGTGGATCGGGGTGGCCTCGAAGCGGGAGGTGTCGCCGGTCAGCTCCAGCAGCTTCTGGACCCGCCTGGCCGGCAGCTGGCCGGCCATTGCGGCCTCGAACTTCGCCAGCAGGGCCGGAATGCCCTCCCCCCGGCGGTCGCGGTGGCCCAGGGGGGTGTCGATGGACACTTTCCCGGTGGAGCTGCCGTCCTTGAAGAACACCTCGACCGAATTCCCGATGTAGCGCTTGTCCGGGTCGAAGTAGTCGCGGGTGAAATCCGGGTTCTCGCGCACCTGCATCTTCCCGCGCAGGGCGTCGATCCGGGGATCGGCCGCGACGGCGTCGGAATAGTCCTCGGCGGTGAGCCGGCCGAAGATCAGCGGCACGGCCACCATGTACTGCAGGCAATGGTCCCGGTCGGCGTAGTTGTCCAGCGGGCCGGTCTTGTCGATGATCCGCGCCCCGGCCTCCTGGGTCTCGATCGCGATGCGCTCGACCTCGTCGAGCCTGCCGGCGACCTTGGGATGCAGCTGCAGCGCGCACTCGACCGCCGTCTGCGCATGGAACTCGGCCGGGAAACTGATCTTGAACAGGATGTTCTCCATCACGTAGCTGCCGAAGGCCCGCTCGAACTCGAAGTCCTTGCCCTTGAAGGCCACGTCGGTGAACCCCCAGGTCGGGGCACTGACCACGCTCGGATAGCCCACGCAGCCCTTCATCGCGTTCAGGGCATGGATGACGGCGCGGCGGCAGGCGTCGCCGGCGGCCCAGCTCTTGCGCGGGCCGGTGTTGGGCGCATGCCGGTAGGCGCGCAGGGCGCCGCCGTCGGCCCAGCTGTGGCTGACCGCGTTGATGATCTCTTCCTTGCCGCCGCCCATCATGTGGGTGGCGATGGCGCTTGAGGCCAGCCGGACCAGGATGACGTGGTCCAGGCCGACCCGGTTGAAGCTGTTCTTGAGCGCGTAGCAGCCCTGGATCTCGTGGGCCTTGATCGCCCAGGTCAGGATGTCGCGCACCGTCACCGGCTTGCCGTTTTCCCGCTCGGCCTTGCGGCTCAGGTAGTCGCCCACGGCCAGGATGGTGCCGAGGTTGTCCGAGGGATGCCCCCACTCGGCGGCCAGCCAGGTGTCGTTGAAATCCAGCCAGCGCACCTGCACGCCGATGTTGTAGGCGGCCTGGGCCGGGTCGAGTTCGTGATGGGTGCCCGGCACGCGTGCGCCGCCCGGCAGCGATCCCCCCGGCACCAGCGGCCCCAGGTGCTTGACGCATTCGGGGTGGCGCATCGCCAGCATGGCGCAGGCCAGCGAGTCGAACAGCATGTAGCGGGCGGTGGTGTAGGCCTCGGACGAACCGATGTAGTAGTCGGTGACGTAGTTGGCGATGTCGACCATGGACGGGTCGGGTTCGGGGCGCTTGGCGGAACGGAGGTCGGGGGTGCTCATGGGCGGGCGGTCCGTGCGTGCGTGGGCGAACGTGGGCTAATGGTGCCAGAAGCATGAACGGATGTCGGGGGCCAGCGCGGCCGCGCCGTTCGCCGGCGTCTTGTCCGGGACGGCCGATCCGGGCAAGGTGCCCGGATCCGTCCAGCGCCGCAAACCATGTCCAGCCAGCCTTATCCCAGCCTCTTCCAGCCCCTCGACCTGGGCTTTTGCACCCTGCCCAACCGGATCCTGATGGGTTCGATGCACACGGGCCTGGAAGACCACGCGCGCGATTTCCCGAAGCTGGCGGCCTATTTCCGCGAGCGCGCAGAAGGCGGCGCCGGCCTGATGGTCACCGGCGGCATCTCGCCCAACCTGGTCGGCTGGCTCAAGCCTTTCGCCGGAAAGCTCAGCTGGCCCTGGGAGATCCACAAGCACCGCATCGTCACCAGGGCGGTGCACGAAGCCGGCGGCCGCATCTGCCTGCAGATCCTGCACGCCGGCCGGTATGCGGCGCACCCGCTGCTGGTGTCGGCTTCGAAGGTGAAGGCGCCGATCAGCCCGCTGACCCCGCGCGCGCTCACCGCCTGGGGCGTCGAGCGCCAGATCAAGGCCTTCGTCACCACCGCGAAGCTGGCCCGCGACGCCGGCTACGACGGCGTCGAGGTGATGGGTTCGGAGGGTTACCTGATCAACCAGTTCCTCAGCGCCCGCACCAACCGGCGCAAGGATGCCTGGGGCGGCTCGCCCGAAAACCGGATGCGCTTCGCCGTGGAGATCGTTCGCCGCATCCGTGAGGCGGTGGGCCCGGACTTCATCCTCATCTACCGGCTGTCGATGCTGGAGCTGGTGGAAAACGGTTCAGCCTGGGACGAGATCGTGATGCAGGCGAAGGCCATCGAGGCCGCCGGTGCCACCCTCATCAATACCGGTATCGGCTGGCACGAGGCGCGGGTGCCGACCATCGCCACCTCGGTGCCGCGCGCGGCCTTCGCCGGCGTCACCGCCAAGCTCAAGCCGCACGTCGGGCTGCCCCTGGTAGCCACCAACCGCATCAACATGCCCGAGGAAGCCGAGGCCATCCTCGCCGGTGGCCAGGCCGACATGGTGTCGATGGCGCGCCCGCTGCTGGCCGACCCGGCCTGGGCGCGCAAGGCCCGCGAGGGCCGGCGCGACGAGATCAACACCTGCATCGCC
Source organism: Arenimonas sp. (assembly GCF_041919775.1). Lineage (GTDB taxonomy): Bacteria > Pseudomonadota > Gammaproteobacteria > Xanthomonadales > Xanthomonadaceae > Arenimonas. The sequence goes on along the minus strand of NZ_JAYRTE010000007.1, from coordinate 25,243 downwards.
TGCAACCAGGCCTGCCTGGACCACGTCTTCGTGGGCAAGAAGGCTGGCTGCCTGGTCAATCCGCGGGCCTGCGCGGAAACCGAACTCAATTACCTGCCGACCTCGGACCCGAAGCGGGTGGCCGTGGTCGGCGCCGGACCGGCCGGACTGGCCTGCGCCAGCGTGGCCGCGGGCCGCGGTCACCAGGTGACGCTGTTTGATTCGGCGTCCGAGATCGGCGGCCAGTTCAACATGGCCAAGAAGATCCCGGGCAAGGAAGAATTCCACGAGACCCTGCGCTACTTCGGTCGCCAGCTGGCGCTGACCGGCGTCGACCAGCGCCTGGGCGAACGCGTGGACGCCGCCGCCCTGGCCGCGGGTGGCTTCGACGAAATCGTGCTCGCCACCGGCATCCGGCCGCGCAAGGTCGGCTTCCCGGGCGCCGACCATGCCAAGGTCGTTTCCTACCTGGACGTGCTGCAGGGTCGGGTCGTGCCCGGCCGGAAGGTCGCCATCATCGGCGCCGGCGGCATTGGCTACGACGTCGCCGAATACCTGGTGCACGACGGCCCCTCCCCCAGCCTCAACCCTGTCCTGTGGATGGAGGAATGGGGCGTGGCACGCGATTTCGAAGGCCCCGGCGGCCTGACCAGGCCGCAGCCGGAACCCCCCGCACGCGAACTCTGGCTGCTCCAGCGCAGCCCGGGCAAACCCGGCGCCCGCCTGGGCAAGACCACCGGCTGGATCCACCGCGCCACCCTGAAAGCCAAGGGCGTGCAGGCCTGGGGCGGCGTGGAGTACCTGGGCGTGGACGACACCGGCCTGCGGGTGCGGGTGGATAGCCAGGAACGGCTGCTGGAGGTGGACCACGTGGTGGTCTGCGCCGGCCAGGAACCCCTGCGCGAACTGGTCGACGGACTGCAGGCGGCCGGCCTGCGGCCGCACCTGATCGGCGGTGCCGACGTGGCCGCCGAGCTCGACGCCAAACGCGCCATCGAGCAGGGAAGCCGCCTCGCCGCGGCGCTCTGAGCAATTACTCCAATAAGAATCAAAGGCTTGGCTTTTGCCGTTCAGGCAAGGTTCGGCTCATTCCCGTAGGATGCGCGGCTGGAATCGACGCCCGGCCCCGCGCCCCGTCGACAAATCGGCCCCGGAGCGCATGGCTTCAAGGGGATTCCGGCGGGTCGCGCACCTGACGCCAGCGACCCCGGAGTGCGAGCCCCGCTCGTCCATCCCCAAAACGCCAGGCCGCACTTGAACCACAAACCCGTTGGTCCCTCAGGGGAACCGCCTGAGGGCGGTCGGGAAAGTGCGGCGCAACGGAGCAAGGAGTTCCGCCATGAAGCTGTCTTTCGTCCTTTGGCTGGCATCGATCCTCCCCCAGCCAGCCGCCGACCCCCTGTGCCTGGCGACCACGGTCTACCTGGAGGCCCGCGACCAGTCGGCCCTGGGCCAGCGCGCGGTCGCCGAAGTGGCCCTGCGCCGCCGTGACTCGGGCCAGTGGGGCGAGTCGGTTTGCGAGGTGGTCACCGCCCGCAAGCAGTTCGCCCCGACCATCGTGAACCCGGGCCTGCGCATGAAGAACATCAAGGCCTGGGAACGGGCCGTACAGGTCGCCTTCCAGGCCCAGGCCGACTGGCAGCTGCCGCCGGGAGAGCGCAAGGAAGTCGTGCCGGGCGCGAGCCACTTCGCGGCCCTGGACCTGGCCAACCCGAACTGGGCCACCTACCCGCAGGTGGCCACCATCGGCGACCACACATTCTTCCGGGTGCAGCGCCTGACGCCGCCCAAGGCCGCCCCGGTGCCGACGATCAGCGTCGCCGCCCTGCCCTCGGCTACCCAGCGCATGGCGCCCTGACGGGGCCTCAGGGCTTACCCGGAACCACGAGCACGTCGCAGCCCAGTTTGTTGGCGGCGAAGTGCGCCGTGCTGCCCAGCAGGTTGTTTTCCCAGCGTGCCCGCGGCCGGGCACCCAGGACCACCAGGTCCGCGGCCGTTTCGTCCACGAAACTCGACAGGACTTCGGCGGGACGTCCCTGCCGCGGTGCCCGGGTGATGCCCTCCCCCGCGGCCCCGAGCGCCTGGGTGAATGCCGTGAGCTGGCGACTGGCCTTTTCCCAGGCCTCGCGGTGGTAGGCCTCCCGGGCCTCCGGGCTGGTGTTGGCGAAGGCGAGTCCCCGGTCCAGGACCAGCTCGCTGGCATGCAGCAGGTAGTGGCTGGCTTCCGGCGAGATGGCCAGGCCCAGCCGGGCCGCCAGTTCCGAGGCGGGCGAAAAGTCGGTGGCCAGCACCACGCGTTGCCAGGGTGATGCGTCGCGCCGGCACAGGAGCACAGGCACGCTGCCCGAGCGAAGCACACGGTCCGCAGTCGAACCCAGCAGGCCTTCGCGAAAGCTGCCTTCACCGCGCGCGCCCATCACGAACAACCCGCATTCACCGTCGGCAACGATGCCATGCAGCGCCTTGTGCAACGAATCCGGGGAGACGTGGGTTTCCACGGCGGGCACGCCGTCGGCCAGCAGCTGGTCGCGCAGCCTCGCCAGCTGCGAACCGGCGGCCCTGAGCAGCAGTTCATGGGTGAAGTGCCCGTGCGTCAGCTTGGCCGCTCGCGCCAGCCAGTCGCCTTCGTCCAGGGCGTGCAGCAGGTGCAGGGTGGCGCCATGTTCGCGCGAAAGCCTTGCAGCGCGCTGGACGGCAAGATTGGCGTCCTGCGAAAAATCTGTGCCTGCCCAGATCGGGCCGAAACTCCAGCTCATGCTTGCCTCCCGGCCCCGACCCCGCCCAGGGTCTGATTGGCGGGGTGTTCGGCCACATTGGTGAATGGCAACGGCGCGTGGTCCCCACCCGCCTGCACCAAGGCATTGCCTTCGGAGGCCGAATGGGATCCCTAAAGTCCCTACAATTCCCACAGCCCCCCGCCATGGTCAAGCACGCAGATGGAACAAGGTCTCCTGCAAGTCTTGGTACTGCTTGGTGCCGCCGTCGCCAGCATCAAGGTTTGCCACCGCCTGCACATTCCAACACCCCTGGCTTACTTGTTCGTCGGCGTGTTGCTTGGACCCTTCACCCTGGGGCCGGTCGTCGATGGTGACGTCATCCGCCTGTTTGCCGAATTCGGCATCGTCTTCCTGTTGTTCACGATCGGCCTCAACTATTCGTTGCCCCAGCTCAAGGCGCTGCGCAGCCAGGTTCTCTGGCTTGGCACGGCGCAGGTTGTCCTGACGACGCTGGTGGTGGGAGTCCTGGCCTGGCTTGCCGGGGCCGGGCCGGCCGCCGCCTTCGTGATCGGCGCGATCTTCGCGCAATCCTCGACCACGGTAATCAGCAAGCAACTGGCCGAACAGGGCGAGGACCATTCGCCGCATGGCCGGCTGGGCACGGCCATGTCGGTCTTCCAGGATGTCACGGCCGTGCCTTTCATCGTCGTCATTCCGGTCCTGGGCACGGCAGCAGGGCTGATGGTCGTGGCTGGGTCCTTGGGCATGGCGCTGGCCAAGGCAGTGCTGGCGACGGCGATCGTCTTCCTGGCAGGCAGATGGCTGCTGAGGCCGCTATTCCAGAAAGTGGCGCGGTTGGGCACCACCGAAGTCTTCACACTCACCGTGCTTCTGGTGTCCCTGGGGGCCGCCTGGATCACCGGGTCCCTGGGGCTTTCCCTGGCTTTCGGCGCGTTCCTGGCGGGCATGGTGCTTGGCGAGACCGAGTTCCGCCACCAGGTGGAAGCCACGATCCGTCCATTCCGCGACGTGCTGCTGGGTTTGTTCTTCATCGGTATCGGCATGTTGTTCGATCCGAGCGCCCTTCCCGCGGTGTGGCCGTGGGCCTTGGGTGGCGCCGCATTGCTGCTGGCCAGCAAGACGCTGCTGGTGGCCGGCCTGGTCCGCACCGCCGGCCTGCCGCTGGAATCGGCATGGCGCACGGGACTGATCGTCGCCGTCGGTGGCGAGTTCGGACTTGCGTTGCTCGCCATCGCCCTGGCCAACGGCACGCTGGACGATTTCCAGTCCCAGGTGGCTTTCACCGCCGTGCTCTTCTCATTCGTCATGGCGCCCTTCCTGATTCGCCACAACGCGGCGATCGCCCGCGTGCTCACCCCGCGGCGGCTGGAAAGCCCGCGCCAGGTACCCGAAGCCCGCGAGGCGGCCCGGGAACTGGACCAGCACGTCCTGGTCTGCGGCTACGGTCGCATCGGCCAGAACGTCGGACGGATCCTGGAGCAGGAAGGCATTGCCTATGTCGCGGTGGATCTGGACATGACCAAGGTCCGGCAAGCCCGCCAGGCCGGGGAGCCGGTATATTTCGGCGACGCCACCGATCCGGCCATGCTCGAGGCCATCGGCGTGGACCGGGCACGACTGGTGGTGGTCAGCAACGACGACACTGCCGCCAGCTTGCGCATCCTGGCGCACGTCCGGGCGCGGCGTCGCGACCTGCCGGTCATGGTCCGGACCCACGATGAAAGCCATGGCGACATGCTGCGCGAGGCGGGCGCCACCGAAGTCGTGCCCGAGACCCTCGAAGCCGGGCTGATGATGGCTACCCACGTCCTCGAGCAGCTGGAGTTTCCCCCTGACCGGGTGCAGCGCCTGGTGCAACGCCAGCGTGCCGCGCACTACCCCTTGCTGCGCGCCTACTTCACGGGCGACCTGCGCACCGGCGACACGACCGACCGGCTCACCCCCGTGGAAATCACGGCCGACAGTCCGGCCCGCGGGCATACGCTTGCGGAGTTGGGATTCCGGGCCGGCGACGTGGCAGCCATCGTGCACGACGGCCGGCGCACGGTGCAGCCCGACATGGACACCCTGGTCGCGGAAGGCGACACGATGGTCCTGAGCGTTGCCCCCGAAGAACTGGCGGACGCTCGCCTGCGCTTGCGGGGCGCTTGATTGGATCGCCCCCCGCGACGGCAGGGGGCAAGAGGGATCAGCGCTTGTCGATCGCCACGAAGTCGCGGTCCTCGGGACCGGTGTAGTTGGCGCTGGGGCGGATGATCTTGCCGTCGATGCGCTGTTCGATGACGTGCGCCGACCAGCCGCTGGTGCGGGCGATGACGAACAGCGGCGTGAACATCGGCGTCGGCACGCCCATCATGTGGTAGGCCGAGGCGCTGTACCAGTCCAGGTTGGGGAACATCTTCTTCATGTCCATCATCAGCGTCTCGATGCGCTCGCTGACGTCGAACAGGACCTGGTTGCCGCCTTCCTTGCACAGCTTGCGGCTGATGTCCTTGATGATCGGGTTGCGCGGGTCGCCGACGGTGTAGACCGGGTGGCCGAAGCCGATGACGATTTCCTTGCGCTCGACGCGGGCGCGGATGTCGGCCTCGGCTTCGTGGGCGCTGGCGTAGCGCGCAATGATGTCCATCGCCACTTCGTTGGCGCCGCCGTGCTTGGGGCCACGCAGCGCGCCGATGGCGCCGGTGAGGCAGCTGAACATGTCGCTGCCGGTGCCGGCGATCACGCGGGCGGTGAAGGTGGACGCGTTGAACTCATGTTCGGCGTAGAGCACCAGCGACTTGTCCAGGGCCTCGGCGTGCGAAGCGCTCGGCGGCTCGCCGTGCAGCAGGTGCAGGAAGTGGCCGGCGATGGTGTCGTCGTCGGTTTCGACGTCGATGCGGCGGCCGTTGCGGGTGAAGTGCCACCAGTACAGCAGCATCGAACCAAAGCTGGCCATCAGGCGGTCGGCGATGTCGCGGGCTTCGGCCACCGGGTGGCCTTCGCGCTCGGGCAGCACCGTGCCCAGCACCGAGCAGCCCGTGCGCATCACGTCCATCGGATGGGCGTTGGCCGGCACCAGCTCCAGCGCGTCGGTGACAATCGCGGGCAGCCCGCGCAGCCGCTTGAGCTTGGTCTTGTAGGCCGCCAGCTGGCTGGCCGTGGGCAGCGCGCCGTGCACCAGCAGGTGCGCCACTTCCTCGAACCCGGCCTTCGTGGCCAGGTCCTTGATGTCGTAGCCGCGGTAATGCAGGTCGTTGCCGCTGCGGCCGACGGTGCACAGGGCGGTGTTGCCGGCGGGCGTGCCGCTCAGGGCCACCGACTTCTTCGGCTTCGGCAGGGTGTTGTTGTCGCTCATGCGGGGCTCCTTGCTCAGTCTTTTTGCTGCGAGAACAGTTCGTCGAGCTTGTCTTCGTAAGCGTGGTAGCCCAGGAAGTCGTAGAGCTCGGCGCGGGTCTGCAGGGTGTCGATGATGTTCTTCTGGGTGCCTTCGCGGCGCACCGTTTCGTAGAAGTGCAGCGCGGCCTTGTTCATGGCGCGGTAGGCGCCGCAGCAGTACAGGGCGATATCCACGCCGGCGTCGCGCAGTTCGTCGGTGGTGAAGAACGGGGTCGAGCCGAACTCGGTCAGGTTGGCCAGCACCGGCACCTTCACCGCGGCCTTGACCTTGCGGTAGTCGTCGAGCGAACGCATGGCTTCCGGAAACACCATGTCGGCGCCGGCTTCGACGTAGGCCACGGCGCGCTCAATGGCGGCGTCCAGGCCTTCGACGGCGGCGGCATCGGTTCGCGCCATGATCACGAAGCCTTCGTCGGTGCGCGCGTCCACGGCCGACTTCACGCGGTCGACCATTTCCTGCTTCGACACCACTTCCTTGCCCGGGCGATGGCCGCAGCGCTTCTGGCCGACCTGGTCTTCCATGTGCACGGCGGCGACGCCGACCCGCTGGAAGTTCTTGATGGTGCGGCCGATGTTGAAGGCGCCGCCCCAGCCGGTGTCGATATCGACAAGCAGCGGCATGCCGGTGGCATCAACGATGCGGCGGGCGTCGGTGAGCACGTCTTCCATCGTGGAAATGCCCAGGTCGGGCATGCCCAGCGAGTTCGCGGCGACGCCGCCACCGGACAGGTACAGGGCCTTGTAACCGGTGCGCTTGGCCATCAGGCCGGCGTAGGCGGTGATCGCGCCCATCACCTGCAGCGGGGATTCTTCCTTGACGGCAGCGCGGAAGCGCGCGCCGGCCGAGTTCGATTCAGACATTCGGGTTTCCTCATGCACGAAGGCGACCCTGAGGTCGCCTTCGTTGGTTCATCAGAGCAGGTGGGCGACGCCTGCGCGCTCTTCCTCGAGCTCGGCCAGGGTCTTGTCCATCATCGAGCGCGAGTACTCGTCGATCTCCAGGCCCTGCACGATCTCGTACTTGCCGTCCTTGCAGACCACCGGGAAACCGTAGATCACGTCCTTCGGGATGCCGTAGCTGCCGTCGGAAGGAATGCCCATCGTGGCCCACTTGCCGTTGGTGCCCAGCACCCAGTCGCGGATGTGGTCGATGGCGGCGTTGGCGGCCGAGGCGGCCGAGGACAGGCCACGGGCTTCGATGATCGCGGCGCCGCGCTTGCCGACCTTCGGGATGAAGGTTTCGCGGTTCCAGGCTTCGTCGCCGATCCTGTCCTTGAGCGAACCGCCGTCGACGGTGGCGAAGCGGTAGTCCGGGTACATGGTCGGGCTGTGGTTGCCCCAGACGACCAGCTTCTCGATGCCGGCGACATCCACGCCGGCCTTGATGGCCAGCTGCGACAGCGCGCGGTTGTGGTCCAGGCGCAGCATGGCGGTGAAGTTGCCCGGGTTGATGTCCGGCGCCGACTTCATCGCGATGTAGGCATTGGTGTTGGCCGGGTTGCCGACCACCAGCACCTTGATGTCACGCGAGGCGACGGCGTTGATGGCCTTGCCCTGCACGGTGAAGATTTCGGCGTTCTTGAGCAGCAGGTCCTTGCGCTCCATGCCCGGGCCGCGCGGCATGGCGCCGACCAGCAGGGCCACGTCGGCGTCCTTGAACGCGACCATCGGGTCGTCGGTGCCGACCATGCCGGCCAGCAGCGGGAAGGCGCAGTCCTCGAGCTCCATCATCACGCCCTTGAGCGCGGCCTGGGCCTTTTCCATCGGCAGTTCCAGCATCTGCAGGATGACCGGCTGGTCCTTGCCCAGCATTTCGCCCGAGGCGATGCGGAACAGCAGGGAATAGCCGATCTGGCCAGCGGCGCCGGTGACGGCAACACGGACGGGGGTTTTCATGGAGGCTCCTTACGAAAGTTCGGCGAAAAATTCCTGGATCCGCTGCAGGCCCTTGGGCAGCTGCTCGGTCGGGCAGGTGTAGCTGATGCGCAGCGCGCGCGGCTCGCCGAAGGCCGAGCCCGGCACGCAGGCCACGCCCTTGGTTTCGAGCAGCACGGAGCAGAAGTCGACGTCGTTGGCGATCTTCACGCCCTTGTGCGACTTGCCGAAGGCGCAGCTGATGTCGGGGAACACGTAGAACGCGCCCTGCGGCTTCGGGCAGACGACGCCAGGGATGGCGTTCATCGTGTCGACCACCATGTCGCGCTTGGCCTGGAACTCGGCGCACTTGCCGGTGGGCACGTCCTGCGGGCCGGTAAGCGCGGCCACTGCGGCGGCGGTGACGACTTCGGGCAGGTTGGTGATGTGGGTGGAGTTGAGCACCGTCACCGCCTTGGCCACCACTTCGGGGCCGGCCATGAAGCCGACGCGCCAGCCGGGCATGCCGTAGGTCTTGGACAACGAGTCCACGAACACCACGCGCTCGCGCAGTTCCGGGCGGGCCTGCACGAAGTTGTGGTAGCCGATGCCGTCGAACACCATCGTGTTGTAGATGTCGTCGGTGATCACCCAAGTGTCCGGGTGTTTGGCGATGACGTCGGCCAGCGCCGCGATTTCCTCGCGGGTATAGACCATGCCGGTCGGGTTGTTCGGGTTGTTGAACAGGAAGACCTTGGGCTTGCTGGCCAGCGCGGCGTCGAGCTGGGCCGGCGTGAGCTTGTAGTCCTGGCTGGCCGGGCACGGCAGCTCGAGGATCTTCGCGTCCAGCACCTCGGCGATGTCGGCGTAGGTGGTCCAGTACGGCACGGCGTAGGCGATGGTGTCGCCTTCGTCGAGCAGGGCCTCGGCCAGGTTGTACAGGATGTGCTTGGCGCCGATGCCGGTGGCGCAGTTCAGGCGCGTGTAGCCGGTGAGGCCCAGGCCGTCGAGGTGGTGCAGGAAGGCGTCGAGCAGCGCGTCGGAGCCGCGGTTCGAGCCGTACTGGCCGCTGTCCTTTTCGAGCGCCTCGCGGGCGGCGGCGTAGACGTGCTCGCCGGGCAGGAAGTTGGGTACGCCGATGGAGAAGCTGACGATGTCGCGGCCTTCGGCCTTGAGCTTCTTCGCCTTGTCGGCGACGGCCATGATGGCGCTGGGCTTGGCACGGCCCATGCGCTTGGCGAGCTGGAGCATCACGATCCTCGCGGGGTGTGGGTGGCGGGATGGGAAACCCCGGAAGGATACCATGCGGTCCTTCCCGGGCGCCCGTCCCGCCGCCCTGCCCGGCCCCGGTCAGGCGGCGTCGAGGGCCTTGTTCCACTCGGCCACGCGGCCTGCCTGGGCGGCCAGCAGCGGGGCGGTGTCGCCTTCGATCTTCAGGCTTTCGATCTTGTCGCCGCCGCGCACGGCGTCGACCACGGCCTGGTCTTCGGCGCCCAGGACTTCACCGAACACGGTGTGCTTGCCGTCCAGCCAGGGGGTGGCGACGTGGGTGATGAAGAACTGGCTGCCGTTGGTGCCCGGGCCGGCATTGGCCATGGACAGCACGCCGGGCTTGTCGTGGCGCAGTTCCGGGCGGCATTCGTCCTCGAACCGGTAGCCGGGGCCGCCGGTGCCGGTGCCGCGCGGGCAGCCGCCCTGGATCATGAAATCGGGGATGACCCGGTGGAAGGAGAGGCCGTCGTAGAAGCCGCGCTGGGCCAGGTTGACGAAGTTGGCGACCGTCAGCGGCGCCTGGTCGGCGTGCAGCTTGACGCGGATCGGCCCGCGGGAGGTGGTGAAAACGGCGGTCAGGGACATGGGGACTCCGGTGCGTGGGGGCCGGGCGCTGCCCGGCAGGCCGCCTAGGATGCCATAGCCGGGCCGCCGCCTGGCCGACCGGGGGCCGGCGCCGGGCCCGATCCGTGCTAAGCTATCCGACTCATTTTCCTACGAGAAAGCGCCTCCGGCGCCCCTTCGCATGTCCATTGAAAAGCTCCGCAACATCGCCATCGTGGCCCACGTCGACCATGGCAAGACCACGCTGGTCGACCAGCTGCTGAAGCAGTCCAACACCCTGGGTGAACGCCAGCAGCTCGCCGAGCGCGCGATGGACAGCAACGACATCGAAAAGGAGCGTGGCATCACGATCCTTTCGAAGAACACCGCCATCCGCTGGACCTCGCCGGACGGCGAGGAATACCGCATCAACATCGTCGACACCCCGGGCCACGCCGACTTCGGCGGCGAGGTCGAGCGCGTGCTGTCGATGGTCGACTCGGTGCTGATCCTGGTGGACGCGATGGACGGCCCGATGCCGCAGACCCGCTTCGTCACCCAGAAGGCCTTCGCGATGGGCTTCAAGCCGATCGTGGTGATCAACAAGGTCGACCGCCCGGGTGCGCGTCCGGACTGGGTGCTCAACCAGACCTTCGACCTGTTCGACCGCCTCGGCGCCACCGACGAACAGCTCGATTTCACCACCGTCTACGCCTCGGGCCTCAACGGCTACGCCGGCATGGACGAATCGGTGCGTTCGGGCGACATGACCCCGCTGTTCCAGACCATCGTCGACAAGGTGGCGCCGCCGCCGGTGGACATGGACGGCCCGTTCCAGATGCGCATCACGTCGCTGGATTACAACAACTACGTCGGCATCATCGGCGTGGGCCGCATCCAGCGCGGCACCATCCGCACCAACCAGCAGGTGTCGGTGGTTGCCCGCGACGGCAAGGTCCGCAACGCCAAGGTGCTGCAGGTGCTCGGCTTCATGGGCCTTGAGCGTCACGAGGTGAAGGAAGCGCGCGCCGGCGACATCATCGCGATCTCGGGCATCGAAGGCCTGGGCATCTCCGACACCGTCTGCGACGTCTCGGCGCCCGAGCAGCTGCCGGTGCTGACGGTCGACGAACCGACGATTTCCATGACCTTCCAGGTCAACGACTCGCCCTTCGCCGGCAACAAGGACCGCAGCGGCGGCAAGTTCCTGACCTCGCGCCAGCTGCGCGACCGCCTGATGCGCGAGACCCAGCACAACGTCGCGCTGAAGGTCGAGGACACCGCCGACGCCGACAAGTTCAAGGTCAGCGGCCGCGGCGAGCTGCACCTGTCGATCCTGATCGAAACCATGCGCCGCGAAGGCTACGAGCTGGCCGTGTCGCGTCCCGAGGTGATCATCCGCGAGATCGACGGCGTCAAGCAGGAACCCTACGAATCGCTGGTCGTCGACCTCGAGGAGCAGTACCAGGGCGGCGTGATGCAGCGTCTGGGCGAACGCCGGGCGATCCTCCAGAACATGGAACCGGACGGCAAGGGCCGCGTGCGCATCGACTTCATCATCCCGGCCCGCGGCCTGATCGGCTTCCAGACCGAGTTCCGCACGATCACGGCCGGCACCGGCCTGCTCTTCCACGTCTTCGACCACTACGCGCCGAAGCAGGAAGGCGACATCGGCCAGCGCCAGAACGGCGTGCTGATCTCCAACGGCACCGGTCCGTCGCCGGCCTACGCGCAGATCGCGATGCAGGAGCGCGGCCGCCTGATGGTCGAGCCGGGCGAGGAAATCTACGAAGGCCAGATCGTCGGCATCCACGCCAAGGACAACGACCTCACGGTCAACGCCCTGCGCGGCAAGCAGCTGACCAACTTCCGCGCCTCGGGCACCGACAAGGACGAGGGCCTGATCCCGCCGGTGAAGTTCTCGCTCGAGCAGGCGCTGGAGTTCATCGACGACGACGAACTGGTCGAGATCACCCCGCTGGCGATCCGCCTGCGCAAGAAGCACCGCACCGAGAACGACCGCAAGAAGGCCTCGCGCGGCTGATTTCGTGCTTATGGCTGGATACGAAAACGCCCCGGCAGCCCGGGGCGTTTTTTTTGGCAAACCCTCACGCCCTTCGCGCCGGGCTTGGCTAGACTGCCGGTACCGACTCCGGAGCCTGCCATGCGCCCTGCCCTCGTCCTGCCCCTCCTGCTGCTGATCGCCGCGTGCGGGCGGACGGCCGATGAAGCTGCGACCGAAGCGAGCGAAGCGACCGGGGCCACCGCGGTTGACGTGGTCGAACTGGACGTCGCCGAAGCCGGCCGGCGCATGGCCGAGGGCCGGCTCAGTTCACGACAGCTTAGCCAGGCCTACCTGGACCGCATCGCCGCCATCGACGACGCCGGCCCGACGATCAACGCCGTCATCGAACTGGCGCCGGATGCGCTGGCCCAGGCCGACGCGCTCGACGCCGAACGCGCCGCCGGCCGGGTGCGCGGTCCGCTGCACGGCATTCCGGTGCTGCTCAAGGACAACATCGACGCCGTCGGCATGGCCAATTCGGCCGGCTCCCTGGCCCTTGCCGGACACCGCCCCGCCGACGACGCCTTCCTCGTGGCGCGCCTGCGCGAGGCCGGCGCGGTCATCCTGGGCAAGACCAACCTCAGCGAGTGGGCCAACTTCCGCTCCTCGCGTTCGACCTCGGGCTGGTCCAGCCGCGGCGGCCAGACCCGCAATCCCTATGTGCTCGACCGCAACCCCTGCGGCTCCAGCGCCGGCACCGGCGCGGCCATCGCCGCCAGCCTGGCGACCGTGGGCGTGGGCACCGAAACCGACGGCAGCATCCTGTGTCCCTCGGCCGTGAACGGGCTGGTCGGGCTCAAGCCCACCGTGGGCCTGGTCAGCCGCGACAGCATCATCCCGATCTCGATTTCCCAGGACACCGCCGGTCCGATGACACGCACCGTCGCCGACGCCGCGGCGCTGCTGTCGGTGCTGGCGACGGTGGATCCCGCCGACCCGGCCGGTGCCGCCGCGGAAGGAAGGATTGCCGACTACCTGGCGCGCCTCGACAAGGGCGCCCTCGCCGGCAAGCGCATCGGCGTGCTGCGCCAGGCCATGGGCTACCACCCGGACGTCGACGCGGCCACCGAGGGCGCGCTGGAGGCCCTGCGCGCCGCCGGCGCCGAGATCGTGGACCCGGTCGAAATCGCCACCTGGCGGCAGTGGGGCGGCGCCGAATTCGAGGTGCTGCTCTACGAATTCAAGGACGGCCTGGACCGCTACCTCGCCGACAGCGGCGCGCCGGTGGCTTCCCTCGAGGCGCTGGTGGCCTGGAACCGGGACAACGCCGACCGGGCCATGCCCTTCTTCGACCAGGAGCTGTTCGAACAGGCCCTGGCCAAGGGCCCGCTGACCGATGCGGCCTACCTCGAGGCGCGCGACAGTGCGCGCCGGCTGGCCGGCGAAGAAGGTTTACTGGCGCTGCTGAGGGACAAGCAGCTTGATGCGGTGGTAGCGCCGACCACGGGGCCCGCCTGGCCCACCGACCCGGTGCTGGGCGACCACTTCACCGGCGCCGGCTACGGCGTGGCCGCGGTCGCGGGCACGCCGAGCATCACGGTGCCGATGGGCGAGGTCCGGGGCCTGCCGCTGGGCCTGAGCTTCTTGGGCCCGGCCTGGTCGGAAGCCGAATTGCTCGCCATGGCCTACGCCTTCGAACAGGCCACCCTGGCGCGCCGCCCGCCCACATTCACTCCGACCCTGGCGCCGTGACCGAAAGCCAGGAGCCATCGGCCGCGGATTCACGCGGCCGGCAACGCACTGCCCTCAGGCGCTGACCGGCGCCGCCAGGCTGGCCTGCTTGCGCACGATCAGCATGGCGATTTCCAGCGACTGCTCGTAGTTCAGGCGCGGGTCGACGGTGGAGCGGTAGGCGCGGGCCAGGTCGCTGTCGGTCAGCTCGCGGGCACCGCCGGTGCATTCGGTGACGTTTTCGCCGGTCAGCTCCAGGTGCACGCCGCCCAGGCGGGTTCCGGCGGCCGCGTGCAGGTCGAAGGCCGTCTCGAGCTCGCCGCGGATGTTGTCGAAGCGGCGCGTCTTGTAGCCGTTGCTGGTGCTTTCGGTGTTGCCGTGCATCGGGTCACAGACCCACAGCACGCGATGGCCTTCGCGGCGCATGGCGTCGAGCAGCGGCGGCAGCTTCTGCGCGACCTGGGCCGCGCCCATGCGATGGATCAGCGCGAGGCGGCCGGGCTCGTTCGAGGGGTTGAGCACGTCCACCAGCCTGAGCAGCTGCTCGGGCGTCACCGAAGGTCCGATCTTCACCGCCACCGGGTTGCGCAGGCCGCGGAAGTATTCGACGTGGGCGCCTTCGATCGCCGCGGTGCGCATGCCGATCCAGGGGAAGTGCGTGGACAGGTTGAACCAGCCCCACTGGCGCGGCACCTGGCGGGTGAGCGCTTCTTCGTAGGGCAGCAGCAGGGCTTCGTGCGAGGTGTAGAAATCGGCGCGGTTGAGGTTGTGCAGCGTGTCGCCGGAAATCGTTTCCATGAAACGCACCGCGTCGCCGACGGCGGCGACCATGCGCCGGTAGTCCTCCGACAGCGGCGAATGGCTGACCCAGCCCAGGTCCCAGTACTCGGGGTGGTGCAGGTCGGCGAAGCCGCCGTCGATCAGTGCACGCACGAAGTTCATCGTCATCGCCGAGCGGGCGTGGCCCTTCACCATGCGCCGCGGGTCGGGCAGGCGCGCCTGCGCGGTGAACTCGGGCTGGTTGATGAAGTCGCCGCGATAGCTCGGCAGCGAAACGCCATCGCGCTCCTCCATGTCGGCCGAACGCGGCTTGGCGTACTGGCCGGCGAAGCGGCCCACGCGCACGACCGGCAGGCGCAGCCCGTGCACCAGCACCAGGCTCATCTGCAGCAGCACCTTGAGCCGGTTCGAGACCAGGGCCGATTCGCAGTCGGCGAAGGATTCGGCGCAGTCGCCGCCCTGGAGCAGGAAGCGCTTGCCTTCCTGGGCCTCGGCCAGCTGCTTCTTCAGGGACAGGATCTCCCAGGACGTCACCAGCGGCGGCAGGCGGCTGAGCTCGCCGACCACCTCGGCCAGCGCGGCCTCGTCCGGATACCGCGGCTGCTGGGCGGCCGGCCGCGCGCGCCAGCCCGCCGGCGTCCAGTCGGACGGCACGGAGACGGTTTGCAGGCTGCGGTCAGGGGAGCTCATCGGTTTTCCAGGGATCGGTGAAGGAAGGAGTGCAAAACATCATGCCACAGGGGTCGCGCGGCCTCGTGCAGGCCGCGCGAAACACGCGTGCGGCGCGAACTGTCTCAGCGGCGACGCAGGCCCGCCCAGAGCGCGCCAAGGCCGAGGCCGACGAACCACACCAGGGTCCAGGCAGGCATCGACACGCCGAGGAAGGACCAGTCGACCTTGGCGCATTCGCCGGAGCCCTCGAGCACC
Organism: Arenimonas sp.; assembly: GCF_041919775.1. GTDB lineage: Bacteria > Pseudomonadota > Gammaproteobacteria > Xanthomonadales > Xanthomonadaceae > Arenimonas. The sequence goes on along the minus strand of NZ_JAYRTE010000007.1, from coordinate 10,036 downwards.
TTAGCCAGCGCCTTCAGCGGACCCATGGCCTCGACCATGTAGTCCAGGCCCATCGACGTGCACAGCGGCACTTCGTCCGGCGGCAGCGACTGCAGCCAGACGTGGCGCGCGGCGACGCCGGCGCCGGCGCCAGCCGCCAGGAAGACCAGCAGGCCGTAGATCGCCCGCCCCACCCTGCCCCGCGGCGCGTGCAGCCCGCCGACCAGGAAGACGATGCCCATCGCGGCGAACGCGATGCGCTGCAGGATGCACAGCGGGCACGGCATCATCAGCATGCCGAACTGCACGTACAGCGCATAGGCCAGCAGCGCCACGCACAGCGTGAAGCCGGTCAGGAACTGGGCCCGGAAGCTCCAGGCGAAGGGGTTGGCGGTCATTGGCGGCGGTTTCGTGGCAAGGGGGACAGCGTAACCGACCTTGGAGTGGCGGCGAAGTTCAGGGACAGGGGGTCAGGTTCGATTTCCCGCTGCCAGGGAGAGGGCTCAGGTCCAATTTTCCCCGCTGGCACTTCGGATACTGAACTGCATCGGTGAAAATTGAACCTGACCCCAAAAAAAGCAGGACCCCGGCCGGGGCCGGGGTCCTGGGGGTCTTGCAGCGCGCCGGATTTATTCGGCGGCTTCGGCGTCGGCCTGCGGGCGGTCCACCAGTTCGACATAGGCCATCGGGGCGTTGTCGCCCGGACGGAAGCCGCACTTGAGGATGCGCAGGTAGCCGCCGGGGCGGGCCTGGTAACGCGGGCCGAGTTCGACGAACAGCTTGCCCACGGCTTCCTTGTCACGCAGGCGCGACATGGCGAGGCGGCGGTTGGCGACGCCGTCGGTCTTGCCGATGGTGATCAGCGGCTCGGCGACGCGGCGCAGTTCCTTGGCCTTCGGCAGGGTGGTACGGATCAGTTCGTGCTTGATCAGGGACGCAGCCATGTTGCTGAACATCGCTTCGCGATGGGCGCTGGTGCGGCTGAACTTGCGGCCGGATTTCTGGTGGCGCATGGTCGTGTTTCCTTAAGTGAATTCCGGGCCTCAGCCCAGCATGCCCTGCTGCAGGCCGGCCGGCGGCCAGTTCTCCAGCTTCATCCCGAGCGAAAGGCCGCGCTGGGCGAGCACTTCCTTGATCTCGGTGAGCGACTTCTTGCCCAGGTTCGGGGTCTTGAGCAGCTCGACCTCGGTACGCTGGATCAGGTCGCCGATGTAGTAGATGTTCTCGGCCTTGAGGCAGTTGGCCGAACGCACCGTCAGCTCGAGGTCGTCGATCGGACGCAGCAGCACCGGGTCCACGCCCGTGGTCGAGACCTTGGCCGGACCGCGTTCGCGCTGGGTGAAGTCGCCGAACACCGACAGCTGGTCGGTTAGGATGTCGGCGGCCGTACGGATTGCGTCCTCGGCGTCGATCGTGCCGTTGGTCTCGATCTCAAGGACCAGCTTGTCCAGGTCGGTACGCTGTTCGACGCGGGCGGCCTCGACGGCGTAGGCGACGCGGCGGACCGGCGAGAACGTGGCGTCCAGCACCAGGCGACCGATCGCACGGGACTCTTCGTCCGGGCGGCGGCGATCGGCGGCCGGCTGGTAGCCGAAACCGCGCTCGATCTTCAGGCGCATGTTCAGCGCCGTGTCCTTGGTGAGGGTGCAGATCACGTGGTCGGGATTGATGATCTCGACGTTGTGGTCGGTCTTGATGTCGCCGGCGGTGACGACGCCCGGGCCCTTCTTCTGCAGGCTCAGCGTGGTGTGGTCCACGTTGTGCATGCGGATGGCCACGTCCTTGAGGTTGAGCAGGACTTCGAGCACGTCCTCCTGCAGCCCTTCGACGGTGGTGTACTCGTGGAGCACGCCGTCGATCTCGACTTCGGTGATCGCGAAGCCGGGGATCGAGGACAGCAGGACGCGACGCAGGGCATTGCCCAGCGTGTGGCCGTAGCCGCGCTCGAGCGGCTCGATGACCACCTTGGCGCGGTTGGAACCGAGGCGTTCGATGTGCGGGCCGCGGGGGCGCAGCACCTGGGTGGCGGTAACCGTCATGGTCAAGGTGTCTCCTGGAGGGATTACTTCGAGTACAGCTCGACGATCAGCGCTTCATTGATGTCCGAGGGCAGGTCGGCGCGGTCCGGGACGGCCTTGAACGTGCCGGCGAACTTCTTCGCATCGACTTCGCACCAGCTCGGGACGAGGTCCATCTGCTGGGAGAGGTTCACGGCTTCCTGGACGTTGAGGTGCTTCTGCGCACGCTCGGTCAACGCGATGTTGTCGCCGGCCTTGACCTGGTAGGACGGCAGGTTGACGGCCTTGCCGTTAACCAGCACGCCCTTGTGCGACACCAGCTGGCGCGCCTGCGGGCGGGTCACGGCGAAGCCCATGCGGTACACGACGTTGTCGAGGCGCTGCTCGAGCATCTGCAGCAGGGTCTCGCCGGTGTTGCCCTTCTTGGTCGAGGCTTTCTTGTAGTAGTTGCGGAACTGCTTCTCGAGCAGACCGTAGATACGCTTCACCTTCTGCTTCTCGCGCAGCTGGTTGGCGTAGTCGGAAAGCTTGCCGCGCTTGGCGACTGCGCCGTGCTGGCCGGGCTTCTGCTCCAGCTTGCACTTCGAGTCGATCGCGCGAGCGGGCGACTTCAGGGAGAGGTCGGCGCCTTCGCGGCGGGCGAGCTTACAGGTGGGACCGATATAACGAGCCATTTTTTAGTCTCCTGTTCCCGTGTTAGACGCGGCGCTTCTTCGGCGGCCGGCACCCGTTGTGCGGGATCGGGGTGACGTCGATGATGTTGGTGATCTTGTAGCCGCAGGCGTTCAGCGAACGCACGGCCGACTCGCGGCCCGGGCCGGGGCCCTTGATCCGCACTTCCAGCGTCTTCACGCCGTAGTCGAGAGCGACCTTGCCGGCCTTCTCGGCGGCCACCTGGGCGGCGAACGGGGTCGACTTGCGGGAACCGCGGAAGCCCGCGCCGCCCGAGGTCGCCCACGACAGCGCATTGCCCTGGCGGTCGGTGATGGTGACGATGGTGTTGTTGAAGGAAGCGTGGACGTGGGCGATGCCGTCGGTGACGACCCGCTTGATCTTCTTCTTCGTTTTGGTTGCCGGCTTATTCATGGGGCCAGGTCCTTACTTCTTGATGGCTTTGCGCGGACCCTTGCGGGTGCGGGCATTGGTACGGGTGCGCTGGCCGCGCATCGGCAGGCCACGACGATGGCGCAGGCCGCGATAGCAGCCCAGGTCCATCAGGCGCTTGATCGACATGCCGACCTCACGACGCAGGTCGCCCTCGACCGTGTACTTCGCCACTTCGGCGCGGATGCGCTCGACTTCAGGCTCGGACAGGTCCCGGATTTTGGTGGACGGGGCGACACCAGCCGCCTCGCAAACAAGCTTCGACCGGGTACGGCCGATGCCAAAGATACTCTGCAGGCCCACCCAGACATGCTTCTGGACAGGCAGGTTGACACCCGCGATGCGCGCCATCAGGCGTTCTCCAAAACTAAAATTGAGCGCAGTGAATCGGAAATAATACCTTAGCTTGGGGTAAATTTGTAGCCCCCCGGGCCAATGGCCCGGGAAACCCGGCATGGGGAGTGTGCCCATGCTCCGGCGACGAACCCTCCCCTGCCCTTCCCGTTGCCGGTCCGGACGCCCCGCGCTACTCCAGCGCAGGGACGGGGGCTGGTTCATCCGCGCGCCAAGCTGCCGCGCGGACCGCCCATTGTCGTGGTCCCTCAGCCGCGGGCGAAGCCGCCGCGGGAACCACCCTTCAAATTGGCCTTCTTCATCAGGCCTTCGTACTGGTGCGACATCAGGTGCGCCTGCACCTGGGCCGTGAAGTCCATGACCACCACCACGACGATCAGCAGCGAGGTGCCGCCGAAATAGAACGGGACCTGCCAGAACATCCGGATGAACTCGGGCAGCAGGCAGACCAGGACCAGGTAGATCGAGCCGATCAGGGTCAGGCGGGTCAGCACGCCGTCGATGTAGTCGGCGGTGGCCTTGCCCGGCCGGATGCCCGGCACCAGGGCGCCGGACTTCTTGAGGTTGTCGGCCGTTTCCTGCGAATTGAACACCAGCGCCGTGTAGAAGAAGGCGAAGCCCATGATCATGGCGCCGTAGAGCAGCATGTGCAGCGGCTCGCTCGGGGCCAGGGCCTGGCTCAGGTTCTGCAGGAACAGGTTGAGACTGTCGCGCCAGCCTTCGCCGGTCGGGGCGGAGCCCTGGCCGAACCACTGCACCATAGTCGCCGGGAACATGATCAGGCTGGAGGCGAAGATCGCCGGGATCACGCCCGCCATGTTGAGCTTCAGCGGCAGGTGCGAGCTCTGGTTCATGTAGGCCTGGCGGCCACCCTGGCGACGGGCGTAGTTCACGGTGATGCGGCGCTGGCCGCGCTCCATGAACACCACGAAGTAGGTGACGCCCAGGACCAGGGCCATGATGACCACGATCGCGAAGTAGTTGAGCTCGCCGCTGGCGGCCTGCTGCAGGGTGCCGAAGACGGCGCCCGGCAGGCTGGCGACGATGCCGGCGAAGATGATCAGCGAGATGCCGTTGCCGACGCCGCGCTCGGTGATCTGCTCGCCCAGCCACATCAGGAAAATAGTGCCCGCGGTCAGCGCCACGATGGCGGTGAACACGAAGGCCGGGCCCGGCTGGTAGACCACGCCGGCCTGCTGCTGCAGCATCGAGGCGATGGAACCGGCCTGCACGATCGCCAGCACGACGGCGCCGTAGCGCGAGTACTGGGTCAGCTTGCGGCGACCGGACTCACCTTCCTTCTTCATCGCCTTCCAGGGCTCGTAGATCTGGCCCATCAGCTGCACGATGATCGAGGAGGAGATGTACGGGATGACGTTGAGCGCGAACAGACTGAAGCGGTTCAGCGCACCACCGGAGAACATGTTGAACATGTCCACGATGGTGCCCTGCTGGCTTTCCATCAGCTCCAGCATCCGCTGCGGATCGATGCCCGGCACCGGGATGTAGCTACCGATGCGGTACACGATCAGCGCAAGGAGTACGAACACCAGGCGCTGGCGGAGCTCGGTGAACTTACCGAGCCCACCCAGGGCGGAAGCTGCAGAAGACTGGGCCAATGCCTTACTCCGTCACGCTGCCGCCGGCAGCCTCGATGGCGGCCTTGGCGCCGGCCGTGGCCATCACGCCCTTGAGCACGAACTTCTTGCCGACCTCGCCCTTCTTGACGATCTTGGCCTGCTTGGCGTTCGACGGCACCAGCTTGGCGGCGCGCAGCGCGGCGAAGTCGATCTCGCCGGCCTCGAGCATGTCGAGCTTGTACAGCATGACTTCGGCGGTGTCGTTCTTGATCTTCGAACGGAAACCAACCTTGGGCAGGCGCTTGTACATCGGCATCTGGCCGCCTTCGAAGCCGGCCTTGATCTTGCCCTTGCCCGAGCGCGCGAACGAGCCCTTGTGGCCGCGACCAGCGGTCTTGCCGAGGCCGGAACCGATGCCGCGACCAACGCGGACACGATCCTTGCGGGCGCCGTCGGCGGGCTTGAGAGTATTGAGCTTCATATGGGTTCTCCTTGGCTCGCTCAGGACTCGACGCGAACCAGGTAATGCACCTGGTTGATCAGGCCGCGCACGGACGGGGAGTCCTTGAGTTCGCGGACGTCATTGACCTTGTTCAGGCCGAGGGCCTTCACGGAAAGACGGTGGCGGGCCTGGCAGCCACGAAGGCCCTTCACCAGGCGAACCTTGACGGTCTTGTCAGCCATTGAGGATCTCCTCGAGCTTCTTGCCACGCTTGGCGGCGATGCGGGCCGGCGACTGGGTCGCGGCCAGGCCCTTGACGGTCGCACGGACCAGGTTGATCGGATTGCGGGAGCCGACGGCCTTGGCCAGGACGTTCTTGACGCCCACGGCCTCGAGCACGGCGCGCATGGCGCCACCGGCGATCACGCCGGTACCTTCGGAGGCCGGCTGCATGTACACGCGGGCGGCGCCGTGGTTGGCCTTGACCGGGTGGAACAGGGTGCCGTTGTCCAGGTCGACGTTGACCATCGACTTGCGGGCGTACTCCATCGACTTCTGGATGGCGACCGGGACCTCTCGGGCCTTGCCGTAGCCGAAGCCGACCTTGCCGGCGCCGTCGCCGACGACGGTCAGCGCGGTGAAGGTGAACTGGCGACCGCCCTTGACGGTCTTGGACACGCGGTTGACGGCGACCAGCTTCTCGATGAAGCCGTCGTCGCTGTCGTCCCTGTGGCGATTGCGATCGTTGCTGCTCATGTGGATTCCTGGGTTTGCTTACGGCCTATGGCCGCTTATGGTTGTGGTTGGATCTGGAAAACCCAAGCCCTGCCCTTCCGGGCGGGACTTAGAACTGCAGGCCACCCTCGCGGGCGGCGTCTGCCAGGGCCTTGATGCGGCCGTGGTAGCGGTAACCGGAACGGTCGAAGGCAACCTTCTCGATGCCCGCGGCCTTCGCCTTTTCGGCGATGGTGCGGCCCACCTTGGCGGCGGCCTCCATGTTCTTGTTGCCCTTGAGGCCTTCGCGCACGTCGGCCTGCACGGTGGAGGCGGCAGCCAGCACCTTGGAGCCATCGGCCGAGAACAGCTGGGCGTAGATGTGCTGGCCCGTGCGCAGCACGGACAGGCGGGCGACGCCGAGCTTGCGGATGTGCGAGCGCGTGGTCTTGGCGCGACGGAGGCGGGCGGTGTTCTTGTCCATGGTCTTTTACCTTTGGGAAGCTGAAGAGCCCATCAGGCCTTCTTGGCTTCCTTCATGATGATCTTTTCGCCGGAGTAGCGGATGCCCTTGCCCTTGTAGGGCTCCGGCTTGCGGAAGGCACGGATCTTGGCCGCGACCTCACCCACCTGCTGCTTGTCGGCACCGGTGACCAGGATCTCGGTCTGGGACGGGGTGGCCAGGGTGATGCCCTCGGGCGCCTGGAACACGACCGGGTGCGAGAAGCCCAGGCTGAGGTTGAGGTCCTTGCCCGCCATGGAGGCGCGGTAACCGACGCCGACCAGTTCGAGCTTGCGGGTGAAACCCTCGGACACGCCGGTGACCATGTTGGCCACGATGGCGCGGGCGGTGCCGGCCATCGGAACGTTGGCGGCCTCGGCGGCGGAGAGCTGCAGCACGCCGTTGTCGAGGGTGAACTCGACGCCGGTCGGCTTGGCCAGGACCAGGGTGCCCTTCGGACCCTTGACGGTCACCTGGTCATTGGAAACTTTGAACTCGACGCCCTTGGGCAGGGTGATCGGCTTCTTGGCAACGCGGGACATGGGTCTGTCTCCTTAGGCCACGAGGCAGATGACTTCGCCGCCCACGCCCGCAGCGCGGGCCTGGCGATCGGTCATCAGACCCTGGGAGGTGGAGATGATGGCGACGCCGAGGCCGGCGAGCACCTTCGGCAGGTCGTTCTTGCCCTTGTACTTGCGCAGGCCCGACCGGGAGACGCGCTCCAGGCGCTCGATCACCGGCTTGCCTTCGTAGTACTTCAGGGAGATTTCCAGCTTGGCCTTGGCGCCTTCGCCGTTCACGCGGAATTCCCCGATGTAACCCTCGGACTTCAGCACGTTGGCGATGGCCAGCTTCATCTTGGAGGCAGGCATGGAAACCTGCGGCTTGCCGACGGCGAGTGCGTTCTTGATGCGCACCAGCATGTCGGCGATGGGATCAGTCATGCTCATGTTCTATTACCTTGTAATCCAGGTGTTGGGAGCACCGATATCCGCGAGTCCCCCGAGGGGGACAGGCGATTACCAGCTGGCCTTGCGCAGGCCGGGCACGTCGCCATTCATCGTGGCTTCGCGCAGCTTGTTGCGGCCAAGGCCGAACTTCTTGTAAACGCCGCGGGCGCGGCCGGTGAGCTCGCAGCGGTTGGTCACGCGGCTCGGGCTCGAGTCGCGCGGCAGCTTCTGCAGCTTGGTGGAGGCGTCCATCTTCTCCTCGTAGGAGGCGGACTGGTCGGCGAGGATCTTCTTGAGCGCCTCGCGCTTGGCGGCGTACTTGGCGACAAGCTTCTTGCGCTTGATGTCGCGGTTCACCATCGACGTCTTGGCCATTGTCTGGGTCCTTGGTCTTAGCTGCGGAACGGGAAGCTGAAGGCCTCGAGCAGCGCCTTGGCTTCCTCGTTGGTCTTCGCCGTCGTGGTGATGGCGATGTCCATGCCTCGCATGGCGTCAACGGCGTCGAAGTCGATCTCGGGGAAGATGATCTGTTCCTTGATGCCCATGTTGTAGTTGCCACGGCCGTCGAAGGACTTCGGCGAGACGCCGCGGAAGTCGCGGACGCGCGGCAGCGACACGTTGATCAGGCGGTCCAGGAACTCGTACATCTTGGCCCGGCGCAGGGTCACCTTGGCGCCGATCGGCCAACCGTCGCGGATCTTGAAGCTGGCCACCGAAACGCGGGCGTTCGTGGTGATCGGCTTCTGGCCCGCGATCTTGGTCATGTCGGCGACGGCATTTTCCAGGATCTTCTTGTTGCCCACGGCCTCACCCACGCCCATGTTCAGCGTGATCTTGGTGATGCGGGGCACCTGCATGATGTTCTCGTAGCCGAACTTCTCGACGAGCTTCGGAACGACGGTTTCTTTGTAAAAACTCTCAAGCCGGGTCATGACTTCATTCCTCAGGCGTCAACCGCCTCATTGCTCGAGCGGAACACACGCACTTTGCGTCCATCCTCGAGCACCTTGAAACCAATGCGCTCACCCTTGCCCGAGGCCTGGTTGAACAGCATCACGTTGGAAATGTGGATCGGCGCCTCGCGCTCGATGATCCCGCCGGCGACGTTGGCCTGCGGGTTCGGCTTGGTGTGGCGCTTGATGATGTTGACGTTCTGCACGATGACCTTGTCACCGGCAACACGCACAACCTCACCCTTCTTGCCCTTGTCGGCACCGGCGATGATGATCACCTGGTCGCCCTTGCGAATACGGTTCATGTCTGTTCCTTCCCTCAGATCACTTCGGGAGCGAGCGACACGATCTTCATGAACTTCTCGGAACGAAGTTCACGGGTCACGGGCCCGAAGATGCGGGTGCCGATCGGCTCCTGCTTGTTGTTGAGCAGGACGGCGGCGTTGCCGTCGAAGCGGATCAGCGAGCCATCCGGGCGGCGCACGCCAGAACGGGTGCGGACCACGACGGCGTCGTAGACCTCGCCCTTCTTGACCTTGCCGCGCGGGATCGCGTCCTTGACGGTGACCTTGATGATGTCGCCGATGTGGGCGTAACGACGCTTGGAGCCGCCCAGCACCTTGATGCACATCATTTCCTTGGCGCCGGAGTTGTCGGCGGCCTCGAGGTAGCTCTGTACCTGGATCATTTCCCTGGCCTCCTTACTTCACGGCGGGCGTGATGACTTCCACCACGCGCCAGTTCTTGGACTTCGACAGCGGCCGGCACTCGGTGACGCGGACGACGTCGCCTTCGTTGCAGGCGTTGTCCTCGTCGTGGGCGTGCAGCTTGGTCGAACGCTTGATGTACTTGCCGTACAGCGCGTGCTTGACCTGGCGCTCCACGAGCACGGTGACGGTCTTGTTCATCTTGTTGCTGACGACGCGGCCTTCGACCGTGCGCAGCTGGTTGGCATTCTCGCTCATGGCTCGCCCTTACTTCTTCTGGGTCAGCAGGGTCATCGTCTGCGCGATTTCGCGACGGACCCGCTTGATGTTGTGGGGCTGGCCCAGCTGACCAGTCGCCTTCTGCATGCGCAGGGCGAACTGTTCCTTGTGCAGGTCCAGCAGGTGGGCCTTCAGCTCGGTCTCAGACTTCGAACGCAGTTCCTTGAGTTCCATATCAGCGCACCGTCCGGGTCACGAAAGTGGTGGTGACCGAGAGCTTCGCGGCCGCCAGGCGGAACGCCTCGCGCGCGGTCGCTTCGTCAACGCCCTCGATCTCGTAAATCATGCGGCCGGGAGCGATCTGGGCCACCCAGTACTCGACGTTGCCCTTACCGGCGCCCATTCGCACTTCGATCGGCTTCTTGGTGATCGGCTTGTCCGGGAACACGCGGATCCACATCTTGCCGCCGCGCTTGACGTAGCGGCTGATCGAGCGGCGGGCCGCTTCGATCTG
>NZ_JAYRTE010000006.1:0-163300 GCF_041919775.1 Arenimonas sp. | reverse complement strand
AACTCAATTGACTTAAAGCTCTTGGCTGAACGTCTGCAAGAAATGGACTCATCCATCCCCAGCAGGCGCCCGCACAAATTTCCTGCGCACACTGTCAAAGATCGTCAAACCCGGCGGCCTTCCGGCCTGCCATCCCAGGGCGTTTCGCTCAAGGGAGCCGCACATTATACGAGAGTTTCGGAGAACGTCAACACCTTCGCGCCGACTTTTTTCCGCCCCCGCCGCCGTGCCGGCCGTCGAGGGCCGCGAACTATAACGACCTATCTCAGGATTGGGAAGAGGGGGTGAAAAAGAAGCCCGCTCCGTTTAGCGGGCGGTCGGCTTGACACCCCCACGACCTTCCCCGAACGTCCCTGTCCATCCCACCGGAGCCACCCATGCGCCTTCCCAGTCTCGCCCTGTTCCTCGCCGCCCTGCTGCCGTTGGCCGGCTGCGCCACCGGCGGTCAGGCCTGGGTGGAGCTCAACGGCCAGCGCTTCACGGTGGAAGTGGCCGACGACGACGCCGAACGCAACCGCGGCCTGATGTTCCGCGAGTCACTCGCCGACGGCACCGGCATGTTGTTCGTGCACGACTCGGAGCGCCCGCTGGCCTACTGGATGAAGAACACGAAGATCCCGCTCGACATCTTCTACTTCGATGCTTCGCGGAAACTGGTGTCGGTGTCGCGCGGCGTGCCGCCGTGCTCGCTTGGCGACCGCTGCCCGCCGTATCCAAGTAGCGGCCCGGCGCTGTACGTGCTCGAGCTCAACGCCGGCCAGGCCAATGCGCTGGGAACGCAGCGCGGCGACAGCATCACCTTCAGCCCGGGCATCCCGCTGCGCGGCCAGCCTTGATTCGTCGCTCCCGCGGGGCCACATTGCAGGCATGGACGCCCCGAACAAACTGCCGGACTGGAATACGCTCGCTGCGCTCGGCGACGATGAACTGCCGCTGCTCGACACCGCGCTGCTGATCGCCCGCGACGAATATCCCGACCTCGATCCCGCCGGTTACACCGCGCAGGTGGACACCTACGCCGATGCGCTGCGCCCGCAGCTCGACGGCGACATCGACCTGCCGGCGCGCCTGACGGCGATCAACCGGTACCTGTTCGAGGAGCTGGGCTTCGCCGGCAACAACCTGCAGTACGACGACCCGCGCAACAGCTACCTCAACGAGGTCGTCGACCGGAAGCTGGGCATTCCGATTTCGCTGGCGGTGATCCAGATCGAAGTGAGCCGGCGCCTCGGCATGCCGCTCGACGGCGTGTCTTTCCCGGGTCATTTCCTGGTGCGGCTGCCGGTGGACGACGGCATCCTGGTGCTCGATCCCTTCAACAAGGGAAGGCCGGTGAGCGCCGACGAACTGCGCGAGCGCGCCTCGCCCCACCTCGGCGGGCACCCGCCCGACGACCAGCAGCTGATGCAGATCCTGGCGCCGGCCTCGCACCGCGCGATCCTGATGCGCATGCTGCGCAACCTGAAAGGCCTGTACCTCGAGCAGCGCGACTGGGAGCGCGTGGCGCGCACCGCCGACCGCCTGCTCAAGCTCTCGCCCGGCACCGCCGAAGCGGTGCGCGACCGCGGCCTGGCCTATCGTGAGCTGGGTTACGCGAAGGGCGCGCGGGAAGACCTGGCGCGCTACCTGCAGATGCTGCCGGAAGCCGACGACGTCGACAGCGTGCGCGCCGCGCTGGTGGACCTGAGCGGCCAGCCCGCGCGACTGAACTGAAGCGCTGGCTTCAGGCCGGCACCATCTCGAAATCGTCCTTGGTGACGCCGCAATCGGGGCAGACCCAGGTATCGGGCACGTCTTCCCAGCGGGTGCCGGGTGCGATGCCCTCTTCCGGCAGGCCGTCGGCTTCGCTGTAGATGAAGCCACAGACGACGCACATCCAGGTGCGGAAAGTGGTGGCGGTGGCGCTGGGCGTAGTCATTGCGGGTCCGGTTCGGCGTTAACGGCTAACATTCTCGCATCTTGACGGTCATGCCGAAATGAACCCCAGCCCATCCGCCAGGCGCCGCGGCGTCTACCTGCTGACGCCCGACGAGGCCGACACCGGCCGCCTGCTGGCGCGGGTCGAGCCCCTGCTGGTGGAGGGCCCCGCCCTGCTCCAGTACCGGAACAAGGCCGCCGGCCCGGCGCTGCGCCGCGAACAGGCGGACGCCCTGGCCCGCGCCTGTGCCGAAGCCGGCGTGCCCTTGATCGTCAACGACGACTGGCGCCTGGCGCTGGAGATCGGCGCGATCGGCGCCCACCTGGGGGAACACGACGGCGACCTGCACCAGGCCCGGCGCGACGCCCCCGGCCTCTGGCTCGGCGCCTCCTGTTACGACGACATGGGGCGCGCCCGCGAGGCCGTCGCCGCCGGCGCCGACTACGTCGCTTTCGGTGCCTTTTTCCCCTCGGGAACCAAACCCGGCGCGCGCCGCGCCGACCCGGCCCTGCTCCGCGACAGCGCCGCGCTGGGCTGCACGCGGGTGGCGATTGGCGGCATCACCCCGGACAATGCCGCATCGCTTGTCACCGCCGGCGCCGACCTGCTGGCCGTGATCGGCGGCGTTTTCGACGCTCCCGACCCGGTCGCGGCCCTGCAGGCCTTCCGCCGCGCCTTTGAACCAAACATCACCGAGACCACCCAGCCATGAACACCGCCACCAGCCACGAACTCTTCACCCGCGCCCTCGACCTGATGCCGGGCGGCGTCAATTCGCCGGTGCGCGCCTTCAAGTCGGTGGGCGGCGAGCCGTTCTTCGCGGCCAGCGCCGAAGGCGCCTACCTCGTGGACGTGGACGGCAACCGCTACGTGGATTACATCGGCAGCTGGGGCCCGATGATCGCCGGCCATGCCCACCCGAAGGTGCTCGACGCGGTCACCAGCACGATGCGCAAGGGCCTGAGCTTCGGCGTGCCCAATGCGCTGGAAGTGACCATGGCCGAAACCGTGCGCAAGCTGGTGCCGTCCATGCAGATGATGCGCATGGTCAACTCCGGCACCGAAGCCACGCTGTCGGCGATCCGCCTGGCCCGCGGCGCCACCGGCCGCACCCGCATCGTGAAGTTCGAGGGCTGCTATCACGGCCACGGCGACAGCTTCCTGGTCAAGGCCGGCTCGGGCGCGCTGACCTTCGGCCTGCCCAATTCGCCGGGCGTGCCCAAGGCCCTGGCCGACCTCACGCTCACCCTGCCCTACAACGATTTCAAAGCCGCGACGAAACTCTTCGCCGAGGTGGGCGAAGAAATCGCCGGCGTCATCGTCGAACCGATCGTCGGCAACGCCAACTGCATCCTGCCGCGCGACGGCTACCTGCAGCACCTGCGCGAGCTGTGCACGCAGTCGGGCGCGATCCTGATCTTCGACGAAGTGATGACCGGCTTCCGCGTCGCGCTCGGCGGCGCCCAGGCCCGTTACGGCGTGACGCCCGACCTGAGCACCTTCGGCAAGATCATCGGCGGCGGCATGCCGGTGGGCGCCTACGGCGGCCGCGCCGACCTGATGCAGCAGGTGGCGCCGGCCGGCCCGGTCTACCAGGCCGGTACGCTGAGCGGCAACCCGGTGGCGATGGCTGCGGGCGTGGCGACGCTGGGCATCATCCAGGGCCCGGGTTTCTATGAACGCCTGGAATCGGCTACCCACGTGCTGTGCGACGGCCTGGAATCGGCCGCCCGCGACGCCGGCGTGCCGGTCACCACCACCCGCAGCTGCGCCATGTTCGGCCTGTTCTTCACCGACAAGAAGGTGGAAACCTTCGCCGACGCGGTGGCCTGCGACACGGCCGCCTTCAACCGCTTTTTCCACGCCATGCTGCGCAGGGGCGTTTATTTCGCGCCCTCGGCCTTCGAGGCCGGCTTCCTGTCCAGCGCCCACGGCGAAGAAGAGCTGGCGTTCACGATCCAGGCGGCGCGCGAAGCGTTCAAAGAGGTCGCCGCCGGGTGAGGCGCCCGGCGCTGGTGCTGTTCGACCTCGACGGCGTGCTCGTGCACTACGAGCACGCCCCGCGGGTCCGGGTGCTGGCCGAACGCTGCGGCGCCCGACCGGAGTCGGTGTCGGCGGCGCTGTTCGATTCCGGCCTCGAGCGCGAGGCCGACCTGGGCCGCATCGACACCGACGGCTTGCTGGCGACCCTGTCCGCGGCGCTTGGCGTGCCGGTGACCTTGGAAGACTGCCTCGCCGCCCGCGCCGCAGCCATGTTACCCATGCCCGGCACGACGGCCCTGCTTGAACAGCTCGCCGGCTCGGTGCAGCTGGCGGTGCTGACCAACAACGGCCTGATGCTGCGCGACCACTTCGCCGCCATCTGTCCGGCGATGGCGCCGTTTTTCGAAGGCCGGGTGTTCTGCTCCGCGCAATTCGCGCTGGCCAAGCCGCAGCCGGACATCTACCGGCGCTGCCTGGCGGAACTGGACGTCGCACCCGCCGACGCCCTTTTCTTCGACGACAAACCCGACAACGCTAAGGGCGCGCGCCGCGCCGGCCTGATGGCGCACACTTACCGCAGCCCGGCCGGACTGCGCGCGCACCTGGCCGACCACCACCTGCTGGAGCCCACGGCATGACCCGCATCGAAACCCTGGCCGTGCACGCCGGCGGCGAACCGGACGAAAGCACCGGCGCCGTTTCACCGCCGATCCACATGGCCACAACCTTCCGGCACGGCCCGGCCGGCGAGCGCCAGGCCGGCTTCGAATACCAGCGCGAAGCCAACCCGACCCAGGACCGCCTGGAAACGGCGCTGGCGGCAATGGAAGGCGGCCAGGCCGCCCTGTGTTTCGGCTCGGGCATGGCGGCGATGGCTGCGGCGCTAGAATCGCTGCCCGCCGGCGCCCACGTGCTGATCCCGTCCGACTGCTACACCGGACTGCGCGTGCTGGGCGCCGAGTTCCTGCCCCAGCGCGGCATCACCACCACGGCCGTGGACATGTCCGACCTTGGCGCCGTGCGCGCCGCGCTGCGTCCCGAGACCCGGATGATCTGGGCCGAAACGCCGTCGAACCCGCGCCTGTGCGTGGCCGACATCGCCGCGCTGGCCGGACTGGCGCACGGCAACGACGCCCTGCTGGCCTGCGACAACACCTTCGCCACGCCGGTGCTGCAGCGGCCGCTGGCCCTGGGCGCCGACCTGGTGATGCATTCGACCACCAAGTACATCGGCGGCCACAGCGACGTGATGGGCGGCGCCCTGGCATTCGCCCGGCGCGATGCCTTCCACGATGCGGTTTTCCACCGCCGCCATCTCACCGGCGGCATCCTCGCGCCCTTCAGCGCCTGGCTGATCCTGCGTGGCCTGCGCTCGCTGCCGGCGCGGATGGCCTGGCACTGCCGGAACGCCGCGACGCTGGCGCAGTTCCTCGCGGGGCACGAAGCGGTCGAAGCCGTGCACTACCCGGGCCTGGCCACGCATCCCGGCCACGACGTCGCCGCGAAACAGATGAGCGACTTCGGCGGCATGCTCAGCCTGCGCATCAAGGGCGGCCGCGACGCCGCCCTGCGCGTGGCGGGCGCGCTGGAGCTGGCGATCAACGCCACCTCGCTGGGCGGTCCGGAAACCCTGGTCGAACACCGCGCCTCGATCGAGGGCGCGAATGCCATCAGCCCGGACAACCTGCTGCGGGTGTCGGTGGGCCTGGAACATCCGGACGACCTGCTGGCCGACTTCGGCCGCGCCCTCGGGGTGGCCCGCGCATGAGCGAGCCGCGCATCGCCGCCGGCAAATTCGAAGCCGCGACCACCGAAGGCTGGCGCGCGCGCTGGTTCGAGATCATCTTCCGGCACGACCCGGGCGCGCCGCGGCGCTTCGACCTGCTGCTGATCGCGGCGATCATCATCAGCGTGGTGGTGGTGATCCTCGACAGCGAAGCCGACCTGCACGAACGCTGGGGCCATTGGTTCTACCTGGCCGAATGGGGTTTCACCCTGCTCTTCACCGCCGAATACATCGTGCGGCTGGCGGTGGTCAGGCGTCCGCTGCGCTACGCCACCAGCTTCTACGGCGTGATCGACCTCCTGTCGGTCCTGCCCACCTACCTGTCGCTCATCCTGCCCGGCAGCCAGGCCCTGCTGGTGGTGCGCGTACTGCGCATCCTGCGCATCTTCCGCGTGCTCAAGCTGATGGAATACACCGAGGCCGGCGGCGTGCTGGTCGGCGCGCTCTACCGTTCACGGCGCAAGATCCTGGTGTTCCTGGTGGCGGTGCTGACGATCGCGGTGATCTTCGGCGCGGCGCTTTACGTCATCGAGGGCCCGGAGAACGGCTACACCAGC
Source organism: Arenimonas sp. (assembly GCF_041919775.1). Taxonomy (GTDB): domain Bacteria; phylum Pseudomonadota; class Gammaproteobacteria; order Xanthomonadales; family Xanthomonadaceae; genus Arenimonas. The sequence continues at coordinate 157,056 of NZ_JAYRTE010000006.1, read as the reverse complement.
ATTCCCATTGGCATGTACTGGGCAATTGGCACCATGGCCACCGTGGGATATGGCGACATTACGCCGGTCACGCCCATCGGCCGCTTCGTCGCCTCGGTGCTGATCCTGATCGGCTACGGCATCATCGCCGTACCCACCGGCATCTACACCGCCGAACTGGCGATGGGCCTGCGCGAACGCAGGCAGGACGCCTGCCCGGGCTGCAAGCTGGCCGAACACGACACCGACGCGGACTACTGCCGCCGCTGCGGCACCGCCCTACCGGAACGCTGACTCACCAGGCCCCGGTGTTCGGCATCGAAAGCCAGGGTTCGGCCGGTGCCAGCGCCTCGCCTTTCTGCAGCAGCTCGATCGAAATCGCATCGGGCGACCGCACGAAGGCCATGCGGCCGTCGCGCGGCGGGCGGTTGATCACCACGCCGTGCGCCTGCAGGCGTTCACAGGCGGCGTAGATGTCGTCGACCTCGAAGGCCAGGTGGCCGAAGTTGCGGGCCGAGCCATAGTCCTCGTCGTCGTAGTTGAAGGTGAGCTCGACCTCCGCCTCTGGATTCGCCGGGGCCGCCAGGTACACCAGCGTGAACCGCCCCTGCGGGTAGTCGCGGCGCCGCGTTTCGACCAGGCCCAGGGCATCGCGGAAGAAGTGCAGCGACGCGTCCAGGTCGCGGACACGCACCATCGCATGCAGGTATTTCATCGGCCCAGGGCCTCCTCGAGTTCGGGGTCATCCAGGAACAGGTCCGGCAGCAGGGGCTGCGACGGATCCACGGCGTACTGGCTGAAGTCGGTCACGCCCTTTTCGCGCAGCACCGTCTCGTCGATCAGGAAATTGCCGCTGAAGTGCCAGGAATCGCGCGACAGCACGGCATGCGCGGCGTCGGCCATGATCTCCGGCGTGCGGCACTTCGACGGTTCGGTGCCCGGGATCATCTTCAGCGCGTCGGTGGCGATCACCGTGCGCGGCCACAGCGCGTTCACCGCCACGCCGCGCGGGCCGAATTCAGCCGCCAGGCCCAGCGTGACGAAGCTCATGCCCATCTTGGCCAGTGTGTAGCCGGTGTGCGGACCCCACCACTTGGGATCGAGGTTGGGCGGCGGCGCCAGGGTCAGGATGTGCGGGTTGGCGGAATCAAGCAGGTGCGGCAGGCAGGCCTGGCTGCACAGGAAGGTGCCGCGGGCGTTGACCTGCTGCATCAGGTCGAAACGCTTCATCGGCGTATCGAGCGCACCGCGCAGCCAGATCGCGCTGGCGTTGTTGACCAGGATGTCGATGCCGCCGAAACGCTCGACGGTGGCCGCGACGGCCGCCTTCACCTGGTCCTCCTCGCGGATGTCGCACTGCAGGGCCAGGCCCTTGCCACCCGCGGCGTCCACCTCCGCGGCCGCGCTGTGGATGGTGCCCGGCAGCTTGGGATTGGGCACCGAGGACTTCGCGGCGATGGCCACGTTGGCGCCGTCGCGGGCGGCGCGCAGGGCGATCGCCAGGCCGATGCCGCGCGAGGCGCCGGTGATGAACAGGGTCTTGCCACGAAGGTCGGACATGCATCTCTCCTGAACTTTGGTCGCAGTGTAAACCGGGCCCTGCCACGGCCGGCCTATAATTCCGCCCCATGGATTCAGCCCGCCTGGAGGCCCTCGTCGCGTGGATCGGTGAAAACCCGACCCTGGCGGGCCTCGTCATCTTCCTCATCGCCTTCGGCGACGCCCTGGTCATCGTGGGCGTGGCCATCCCGGCCGTGCCGCTGCTGTTCGCGGTGGGCACGCTGGTGGGCCTGGGCCACGTGGACGGCGCCTACGCGCTGGCCTGCGCCACCCTCGGCGCCTTCGCCGGCGACGGCATCAGCTACTGGGTCGGCCACCGCTTCGGGCCGCAGCTGCGCCAGCGCTGGCCGTTCTACAAGCACCCGCAGTGGCTGGAACGCGGGGAGACCACCTTCCGCCGCCACGGCATGAAGTCGATCATCATGGCCCGCTACATCGGCGCCATCCGGCCCTTCGTGCCCGCGATCGCCGGCATGCTGAAGATGCGGCTGCGCCAGTACGTGCCGGCCAGCGGCATTGCCGCGCTGGTCTGGTCGGCCACTTTCCTGGCACCGGGCTGGCTGTTCGGTACCTCGCTGGACCTGGTGGCGGCGGTGGCCGGCCGCCTGGCGATCGTGCTGGCGGTCGTGCTGGTGCTGGTGGCCGGGATCTGGGCGGCCGTGTTCTACCTCTGGCGCTGGCTCGGCGCGCACACCACCGGCATGCTCGAGCGCGCCCTGGCCTGGTCGCACAAACACCCGGTGCTGGGCCGCTATTCCGAAGCCCTGATCGACCCGAACCGGCCCGAATCGGCCTCCCTGCTGCTGCTGGCCGCGGTGCTGGGCGCGGCCGGCTGGGGCTTCTTCACGATCCTGATCTCGGTCGGCGGCGGCACGGCGCCGTCCGAGCTGGACCTGACTGTGCACCACCTGATGTTCGGCCTGCGCAACCCGCTGGCCGACGTGCCGATGGCCTTCCTTGCCACGCTGGGCGATGCCGTGGTGCTGGCGCCGCCCGTGGTCGGCGTGTTCGCCTGGCTGCTGTGGCGGCGCCGCCACATCGCCGCCTGGCACTGGCTGGCGGCACCGGCCTTCGCGCTGCTGCTGACCTGGTTGCTGGGCTACTTGCTGCACATGCCCAAGCCGCCGGCCTCGACCGCCGTGCCCGGTTTCAGCTTCCCGTCGGCGACGGTGACCCTGGCGACCGTGGTGTACGGCTTCTTCGCCGTGCTGATCGCGCGTGAACTGCCCGGCCGCAACCGCGCCTGGCCCTACGTGGTGGCGGCGCTGATGGTCGGGCTGCTCGGTTTCGCGCGCCTCTACCTGGGTGCGCACTGGCTCAGCGACGTGCTGGCCGGCATCCTGCTGGGCCTGCTCTGGGTCGCCGCGCTGGGCATTGCCTACCGGCGCCGCGTGGTGCGCTCGTTCTGGGTGCGGCCGATCGCCACCGTGTTCTTCGTCGCGGTGCTGGGCGTGGCGGCCTGGCACGGCAGCCGAAAGGCCGACGACATGCTGGTGAAGTTCGACCCGCCGCATGCCCCGGCCGCGCTGGCCGCGGACGCCTGGTGGCGCGGCGAACAGCAGGCCGAGCTGCCTTCGCGGCGCAATGAACTGCATGGCCGCGACGCCTGGCCGCTCAACGTGCAAGTGGCCGGACCGCTGGCCGCGCTGCGCACGCGCCTGGCACTGGCCGGCTGGCAGGATTATTCGGTCGGCGGCTGGTACGGCCTGCTGCAAACGCTGGACAAGGACGCGACGCCGCTGGACCTGCCGGTGCTTCCGGCCACCCACAACGGCCGCGCGGAAGTGCTGGTGATGGTGCGGCGCGAACCGGGCGGCGGCCGCATGCAGGTGCTGCGCCTGTGGACCAGCCCGGTGGTGCTGCAGCCCGGCGACCAGCCGCTGTGGATCGGCACCGTGCACGCGCTCGAGTTCACCCGCCGGCTGGACTTCTTCAGCTACTGGCGCGCGCTGCCCGGCGAGGACGCCCTGCTGGGCCCGCTGCGCGAGGACGCCGGCGACATGGAATCGGCCCTGGACGTGCGCCGCGACGACGGCCTGCCGGTGCTGCGCCTGCGGCCACCCGCAAGGGGCTGAACTATTCGGCCTGGAAGTCCGGCAGGCGCAGGACCAGCTGCTGCAGGCGCTCGTGCGGGTCGGCCAGCTGCAGCAGCGCCAGGCGTTCGGTGGCTTCCAGCGGCAGCCATTCGGCCAGCCGCCAGCCCACCCAGGCGGCGTCGGCCAGGTCGCCCTTGCCGGGGCCTTCGTGTTCAAGGCCGGCCTTGTCCATGATGCGGGCGAGCAGCACCGACAGCAGCGCGTGTTCGTCGCGCAGGGTTTCCGGCGGCGGCTCTTCCAGCCACAGCACGTCGCCCAGCAGCAGGCCGTCGTCGCGCACGCGGGTGCGTTCGACGTGGAAGCGCCGGCGGCCTTCGACGGTGAGCCCGAGCAGGCCGTCGTCGGTCATCGAGAAGTCGACGATCACCGCCTCGGTGCCGTGGGCCGCCGGCGTGGCGGGATCTCCCACCTCGCGCCCGTCGAGGATCAGGCAGATGCCGAAGCCTTCGCCGCTGCGGCCGCAGCGTTTCACCAGGTCGAGGTAGCGCGGCTCGAAGATGCGCAGCGACACCCGCCCGCCGGGGAAGAGTACGGTGGAGAGCGGGAACAGCGGCAGTTCCGACACCGCCACGCTCAGCCGTCCAGCTGGGCCAGGAAGCGGCGCGGCGCGCCGTCGAAACCACCGTTGGACATGAACACCACGTGGTCGCCGGCGCGGCAGCGTTTTCCCAGGGCCGCGAGAAGCCCTTCCACGTCGGCGACGGTTTCACCCTCACCGCGCAGCGCGGACACCACCCTGCCGCCGTCCCAGGCCAGTTCCGGCCGGTGCAGGAACATCACGGCGTCGGCGCCGTCGAGCGAAGGCGCGATCTGGTCGGCATGCGCACCCAGGCGCATCGAATTGCTGCGCGGTTCCATGGCGACAACGATTCGCGCGCTGCCGACGCGGGCGCGCAGGCCTTCGAGCGTGGTGCGGATGGCGGTCGGATGGTGGGCGAAATCGTCGTAAACGGTGATGCCGGCGCGTTCGCCCAGCACTTCCAGCCGGCGCTTGACCGACACGAAGTCGCGCAGCGCCGGGATGGCCCTGGCGATGTCGGCGCCAACGGCCTGCGCGGCGGCGATCGCCGCCAGTCCGTTCATCACGTTGTGCCGGCCGACCAGCGACCAGTCCACCGTGCCAACGACGGCGCCGCGGTGCAGGACATCGAAGCGGGTGCCGTCGGCGGCTTGCAGGCGCGCGGTCCAGTCGAAGTCGCCGTCCAGGCCGAAGGTCTCCACCGGCGTCCAGCAGCCCATGGCCAGCACCTCGGCCAGCGCCGCTTCCTCGCCGTTGACGATCAGCCGGCCGCGGCGCGGCACGGTGCGCACCAGGTGGTGGAACTGGCGCTGGATCGCGGCCAGGTCCGGGAAGATGTCGGCGTGGTCGAACTCGAGGTTATTGAGGATCGCCACCACCGGCCGGTAGTGCACGAACTTGCTGCGCTTGTCGAAGAACGCGGTGTCGTATTCGTCGGCCTCGACCACGAATTCGCGGCCGCTGCCAATACGAGCGGAAACGCCGAAGTTTTCCGGCACGCCGCCGACCAGGAAACCGGGGTCGCGGCCCGCGGCTTCCAGCAGCCAGGCCAGGATGGACGTGGTGGTGGTCTTGCCGTGGGTGCCGGCGACGGCGAGGGTTTCGCGTCCCGGCAGCACGCGCTCGCTCAGCCACTGCGCGCCCGAGATGTAGCGCAGGCCGGCATCGAGCACGTGTTCGACCGAATCATTGCCGCGCGAGAGCGCATTGCCGACCACCACTTCGTCGGTGTCGGGCGCGATGTTCGCGGGGTCGTAGCCCTTCGAGAGCCGGATGCCCAGCTGCTCGAGCTGGGTGGACATCGGCGGGTAGACGTTCTGGTCGCTGCCGTCGACGGCGTGGCCGAGCTCGCGCGCCAGCGCCGCCACGCCACCCATGAAGGTGCCGCAGATGCCGAGGATGTGCAGTTTCACGACGGCGCCGCGATCAGCCGACTTCGGGCGTGGGCGCCAGGGTCTCCAGGATGCGCTGGAACACCTCGTCCACGCTGCCGACGCCGTTGACGCAGGCCAGGCGGCCGGTGTTGCGGTAGAAGTCCACGACCGGGGCGGTGGCCTCGTTGTAGATCTTCAGGCGGTTGCGCACCGCTTCGGGCGTGTCGTCGGCGCGGCCTTCGACCTGGGCGCGGCCGGCAATGCGTTCGACCAGCAGCTCGGCCTCGACGTCGAGTTGCACGGCGATGTCCACCGGCTGGTCGAGCTTGCGAAGCAGCGCATCGAGCGCATTGGCCTGGGCCAGGTTGCGCGGGTAGCCGTCGAGGATGAAACCATTGCCGGTGTCGCCGGCGGTCAGGCGTTCTTCGAGCATGCCCAGCACGATCTCGTCGGACACCAGGGCGCCGGACTCCATCACCGCCTTGGCCTGCAGCCCCAGCGGGGTGCCGGCCTTGACCGCGGCGCGCAGCAGGTCGCCGGTGGAGACATGCGGCACCTGCAGGTGTTCACGCAGCCGCGCGGCCTGCGTGCCCTTGCCCGAGCCGGGCGCGCCGAGAAGTACCAGTCGCATCGTTTCAAACCCCTATAAACAAGGACGCACGACGCCGTCTTAACCCCTGTTTTCTTCAGTGGGGCCGCCGACAGGCCGTGCGGACTTGGAAACGCTACTGGCCGGGCGGTCGCAAGTCAATGAAACCGCGGCCCCCCGAGGGTGGCCGCGAGCGCCGCGGCCACCGCCAAGTCATTGCCCTGCTTACAGATTCACCCGCAGGCCCAGCGCATAGCTGCGGCCGTACTCTTCCAGCTGCAGGGTGCGCGCGGCATTGCCCTGGTAGAGCTCCAGCGGCTCGTCGAGCAGGTTGGACGCCTCGAAGTAAACGCTCCAGGTCTGGCTGAAGTCGTAGCTCAGGCTCAGGTCGAGCTGGGTGTTTTCGGCCACGTAGATGTCGTAGGCCGGGCTGTCGCCGATCTCCTCGAGGTACTCGCTGCGGTTGGCCAGGCTCAGGCGCGCGCTGAGGCCCGCCTTCTCGTAGCCCAGAAAGGCGCTGTAGATGTTCTCGGAGGCCCGCGGCAGGGTGAAGGTTTCGCCCGGACGCTGCGGCAGGCTGAACTCGGTGTCGAGCCAGGTGGCGCCGACGCCGAACAGCAGGCCGCTCCAGGCGCCCGGCAGCTGGTCGAGCGACTGCTGCCAGTTCAGCTCGAGGCCGAACACGGTGGCCTCGTCGCCGTTGACCGGGCGGGTGACCTCGAAGCCCGGGAAGTCCGGGTCGGCATTGGTGGTGACCTCGGCGATGTAGCCGTCGATGTCCTTGTGGAACACGCCCACCGAGAACACGCCGGTGCTGCCCAGGTAGTGCTCGGCCGAGAAGTCCAGGTTGGATGACTCGTAGGGATCGAGTTCGGGATTGCCGGCGTCGATTTCTCCGTCTTCGCGGTTGATCGTCTGCCGCGGCGACAGGTCGCCGAAGGACGGCCGCGCGATGGTGTTGGTCCAGGCGCCGCGGAAGACCCAGTCGTTGCTGCCGTCGTAGCGCAGGTGCAGGCCCGGCAGGATGTTGCTGTAGCTGGCCGAGACCTCGCGCGCGGTCACCGGCAGCACCAGGTCGCCGCTGTCGTCGAGTTCGACCACGTTGCCGACGGCATCGAAGTCGGTGCGCTCGAAGCGCGCGCCGGCGATCACCCGCAGGGCATCGAAGTCGAAGGTGCCCATGGCGTAGGCGGCCAGGATGTCTTCGTCGGCGCTGTAGTCCTGGGCCAGGGACAGGATCAGGTTTTCCGCCACGTCGCGCGGACGCTCGCCGAACTCACCGGCGTTGGCGCGCAGGTACCCGATCATCTCGCGGGTGCTGATGCCGTCGCCCAGGTCGCCGAAGCGGTGCTCCGGCGAGCCGGTGGTCCAGGCGCCCAGGCTCAGGTCCGGGGTGATGCGCAGCTCGGCTTCGTTGACGTCGGCCGAACGGCTGCGCCAGCGGCCCGAGACGCCGGCCTTCCAGGTCACGGCGCCGGAGCCGAACTCGAGGTTGAACTTGGCCTGGGTCTCTTCGTCATCCACGAATTTCGGCTCGCGCACCAGGCGGTCGAGCACGTAGTTGTCGTTGCGCAGCCAGGCGCCGTCGCCGCCCGGGTCGGTCAGCGAGAAGGTCGGCACCGGGCTGGACATGTCCACGATCGCCGAGAGGTCGCCGACGCCGTCGTATTCGAAGCGCGACTCCACTTCGTCGGGCACGCGCTCGCGGGTGACGGTGTAGCCGACCTGGTAGTCGATCCTCGCCGCATCGAAGCGGTTCTCGCCGCCGGCGCTGATCGCCAGCGTGCTTTGTTCCTTGGTGCGGAAGCGCAGGCGCCGGCGCAGCGCGTCGGGCGGGATGTCGGTGAACTCGCGGGTCTCGCCGCTGGCGCCGGTCAGTTCACCGTCGTCGAACACGTAGATGCTGCGCTGGCGGGACTCGGCGTCGGTGAAATCGCTGTAGAGCGTGCGCAGGTAATAACGGCCGCCACCCTCGGGGCGCCAGTCCAGGTTGAGGTTGGCGCCCAGGCGTTCGCGGTTGATGAAGTACTTGCGGTACTGCAGCTCGACCGGGATCAGCACGTCGTCGCCGAGGCTGTCGTTGAAGTCGTATTCGACCTCGACGTTGTCCGACTCGAAGTCGCGCTCGGAGCGGTTGATGCCGAAGGCCACGCCGAAGTCGCCGTTGCCGAAGACCTCGCTGTAGTTGAGGGCCATCTTGTTGTTGAGGTCGCCGCTGAGCTGCGGGTAGCTGGCCTCGATGCGTCCGCGCAGGCTGCGGCCGTCGCGGTCGAAGGCCGAGGCCGATTCGATCTCGATGCTGCCGCCGATCGCGTCGCCGCTCATGTCGGGCGTCGGCGCCTTGATCACGGTCAGGCGCTCGGTGGAGTCCGAAGGGATCACGTCCAGCGTCGCCTGGCGGCTCGAATCCTCGGGCGTACCGATCGGCATGCCGTTCACCGAGACGCTGTTGAGCGCGGCGTCCAGGCCGCGGATCACCACGAATCGGCCTTCGCCCTGGTCGCGGGTGATGCTGACGCCCGGCAGGCGCTGCAGCGACTCGGCGACGTTCTTGTCCGGGTACACGCCCAGCGAGTCCGACGACACCACGCCGATGATCGCGTCCGAGTCACGCTGCAGGTCGAGCGCGCGCAGCTGCGATTCAAGCTGCGAACGCACTTCCACCGTGGCCAGGGTCGCGGTGTCGGGGGCCTTTTCTTCTTCGGCCGGGACCGGGGCGGGGGCCTGCGCCAGGGCCAGCGAGGGCAGCAGGGCCAGGCTCATGGCGCTGGCGAGCAGGGTGAACCGGGGGCGGGCGCCGTGGCGGCGGGCGATGGGCATGTGGGTCGTCCTTTGGGCGAAAGGCGACAAATTGCGGCAGCCCGGTTGCACTGCCGTGACACCGCCGGGACGCGCAGATGACACCCGGCCCTGCGCTACAATCGCGCCATGAAAAAAGGCAGCCTGCTCTACGCACAATCCGGCGGCGTCACCGCCGTCATCAACGCCACCGCCGGCGCGGTCATCGAGGCCGCGCGGGCCAAAAAGATCAAGGTCCTGGCCGCCCGCAACGGCATCCTCGGTGCGCTGCGCGAGGACCTGGTGGACACCTCGAAGGAAACGCCGGCGGCCATCCGGGCGCTGGCCCACACCCCGGGCGGCGCCTTCGGCAGCTGCCGCTACAAGCTCAAGTCGCTCGAAGAAGACGCGGCGAAGTACGAACGCCTGCTCGCCGTCATCAAGGCCCACGACGTTCGCTGGTTCCTCTACAACGGCGGCAACGACTCGGCCGACACCGCGCTCAAGCTCTCGAAGCTGGCCGAATCCTCCGGCTACCCGCTCACCTGCATCGGCGTGCCCAAGACCGTCGACAACGACCTGGTGGTGACCGACTGCTGCCCCGGCTTCGGCTCCGCTGCCAAATACACGGCGGTTTCCGTGGCCGAAGCCGCGCTCGACGTCGCCGCGATGGCCGACACCTCCACCAAGGTCTTCGTTTATGAAGTGATGGGTCGCCACGCCGGCTGGCTGGCCGCCGCCGCGGGCCTGGCCGGCCAGGGCAAGGACTCGGCGCCGCACATCATCCTGTTCCCGGAAGTCGCTTACGACGAGGCGAAGTTCCTGGCCCGCGTGCAGGCCGTGGTCAAGCGCGTGGGCTACTGCGTGGTGGTTGTGTCCGAAGGACTGCGCCACGCAGACGGCGGCTTCGTCGCCGATGCCGGCGGCGGCAAGGACGCCTTCGGCCACAGCCAGCTGGGCGGCGTGGGTCCGCTGCTGGCAGCCACGGTCAAGGACAAGCTGGGCCTGAAGGTGCACTGGACGGTGCCCGACTACCTGCAGCGTTCGGCCCGGCACCTGGCCTCGAAAACCGACCTCGCCCACGCCCAGGCGGTCGGGAAGAAGGCGGTGGAGTACGCGCTCAAGGGCTTGAACGGCGTCATGCCGGTGATCGTGCGCACCTCGGACAAACCCTACCGCTGGAAGATCGAACCGGCCCCGCTGGCCGGCATCGCCAATCACGAAAAGACCATGCCCAAGGCCTTCATCGACGCCTCGGGGTACGGCATCACCGCCGCCTGCCGGCGTTACCTCACGCCGCTGGTCAAGGGCGAGGCGCCGCCGCCCTACGGGCCGGACGGGCTGCCGAAATACGTTCGTCTCAAACTGCAGGCCGTGGCGAAGAAGCTTCCGGCATTCGACTGAACCCTGACCAAGGAGAACCGCATGAAGATCCGCAACCTGGCCTCCCTCACCGCGATCGCGCTGGGCCTGGCGTCCGGCGGCAGCGTGCTGGCCCAAACCCAGGAAGGCAGCCTCTACCGCGTGACCACCCAGGTCGAAATGGTCGGCCTGCCGTTCAAGATGCCCGACCAGACCGTTGAAGTCTGCGGACCCAAGGACCACAGCAGCGAAAAGATGGTGCCGCACGACGAGAACTGCTCGATCACGAACTTCGAGGTCGAGGGCAAGACCGCGCGCTACACGCTCGTGTGCACCGGCGAGGCCGACCTCACCGCGAAGGGCGAGTTCGAGCAGCTCGACTCCGGCGGCTATCGCGGCAAGATGAACATGGTCGGCACCAGCCAGGGCCAGTCCATGGAAATGAACATGCGCTTCCAGGGTGAACGCATCGGCGCCTGCGAATACACGCCGCCGGCCGCGCCCGGCGGCGCCGGCTAGCCTCCCTCCGAGGCCCCGCCGGCCCGTCCGGCGGGCCTTGTGGCTTCACCCCTCCCCTTCGGCCATACTCGGACGGGGCGGCCAGTCGGCCGCTTACGTTTGTTCGCTGTTTGACTCTGGGGAGGGTTGGCATGTTTGAGCAGTACGGATTACACCTTGCGATCGCCTGTGCGGTGGTCGCCATTCTTTACGGCATCTTCGTGGCGCGCTGGATCGTCGCCCAGCCTGCCGGCAATGAAAAAATGCAGGGCATCGCCGCGGCGATCCAGGAAGGCGCGGGCGCCTACCTGAGCCGCCAGTACCGCACCATCGCCATCGTCGGCGTCGTGCTGTTCCTGGTCATCGCCTTCGTGCCGGGCCTCGGCTGGCCCACCGCGATCGGCTTCGCGATCGGCGCCATCCTGTCGGGCGCGGCCGGCTTCATCGGCATGTTCGTCTCAGTGCGCGCCAACGTGCGCACGGCGCAGGCGGCCACGGTCAGCCTCAATACCGCGCTCAACGTCAGCTTCAAGGGCGGCGCCATCACCGGCATGCTGGTGGTCGGCCTGGGCCTGCTCGGCGTCGCCGGCTACTTTTGGTACACGATCGGTTCGGGCGTGCAGACCGCCGAAACGGTGCAGGCGGCGATGCAGCCGATGATCGGCCTGGCCTTCGGCAGCTCGCTGATCTCGATCTTCGCGCGCCTGGGCGGCGGCATCTTCACCAAGGGCGCCGACGTCGGCGCCGACCTGGTGGGCAAGGTCGAAGCCGGCATCCCGGAAGACGACCCGCGCAACCCGGCCGTCATCGCCGACAACGTCGGTGACAACGTCGGCGACTGCGCTGGCATGGCCGCCGACCTGTTCGAGACCTACGCCGTCACCGTCATCGCCGCGATGCTGATCGCCGGCATCGCCTTCACCACCTACGGCTGGGCGGGCGTGCTGTACCCGATGGTGCTGGGCGCGGTGTCGATCCTGGCCTCGATCGTCGGCACCTTCTTCGTGAAGGTGAAGGACGGCGGCAAGATCATGAACGCGCTCTACCGCGGCCTGGCCGTGTCGGGCGTGCTGGCGGCGATCGGATTCTGGTTCGTCACAAGCAGCATGTTCGCGCCGGCCCTGGGCCTGCCGCTGTTCTACTGCGCGCTGGTCGGCCTGGCCCTGACCGCGGCGATGGTGGTGATCACCGAGTACTACACCGCCACCGAATACGCGCCGGTGCAGGACGTCGCCAAGGCCTCGGAAACCGGCCACGGCACCAACGTCATCGCCGGCCTGGCCGTGTCGATGAAGTCCACCGCCGCGCCGGTGCTGGCCGTGGCCGCCGCCATCTGGTGCTGCTACGAGATCGCCGGCCTGATGGGCATCGCGATCGCCGCCACGTCGATGCTGTCGATGGCGGGCATGATCGTCGCGCTCGACGCCTACGGCCCGATCACCGACAACGCCGGCGGCATCGCCGAAATGTCGGGCATGGACAAGGACATCCGCGTCACCACCGACGCCCTGGACGCCGTCGGCAACACCACCAAGGCGGTGACCAAGGGTTACGCCATCGGTTCGGCCGGCCTGGCCGCGCTGGTGCTGTTCGCCGACTACGCGCACAAGCTGCAGGAAACCGGCACCGAGGTGAACTTCTCGATCGACAACCCGGACGTGGTGATCGGCCTGCTGATCGGCGGCATGATTCCCTACCTGTTCGGCGCCATGGCCATGCAGGCCGTGGGCCGCGCGGCCGGTGCCGTGGTCGAGGAAGTGCGCCGCCAGTTCCGCGAGATCAAGGGCATCATGGAAGGCACCGGCAAGCCCGAGTACGACAAGGCCGTGGACCTGCTGACCAAGTCGGCGATCCGCGAAATGATCGTGCCCTCGATGCTGCCGCTGTTCATCCCGATCATCGTCGGCCTGGTGCTGGGCGCCGATGCCCTGGGCGGCCTGCTGATGGGCACCATCGTGACCGGCCTGTTCGTGGCCATCTCGATGTGCACCGGCGGCGGCGCCTGGGACAACGCCAAGAAGTACATCGAGGAAGGCCACCACGGCGGCAAGGGCAGCGAAGCCCACAAGGCCGCGGTCACCGGCGACACCGTCGGCGACCCGTACAAGGACACCGCCGGCCCGGCCATCAACCCGCTGATCAAGATCATCAACATCGTGGCGCTGCTGCTGATCCCGATGCTCTGATCCGCGCCCTCGCCTGCAAGGTCGAAGCCCCGGGAAACCGGGGCTTCTTTTTTGCCGCTCTCACGCCTGTTTCACGGGTGGCCGGCCATAGTCCGCGCCCCTCATGTTCCCGGAAGAAGGTAAGCGTATGTCCACCCGTCACAGGATGCTCCAGGTTGCCGCCGCCCTCGCGCTCGGCGCGCCGCTGGCCGCCGGGGCGCAGGAGCCCGACTTCACCTACCTCGAGGCCGGCATCATCGGCGGCTTCGTCAACGACGTGGAGGATTCGGGGACGATCACGGGCGGCGGCGGCTCGACCCAGCTCGAGACCGACGCCGGCGGCGGCGGCTTCATCGGCGGCGCGTGGCAGTTCAGCGAGAACCTGCACGTGTTCGGCGAGTATTCGTCGGCCGGCCAGGACCTCGAGGTCAGCGACGGCGTGACCACCGTCGAAGGGGACTTCAGCGTGGTGCGCTGGCGTGTCGGCGTCGGCTATGCCTACCCGGTCTCGTCCACCGTCGGTTTCTACGGGCGCCTCAGCTATGACGGCATCGAGCTCAAGGACGTGGAGGTCAGCGGCTTCGACCTCTCCGCCGACATCGACGAGGACGGCATCGGCGGCGAAGTCGGCATGACCTGGGAAGCGACGCCCGCGGTCCAGCTCCAGGGCCACCTGCGCTACACCTCGGTGGGCGAGATCGCCAGCGAAGGCCAGGACGCCTTCGACGCCGATGTCCTCGTAGGCGTGACCGGGCGCTGGAATGTCCGGCCCGACATCGCCCTGTTCACCGGCTACGAGTACGGCAAGATCACCACCTTCAACGTGGGTGTGCGCTTCTCGTTCTGAGCCGGTCCGGCGCGCGCCGGGTTCAGATCTGCGGCACTTCCTGCAGCAGCAGGATCAGGGCATCGCGGGTGCGCCGGCGCAGCTGGACGAAGCGGGCGCTGGTGGCCTCGTCCATCAGCTCGTCGTTGGCCAGGTGCTCGAGCTCCTGGCAGACGGCCACCAGGTCGGTGGCGCCCATCGCCAGCGCCGCCGAACGCAGGTAGTGGGCGGCCTTGCCCAGGCCGTCGGCGTCGCCGGCCACCTGGGCGTGTTCCATCTTGCGCACCAGGTCCGGGGCCTCGTGCACGAACATGCGGACGAATTCGCTGAAGGCGCCCGGCCGGTCGCGGTCGAGCATGCGCAGCAGTTCGAGCGCCTTGGGGTCGAGCAGGGACTGATGGGCCATCGAACGGGCTCCGGCGGGGGACCGAGGTCATTCTCGCCGCTGGATATGGCGCTGCCTAGCCCCTGCGCCCTCTTGGGTGCGGGCTCGGGCCCTTTCCCGTATCCTTGCGCCCCCCACGCATGCCCTCCCCTGGGCGGATTCAGGAGTGTTTTCCCATGGCCCTAGACCTGGTGCCCACCGGCCGCGACGTGCCGAACGAAATCAACGTCGTCATCGAAATCCCCAAGGACGCCGAGCCGGTCAAGTACGAGGTTGACAAGGAAACCGGCGCCATCTTCGTGGACCGCATCCTGTCCACGCCGATGCGCTACCCCTGCAACTACGGCTACGTGCCGCACACCCTGTGCGGCGACGGCGACCCGGTCGACGTGATGGTGATCCTGCCGCTGACCCTGATCCCGGGTTCGGTCATCCGCTGCCGCCCGGTCGGCATGCTCAAGATGAAGGACGAAGCCGGCGAGGACACCAAGCTGGTCGCCGTGCCGGTGGACAAGGTCTTCTCGGGTTACACCCACATCCAGGACATCAGCCAGGTCAGCCAGCACTGGCTGGACCGCATCGGCCACTTCTTCGAGCACTACAAGGACCTGGAGAAGGGCAAGTGGGTCAAGCTCGACGGCTGGGAAGGCGCCGAGGCCGCGCGCCAGGAAGTGCTGGACTCCGTGCAGCGTTTCGAAGCCAGCCCGGTCAAGCTCAACTACTGAGCCCCGGCCCCGCGTCCGACCCCCGAAGCCGCCGGCCTTGCCCGGCGGCTTCGTTTTTGCGGCTCAGTCGCGCCGATATACCTGGGCCCCCTGGGCCCGGAACTCGGCGGCCTTTTCGGCCATGCCCTGCTCCAGCGCGCGGGCCTCGTCGGCCACGCCCTTGCCGGCGGCGTACTCACGCACGTCCTGGGTGATCTTCATCGAGCAGAAGTGCGGGCCGCACATCGAGCAGAAGTGGGCGACCTTGTGGGCGTCCTTGGGCAGGGTTTCGTCGTGGTATTCCCGCGCCCGCTCCGGGTCCAGGCCCAGGTTGAACTGGTCTTCCCAGCGGAACTCGAAGCGCGCCTTGGACAGCGCGTTGTCGCGGGCCTGGGCCGCCGGGTGGCCCTTGGCCAGGTCGGCGGCGTGGGCGGCGATGCGGTAGGCCATCAGGCCTTCGCGCACGTCGGCCTTGTTGGGCAGGCCCAGGTGCTCCTTGGGCGTCACGTAACAAAGCATGGCGGTGCCGAACCAGCCGATCATCGCGGCGCCGATGGCCGAAGTGATGTGGTCGTAACCCGGCGCGATGTCGGTGGTCAGCGGGCCGAGCGTGTAGAACGGCGCCTCGCCGCACTCGCGCAGCTGCTTGTCCATGTTTTCCTTGATCAGCTGCATCGGCACGTGGCCGGGGCCTTCGATCATGGTCTGCACGTCGTGCTTCCAGGCGATCTTGGTCAGCTCGCCCAGGGTTTCGAGCTCGCCGAACTGGGCGGCGTCGTTGGCGTCGGCGATCGAGCCCGGGCGCAGGCCGTCGCCCAGCGAGAAGCTGACGTCGTAGGCCTTCATGATTTCGCAGATTTCCTCGAAGTGCGTGTAGAGGAAATTCTCCTTGTGGTGGGCCAGGCACCACTTGGCCATGATCGAGCCGCCGCGGCTGACGATGCCGGTGACGCGCTTCGCGGTGAGCGGCACGTAGCGCAGCAACACGCCGGCGTGGATGGTGAAGTAGTCCACGCCCTGCTCGGCCTGCTCGATCAGGGTGTCGCGGAAGATTTCCCAGGTCAGCTCCTCGGCCTTGCCGTCCACCTTCTCCAGCGCCTGGTAAATGGGCACCGTGCCGATGGGCACCGGCGAGTTGCGGATGATCCACTCGCGGGTTTCGTGGATGTGCTTGCCGGTGGACAGGTCCATCACCGTGTCGGCGCCCCAGCGGATGGCGTAGACCAGCTTCTCCACTTCCTCGGCGATGCCCGAGGACACCGCGGAGTTGCCGATGTTGGCGTTGACCTTGGTGAGGAAATTGCGGCCGATGATCATCGGCTCGATTTCCGGGTGGTTGATGTTGGCGGGGATGATGGCGCGGCCGCGGGCCACTTCGTCGCGCACGAATTCGGGCGTGATCAGGCCCGGCAGGCTGGCGCCGAAGGATTCGCCCGGGTGGCGCTGCAGCAGGTGGGCTTCGGTGATGGCCTCGATGCGCTGGTTCTCGCGGATGGCGATGTATTCCATTTCCGGCGTCACGATGCCGCGGCGCGCGTAGTGCATCTGGCTGACGTTGCGGCCGGCCAGGGCGCGGCGCGGCGGGCGCAGGGCCGGGAAACGCACGGCGTCGAGCCTGGCGTCGTCGGCGCGGGAGCGGCCGAACTCGCTGCTCAGGCCGTCCAGCGGCGCGCAGTCGCCGCGGTCGGCGATCCACTGCGCGCGCAGGGCTTTCAGGCCCGCAGCAAGGTCGATGTTCGCGTCCGGGTCGGTGTAGGGGCCGGAGGTGTCGTAGGTGCAGAACGGCGCGTTCGGCTCCTGGATGCCGTACATGCGCGGCGTCGGCGACAGCGCGATCTCGCGCATCGGCACCTGCAGGTCGGGCCGCGAGCCTTCGACGTGGATCTTGCGCGAGCCGGGGATCGGCCGGGTCACTTCTTCGGAAAGCTGCTGGGCCTGGCGCAGCAGTTCGGTGGGCAGGGCATTCATGCGTTCGTCCTTCAATGCCCCGGTCGGGGCGGGAACGAAGCGGCGGCGCCGGGCGCAGGCACGGGGCCGGCACCACGAAGCTTCCCTACGCCGGTCTTAACCGGATCAGGTTCGAAGGGTATGTCTCAGCCCGCATCCCGCCGGGCACCCCCGCTTCCGGCCGCCATTGAACCACCAAAAATGGGGTCAGAGAACATTAACGATTCAAGCGAACGCTTCAATCGCTAATGTTCTCTGACCCCATTTGCTGGCTGCCACGCGCCGTTCCGGCTTGAACTTCGGCGCGAAACCGGCCAGCTTCCCATCGCAACCGCGCGGAGTTTTTCCATGGGAACGACCAGATTCACCGCCTGCCTGTTCATGATGCTGGGCTTGTGTTTGCCGGTGTGGTCGGGGCCCGCCTTCGGCGCTGATTCGCTGCAACAGCGCCTCGACAGGTTCATGGAGCTCGAAGAGGCGACTTTCGGCCGGCTCTCGTCGACGGAGCGTGCCGCGAAGATGGCCGCCGGGTTTGACCGGGACTTCGGCGACCTGCGCGAATCCGACCTTGCCGATCTCGAACTGCCGGAACTGCAGGCCTACTACCGCGCCGCCAATCTCGCGCAGTTCCATGCGCATCGGGATCAAGACCTCGAGGCCATGGAAGCCGCCCTGGCGGAACTGGCCAGGCGCAAGCAGGCGAGCCCCGAAGACCTTCAGGACATGTTCGGCGCGTACATGGCGGTGCGCGCCTTCGACGAGGCTGGCCGGCTCGCGACGACCCACAAACTGCAGGCGCCCGAACCGGTACCGGAGGTCGTCAGCCAGTTGCCTGCCGGCTTCGCCGGTGCGTCCCTGCTCAAGCCGATGGCCAGCGAAGACGGGGTCGCCCGGCTTCCGTTCGCACCCACCACCGACGCCTACATCGTTGCCGTCTCGCATCCCCTGTGCCGGCCCTCCCAGCGCGCCATGGCCGCCATCGAAGCGGATGCCGGACTGATGCGGATTTTCCGCGGCAATGCCCATTGGGTTGCCCCGGCGGACAGGCGCCTCCAACTCGACGTCCTGCGCACCTGGAACGCGGCTCATCCGCTGACGCAGTTCTCCCTCGCCTGGCGCCGGGACGAGTGGCCGCAGATCGATCACTGGGCGACCCCGACGTTCTACTTCTTCGCCGGCGGCGAACTGGTCGCCAAAGTGAGCGGCTGGCCGGAGGAAGGGCGCCGCGAAGAACTGGTCGCAGCCGCAAGGAAGGCAGGCCTGGACTGAACGGCCAGCCCTGAAAAGCCTTATCCGTGTCTATCGGCTCTTATCCGTTTCCATCCGTGGTCAGAAACGTCCCTACACCCGGGCGGGGTTCGGCACCCGGAACCACGCCGCGTACAGCGCCGGCAGGAACAGCAGTGTCAGCGCCGTGGCGACGATCAGGCCACCCATGATCGCCACGGCCATTGGCCCGAAGAAGACGCTGCGCGAGAGCGGGATCATTGCCAGTACCGCCGCCAGGGCCGTCAGCACGATCGGGCGGAAACGGCGCACGGTGGCATCCACAACGGCGCGTGCCGGCGGATGGCCGGCGGCGATGTCCTGGTCGATCTGGTCCACCAGGATGATCGAGTTGCGCATGATCATGCCGCTGAGCGCGATCGTGCCCAGCATCGCCACGAAGCCGAACGGCACGCGGAACACCAGCAGGAACAGCACCACGCCGATCAGCCCCAGCGGCGCCGTCAGCAGCACCATCAGCGTGCGCGGGAAGCTGCGCAGCTGGATCATCAGCAGGGTCAGCACCACGCCGACGAACAGCGGCACGCCCGCGGCGACCGAGCGCGAGCCGCGGCCGGAATCCTCGACGGTGCCGCCGGTTTCCAGCAGGTAACCCGGCGGCAGCGAGGCGCGGATGCCTTCGAGCCGCGGCAGGATCTCCGCGGTGACCGACGGCGGCGTCACCTCGCCATAGACGTCGGCGCGAACGGTGACGGTCGGCAGCCGGTTGCGGTGCCAGATGATGCCGTCCTCGAAGCCGTGCTCGAGCGTGGCGATCTGCGACAGCGCCACCGGCTGGCCCGTGGGCGACGGCACCGACAGGCTGCCCAGCAGCGACAGGCGCTCGCGCTCTTCGGCCGGGCCGCGCAGCAGGATCTCGATCTGCTCGTTGCCTTCGCGATAGGTGCTGACCGTGGTGCCCGACAGCGAGCCGCGCAGGAAGGCCGCCACCTGCGCCGAACTGACGCCCAGCACGCGCGCGCGCTCCTGGTCGATGACCAGGCGCACGACCTTGCTCGGCTCGTCCCAGTCCAGGTTGACGTTGGTGACGTGCGGATTCTCGCGCACCTGCGTCGCGACCTCGCGCGCCAGGCGTCGCACCTCGTCCACGTGTTCACCCGAGACCCGGAACTGGACCGGGAAGCCCACCGGCGGCCCGTTCTCGAGCCGCGACACGCGCGCCTGCACGTCGCTGAACTCGCGTTCGAACAGGCCGATCAGCCAGGCGCGCACGTCTTCGCGTGCCTCGATGTCCGGCGACAGGATCACGAACTGGGCGAAGTTGGCCTGCGGCAGCTTCTGGTCCAGCGGCAGGTAGAAACGCGGCGTGCCGCTGCCGACGTAGGCGACGTAGCTTTCAATGTCCTCGCGCTTGGCCAGCGCCTTCTCCAGCCGCCGGGCCACTTCTTCGGTGTGGCGCAGGGAGCTGCCCTCGGCCAGCTCCAGGTCCACCATCAGCTCCAGCCGCGTCGAGTCGGGGAAGAACTGCTGTGGCACGAAACGGAACATCGCCAGTGACACCACGAAGGCCGCCACCGTCACCGCGATCACCAGCCAGCGATGGTGCACGCACCAGATGACCCAGCCGCGGAAGCGCCGGTAGAAACGCGTCTCATAGGGATCGTGGCCGGCCTGTCCTTCCGCTGCCTGCCGGGGCGCCGGCAGCAGCTTGTCGCCCAGGTAGGGAATGAACACCACCGCCGCGATCCACGACAGCAGCAGCGCGATCGTCACCACCTGGAAGATCGAGCGCGTGTACTCGCCGGTGCTCGAGGCGGCCGTGGCGATGGGCAGGAAACCCGCGGCGGTGACCAGCGTGCCGGTGAGCATCGGGAAGGCCGTGGATTTCCACATGAAGGCCGCCGCCTTGACCCGGCTGTAGCCCTGCTCCATCTTCACCGCCATCATCTCGACCGCGATGATGGCGTCGTCCACCAGCAGGCCCAGCGCCAGCACCAGGGCGCCGAGCGAGATCTTGTGCAGGCCGATGTCGAAATAGTTCATTGCCGCGAAAGTCATCGCCAGCACCAGCGGGATCGACAGTGCCACCACCAGGCCGGTGCGGAAACCCAGCGAGAAGAAGCTGACCAGCAGCACGATCACCACGGCCTCGGTGAGCACCCGCACGAACTCGGAAACGCCGCTGCGCACCGCCGCCGGCTGGTCGGAGACCTTGGCCAGGGTCATGCCCACGGGCAGGGTTTCCTGCAGGCGCGCAAACTCGGCGTCCAGCACCTCGCCCAGCTTCAGGATGTCGCCGCCGCTGCGCATGGACACGGCGATGCCGATGGCGTTTTCGCCCATGAAGCGCATGCGCGGCGCCGCCGGGTCGGCGAAACCGCGGCGCACGTCGGCCACGTCCGCCAGCCGGAAGCTGCGGTCGCCGATGCGGATCGGGAAATCGCGGATCTGCTGCACGCTGTCGAAGCGACCCGACACCCGCAGCTGCACCCGGTCGGTCGGGGTTTCGAAGAAGCTGGCCGGCGCCACCGCGTTCTGTTCGTCGATCGCGCGCTGCACCTGGTCCAGCGGCAGGCCGAGCGTGGCGAGCTTGGTGTTCGACAGTTCGATCCAGATCTTCTCGTCCTGCAGGCCGACCAGCTCGATCTTGCCGACGTCGGGCAGGCGGTGCAGCACCAGCTCGATGCGCTCGGCGTAGTCCTTCATCGTGGCGTAATCGAAGCCTTCGCCCGACAGCGCGTAGATGTTGCCGAAGGTGTCGCCGAACTCGTCGTTGAAATACGGGCCGACCACGCCCTGCGGCAGGGTGTGGCGAACGTCGCCCACCTTCTTGCGCACGTCGTACCACAGCGCCGGCAGCTCGCTCGAGCGCATCGAGTCCTTCGACATCAGCATCACCAGCGACTCGCCGGCGCGCGAGTACGAACGCACGAATTCGTAGCGCCCGGTTTCCATCACCTCTTTTTCAATCTTGTCGGTGACCTGCTTCGCCACCTCCTCGGCGGTCGCGCCGGGCCAGAAGGTGCGCACCACCATGATCTTGAAGGTGAAGGGCGGATCCTCGGACTGGCCCAGGCCCTGGTAGCTGGCCACGCCCAGGAAGGCCAGCACCAGCATCGCGTACAGCACCAGGGCCCGGTTGTTCAGGGCCCACTCGGAGAGATTGAAGCGGCTGTCCATGCCCCGGGCTCAGCGCGGGTCGGCGGCGGGCGACGGCGGCGCGAGTTCCACCGGCCGGTTCTGGTCGTCAATCGGCGTGATGCGCTGGCCTTCCAGCAGCAGGTGCACGCCGGCGGCCACGACCCACTCGCCCGAGGCCAGCCCCTTGAGCACCGGCACGCGCTCCTCGCCGTAGGCGCCCAGCGTCACCGGCCGCAGGTGCACGGTGGAACCGGCGGGCTCGACCACCCACAGCGCCGCGCCGCCGTCCTTTTCGTGCACCGCCGACAGCGGCACCGTCACCACCGGCTGGTCGCCGCCGTTGGCGTAGACGCGCGCGCTCTGGCCCAGGTCCACCGGGGTGTCGCCCGGCTCGAAGCTCACGCGCGCGGCGAAGGTGCGGGCCTGGGGGTCGGCCGAGGGCGAGATTTCGCGCAGCGAACCGGGGAAGCGTTCGCCCGGCCGCGACCACAGCTCCACCGCCAGCGGCCGGCCGACGCTGAAGTCGCGGGCGTCGCGCTCGGGCACGCTGATCGCCACCTCGCGCTCGCCGTCCTCGGCCAGCACGAACACGGTCTGCCCGGCCGCCACCACCTGCCCCGCCTCGGCCAGGCGCTGCGCGATGACCCCGTTCGCCGGCGCGCGCAGGACCGCGTAACCCGCCTGGTTCACCGACACGGTCGCCTGCGCGCGGGCCTGGCGCACGCGCGCCTGGGCGGCTTCATGCTGCGACACGCGGGCGTCGTAAAGCGAGCGGCTGACCAGCTGCTGGTCGACCAGGTCCCGGTAGCGTTCGAGTTCGGACGTGGCCAGCGCGAGATCGGCTTCGGCCGAGGCCAGCTGCGCCTGCGCGGCGTCGCGCTGCAGGGCGACGTCGGAGGCGTCGAGTTCGGCCAGCGGCTGGTCCTTGTCCACGCGCGCGCCGACGTCGACCAGGCGCCGGCTGATCTTGCCGCCGATGCGGAACGACAGCGCCGGCTCGTGGCGCGCCCGCACCTCGCCGGCATACGCCGTGGGCGCGGCACCCTGGGTCGTCGCCTGCACCACCCAGGCCGGACGGGCGGCGCCTTCCGGTTCGCCTTCCTCGCCGCAGCCGGCCAGCAGCGCCAGCAGGCCGGCCGACAGGGCGAGGCGCAGGCCAGCGATCGGGAACGGTCGTCGCAGGGTGACAGCGGTCATGGCAGCGCCAGCGGATTGATTGAAGTGCAGGGATAGTAGCTTTACCATACTCACCAGTTCAATAATCCCCGGAAGCCCCTGCGCATGGCCCTCGCCGCCCGTCCCGCCTCCCCCGGCCGCCCCAAGGACCCGGAGAAGCGCGCCGCCATCCTCGAAGCCGCCAAGGCCCTGTTCCTTGCCCGCGGTTACGAGGGCACGGCCATGGACGCGGTCGCCCAGGGCGCCGGGGTGTCCAAGCTGACCGTCTACAGCCACTTCCAGGACAAGGAGAGCCTGTTCGTGGAGGCGGTGAAGTCCAGCTGCGAGGACCTGCTGCCGGCCGACCTGTTCGTCGCCCGCTTCGAGGGGCCGATGCGTGCGCAGCTGCTGCGCATCGCCCGGGCGCTGTTCCGCCTGGTCACCTCGGACGAGGCGATCGCGGTGCACCGGATCATGTCGCAGCCGCTTCCCGAGGGCTCGCCGCTGCCGCACCTGTTCTGGGAGGCGGGCCCCGAGCGTATCCAGGGCGCCTTCGCCGAATTCCTGCGCGCCGAAGTCGAGGCGGGCGAACTGACGGTGCCCGACTGCACGCTGGCCGCGGCGCAGTTTTTCGCCCTGCTCAAGGGCGAACACCACGCCCGGCTGGTCTGCAGCTGCCCCGCGCCGCTGGCCGGCCCGCAGCTCGAGGCGCACCTGGAAGCGACGGTGGACATGTTCCTGCGCGCCTACGGCCCCGGTCGCCGGTGAAGCATGAACGGCGCCCCTGCCCGCGTGAAGTCCCGGTGACCAATGGCACTACAGGGGGTCGCGGGCTCGCCAGCATGCTTGTCGCGAGCCTCGCCAACCCCCTTTCCCGCTTCCGTGGCCCCGGGCCGCGGCGTAGAATAAGCACCCTTGTGATTCAAGGATTTAGCCGCAATGACGATTGACTTCCAGCAGGCCCGATTCGCCATGGTCGAACAGCAGGTTCGGCCCTGGGAGGTGCTCGACCCGCGCGTGCTCGAGACCCTGATGAGCGTGCGCCGCGAGGACTTCGTGCCGCCGCGCCACCGCAAGCTGGCCTTCGCCGACCTGCCGCTGCCGCTCGAGCACGGCGAGGTGATGATGAAGCCGGTGGTCGAGGGCCGCATGCTCCAGGCCATGGCCATCAGCCCGGGCGACGAGGTGCTGGAAGTCGGCACCGGTTCGGGCTTCATCACCGCCTGCCTGGCCGCGCTGGCGCGCGATGTCACCAGCATCGACCTGCATGCCGACTTCGTCGAACGCACCCGCGCCCGCCTCGTTGCCGAAAGCATCACCAACGTGCGTGTAGAAGCGGCGGATGTTTTCGCCTGGACCCCCGGCCGCCAGTTCGATGCCATCTGCATCACCGGCGCCGTTTCCAGCGATCCCGACCGCTTCGGCGCCTGGCTCAAGCCCGGTGGCCGCCTGTTCGTGATCCACGGCCAGTCGCCGGTGCAGGAAGCCCTGCTGGTGACCCGCCATGGCGACAGCTTCCACCGCGAGAGCCTGTTCGAAACCGACGTGCCCTACCTGCACGGCGCCGAACCGGCCCCGCAGTTCACCCTTTGATACCAGGACCCTCCCCATGCGCCTGAGCCTTCGCCCCCTCGTTTCCGCCATCGTGCTTGCCGGCGCCGCCGGCAGCGTCTCGGCCGCGGACCTCATGGATGCCTTCCAGATGGCCCGTGAATCCGACCCGGTGCTCGCGGCCGCCGAGGCCCAGCGCCTGGCCACCGGCGAGAACGTGGTGCAGAGCCGCGCCCGCCTGCTGCCGCAGATCAGCGCCAGCGCCAGCCTCACCGACACCCGCACCCGCGGCCAGGACGAGTACGGCCGCAGCCGCAGCTACGGCGCCAGCCTCAGCCAGTCGATCTACGACCACGGCAACTACACCTCGCTCAGCGCGACCAAGCTGCGCGACGAGCAGGCCGCGTTCCAGCTGCGCGCCCAGGCCGACAACCTGATCGTCCGCGTCGCCGATGCCTACTTCAACGTGCTCACCGCGATCGAGACCCTGGTGTCCTCGCGCGCCGAGGAGCGTTCGGTGAAGCGCCAGCTCGACCAGGCCGACAAGCGCCTGGAAGTGGGCCTGGCCCCGATCACCGACGTGCACGAGGCCCGCGCCCGCTACGACAGCGCCCGCGCCAACGCCATCGCCGCCGCCACCGCGCTCGAGGACGCCCACGAGGCCCTGGCCGAGATCACCGGCGTGCGCCTGGACAACCTGCAGGGCCTGGAGCCGGGCTTCGTGCCCAAGAACAACATCGAGGGCGACGCCGCGGAATGGGTCTCCATCGCCACCGAGTCCAACCCGAACCTGCTCGCCGCCGAACTGGCCCTGGCCGCGGCCGAGCGCGACATCGCCACCGCCCGTTCCGGCCACCTGCCGACCCTGGCGGCCAGCGCGTCCATCGGTGACAACGCCGGCTGGCAGAACACCTACCCCGGTGGCCCGAACACCTCCGGCGGCGGCAGCACCGTCGGCATCTCGCTCAGCGTGCCGCTGTACGCCGGCGGCGCCATCCAGTCCGGCGTGCGCCAGGCCGTGCACGGCCGCGACATCGCCGCCGAGCTGCTGGAACAGGAACGCCGCGCGGTCGTGCGCTACACCCGCAACGCCCAGCGTTCGCTGGTGGCCGGCGAAGCCGAGGTCGAGGCCCGCCGCCTGTCGGTGGTATCGGCCCAGGCCGCCTACGAGGCCAGCGAAGCCGGCCTGGAAGTCGGCACCCGCACCATCGTCGACGTGCTGATCGGGCAGCAGGCGCTGTTCCAGGCCCAGCGTGAATACGCGCGCGCCCGCCACGCCTTCCTGGTCAACACCCTGCGCCTGCGCCAGGCCGCCGGCACCATCACCGTCGAAGACCTGCAGGCGGTGAACAGCGTGCTGACCGCCGACGCCGAAGCGCCGCTGGTCCAGTCCGACGCCGAGGCCGACGCCGGCCAGTAAGCGGGCTTTTCAGTCCCGCGCGGGACCGGCGCCGAAGCTGCGCCGGCCCGCCAGGACCTGGTCGGCCAGGTCCAGCGTCCGTCCCACCGCCCCGCCCAGCGCGTGCACTTCCGCACGCGCCTTGGCGCCCATGTCCCGGCAGCGCGCCGGATCGCCGAGCAGCGTGAGCACGGCGCGGGCCATCGCGGCGGCGCCGTCCACCTGCATCAGCCCCCCGGCCTGCTCAAGGCGGCGGGTGACATCGGCGAAATTGAAGGTGTGCGGGCCCACGACGCTGGGCACGCCCAGCGCCGCGGGTTCAAGCACGTTGTGGCCGCCCACCGGGCACAGGCTGCCGCCGACGAAGGCCAGGTCGGCCGCGGCGAAGAACCACAGCAGTTCGCCGATCGTGTCGACGATGAACACCTGGGTGTCCGCCACCGGCAGGCGCTGGCCGCGGCGCGTGCGCACAGACAGCCCGGCCTCCTGGGCCAGCGCCGTCGCCGGCCCGAAGCGTTCGGGATGGCGCGGCGCCCACAGCAGCAGCGCATCGGGGTGCTGCTCCAGCACGGATTGGTGCGCGGCGAGCACGTCGGCCTCTTCGGGGCCGTGGGTGCTGGCCGCCATCCAGACCGGACGCTCCTCGCCCCAGCCGCGGCGCCAGAGCAGGCCCTGTTCCTGCACGCCCTCGGGCAGGGCGAGGTCGTACTTGAGGTTACCGGTGACGACGATGCGGTCGCCGTGCGCACCGATCTGCGCCAGGCGGCCGGCATCGGCGCGCGACTGCGCCGCAACCAGGTCCACCGACTGCATCGCCAGCCGCGCCAGCGAACGCACCGGCAGGTAACCGCGCAGCGAACGCTCCGACAGGCGCGCGTTGACCATCATCAGCGGGATGCCCCGGCGTTCGCACTCGACGTAGAGGTTGAGCCAGATTTCGGTTTCCACGATCACCGCCAGCGCCGGCCGCGCGCGGTCGAGGAAACGCTGCACCATCGCGCGCAGGTCGTAGGGCAGGTAGACGTGGTGGACGCGGTCGCCCCAGAGCGCGCGCACGCGTTCGGAACCGGTGGGCGTGATCGTGGTGACCAGCAGCGGGCGCTCCGGATGGCGCGCGAGCAAGCCGTCGACCAGCGGCCGCGCCGCGATCACTTCGCCGACCGACACCGCGTGCACCCAGATTGCGTCGTGCAGGTCGAGCTTGCCCTCGAGCCAGCCGTAGCGCTCGGTCCACCGGCGCAGGTAGTCGCGCTGGCGCATGCCGCGCCAGACCAGGTGGTAGAGCGTGATGGGGAACGCAAGATGCAGGACCAGCGCGTACAGGCCCAGCAGGACGCGCTGTCCGAAGGTGGGGTGCATGGCGCGCAGGATACCCCGGCTAGAATGTCCGACGCATGGGTCCTTCCGACTTCCCGCCACCGCCGCTTTCGCCCCGCACCTGGCCCACCTGGCTGGGCGTGGCACTGGGCTGGACGCTCGCGCGCTGGCCCTGGTGGCTGCAGCGGCGTGCCGGGCCCCTGCTGGGGCGGCTGATGCTGCAACTGCTGCCGTCGCGGCGGCGCGTGGCGGCAACCAACCTGGCGCTGTGTTTCCCGGAGATGGACGCGGCGAGCCGCGAGCGCCTGCTGCGGGAGAACTTCGCCTCGCTGGGCCTGGGCGTGTTCGAATTCCTGCGCGCCTGGTGGGGCCGGCTGGCGCCGGTGGACCGCGGTTATGAACTGACCGGGCTCGAACACCTGCGCGCCGCCCAGGCCGGCGGCCGCGGCGTGATCCTGGTGTCGGCGCACTTCACCACGCTGGAAGTCTGCCTGCGCCTGCTGTGCCAGCAGGTGGAACTGGGCGCGATGTACCGCCCGCACGAACAGGCGGCGATGGAATGGGCGGTCAAGCGCGGACGCCTGCGCCATGCCAAGGCGATGTTCGCGCGCGACGAGCTGCGGCCGGCGATCCGGCACCTGAAACAGGGCGGCGTGCTGTGGTTCGCGCCCGACCAGGAAACGCGGCGCGGCGACAGCGTGTTCGTGCCCTTTTTCGGCATGCCGGCCTGGAGCCTCACGTCCACCCACCAGCTGGCGCGGCTTGGCGGCGCCGCGGTGCTGCCGCTGTTCCACGAGCGCCTGGACGACGGCCGCTACCGCATCGAGATCCTGCCGGCGCTGCAGGATTTCCCGACCCGCGACGCCACCGCCGACACCGCCCGCATCATGGCCACGCTCGAAGGCCTGATCCGCCGGCAGCCCGCGCAGTACCTGTGGCTGCACCAGCGATTCAAGCGCCAGCCCGACGGCAGTCGCCGGAAATATTGACCCTCCCGCCGTAGGAGCGCCTTCAGGCGCGAATCCTTTCTTTGCCAAAGGCAAAGTCAAAAGATTCGCGCCTGAAGGCGCTGCTACGGGTAGACGGGTGGTTCGCCCGGTGGCCGGGTCTTGAAGCGGCGGTGCGCCCAGAGGTATTGCTCCGGACACTCGCGTACGACGGTTTCGAGTTCGCGCATGTAACGCGCGGCGTCTTCCACCGGATCGTCCGAGGGCCAGCCCGGCCAGCCGGCTTCGATGCGGATGCGGTAGCGCCCGTCGTCACAGCGCCGGTACCAGAACGGCAGCAGCACGGCGCGGCCGCGGCGCACCAGCTCCGGTGTCGCCGTCAGCGTCGCGGCGGGCACGCCGAAGAACGGCACGAAGGCGTTCTGGTAGGTGAAGTTCTGGTCTGCCGAATACACCACCGGCTCGCCCGCCTGCAGCGCACGGATCAGGCCGCGCACGTCCTTCTTGCCGATGCTGGGACCGTAGACCGCGGCGCGCGAGCGCTCGAACCAGCGCTCCAGGCAGGCATTGTTGTGCCGCCTCACCACCACCCGCACCGGCCGGCCCAGGGCCTCGCCCAGCAGGCGCACGGCGAGTTCGGTGTGGGTGAAGTGGCCGCACATCAGCAGCACGCCCTGGCCGCGGTCGAGCGCCGAGCGCAGATGGTGCAGACCCTCGATGTCGGCAAGCCCGGCCAGTGCGGACGGCGGCGCGTGCCAGGCGCGCAGCAGCTCCAGCGCGCCGGTCACGGTGTTGACGACGCTGGCATCGGCGAGCCGGCGTCGCGCCGACGCGTCGAGCGACGGGAAACACAGCTCGACGTTGATGCGCGCGATGCGTCGGCGCGAAACCAGCGCCGGCCACAGCAGCCAGGCCAGGGCCTTGCCCAGCCCCGACACGAATCGCTGCGGCAACCGCCCCGCCAGCCACGCCACGCCCTGCAGCAGCGGCAGGAAAAAACAGCGCACCGGGCTCAGGCCCCGTCGGCGGCGTGGCCGCCCGGCCGGTCCGCCAGCAGGCTGCCGGCGTACAGCGCGGCCATCAGCAGGGTCAGGCCCCCCCAGAAGGTCGAATAGAAAGCCAGGTGGGTATTGAGCGGAAAGACGGTCACCGCCAGCGCCATCGCCGGCGCCCTCGCCCGCCGGCGCGCGCCGGGCCCCGCGAAGCGCCAGGCCCGCCAGGCCAGGGCGGCCCCGCCCAGCCAGAAGAACGCACCCACCAGGCCGGTTTCGCTCAGCACCTCGAGCACGATCTGGTGCGCGTGGTAGCCGGCACCGTGGTCGGCGTCCTCCAGCCAGGGGTCGGTGGCGTCGGCGTAGTCCGGGTAGGCGTCGCGGAAGCCACGCACGCCGACGCCGTTGACCGGATGCGCCAGCGCCATCGTCAGCGCCGTCTTCCAGATCGGCAGGCGACCGGACAGGGCGTGGTCGACGCCTTCGGAACTTCCGTCGAGCAGGGCGCCGGTGCGCTCGACGCGTTCGAGCAGCTTGTCGGAAAACGCAGTCGCCAGCACCAGCACCAGCGCCGCGCCGCCCGCCAGGCCAAGCAGCAGCCGGCGGTTGCGGAACTGCACCCAGGCGCTGGCGAACAGCACCAGCGCCAGGGTCAGCCAGGCGGCGCGCGCACCGGCCAGCAGCACGACGACGACCAGCGCCAGCGCCACCAGCAACCAGCCCGGCAGCCCGAAGCGATCGTGGGCAGCCACCAGCGGGAACGGCGCCAGGCTGGCCAGCACCAGGCCGAGCTTGAGGTTACCGGCGCCGAACACGCCGCTGAGCCGGTCGGCCGTGGCCGCCCCGCCCAGGCTCCAGCCGGTCGCGGCCTGCACCAGCGCGTCGAGCAGCCACAAGCCGCAGATCACCGCGATGCCGGCGAAGGTCAGCCGGCGCCCGCGGTCATTGGCCACGGCGATCGCCACCAGCCACAGGAAGGGCAGGTAGCGCAGGTCCAGCAGCGACTCGCGCACGGCGCGGCGGGCGTTGATCGCATCGGGCGAGGACAGCAGCTCGGGCAGCCAGTAGCTCAGGAACAGCACCGTCGTCAGCGCCCAGGCCTCGTGGCTGAGCAGGGCCATGCCGCCGCGGAAGCGCTGGATGGCCAGCACCGCCAGCGCGACCAGCGCGCCCAGCGACAGCACGGCCTCGGCGGGGCCCGGCAGCGGCCACAGCGCCACCGAAGCCAATACCCACCACGGGGCCCAGCGCAGCCGGTTTTCAGCGGTGGACGAGCCCTGCATACGTCTCCAGCGTGGCCGACTGCATCGCGGCCAGGGTGTGGGGGATGGTAACCGGCATCGGCGGCGGCCCGGACAGCATCGCGCGTGCCGTTTCCAGCAGCGCGGCCGGATCACCGGGACGAACGGCGCCGCGCGGGTACAGCGCACGCAGCAGTTCGCCGACGCCGCCATGGTCCCAGCCCAGCACCGGGCGACCGACCGACAGGGCCTCGATGACCGTGCGGCCGAAGGCTTCGGGTTTCTTCGACAGCTGCAGCACCAGGTCGGCGACGGCGTAGGCCTCGACGATGTCGTGGCGCGGCGGGCTGATCACCAGGTGGTCGAGCACGGCGCGTTCGCGGGCCAGGGCTTCGAGTTCGGCGACGTAGGCTTCGCGGCCGGGTTCGCGCGTGCCGGGCAACCACAGGCGGGCGTCCTCGCCAGCTTCGCGCAGGCTGGCCAGCAGCGCGATGGCATCGGCGTGGCCTTTCAGTCGGGTGCCGCGGCCGGGCATCAGCAGCAGGCGGCCGCCCTGCAGCGCCGGGAATTCCCTGGCGAAAGCGATGCGCCAGCTTTCCGGGGCCTGGTGGCCGCGCGGGAACTGGTCTGGATCGATGCCGCGCGGGATGACCCGCAGCGCGGCCGGGTCGGTATCGGGCCAATGCCGGAGCACGTGCTCGCGCACGGTGTCGGACACGCAGATCACGCACTCGCCGCGGCGCATGATGCCGCTGTAGCGACCCGGCGAATTCAGCCCGTGCACGGTGGTCACGAAGTGCGGGCGTGGCGCCGGCAGGCCGCGCAGCGCGAACCAGGCCAGCCAGGCCGGCAGGCGCGAGCGCGCGTGCACGATGTCGGGCCGGATCCGGGCCAGTTCGGCGCGCAGGCGGCGCATCGTGCCCGGGGCCGCCAGCAGCGACTTGCTGCCCACCGGCAGTTCGATATGTTCGCTGCCCGTCGCAAGAAGCCGCCCGAGCAGACGCCCGCCCGCGGAAATCACGATCGAGCGATGACCGGCCGCGACCAGGGCGCCGGCGATCTCGAGGGTGGAACGTTCGACGCCGCCGCTGTGCAGGGCCGGCAGCAGCTGGACGACGGTCAGTCGGCGCACGGCCGGGAAGCCCGACCCGGGCTCAGCCCTTGAGGACGAAGTGGGCGCCGCAGTACGGGCAGGTGGCCTCGCCGGTGGCCTCGACCGGCAGGTAGACCCGCGGATGCGAGTTCCACAGCGCCATGGCCGGCGTCGGGCAGGACAGCGGCAGCTCGGAGCGCTGCACCTCGTAGCGGCGCTCGGCGTTGGCCGGCGCGCGGGCGGTGGCGGTGTCGGTACGCGACATGGGGAAGGTCCTTCGGGGTCCGGGCGGCATTTTACATCGCTTCGGGCCTGGGGACGGCCAGCCGTGCCCGTAAAGGGGCCCGAAATGGGGTCAGGAGCAATTTCCTAAGGAAATTGCACCTGACCCCGGTTTACGACTATTCGGCCTTCTGCGCTTCGACGGTGATCTCGATGCGCACTTCGTCGCTGACGGCCGGGGCATAGCCGCCGACGCCGAACTCGCTGCGCTTGATGTCGAAGCTGGCGTCGAAGCCGGCCGCGGGCTTCTTGGACATCGGGTGGTCGCCGACCTTGTTGATGGTGACGTCCATCACCACCGGCTTGGTGACGCCGTGGATCGTAAGGTCGCCGGCCACGGCCAGCTTGCCCTCGCCGGCGGCGGTGACGCCGGTGCTGGTGAAGGTGGCGGTCGGGTATTTCTCCGCGTCGAAGAAGTCGGCGCCCAACAGATGCTGGTCGAGCTTCTCCACGCCGGTGCTGATGCTGTCCACCGGAATCGTGACCTTGACGCTGGATTGCGTCGGGTCGGCGGCATCGAAGGCGAACTCGGACTCGACCTTGTCGAAGCGGCCGGTGATGTTCGAGAAGCCGAAGTGGCTGTAGGTGAACTCGACCTGGGTGTGGGTCGGGTCGATAGCGTAGGTGTCGGCGGCCAGGGCCGGCAGGGTGGCCAGGGCGAACAGCCCGGCCAGGGCGAATTGCTTGAGCTTCATTCCGTTTCTCCGGGGTGGGGCTGGTGGAGGCACAGCGTATTGCGCTTGCGGCTGCAACGCATCCTCGCCCTGTGAACGTATCGTTTCAGCCATTGCGGTCCCGGGCGCCTGGCGTGCCCTGCTCCCTTTCTGCGTGGAAGGCCTGAGCACCCGCGCCCGTGGCGCCGCTCCCTCGTCCTCCCTCGGGGACGAAGGTAACCAACACGGAGCAATGGCATGAAACACATCCCCCTTGGCCTGGCCCTCGCGGCCGCCCTGGCCGTGCCGGCGGCCCACGCCGACGATCTTCTCCCGTCCCCCCCGGCTGAATCGGCCCTGCGGGCGGCCTTTGATGCCGACCTGAACGCCGCAGCGGGCTCCACCGCAAAGAAGGGCAAGGTCACCAATGCCCTGGTCGGAGATGCCGACAGTTTCGGTCGCGAAGTCCAGTGGCTGGGCCTGCTTTCGGCGGCGCTGGACCTGCAGCCGAACTGTTCACCGTCCGCGCCCGGCTGCGTCCCGCTTGCCCCGTCGCCGAACCTCACCCAGTTCGACCTGCCCGACCTGGCCGTGCTTACCCTGCCGGCGGGCAGCAGCCATTCCCTGGTGTGCCACCTGCAGACGCCGGCGGGCGGCGTCAATTTCGCCAACCCGACGACGGCCCGGGTTCGCTACGAATTCGAAGCCTTCGCGGTGTATCGGATCGAAAGCCGCGTCCTGCGCGGACTAAGCCACCCCGGCACCGGACAGCCCTACAACGGCGTCATCGAAATTCCGATCGCCGCGGCCCTGGCCGAGGGTTACGCCGAGCCCGGCGACTACCTCACCCAATCCTTCGGCGGCACGCGCGCCTGCATCGGCGGACTGGTCAGCCGTCAGGTCCTGATGAGCAACTTCGGCCTGAGCGAGCGCGAGGCCACGCAGTTCTTCCGCGAGCCGATCCAGGTGCGGATGGGAATTCGCGGCCAGGCACGATTCGCGGACATGGCCTACCTGCGCATCGGAACCCGGCTCACCGGCGACTGATCGGCCGACGGCAATGCCGGCGCCCTCGCGGCGCCGGCACCGTTCCGGCTAGGCTTGGCCGATGGCCGCGCCTGCCCTCTCCTGCTGGGTCCTGCACGACGGAGCCGCCGGGCACCGGCGGCAGGCGCTTGCCCTCGCGCAGGCGCTGGCGCCGGACGCGCGCGAATTCGGGCTTCATGCCGCGATGCCCTGGAGCTGGCTGGCGCCCCGGCGCCTGCCCGGGGCGGAGAAGGCATTCGGCGCTGGATTCCTTGCGGCCCTGGACACACCGCCCACGCTGGCCATCGGCGCCGGCCGGCGCGCGGCGCTGGCCACCCGGCTGCTGCGCGAGCGCGGCGTGCGCGTCGTGCAGGTGCTGCATCCCCGGATGACGACCGCGCACTGGGACCTGGTGGTCGCCCCGGAACACGACGGCCGCACCGGCGCCAATGTCATCACCCTCTGCGGCAGCCTCAATCCCGTGGACGATGACTGGCTGGCCCGGGGCCGTCGCGATTTCCCGACGCCGGGCGACCTGCCGGGCCCGCGCACGGTGCTGCTGATGGGCGGCCCGACGGCGGCCGTTCGCTTCGACCGCGGCGCGTTCGAGGTGATGGCGGCGAAGCTGGAACACTGGCTGGCCATGGACGGCGGCAGCCTGGTGGTGATCGGTTCGCGCCGCACGCCGGCCGGGCTGGCGACGCTGGCGCGCACGTATTGGGCCGACGTACCTGGGATCCGCTGGTTCGATGCCACCGACGGCGAAAACCCCTACGCCGGCGCCCTGGCCTGGGCCGACCGCATCGTGGTCACGCCCGACTCGGTGAACATGGTGTCCGAAGCCTGCGCGACGGCCTGCCCGGTGTACGTGCCCGAACCAGGGCGCGCCAGTGGCCGCGTCCGCCGCTACCTGGACACGATGCTGGCGCGCGGCCGCATCCAGGTCCTGGGCAAGTTGCCCGAAGACCGCGCCGCGGAACCGCTGCGCGAAACGCCGCGCATCGCGGCGCTGGTGCGGGACAGGCTTTCGCTGTAGAAAACGGGCTTTCGCCGGAGCCCCTTTCTTGGACCATTACGAAAAAGTCGACGCGATGCAGCGCCACCTGGTGCCGCTGGGTCTTTCCCCCTACACGCTGGCGCCGCCGGCCTGGCGCCTGATGTGGAAGGCCGGGCTGCAGACGCCGCCGCCGCTTTTCCTCGGTTTCCTGCCGCTGGCGCTGGGGATGGGCCTGTTCTTCGCGATCGGCTGGGGCCTGATGATGTGGGTCCTGATGTGGTGGCGCGAGGGCATGACGATCGCCGCCACGGTGGCCGTCGCCTTGCTGGCCGGCGTGGTCTTCGGCGTGGTCATGGCCGGCTACTACCGCCACCACGCCAAGAAACACCGCCTCCCGACCTGGTCCACCTACCGCGGCCCCATTTAAGGGAAGGAGAGGTCGCTGGCGCGGCAGGCCTGGCGGACGCTGTGCCGGGCGGTGTCGAGGGCCTCGTCCGGTGGGACAAGGCGGGGGCGCTGGTCGAGCGTGCAGTCCAGGCCCATGTCCAGCATCAGCGCGTGCGCATCCAGCAGCGGCTGCAGGCTGTCCGGGGGCAGCAGGCCGGCGGCGTCGACGGCGCGGAGCAGCCCCGGGGTGTCGCGCGGCTCGCACAGCGCCGGATGCTCGCCGGCGTGCAGAAGCACCAGCGCCTGCAGCAGGAACTCCAGGTCGACCAGGCCGCCCTCGCCCTGCTTGAGGTCGAAGCGCGCGGCGCTGCTGCGGTCGAGTTCGGTGCGCATGCGCCGGCGCATCTTCAGCACGTCCTCGCGAAGCGCATCGGGGTCCCGCGCGGCCTGAAGGGTGTCGCGACGGATGCGGTTGAAGGCCGCCAGCACCGCCGGCGAGCCCGCGATCGGCCGCGCACGCACCAGGGCCTGGCGTTCCCAGGTCCAGGCGCGCTGGCGCTGGTAGTCGGCAAAACTCTCCAGGCTGGAAACCAGCATGCCCTGGGCACCATCGGGCCGCAGGCGCACGTCCACTTCATAGAGCTTGCCGGCCGCGGTGACCGTGCCCAGCAGGCTGACCAGGCGCTGGGCGAGACGGCCGAAATAGCGGTTGGCATCGAGCGGGCGCAGTCCGTCGGAACTCGCGTCCGGCGGCGCGTCGTGCAGGAACACCAGGTCCAGGTCGGAACCAAAACCGAGTTCGCGGCCGCCCAGGCTGCCGTAGCCCAGCACCGCCAGGCCCGCACCGGGAATGCGGCCGTGCTGGCGGGCCAGGTCGTCTTCGGCCAGGCGCAGCAGCACCGCCAGCAGCGACTCGGCCAGCGTCGCCAGCCGTGAGGCCGACTGCACCGGCGGCAGGCGCAGGCCCATCGTCGCCAGCGCCAGCCGGAAGCTGATGGCCTGGCGCATTTCATTGAGCGCGTTGAGCCCCGCCTCGATGTCGCCGGGCGGCAGGCGCGAGGCGGCATCGGCCACGACCTCGGCGATCTCGGCGTCGTCGGGCACCGGGCCGGCGGCGCGGGTGTCGAGCAGTTCGTCGAGCAGCAGCGGGTGCGCAGCCAAACGCTCGGAAAGAAGTGCGCTGCGTGCGGTCACGTCCACCAGGCGCGCCAGCGCGGCCGGCTGTTCGTCCAGCAGCGCCAGGTAGCTGGTGCGCCGGGTGATCGCCTGCAGCAGGGCCAGGCCACGCGGCAGGGCGGCATCGGGTGCCTGCGAACGCGCGGCGGCGGCCAGCAGTTCCGGCAGCACGTTGTCCAGCCGCTGACGGCCGCGGGTGGACAGCGAACGGACGGCCGGCGTGCGGGCGAAGTCGCGCAGGTGGGCGTCCTGCACTTCGGCGTTCTCGAAGCCGGCGTCGGCCAGCACGGCCAGGTCGCCGCCATCGGGCAGCGCGCGCCAGTACTGCACCAGCGAACTGACCGGCGCCTTGCGGCGACGGCGGGCCTCGAGCAGGCCCGAGAATTCTTCGGCCACCACCGACCGGTGGCCGTCGAGCTCGGCCAGCAGTTCGCCCTCGCCGGCATGGCCCAGGCCGCGGGCGATGCGGTGGCGCGCGAGCGGGTCTTCGGGCAATGCGTGCACCTGCTGGTCGGCCAGCATCTGCACGCGGTTCTCGAGGCGGCGCAGGTAGCGGTAGGCGATGGCCAGGCGTTCGGCGGTGGCCGGTTTGACGTGTCCCGCGTCGGCCAGCGCGGCCAGCACCGGCAGCAGCGAACGCCCCCGCAGCTCCGGCTCGCGGCCTGCGCGGATCAGCTGCAGCGCCTGCACCAGGAACTCGACTTCGCGGATGCCGCCCGGACCGAGCTTGAGGTCCTCGGCCAGTTCGCGCCGCTGCACCTCGGCGCTGATCAGCGCCTTCATTTCGCGCAGCCCGTCGAGCGCGCTGTAGTCCAGGTATCGCCGGTAAACGAAGGGCCGCAGCGTATCGAGCAAACGCTGGCCGGCGGCCAGGTCGCCGGCCACCGGGCGCGCCTTGATCCAGGCGTAGCGCTCCCAGTCGCGTCCTTCGCGCTGGTAGTACTGCTCCATCGCGCCGAAGCTCAGGACCAGCCGGCCACTGGCGCCGAAGGGACGCAGGCGCAGGTCGACGCGGTGGCAGAAGCCGTCGGCGGTGACGTCGCCCAGCAGCTGGGCCAGGCGCTGGCCCAGCCGGGTGAACCAGGCCTCGGCCTCCAGCGGCCGCGGGCCGTCGGAGACGCCGTGCTCGGGGAAGGCGAAGACCAGGTCGACGTCGGAGCTGAAGTTCAGCTCATGCCCGCCCAGCTTGCCCAGGCCGAACACCACCATCGACTGCACTAGCCCGGCATCGTTGCGCACAAGCCCGTGCGCCTGTTCCAAGGGGCCGATGAGCGCCTGGACGCCGGCCTGCAATGCCTGGTCGGCGATGCGGCTGGCGCCGGCCAGCGTGGCATCGACGTCGTCGATACCCATGACGTCGCGCCACACCAGCCGCGTGGACTGCCGGGCCCGCCAGCGCCGCAGCAGCGACGGCCAGTCGGCCGCCGCGTCGGCGCCCAGGTCGGGCACGGTGACCAGCGGCTCGTCCAGGGTTTCCAGCAACGCCGGCTGGCGCACCAGCGTGTCGATCGCGAAGTCGCTGGCCACCGCCAGCTTCGCCAGCGCCTCGCGCCGGGCCGCCAGCGACTCGGCCGGCGCCCGCTCTTCAAGCCGCGCAAGCGCGCGCTCTACCAGCCTGCCGGTCGCATCATCCAAGGAAGGAGTGGAAGCCATGACCGGATTCTGTCACGCGCCGATCAAACCCTGTAGGAGCGCCTTCAGGCGCGAAGTCCTTCTTGGCCACCGGCAAAGTCAAAAGATTCGCGCCTGAAGGCGCTCCTACACGCGGGCGCCGGAAAGCGGGCAAAAAGAAAGCCCGCAGCGCTTGAGCAGCTGCGGGCTTTCAGCTCCCTCCCCCACGTCGGAAGCGAAAGCATCGTGGCGTGGGGGGCGGAATGTTGCACGTTGCAGTGCAACATCGCGCCGGCTTCAGAGCACCAGCCAGGTCACCAGGCCCAGGAAAGCGCCCATGCTGACGACGTCGGTCAGGGTTGTGAGGAAGATGCTCGAGGCCGTGGCCGGGTCGGCGCCCAGGCGCTTGAGCGCCAGCGGGATCGTGGACCCCGCCAGGCCGGCGATCATGCAGCTGAAGGCCATCGCGGCCAGGGTGATCAGGCCCAGCGCCAGCGCGTCGCCGCCGCCGTCGCGCGCCACCACCCAGTACATGGCCGCGCCGGCGATCGCGCCGGTCACGGCGCCGTTGACCAGGCCCAGCACGCCTTCCTTGGCGATGATGCCGGCGATGCGGGTGGACTTGAGCTCGCCGAGGGTCATGCCACGTAGCATCACCGCCAGCGACTGGCAGCCCAGGTTGCCGGCCTGCCCGCCCAGCACCGGCAGGAACACCGCCAGCACCACCACGCGATTGATGGTGTCCTCGAAGTAACCCACCACCGCCGCCGCCACGAACACGGTCAGCAGGTTGATCAGCAGCCAGGGATTGCGGAACTTGAAGGCGCGCCACAGCGGCGTCGCCAGGCGTTCCTCCTTCTCGACGCCGACCATGGAACCGGCCTGCGCGGAAATCTCGAAGGCCTGCTGCTCGAACAGCACCTGCCCGCGCACCTGCCCGACCAGGTGGCCGTCGTCCTCGCAGACCGGATAGACCGGATAGTGGCGCGTGACCACCTCCCGCATCGCATCCACCAGGTCCATGCCCGGACGCAGGCAGAAGGGCGAGCGGATCATGATCTCGTCCAGCGGCCGGTCGCGGTCGGCGTAGAGCAGGTCGCGGAAGGCCACCACGCCGACCAGGCGCTGGCTGCCGTCCACCACCCACAGGTAGGTGACCAGCCGCTGCTTGACCACTTCACGCAGCGCGTCGATGGCGGCACTGACCGCGGTGCCGGCCGGGAACACCGCCGGCGGATCCTCGATGAGCCGGCCCACCGAGCCTTCCGGATAACGCTGGCTGTCGGCCCAGTCGGTGCCCACGGGCGCCGCGGCCATCACCGCCGTGCGTTCGCCCATCGGCATCGCCGCCAGCAGGTCGTTGGCCCGCGCCGGCGGCAGGCTGGCCAGCAGTCGCGCCACTTCCGGCGCCGGCACGCCCTGGAGGCGCTTGATCGCCGAATCGGTGTCGAGCGCGGCAATGCGCTTGGCCAGGTCCTGGCCGGGCGCGGTATTCGAATTGCTCACGAATTTCTCCCCTGGGAAAGCCTTCGAAAACGCCTTAAGCCTAGCCGAACGGACAGGACTGCGGCCATGCGCGCCCCGCGCGGTTCTGGGACAATTGCCGCCTCGCACTCCCACGGCGAACAAATCCGATGACGGCGTCCTCCCTGCGAGCCCTGCTCGCGCTTTCGTGCGGCCTCGTGCTCGCCGCCTGCGGTGCCGACGACGCCGCCACGCCCGCCACCCCCTCGCTGAGCGTCAGCGTCGCCGAACCGGCGATGCAGTCCCTGCCCCGCCGCATCCCGGCCTCGGGTTCGATCGCGGCCTGGGAAGAGGTGGTGCTGGGCGTTGAACTGTCCGGCCAGCGCGTGGCCTCGGTGGCGGTGGAGGTCGGCGACGAAGTGCGCGAAGGCCAGCCGCTGCTGCAGCTCGACACCCGCACGCTGGCGATGGAACTACGCCAGGCCGAAGCCGCCCTGGCGCAGGCCGAAGCCAACCTCACCGTCGCCAGCGCCAACGCCCGCCGCGGCGAGATGCTCAAGCGCGAGCAGCTGGTGGCCGCCAGCGAAGCCGACCAGCTGATCGCCGGCGAACTCACCGCCAAAGCCCAGCGCGACACCGCCCGCGCCCAGGTCGACAGTGCCCGCCTACGCCTTGGCTTCGCGACGCTGCGGGCGCCGCATGACGGCGTCATCTCGGCGCGCAGCGTGCAGCCCGGCCAGGTGGTCACCGCCGGCGCCGAACTGCTGCGCCTGATCCGCGACCGTCGCCTGGAATGGCGCGCCGAGCTGCCCGAGGACGCCCTGGTCCAGATCGAAGAAGGCATGCCCGTGCGCCTGCAGGCGCCCGATGGCCAGCCGGTGACCGGCACCGTGCGCACCCTTTCCCCGGGCCTGGACAGCCGCAGCCGCACCGGCACCGTGTTCGCCGACCTGCCGGCGCCCGGCGGCCTGCGCGCCGGCATGTACGCGCCGGGCGAGATCCTGCTGGCCGAGCGCGAAGTGCGCACCGTGCCCGCCGCCGCGATCGTCGAACGCGACGGCTACCGCTACCTGTTCGTGCTTGGCGAAGGCGATGTCGTGGCCCAGCGCCGGGTTGAACTGGGCGCCCGCAGCGGCGACGTGGTCGAGGTCCGCGAGGGACTGGAAGGCGACGAACGCGTGGTGGTCGAAGGCGCCGGCTTCCTGGCCGACGGCGACCTGGTGCGCGTCGTGCCGACGCAGGACTGAGCCATGGCGATCAACTTCTCCGCCTGGTCCATCAACCGGCCGCTGCCGGCGATCCTGCTCTTCATCCTGCTCACACTGGTGGGCCTGTTCGGGTTCCAGCAGCTGGCCGTGTCGCGCTTCCCGGACGTCTCCTACCCGGGCATCACGGTAACCGTGGTTCTGCCGGGCGCGACGCCCAGCCAGCTCGAAACCGAGGTGACACGCAAGGTCGAAGACTCGGTGGCCAGCCTGGCCGACATCAACAAGCTGGTCAGCACCGTCACCGAAGGTTCGTCCACGACCTTCGTGGAGTTCCGGATCGGCAAGGACATCTCCGACGCGCTCGACGAGGTGCGCGACGCCGTCGCGCGCATCCGTGCCGACCTGCCGGCCGACATCGAGGACCCGGTGGTCGCGAAGATCGAGATCGTCGGCGGCACGCTGGTCACCTACGCGGTGGCTTCGGACAGCCTGGGCGAGGACGAGCTGAGCTGGTTCGTCGACAACGAAGTCACCAAGAAGCTGTTCTCGGTGCGCGGTGTCGGCACCGTGGTGCGCAGCGGCGGCATCGACCGCGAGGTGCAGGTGGACCTGCGGCCGGGCGTGCTGGCCGCCTACGGCATCACCGCCGGCGAGATTTCGGCGCAGCTGGCGCGTTCGCAGCTCGAACGCTCCGGCGGCCGCGCCACCCAGGGCAGCAGCGAACAGGCGATCCGCGCCGTCGGCACGGTGGACAGCGCGCAGACCCTGGAACAGTTCCCGATCGTGCTGCCCGACGGCAGCCAGGTGCCGCTGGTGGCGCTGGCGACGGTCACCGACGGCCACGCCGAACGCCGGCAGCTGGCGCTGATCGACGGCCAGCCGGTGGTCAGCTTCGGCATCAGCCGCACCCGCGGCTCCAGCGAGATCGACGTCGGCGAAGGCATCGAAAAGGCCATCCGCGAACTCGGGGAGCAGCACCCGCGCGTGCAGTTCAAGCTCGTCAGCACCGCCATCGACGAAGTGCGGGCCTCCTTCAAGTCCTCGATGACGATGCTCTGGGAGGGCGCCCTGCTGGCGGTGCTGGTGGTCTGGTGGTTCCTGCGCGACTGGCGCGCGACCTGGATTTCGGCGCTGGCGCTGCCGCTGTCGATCATCCCCACCTTCGGCGTCATCTGGCTGCTGGGTTTCAGCCTGAACATGATCACGCTGCTGGCGCTGGCGGTGGTCGTGGGCATCCTGGTGGACGATGCCATCGTCGAAGTCGAGAACATCGACCGCCACCTGGCCATGGGCAAGCCGCCCAAGCAGGCCGCGACCGAAGCCGCCGATGAAATCGGCCTGGCCGTCATCGCCACCTCGGCGACGCTGGCCGCGGTGTTCATCCCGGTGGCCTTCATGCCCGGCATCGCCGGCAAATTCTTCCTGGAGTTCGGCTGGACCGCGGCGACGGCGGTGATCTTCTCGCTGATGGTCGCGCGACTGCTGACGCCGATGATGGCGGCCTACCAGCTCAAGCCCAAGCCGCACGTGGAAAAGCAATCGAAGCTGATGGCGCGCTACCTGCGCCTGGTCGAGTGGGCGCTGGCCAACCGCTTCAAGACCCTGGGGCTGGCGCTGCTGATGTTCATCGGCTCGCTGATGCTGCTGCCCTTCATCCCGGCCACCTTCATCCCCGGATCGGACCTGGGCCGCAGCAACCTGAGCCTGGAGCTGCCGCCCGGCGCCCGCCTGGAGCAAACCGCGGAAATGAGCGAATCCGCGCGCGCGCTGATCAGCGACATCCCGGAGCTTCGCCAGGCCTACGCCACCGTCGGCGGCGTGCTCGACCTGGGCGACCCCGCGGTGAGCGGCTTCGGCGAGGTGCGCAAGGTCACGATGGTGCTGGACTGGGGCCCCGAGGGCGAACGCGAGCGCTCGCAGAAGGAGCTCGAGCGCGAAGTACGCGAGCGGCTGACCGCGCTGCCCGGCGTGCGCCAGCGTTTCCTGAGC
Source organism: Arenimonas sp. (assembly GCF_041919775.1). Classification (GTDB taxonomy): domain Bacteria; phylum Pseudomonadota; class Gammaproteobacteria; order Xanthomonadales; family Xanthomonadaceae; genus Arenimonas. The sequence continues at coordinate 115,418 of NZ_JAYRTE010000006.1, read as the reverse complement.
AGCGAACCGGGCGAGCAGCTGATGCTGGTGCTCAGCGGCGACGATCCCGAGCGCCTGTACCGCGCCGCCGACGAGTTCGAGCGTGACCTGCGTTCGCTGCCGGGCCTGGGCACGGTCAGCTCGACTGCCTCGCTGCTGCGCCCGGAGCTGGTGATCGTGCCCGACGCCCGCCGCGCCGCCGACCTGGGCGTGTCCACCGTGGACATCGCCGAAGCCGCGCGCATCGCGACCAGCGGCGACTTCCGCCAGCGCCTGGCCAAGCTCAACCTGCCCGACCGCCAGGTGCCGATCCGCGTACGCCTGGCCGAGGAAAACCTCTCCGACCAGGACCTGCTGACGCTGATGCGCGTGCCCAGCGCCAAGGGCGGCACGGTACCGCTGTCGGCGGTGGCCGATATCCGCCGGGGCAGCGGACCCTCACAGGTCAACCGCTACGGCCGCCAGCGCAACATCACCTTCACCGCCGAACTCAACGGCCGTCCGCTGGGCGAGGTGATGGCCGAAGTCGAAAAGCTGCCCTCGCTGCAGCGCCTGCCGCCCGGCGTGCAGGTGCAGAACACCGGCGATTCGGAAATCTTCGTCGAACTCTTCGTCGGCTTCGCCCTGGCAATGGGCGCCGGCCTGTTCTGCGTGTACGCGGTGCTGCTCTTGCTGTTCAACCACGCCAGCCACCCGCTGATCATCCTGATGGCGGTGCCGCTGTCGGCCGGCGGCGCCTTCGGCGCGATGCTGCTCACCGGGACCCTGCTGTCGCTGCCGGCGCTGATCGGCCTGCTGATGCTGATCGGCATCGCCACCAAGAACTCGATCCTGCTGGTGGACTACGCTGTCATCGCCGAAGACGAAAAGGGCATGAACATGCACGACGCCCTGGTGGACGCCTGCCACAAGCGCGCCCGCCCCGTCATCATGACCACCATCGCGATGACCGCCGGCATGACCCCGATTGCCCTCGGTCTGGGCGCCGACGCCGCCTTCCGCCAGCCGATGGCGATCGCCGTGATCGGCGGCCTGGCCACCTCGACGCTGCTGAGCCTGGTGGTGATCCCGGCAGCCTTCGCGGCCATGGAAACCTTCACCCGGCGCTTCACCCGCAAGACCTAAGAAGGGGGTCAGGTTCACTTTCCCTCGCGGGAGCGTGTTTCCGAGGCGCGGGCGGGCATTCTGATGATGGCCGGCCGCCCTGTGCGGCCGGAGAACGGATCCACTGCTGACGCTGCATGCCGCGCAGGTCGCACTCCAATCTTCGTCGGCGCTTGCGGGAAGTGCCTACGAGAAATTGCTCCGTGAAGCCACGCCTTCCGATGAACTCGATCAGATCCGCGACTACCTTCGCCAGCAGCGCGCGTGGGGCCGGGACGACTTCCAGGCCATGGTTCAGGCCAAGACCCAACGTTTCGCCGCGACCCGGCCGGCACACCGGCCGGCACGCGCACCGCAGAAGTGAACCTGACCCCGTTCTAGTCGTTGGGAGGCGGGGGCACCCCGGCGCAGCGGGGCAGATCCAGGGCCCGTGCGCGAGCGCAGATGTGTGAGCGCTGGATTGAAATCATCCGGGCCAACTCCTCCGGCACGGGTTCCAGCCCAGCCAGCCGCGCCTCGGCTTGGGCCAGCGTGTCCTCGGCGGCCTCCAGCTCGCCGGCGTCGCGAAGGATGCGGGCCAGCATGCCTTCGTAAATCACAGTGTCGGGGCTGGGTTGTGGCTGTTCGGCCCGGCTGAGCTCCACGGTGGCGCGCATGTGCTTGGTAGCTGTTTCCAGGTCGCCCTGCTGGAGCGCCCCGAGCGCCAGGCTGCTCATCGTCTTTAGCAGGAAGGGATGGTCGGGACCCAGCTGCCGGCGCTGTTCCTCCAGCACGGCCTCCCGAAGCGCCAGCGCCTCCTGCTGGCGCCCCATTTCATCAAGCATGAAGGCCCGGTTGCTTTGCAGGATCCAAAGGTCCGGACTGCCGGCGGGGTGGACACGACGATGCATGGCGTCGGCCTGGTCGAACAGTGCCTCCGCTTCTTCGTAACGACCGCGGTTGTAGGCGACATACGCCTCGTTCGATACCAGCACCGCCATCGTGTTGGCAGGCACCATCTCCAGTATTTCCGCAGGCATCGCCCGGGCCTCGGCGAACAGCGCGGCCGCCGCCTCGTGGTCATCCTGCCCCAGCTTGAGTTCGCCAAGGTTGGCAAGCACGGTGAAGTACAGGTCACTCTGTTCCAGGCCCGCGAGGCGCATGTCCGAGCGCAGCGCTTCCATCGCGTCGACCGCTTCACCCGTGCGCTGCTCGGCGCTCAGGACCTGCACGAGGGCCTGCCGGATCTCCATCACCGGCATCGAATCCTTTCCGGCTATCGCGACCGCGTCCTTCAGCGCCAGCTCCAGCAGCTCCCGTGCCTCCGCCGTGCGGCCACGCCCCAGCAGGGTACTGCCCAGGGTTTGGCGGATGCGGTAGAGCAGATCCGGCCGATCCGCAAAGAAGGCGTCGACCGTGGCCAGCGACGAGTCCACCGCTTCGGCCAACGTCATCTCACCGCCCGACACGTACGGATCGGAGTAGGTGAGGATGCCGGTGAGGAACTTGTTGATGCGGTTCGCGTCGCTTTCCGCACGGCGGGCCTCCCCGGCCTGCCAGAAAGCCACGCCCGCCGACGCCAGCACCGCCACCAGCGCCAGCGAAGCCGCCAGCACGCCCCAGCGGTTACGGCGCACGAACTTGCGGACCCGGTAGGCGGTGGAGTCCGGATGCGCCTGCACCGGGAGGCCGGCGAGGTAGCGCCGTATGTCGTCGGCCAGCTCCTGGGCCGAGCCGTAGCGGCGCGCGGATTCCTTGTGCATCGCCTTGGCGACGATGCGCTCGATGTCCGGCGTGATCTGCGCACGACGCTGGCGCCGCTCCGCGTCCGTCAGCACGGCCTTGTCGAGCATCTTTCGCATCGGGTCCGGCAGGGTTTCGCAGACCACGTGCTCGGCTTCGGAGGGGCGCAGCCCCCCGAGTTCGTAGGGGCGCACGCCGGCTATAAGCTGGTAGAGCATCACGCCCAGCGAGTACACGTCGGAACTGGTGGTCAGCCTCTGCTGGCGCACCTGTTCGGGGCTGGCGTAAGCGGGCGTCATCGCCGACAGCGAGGTCTGGCGCTTGCCGCCGGTATCCAGCGGTTCGGCTTCGAGGATCTTGGCGATGCCGAAATCGAGCAGGCGCGGTTCCCCGTTGGCCCCCACCAGGATGTTGTCTGGCTTCAGGTCGCGGTGCACGATCAGGTGGCGGTGCGCTTCCTGCACGCCGTCGCAAACCTTGCCGAACAGCACCAGCCGGCCCCGCAGGTCCAGCTTGTTCTGGCGGCAGTAATCGGTGAGCGGCACACCGTCCACGAATTCCATCACCAGGTAGGGAATGCCGCCCGAGGTGCTGCCGCCGTCGAGGATGCGCGCCACGTTCGGGTGGCTCATCCGCGCCAGGATGTTGCGTTCTTCCTCGAAGCGGCTGATCAGCTGGCGCCGGAAATCGGCCGCGGCCAGCAGGTGCACCGGCCGGACAAGCTTGATCGCCACCTGCTGGTCGTAGGCATCGTCGGCACGACGACCCAGGTAAACCACGCCCATGCCGCCGGCTTCCAGCGGCTTGAGCAACTCCCAGGGGCCCAGGCGCTCGCCGACCTTCGGGAACTCGGCCGGCGCTTCCTCGGGCGCCACTACGGTTTCCTCGGGGAACCCCGCCGAGGCGCGGTCGGCATCAAGCAGACGCAGGACCCGGTCGCGGATGGGCGGGTCCAGTTCCTGCCCGTCGAGCCAGGCGCGCCTGTGCTCCGGCTTCTGGGCCAGCGCCCGCTCGAACCACTGCAGCACCTGCACTTCAACGGATGTGTTCATCGATGCCCCCTGCCGCCTGTCGCGGCCCGACGTTAACAGAAGGTGGGAGCCAGCCGTTGACCAGTCACTCCCGTGCCGCGAGACGCGCATGATCCTGGCCCGGCACCGGTGGCCGAGACAGACGCCATGCCGCGTTGCTCCAGTGACCCACCCCGGAGTCGCCCCATGGCCGTGACCCGCCGCCAGTTCCTGGCAACCCCCGCGGCCCTGGCCGCCAGCGCGCTCGTGCCCGGTTCGCTGCTGGCTGCGGTCGCCTCGCAGACGCCGGCCATGCCCGACCTATCCAACTGGGACATCGTGCGCGCCCAGTTCATGCTCGATCCGGCCTATCGCCATTTTTCTTCGTTCTACATCGCCAGCCACCCGGCGCCGGTGCGCGACGCGCTGGAAGGCTATCGTCGCGCGCTCGACGCCAACCCGCTGCTCACCGTCGAACACGGCATGTTCGGCAGCGACGAGCAGCACCTGCCCTCGGCCGTGGCGCGCGACGTGGCGGCGTATTTCGGCGGCCGGCCCGAGGACATCTGCCTGGTGCGCAGCACGACCGAAGGGCTCGCCCTGGTCTACCACGGCCTGCCGCTGCAGGCCGGCGACGAGGTCCTGTGCACCACGCACGACCACTACGCCCACCACGAATCGATCCGCCTGGCCACGCAGCGCGCCGGCGCGACCATGCGCAAGATCGCGCTGCACGACGATGCTGCCAAGGCCAGCACCGATGAAATGATCGCGCGACTGAAAGCCGCCATCGGCCCGAAGACGCGTGTGGTGGGGCTGACCTGGGTGCATTCGAGCAGTGGCCTGCGCCTGCCCATCCGCGAGATCGCCGCCGCGCTGGGCGAACTACCGCAGTCGGTTCTGCTGGTGGTTGATGGCGTGCACGGGCTGGGTTCGGCCGACGAGGACATTCCTTCCACCGGCGTCGATTATTTCGTCGCCGGCACGCACAAATGGATTTTCGCGCCGCGCGGCACCGGCATCGTCTGGTCGGATGCCGCGGGTTGGGCGCGACTGCGACCCGTGGTGCCCAGCTTCACCGACATCGAAAGCTACGAGGCCTGGGCAGGCGACCGCGACCCGCAAACGCCCAACAACGCCGGCCGCATGTCGCCCGGCGGCTTCCATGCCTTCGAGCACCAGTGGGCGATGGGCGCGGCCTTCCGCATGCATTCGACGATGGGGCGGCGCCGCGTGGCGGAACGCATCGCCGCGATGAACAGCCAGCTCAAGGAAGGATTGGCCGGCCTGCCCAAGGTACGGCTGCACACGCCGATGTCTCCGGCCCTGTCCGCCGGCGTAGTCGCCTTCGAGGTGGAGGGACTGACGCCACAGCAGGTCGTGCAGCAGCTGCTGGAGCGCGGCTTCCTGGCCAGTGTGAGCCCCTATGCCGTGGCGTATGCGCGGCTGGCGCCGAGCCTGGTGAATACAGCGGAAGAGGTGGACCAGGCGCTTGCGGCGATGCGCCAGGTTGCCGCCTGACCATCGCCCGCGCCCGGGGCTCCTCAGCCCGCGCCCTCAGCCGGCCATCAGGAAACAGTCGATCCGCAGCCGGTCGGTCTCGTCGGTCATGCGGATGATGTGTTCGTCGTGGGCATGGCCCGCACCGGCCGCCGAAAACTCGTAGCGGGCCGGCCAGCCCGCGTACGCGCCGCCCTTCCAGCGGATGGCGCCGCTGGCGGCATCGACGGCGTAGCCGCCGCGCACGTTGTTCACGGAATAGCTTTCCTTGCCGAGCTGGATGTAGCCGATCGTGGTCATCGACTGGCGGCAGACATAACGACCCAGCGGCGGGCGGCCATCGGCGCGGCGGCGGTCGGGTGCCGGCGCGGGCTTTGCCGCGGCATCGCTGCCGATCACGCGGCAGGACTGGAGCCGGAAGGTGCCCCAGCCCCAGGCGGTATTGTCGCCCTGGACGGTGAGGCGTGAGCCGGCCTGCAACGCGGCGAGCCCGCCGCGCTGCCCCTCGTCGAAGCTGCACATCGCCACGCCGAACGGACCGTCGGTGAGGCGGATGTAGTCGGAGCCCACGCTCTGCAGATTCCCGGTAAGGGTGACGGTACGTCCCTCGTAACGCTGCCGGGCCGCCGGCGTGTTGACGCGATAGGCCTCGCCGATATCGGCAAGGTTCGCGGTGACAGCCGCGGCCGCCGGCGCGCGCACGGCGGGCTTTGCAGGCTTTGCGGGCTTGGTCGCACCGGCCGGTCGCGCCGGCTTCGGCGCGGGGCCCACGTCGGGCCCGGCGACGCCCGGCACCTGCACCGGACGCATGCGGTCGGGCGCCATCGCGAAATCCATCGGCCGCCCGGTGTACGCGCTGGTCCTGATCCCGCAGTAGTCCTCGCCGTTGATATCGGGGCCGGTCACGGTGCCCCGGTACCACTCGCTGCCGACCAGCAATTCGACCTCGTTCCCGGCCACGCACAGCGCCCGCCAGTCCGTTCCGCCCTCCCGGGCCGCGGCCGGCGTCGCGATGCACGCGGCCAGTGCAATGAAGGATGCGGCGAAAGCCGCCCGATGCGGGATGGCGAGCTTCAGGGCCATGCAGGGGTCTCCTTTTCCGGCGTTCCGGGCTGCGATATCCCGAGTTTGCCAGCCCTCCCGGGGTCGCTGGAATGCGAAAAAAACGAAGCCCGGCACAAGGCCGGGCTTCGTGGTCAGGCTCGATGGCTGGCGAGGATCAGAAATCCATGCCGCCCATGCCGCCCATGCCACCCATGCCGCCGCCCATGCCACCGGCGGCGCCGCCTTCGTCCTTCTTCGGCGCTTCGGCCACCATGGCTTCGGTGGTGATCATCAGGCCGGCGATCGACGCGGCGTTCTGCAGCGCGGTGCGCGTGACCTTGGTCGGGTCCAGGATGCCGAACTCGATCATGTCGCCGTACTCGCCGTTGGCGGCGTTGTAACCGAACGCGCCCTTGCCCTCGACGACCTTGTTGAGGATGACGGACGGCTCGTCGCCGGCGTTGGTGACGATCTCGCGCAGCGGCGCTTCCATCGCACGCAGGGCGATGTTGATGCCGTGGCTCTGGTCGACGTTGGCGCCTTCCAGGCCCTTGATCGCGGCCTTGGCGCGCAGCAGCGCGACGCCGCCGCCCGGGACGATGCCTTCTTCGACGGCAGCGCGGGTGGCGTGCAGCGCGTCTTCGACGCGGGCCTTCTTTTCCTTCATCTCGATCTCGGTCGAGGCACCGACCTTGATGACGGCCACGCCGCCGGCGAGCTTGGCGACGCGCTCCTGCAGCTTCTCGCGGTCGTAGTCCGAAGAGGTTTCTTCGATCTGCGCCTTGATCTGCTTGATGCGGGCCTGGATGCCGTCGGCAGCGCCGGCGCCATCGATGATCGTGGTGTTTTCCTTGGAGACCTGGATCTTCTTGGCGCGGCCGAGATCCTTGATGGTCGCCTTCTCGAGCTGCAGGCCGACTTCCTCGGAAATCACGGTGCCGCCGGTCAGGATGGCCATGTCTTCCAGCATCGCCTTGCGACGGTCGCCGAAGCCCGGGGCCTTCACGGCGCAGACCTTCACGATGCCGCGGATGGTGTTCACCACCAGGGTCGCCAGGGCTTCGCCCTCGACTTCCTCGGCGACGATCAGCAGCGGCTTGCCGGCCTTGGCCACGCCCTCGAGCACGGGCAGCAGCTCGCGCACGTTCGAGATCTTCTTGTCGTAGAGCAGGATGAACGGGTCTTCGAGCTCGGCCGACATCGACTGCTGGTTGTTGATGAAGTACGGAGACAGGTAGCCGCGGTCGAACTGCATGCCCTCGACGACGTCGAGCTCGTTCTCCAGGCCCGAGCCTTCTTCAACGGTGATCACGCCTTCCTTGCCGACCTTGTCCATGGCCTTGGCGATCAGCTCGCCGATGTCGCCATCGGAGTTGGCCGAGATCGAGCCGACCTGGGCGATTTCCTTCGAGGTCGAGCAGGGCTTGGACAGGGTCTTGAGCTCGGCGACGGCGGCCACGACGGCCTTGTCGATGCCGCGCTTGAGGTCCATCGGGTTCATGCCGGCGGCGACCGCCTTCATGCCTTCGCGGATCAGGGCCTGCGCCAGCACGGTGGCGGTGGTGGTGCCGTCACCGGCGATGTCGGAGGTCTTGGAAGCGACTTCCTTGACCATCTGCGCGCCCATGTTCTCGAACTTGTCGGCCAGCTCGATTTCCTTGGCGACGCTGACGCCGTCCTTGGTGATCGTGGGGGCGCCGAAGCTCTTGTCGAGCACGACGTTGCGGCCCTTCGGGCCCAGGGTGGCCTTGACGGCATTGGCGAGGGTGTTGACGCCCTTCACCATGCGCGCGCGGGCGTCTTCACCGAAACGAATTTCCTTGGCTGCCATTTCTGTATTACTCCGGATTCTTTTGAATTGAGGGGGAAGGCTGGTCGCGCGGAAGGCGCGTTATCAGCCGAGGATGGCGAGGATGTCGTCTTCCTTCACCACCAGGAACTCGGTGCCGTCGAGCTTCACTTCGGTGCCGGCGTACTTGCCGAACAGCACCTTGTCGCCAACCTTCACGGTCGGGGCGCGGGTCGAGCCGTTGTCGAGCGCCTTGCCGGCGCCGACGGCGACCACTTCACCCTTGATCGGCTTTTCGGTGGCCGAGTCGGGAATCACGATGCCGCCAGCGGACATCTTTTCCTCTTCCATACGCTTGATGACCACGCGGTCGTAGAGCGGCTTGATGTTCATGAGTGTCCTCGTTAGTCCTTTAGTTTCAACGACATGGGCCAGTGTGTTAGCACTCGGCCCTGGTGAGTGCCAATGATACGCGCGCAACCGGCAAACCGGAAGCGCCGCGGCCCGGGATTAATGGGGCCCGGGTCCGGCCTTTCAAGGCCCCCGGCAAGTGTTGCTTTCCAGGCCGCCCTTGGTCCTACAATCGGGGCGTGCCCGCCGACCGGCCAAGGCGCGCCCAAACCCTTGAACCACAAGGGCTTCGGCGCGGACAGAGCATGGCGGCGGCGCCCCGGGCAACTGCCCGGTGCGGCGCCGGGGGCGCCCACGACGCCGGGGTTCTGCTAAGCAGGGCTATCCGGCCGCCCGGAAATACCGGTGCCTGCCCACTCGCCAGGGGGGTGGTTAGGGCATGTGCACCGGTTCCGGACAGTTGTGCTGACCTGGTTAGAAAAACCAGGCATCACGGATCCTTGCAGGGCCTTTTCGGGGAAACAGAGATGACTCATCTATTCAATCGCATCAGGCAGGCGCGCCGGGGAGCGTCCCTGTCACAATCGGAGCTGGCCTTCGCGGTCGGCGTCGCGCGCAGCGCGGTCGCGCAGTGGGAGCGCAAGGACGGCGCCCGGCCGACCACCGACAACATGGCCAAGATCGCGATGGCCACCGCGGTCAGCTTTGAATGGCTGGCCACGGGCCGCGGCAGCCGCTGGGTCGGCGGCGGCAGCGAGGACGACGGCCACGAAACACCGGCGATGATGCTCAACTTCTACGCCCAGTGCGGCCTGGAAGAGCGCCTGCTGGTGGCCTTCCGCTCGCTGCGCAATCCCGAGCAGCAGCCGCTGGTGGATTTCGTCGAGGCCATGACCGCCCGGGCCTGAGCGTTGCGGCCGCGGCCTCGCCACGGCCGCGAACTTCCGGGGATACTGGCGGTCCGACAGGGGCGGCGCCGCGGCGCCCGCCCCGCTGCCCGAACGAGATCCCGCATGACCCGTTGGCTTCTGGCCTTGCTGGCCGCCCTGAGTTTCGCCCTCCCGGCCCAGGCCGTGGACGAGGCCGACCTGCTGCCGATCGATGAGGCCTTCGCGCTCACCGCGACCGCCACCGAGCGCGGCCGCATCGAACTGAACTGGGACATCGCCGAAGGTTATTACCTCTACCGGCACCGGATGGGCGCCGAGGTGGTTTCCGCGGGCTTCAAGGCCAATCCGCTCGAATTGCCCGACGGCATTGCCTACACCGACGAATTTTTCGGTGACGTGGAAACCTACCGGGGTGCCGTCACCGGCGTGCTGACCGGCGCCGCGGCCGACGGCACCCGCCAGGTCGAGTTGAAGGTGAAGTACCAGGGCTGCGCCGACCTGGGCATCTGCTACCCGCCGCACACGAAAACCCTGCAGGTGTCCCTGCCGGCGGCGGCCACCGGTTCGGCGCCCGCCGCCGGCCTGGACCTGCTGGCCCCGCGCGGCAGTGGCCTGTTCGGCCCGGGCTCCGGCGCGACCGACTCACTGCCCCTGCCCGAGGAAGAAGCCTTCCGCTTCGAGGCGATCGTCGACAGCGCCGACCAGCTGCTGCTGCGCTTCACGCCGGCGCCGGGTTATTACCTCTACCGCGACCGCAGCAGCGTCGAAGTACGCGGCGAAGGCATCTCGGCCGGCGCCATCGGCTGGCCGCCCTCGACCTCGCATTTCGACGAACACTTCGGCGACGTCCAGGTTTATTTCGAGCCCGTGGACGCGCCGCTGCCGCTGCGCCGCGAACACACCAATGCCGCGACGGTGACCGTGGTCGCCAATTTCCAGGGCTGCCAGACCGACGGCATCTGCTATCCGCCGATGACGCGGGAAGTGACGCTGAGCCTGCCGGCGGGGGGACGTGTAGGAGCGCCTTCAGGCGCGAATCTTTCCGCTTCGCCTTCGGCGAAGGACGGCTTCGCGCCTGAAGGCGCTCCTACAGGGATCGTTGTCGCGCTGCTGCTGGCGCTCGCCGGCGGCGTGATCCTCAACCTGATGCCCTGCGTGCTGCCGGTCCTGTCGCTCAAGGCGCTGTCGCTGGCCCAGGGCGGCGGCGACCGCCGCAAGGCGCGTTCGCAGGCGCTGTGGTACACGGCCGGCGTACTGGCCAGCTTCGCCGCGGTCGGCGCCGCGGCGCTGGCGCTGCGCCAGGCCGGCCTGGCCCTGGGCTGGGGTTTCCAGCTGCAGCAGCCGGGCGTGATCACCGCGCTGGCGCTGGTGATGGTCGCCATCGGCCTGTCGCTGTCGGGCGTGGTCGCCTTCGGCGCCACGCTGGCCGGCACCGGCCAGTCGCTGGCGCAGAAGTCCGGCCCGGCCGGCGACTTCTTCACCGGCGTGCTGGCGGTCGTGGTGGCCAGCCCGTGCACGGCGCCGTTCATGGGATCGGCGCTGGCGTTTGCGTTCGCGGCGTCGCCGGCGGTGGCGATCGGTGTGTTCCTGGCGCTGGGCCTGGGCCTGGCCCTGCCCTTCCTGCTGATCGGCTTCGTGCCGGCGCTGGCCGCACGGCTGCCCAAGCCGGGCGCCTGGATGGAAACCTTCAAGCACCTGCTGGCCTTCCCGATGTACCTCACCGCCGTGTGGCTGCTGTGGGTGCTGGCCAAGCAGCGCGGCGCCGACGCCATCGGCCTGGCCCTGGTCGGCGTGGTCGGCCTGGGCCTGGGCCTGTGGCTGTGGGAGAAGGCGCGCTGGAAGGGCGTGGCCGCGAAAACCCTCGCTGCGCTGGTGATCGCGCTGTCGCTGTGGCCGGTGGTGGCGGTGCAGCGCATGCCGGCGCCGGTGCGGGCCGAAGCGATCAGCGACGGCGCGGTGGAATATTCGGCGCAGCGGCTGGAACAGCTTCGCCGCGACGGCCGCGTGGTGTTCGTCAACATGACCGCCGACTGGTGCGTCAGCTGCAAGGCCAACGAGCGCAGCGTCCTGGGCCGGGACGCCTTCAAGGCCTCGCTTGAACGCGCCGGCGCGGTGTACATGAAGGGCGACTGGACCAACGTGGACCCGGAAATCACCGCCTTCCTGGAAACCCACAAGGCCGTCGGCGTGCCGCTGTACGTGGTTTATCCGCGCCAGGGCGAACCGCGCGTGCTGCCGACCATCCTGACCCAGGGCATCGTCGACGAGGCCCTGGCCGAGGCGGCGCGATGAAGCGCGAAGCCGTTTTCACCTGGGGCGCGATCGTGCTGCTCGGCGGCCTTTCGGCCTGGCTGGGCTGGTGGCTGGGCCAGCGGGCGCTGTGGCCGGAGGAAAAACCGGCGCCGCCCGGCATGGTCGTCACCGAGCCCGGCCAGCTGGCACCGCCAATGAGCCTGCCCGACCTGCGCAGCGGCCAGCCGGTGGCCGTCACCGGCCCGGGCCGGATGCGGCTGATCAACTACTGGGCCAGCTGGTGCGGCCCCTGCCGCAAGGAAATGCCGGTACTGGATGCCTTCGCCCGCCAACAGGGCGGCAACGGCATCAAAGTGATCGGCATCGCGCTGGAAAGCCGAGAGGAGGCCCTGGCCTTCCTCGAGGATGTTCCGGTGGAATTCCAGCTGCTGGTGGAGAACCCCGGGCCGGGCGACAGCTCGGTGCAGCTGGGCAACCGCCGCGGCATCCTGCCCTACACGGTGCTGATCGACGCCGAAGGCCGGCTGCTCAAGACCCATTACGGGGCCTTCCCCGACCCGGAATCGGTGCGCGAGTGGGCCCGCCCCTGAGGCTTGCGCCATCCGGGAGCGCTCCGGGCCAACGAAATTCAAACGCCTGTTAACATCTGCGAAGTCGCGGCGATCGTCTGGACAACGCCCCCGCCCTGCCCCCAGACTGTGCGTCCCTCGGGGAGAGGCACGGCGTGGCGAACATCCTGGTACTGCATGGTCCGAACCTGAACCTGCTCGGCGAACGCGAGCCGGGCATCTATGGCCACGTGCGCCTGGACGACATCAATGCCCGCCTCGCCGCCCGCGCCCGCGAGGCCGGCCACCAGCTCGACAGCTTCCAGTCCAACGCCGAACACGCGCTGGTGGACAGGGTGCAGGCCGCCCGCGGCGACGGCACCGCCTTCCTGCTGGTCAATCCGGCCGCCTTCACCCACACCTCGGTGGCCCTGCGCGACGCCCTGGCGGCGGTCGCCCTGCCCTTCATCGAAGTGCACCTGTCGAACCCGCATGCGCGCGAGCCGTTCCGCCACACCAGCTATTTCACCGACCTGGCGGTCGGGCTGGTCAGCGGCTTCGGCGCCGACAGCTACGCCTACGCGCTCGAAGCCGCCATCGCGCGGCTCTGAGCCCCTTTCCAACCCCATCATCACCAACAAGACGAGGCCGTCATGGACCTTCGCAAGATCAAGAAGCTGATCGACCTGCTCGAGGAATCGAACCTCGCCGAAATCGAAATCAAGGAAGGCGAGGAGTCCGTCCGCCTGGCGCGCGTGCCCTCGGGCAGCTACGCCGCGGCGCCGGCGCCTGCGCCCGCGCCGGTGGCCCACCACGTGGAAGCCCCGCGTGCGCCCGCCCCGTCGGCCCCGGCCGCGCTGTCGGCCGACGCCGTGGGCAAGTCCACCAAAGACATCCCGGACGGCCACACGGTGCGTTCGCCGATGGTCGGCACCTATTACGAGTCGCCCGCGCCGGACAAGCCGGCTTTCGTGAAGGTCGGCCAGCAGGTCAAGGCCGGCGAGACGCTGGGCATCATCGAAGCCATGAAGATGTTCAACCCGATCGAGGCCGACGTCTCGGGCACGGTGCGCGCGATCCTGGTCGAAAACGGCCAGCCGATCGAATTCGACGAGCCCATGTTCGTCATCAGCTGAGGACCGGCCCATGCTGGAAAAAATCGTCATCGCCAACCGCGGCGAGATCGCGCTGCGCATCCTGCGCGCCTGCCACGCCCTGGGCATCAAGACGGTGGCGGTGCACTCCACCGTGGACCGCAACCTCAAGCACGTGGCCATGGCCGACGAGTCGGTCTGCATCGGCCCGGCGCCCTCGTCCGAGAGTTACCTCAACATCCCTGCGATCATCGCCGCGGCCGAGGTCACCGACGCCCAGGGCATCCACCCGGGCTACGGCTTCCTGAGCGAAAACGCCGACTTCGCCGAGCGCGTGGATAAGTCGGGCTTCGTCTTCATCGGCCCGACCGCGAACGTGATCCGCATGATGGGCGACAAGGTCGAGGCGATCCGTGCGATGAAGGATGCCGGCGTGCCCTGCGTGCCCGGCTCCAACGGCCCGCTGCCCGATGACGAGGCCGAGTGCATCGCCCACGGCCGCGAAATCGGCTACCCGGTGATAATCAAGGCCGCCGGCGGCGGTGGCGGCCGCGGCATGCGCGTGGTGCACACCGAAGGCGCGCTTCTGACGGCGATCGCCGCCACCCGCCAGGAAGCCAAGGCCGCGTTCTCGAACGACATGGTCTACATGGAGAAATTCCTGGAGAACCCGCGCCACGTGGAGATCCAGGTGCTTTCCGACGGCCAGGGCAATGCCGTGCACCTGGGCGAGCGCGACTGCTCGATGCAGCGCCGCCACCAGAAGGTGGTCGAGGAAGCGCCTGCGCCGGGCATCACCGACGAGCAGCGCGCCGAGATCGGCCGCATCTGCACCGAGGCCTGCGTGCGCATCGGCTACCGCGGCGCCGGCACCTTCGAATTCCTGTTCGAAAACGGCCGCTTCTACTTCATCGAAATGAACACCCGCATCCAGGTCGAACACCCGGTGACGGAGATGATCACCGGCGTCGACCTGGTGAAGGAGCAGCTGCTGATCGCCAGCGGCCAGAAGCTTTCGATCCGCCAGGAAGACATCCGGATCAACGGCCACGCCATCGAGTGCCGCATCAACGCCGAGGACCCGGAGTCCTTCCTGCCCAGCCCCGGCCTGATCCGCCACTTCCACGCCCCGGGCGGCCCTGGCGTGCGCGTCGACAGCCACATTTACGAAGGCTACAAGGTCCCGCCGAACTACGATTCGATGATCGGCAAGCTGATCGTGCACGGCCCCGACCGCGCCACCGCGATCGCGCGCATGAAAGTGGCGCTTAGCGAAATGGTCGTCGACGGCATCAAGACCAACGTGCCGCTGCAGCAGCGCATCATGGCCGACGTCGGTTTCCAGCAGGGCGGCACCAACATCCACTACCTGGAAAAGCGGTTGGCGGAGCGCAAGGAAAAAGCGATAGGGTTGGGCTGAAACGCCTGATCCGGAGCCATATCCTTGAAAAGTGCGGGAATCTTTCTGCTTTCGCTAACGATGGCAGTGGTTCTGAGCGGCTGCGGCGTTGCCGAAGATGTCGCCGCGACCGCAAAGCAGCTCGACCAGGCGCACCAGTTCGGCGAAGTGCGCCGCGAGGCCGACCCGACCGACCCCACGGGCCGGCGCTTCAGCATCAAGGTGGAAGCAAAGGAAGAGGCCAGCTGGCATGACGCCATGCGGGTCATGGGCGAAGCCGGCCTCTACTGCGAGAAGAGCAACAGCTTCGGCCTGTCGGGCCACGTCCCGGAGTTCAGCCCGCTGGAGGAGCCGGTCGAGGCGCCGCGTTTGCATCCGGCCGGCACCGTCTTCGAGCAGCAGATCCTGTGCGGCATCGATTATCCGCAGGAAATCGTGCTGCCCGCTGGCACGACGCGTCAGGAGGGGTTTGACCGCCTCCGTGCCGAACTCGCCGGAGACGGCGGCTTCGATTC
This sequence comes from Arenimonas sp., assembly GCF_041919775.1. Lineage (GTDB taxonomy): Bacteria > Pseudomonadota > Gammaproteobacteria > Xanthomonadales > Xanthomonadaceae > Arenimonas. Next base: position 100,220 of record NZ_JAYRTE010000006.1, on the reverse strand, counting down.
CAAGCGGCATCTCGCCGTGATGGCGAGCTTCAACGACCGGCATCCCAAGTACAGCGCCATTGCGAAGGCGGTCGGCGAGCTGCACGCCCGCAGCCACCGCTACTGCCGCGGGCAGGGCGTCGCCTTCCCGAGTCTGCTGGTGATGTCCCTGCCGACGCCGACGCCGGAAGAAGGCGTGTTCCTCAACCGCTCGGACGCGTTCGTTGGGGCGGAGTTTTCGTGCATGGATGGCGAAGCGGCGGACGAGTCGCTCTGAGGGCGGGGCAAGCCCGCCGGCATCCACCAATGCGACAATGGCGGCCCGCCCCACGCCCCGGCCGCCATGCCCTTCCTCGAACTCGCCCTGACCGTCCGCGCCGAAGACGAAGCCCGGGCTGAAAACGCGCTGTCGGACATCGGCGCGCTGTCGGTCACCCTGCTCGACGCCGATGCCAGCACGCCGAACGAACGCGCGGTGCTCGAGCCGGGCGTCGGCGAGCAGCCGCTGTGGCCGCAGATCACCCTGCTGGCGCTGTTCCCGGGCAACACGGTGCCGGAACTGGTGCTGCACGCTCTCGACGCCTTCGACAGCGGGCTCGACCTGGCCGGCGCACAGTTCCGCGAAGTCGCCGACCAGGACTGGGAACGCGCCTGGATGGACCAGTACGAACCCCTGGCCTTCGGCAAGCGCACCTGGATCGTGCCCTGGAACATGGACGCACCCGCGGAATCCGAAGGCGGCGCCATCGTGCGCCTCGACCCGGGCCTGGCCTTCGGCTCGGGCACGCATCCGACCACGGCGCTGTGTCTGGCGTGGCTCGATTCGCTCGACCTGGCCGGCAAGACGGTGCTCGATTTCGGCTGCGGCAGCGGCATCCTCGCGCTGGCGGCGGTGAAGCTGGGCGCCGAACGCGCGGTCGGCGTGGACAACGACCCGCAGGCGCTTTCCGCCACGGCCGACAACGCCGAACGCAACGGCGTCGGCGACCGGCTGGCCGTGTTTGCGCCTGAAGACGAACCGCCGGCCGCGTATCCGGTGGTGGTCGCGAACATCCTTGCCGTGGCGCTCGACGCGCTGGCCGACACGCTGGCCGCGCGGGTGCAGCCCGGCGGCGCAATCGCGCTTTCCGGCATCCTGCACGGGCAGGAGCCGGCGCTGCTGGAGCGTTACGCCGCCTGGTTCGACGACCTGCAGGCCGTGCAGGAAGGCGACTGGATGCGCATCACCGGCCGCCGCCGCGCCGGCTGAGCCGGTATCCTTCGCGCCATGCCGCCCCGCGCCCCCCGTTTCGCCGTCGCTGATGCGCCCGCGCCCCGCACGCCCCGCCCCTGGGGCTGGTGGGCGCTGGCCGTCGCGCTGGCCGCAGGCCTGGCCCTGCAGCTGATGCTGGCCGACCGTGCCCGCCTGGCCACCGACCCCGCCTGGCGCCCGCGGCTGGAAACCCTGTGCGGCGTGCTCGGCTGCGACCTGCCCGCCTGGCACGAGCCGGGCGCCTTCCGGGTGACCAGCCGGGAAGTGCGCCGGCATCCGCAGGACAATCGCGCGCTGCTGATCAGCACGAGCTTCCGCAACGACGCCCGCTGGGCCCAGCCCTGGCCGGTGATGGAAGTCGCGCTGCACGACATCGATGGCAACGCCCTGGGCCTGCGTCGCTTCCAGCCCCATGAATACCTCGGCAGCCCGCCGGCCACCGCGCTGATCGCGCCCAGCCAGTCGGCCAGCGCCACGCTGGAGATCCTTGATCCCGGCCAGCGCGCCGTCGCGTTCACTTTCGACTTCCACTGAAGTCGTACGAAAGGGCAGTCGCGGGGTAAGTAGGATTGACGTAGACTCTGCTCCCCCGTCGCCCCGGCCGGCGGGTTCCGCACGGAAGCGGACCAGAACAGTGGAGCGCCCCCGAAGTGAATGTCCCGACCGCCGCCAGAGCGGAAACCACCACGACGCCCAGCGGCCACACGCCCCTGCGCGAGCACGTTTCCCGCTCGGTGCGCCGTTACCTGCACGACTTCAACGGCTGCGACCCCGACGACCTTTACGAGGTCGTCCTGCGCGAGATCGAACTGCCGCTGTTCGCCGAAGTGATGCGCCACTGCGAAGGTAACCAGAGCCGGGCCGCCGCCTGCCTGGGCATCAACCGCGCCACCCTGCGCAAGAAGCTCAAGGCCTACGGCCTGGCCTGAGTAGGGGTCATGAAAACCGGGGTCAGAGTCGAATTTCGGCCTCGGCGGTACATGGATAGCCAGACACTCGAAGCCGAAATTCGACTCTGACCCCGGTTTTCACGACCCCGGTTTTAGCCCGGTATAATCGCGGCCTTGTCTCCGAGGTGCCCGATGACCGACCGCCAACCCGTCCGCCGCGCCCTGCTTTCCGTTTCCGACAAGACCGGCGTGGTCGAACTGGCCCGCGGCCTGCACGCGCTCGGCGTCGACCTGCTCTCCACCGGCGGCACCGCCAAGGCCCTGCGCGAAGCCGGCCTGCCGGTGCGCGACGTCAGCGAAGTCACCGGTTTCCCGGAAATCATGGACGGCCGGGTCAAGACCCTGCACCCGAAGATCCACGGCGGCCTGCTCGGCCGCGAGGGCACCGACGACGCGGTGATGGCCGAACACGGCATCGCGCCGATCGACCTGCTGGTGGTCAACCTCTATCCCTTCGTGCAGACGGTGTCGAAGCCCGGCTGCAGCTACGACGACGCGATCGAGAACATCGACATCGGCGGCCCGGCGATGCTGCGCGCCACCGCCAAGAACCATGCCCGCACCAGCGTCGTGGTCGACCCGGCCGAGTACGGCGCGCTGCTTGGAGCGCTGCAGGCCGGCGGCACCACGCCGGCCATGCGCCGCGCCTGGGCCGCGAAGGCCTACGCGCACACCGCCGCCTACGACGGCCAGATCGCCCAGTGGCTGTCGCCGCGCGCCGAGGATCCGGAACAACCCGAAGCCTGGCCGAAAACCTTCCACGCCTCGCTGCAGCTGGCCTCGGCCCTGCGCTACGGCGAAAACCCGCACCAGCGCGGCGCGCTCTACGTCGAAGCCGCCGCCGGCGAAGGCATCGTGGCCACTGCGCGCTTCCTGCAGGGCAAGGAGCTGAGCTACAACAACCTGGCCGATGCCGACGCCGCGCTCGAGTGCGTCAAGGCCTTCGACGCACCGGCCTGCGTGATCGTCAAGCACGCCAATCCCTGCGGCGTCGCCGTGGGCGACAGCCTGATGGACGCCTACGACCGCGCTCACGCGGTGGACCCGACCTCGGCCTTCGGCGGCATCATCGCCTTCAACCGCGAGCTCGACGCGGCCACCGCCGCTGAAATCCTCAAGCGCCAGTTCGTTGAGGTGGTGATCGCGCCGTCGATCGCCGCCGATGCGCTGCCGGCCTTCGCGAAAAAACCCAACGTGCGCGTGCTGGCCTGCGGCGAGCTGCGCGCCGCCGGCGGCCTGGAATACAAGCGCATCGCCGGCGGCCTGCTGGTGCAGGACGCCGACACCGATGCGCTGGGCGCCGCCGACCTGAAGGTCGTGTCGAAAGTCGCGCCGTCGGACGCCCAGATGCGCGACCTGCTGTTCGCCTGGAAAGTGGCGATGTACGTCAAGTCCAACGCCATCGTGTACGCGAAGGACCTGCAGACCGTCGGCATCGGCGCCGGCCAGATGAGCCGCGTGGTCAGCGCGAAGATCGCGGGACTGAAGGCCGAAGAGGCCGGGCTGGTGGTGCCGGGCTCGGTGATGGCCTCCGATGCCTTCTTCCCGTTCCGCGACGGCATCGATGCCGCCGCGCAGGCGGGCATCGCCGCGGTGATCCAGCCGGGTGGCTCGATGCGCGACGCCGAAGTCATCGCCGCCGCCGACGAACACGGCATGGCGATGATCTTCACCGGCCGCCGGCACTTCCGCCACTGATGGCGAAGGCCTCCAGCCCGCGCTGGCTCGTGGCCGTGGTGCTTGCCGGCGGCCTGGCGATCATCGCCGCCGGCTGGTGGAACGCCGACCGGCGCGCCGCCCAGGCGCGCGAGTCCGCGATGGCGGCGCGGGTGCAGGCGATCATCGACGAGTTCCAGAAAGGCCTGCCGCGCGAATACTCGCCGGGCCTGGAACTGCAGCGGGTGGCCTTCGAGGGCAGCGACCTGGTGATGACCATCCGCAGCCTGCGGCGCCGCGCCGACCCGTCCGACCCGGGCCTGTCGCAGGTGGCCCAGGCCGAGAAAGCGCTGATGCTGCCGCTGTGCGACCAGCCCGATGTGCTGTTCCTGCTGGCGCGCGGCGTGGTGATCAAGCGCCGCTTCGTCGACAGCGAAGGCCGCCTCTTCTTCGAAATCTCGCTGGCCTCGGCAGACTGCGCACGCTGAGTCCGGCCCACCCAACTTGCACGGGAAATGACAATGAAAGTCCTGGTGATCGGTTCCGGCGGCCGCGAACACGCCCTGGCCTGGAAGCTGGCGCAGTCGCCGCGCGTCGAGGAAGTGCTGGTCGCCCCCGGCAATGCCGGCACCGCCACCGAAGCCAAGTGCCGCAACGTCGACGTGCGCGCGACCGACATCGACGGCCTGCTCAACCTGGCCGAAACCGAGGGCGTGCTGCTGACCGTCGTGGGGCCGGAAGCGCCGCTGGTGCTGGGCGTGGTCGATCGTTTCCGCGAGGCCGGCCAGCCGATCTTCGGGCCGACCGCCGCCGCCGCGCAGCTTGAGGGCAGCAAGGCCTACGCCAAGGATTTCCTGGCCCGCCACCGCATCCCGACTGCATATTACGCGGTGTTCGAAGACGCCTCGCTGGCCCTGCAGCACGTGCGCGACCACGGCGCGCCGATCGTCATCAAGGCCGACGGCCTGGCCGCCGGCAAGGGCGTGGTGGTCGCGATGACCGTCGAGGAAGCCGAGGCCGCGATCACCGACATGCTCGAAGGCGACGCCTTCGGCGAGGCCGGCGCACGCGTGGTCATCGAAGAGTTCCTGGACGGCGAGGAGGCCAGCTTCATTTCCCTGGTCGACGGCAGCACCGCGCTGCCGATGGCCACCAGCCAGGACCACAAGCGCGTGGGCGACGGCGACACCGGCCCGAACACCGGCGGCATGGGTGCGTATTCGCCCGCACCCGTGGTCACGCCGGAAGTGCACGCACGCATCATGCGCGAGGTCGTCGAGCCCACCGTGCGCGGCATGGCCGCCGACGGCGTGCCCTTCACCGGCTTCCTCTACGCCGGCCTGATGATCTCGCCCGACGGCGCGCCGAAGGTGATCGAGTTCAACGTGCGCTTCGGCGACCCGGAAACCCAGCCGGTGATGCTGCGCCTGCGCAGCGACCTGCTCGAACTGGTCGAAGCCGCCGTCGAAGGCCGACTGGCCGGCGTGCAGGCGGACTGGGACCCGCGCCCGAGCCTGGGCGTGGTGATGGCCGCCGAGAACTACCCCGGCACGCCGCGCACCGGCGACGTGATCGCCGGCCTGGCCACCGACCCGGGCGCGGACGCCAAGGTTTTCCACGCCGGCACCCGCATGAAGAACGGCCAGGTGGTCACCACCGGCGGCCGCGTGCTCTGCGCCTGCGCACTGGGCAGCGACATCGCCGACGCCCAGCGCCGCGCCTACGCCGCCGCCGACAACATCCACTGGGACGGCGCCTTCTACCGCACCGACATCGGCTGGCGCGCCCTACAGCGCTAACAAATGGGGTCAGAGAACATTAACGTTTCAAACGGTGTTTGAAACGTTAATGTTCTCTGACCCCATTTTGAGGGGACCCGGGAGGGGTGATGGGGCACAACCAGTTTGAACTGCTCGGCCAGCGGCGCTTCCTGCCGTTCTTCCTGGTCCAGTCGCTTGGCGCCTTCAACGACAACGTCTACCGGCAGGCGATCATCGCGCTGCTGTTTTTCCTGGGCGTGTCGTCGGAGCAGCGCACGCTGTACACCAACCTGGCGCCGGCGCTGTTCATCCTGCCCTACTTTCTTTTTTCGGGGCTGGCCGGGCAGATCGCCGAGAAGCTCGAGAAGCAGCGGCTGATCCGCATCACCACGGCGATGGAGATCGGCATCATGTCGGTCGCCGCCGTCGGCTTCCTGACCGCGAACATGCCGCTGCTGCTGGTGGCGCTGTTCGGCACCGGCCTGCAGTCGACGCTGTTCGGGCCGGTGAAATATTCGATCCTGCCCAGCGTGCTCAGGCCCGAGGAGCTGACCGGCGGCAACGGCCTGGTCGAGATGGGCACCTCGATGTCGATCCTGCTGGGCATGATCTTCGGCGGCCTGATCTTCGTCGTCGCCGGCCAGGCCGGGCCGGAAGCCGCCGCCGCGTCGATCGTGGTGCTGGCGATCACCGGCAACCTGATCAGCCGGATGGTGCCGCGCGTCGAAGCCTCGGCGCCGGACCTGAAGATCAACTGGAACCCGTTCCCGGAATCGCTCAAAGCCCTGCGCCTGGCCCGCAGGCAGCCGGCCGTGCGCAACTCGATCCTGGGCATTTCCTGGTTCTGGTTCGTCGGCACCGTGCTCACCGCGCAGCTGCCGACCTATGCCGAAACCTACCTGGGCGGCGGCAGCACGCTTTACCTGTTCTGCTTCGTGCTGTTCTCGGTCGGCACCGGCGTCGGTTCGCTGCTGTGCGAAAAGCTCAGCCGCCGCACCATCGAGATCGGCCTGGTGCCGCTGGGCGCGATCGGCATGACCGTGTTCTGCGCCGACCTGTATTTCGCCCAGCCGGGCCCGGCGATCGCCAGCGGCCTGACCGTGCGCGAGTTCGTGGCTGCCGGCAACTGGCGCATCATCGCCGACCTCACCCTGATCGGCCTGTTCGCCGGCCTGTTCATCGTGCCGCTGTTCGCGCTGGTGCAAAGCCGCACGCCGCGCGAGGAGCTGTCGCGCGTCATCGCCGGCCTGAACATCCAGAACGCCGGCTTCATCGTACTGGCGGCGATGCTGGGCGTGCTGCTGCAGCGCGAGTCGCTGGCCATCGGCGGCATGGCGCTGCCGATGACGGACCTGAGGATCCCGGCATGGACCCTGCCGCTGCCGGGCCTGACGATCCCGGAGCTGTTCCTGGCGCTGGCGGTCGCGAACGCGGGCGTGTCGATCCTGATCTTCACCCTGGTCCCGGAATTCTTCCTGCGCTTCCTGGCCTGGATCTACGTCTCGATCTTCTACCGCGTGTCCATCACCGGCGTGGAGGAGCACGTGCCGGACGAAGGCCCGGCCCTGCTGGTCTGCAACCACGTCAGCTACATGGATCCGCTGGTGATCAGCGCCGCGGTGCCGCGGCCGATCCGCTTCGTCATGTACTACAAGATCTTCCGCATCCCGGGCATGAACTGGGTGTTCCGCGCCCATCGCGCCATCCCCATCGCCGGCGCGCGCGAAGACCCGGCGGTGATGGAGGCCGCGTTCGCCGAAGTCAAAGCGGCACTCGATGCCGGTGAACTGGTCTGCATCTTCCCCGAAGGCGCGCTGACCAAAGACGGCGAGATCGCGAAGTTCAAGGGCGGCGTCGAACGCATCCTCGAACGCTCGCCGGTGCCGGTCGTGCCGATGGCGCTCACCGGGCTCTGGGACAGCATGTGGTCGCGCCGCGACAGCCGCCTCGGACGCCTGCGCGTGCCGCGCCGCCTGCGCGCCGCCGTCGGCCTGGTGGCCGAAGCGCCGGTGCCCGGCGACACCGCCACCGCGGCGTCGCTGGAAGCCCGCGTGCGCCAGCTGCGCGGCGACCGCCCCTGAGTGGTTTGACGGGACGCGCGCGCAGACGCTAGTTTCCCGGTCGTGGTGCCCTTGCATGCACCGCCACCAACTTTCCAGGGGAACACCATGATCTGCACCCACTGCGGCCACACGAACACGGCGGGCGCCAGCGCCTGCGAACAATGCGGCGCGGCCCTGCCGGTCGCCCCGCCGACTCCGCCGATGTCCGACGGCCCGAGCACGCCCCCGCCGCAGGCCGCCGCGCCGGTGCCGCCCGCCGCGCCTGCCGCACCCGCCGCGCCCGCCGCCGCCGCTCCGGTGGAGCCGGTACCGAACCACTTCGTCTGGGCGGTCATCTCGACGGTCGTCACCACCCTGATCAGCATCGTCGCCTGCTGCTGCATCCCGCTCGGCCTGGCGCCCGGCATCCCGGCCATCATCTACGCCAACAAGGTCAACACACTGATGGCGGCGGAAGATTTCGCCGGCGCCCGCGACGCTTCCGAGAAGGCGAAGACCTGGAGCCTGGTCACCACCATCTTCGGTGGCGCCCTCCTGCTGCTGTGGATCGCCTCGCTGGCGCTGCAGATGGCCGGCATGATCGATCCGGATGCCTTCGACTTCGAAAGCATGATCCCCTGATCCGCGATGAAAGATACGCCCGCCCCGCCGCCCATCTCCGCACGCTACCTGTGGTGGCTGGTGCTGCTGGTGCCGGCGGCGGTGCTGGGCATCTGGGCGCTGCGCCAGTTTGATCCCAACAGCGCCACGAACCCGTTCCCGGGCTGCCTGTTCCTGCAGCTCACCGGCTGGCTCTGCCCCACCTGCGGACTGACCCGGGCAATGCACGCACTGGTGCATTTCGAACTGGCCCGTGCGTTTTCGATGAACGCCCTGGTGCTGGTGGGTGGCCCGATCGGGCTGCTGCTGGTGCTGCGCGTGCTCGGGCGCAGCCCGCGCCGGCTCGAACCCTTGCTCAAACCCATCTCCAGCCCCTGGCTGTGGGTCGGCATCGTGCTGGGTTTCGGGGTGCTGCGGAACCTTCCTGCCTTCGCCTTCCTCGCGCCGCCGATCGGCTAGGTCGCCCAGCCGGCGAGGACGAGCAGGGCCAGCACGCCCAGCCACAGCAGCAGGATGCGCCAGACCAGGCTCATCGCGTCGCGCAGTTCCAGCAGGCCCGAGGCCTGGGCCGGGCCGTCGACGGCATAGGCTTCTTCTTCGGCGAGCTCGCTGGCCACCGACGCGCGCGCGGCGGCGCCCAGGAAGCCGACGTCCAGACGCAGGCCACCGGCGGCGTGCCAGTCGCGCCAGGCACCGACCACGCGGTCGAAATCGGCGGCCAGCGCCATCGCGAAGGTCATCAGCTGCGCCACCGGCCAGTCGAGCACCGCCAGCGTGGTGCGCGCGACGCCGCGCTGGCCGGCCGGCAGGCTCCGCCGGGCTTCGCCCTGGGCGCACAGCGACACCAGCCGGTAGCCGATGGCGCCCACCGCACCCGCCACCAGGAACCAGAACAGCACGCCGAACCAGCGCCACAGCGCGCAGCGGAACACCGCCTCGACCAGCGCCGGCCCCTCGCAGACCGGTTCGCCGCCGGTATGGAACAGCGACCGCGCGGCCTCGCAGCGGGCCTCGGGCGTGCGCGCCTCGATGATCGCTTCCACGTCCAGGTCCAGGTCGCGCGGGCCCCAGGTGTAGAGCAGCGCCAGCAGCGCGAATGCGAAGGCCGGCAGCCCGTAGAACAGGTCGTCGATGAAATACTGGATGACGCCGATGACCAGCAGCGGCAATCCCACCGCCAGCAGCAGGCCCAGCCGGTTCGGCCAGTCGCCGCCGGCCTGCCGGCCGAGCCAGTGCAGCCAGCCGATGAACCAGTCGTAGCGGCGCAGCAGCGGCAGCGAGGGGAAGACGTGCCCCAGCAACAGTGCGACCACGACGGCGATGAGGGCGGCGGACATGGGGGGATTCTAGCCCTGTTGGGCCAGCCATTCCTCGATCAGGGTGCGCGCGATCGAAAGCCTGGGCGAGAGCTTGATCTCGCCGCTGGCGACCCCGGATTCGATGTCCGCGCGGCTGAACCAGCGCACCTGCTCGAGCTCGTCGCTGACCTGCGGCTCGACCGGTTCGCCGATCGCATGGAAGCCGACCATCAGCGATCCCGGGAACGGCCAGGGCTGGGACGCGCAGTAACGGCTTGAATGCACCGGCACCGCGGCTTCCTCCATCACCTCGCGGGCGATGGCCTGCTCCAGCGATTCGCCGGGTTCGACGAAACCGGCCAGCACCGACCAGCGCCCCGGCGGCCAGCTGGCCTGGCGGCCCAGCAGCAGGCGCGCGCCGTCACTGACCGCGACGATGATCGCCGGGTCGGTGCGCGGGTAATGTTCCAGGCCGCAGCCCGGGCAGCGGGCGCTGTAGCCGGCGCGACCGAAGACCACCGCCTCGCCGCAGCCACCGCAGTGCCGGTTGCGCTGCTGCCAGTGCACCAGCGCGCGCGCCTGGGCCAGGGCCGAGGCCGGCAGCGCCGGCCAGGTCGCCGCTGCTTCACGCACGCCCAGCCGTCCGGGCAGCGCCTGCGGGAGGGCTTCATGCGGCAGCACGAACCAGGCGGTGTCGCCGTCCAGGCCGAGCAGGCTGGCCGTGGGCGGGCGGGCGGCGGCCAGGCTGTCGCCGGTGCAGACGACGTCCTCCGGCGAGGCCTCGGCGCCGGTCGCCGGGGCGGTTTCCTTGGGCGGGCGCGGGAAGCGCGCCTGGCCTTCGGCATCGACCACCAGCACGCGGGCGCAGTGCCAGCGCGCGTCGAGCTCTTCGGGGTTTTCGCGCAGCAGTTCGGCGCGGTCCAAGCCCGGGCCGCGGAAGGCGAAACCGGGCGGGACGGCGCTCATGCGGGGATCAGGCCGAGAAGCTGCTGCCGCAGCCGCAGGTGGTCTTGGCGTTGGGATTGCGGATGACGAACTGCGCGCCCTGCAGGCTTTCGCGGTAGTCGACCTCGGCGCCCATCAGGTACTGCAGGCTCAGAGGATCCACCAGCAGGGTGACGCCGTCGCGCTGCAGGGCCAGGTCGTCCTCGGCCTGCTGCTCGTCGAACTCGAAGCCGTACTGGAAGCCCGAGCAGCCACCCCCGGTGATGTACACCCGCAGCTTCAGGCCCGGATTGCCTTCTTCGGCGATCAGGGACGCGACCTTGGCGGCCGCGGCGGAGGTGAACTCGAGCGGGGCGTCGAGCTGCTGGTAGCTGGGATGCATTTCCATGGCGGCAAGATGGGGCCTGCGGGCCCCGGATTCAAGCTTGCTGGGCCTCGGCCTTGGCGGTCTTGCCGCGCAGGGGCACCGCCGCCGGGGCGGATTCGCCGGCCGGGCCGGTCAGCTGGGCCAGCGGCGCCTCGGCGTGGATCAGCCGGCCGGTGATCATGGCGCCGGCGGCCATTTCCACCACCTTGTAGTGGATGTTGCCGTTCACCCGGGCGTTGGCGGCCAGTTCGACGCGTTCACCGGCATGCACGTCGCCGGTCATCGTGCCGCTGATCACCACCACCGGGGCGCGCACTTCGCCTTCGATGCGGCCGTTTTCAGCCAGGGTCAGCACCGCCGCCGAGCCGTCGTCGGCGACGACCTTGCCGTAGATGGTGCCTTCGACGTACAGGCCGCCGGAGAAATTGATGTCGCCGCGGATCACGGCGCGCGGCCCGACCAGGGTTTCCACGGCATTGCCGTGGCGGGGGGATTTCTTGTCGTTGCCGAACATGTCTAGTCTCCTCGCGGCTCACGCGCTTCCCAGGGGAAGGCCTGCTCCACGGTACTGCCGTTCGCGCGCAGCTGCACACGGACGCGTTGGGGGGTGAAGCCCTCGGGCAGCATCACGCTGCCTTCGAGCTGTTGGAAATAGCGGAACGAAAACGGCTGTCCGGTGGCATCCGGCTTCTGGAGGAGTTCGGACCAGCCCAGGTTCACCAGGCGGCCCTCGCTGACGCCCTCGACCGACAGCCGCGCCTCGCCCTTGCTGATGGCGCCGCGGTTGAGGTTCTGGGTCAGGGTGACGGTGTAGCGCCAGGTGCCGCCCGATTCCTGGGCGAACACGGCCTCATGCACGCTCAGGCCGCGGCGCTGGCCGGTGGCGCCGACCAGGCGTTCGTAGAAGGCGACGTCGGCGCGCAGGGCCGAGACTTCTTCCTCGCGCTCGGCCAGCGTGGCCTGCAGTTCGGTGTTGGCGGCGCGGCTGATCTGGTCGCTGCGGCGCAGGGTGGCGACGTTCTGGCGCAGCTGCCGCGCCACGTCCTCGGAGCGGGTGGCGCGTTCGCTGGCGAGCTCGAGCTCCTGGCGAAGCTGTACGCTGCCGGGGGCGGCGCGCTCGGAGGCGATCATCCAGGTGGCCACCAGGCTGCCCAGCCAGAGCGCCAGTCCCGCCACCAGCAGCACCCGGGCATAGGGGCGGTGCGGGACGATGACGAAACGATGTTTGTCGGGGGCAGGGGTATTCATGACCTTGGGGGGTCGCGCCGGGGCGCGTAGCCGGCCAACTTAAGCGGGCGCGCCCCGCCAGCGTCAAGGCGCAGGGCCACTATACTGTGAACCACGTCACGTTCCGGGGGCCGCATGACCGAAGCGCACATCTTCGCACTGGGACTGGCCCTGGCCTGCCTGGCCGGCGTGCGGGCCTACTTCACCGTGTTCGGCGTCGGCCTGGCCGGGCTGATGGGCTGGGTGGAACTGCCCGCTGCCTTGGAAGTCACCACCTCGCCCTGGGTGATGGGCACCGCCGGCGCGCTGGCGGTGGTGGAGTTCGCCGCCGACAAGATCCCGGGCGTGGATTCGGGCTGGGACCTGCTGCAGACGCTGGCGCGCATCCCCGCCGGTGCCTTCCTGGCTGCCGCCACGCTGTCCGACGACGGCCAGCTCGCGGGCAGCGCACTCGCGCTGGGCGGCGGCGCGGCGCTGGGCACGCACCTGCTCAAGTCGGGCACGCGCGCCCTCATCAATGCTTCACCCGAACCGGTTTCGAATTGGGCTGCCTCCGCTGGCGAAGACACCGCCGCGCTGGGCGCGATCTCGCTGGTCTTCATCTATCCGTGGGCGGCGCTGGCGCTGCTGCTGGGCGTGCTGCTGGCCGGGGCGCTGGTCGTGGCCTGGGTCGCGAGATGGGTCTGGCGGCTGTCCGGCAGGACGGCTGCCGGCCGTTAGCCTTCAGGGCATAATCCAAGGCCAAACAGGGGCCACGCGATGAATCCGCACGACGAGTCACGACTCGCCGCACACCGACCCGCCTTCCTGCGCCACCTTCCGCGGCGCGTGGAGAAGATCGGCCGCCGCCTGCACCATTTCCTGCAGGACGGCTGGGACATCAACGGCCTGGCCCTCCTGAACGAGGACGCGCTGAGCCTCGGCCACGCCTGCCGCGAACACGGCCTGGACGAAGCCGGCCGGCACTTCCTGGAGCTGCACGAGCTGCTGCACGACACGCTGCAGCAGCAGGCCCTGCCCAGCCCGGAGGCCGGAGAACGCATCTGGCACCTGGTCGAGGGCATCGGCCAGTCGGTGCCGATGGGCGCCGAGGCCGGCGCCGACATCAGCACGCCGCCGCGCGTGGTGCAGCAAAGCGGCCGCGCCGAAACGCCGCCGGCCAACTACTGGCGCCGCTGGGGCGAAGACGCGCCCGACGCCACCGCGACGGCGATGGAAGAACCCGCCGCCGCGCCCGCGCCGACGCCTGCCCCTGCCCCGGCGCCGAGGCCGGCCCCGACGCCCGCGTCCGCAAAGGCACCGCCGCCGAAACCGGCGCCCGCGCCCCGACCCCCGGTGCCTGCCATGTCCGACTCCGCGCCCGACGTCACCGGCATCCGCGTCTACCACCTGACCGAACACGGCCCGCTGTCGCTGGAACTGGACCAGCGCATGGAAGCCGCCGGCTACGAAGTCGAGCTGCTGGAAACCCCGGAGGAGCTGAGCGAACTGCTCGGCGCCCTGCCCGCCCGCCTGGCCCTGGTGGACGCCGGCTTCAGCAACCAGCTCGACGAGATCGGCGCCACCGTGCGCGCCGCCCGCGAACTGAGCAGCCAGCCGATCCAGCTGGTGGCGCTGAGCGAAGCCGACGACATCAACCTGCGCCTGAACGCCAAGCGCGCCGGCGTCGACCTGCTGCTGGTCGAGCCCAATGCCGGCGAAGTCCTGAAGCGCATCGGGCAGCTGGTCAGCCCGGGCGGCGACCAGCCCTTCCGCGTGCTGATCGTCGAAGACGACCGCAGCCAGGCCCTGTTCGCCGAAAGCATCCTGCGCAATGCCGGCATGCAGACCGAGGTGGTGCTCGATGCGCTGGACGTGCTCGAAACCCTGCACCGCTTCGCCCCCGACCTGATCCTGATGGACCTGCACATGCCGCATGCCAACGGCATCGAGCTGACCGTGCTGATCCGCGACCAGGACCCGTTCCTGCACACGCCCATCGTGTTCCTGTCGGGCGAAGCCGACACCGACCGCCAGTTCGAAACCCTGGAAGCCGGCGGCGACGACTTCATCAGCAAGCCCGTGCGGCCCCGGCACCTGATCGCCGCGGTCAGCAACCGCGTCGCCCGCCATCGCGCCTCCCAGGCCAAGGCCAGCCGGCGCAGCGGACGCCACCCGGAAACCGGCCTGCTGCACCGCACCGAGGTGCGCGAACTGGTCGCCGAAACCCTGGCCGCCGCCCACGAGGCGAGCGCCGGCGGCGTGCTGTTCCTGGAAGTGGAAAGCGTGAACCTGCTGCGCGACCGCCTGGGCCTGACCCTGCTCGAGCAGCTGCTCGCGGCCGTGGGCAAGCTGGTCGGCGAACAGGCCGGCGCGCGCCCGGCCACGCGCTTCGGCGACGGCAGCTTCGTGGTGGTCGACGTCGAACGCGACGAAGCCGGGCTCGAAGCCTTCGCCGCGCAGCTGCGCGCCGCCCTGGTGCAGCATCCGTTCAACGTGCAGGGCCACCCGCTGCGCCTGCGCGTGTCGGTCGGCGTTTGCGCGTTCCGGCACCGCTTCACCGACGTCGCCGAGCTGCTGGACGTGGCCGAACGCATGGCCCGCGAAGCGCGCACGCAGGACAAGGGCGTGCGCCGCTACCAGCCGGCCCAGCCGACGGAAGCCGCGCGCGAGATCGCGCTGGTCACCGAAATCCGCGAAGCCATCGCCCGCAACAGCCTCGAGCTGCTTTACCAGCCGGTGGTGGCCGTGGCCGGCAGCGACGACAGCCAGTACCAGGTGCTGCTGCGCCTGCGCGACGCCAACGGCAAGCTGCTGCCCGCCGCCGAGGTGGTGCCGCTGGCCGAACGCGGCGACTTCATCACCGACATCGACCGCTGGGTGCTGCAGGCCGCGATGAAGCTCGTCCGCGACCGCCGCGCCGAGGGCAAGGCGCTGCGCCTGTTCGTCACGCAGTCACCGCTGACGATGGCCGACCCGGGCCAGGCCACCTGGCTCAAGGCCGAGCTGGCCGCGCACGACGTGCCCGGCACCTCGCTGGTGGTGGAGCTGCGCATGGAAGACGCCGCGATCCACGCCGGCACCATCCGCGCCTTCTGCGACGCGATGGTGGCCGATGGCCTGCAGTTCTGCCTCAGCCAGTTCGAGCCCAGCGACGACACCGACCGCCTGTTCGACGAACTGCCGCTGGGCTTCGTCAAGCTGGCGCGCAAATACACCTCGACCGCACTGTCGCCGGCGATGCGCGACGAACTCAAGGTGCTGATCGACCGGGCCCACCGCCGCGGCCTGGAGGTGATCGGTCACGGCGTCGAGGACGCGCAGGCCGCCGCCACGCTGTGGATGAGCGGCATCGACTTCATCCAGGGCAACCTGGTGCAGCAGGCCGACAGCGGCATGGACTTCGACTTCCAGCAGGCAGTTCTCTAGATGGCGCCAAATCCGAACGACGCACTGATCGTCCGCTGGCTGGCGATCGCGGGCGCGCTGGGCGCCGCGCTCGCCGCGGCCATGGGGCATTTCAGCGACAATTGGCTGTGGCAGACGGCGGCGCTGATCGCGGCGCTGCTGGCCTTCGCCGGGGCTGCCGGCGTCTGGCGCGCCTTCACGCTGCGCAACCGCGCGCTGGAGCAGGCCGCGCAAGCCACCGGCGAGCAGACCCGCGAGGTCAACGCGCTTCAGGAAGAGCTGGCCCTGCACCGCCGGCTCGAGCGCGAGCTGACCGAAGCCAAGCAGGCCGCCGAGTCGGCGATGATGGCCAAGGGCGAATTCCTGGCCACGATGAGCCACGAAATCCGCACCCCGCTCAATGGCATCATCCCGATGCTGGACCTGCTGATGAGCAGCCGCCTGCAGCCCGACCAGCAGGACATCCTGCGCACCGCCTACACCTCGGCGCGGCAGATGCAGCGCATCGTCGACGACATCCTGGATTATTCGAAGCTCGAGGCGAACAAGGTGACGCTGGAGACCACCAGCTTCAACCTGCGCGAACTGCTCGACTCGGTGATCCGGCTGATGGAGAAGCCCGCCGAATCCAAGGGCCTGCGCCTGAACCTGCAGATCGATCCGTCCGTGCGCCTGGCCGTGCGCGGCGACCCGGTGCGCCTGCGCCAGGTGCTGACCAACCTGCTGTCGAACGCGGTGAAGTTCACCGAGCGCGGTTCGGTCACCCTGACGGTGAGCCGCCGCGGCGAGTCGCGCAGCCAGCACGAACTGCGCTTCGAGGTCGTCGACACCGGCATCGGCATCGACAAGGATGCGCGCCTGTTCCGCGCCTTCAGCCAGGCCGACGCCAGCACCACGCGGCTGTACGGCGGCACCGGCTTGGGCCTGGTGATCTGCAAGCGCATCGTCGACCTGATGGGCGGCACGATCGGCGTCGAATCCGAACCCGGCCGCGGCAGCACCTTCTGGTTCGAAGTGCCGCTGCTAAAGGCCGCCGGCGACATCCAGGGCCAGCGCACCGACCTCAACGGCGCCCGCGTGCTGCTGCTGTCCACCGATGCCGCGCTGCGCCAGCGCATCGGCCAGGCCGCGCCCGGCTGGGGCGCCAACCTCACCCAGACCGAAACCACCCAGGACGCGCTCACCAAGCTGCGCACCGCGCTGCAGCGCGGCGCCAACTGGAGCTTCGACCTGCTTCTTGTCGACCTGCACAGCGTGCGCAGCACCGCGATCGCGCTGCACCGCAACCTGCGCCGCACGCCGGAGCTTGAAGACCTGCGCGTGGTCTACCTGCATGGCGACGAGGCGGTGGCCGCCGAGCTGATGCAGGGCCCGCACGCCCTGGTGCTGCCGCGCCTGATCGGCGGCGGCGAACTGCGCAACGCGCTGTCGGGCTTCCTGTCGGCGGCGCCCGCCCAGGCCAGCCTCGACGAACAGGCCCAGGCGCTGTCCGAGCGCGAGCTGGTGGTGCCCGGCGCGGTGCCCGACCCGGAGCCACCGCGGGGCCGCCTGCGCGGCCGCCTGCTGCTGGTCGAGGACAACCCGGTGAACCTGATGGTCGCCCAGCGCCTGGTCGGCCTGCTGGGCCTGCAGTGCGAAACCGCCGACAACGGCGAGAAGGCGCTCGACCGCATGATGCACGGCAACCTGGACATCGTGCTGATGGACTGCCAGATGCCGGTGAAGGACGGTTACACCGCCACCCGCGAATGGCGCCAGCACGAACTGGCCAACAACCTGCCGCGCCTGCCGGTGATCGCCATGACCGCCAACGCCATGGCCGGCGACCGGCAGAAGTGCCTGGACGCGGGCATGGACGACTATCTGTCCAAGCCGGTGGATCGCCGGCTGCTGGAAGCAACGCTGGCGCGCTGGCTGGCGGCGCGACCGGTGTCGGCCGACGAACGCCCGCCGGTGCCGCGTACGGTGGCCGCGCCCGCCGCGGCGCCCGTGCCCGCACCTGCGTCCGCGACTTCGCCGCCTGCGCGGCCAGTCGCAGGCGCGCCGCGACCGGCTGCCCCGGACACCCCGCGCCCCGCCGCGGCCTTCCCGCCGCGTCCGGCCGCCCCGGACATTCCGCGCCCCGCGACGTCCTTTCCGCCGCGCCCGGGTGCGCCCGCGCCCTACCGCTCCGCGGCGCAGGCCGCGGCACCGAGACCGGAACCGATGTCGGCCGAACTGCGCGCCGATACGCCGGCCACGCCGCCGCCGGTGCTGGCCAACGAAGTCGTGGACGAACTGCGCGCGGTGATGGGCAACGAATACCTGAGCCTGGTGCGCCTGTTCCTCGAGGACGCGCCCAAACACGTCCGCACGCTCGAAGGCGCGGCCTCGGCCGGCGACATGACGGCGATGGTCGCGCCGGCGCACACGCTCAAGTCAGCCAGCGCCAACCTGGGCGCGATGGCCCTGTCGGCCGCCGCCAAACGCATCGAACTCGGCGCCCGCCAGGGCGTGCTGCCGCGACCGGCGGTGGCGGTGGCGGTGTTGGAGAGTGAATTCCGGCGCGCGGCCTTGGCCTTGAACGCGCTGCTGAAGTAGGGCGTATAGGGGACGGGTGCAATTAAACCGGGGCAAGAAGGCCGGGCCCGATTTTCTCCCCCGGTTTAATTGCACCCGTCCCCCTCCCCGTCCCCTTTCCGGGCTCAGCTGCCCATCTTGGACTGCAGGTAGTTCTGCTCGCCGACGCGGCCCATCAGTTCGAGCTGGGTTTCGAGCCAGTCGATGTGTTCTTCCTCGGACTCGAGGATGTCGGCCAGGACCTTGCGCGACACGTAGTCGGCGACGCTTTCGCAGTGCGCGATGCCGGCCTTGAGGTCGGGCACGGCGTCGTGCTCGAGCTTGAGGTCGCATTCCAGCGCTTCCTTCGGCGTCTGGCCGATGCGCAGCTTGCCCAGGTTCTGCAGGTTGGGCAGGCCTTCAAGGAACAGGATGCGTTCGATGAGCATGTCGGCATGCTTCATCTCGTCGATCGATTCCTTGTATTCGTGTTCGCCCAGCTCCTTCAGGCCCCAGTTGTTGAACATCCGGGCATGCAGGAAATACTGGTTGATCGCGATGAGTTCGTTGTAGAGCGCCTTGTTCAGGTGCTCGATGACCTTGGCGTCGCCTTTCATGGCTGGCCTCCTGTTCCGTGGGTGCGACAGGCAGCCTAGCGCGTCCCGCCCGGCGATGCCGAAACAGGAATGCTTAGCGTTTTCACCCTCACCGAGCTTCCTGTAGGAGCGGCTTCAGCCGCGAAGCCCTCAAGCCGCCGCAGCAAACACCGGCAGCGGAAAGACCTTCGGCGCACTGGCTTCGCCGAGGATCTCGGCGGCGAGGTCGCCGCAGCTGCCGCAGCCACTTCCCAGCCCCGTTCGCATGGTCAGCTCGGACACGGTCGAACAGCCGGCTTCGGCAGCCCGGCGGATGTCGTGGTCGGTGACGCCATGGCAGAGGCAGACGTACATGGCACAAGGTCCATGAATGGGAACGGTTCGCATTTCATCCCAAATGCGAATCATTGTCAACCGCTTCTTGCCAGCCCCACGAGAAAGCCCGGTCAGCGGCGGCGGGCGCCACCGACGGCGGCCAGTGCCCGCACTGTCTCACCCGCCGGCGGGACAGCGCCTTCGCCGGCGACCTGGCGGGCGTGCGGGGCCAGGTGCTCCAGCGCCCGCACGTAAACCTCGCGCTTGAAGCTGACCACGTGCTCGGCCGGGTACCAGAAGTCCACCCAGCGCCAGGAGTCGAATTCAGGCTTCTCGGTGAGGTCGAGCCGCAGGTCGGACTCCTGCCCGGTCAGCTTCAGCAGGAACCACACCTGCTTCTGGCCGATGCACACCGGCCGGTTGCCCCGGCGGATGCAGCGGCGCGGCAGCCGGTAGCGCAGCCAGCCGGGCGTGGCGCCCAGGACCTGGACGTGCTCGGGGCCAAGGCCCACTTCCTCGCGCAGCTCGCGGTACATGGCCTCGAGCGGCGTCTCGTCGGTGTTCATGCCGCCCTGCGGGAATTGCCAACCGTCACGGTTGACCCGCCGGGCCCAGAACAGGCGACCGTCGCCGTGCATAAGCACGATGCCCACGTTGGGGCGAAAACCGTCCGGATCGACCACGGGACGGACTCCAAAAAATCTACTGGGGCCAGACTGCCACAGGCCCGGAAGGCGCCACAAGCGCGGCGTCACCGGCCTCCGCCGTCATGCGTGCGAACGGCATGACCGGGGTCAAGGCCGGCCCTCCGCCTGCGTCGCAGACTGCGGCCATGGAAAAGCCCCTCCCGAACCGCCGCCTGATGGCCTGCCTCGACCTCACCCGCCTGGGTGATTCCGACACGCCGGCCGACATCCAAACCCTGTGTGAACTCGCCGCCCGCCTGCCGGTGGCGCCGGCCGCGCTGTGCGTGCATCCGGAAATGATCACCACCGCCCGCACGGACCTCGACGAACGCGGCCTGCAGCACGTCCTTGTCGCCACCGTGGTCAATTTCCCCGACGGCGCCGACGACCCCGCCCGCTGCCGCCGTGAAATCCTGCGCGCCCGCGGTGCCGGCGCCGCGGAGATCGACGCCGTGCTGCCCTGGCGGGCGCTGCTGGCCGGCGATGCCGACGCCGTGGTCGCCAACCTGCGCGCGATGCGCGAGGCCAGCCAGGGCCTTCCGCTGAAGGTGATCATCGAAAGCGGCGAGCTGGGCAGCCACGAACGCATCCGCGAGGCCTCCCTGCTGGCCATCCACGAAGGCGCCGACTTCATCAAGACCTCCACCGGCAAGGCGCGCGTGCACGCCACGCCCCGCGCCGCCGAAACCATGCTCGAGGCCATCGCCGAAACCGGCGGCCGCTGCGGCTTCAAGGCTGCCGGCGGCATCCGCACGCCGGACGAAGCCAATGCCTACCTGGCGATCGCCGACCGCGTGCTCGGCCCGGCCTGGTGCCGCCCCTCGCGCCTGCGCATCGGCGCCAGCAGCCTGGCCGAAGCCCTGCTGCCCCCGGAAGCTTGCTGACGTGGACGGCACCAGCACGCCGCAGTCGGTGATCCGCCGCAAGCGCGAGGGCCACTGCCTCGACCCGGCCGAACTGCAGGGCTTCATCGGCGGCATCGCCGACGGGCGCCTGTGCGACGGCCAGCTCGGCGCCTTCGCGATGGCGGTCTGCCTGCGCGGCATGGACCGCGAGGAAACGGTGGCCCTGACGCTGGCGATGCGCGACAGCGGCCGCCGCCTGTGCTGGGACACGGCCGGGCTTCGCGGCCCCGTGCTCGACAAACATTCCACCGGCGGCGTCGGCGACTGCACCAGCCTGCTGGTCGCGCCGATCCTGGCGGCCTGCGGCGCGTACGTGCCGATGATCTCGGGACGCGGCCTGGGCCACACCGGCGGCACGCTGGACAAGCTTGAAGCCATCCCGGGTTACCGGGTGGCGGTGGACGCGCAAACCCTGGTCGACGTGGTGCGCCGCACCGGCCTGGCGATCGTCGGCGCCAATGCCGACCTGGCCCCGGCCGACCGCCGCCTGTACGCCGTGCGCGACGTCACCGCCACCGTGGACGCGATTCCGCTGATCACCGCGTCGATCCTGGCCAAGAAACTCGCGGCCGGACTCGACGCGCTGGTGCTGGACGTCAAGTGCGGCAACGGCGCCAGCCTGGCGGACCCGGCCAGCGCCCATGCGCTGGCGCGTGAACTGGTCGCCGTGGCCGCTGCCGCCGGGCTGCCTGCCCGGGCACTGGTGACCGACATGTCCCAGCCGCTCGCGCCTGCGGCCGGCAACGCCCTGGAACTGCGCCTGGCCCTGGCCTGCCTGCGCGGCGAAGCGGTGGCGCCGCGGCTGCGCGAGGCCAGCGTGGAACTGGCGGCGGTTGCCCTGGTGCAGGGCCGGCTGGCGCCCGACCTGGACGGCGCCCGCCACCTGGCCGGGAACGCCCTGGCCAGCGGCGCCGCGGCGGAGCGTTTCGCGCGCATGGTGGCGGCGCTGGGCGGCCCCGCCGATCTGCTGGAGGCCACGGACAAGTACCTGGAACCGGCCCCGTGCAGCGCGGTGGTGCGCGCTCCCGAGGGCGGCTGGGTCGCCGGCTTCGACACCCGCGCGATCGGCGAAGTGGTGGTCGGCCTCGGCGGCGGGCGGCGCCGCGGCGACGACCTCATCGACCCGCGGGTCGGCATCGACGGCATCGTGCCGGTGGGCACCGCCGTGGCGCGGGGCGAGCCGCTGATGCGCGTGCATGCCGCCGACCCCGATGCCCTGGCCGCCGCGCTGGCCGGCCTGCAGGCCAGTTGCCGGATCGAAGCCGAAGCGGCAGCCCCGGCGTCGCTGGTGCTGGCGCGCTACGGCGGCGAGGCCGGACCGGCATGAGCCGCGCCCTGGTGCTGGTGCTCGATTCCCTGGGCGTGGGCGCGCTGCCCGACGCCGGGGCCTATGGCGACGCCGGCAGCGACACCCTGGGCCATATCGCCGACTGGTGCGCGCGCCCCGCCCGCGCCGATGGCCGCGGCCGGCCCCTGGCCCTGCCCCACCTGGTCCGCATGGGGCTGGGCGCCGCCGCGGCGCTGGCCACGGGGCGCACGCCGCCGGGCCTGGGTGGCGACGTCGCCGGCGGCGCCATCTACGGCTGCGCGCGCGAACTTTCGCGCGGCAAGGACACGGTGTCCGGCCACTGGGAGCTGTGCGGCCTGCCCGTGCCCTGGGACTGGGGCCATTTCCCGCAGCGCGAAAACACCCTGCCGCCGGATGAACTCGCCCGGCTCGCCGCCGCCTGCGGCGTGCCCGGTTTCCTGGGCAACCGCCATGCCTCCGGCACGCAGGTCATCGAAGACCTGGGCGCCGAACACCTGCGCACCGGTTTGCCGATCCTCTATTTTTCCGCCGACTCGGTGATCCAGGTCGCCGCCCACGAAAAAAGCTTCGGGCTGGCGCGGCTGCTCGAAGCCTGTGCCGGCGCCCGCCAGCTTGCCGATGAATGGCGCATCGGCCGGGTGATCGCGCGGCCATTCGAAGGCACGGCGGAAACCGGCTTCCGGCGCACCGCGCACCGGCGCGACTTCGCCGTGCCGCCGCCGACGCCGACCCTGCTCGACCAGCTGCAGTCGTCGGGCGGGCACGTGGTCGCGGTGGGCAAGATCCGCGACATCTTCGCCGGACGCGGCGTCGGCGAATCGGTTTCGGCCCACGGGCTGGAGGGCCTGCTGGAAGCTTCGCTGGCCGCGTTCGCGACGGCGAAGGACCAGAGCCTGGTCTTCACCAACCTGGTCGATTTCGACCAGGAGTTCGGCCACCGCCGCGATGTCGCCGGTTATGCCGGTGCGCTGGAACGCTTCGATGCCTGGCTGCCCCGGCTGATGGCCGCGCTGGGGCCCGACGACCTGCTGCTGCTGACCGCCGACCACGGCAACGACCCCACCTGGCCCGGCAGCGACCACACCCGCGAACACATTCCGCTGCTGGCCTGGGGCCCCGGGCTGCGCGGCGCCAATGCGGGCGTGCGCAGCAGCTTCGCCGACATCGGCCAGACGCTGGCCCGCTGGTTCGGCCTGCCCCCGCTCGGCCACGGCCAGCCCGCCTTCTGAGGACACCATGCCCAGCCTGCACATCAACGCCGGACCCGGCGACTTCGCGCCCACCGTGCTGTTCCCCGGCGACCCGCTGCGCGCCCGCCACATCGCCCAGGCCTACCTGCAGGACGCCCGCGAGGTCACCGCCACCCGCGGCATGTTCGGCTACACCGGCCAATGGCAGGGCCAGCGCCTGTCGGTGATGGGCAGCGGCATGGGCATTCCTTCCTGCGTGCTCTACGCCACCGAACTGGTGCGCGAACACGGCGTGCGCCGGCTGCTGCGCGTGGGCACCTGCGGCGCGGTCAGCCACAAGGTCGCGCTGGGCGACCTGATCCTGGCCGTCGGCGCCGGCACCGATTCGCGCGCGAACCGCCAGCGCTTCGGCGGCCACGACTTCGCCGCCACCGCGTCCTGGCCGATGCTGCGCACGCTGGCCGACACCGCCGACGCCGCCGGCCTGCCGCTGCATGCGGGCAACATCTTTTCGACCGACCTGTTCTACCACCCGGACGATGGCTTCAATGCCCTGCTCGAGGGCATGGGCATCCTGGGTATCGAGATGGAGGCTGCCGGCCTGTTCGGCGCGGCGGCGAGCCTCGGCGTGGAAGCAGCCGCGCTGCTGACGGTGTCCGACCACCTGCTGGCGCACACCGCCATCAGCCCGGAACAACGCGAGCGCGGCCTGGACCGCATGATCCGCCTGGCCCTGGATGCCGCCGCCGCGATGGGCTAGGCGCGCGCGCCGCTCATTCCGGGGGCATTTCGAAGGCTTCGGGCAGCAAGTGGCCGATGGCGTGCCAGTTGCAGGTGCCGGCGGCGTCGCGCCAGCCGACCTCGGCCTGGCTGCCGAATTCGCGGATCAGCTGCCGGCAGCCGCCGCAGGGCGGCACGGCCAGCAGGCGCCCGCGGTTGTCGCGGGCCGCGATGGCCACCGCCACCACTTCGATGCCGGGCCCACCGGCCAGCACCGCCGCGGCGATCGCATGGCGCTCGGCGCAGCCGCCCAGCGGGAAGGCGGCGCTTTCGACGTTGCAGCCGCCGTGCATGCGGCCGTCGCGGGTCAGCACCGCCGCGCCCACCAGCAGGCCCGACCACGGCGCATGCGCCTGTTCGCGGCACTGTTCGGCCAGGGCCACGAGCTGGTCGCGTAGTTTGGGGTCTTGCACGGGCGGGGCACCGGGAAACACGCCGGGTCGGCGCCCGCCCAGCATCGCGCCGGGCAGCCCTTGCGCAAAATGACGTGCGTCAAGCCGGACAGACGCGGCCCGGCAGCCCCGGCGGGGCCGGTTTGACAAGCCGGAGCGCGCCCCGGACAATACGCGGCCCTATCCGCAATGGATAGCGGCCGATGGCTATGTAGCTCAGCCGGTTAGAGCACGTCACTCATAATGACGGGGTCGGTGGTTCGAGTCCACCCATAGCCACCATCACTAAACCCGCATTTTTGCGGGTTTTTTTGATTTTCGCTTGGCGACCAGAGCAAGTGAACTGCGAACACGGCGCCCCGTCGTGCTTATGACTTCGAGCGGGCGATTCAGGGCTGTGATGCCAACTCTGCTGCACGCCACTTGGTCATTCCTTCCACACAGAACTGATCTTCCTGAAAGTGTCCGCGGAATTGGCATAGGACCCAGCCGGTAGTTGAGGCCGCGCAAAGCCTCCATAGACTCCGCTGTCTTGGCGCGGTTCCCCTAGCTGCGGCGCGGCAAAATGCTGACTATGCAGCCTCAATCCTTGGGGCTAATATTTGATCCCAACCACAAGATGTTGATCTCGTGCAGCGTCGCACCCCATGAGACCATCAATCTCTATTCTGCTTGGTCTGCGGGGCTCAGTTCGTCAAGAAGCGCTACGTTGGATGCGTTGATGAATGAGTTGTTCTGTTGAATGAGCTCCTGAACCAATTCGATCGAACAATCGGGTGTCTTATGAACCATGCGGTGGCAGTTGGGGCAAAGCATCGCCAAGTCATCGACGGCGGTCTTGGCACCCTCGTCAACTTGGCTGATTGGAACTCGATGGTGTGCCTCAATGAAATCCACGCCGATCTCTGAATATGACTCTTGAAAGTCGATTCCGCAGCATTCGCAAAAGATCTTACCGAACTGCAACTTGAATTTTTTCTTAGCAATTCTTACAAGCTTTTTGTCACGCTCTTTCTGCCGATGGATTCGAACCTTCACCTTGCCCTCGGTTCCCACGTAGTCTTCAACTATTTCGTCGACCACTTCTTCGGAAACTGATTGCGGGGGTGGAGTGTGCAGTGAAGCCTCACCTCCACTGTATGGATAGACTTCATGCGCTGAGTTTGCTGCAACGCTGAGAATTTTCGCGTCATTAACGCCAGCGCCGGTTTTAACAAGCAAGTCAGCAACCGCCTGGTGAGTTTGCTTTGCGGAGACTAGATCTTGAATGCGTGCTTCGATATCGACGTATTCGAAACTATTTCGTGGCTTTAGAAGCACAGGCTTAATTACAACTCTTGCTTGGTCCGAACTAACGATGTCGAAAAGTATTTCGTCCACCACGTATGACTTAGAGGACAACGGGAGATCAGCCGGCTCCCCTTGGTCCTGCCTCCGTGGCTCTGGCAAGCCGGCTATCGCCGCAACGAGCGGCGGGACATTGAGAATGCTGCGGTCGTTAGGATTCTCCCGTCTGAGCCTCGGCTTTCCGTCTTTTATTCGGAAGTGCGCATCAGTGGGAATGATCACCAACGTGACTGGAATCTGGACATCAATACGCTTTTCGAGCACGTCCGCGCCCTTAGCCTTGTATTCGTACTCTCCGCGACCGCCGCTCGGGCGCCACTTTATACTGAGCACATTGATTCCCCTCTTCTCGCCGAGGGGAGAGAGAACCATATTGGATTGGAAATTGGAAGCTCTTGAGGCGTTGATTTATGGCTGATGGTAGCGCTAGGAAAATGGGTAAAAGATTACGACACGCGTCCTTCTTTTCGGGCATCGGCGGGTTCGATCTCGGGTTTGAGCATGCTGGGATTGAAACCGTCTACTTATGCGAAAAGAAGACTTTCTGTCGGACGATTCTGAAACAGCACTGGGCGGACGTCCCTTGCGGCGAGGATATTAACGATGTCAAAAGTGAGGAAATCCCCGAAGCCGAAGTCTGGACAGGCGGCTTCCCATGCCAAGACCTTTCACTGGCGCGAATGGGCGCTAGAGCAGGGCTTGGAGGAGCCCAAAGTGGATTGTTTTATCGGTTTGCTGAGCTCGTGGGAGAGCGGCTTCCAAAAGCCGTTGTCCTCGAAAACGTCCACGGTCTGCTCACTAGCCACCGAGGACGTGATTTCGCCATCGTACTCAAGGCGCTGGACGAGCTCGGGTATGGTCTCGCGTGGCGTGTGCTTAACAGCAAAGATTTTGGAGTCCCCCAATCACGTAGGCGAGTCTTCATTGTTGGAGTGCTTGGAGACGCAAGCAGTGCCGGAAAGATACTTTTTGAGCCCGAACGCAGCGAAGGGGATCCTGAGGAGAGTGGACGATCAGGGAAGAAACCTGCCTCCCTCTTTCAGAAAATCGTTGGAAATCCTCGCAAAGGCCCAATGACCAAATCGATGGCGCATTGCATTTACGCTGAGTCGGCGCGGCACACGGGCACTGATTGGTCTCGGAACTACGTCTGGTATCCGGACGGACGAGTTCGCCGACTTACGTCGTCCGAAGTGGAACGCGTGCAAGGCTTCCCGTTGGGGTGGACTCTACCAGCAGGGATGTCGAATGACTCGCCGAAACTCGAGAGCCTGCGGTATCACGCTGTCGGCAACAGCGTCACTCCGGCGGTCGCGCGCTGGATCGGATCTAGGATCGCCCAGGTGCTCGCACCCGTAGCGTCCACAAGCAAAGCCAGTCGCTAGAGGCGAAGCTAGATTTCGACGCGCCCGGCTTACTGCCGGCTCCGTGGGCACCTTACAAGAGGATCGACCTGGATGGTTGATAACTATTCATCCCAGTCTCCATCTTAGTCGTCACAATTGTTTGATTGGTAGAAAAGTTTCTTTATCGAAGCCCAGTCAACTGCCTCATCAAAGCAAATAAAGGCTGCGGTGAGTTCAACCCGTCAATGCAACATGATTCACATTTGCACTGATGGGAGCGCATTGAAATGGCTAGAACGGGCCGGCCCGGGATGTCCCAGGCTCAGAAACGGGAATTGTGGCGTCGGTGGCGGTGCGGGCAATCACTCAGCGACATAGCGCGCTACTTCGATAAGAACCCAGGCTCGATATTCGGGGTTTTGGCGTCGCAGGGAGGCATAGCGCCTCGGGAGCGGCATCGGTCACTACGCGTACTGAGCTTGGCTGAGCGCGAGGAGATTTCTCGTCGGCTCGCGATTGGCCAGTCATATCGGGAGATTGCAGCGGCACTGGACCGGCCGAAACGGTGATCGGACTGTTCAAGACCGAGGTTACGAACCGCCGCTCCTGGCGCAGCCGGGAGGAGGTGGAATGGGAGACCTTGGGTTGGGTCGACTGGTATAACAACCAGCGACTGCTGGGGCCGATCGGCAACATACCCCCGGCGGAAGCGGAGGCGGCGTACTACGCCGGCAACACGGGTCACGCCATCGCGGCGTGACTCAAACGAAATGACCTCCGGAGAAGCCGGGGCGATTCACTTCCAACCGCGGCGATGCCGTGGATTCCTTCATGAAGATGATGTCGGACTACCGGAGCCTCGGAGAAGCCTGGGAGCGATTCTTCGTCCGTGCGCAGAAGTACTGCAACCAAGCCGTGGGGAATCGGGAGTCCAGGCTCTTCGGCCACTTTCCGGGAGAGTACTAGGGTGGCAGCCGATTCATCGGCCTTGGGCATTCTCGACATATGAGACTCCCGTACGCCAATCTATCCCTGTCGCCCCACAGCGATATCGCCGGTTTAAGGGACAACTTCCAGGGCGATCTACAAGTACTGGTAAAGCGTTCGCCTTCGGTTCGCCGGGGCGATGTCCCTCCCATCCGAGGAGACCGCCAATGGCTTCGTTCGACCGCAATACCCCGCTCCACACCCCTTCGACATCCATCGCCCCGTCAGTGCAGCCGCTGACCGGGGGCCAACGCGACCCCGGGACGGCCGCGCTCGTCCGGACCCTGCAAGCTACGTGGTCCCTGGGACTGGCGCCCGATCCCTGGCTACCGTTCCCGCAACGGCATGGAAATCTCGGCTACGGCCCCGGCCAGTCACCCCTGCCGATCGGGGCGCTGCGCCTGCTTTGGTCCGGCGGCCCGCCCGGCACGCAGCCCTGCCCCGCCTGCCGCAATACCGCTTACCTGGTGTCGGCGGGAGGCCATCCGTCCGTGGGTGGCCTGGATTTCAGTTGCCCGGTCTGCGAATCACGCTGGCAACAGTCGACCGGCGGACTGCGGCGCGTGGCTGCGATGTTGAACGCTGCGTGCCTCGCCGGCACGGTATTCGAGGCCAGCGGGCCCCAGCCGCGACCGGACGATGGATCGACGTTGCGGGCAGCCCTTGCCGCCATGGAACAAACCCCATGACGTCGTCCCACGCCTTTCACCTTGTCGCCTCAGTCACTTTTCTCTTGTCAAGAACTGCCAAGTACTGGGAATTCGAGCTGCCGGTCGATGGCACCCCAGGTCGCATGCGTTCTGCCAGCGACGAGAACTGGCGGCCGTGGCTCGCACTCGATGAGGAGCAGAGCCAATCACTCCGAACGCTGTGCCGGGATACGCTCGCCCAGCCCGACCCAGGGCAAGAGCGGCCAGGGTTGGTGGTCGACGGCACCGACATGCAGATCACGCTGCGGGGCCCGGGTGGCGGTGCCGTCGTGGAAGACTCGATCGGGCTCAGCTTCTGGACGCCCTCTGCCAAGGGGCAACCGACCTCGCCCCTGCTGCGCCTGGTGGCGGCCATCTATCGGGGCAATTGGCCCGACTGCGCACCGACGGGTCCGCCTCGTATTGAGTTGCAAGCCGCCACAGCCCCTCCACCCGACCCGCTCTTTGCCACCACCCGGCCGCCGGCATGGCCCGGGCGAAGTTCAACTGGTTCGGTCATCCTGCCGCTGCCGCAAGCCCGCAAGGGCCCGCTCCCCTCGCCCCAGGTCCTGGACTGGCTACCCATGGTGCCAAAGCGCGAGCTTCACCTGACCCTGCTCTCGTCCGACGAAGCCAACGAGCTGGTGGCCCACCTGCCCGAAGAGGCCTGGAAGGAAGCCTTCGACGCCCTGCACTGGACGCTCAGTCCCTCGGGCGAAGCGGTCCTTCTGCACGAGAACAAACCTGCAGGCTTGGAGTACAGCGTGGTCACGCCGGTGGAGTGCCCGGCGCTCAACGCCTTCCGCCAGCGCCTTTCGGAGGCCTCTGGTGCCTACCTGGCGCCAACGGCGCCGCATGTCACCCTTTGGACGCGACCGCTGGGCCGCGGCATCGGGATCAGCTCGACGGAGAAGTACCGCGAATTCTTCGTGCGGACCTTGGCACCGAAGGAGGCCACCAGCTTCCTGGAAGGGACCATCTTTGCCCGCACCCCCGAAACCGACACGCATTGAAGACAGGAGAATGGACCCATGACGGCACTGACCCATCGCTACACCCAAGCGATCGACTACGCCCGCATCGCCCACGCCGCCCAGTTCCGCAAGGGCTCGAAGATTCCTTACATCTACCACCTGCTTGGCGTCTCGAGCCTGGTGCTGGAGTACGGCGGCACGGAGGACCAGGCCATTGCGGGCCTGCTGCACGACGTGCTGGAAGATTGCGGGGCCGCGCACGAAGCCACCATCCGGGCCCAGTTCGGCGACGCCGTGGCCACGATCGTCAAGGACTGCACCGACGGGACTGCGGAGGGCAAGGCAGCGACCACGGAGGACAAGGTGACGAACTGGACGAGGCGGAAGCTCAAGTACATTTCCCACATCAAGGCCGAAAGCAGAACGTCGCTGTTGGTAACGGCCTGCGACAAGCTCCACAACGCCCGAGCCATCCTGGCCGACCTCCATGGCAAGGCGGGAATGGGCGTATTCCGACGTTTCACGGCTGGGAAGCTGGGCACGTTGCAGTATTACGAAGCGATCTCCCAGGTTCTTCTGAAGCGGGCAGGAGCTAAAAGCTCGCGCCTGCATGAACTCGCCCATGAGTTCGATCGCGCCGTGGGGCAGATCCACAAGGCTGCCGGCGCCAAGTCTCGCGTACCGCTACGGAAGAACAGCTTGGTCGCGTGATCTGAGACACACCGGGCGCACACTGCGTCCATGGGGCACGGGCCCCGTCGCCGATTTATCGGACAACTTGCGGGCGACTCATAAATGCAGCTAAAGCCCCGCCCCGGCGGGGCGTCCGGGACTTCTGGAGAAGACCGATGTCATCGATTGAGCGCATCCCGCCGGGCGACGTCATCGCCCACATCTCTCTCGACGCCTGTCTGCTGACAAGGCCCCGGCGACCCATGCCGGCAGACATGACCGCCTGGGCTCGGGGCCTCCCGGTACCCGCGAAATTCGTGCGACGAGGGCTGCAACGCGCGCTTCGGGAGGCGGTCCGGCCCTTGTGGTCAGCTTGGCTGGCGCGCTTTCGGCAGGGGCTGCGGATCGAGCAGGAGTCTGACGCCCGCGTCATCGTGCATTGCGACACGGTGCGCTACCGGATCCTTGCTGACGGGAAGGTGTCTGCAGAGATGCCGCGATCCGTCGGTGGTTATGAGCCTATTCCAGTCGAGGTGGGCACCCCCTTCCCCAGTTGGACCTGGGCGCGGCTGATAGCCCTGCGGGAACCCGAGGCCGTGGCACCCCTGATGGAGGCCATCCGCACGCAGGGGCCAAAAGAGTTGGGCGGCCGCAACCCGGAAGCCTGTGATCTGAGGACTCAGGCGCTGGACTGGCTTGCGGGCGTGATGGAGTGCCTGGCCCGCCGGTGCATTGACGGCCTGCAAATGCGCCGACGTCTGCGTGAGGCGCTTTGCGTCGATCCAGTGCTCCTGGAAGTCGCCCGTCGCGCCCGTCCCCGAAGCCACCGGAACAACGATGTACCTTCCAACTGGTGGAACCTTTGCCTCGCGCATCGCGAGGCCCTGCTGGAACTGCAGCGGATCGCCCCGGCCCTGGTTCCGCTCTATGGCGAACTGATCAGCCACGGGAAAGTCGAGCCGCGTCGCCTGGACTGGGCCAAGTTCCGGCAAACGGTGGCCGTCGAGGGCCTGCTTCCGGCCAAGTGGCGCTTCCTGATGCACGACCCAGCCAAGCCCGTGTGGCAGATGTACCGGGAAGGGTTGATCGGTTCCCTGGAACACCTCTGCGCCTTCCTCACCGACTGGGCCAAGCTGCATGACGGCTTGCCGGAAGGCGTGCACATCCCGCGGGCGCTCTGGGAGCCGCTGGCCAGAACCTTCGTGGACCCGGCGCGCGGCCATGTGGTGCCCCCGGTCGTCTGGCCGGTGACTGCGAGGGCCACTCGCCAGGCCATCGAACGCTACCACCGGGCCGCGAAGGTGGGGAAAGGCGCGGAATTCATCGAGAACGAATGGGGCCCAGTCGTGCGGTGGGCGGCGAACTATGCCCAAGCCAACGAGACTACTCCCGTGCGCTACTGGGGCACGGCGAAGCGCGAGGCTGCCGACGACGAACGTCGCATCAGGGCGCGGAGCGAGAGCCTGTCCTGGCCCGTGCTCGTTCCCAAGCTTGAAGACGGTGGCCTGTACGCCCTAGCCCTGGCCAATGGCCGGGAACTGGCTGAAGAGGCCATCGCCATGCGCCACTGCGCCGACCGCTACGCCAGGCGCTGCGCGGACGGCGAGCTGCTCATCTTCAGCCTCCGGGATGTCGCCACCGACAGGAGGCGCGCCTCGGTGGCCATCCAACTCGGGCGCGAAGGCGTAAGGCTGGCTGAACTCGCGCGATCGTTGAACCGGGCACCCGACGCGGAAGAAGTTGCCTTCGCCGAGAAGCTTCTCGAGGCCGTCTCGGCGCAGGTAAAGGCACGGGCGCAGGCGAAGCGGGGCCTCAATGTTCCCATCCCGCCGGTAGGGCCGCAGGTATTTTTCATGGAGAGGAACGACTCGGATGTCTACGCCTTCATCCAGAACACCGGCACTGGCTGGAAAGGCTACAAGTACCTGCGGTTGGGGTCAGTGAGACCGATCTCGGGCGATGAGGCGGTCGAGACGCTCAATCCCTGGTCGTGGAGTCCGATGACCCGCGAGGACTTTGTTGGGTCGGTGGAGGTTCGGATGACGCTGCGGGCTGGTTCCAAGGCCGGCGCGGGTTGAAGCGAGAGAGGGAGCGGCGCGCCAAACCGTGCAAACACACAGTCGCTCCCACCAACTCCAAGAGCGCAAACCGGGATATATCAGGCCTTGCCATGAGAAAGATATCGATGAGTGTTTAACGCAGCTCGGATTCAGGAAAGGCACCATCTTTAAGCCGCATAAAGTCAACCGAGAAAAGCGTTGTACGCAAACGTCGCCCATCCGGCCACAGCAACTAAAATTGGGAAGGTGAGCCCTAACCGAGTCATATATAGACTCAGCTCCCCCGCAAGCACGATTTCTCTGGCCATCTCCTTCACATAATTCATTTCGGCGCTCCGGAGTTCATGGAACCGTCCATGCTCTTCGGTCAATTCAGACAACTGACGCCCAATAGATACGCCTCTGCTTACCTGTTCTGATCTCAACCTGAATCTCTTTTCCCGCAGTTCTTTTTGCTCCTCGTATCCGTCCGAAAAACCTTGGAGCATGGCTTGCATCGAAATCCTTCCCTCCCGGTACGCGAGTGCCAGATCAGCCTCATTGCGCTGTAGGCGCTCTTTGAGTTCAGCCTCCTCCGAATCAAGATTGGCCAGTTTCGCCTCGTATGTCGATTGGAACTCCTTGGCATCACCTTGGATCCGCTCTATGTCAGCTAACACCAGATCCAACTTAGTTCGAATCTTCTCCGGGATTGTCTCAGACAGTGAATTCAGCTCGATTGACAAGTTCAATGCAGCCGGACCAGCTACGTACCTGCGTCGCCGCAACTCCACTCTCCACGCAAGCAGCAACAGGGCGACTGAATAGGCAACTACAAGAGCCAAAGTCCCTGCAAGAACAAGCCAGCTCTGGTTCTGAAAAGTGAACCCTAGAAGTTGTACAGTTTGGGGTTTGGTTTCCGCCAGCGATACGCCGATTAGCGTGATCGAGGATAGCAGTGAAAAGGTTGCCCTTGAGCTCAAGTCCGCCTGGGGTGCCAGCGCGCTGTAAAGTGCAGCAGCACTAGCAATAACCCGCGACTTGGATTCAGCGAAATGTGTTGCCTCCGCTGATTCGCCTCGCCCTTTACTTGAAACCATGTTACCCCCCCTGTGGAGAGCGCTTTTTCGCGCCTCGAACTCAGTACTGCACTGCATCTTTGCAACTCAGAAATGGGCCGATCCAGCTTCAGCGCAATTCCTCGCCGCAGCCTGATCCAATGCTCCATCTACTTCTATTCGCGAGTCAGCCCTAGGCTCCTCGGCTAAGTGCTTAGACCTTGGCCCCATCCTCGCAACTAACCGCAAACGAAGCCGCATTAACCCCCTCGCGCAGCGAAAGCACCGACACCAGGCACTTCTCCCCCGTCCGACGGACAAAGGGGATGGATTCCCCGGGCCGGTAGTTGCCGTACTTCGGCTTCTCCGAAGTCTCCGGCGTGGAGAAGGTCAGCCAGACATGGGTGTCCGTGATGCTGTTCACCCCCAGCACCGTGCCCGGATCCAGCTGCATCGATTCCTGTTCGGACAGCAGCGCGTCGTAGCCGTCGGACACCTTGCCGGCGCCGGCAAGGGCGGCGCGGAGTTTGTCGTTTTCCTGTTGGGCGAGGCGCAGTTTGTCGAGGTTGGAGTTGGCCAGGCGCTCGAGGGCGCGGACGGCGTCCTTGGCGTCGCCCAGGCCTGAGCCGCGGATATCCCCGCGCAGCGCGTCGAGCGAGGCCCGCAGCGCCTCGAACTCTTCCTTCTGCTGGGACGCGATCCGGTCGATCGCCGTCTCCTGGTTGATCACCTTGGCCTTGGCCCAGTGGTAGCCGTCCTCGCCGACCCAGCCCGCGAAGACCAGGATCAGGGAGACGGTGAGGCTTTGGGTCGGCGCCTTGCGGATCTTGCGGAACAGCTCGATGGTGTCGTTCCGGAAGTTGCGCACCCGCGTCACCGCCCGCGCAATCAGACCCGGCCGGCGTGCTTCCGCCGCGGCCGGCGCGTTTTCCTGTTCCATGGGTATCCCCTGCCCTGATCAATGCCGGCGAAACTAGCACAGCCTCGCGCGAATCTCCTCGATCAAGGCCGCAGGTTCATCCACGCCCAGCAGCACCCGCCCGACCTCCCGCGGCCCGAACAGACCGTCGACCACGGTCCCGGGCACCAGCTCGATGGCCACGTTCGCCTCCCCCATGCCGACCAGGCGAACCAGCCCCTTGGCACGGCGCACCGGACCCCGGGTGGGCGCGACCGACGCGATATTTTCCCAGGGCAGGACGAAATCACTGGCCACGCCATACCGAAGGTGCAGGCCGCGCTCCGTGACGCTGACCGGCCGAAACAAGGTCGCCCGGTACTCGGCCAGCATGAACACGAAGCCATAGGCCGACAGAGCGGTGACCACCAGCGCCGCCGTCGGGCTGAACAGGTGGATCAAAAAGTGCGCGATCGGGATTTCCGCGCCGATAAGGAACAGGAAGGCCTTCTGGTTGTCCGCATTCAACCCTTGTTTGCCGACATGGAAATGGCGCAGGCCCGGGAAGGCGTGGCGCACCGGTCGCCGGAACAGGCCGTACAGCCAGATGCGGCTCTCGAGCATCAGCAGGCGCGCAAACCCGTCCTGGCCGAAGCGCTTGCCGATGGCCTGCGCCAGCGCGAGCTCGAGGTTCTGGTCGTGCTGGCTGCGCGCGGCTTCCCGCAGCAAGAGGACGAGCACGCCAAGCTGGAAGGCCAGCACCAGCGCGATGGCGACGAAGCGCAGGTCTTCGACCAGTCTCCACGCTACCTTGCTTTCGGGCGGCAGGATCAGGCTGCCCGCCAGGGCGCCCAGGCCAAGGATGCCCAGCGCCTTCAGCGCGGCGGTCTTTCCCTGCCGCCAGTTCAGCGCGAAATAGAGTGCAGGCAGGAACAGCAGCAGGTCGAACATCACCGGCCATTCCGGCGCCGGCCCCTCGGCGAAGGACGGATAGTTACGCACCAGCCAGGCATTGCCTGCGACCACGGCGACGGCAATCACCAGGAAGACGAACCCGCGTCGCGCGCGCGGCGGGTGGCTCACCTGCGCCGGCGGATGCGCGGCCCCGGCGTTCATGCCCTTGGCCATCGTCACCGCCGTTCCCGCCTTGACGCCCATGGCTTCCAGCTCGCCAGCCAGGTAGGCCACGCGCTGCGCGTCGACGTTGCGCACGACCCGCCCGGCCCGGCGTAGCGGCCGGTGGACCTGAGGAAGGCGTCGGCGATGCGCTCTTCGATCCGGCCATCGGCATGGCCAAGGAACTGCGCTTTCGTGCCGCTATAAATGATCACCGCCACCCCTTGTCCGACCCGTCCCCCGGTCTCCGGAGGCTAGTTCGGCCCCCGGGGTGTCGCAAGCAGGGGGGCGCCCGTCCTTGGGCGGCCCCCGCACGACCGTTCGTCGGCCGCCGTTCGCGCAGTTTGCCCCGGCGGCCGTCCCGGGGGCCCCGGGCACCGGCTGCCGCGCCGACGACCTCCTTCAAAAAAACAGCTTGTTTTCCGCGGTCATTTCTTGACCAACCGCCGGCCGGACCGGCCCAGGCCGTTCATGCGGCACTGCGGCTTGACGACCGAAAACCGTAAAGCTAGCGTCGGCCGGGTGTCATGCAGATGTGATCTGCGTCACACGTCCGGGTGGCGTGGAATCTCCTGCTGACACGAGAAGCCTTGAAGGCTCGCGTGGCAGGGTGCAACGCCCAGGGGACCCGGGGCAGGGATGCAAAACACGGCCGCTTTGCGGCAATCGCTGTTTTCCTTTTTCGGGGATCCACCAACGTGAGCAACAACACTCGCAAGTTCCGTTTGCGCGGTATCGTCGTGGCTACTTCCTTCGCCCTTGCAGCGCAGGCCGCCATGGCCGCGGGCGCCCAGCCCGCACCCAAGGTCGACCTGAGCGCGATCGCTTCGGACACCCAGTTCGACCAGTTCATCGTCAAGTACAAGGACGGTACGCCCGAGGCCTCCAACCCGGTCGCGCTCAAGCGCTCGCTGGAAGTCGCCGCCGTCGGGGCCAACCAGATGGTCCAGGCCGCGCGCGCGCAGCAGGGCAAGCGCGCCGGCAGCACCAAGCCGCTGGTCGCGCGCCACGTGCGCCGCATGTCGCTGGGTGCCGACGTGGTCTCGACCACCCAGAAGCTGGGCCCGGCCGAAGCCGAAACCCTGATGCGCCAGATCGCGGCCAATCCGAACGTCGAGTACGTGCAGATCGACCGCGTGATGAAGCACACCCTGACGCCGAACGACCCCAGCTACAGCCAGCAGTGGGGCTACAACGACGCCGACGCCGGCATCCGCGCCAACACGGCGTGGGACGTGGCCAACGGCTCGGGCATCATCGTGGCTGTGCTCGACACCGGCTACGTGACGCACTCCGACCTGGCGGCCAACATCGTCGCGGGCTACGACTTCATCTCCAACACCACGACCGCTGGCGACGGCAACGGCCGTGATTCCAACCCCGCCGACCCGGGCGACTATTACGGCGGCAACCCGTCCAGCTGGCACGGCACGCACGTGGCGGGCACGGTGGCTGCGGTCACCAACAACGCCAAGGGCGTGGCCGGTACCGCATGGGGCGCCAAGGTGATGCCGGTGCGTGTGCTCGGTCGCGGCGGCGGTTCCACGTCCGACATCGCCGACGCCATCATCTGGGCTTCCGGCGGCACCGTGTCCGGCGTTCCGACGCTGAGTGCGGCCAACGCGGCCGACGTCATCAACATGTCGCTCGGCGGCAGCGGTTCCTGCGACACCGCCACGCAGAACGCCATCAACAGCGCCGTCAGCCGCGGCACCGTCGTGGTCGTGGCGGCCGGCAACAGCAATGCCAACGCCTCCGGCTTCACCCCGGCCAGCTGCAACAACGTGGTGAACGTGGCCTCGGTCACCAGTGCCAGCGCGCGTTCGAGCTTCTCGAACTACGGCACCTCGATCGACGTCTCGGCGCCGGGCTCGAACATCCTGTCCACGCTCAACAGCGGCACCCAGGGCCCGGGCACGGAAAACTACGTGTCCTACAACGGCACCTCGATGGCGGCCCCGCACGTGGCCGGCGCCGTGGCGCTGGCGCAGAGCCGCCGCCTGGCCCTGGGCCTGGCGCTGTGGACGCCGTCGCAGGTGGAAGCCAACCTGAAGTCGACCGCCTATGCGCTTTCGGGCGCGTGTTCGGGTGGCTGCGGTGCGGGCATCATCAACGCCCGCGCGCTGGTGGACCTGGCTGGTGGCAGCACGCCGCCTCCGCCGCCGCCCCCGCCGCCGCCGACCGGTGGCTCGCTGACCAAGGGCGTGGCCGTGACCAACCTCTCGGCCAGCACCGGCAGCTCGCTGTACTACACCCTGACGGTGCCGGCCGGTTCGACCAACCTGACCTTCAACATGTCGGGTGGCACCGGTGATGCGGACATGTACGTGCAGTTCGGCAGCCAGCCGACCGACAGCTCCTACGTCTGCCGCCCGTACCTGAGCGGCAACACCGAGACCTGCACCATCGCGGCTCCGTCGGCCGGCACCTACCATGTGCGCCTGAAGGCCTACTCGAGCTTCTCCGGCGTCAGCCTGGTGGGCAACTACACAGCCGGTGGTGGCGGAAGCTCGCCGCAGACCTACAGCAACACCGCCGACTACCAGATCCGCGACAACACCACCGTCGACAGCCCGATCTCCGTGTCCGGCCGCAGCGGCAATGCCCCGAGCAATGCCTCGGTGGCGGTGAACATCGTGCACACCTACAAGGGCGACCTGAAGGTGGACCTGGTGGCGCCGGATGGTTCGCTGTACAACCTGCACAACCGCAGCGGCGGCAGCGCCGACAACGTGGTCGGCACCTACACGGTGAACCTGTCCTCCGAGGCGCTCAACGGCACCTGGAAGCTGCGGGTGAACGACAACGCCGGCGGCGACACCGGTTACATCAACAGCTGGTCGGTGACGTTCTGATCCATCGCTCCAGTGCAGCAGTCAGAACCCCGGCTTCGGCCGGGGTTCTTTTTTGGCTCAGCCCTGGGTGCGCACCATCACGTCGTCGCCCAGCCGGACGCTGCCGCCCGAGCGGGGAATCAGCAGCTGCCCGAAGGCGACGCCGTCGTCCGTGCGGCGATAGCGGGTGAGTGTGCGCAGGGGCTCGCCGCCCTCGTCGCGCTGGCCCGTGTCGGCATCGATGGTCACCAGCACGCAGCGGGTGCAGGGTTTGGCCACATCGAAAACCACGTCGCCGATGGTGACCTGCTTCCAGGTGTCCTCGGCGTGTGCGTCGACGCCGTCGACCACCAGGTTGGGCCGGAAGCGGCCCATGG
Organism: Arenimonas sp.; assembly: GCF_041919775.1. GTDB lineage: Bacteria > Pseudomonadota > Gammaproteobacteria > Xanthomonadales > Xanthomonadaceae > Arenimonas. Next base: position 61,688 of record NZ_JAYRTE010000006.1, on the reverse strand, counting down.
GCACGGGGTGGTCAAGGCGCCGGTTCAATGCGTCGAGCGAGCCCAGCGACACGAGCAGCAGCGGCATCGAGTCGGCGAAGCTGACTTCGTCGCCGGGCTGGGCGCGCGACGAGCCATTGCGGCGGGTCACGTCTTCGCCCATGTGGACCAGGCGCACGGGGCGGCCGAGATAGCGGCTGAACCAGTCGTCGGCCGCGGCATCGGCGGCCAGCGCGTCAACGTGGTCCTTCCAGACTTTCACCGTGAGCGTGGCGCCGGTTTGCGGCGCGGCGACGGCGAGCGTCGGCATGCCGGGGGCGTCCAGCGTCAGGCCTTCATCGGTGGGGACAGCGTAGGCCTGCAGCAGGCGCGGTTCCTGGCGAGCGGTGATGAACTTGCCGTCGGGATCGACCAGCATCCAGCGGCGGTCGTGCTCCAGGCCGCGCGGCTGCACGGTGGCACTTTCCAGCGACTGCCCGGCACAGGACTTCACCGGATAGACGTGGATCGCCGACAGGGTGGCCATGGCCTGCGTCACTCAGCCTTGCAGCCGCCAGGCCAGTTCAGTGCCAGCGCGCAGCGGCACCAGCGCCGTGGCGCCCTCGCCCAGCTCGGCCGGCAGCGTCCACGCCTCGCGCACCAGGGTGATGCGGTCGGTGTTGCGCGGCAGGCGGTAGAAGTCCGGGCCGTGGAAGCTGGCGAAGGCTTCCAGCTTGTCCAGCGCGCCTTCGGCTTCGAACACTTCGGCGTACAACTCCAGCGCCGCGTGCGCGCTGTACATGCCGGCGCAGCCGCAGGCCGACTCCTTGGCTCCGCGGGTGTGCGGCGCGCTGTCGGTGCCGAGGAAGAACTTCGGGCTGCCGCCGGTGGCCGCGGCAACCAGGGCCAGGCGGTGTTCTTCGCGCTTGAGCACCGGCAGGCAGTAGTGGTGCGGGCGCAGGCCGCCGGTGAACAGCGCGTTGCGGTTCATCAGCAGGTGGTGCGGCGTGATCGTCGCGGCGACGTTCGCCGGCGCGCCGGCGATGAACTCCGCGGCCTGGCGGGTGGTGATGTGCTCGAGCACGACGCGCAGCGCCGGGAAACGCTGCAGCAGCGGTTTGAGCAGGGTTTCGATGAACACCGCCTCGCGGTCGAACACGTCCACGTCGGCGCCGGTGACTTCGCCGTGCACCAGCAGCGGCAGGTCGTGGTCCTGCATGGCCTGCAGGGTCGCGGCGCAGCGCTCGATGTTCGATACGCCGGCGTCGGAATTGGTGGTGGCGCCGGCCGGGTACCACTTCACCGCGTGCACGAAGCCGCTGGCCTTCGCCTCGGCGATGTCCTGTGGCGAGGTGCGCTCGGTCAGGTACAGCGTCATCAGCGGCTCGAACTGCATGCCCGCCGGCAGCGCGGCCAGGATGCGCTCGCGGTAGGCGCCGGCCAGCGCGACGGTGGTCACCGGCGGCACCAGGTTGGGCATCACGATGGCGCGCGCGAACTGGCGGGCGGTGTCGGGCAGCACGCGCGCCAGCATCCCGCCGTCGCGCAGGTGCAGGTGCCAGTCGTCGGGGCGGGTGAGCGTGAGTGAAGTCATGATGGCCGCGGGCTCCAGGGCAGGGCGGCCATTTTCGCACGAAGCGGCGGCGGGCTCAGGCCGGCCGATCGTCCGGCCGATCATCCGGCGGATCAACCGGCGCAGGGTCGCCGGTTGTCGGGCCCGCACCTGGAAGCGCCGGCAGCGCGGCCAGCGCCGCCTTGCGGCCGCGGGCCAGGGTGGCGGCGTGCGGCAGGGTCGGCGCCGCCAGCTGCATCGCCCGCGCGCGGGCCGGCGCTTCGGCCAGCAGGCCCGGGATCAGCCGCGCCTCGGGCAGGTGCTTCCAGTACTTCTTCGGCATTTCCCTCTGCATCGCCTGCACCTTCACCCGCGCCGGATTGAAGATGTTCGCGTAATAGGTGCGCCACAGCGCCTGGCCGTCGGAGTCTTCCGCGGCCGGCAAGGCGGCTTGCTGCGTGCCTTCGCCGAAGGCCAGCTGCGCGCCGTCCCAGGCCACGCTGCGGTAGGGCGTGAAGATCGCCCAGCGCATGCCGGCGAAACGTTTTGCGAAAAACGGCGCAACCCGGTCGACGATGTGGTGGCCGGGTTCGAACCAGGCGATGAAGTCGTCGCTGCCGGGGCGCAGCTCGCGGAAGCGCACGAAGGCCTTCATCTTGTGGCTGTCGCGCCGGACCTCGCGCTCAAGCCGGTCCAGCGCCAGGTTGTCCGGGTCGCTGGGGTCGTCGATGGCGCCGCGTTCGCCGTGCAGCAGGCGCCAGGCGACCTGGTGCAGCAGCGGCAGGCGGGCCGGATCGGCGTGGCACAGGGCGGTGGTGGCACGGTCCACGAATGCGCGGGGCAGGCGCAGCTCGCCGCGCTTGGGCGGCGCCTCGCGCACATCCGGCGCAAGGAACAGCGCCGGGCCGTCCTCGCCCCAGTCGACGTCGCAAGGCGGTACGCCCGCCCGCAGCGCCGCGCCCAGCGCCGCACGCCAGGCGTCCCCGTCCCAGCCCGGCTCGACCCGGGCCGACCAGCGCGGAAACCAGCCCTTCATCCGAACAGGTCAGCCTGCCGCGGCGGCGGCGCCAGCTGCGCCCGCAGGCGGTCGGGCCGATCGAGCGCATGGCCGGGCACGTGGTCGGCCAGCTGCACGAAGGGCAGCAGCTTGGCCAGCGGCGCCCGCAGCCGGGCGAGGTCGTCCACCCGCAGCCGCCGGTGCCGGCGCGCCTTCAGCACCCGGGCGACGTTGCGCGTACCCAGGCCCGGCACGCGCAGCAGCCATTCCTTCGGCGCCTTGTTGAGGTCCACCGGAAAACCTTCGGGATGTCGCAGCGCCCAGGCCAGCTTGGGGTCGACCTGCAGGTCGAGCATGCCGGCGTCGGGCGGCGCGATTTCATCCACGCCGAAACCGTAGAAGCGCAGCAGCCAGTCGGCCTGGTAGAGCCGGTGTTCGCGCAGCAGCGGCGGCGAGCGGGCCGGCAGCGCCGCCGACGCGTCGGGAATCGGGCTGAAGGCCGAGTAGTAGACGCGACGCAGCCGGTAGTCCCCGTAAAGCTGGTCGCTGGCCTGCAGGATGCGGCGGTCGTCGGCGCCGTCGGCGCCGACGATCATCTGCGTGCTTTGTCCCGCCGGCGAGAACCGCGGCGCCTTCTTCTCCGCCTTGGCCTCGTCGATCTTCAGCTTCAGCGCACCCATGGCCTGGTGGATGCCCGGCATGCGCTTTTCCGGCGCCAGCGCGGCCAGGCCTTCTTCGGTGGGCAGTTCGACGTTGATGCTCAGGCGGTCGGCGTAACGGCCCGCTTCGGCCAACAGCTCGGGCGAGGCCTCGGGAATGGTCTTGAGGTGGATGTAGCCGCGGAAGCGGTGCTCCTTGCGCAGGCTGCGGGCCACGGCCACCAGCTGTTCCATCGTGTAGTCGCCGTTGCGGATGATGCCGCTGGACAGGAACAGGCCCTCGATGAGGTTGCGCTTGTAGAAGTCCAGCGTCAGCCGCACCACCTCTTCGGGCGTGAAGCGGGCGCGCGGCACGTTGCTTGAGACGCGGTTGACGCAGTACGCGCAGTCGTAGATGCAGAAGTTGGTGAGCAGGATCTTCAGCAGCGACACGCAGCGGCCGTCCGGCGTGTAGCTGTGGCAGATGCCCATGCCGCCCGTGCTGCCGATGCCACCGGAGTTGCGCGAATCGCGCTTGTTGGCGCCGCTGGACGCGCAGGACGCGTCGTATTTGGCGGCGTCGGCCAGGATGGCCAGCTTGCGGTTGAGTTCCATGGCAACAGGGTCGGCGGGACGGGTCGCAAAGCATGAGACAAAAATGCCGGATTCACTTCCATGAACGCGCGCCTGCGCATCGCCACCCCGTTTTTGCGCACCGGGGCGCGAATCGTTCACGATGGTGCCAACGCCCAAGGAGAGCAGCGCATGCCCTCGACCTGCGACACCATCATCCTCGGCGCCGGCACGGCCGGCCTGGCGGCCCTGCGCGAAGTGCGAAAGCGCACCGACGACTTTCTGCTGGTCAACGACGGCCCCTACGGCACCACCTGCGCGCGCGTGGGCTGCATGCCGTCGAAAGTCTTCATCGAGGCCGCCAATGCCTTTCATGCCCGGAAGAAGCTGGGCGAATTCGGCGTCAGCGGGGCCGACCGGCTGGCGGTCGACATCCCGGCGGTGCTGGCGCGCGTGCGCAAGCTGCGCGACTTCTACGTGTCGGGCGTGCTCAAGGCCACCGAAGACCTCGGCGATCGCAATATCGCCGGTCGCGGCCGGCTGCTGGGTCCCGACTGCGTTGCCGTGGGCGACCGGGAGTTTCGTGCCCGTCGGATCATCCTTGCCACCGGCTCGCGGCCGGTGCTGCCGGGCCCCTGGGCAAAGCTGGGCGAGCGCGTCTTCACCACCGACTCGCTGTTCGAACGCGCCGACCTGCCCCGACGCATCGCGGTGATCGGTTTGGGCGCGATCGGCGTCGAAATGGCGCAGGCGCTGTCGCGGCTGGGCATCGAGGTGACCGCCTTCAGCAGCAGCGACCGCCTGGCCGGCCTGCACGACGAAAAGGTGAACGCGACGCTTCGCGCCCTGCTTGACCAGGAATTCACCATCCACACCGGCCACGAGGTCGGGCTTGAAGCGGCGGGCGACGGCGTGCGCGTGCAGGCCGGTGGAACCCACGTCGAAGTGGACGCGGTGCTGGCCGCCATCGGCCGCCGCCCGAACCTGGACGATGTCGGCCTGGATACGCTGGGCGTGGAACTGAGCGACAAGGGCCTGCCCCCCTTCGAGCCCGGCCTGCTGCGCATCGGCGACACCCCGGTCTTCATTGCCGGCGACGTCAACACGCATGCGCCGATCCTGCACGAGGCCGCGGACGAGGGTTTCATCGCCGGCCGCAACGCGATGGCCGACGAACCGATCTGCTACCAGCGGCGCACGCCGCTGGGCGTGGTGTTCTCCGACCCGGTGTCCGCGCACGTGGGCCAGCGCCGGTCGGAACTGCCGGACGACACCGTCGTCGGCGAGGTGGACTTCCGCCGCCAGGGCCGCGCCCGCGCGGCGCAGAAGAACGAAGGCCTGCTGCGCGTCTACGCCGCCCGCGACACTGGCTGCCTGCTCGGCGCCGAACTGTGCGCGCCTTCGGGCGACCACCTGGCCCACCTTCTGGCGCTGGCCGTCGACCAGCAGCTCACGGTCTTCGACCTGCTACGCATGCCTTTCTACCACCCGGTACTCGAAGAGGGCCTGCGCACCGCGCTGCGCGACGCCGGCAAGCAGGTCGACGACAGCCCCGACCGCAGCGACCTGGCGAACTGTCCGGCGATGGGGACCGAGGCGCTGGACTGAGGCCGGGCCGCTGCGTTCAGTGCTTCCCGCGCAGCATGTCGTTGCGGGCCTGTTCGGCCCGGGAGGCACCGATCTTGGTTTCGACGTTCTTGACCTCTTCGGGCGGCGGCAGCACGGCCGGCAGACCCAGCGACTTGATCCACAGCTCGCGGGTCCAGCCCGTGGTGTGCAGCAGGTGGTGGTCTTCATCGTTGCCGATCGCCTCGCGCGCCCGGCGCAGCACGGTGATCTGGTCACCCGAGCATTTCTCGGCGATCAGGCCGATCAGCTCCCAGTTCTGGTGGTCCTTGGTTTCCGCCAGCACCACGCACTCGCCAGCACCACGCACTCGCCGGCAACCAGCTCCGCGGCGGCGGCATCGCCTTCGTCGCGGGCGATCTCCATGGCCTTCACCAGCGCGTGACCCAGGTGGGCGACGACCTTGCGGCCCGGCGACTGCGCCTGCGGATCCAGGCCCAGCGATTCGAAGACGCTGAGCAGGATGTCGCGATGGCGCTGGGTTTCCTCCAGGTATTACTTCCACTCCTTGCGCAGGTCGTCGTTGACGGCGCACCCGATCGCGGTGGTGTAGACCTGGATGCCGCCGAGTTCGGTTTCCAGGGCCTGGAGCAGCAGCTCCTCGAGCTGCGGATGGTCGACCTTGTGCTTCATGGCTTGCCTCTTTGCTTGGGGGGAGTCGATAAGTCGGTAGCAATCTCCGTGCCACAGCCGGGCAGCAGCGCCGCACGCCAGGCGGCCAGCTTGCGGTCGTAGCTGAACGTGGCGTTGGCGGGGCTGGTCGAGGGCAGGCGCACGGTGGACACCGGCCGCACGGATTCCACCTGTGCATGGATGTGCGAGCGGTACACCTGTTCGGCGAATGCGCCGTTGAACACGATGCGCTCGAGGCGGGGCTGGCTCTGCACGAGGCGGTCGATGGCGTTGACGCGCATGCTCGCGCGGTCGATCGCGGCATCGAGGCTGCCTTCGCGATGGCAGCTGGCCAGCACGTCCCAGACCGCGACGCCGGTGCCCCGGAGCGCTTCGACGCGAACGCCGTAGGGCAGCTCGCGCGGAATCAGGTAGAAGTCCTGGATGATCCGCCAGAAGTGGTTGCGCGGATGCGCGTAGTACTCGCGCTTGCGCAGCGATTCAGCTCCCGGCATGGAACCGAGCACGAGCACCCGGGCATCGTCGCCGAGCAGGGGCGGCAGACCCTTGAGCGGCAGCGCCGGGTTTGCATCCGGCAATCCCCGGGGTGGCGAAACGGGCGTTTCGCAATTCCCTTCCAGGACGGGAGAGGCCGGGCTGCGCATCACATCATCGCCAGCTCGGTATTGGTCAGCGTGCCGTTGTAGTGGTTGCGCAGCTGCACCTTTCGCTGCAGGTCCTCGATGATCACGCTGCTGAAGTCGATGCCGGTCAGGTCGTCGGCCATCGTGATGCCGCCGGGCGTGTCGACGTTGATCTCCATCATCTTGTCGCCCGCGATGTCCAGGCCGGCCAGGTACATGCCGTCGCGCATCAGCTTGGGGCCGACGATCTCGGCCAGGCGCAGCGCGCTTTCGGTCGGCACGGCCATCTCGTACTTGCCGCCGGCCGTGATGTTGCTGCGGGCATCGCCCGAGTCGTTGTAGCGGCGGATGCAGGCATAGGTGCCGTCCACGCGCAGGGGCCGGCCGTTGAGCATAAGCAGGCGGAAGTCGCCCTTGGCCGCTTCGGGCAGGTATTCCTGGGCAATGGCGTAGCCGTCGCGCGTCACCGCCTCGATCATCTGGTTGAGGTTGCCCCCGCTTTCGGGGGTGATCACGAAGACGCTCTGGCCACCGGAGCCCTGCAGCGGCTTGATCACCGCGCTGCCGTCGTTGGCCTTGATGAACTCCTTGATCTCGTCGGTGTCCCGGGTGATGCAGGTGAGCGGCCGCACGGTTTCCGGGAAGTGCTGGAAATAGGTCTTGTTGGAAGCATCGGTCAGGTGCACCGGATCGTTGAGCACGATGACGTGCTTGAGCACCGCCAGCTGGGCGAACAGCAGGCCGCTGTTCGGCGCCCAGGGCCGCTTGTCGAGCTCCTCGGCCGGGTCGCTGCGCAGCATCAGTACGTCCAGCTCGTCCACCTTCACCCGCTCGATGCGGGCGTCCTTGCCCTGCAGGTCGGCGAGCAAGGCGTCGTCGTCCTCGTAATCCGTTCCCGAAGGCCGGTGGGCATTGGCGTGGATGCTGCCATCGGCGGAATAGATGAAGTCGCCCAGCCCGATCAGGCAGACGTCGTGGCCGCGACTGATCGCCGATCGGGCCAGGCGGATGGTGGTGTAGTTGTTCTTCTCGGTCGCCATGTCGTTGATGACGAATCCGATGGAGATCACGGGTTTTTCCGGGGCGATCATCAGCACGGCTCCTTGTGGAAGAGTTCTTCGACCGGGGTGTTCCGGCAGGCCTGCAGGCGCTGCACCGCGGCGGGGTCGGACAGGTAGCGCGGCATCAGCTCGGGCGCATGCAGCCAGCCCTCGTCCGCCAGCTTGTCGAGGCTGCGGCATTGGGCCAGGGCGAACTTGCCGACGAACAGGCGCTTGAAATCGCCGTCCTTGTGCAGGTATTCGACCAGGTCGCGAAGGCCGGCCAGGTAGACCGCGTCCTTGGTCAGCCCGCCGCCGCGCAGGGCCCGGACGGCGGTGTCGAAGGCTTCGTCCTCGTCGAAGCCGTGGTCCTCGTGCAGGTGCCCAAAGATGGCCGGCACGTCGGCGCCGTTGATCGCCAAGTCCACCGCGACCACGCGCGCGGCCAGCGTGCGCAGGCGTTCGCCGGGCAGGAATCCGGCCAGGTACTCGCCGAGTACGCCCAGGCCTTCCTGCAAAGGGTCGTAGTGGGCCAGCCCGACTTCGAGCTGTTTGAGCGGCTGCTTGTGGCCGTTGTGGCGGGTCAGGATGTGGGTGCCGATCTCGTGCTGTATCAGCGGCTGGATGCGCGCGCGGGGCAGCCGCACCTCGCCGTCGATGTAGAAGGTGCCGTGGGAAACCATCATCGACGAGTTGAGGTCGTCGTCGATCTCGACCCGGATCGCGAAACCCTCGCAGTGTTCGCGGTACCAGGCGATTTCCGCCTCGGTGGCGGCCAGCACGTCGTCGATGCCGGCGTCGTCCGGCAGTGCGTGGCCGCCGTCGACGGTGTCCAGGATCCGCTGGGCGAGGTCGAGCAGGCGCGGTTCGACGCCGCCGAAGAGGTCGATGCTGGCCTCCAGGAAGCCCTCGGTGCCGCGCAGGCGGACAAGTTCGATCTGGCGGTCGAGCTCGCGCTGCTTTTCGGACAGCAGCGCCGACAGCACCGGCGATTCGATGTCTTCCACCGGCAGGTCCAGCAGCTCCTCGCGCGTGGCATGCAGGTCGATGGCCACCGGGGCGTAACGCAGCGGACCGATGTGCCGGAAGCCGCTGTCACGGAAGCCGCTCCAGAGCACGTCGTTCTGGATCGGCGAAAGCGCCAGCAGCCAGTCGATCTCCGCGTCCAGGCGGGCAAGCTCGCGGTCGACGCCCGCCGCGACGGGCGGCAGTTCCCGAGGTTCCATCAGACGCGCCCCCAGCGTCCCCGAATCGCGGCCACCGCGCGCTCGAGACCGGTGCGCAGCCCCTCGAGCTCCGCCAGGTCGGCCTGGGACGTCCACTCGTCCATGAAGATCTTCTTGTACTCGAGTGAAATCGTGCACACGTCGCTGCCGTAGCGCGCATACACCCACTCGGGGAAGTGGCCGCCGGTGGGGTAGCGGATATTGCGGCGCACGTCCGGGGCGGGATTGCCGGCCTGGCTGCGCGACAGCACCGCGGTGAAGTCCGCGACCATGTCGCCCCAGCGGGCCGGGTCGAGCGTGGTCACGCCGAGGTCGATGTCCGGGTTGCCGGCGGCGTCGGCCGCAGGTGCGCCGGCACCGTCGCGGCGGTGGTTGTAGCTGTGGATGTCCAGCAGGAGCAGCGAGCCCCAGCGCTCGAGGCGCTGTTCGATCAGGCGGGTGATGTCCTGGTAGAAGCGGTCGTAGCGCGCGAGCGAGGCGTCGACTTCGGACGCCGGCAGGTCGTCGCGCCAGATCTTCAGGCCCCAGGTATCCGCCGGGTCCGTGGAAATGGCCTTCGCGCGCGGCCGGTTGAGGTCGTAGGCGAACCGCGAGCTGCGCACCTGCACCGCGGTATCGCCCACCGTGCACAGCACGCCGGTCAGCGGATCCTCTTCGCGACGGCGATCGGCGTCGCTGATCGCGAGATAGGGAAGCAACGAAGGCCGGATGCCGTGGCCGTCATGGATCGCCGTCGCCAGCACCGGCCCCGGTCGGGAGAGGATGTGCCAGTCGCCGCTACCTGCGTCGGGATCCGGGTGCAGGGAGTTTTCCGCGGCGAGCTCGTTCTTGGTGTCAGGATTGAGCATGGCCGGGATACTCCCAGCGCCGGCATGACTCGCGGATGAGCGCATCGCCGGGGCGAGGGCGCGTCTTCAGGAACAGCGCAGCTACCTGAGCGGCAGCTGGCCAGGCACGCAGCCGCGTGCTGCTCAGGCCGGCTGCAGCAGCCGCAGCCCGAACCAGTCCCTGGGATCGTTCCAGCCGTGCACCACGCGAAGACCGGCGCGGGCCGCCAGCGCGGCGAAGCCTTCATCGGTGTACTTGTGGCTGTATTCGACCTGCATGGCTTCACCGGCGGCGAATCCGAACGCCCTGCCCTGCACGGTGACGTTCTGCGCGCGCTGGCTGTCGATGAAGGTTTCGATGCGGCCGGCTTCGGGCACGTACACGGCCCGGTGGCGGAAGGCATCGAGGTCGAAATCGGCGCCGAGTTCACGGTTGAGGCGTGCCAGGAGATTAAGCGTGAAAGCGGCGGTGACGCCGGCGGCGTCGTTGTAGGCGGCTTCGATCAGCGCCGGCGATTTCTGCAGGTCGATGCCGATCAGCGCGGCGCCCTCCGCACCCATGGTTTCGCGCATCGCCGAGAGCAGGCGCACGGATTCGGCGTCGGTGAGGTTGCCCAGGGTCGAGCCGGGGAAGAACACCAGCACCCGCCGCGCCTGCCGCTCGGGTTCCGGAAGCGGAATGCGTTGGGTGAAGTCGCCCAGCACCGGCAGCATCTGCACCGGCCCGAACTCCTGGTCCAAGCGCTGCACGCTGCCGACCAGCGCGCTGCGGGAGATTTCCACCGGCGTGTAGGCCACCGGATCCTCCAGTGCATCGAGCAGCAGCCGGGTCTTGCGACCGCTGCCGCTGCCGTATTCGACGACGTGCGCCCGCGGACCGACGGCGGCCGCCACCTGCGCGGCGCACTGCCCGATCAAGGCCAGCTCGACGCGCGTCAGGTAGTACTCAGGCTGCCGGGTGATTTCCTCGAACAGCTCCGACCCGCGCCGGTCGTAGAAATATTTCGACGGCAGCCGCTTTGGCGACGCGGCCAGGCCCTTGAGCACGTCGCCGAGCAGGTCGTCGCGGCTGGGCTGCAGGCCGGTCAGTTCAACCGTTTCGGGGGAGGCGGCGGTCATGGCAGGTCCTTGGCCAGGCGCAGTCCGGAGAACTGCCAGCGGGCATGGGGCGGGAAGAAGTTCCGGTAGCTGGCGCGGATGTGGCTCGCGGGCGTTGCGCAGCTACCGCCGCGCAGGATCACCTGGCCACTCATGAACTTGCCGTTGTACTCGCCCAGCGAGCCCGGCAGCGGCCTGAAGCCGGGGTAGGCGGTGTAGGCCGAAGCCGTCCACTCCCAGACATCGCCGAAAAGCTGGTGCGGGCCGGGCCCGTCGCCGGAACATGCCTGCGGATGCAGGGCGTCGGCGTCGAGAAGGTTTCCCGACGTTTGCTGCCCGCCTGCGGCATGCTCCCATTCGGCCTCGGTAGGCAGCCGGGCGCCGGCCCAGCGCGCGAAGGCGTCGGCTTCGTAAAGGCTCAGGTGGCAGACCGGCGCATGCGGATCGCGTTCGCGCCAGCCGGCCAGGGTGAACTCGCGGGCACCATCCTCGTGCCAGTACAGCGGGCGCTGCCATCCTTCCGCCTGCACGCGGTCCCAGCCGTCGCTGAGCCAGAGGGCAGGATCCTCGTAGCCGCCCTCGGCAACAAATTCCAGGAACTCGGCGTTGGAAACCGGCCGGCTGGCCAGCGCATGCGCCGGCAGCAGCACGCGATGGCGCGGCGATTCGTTGTCGTAGGCGAAGTCGCCGGCACCGGGCCAGGCGGCCGCGCCCATCTCGACCGGCTGCGCCTCGTGGCCGTTCCAGTGCACCACCCGCGGCTCGCCGTGCACCAGGGCCAGGTCATTGCGATAGGCCGGGCCCAGTGGATTGCGCCAGAACGCGTGCTTGATGTCGGTGAGCAGAAGTTCCTGGTGCTGCTGTTCGTGGTGGGTGCCGAGCTCGAGCACCCGCAGCGTCCTGTCGTCGAAGGCGCCGGCCAGGAGCTTGTCCAGCAGGCGCGCATCCACCACGCGCCGGTAGTCCAGCACTTCGGCCAGCGTCGGCCGCGACAGCAGGCCGCGCTGCGCCCGCACATGGAAGGGACCGACGCTGTTGTAGTAGCTGTTGAACAGCAGATCCCAGCGCGGCTCGACCGGCTCGTAACCCGCATCCGCCCCCAGCACGAACTTCTCGAAGAACCAGGTCGTGTGCGCGAGGTGCCACTTCGCGGGGCTGGCGTCGGGCATCGACTGCAGCATCGCGTCCTCGGCCGACAGCGGCGCCGCGAGCGCCAGCGAACACGCGCGTACCTCACGGTAGCGCGTGGCCAGCGCTTGCATCTCGGGTGGGGGCTCCCGGTTTCCTGCGGTCTGGGACGTAGGAACTCGCATTGCTTCCGAGGATAGCGCCGCCGCGTGAACGATGCATGATCCTGGCGGGTGCGGCCGGCGGGCCCGGGACGACACGCTGCCGTAAAGTAGTCGCCATGCCACGCGCCCTGCCGACGCTGCGTTTGCCCGATCCGGTCACCGTGCCGATGGACCAGGCGCCGGACGCGTTCGTGCTGGAAGGGGATGCGCTCTACCTGGACTGCGCGGCCCAGGGACCGCGCCTTCGCAGCGCGCACGCGGCCGCGATGGCGGCGATGGACGCCGCGGCCCGGCCCTGGCAACGGGTCTCACCGACACCACAGGAGCAGCGCGACATCCTGCGCGCGCTGCTCTCGCGCCTGTTCGATGGTGATGCGGAAGCCATCGCGCTGGTGCCGTCCGCGGCGTTCGGGCTTGCGGCGGCCGCCAACAGTCTCGCGCTGGCGCCCGGCGACAGCGTGCTGGTGCTCGACGGCCAGTTCCCGTCCAACCTGCTGTGCTGGCAGCAACGCTGTGCCGACACCGGTGCGCGGCTGCGCGGCGTGTTCCGCGAGCCCGGCCAGGACTGGACCGACGCGGTGCTCGCCGCGATCGCCGCCGACCCGCGCCTGCGCATCGCCGCCCTGCCGCAGGTCCGCTGGGACGACGGCGCCGTGCTCGACCTCGACCGCATCAGCGCGGCGCTGCGCGAGCGTGGCATCGCGCTCGTTCTCGACCTCAGCCAGAGCCTGGGCGTCGTCCCGCCCGATGTCGGACGCTGGCAACCCGACTTCATCGTCTCGGTGGGCTACAAATGGCTGCTGGGTGCACGCGGCCTGGCCTGCCTGTGGGTAGCGCCGCGCTGGCGCGAACACGGACGGCCCATCGAACACCACTGGCTCGCCCGCGACGGCGGGCCGGACTGGCGTTTCGGCGTGGATGCCGCCGCGTCCTTCGCCGCCGGCGCACGCCGCTTCGATGCCGGTGGCCTGGACGATCCGGTGCGGCTGGCCCTTGCCATTGCCGGCCTGGCGCAGGTGCTCGCCTGGGAGCCGGCGAAGATCGCCGCCGCGCTGGGCGAACGCACCGACGCGCTTCACGATGCCCTCGATGCCGCGGGCCTGTCGGCTTGGACAAGCCGTGGCCATGCGCCGCACCTGATGGCGCTGACGCCCCCCGACGACCTCCTGGCCGCAGCGGACGCCGCGCTGCGCGAGGCCGGCATCAGCTGCACCTGCCGCCATGGACGCCTGCGCATCGCGCCGCACCTGCACGTGGCCACCGGCGACATGACGCGCGTGGCCGACGCGCTTTCCCGCGCTAGCCGCCAGGGCCCCCGAGCAGCGTGTAGGCCGCGCTGACCGGGCCGCCGATACCCCGGGCGTATTCGGCCGTGAAGCCCGGGAAAATCGCCACCACCTTGCCACCCTCCATCCGGTACCAGCTGCGGCACTGGGTCCAGACCGAGCCCGACAGGCGCTGCTGCAGGCCTGCGTTGTAGGCTCGCATCACGTCCCCGCGCACCTCGATGGCGCGGTGGCCTCCGGCCTCGACCGCGCGCATGCAGGCGATGGCGTGGCGCACCGCCGGTTCGATGTAGAGCAGGGTCGAGGTGTGGCCGGTGGCGGTGTTCGGGCCCAGCATCAGGAACAGGTTCGGGAAGCCGGCGACGCTGACGCCGTGCCAGGCCTCGGGCCCGTCTCGCCAGGCCTGCTCCAGCGTCTGGCCGCCGCGCCCGGTGATGCGCAGGGACTGCAGCAGGTGCACGGTTTCGAAGCCGGTGGCGCAGACCAGCACGTCGAGCTCCCGTTCGCTGCCGTCCGTGCAGCGGATGCCCGTGTGCGTGATGCGCTCGATGCCCGCGGTCACCAGCCCCGCCTTGCCCTGGGCGAAGGCGGGATAGTAGTCGTTGGCATAGATGATGCGCTTGCAGCCCAACGGGTAGTCGGGCGTGAGCGCGGCGCGCAGTGCCGGGTCGGGCACCTGCGCCTGCAGGTGCCGTCGCGCCTGCCACAGCATGATCCGGCGCATGCGGCTGCCCTCATCGAATCCGCGCCGGCCCAGTTCCAGCACGGCCACCCAGAAGCGCCGCACGCCGGCCGCCACCGGCGGCAGCCGCGCCAGCCCGCGGTCGAACCAGCGGTAGCGCCGCTCCATGCGCGGCAGCACCCAGTTCGCGGTGCGCTGGAATACGTGCATTCGCGCCGCCTGCGCCGCCACCGGCGGGATCAGCTGCACGGCGGTCGAACCGGTGCCGATCACACCGACGCGTTTTCCCTGCAGCGGCACGCCATGGTCCCAGCGCGCGCTGTGCAGGCGATCGCCGCGGAAGTCGTCCAGGCCCGGGATGTCGGGCCAGCGCGGCTGGCTCAGCGGTCCGGTGCTGCAGATGAAATACCGCGACTCGAAGCGCTCGCCGCGTTCGGTGCGAAAGTGCCAGCTTGCGCTGGATTCGTCGAACCGCGCTTCCACCAGGCGCGTGCCCAGGCGCAGCCGCGCCGACAGGCCGTGTTTTTCCGCCAGCGCCTGCTGGTAGGCCTGGATCTCGGGGGCGTCGGCGAATCGCTGGCGCCAGTCCGGATTGGGCGCGAACGAAAATGCATACGCCGGCGCCGGAACGTCCACCTGCGCGCCCGGGTAGCGGTTGTCCCACCAGGTGCCGCCAATGCCGTCGCCCTGCTCGAGCATCACGAAGTCGTGCAGGCCTTCGTTCTGCAGGTTGATCGCGGCGCACAGGCCCGACATGCCCGCGCCCAGGATGACCGTGTGGTGGCGACGCGGCGTGTCACGCGCCGGCAAGGCGTCGAGCCGCGCGGCGACGAACTGCGCCAGCCGCGCCACCGCTGCATCCGCCGACGGCAGCTGGCCGGCGTGCAGCTGGAAGACATGCCAGCGGCCGGGCGTGAAATCGCGGCGGGCGTCGACGCCGGCGGACGCCAACGCTTCGAGCAAGGCTTCGGCCTGCGGCGCCAGGAGGTCGTCGCTGCCGAACTGCACCAGCGTCGGCGGCAGGCCGCGCAGGTCGGCCAACAGCGGCGAGACCAGCGGGTTGGTGGTGTCGTCGCCGGCATAGTTGCGTGCATTCGCTTGCGCCCAGGCCGGGCTGAGCAGGGCTTCGCCGGGCACGGGCTGCAGGGGCGAATCCGGGCGCAGGTCCACCAGCGGTGCGATCAGCGCGAGCGCCGCCGGTACCGGGCGGCCGGTGTCGCGGACCTTCAGGGCCAGCGCCAGCGCCAGGCCGCCGCCGGCCGAATCGCCGGCCAGAACCACCGGCCCGCGCGCGGCGAGTTCGTCGTAGGCCGCCAGCGCGTCGTCGAGCGCGGCCGGGAACGGATGTTCGGGCGCCAGCCGGTAATCGAGCACATGCACCGGCACGCCGCTGGCCCGCGCCAGCCACGCCGCCAGGCAGCGGTGGGTGCGCGGCGAGCCGGTGGTGTAACCGCCGCCGTGCAGGAACAGCACGGCACCCTCGCGCACCGCGGTGGCGCGCGGGTCGAGCCAGGTATCGCAGCGCACGCCGCCCAGCGTGCCCGGCGTATTTCGCAGTCCGTGCGGCAGTCGCCCGATGCCCGACAGGGCGCCCATCCACCGCCGCTGGAAGGCCGGAGAGAAGCGCGGATTGAGCACCGGCTTCACCAGCAGCCGCAGCGTTGTCCTTAGCAGGGCGGCGCGCAGCGTGTCGGGGGAAGCCATCGTGTTCGTCCGGGCCGGTGAGGGAACCAGCATAGGCAAAGTCCGCCCGCCAGCGACAGGGCTAGAATCGCCAGCATGGACACGCCACGCCACCCACCGCCGGCCGCGATGATGCAGGCCTTTGCCGAAGCGGTTTACCGCGTGCACGCTGACGGCGAGGTGATCGCCCTGCGCATCGGCGAGCCAAACCCGGCCATGACGGCGCTGATGGCGAAGCACGGCGCCCGCCACGGCGGCCTGGTCACCGGCGAGAACCCCTTCGGCCAAGAACAGTCATCCGCGCGGAACGCAGCGGCGAACGAGGCGCTGCGCGCGGCGATCGATGAACTCGGCCTGGTCCGCGTGGCCTCGGACGGCGGCAGCGAGGACGGCAGCTGGAACGAGCCCGGCTTCCTGGTGCTGGGCGGCGACGACGCCGTGCTCGACCACTTGGCCCGGCAGTTCCGCCAGGCCGCCTGGGTACGCATCGATGGCGAAGGCAGGCCCGGCCTGGCCGGCTGCGACTACCCGCTGGCCGGCAGCGGCGAACAGCCCTGCTGGCCCGAGGGCGTGATTCCGGACGCCAGCGCGGGATGAACGGGCACGCCGGTGGCGGAGAGCGCGCCCGGTTTGCGTAGCAGGGGTATTGGCCGACTCACGGTCGCAATCGCCCAGGAATGCCGCCATGCGCAAGGCCCTGCTCGTACTCGCCCTCGTTGCCCTGCAGCCCGCCTTCGCCGCCGACCGCATCGCCGGCTGGGACAAGGGCGAGGCCTACATCTTCAGCTACGACCCGGCGGGCCCGCTGCGCATCGGCACGGTGGCCGCGGACGGCACCGTCGAACTGAGCCTGCCGGCCGTGCAAAGCACCGAGCAGACCCTGGGCACCACCTTCCCGTCCTGTCTTGAAAGCGGCGAACCGATAGTGAGCGAGCGCTTCGCCTCGTTCACGCCGACCTCGCTGTTCGTGGCGGCCGACGACTACGCGATGGAAGAGCTGGGCAGCCTGCATCTGGTCAGCTCGCCGGAGATGCTGGCCTGGCAGGCCAGCCATGGCCAGGGCAGCGCCACGAAGGGCAGCTGGTACCAGTACGTCAACGTCTCGCAGGCGGCGACGCTGGAAGCCGAATGCAAGATGGGCATGTACACCGGCGAAGGCGACGACAACTTCGAGCAGACCACGGTTTACGCGGCGCAGTTCAAGCCGGACTGGAACCTGATGCGCAACGAGGTGACCGAGCTGCGCGCGGGACCTTCAGGGAAGCAATACCCCAAGTCCATCCGCGTCACGGTGTCCGAAGGCGTGCCCGAGGACGCGCAGTGGCTGTTCCAGCCACTCGCGGACTGATCAGACCCGGCCGGTCACCGGCAGCAGCGCGCCGGTGATCGCGCTGGCCTTGTCCGACAGCAGGAAGACGATGGCGTCGGCCAGCTGCGCCGGCTGCACCCAGGCGCTGAAATCGGCGTCGGGCATGTCGGCGCGGTTGGCCGGCGTGTCGATGATGCTGGGCAGCAGGGCATTGACGGTGATGCCGCGGCCCTTGAGCTCTTCGGCCAGCGCTTCGGTGAAGCGCATCACGCCGGCCTTCGACGCCGCATAGGCGCCCATGCCGGCGCCGGCCTTCACCGCGCCGTTGGCGCCGATGTTGACGATGCGGCCGCCGTCCGGCAGATGCGCCAGCGCCGCCTGGCTGGCGGCGACGGCCGTGCGCACGTTCATCTGGTACATGCGGTCCCAGGTGTCGAGGGCCCCGCCCTGTACCTTCTCCCAGGCGAAGCCGCCGGCGATGTTGACCAGGCCGTGCAGGCCGCCGTGGGCCTTGGCAATCGCGTCGAAGGCCGCCTGCGTCGCCGCGGCATCGGCCAGGTCGATACCGCCGTAGAGATGGGCGTCGCCCAGGCTGCCGGGCTCGCGCGGCGCTTGCGCCAGATCGATCGCGGCCACCGTGGCGCCCTGCCCGATCAGCGCCTTCACGACCGCGGTACCGAGGCTGCCGAAGGCGCCGGTGACGGCGATGGTTTTTCCGTTGAGGGACATGGCGTGGCTCCTGGTTCCGATGCCGGCCATGTTAACCGACGCGGTGTTTGCGGCCGGTCAGGACGCGATCGTATCGGCCGGCACCCGTACCGCGCCCTCCATCAGCACGCGGGCACTGCGGCTCATGATCGCCTTGCGCACCTGCCACTGGCCGTCCACCAGCGTGGCTTCGGCGCCCACGCGCAGGGTGCCGCTGGGGTGTCCGAAGCGCACGGCCTGGCGTTCGCCGCCGCCGGCCGCTTCGTTCACCAGCGTGCCCGGGATGGCGGCAGCGGTGCCGATGGCCACCGCGCAGGTGCCCATCATCGCGTGGTGCAGCTTGCCCATCGACAGCGCGCGCACGCACAGGTCGATGTCGCCAGCAGCAATCGCCTTGCCGCTGCTGGCGACGTGGTCGGTGGCCGGGGCGACGAAGGCGATCTTGGGCGTGTGCTGGCGCTTCGGCGCTTCGGAGACATCGCCGATCAGCCCCATGCGCACCGCGCCGTGGGCGCGGATGGCTTCGAAGCGCGCCAGCGCCGCCGGGTCGCCGTTGATCGCGTCCTGCAGCTCGGTGCCGGTGTAGCCGATGTCCTTCGCGCGCACGAAGATGGTCGGGATGCCGGAGTTGATCATCGTGGCCTCGAAGCTGCCGACGCCGGGCACCTCGAGCGTGTCGACCAGCTTGCCGGTCGGGAACAGCGCGCCGCCGTCCTCGCCGTCGTCGGCCGGGTCCATGAACTCGAGCACGATCTCCGCCGCCGGGAAGGTGACGCCGTCGAGCTCGAAGTCGCCGGTTTCCTGCACTTCGCCGTTGGTGATGGGCACGTGGCAGACGATGGTCTTGCCGATGTTGGCCTGCCACACCTTCACCGCGAACACGCCGTTCTCCGGCAGGCGCGACTTGTCGATGAAACCGTTGGCGATGGCGAACGGACCGACCGCGGTGCTGAGGTTGCCGCAGTTGCCCGACCAATCCACGAAGGCCGTGTCGATGGACACCTGGCCGTAGAGGTAATCGACGTCATGGCCCGGCTGGCTGGCCTTGCTGATGATCACGCACTTGCTGGTGCTGCTGGTGGCGCCGCCCATGCCGTCGGTGTGCTTGCCGTAGGGGTCGGGCGAGCCGATGACGCGCATCAGCAGCGCGTCGCGCGCCGGGCCGGGAATCCGCGCCGCTTCGGGCAGGTCTTCGAGGCGGAAGAACACGCCCTTCGAGGTGCCGCCGCGCAGGTAGGTGGCGGCGATCTTGAGTTGGGGTGCGTGGGTCATCGGGATTCCTGTGGAGTTGCGATCCAGGCCGGGACGTCGCGCTGCGACTGCAGGACACGCCAGACATCCAGATAGGGCTCGCGATCAAAATAGAAAACGAGGTGGGGGAACTTCCTGAGCGGCCAATGGCGCAGGCCTTCAATCCGGAGCAGCTCGCCATAGCGGCCGGACCCGATGCCCGGGTTACGTGCAATGCGCGTTATGGCCACTTCGAGCGAATCGGCGAACGCGATTTCGAGCGCGGCGTCGCCCTGCAGCCCGTACCAGGCCGCCGCCTCGGCAACGTCGCCAAGCGCAAGCGGCTGCCATCTGACCTGCCTCACCTGGCCCTTGCCCGGGCCTTTTCACGCAACTTGTCGAAAAAATCAGCCTCCATCGGGATCGGCGGCCCCGAATTGAGCCCATCCATCAACAGGCCGCGCAGTTTTTCGACGTCCCGCTGCTTACGGATCAGTTCGCGCAGGTACTCGCTGCTCGAGCCGTAGGCGTGCTCAGCCACCTGGGCATCGACGAAGGCCTTGAGGTCATCGGGCAGCGAGATGTTCATGGTGGCCACGGCAGGCTCCTATGGCAAAGATTGCCATAGGAGTTTACGCCGCTCCCCGGACCCCGGCAATCCGCCAACAGCCCCGCCTGGCCGTCAGGCGATTCAGGCGGCCTGGCTGGCCTCCAGGAAATCCTGTGCAAAGCGCTGAAGCACGCCGCCGGCCTCGTAGATCGACACTTCCTCGGCTGTGTCCAGGCGGCAGGTGACCGGCACCTCGACGCGGCTGCCGTCGCGGCGGTTCACCACCAGCGTGAGGATCGCGCCCGGGGTGCGTTCGCCGGTGACGTCATAGGTTTCGGTGCCGTCCAGGCCGAGCGTCTTGCGGGTGGTGCCGGCCTGGAACTGCAGCGGCAGCACGCCCATGCCGATCAGGTTGGTGCGGTGGATGCGCTCGAAGCCTTCGGCGGCGATCGCCTCGACGCCCGCAAGCCGCACGCCCTTGGCCGCCCAGTCGCGGGAGCTGCCCTGCCCGTAGTCGGCGCCCGCGACGATGATCAGCGGCTGGCCGCGGTCCATGTAGGTTTCGATCGCTTCCCACATGCGCGTCACCTTGCCCTCGGGCTCGATGCGCGCCAGCGAACCCTGCTTCACCTTGCCGTCCTCGAGCACCATCTCGTTGAACAGCTTCGGGTTGGCGAAGGTCGCGCGCTGCGCCGTGAGGTGGTCGCCGCGATGCGTGGCGTAGGAATTGAAGTCCTCCTCCGGCACGCCCATCTTCGCCAGGTACTCGCCGGCCGCGCTCGAAGCCATGATCGCGTTCGACGGCGAAAGATGGTCGGTGGTGATGTTGTCGCCCAGCAGCGCCAGCGGGCGCATGCCGGTGAGCGTGCGCGGCCTGGCCAGCGCGCCCTCCCAGTACGGCGGGCGACGGATGTAGGTGCTCTGCGGGCGCCAGTCGTAAAGCGGCGCCACCTTCTCGCCCGACTCCACGGCGATCTTGAACATCGGCTCGTAAACGCTGCGGAACTGCTCGGGCTTCACCGCCGACTTCACCAGCGCGTCGATCTCGGTGTCACTGGGCCAAAGGTCCTTCAGCGTCACCGGCTTGCCGTTGGCGTCGTAACCCAGCGCATCCTTCTCGATGTCGAAGCGGATGGTGCCGGCGATGGCGTAGGCCACCACCAGCGCCGGCGAGGCCAGGAATGCCTGCTTGGCGTAGGGGTGGATGCGGCCGTCGAAGTTGCGGTTGCCGCTGAGCACGGCCGTGGCATAGAGGTCGCGGTCGATGATTTCCTGCTGGATCTTCGGATCCAGCGCACCGGACATGCCGTTGCAGGTGGTGCAGGCGAAGGCGACGATGCCGAAGCCCAGCTTCTCGAGCTCCTGTTTGAGGCCGGCCTCTTCCAGGTACAGCGCCACGGTCTTCGATCCCGGCGCCAGCGAGCTCTTGACCCAGGGCTTGCGCGTGAGGCCCAGCGCGTTGGCCTTCTTCGCCAGCAGGCCGGCGGCGATGACGTTGCGCGGGTTCGAGGTGTTCGTGCACGAGGTGATGGCGGCGATGATCACCGCGCCGTCGGGCATCAGGCCCTCGGCTTCCTGGGCGCGGCCCGGGGCGAGGTCGCCGGCGATGCCCTCGGCGGCCAGCTCGCTGGTGGCGACGCGCGCATGCGGGTTGGACGGCCCGGCCATGGTGCGCACGACACTGGAAAGATCGAACTGCAGCGAACGCTCGTAGCGCGCGCCGGCCAGCGCGTCGGCCCAGAGCCCGGCGGTTTTTGCGTAGGTTTCGACCAGGGCCACCTGCTCGTCGCTGCGGCCGGTCAGGCGCAGGTAGTCGAGCGTGTTGTCGTCGATGAAGAACATCGCCGCGGTGGCGCCGTATTCGGGCGCCATGTTGGAAATGGTGGCGCGGTCACCCAGGCCCAGCGCCTTCGCGCCTTCGCCGTGGAATTCGAGCCAGGCGCCGACGACCTTCTGCTGGCGCAGGAACTGGGTGAGCGACAGCACCACGTCGGTGGCGGTGATGCCCGGGCCCGGCCTGCCGGTGAGCTCGACGCCGACGATGTCGGGCAGGCGCATCCAGGACGCGCGGCCCAGCATCACGCTCTCGGCCTCCAGGCCACCGACGCCGATGGCGATCACGCCCAGCGCGTCCACATGCGGCGTGTGGCTGTCGGTACCGACGCAGGTGTCGGGATACGCAACGCCGTCGGTGACGCCGATCACCGGCGACATCTTCTCCAGGTTGATCTGGTGCATGATCCCGTTGCCCGGCGGGATGACGTCGACGTTCTTGAAGGCCAGCTTGGTCCAGTCGATGAAGTGGAAGCGGTCGGCGTTGCGGCGGTCTTCGATCGCGCGGTTCTTGCCGAAGGCGTCCGGGTCGAAGCCTCCGCATTCCACCGCCAGCGAGTGGTCGACGATCAGCTGCACCGGCACCACCGGGTTCACCTGAGCCGGGTCGCCGCCCTGGTCAGCGATGGCATCGCGCAATCCGGCCAGGTCCACCAGCGCGGTCTGGCCCAGGATGTCGTGGCAGACCACGCGCGCCGGGAACCACGGGAAATCGAGGTCGCGCTTGCGTTCGATGAGCTGGCGCAGCGAATCGTCCAGCGCCGCCGGCTCGCAGCGCCGCACCAGGTTTTCCGCCAGCACCCGCGACACGTAGGGCAGGCCGTCCCAGGCGCCGGGCTGCAGGGCCTCGACCGCTTCGCGGGCGTCGAAATAATCCAGGGAGGTGCCGGGCAGCGGCTTGCGGAACGTGGAATTCATGGCGGGACTCGGGGACGCGGAGCCCGCCATTATCCGGGATGTCGGCGGCCGGGGCACCCCGTGGGCTCAGCCCCTCTGCGAGAGCAGCTGGGTGGCGTGCGCCAGCACGCGTGCGAGTTCATCCCGGTAGCGGGGCATCAGCGCTTCGACGGCCTGCGCATCGCCCCGCGGGCCGGCATCCTCCAGCTGTTCGCACAGGCGGGCCAGGGCCTGGGCCCCGACCATGCGCGCCGAGGTCTTGAGCGAATGGGCCTGCTCGCCGACGGCCACCGCGTCCTGAGCCTGCCAGGCAGCCTCGATCCGGGCATGGGTGCGCGCGGCGTTGTCGTGGAACCTGCCGAGGAAATCGAAGGCCGCGCCCGGCTCGTCGCCCACGAAGCCGCGCAGCACGTTCAGCGACAGGCCCGTGGCCAGCGTCACCGTCGCGCCGCTGCCTTCCTCCGGCGCCGGCAGCCAGCGCTCCAGCGCCTGGCGCAGGTCGTCGATGACCAGGGGCTTGGCCAGGTAACCGTCCATGCCCGCGGCCAGGCAACGCTCCGCTTCGCCCTGCAGCGCGTTGGCGGTCAGCGCGACGATCGCGGTGTGGTGGCCATGGCCTTCCCCGTCGCGGATCCGGCGCGTGAGCTCGTAGCCGTCGATGCCCGGCATGTGCAGGGTCCACCCGGGCTCGACCGAGCCGGGACCCGCGCTGTGGACCCTGGGCGAGCCCGCACAGGACGCGCGGCGCTGGACGACGCTGCCGCTGAGCAACCGGCGCGGCCACCTGGTGGCTCGGCTGGACCTGCTGCCGCACGCCCTGGTGCCCGCGGCCAGCCACGCGGCCTTCGTGACGATGCTGTCCGACCGCCTGCACCGCATCCTGCACCACGCCGAGCTGCTCGATGGCGTGCAGCGCGAACTGGTGCAGCAGGACCAGCTCTACCATTTCCTGTTCGACAGTATCGGCGAGGCCGCGGTGTATTCCACCACCGACGGCGACCCGGGCGCGGACGAGATCATCCTGGCGGCCAACCCCACCGCCAGCCAGCTGCTCGGCTATGACCAGGACGAACTGGTCGGCATGAGCCGCGAAAAATTGTTCTACCCCGGCAGCCAGGCGCTGCAGCAGGCGCTTGAAGTGCGCAAACGGGAGCGGGCCTTTTCCGGCGAACTGGTGTTCCGCCGCAAGGACGGCCAGCCGGTGACGGTGGAGGTGTCTTCGCGCCTGGTGCAGAACCACGACGGCGAGTTCCGCGCGGTCAGCCTGATGCGCGACGTTTCCGTGCGCACCACCCGGGAGTCCGAGCGCGCCGCGCAGGCCCGCTTCGAGGCCATCGCCCAGCTGACCGGCGGCATCGCCCACGACTTCAACAACCTGCTGACCGTGGTGCTGGGCAGCCTCGAGCTGCTGATGGACCAGCTGCCGCCCGACAGCCGCGCCGCCGATTACGCGGCCAATGCGCTGCTGTGCGCCGAACGCGGCGCCAGCCTGACCAACCAGCTGCTTTCCTACGCGCGCCGCCAGCCGCTGCGCCTGCAGCCCGTGGACCTGGAGGCCCACGTCGAGGAGCTGCTGCCGCTGGTGCGCAGTTCGCTGGGTGAAATAAACCAGGTCGTCCTGAAGCGGAGCGGCCATTTGCCGCGCTGCGCGGGCGACCTGGCCCAGCTGACCACGGCGCTGCTCAACCTGGCCACGAACGCGCGGGACGCCATGCCCGACGGCGGCACGCTGACCCTGTCGACCGACCTGGTCACCGCCCGGTTACCCGCGACCGGCCCGGACGGACGCGCCGCGGCGGCGCGCCCGTTCGTCCGGCTGACGGTGTCGGACACCGGCCGCGGCGTGCCGCCGGAGCTGACCGAGCGCATCTTCGAGCCCTACTTCACCACCAAGGGCGTGGGTTCCGGTTCCGGCCTGGGCCTGGCGATGGTGAAGGGCTTCATGCAGCAGTGCGGCTGCGACGTGCGGGTGTCGGGCCTGCCGGGCGAAGGCACCACCTTCGAGCTGCTGTTCCCGGTGGACGAACGCAGCCCGCGGCCGGTGCCGGCGCCGAAACCGCTGCCCGAACACGGCGGCGAGATCCAGGTGGTCGAAGACAACGAACTGGTGCGCGTGCAGGTCTGCGGGCTGCTGGTCGGCGCCGGCTTCACGGTGCGCCAGGCCGCCAACGCCCGCGAGGCGCTGGACCTGCTTGCACGCGGCGAACCGCCCGCGCTGGTGCTGACCGACCTGGTAATGCCCGGCGGCATGTCCGGCATGCAGCTGGCGCACGAAATCCGTCGCCACAATCCTGCCCTGCCCGTCGTGGTGATGACCGGGCACGACCCCTGGGCCGCGGCGCGCGACGAACGCGACCGGCAGTTCGAGGTGGTGGCCAAGCCCTTCGACCGCGCGACCCTGCTTGAGGTGTTGGCGCGGCACCTGGGCTGAGCCGGCATCAGCCCGGCGGACGTGGCAGGGCGACGCCCTGGCAGGCGGCCGCGTTGGCCGGCAGGCGTGAACTGTCCGCGCCCGTGTAGGGACCCAGGCCGCGCAGCGACAGCGGTGCCCAGGACTGCAGTTCCAGCGAGCGGCGCGTGGCCTCCTGGACCTGTTCGGGCGTGGATGCCTGTTCAACCAGGTCGATCTTGCGCTCGAGGTCGTGCCTGAAGCTGCGTTCGTTGTGACCGTCCTGGCCGTCCAACGCATCGAGCATCCGCCGGTATAGCGCCAGGGCCAGCGCCGGATCATCTTCGATGACCTGGTCGAGAAGGCCCGGACTGAAGCGGGTGAGCGAAGACGCGGCGCTTGCGACCCGCAGCGTCATCAGCAGGTCGCCCTGGCGCACCAGCGACCAGGCCATGGCCGGCGCCTCGTTGCGGTAGGCCGCCAGCATGTCGGCCGAGTCGAGCACGTTCGACCACCGGAAGGCGGTGCCGCTGGCGTAGTAGCGCATCGCGGTCGTGTTTCCCAGCAGCGCCGCCTGCCGCCACTGGCGCAGCACGTCGGCAGGCGCGGGAAGCTCCACGCCCTCGCAGCGGCGTTCGCGCGGGGCTAGTTTGCGCTCGCGCAGGGCCAGTTCCTGTTCGAAGCTGCGCTGGAAGATGTCCACGTTCCCGGTCCGTGTGCCGTCGGCCGTCATCAGCTCAAACGCCCGCCGACGCTGGGCGAGCCAGGCCGCGAGTTCCTCGCGTTGCTGCGGCAGCGACAGGCAGTTCTGGTATTCGGCGGCCAGCCGGCAGGCGGCGGCGGGCACGCCGGCGGCGGCCTGGCGCTGCAGCGCCGGAAGCGCGCGGGCGAGCGGCACGTCCAGCGGGGGCAGTGGTTCATCAGTCGGGGCTGCAGGACGGGCCGCGGCGGCAATCCCCGCGCGCTGCGCCGACGGCGCGGGCGCTGTTTCCGCATCGGCCTGCGCGTCGGCGCGAGGGGTGAAGCGGTAGCCAAGGAAAAGAACGCCGGCAGTGGCCAGCAGGCCTGCCACGGATAACACGAAGCGACGTTTCGCCATGGGGGACACTCGGGCCGGGGGGACTGAAAGGCTAGCCGATGTCGTGGTGGAAATGCCGACGGAAGGGCACGCCTTCGGTCGCGAGTTCGCCCAGGCCCTGCGCCAGTGCGTGGCCGGCGTACACCGCATGCGCGATCAGGCCGGGCGCCTCGCAGTCGCCGATGCGATGCAGGGAAAACGCGGCCCTTCCGGTCTGGTCCGCGAGCTCCCTGCGCAGCGACTGGAACAGCGCGTCATCCGGAATCCGCGCGGTCACCGACACCACGGCGTCCGCGGGCAGCTCACGGATTTCGCCCGACCAGGCATCCTCGAGGCGCAGGGAGCGGCCTTCGTAACCGGCAACCACCTTCGAGACACGCACCTGCACGCCCAGCTCGGCGAGGCGCTTGCGCACATGCCGGTACTCGAGCGTGAACTGGCCCCAGGGCGCGACCACGTCCTCGGGCGTCACGAAATGCACGCGGCATCCGGACTTCGCCAGAAGTTCGGCGGCCACGGTGGCGTGGTAACCGCCGTCGTCGTCGAAAACCACCACCTGGCCTTCGGGCAGGCGGCCGCCCATCAGGTCATCCGGGGTGAACACCCGCGCATTGTTCTCGAAGCCTTCGATGGCCGGTGCGTGGCTGCGGCCGAAACCGTCGCGGCGCCAGCGGGCGCCGGTGGCGATGACCACGTGGTCGGCGCCGAACTCGATTACGTCGGCTGGCTCGAGACGCGAGTCAAGATAGGTCGCGACGTTCGCCAGCTTGTTGATCTGCCCCAGGCGCCAGTCGCGCACGCGCGCCCATTCGGCCAGGCCGGGCAGGCGGGCTTCGCGGCTGACGCGGCCACCCAGCTCCCTCGAGGCCTCGGCCAGCGAGACCTCGAAGCCGCGCTGGCCCAGCGCGCGGGCCGCTTCCAGGCCGGCCGGACCGCCACCGACCACCAGCACCCTGGCGGGTTTGCGCGCGGGCGCGATGCGTTCCGGGTGCCAGCCCTTTCGCCACTCCTCGCCCATGCTCGGGTTCTGGGTGCAGCGGATCGGCGAGACGGTGTTGTCGCCCGAGACGCAGACGTTGCAGCCGATGCATTCGCGGATGTCCTCGGGCCGGCCTTCTTCGATCTTGCGCGGCAGGAAGGGGTCGGCGATAGACGGGCGCGCGGCGCCGATGATGTCGATCACGCCGCGGCGCAGCTGCGAGACCATGGTGTCCGGCGAAGTGAAACGACCGACGCCGACGACCGGTTTGCTGGTCGTCTTCTTGACGAAATCGACGAAGGGTTCCTGGGCGCCCTCGCTACCGAAACGCGAGGGCAGCGAGTCGTTGTACCAGGCGCTGACGTTCACGTCCCACAGGTCGGGAAGCTCGGCCAGCATGGCCACGATGTCGCGTGCCTCGGCCAGCTCGACGCCGCCCGGCCCCAGCATTTCTTCGGTGGCGAAACGCAGGGCCACGCCGCAGCGGTGGCCGACGGCGTCCTTCGTGTCCTCGATCAGTTCGCGCAGCAGGCGCACGCGGTTTTCCAGCGAGCCGCCGTATTCATCGCCGCGCTGGTTGCGGCGGCGCTGCAGGAAATGCATCGCCAGCGACAGGTCGTGGGCGGCGTACACGTACACGATGTCCATGCCGGCTTTCATGCCGCGCACGGCGGCCTCGCGGTGCCAGCGCCGGTAGTCGCGGATGTCGGCCTTGTCCATGGCACGTGCCTGGTGCGGGTAGCCGTATTTGGTCGGCTGGTGCGAAGGCGCCAGCAGCACTTCGCGCGAAAACAGGTTCGAGGCAGCGGGACCGTTGTGGGTCAGCTCCACGGCAGCGAGTGCGCCAAAGGCGTGCACCTTCTCGCACATCAGCGCCAGGGCCGGGATGTCGCGGTCGTCCCAAAGCCGCGCTTCGACGTAGGGCGTGAGGTCGGAGCTGGGGTGGATCTCGCACTCTTCGGTGGACACCACGGCCCAGCCGCCCTCGGCCTTCACCTCGCGCATGGCCGCGTGCGCGAGCGGCATCGCGTGGCCCATGCCATTGCAGTGCGGCACCTGGAAAAAGCGGTTTTTCGCGGTCACCGGGCCGATGCGGATCGGCTCGAACAGCGGGTCGTAACGCGGATCGCGCATCAGGCGGGCTCGTCGGCGGCCGGCGCGTCGGCGGCATACGCCGCACGCAGCTGGTTGTGGAAATGCCAGACGCCCGACTCGCGCTTCGGGCACAGCCGCCCGGCCTCGTAGCTGCCCGATTCCAGCCCGCGCTGCACGGCTTCGCAGATGGCGATGTCCTCGGCCTGCACCTCGTCGCTGAACTCGCGATCGGCGGCGGCCAGCGCCTCGCCGGCCGGCCCGGGTGCGTAGTAATAGTCGAACTCCACCCGGCAGCGGCCCGGGTCCAGCGCCAGCACGCGGTTGGTCTGCAGCCGGCCGGGCAGGATGTTGAGCATCACGTTCGGGTACACGAACCAGTAAAAGGCTTCGCCCTCGCCGTAGGCGCTGGCACCCCCGGCGTCGCGCAGCGGCGAAAACTGCAGCGACTTCCAGGGCTGCAGCTCGGTGTCGTAGGCGCGGTAGTCGAGCACCTTCGACAGCCCCGGGTGCACGTGCGGCAGGTGGTAACCCTCGAGGAAGTTGTCCACGTACACCTTCCAGTCGCAGGCCAGGTCGTAGTGGTCGCGGCGGGCGAAACGCAGCGCGGCCAGGTCGATCGGCGCGAAACGTTCGGCGATGCCGCCGTATACCTCGTCGAAGCCGGGCACGTCCTCGCCGGCCGCGACGAACACCAGCCCCTGCCACTCGGCGACGCGCAGCGCCGGCAGCCGGATGCCGGCCACGTCGAAATCCGCGGCCTCCTGCATCTCCGGCGCGGACTTCAGTTGGCCGTCGAGCGAATAGCTCCAGCCGTGGTACCTGCAGTGCAGCGCCCGCGCGCCCCTGCCGTTGCACAGGGCCAGCGGTCCGGCGCGGTGCCGGCAGACATTCGCGAACGCGCGCAGCACGCCGTCGGCGCCGCGCACCACGATCACCGGCAGGCGCCCGAGCTGGTCGACGACGTGGTCGCCGGCTTCGGCCAGCAGGCCGGCATGCGCCACCAGCTGCCAGCTGCGCCCGAAAACCGCGCGCTGGTCACGTTGGAACGCGGCCTCGCCGGCGTAGTGGCCGGCGGGCAGCGCGGTGGCGGAAGCAAGGGCGGTCGCGGGCGGGGTGGTCGGCATGGCGGCAGTGTATCGCCAGCCTGGCCACCCGCCGGGATCAGGCGGCGCTGTCGCGGGCCTGCGCGGTCGCTGCCTGGAAAGGCGAAAGCGCGCCCAGGCGCGGTGCCGGCGCGGCCGTCGTGCCGTCGTCGGTGCTGCGCGACGCCGCCTTGAGCATCAGGGCCAGCGCGTTGTCGCCGTCCTGCGGGCCTTCGGCCACGCCAAAGGCAAGGTGAACGCCCTGCCCGGCCAGGACGTCGCCCATCCGGCGCCAGCCCGGAAGCAGCGTGGTTTCCAGGCCCTGGCGGGACACGCCCTCGGCCATGACCATCAGCTGGCCCGGCGAGGTCCGGCCCAGCGCGTAGCCCATGCCCTGCAGCGGGGCCAGCGCGGCCGCGGCTGCGGCCACCTGGCCGCGGTTCTCCTCGCCATCCGCATCGAGCACGCGCACGCTGACCACGCAGACGCGCCGGTGGCGACGCATGGCATCGACGAGCTGCTGGCCGAAACGCGCGCGATTGACCAGGCCGGTTTCGCGGTCCACGAAAGCCAGCTCATTGAGTCGCTCGGCCTCGGCGCGGGCCGCACGCCTGGCGGCCAGGACCGCGGGGGCATCGGAGATCGTGAAGAAGAGCGCGAAGCCCAGGCCGAGCAGGCTGGCCAGCACGGTCGGCGTGGTGAGCGTGCTGGCGGCGAGCAGGTTGCCGGGCGCGCAGAAGGCGTTCGGGTCGAACTGCACCGCGGCCATGCCGCTGTAGTGCATGCCGGCCACGGCCAGGCCCATCACCGCCGCCGCGCCGGTGCGCAGGCCGACGTCGCGCCAGGCCCGCACGCTGCGGAGCTTCGCCACGATCACCAGCGCCGCCGCCGAAGCACCCACTGCGATCAGCACGGACGCCACCAGCCAGGGCAGGTCGTAGCCCAGGCCCGGGTCCATGCGCATGGCCCCCATGCCGGCGTAGTGCATGGCGCAAATGCCCGCGCCCATCGCCACCGCGCCCAGCCCCACCGACAGAACCGACAGCGGCCCGCGGCTGACCAGGTGCAGGGCCAGAGCGGATACTGCGACCGCCGCCAGCCAGGAAAACACCGTGATGCCGAGGTCGTAGCTGACCGGGATCGGCAGCGTGAACGCCGCCATGCCAACGAAGTGCATCGCCCAGATGCCGCTGCCCATCGCGATGGCGCCGGCGGCCAGCCAGCGGCCCCGCTGCTCGCGGCGCTCGAAGATGCGGCCGGCGAATTCGATCGCCACGTAGCTCGCCAGCGCGGCGATGAGGATGGACAGGACCACCAGCATCGGATCGTAAGTACCCTGCATGTCGCACGCCCCCGTTTGAATAAGGCCGCGACCTTCGACAAAGCGGCATCAAGGGTGGGTGATGCGAAGCCCGACATCGTGAAGGCGGCGTGCGCGCATTCGCACGAAAGCCTTGCCACGCGCAGGCTTGCGGGAAAGGCGGGAAACGTATCGTCCCGCACGCGGCAACAATGGAGGGCCGCAGCGGTGACCTCGCCGGATCAGCCGCCTGTCGTGCGCAGCGCGACCGCCAGCCGCGACGCCAGCCCGCCGCCGCGCCGCACCGCGCGCGCCAGCGCGGCATCGAGGCTGGCCTTCGGCCCCCATACCTCCACCGACCGCTTCGCCCGCGACAAGCCGGTGTAGAGCAACTGCCGCGACAGGATGCGGTGTTCGGGATCGGGTGGCAGCAGCACGGCGACGTGGCCGTACTCGCTGCCCTGGCTCTTGTGGATGCTGATGGCGAAGGCGCTGGCGGGCGACGGCACGGCAACGGGAGCGAACGCGCGGACGCCGCCCTCCGGCGCCTCGAACCAGACCTGCAGGCGACCGTCGGCACCGGCCAGGCACAGCCCGACGTCGCCATTGAACAGTCGCGCGCCGTAGTCGTTGCGGGTGACCATCACCATGCGGCCCGGAAACCATTCGACGTCGCCCGGCAGGTTCCATTGCTGGCGCAGGCGGGCCTCGATGGCAGCCGCGGCGGCATCGGCACCGAAGGAGCCCTCGCGCAGCGCGCACAGCAGCTGGCGTGCCGGCAGCACCTGCAGCGCGGCCCGGGCAGCGGCGGCTTCCTCCATCGCTGGCAGCGGCGGCGGCGGACCCGGTTCGGCCAGGACATCGGCCCAGGCGCGCAGGCGTGCCGCCAGGGCGCCCCCGTCTTCGAGCGGATGCAGACGGGTGGCGCCGCCGGCGGCCGCCAGCGCATCGGCCAGCGCCGCGGCGTCACCGGCACGCACGGCTTCGTTCAGGCGCACCAGCGGCGCAACGGCGCGGAAGCTGTGGCGCAGCCGCGCCAGCGCCGGCGAGCCCGTGGCCTCCAGCGTGGCGACCAGGTCCATCAGCACCGAACCGGCGCCGACCGAATCAAGCTGGTCGGCGTCGCCCACCAGCACCAGGCAAGCGCCCGGGCGCAGGGCATGCAGCAGCGCGCGCAGCTGGGCCAGGTCCAGCATCGAGGCCTCGTCCACCACGACCACGCCGGCATCGATGGGACTGCCGGCATTGCGCGCATACGTCTGCCGCGCCGGCGACCAGCCCAGCAGGCGGTGCACCGTGCGCGCTTCGTCGGTGGGAAGTGCGGCCAGTGCGTCGGCCCAGTGCGCGGGAAGCTGCTCGCGCAGGCGCGCGGCTTCCTGGCGCAGCGACTGCACAAGGCGCTGCGCGGCCTTGCCGGTGGGCGCGGCCACCGCGATGCCGTCGCGTGCGGCGATGCCGTCGCGAAGCAGGCGCAGCAGCATGCGCAGCACCGTCGTGGTCTTGCCGGTGCCGGGGCCGCCGGTGAGCACCAGCAGGCGGCGGCCGCCGATCGCGCGCACGGCCTCGCGCTGGGCGCCGTCCGTGGCCGGGTCGCCGCCCGGGAACAGTTCGGCGAGTTCGTCTTCGGCCATCGGCAGCGGGCGGGCGTCGGCGTGCAGGACCTGCAGCGCGGCGGCGACCTCGCCTTCGAAGCGGTAATTGCGCCACAGGTAGAAGCGGCCGTCGGCGTCGAGCACGAAGGGCGTGCGTTCGCTGCCGTCGCCGACCAGGGCTTCGCCGGCGAGTTCGACGCGCGCCTCGGCATCGAGCGGCGCCAGCGCGGTGTCGCCGCGCTGTTCGGCGACCGCGGCCTGCGCCGCCAGTGCGGCCAGGCGCGGACCGCCGCCGTGGGCAAGCACCCAGCGGGTGAGGGCGCGGGCCAGCGCACGTTCGGCCGGGCGCCCGTCGAACTCGGGCAGGGGCAGCGGTCGGTAGTCGAGATGGCTCATGCGGTGGCCTCCGCGGGACTGGCGGCGGCCAGCGCCCGATCGACGGCCTCGAGCAGCGCCGGCGGGAAGGCATGGCTCCACACGCCCGCGCCCGGCGCCAGGCCGGCGGCGCGCACGAACAGGTAGATCGTTTCGCCCAGGTGCTGGCCGGGATCGTAGCCGGCATGGCGCTGCCTCAGGAAACGATGCACGGCCACGGTGTAGATCAGCGCCTGCAGCCGGTAGTGGTCGTGGTCCATCGCCTGCACCAGCGCGGCGCCGCTGTAGTCGCCCAGGCGATCGCCCAGCCAGTTGCCCTTGTAGTCGAGCACGTGCACCCGGCCCTTGTGCTGCAGGACGAGATCGATCTTGCCGGTCATCAGGCCGCGCAGTTCGCGCCAGCCCAGCGGCGGCACGAGCGCGGGTTCGCCGTGCGCATGGCAGGCCTGCCGCAGCGCATCGAGGCGTGCGCCGTCGAGCGCGAAATGGAAAGCCATTTCCGCGCGCTGGTCGGCGACCGCCACTTCGCCAAGGCGCAGGCCGGGCAGGAGTTCGGCATCCAGCGCGGCGTCGAGGCGCTCGCAAAGGCGCGGCAGCAGGTCCGGGAGCGATTCGCCGCGTGCACGCACGCCGAAGTCCGCCAACTGTTTCGCGACCAGGGCGGTTTGCGCCGACATCGGCTTGTTCGTATCGCGGTACTCGAAGCTGGCGTGCACGGCATTGCCGAAGGCGCGGCCCTTCAGCGCCGACAGGGCCTGCAGGACCGGATGCGGCGATTCCCCGGGCGCGGACGCGACGACGGCCAGCGTCGGCTCGCGCTCGTCGGCGGCCGCGCTGTCCTCCTCGCCACCGAAGCGTGCGCCCCGGACCAGCGTGGAGAAGCTCAGGCGCTGGCGCAGGCGTGCGGGCGCTGGCATCGGCAGCGCTTCGCGGGTGGCCGGTTGTTTTTCCCCGGAAGGGAGCGCGGGCCCGGGGCCCGGCCAGCCAGACTGCCACTGCAGGTGCGGCAGCGCCGGCAGCCTGGTTTCCACGCCCAGGCGGTCGAGCAGGGCGTCCAGCGGCGCGCGTTCCGGGTCGGACTTCGGCGAGGCGTTCTTCTTCGCCGTGGCCGGCCGCGACGGCGGCAGCGCATAGACGTGGCAGGCGTGGATGGCGCGCGTCAGGGCCACGTACAGCACGCGGAAACGTTCGTCCTGGGCTTCGTGGCGGGCCTGCCGCCGGGCCGGTGCGTCGAAGCGCGCGAGGCGGCCCGGGGTGTCGGGCTCCGGCAGCAGCCAGGGCGGATTGTCCTGGTTCTCGTTCAGGGCATGGGCCCACATCAGCGGCAGGAAAACCACCGGGAACTCGAGGCCCTTGGCGCGGTGCAGCGTCATCAGCTGCACGCGGGCGGCGTCGGACTCGATGCGCAGCTGGCGCTGGTCGCCGTCCGGCGCCTCGCCGTCGTCGTGCCGGCGCTGTTCGCCGAGCCAGTCGAGCAACGCATGCGGGCCCAGCCCCTGGTCGGCCTGCTGCTGCAGCAGTTCGCCCAGGTGCCGCAGGTCGGTGAGGTCGCGTTCGCCGCCGGCATGCGCCAGCAGGCGCGGCGCGGCGCTTGCGGCCAGCCCGAGCACGGTGGCCAGCACGCCTCGCTCCCGCCACAGCAGCCGCAGTGACTGCAGCCGGTCGCTGGCGGCTTCCCAGGCGGCGGGGGAGTCGTCCAGCGCGGCGACGTCCTGCAGGCAGCCGCCCCAGAGCCGCGTCAGCATGGCCGCGCGCACCGCGGTCTCATCCCCGGCGTGCACCAGCGCCTGCAGCAGCACCTGCAGTTCAAAGGCCCATTCGGAATCGAAGACGCTGGCGCGGCTGCCGCCGACGCAGGGCACGCCGCGGCGGCCCAGCGCTTCGCGCAGGCGGGTGATGTCGGGGTTGGTGGGCAGCAGCACGGCCAGGTCGCCGGGGCGCAGGCGTTCGTGCACGACCATGTCGCCGTGTTTGCGGCCGATGGTGTGGGACGGATCCGCCAGCAGCGCCGCGATGTGGTCGGCGCAGGCCTCGATCGCCGCCTGCTTGCGCTCGGGCTGCGAGGCCGGCGGCTGGCCCAGGTAGTGCATCACCAGCGGCGCCTGCACCGGCTGGCCACCGATGCGGTAGGGCGTGTCGGCCTGGCGGTCGCTGGCCAGCACGCGTTCGTAGCGGATCGCGCCTTCGCCGCGGGCGTCGAGCGCCGGGCCGGCGGCATCGTCGGCGAAGAATCCATTGACCGCCGCCACGTAATTCGGCGCCGAACGGTGGTTGGTGTCGAGCGCCAGCCGATGGCCGGCGTGGGCGCGCGCGCGCAGGTAGGCCTGCACGTCGCCGCCGCGGAAACCGTAGATCGCCTGCTTGGGGTCGCCGATCATCACCAGGCGGCCGCGCGGCTGGCCGTCGGCATCGCGATAGATGCGGTCGAGGATGCCGTACTGCTGGTCGTCGGTGTCCTGGAATTCATCCACAAGCGCATACGGCCAGTCTTCGAACAGCGCGTCCGCCAGCGCCGGCCGGGTGCTGACCGCCGTGTGCGCCTGGCGGATCATTTCGTCGAAGGTGAGCTGGCCGCGGGCGGCGAGGCGCTGGTCGCGCCAGGCCGACACGCGCGTCACCTGTTCGCTCCAGAAGCGGGCGACGTGGCCGTGGCGGGCCATCACCAGGCGCGGCACTTCGTCGAGCAGGCGCGAGATGGCGGACAGCATCATGAAGTCGGACTGGCGCTCGGGGCGCACCTGGCCGTCGAGTTCGAACTCCGCCAGGGTGCCCAGGCGCTCGTCGGCCTTGGGCCAGTCGGCGCCGGCGAGCCAGTCGGCCATTTCGGACAGGCAGGCCAGCAGCTTCGCGTTCTTGCGCGTGAACCACGACACCTCGTCGGCGATGGCGCGCAGGGGCGCGGCGAGAACCGGCGCCAGCTCGGCCCGCGCCTCGTCGAAGGTTTCCCCGGACGGCAGCCGCACGCCCGGGCGCAGCAGCGTGGCCAGCGTGCGGGTGAACCTGGACAGGCTCAGTTCGCCGACGCCGGCGTCGGCCAGGCCGTCCGTATCCGACTGCCGCAGCACGCGCCAGGCGTCGTGCGCGAGTTCTTCCAGCAGGGCCTGGCCGGAGGCGGCCTCGGCCACCTCGATGCCCTGCCCGCCTTCGAGCGGGTGTTCGGCCAGGATGCCGCGGCACAGGCCGTGCAGGGTGCCGATGGGCGCGCGGTCGAAATCCGCGAGCGCCAGGCGCAGGCGGCGGCGGTCCTCGATGAAAACGTCTTCTTCCTGCCAGCGAGCGAGCAGCCAGGCCGTATCGCCGGGCGTTTCCGCGTCGATGGCGGGCCGCGTGTCGGCCAGCTCCAGCGCCTGCCGCAGGCGCGCGCGCAGGCGTTCGCGCAGCTCCTGGGCCGCGGCTTCGGTGAAGGTGGTGACGACGATGCGCTCGACGCCCGGCGCCTGCGTGGGTTCCAGCAGCAGACGCCACCACAGCACGCCGATCGTCCAGGTCTTGCCGGTGCCGGCGCTGGCTTCGACGAGGGCGCGGCCACCCGGGCCGAGCGGCAGTTCGCGCCAGTGCGCGACGGTGACCGGCGTGTTCATGCCGCTGCCTCCGGATCGCCCGGGTTGATGGCATTGAGCAGCGCCGTCGCGGCATCGGCCAGGGCCAGGTGCCAGTCGTCGTTTTCGTCGGGCGACAGGCCGCGGCCGAGCAATCGCGCATAACCCGGCGCGTAGTCGAGCTCGCGGCGCCAGTCGTCGCCGGCGTCGTCCTTGCCGTTGGCCAGGGCCCAGCTGGTGCGCGGGAAGTAGGGCCAGGGGTCGGTGGCCGGGCGCGTGGCGGCATCGATCACGAAGGCGAGACGCATCTCGAGCTGTGCGCGTAGTTCTTCGCGCTCCTCCGCGCCGGCCTGCAGGAATTTTTCATCCCAGTCGGCGATGGCCGCCTGCCAGGGCATCTTGCCGGCCCTGGCCACCAGGGCGGCGATGCGCACGCGGCGTTTTGCGTTTTCCGGCGCCAGCCGGCACAGCGCCCAGCGGATGAACAGCGGCAGGCGCTCGCGGAAGCCCAGCGTCGCCTCGGACTCCTTGTGGGCGAAGGTGTCGCAGACGAACAGCACGCCGTCGCGCTCGCGCACGCGGTCGATTTCGCCGGTGAGGCTGAAGCGTCCGACCTGGCGGGCGATGGCGGGAACGGTTTCGGGCGCCAGCTTGGGTTCAAGCAGGCTGGCCAGTTCGATGCGGGCGCGCGCCGCGGCCACGAGCGCTTCAGCGGTGTCGCGTTCGCGGGCCCAGGCCTGCGCGCCCAGTGCACCGGGCGGCAGCACGCCGCCGAGCACCAGGGCTTCGGGCGGCAATTCGGGAAGCGACACGCCGAGTTCGGCCAGCGCTTTTTCGCATAGCGTGCGGGCCTGCCGGTCGAAGACGCCCAGGCGCGCTTCCAGCGGTTCGTCGCTGGCCAGGCGGCGTTCTCCCAGCGCGTCGAGGCGCGCGCGCAGACCGTCGGCCAGGACAAGTTTCGCCGGGTCGCGGCACCAGGCCAGCACGCGGGAAACCTCCACGTCGGCGGGTTCTTCGCTGGCCGGCGAGGGCCGCGGCGACAGCAGCGCCGGGGCGTCACGCTCGCCGCCGACCATGCCGGCGAAATCCGGGGAGAAGCTGCGGCGGGCCGGGTCGTCGCCGAAATACGCGCCGTCGAATGGCTGCAATGCGTGGTCCACGCGCCACGGGGGCGCCTCCCCGGCGCCGGAGGGCAGCGCCGCCATCAGTTCGGCCAGCGGCGCCGCGGGATTGCGCGGCTTGCCGTCGCGCGCATCAAAACCAACCCAGCTCAGGTGCAGGCGGTCGCGCGCCGACATCACCGTTTCCAGGAACAGGTAGCGGTCGTCGCTGCGGGTGTCGCGGTCGCCCAGTTCGCGCAGGCCATGGCGGTGGATCGGGTCGAGGCCGGCGTCGCGGTCCTGGCGCGGGTACTCGCCTTCGTTCAGACCCAGCACCGCGACCACGCGGAAGGGGATGGCGCGCTGCGGAACCATGCCGCAGACGGTCATGCCCCCGGCGAGGAAACGCTGCCGGCCCGGCACGGCAGCGAGGCGTTCTTCCAGCCAGGCGCGCACCACCGGCCAGGCCAGCAGCGGGTCCAGGCCGGCCTCGGCGGGTTCGGCAGCGAGGCCACGCACGACAGCGCGCAGCGCGTCCATCGCGTCCTGCGCGTCGGGGTCGCCGGGGTCGGCCTGGAAGAGCTGTTCAAGCGCCGATTCCAGCCGCGTCGTCCAGGCGCTGGCGGCGCGTGGGCGGGCTGCGTCCTCGCGCAGTACCGCCAGCCACTGCAGCAGCTGGTCGAGCGCGCCCAGGGCCAGGGCCGCGCCGGCGACGCCGGTGACCGGCGCCAGCCGCTGGCCGGCGACCGACATCAGGTCGTCGGCCTCTTCGTTGCCATGCACCAGGCTCGCCAGCAGGCGGTCCATCGCCCAGGCGAGGGTGTGTTCCTCGATGGACGGCACGCCGAGTGCGGCGCGCGCGGCCGGGTCCAGGCCCCAGGCGGCGCGGGCTTCGGCCAGCGCGCGTTCGAGCAGGGCCAGCGCGTCGGCGTCCAGCCCCAGCCGGCGGGCGACGTCGGGCTGGGCCAGGAAATCGAGCAGCGCCGGCGCGGTTTCGCGCGAGCCGGGCAGTGCCAGCAGCTGGCGGAAGGCGGCGAACAGCGGCACCGTGCTGGCCACCGGCACGTCGGCCAGGTGGTAGGGCAAGGGCGCGCTGGCATCGCCCGGTGCGCCGAACACCGCCGGCAGCAGCGGCAGGTAGGCGCGGATGTCGGGCGCCATCACGACGATGTCGGAAGGCGCGATGCCGGGGTCGTCGCGGCGCGCCTGCAGCAGCGCATCGCGCAGGGCTTCGAGTTCGCGCAGGCGGGTGTGGCAGGCGTGCACGCGCAGCGAGGCATCGGCGCGACGCGCAGGCAACGGGCGCGGATCTTCCGACAGCAGCGAGGGTGCGAGTCGGCGCAGGCTTTCCTGCAGGCGCTCGAGCAGCGGGCCGGGCGGGCGGTCGTGGTCGGCTTCGTCGCGGTAGTGGCGCATGTCCAGCGACGCGTCCAGCGACTGCACCTGCAGCATGAAGTGCTGGCCGAGGCGACCCCAGGCGGCGAGCAGCGGGTGGTGCTGGTCGAGGAAGGTGGCTTCGGCGTCGCGCGAAAAGGGATCGGCGGCGAGTTCGCGCAACTGCGCGGCTTCGCTGCGCAGGCCGCCCCAGTATTCGCGGCAGGGGTCGGGCACGTACAGCACCACCGGCCGGTGCACGGCCAGCGCGTGCAGCACACGCAGTTCCGCCGGCGCCAGGTGGGCCAGGCCGAACACATGCAGGGGATCGGTGGCGGCCACGCGCACGCCTTCATCGCGCAGCCTGCGTTCGAGCAGGGCCAGCTGGCCGCCGCGGTGGGTCTGGCCGATGGCGGTTTGCAGCGCCTGCCACAGCGCCGGGTGGAAGCCGGCGCCGTCGAAGCCCGCGCGGCCGCGCGCCCACTCGGCCAGCCAGCGGGGCCGGTAGGCCATGTACTGGGTGTAGATGCGCGCCAGGCGGTCGGCCAGCTGGAAGCGCCGGCGTTCGGCGTCGGCGCCGTCGAGCGCGGCACGCAGGGTGGGATCGGTTCTGGTTTCAAGCAGGGCGAAGATGCGCCAGCGCAGGTGTTCGCGGCGCCACGCGGCCGGGGACGTCGCCCCTTCGCCCAGGACCTCGCCGGCCAGGCGGTCGAGGAAACCGCTGGGCAGCAGGATGTCGAGGTTGGCGACGATGCCGTGCACGCCGCGTTTTTCCGCCAGCGCCCCGGCCAGCCACTGGCGCATGCCCGGGTGGGCCGCGACCACGGTCTGCGGCGCCAGCAGCGCCGCCGGCGGCTGGGTGGCCAGCAAATGGTCGAGCGGCACCAGCAGCGCCTCGAGCCGGCTGGCCCGGAACACCGTGATTCCTTCGCTGGCGCGTTGTTTCCAGTCCGCTTGCATCCGCACAGCCTAGCCGATCGACCCGGACAGACTGCCCCACCGGCGTCGCAGGGAGCGAGACGGGACCGCCCTTGCATTTCGCAAGAAGCCGGCCCGGCAGGGACTGGCAATTTGCCCACCCGCCGGGCCTGCCCTCGAACGACTGTCATGTCGGATCAATAACTTGCGCCTCATGGACCGCCTTGGCACGGATGCTGCTGTCTTCCCTGGACTCTCCCCCTATCGGAACCCGGCCATGACCCTGTTGATCCGTGAAGACCTGACCGACGCCGACCTGGCCTGGGCTGCCCAGGCGTTTGCCCCCCGCGCCACCGCCACCGCCGCCGCGCCCGCCTCCCCCGCGCGTGGCCGCAGCCGGACCCTGATGGGCCTCGGCACCCTGGCGGCCGTCGCCGGCCTGGCCCTGGCCCTGTCGGCCAACGTCGGCGCCACCGCCGCCCCGCCCGCCCCGGAATCCCTCGCCGGTGGCGCGTCGAAGGCGGCGGTGGCGCCGGGTTGGACGGTGCAATCCACGGTCGAGGACCACCTGAGCGCCGACCTGGCCGGCAAGGACGTGGCGTTTTCGCTGGTCTCGGCCGAAGCCACCCGGCTCGACCAGGGCGGCCGGCGCTTCGACGGCTCGGGCCTGGCCCAGCTCGACGGCCAGGAAACCCGCTTCGTCTCCTTCAGCCTGTCGGTGGACGTGGACGGCAGCGTCAGCGCCTTCGACTACGGCATGGCCACCGGCGGTGAAGTCGAAGACGTGCTGGCGATCAACCAGACCGCCAGCGAAGACGCGGTCGCCGTGCGCTGAAGCCGACAGGGGCCGGGGCTACAATGCCGGCCATGGACATCTTCAAGAGTTTCACGCTCGAGGCCGCGCACCGGCTGCCCAACGTTCCGGCCGGCCATAAATGCGCGCGGGTGCATGGCCACAGCTTCCGGGTTGAACTGCACGTCTCGGGCGAGGTCGGCGCCGATACCGGCTGGGTGATGGACTTCGGCGACATCAAGGCGGCCTTCATGCCGCTCTATGACCAGCTCGACCACCACTACCTCAACGACATCGAAGGCCTCGACAACCCCACCAGCGAGAACCTAGCGATCTGGATCTGGGACAAACTGCAGCCCGCCCTGCCCGGCCTGTCGGCGGTGGTGGTGCATGAGACCTGCACGTCGGGGTGCAGGTATACCGGGCCGGGCTGATGAAGCATCTGGGCTGAAGCCCCTCCCACAAGGAAAGCGCGGGTTTAGTCGGCGGGTACGCCGGTGAGCTCTTCGCTGAGCGCCAGCAGCTTCGCCTGCGCTTCGGGGTCCTGGCCCTGCGGGTCCATGGTGTCGCGCGGCACGCCGCCTTCAAGGTGGAAGGCGCCGGCTTCAAGAGTCGGCGCGTGCGCCAGGCCCATCACGTGGTCCACGCCTTCCTGGACGGTGGTGCGCGGCGGAATGCCGATGCCCTTCACCATCGTCGTGTCCATCAGCGTCGCCGGGTGCAGCGACACCATCGTGATGCCGTCGGCCAGGAAAGCCGGCGCCAGTGCCTTGGTCATCGTTGCCTGGGCCTGCTTGCTCTGGCCATAGCCACGCGCGGCGGCGCCTTCGGCTTCAAGCATCACGTCGTTGAAATCGATCGGCGCCGAACTGCCGGACGAGACATTGATGATGCGCGAGGGCGCAGCGGCCTTCAGCGCCGGCCGCAGCTTGTGCACCAGCACCCAGCCGGCCAGGTAGTTCACGGCGAACTGCAGCTCGTAGCCGTCCGGGCTGGTGCGGCGCTGGCCGTCGTTGAAGGCGACGCCGGCGTTGTTGACCAGCAGGTCGAGTTTCGGGGTTGATGCCGCGACGGCGTCGGCGAACTCGCGCACCGCCTGCATTGAGGAGAAGTCGGCGGCAATGAAACGCGCCGAGCCTTTGCCCGAGGCAGTGATTTCTTCCACCAGCGCCTGGCCACGTTCGGCGTTGCGGCCGTGGATGATCACGTGGGCACCTTCGGCGGCGAAGCCGCGGGCCAGCTCGCGGCCCAGGCCGTCGGTGGAGCCGGTGACGAGCACGGTCTTGCCGGCGTAGGAAACCGGCGTTTGCGCGACGGTGCCCACCGGAAGCATCAGGATGGCAGCAGACAACAGGCCGATCAGCGAATGACGCATGGCGCGGGCTCCTGCGGGTGGGCGGGAGCCAGATTAGGCCTGGCTGGGGCGGCAGGCAAGCTCGCGACCTGGGGGCATCGGGACTGAAGTCCCTCCCACAGGGCGGGCTACAGGCAGAGGGCGGTGATGGCTTCCTGCAGGCTCTGGCGCAGCACGGCGCGGTCCTGCTGGGGGTCGCGCACGTAACAAAGGATCAGGCCGTCCACGAGGCAGCGCATCACCACCGTGCGGCGGCGCACCGCGTCGGCCTCGAGCGGCTTGCCGGCGGCGGCGGCGCTTCGGCGCACCAGGTCTTCGAAGTCGACCCGGATCTGCGGCTCCTGCGCCGTGACCACGGCGGCGATGTCGGCGTCGCGCGTGGCCTCGGCCGACACTTCGAGGAACAGCGCCGCGTCGAAGCCGCCTTCGCAGCTGCCGCCCGGACCGCTTTCGCGCCAGGCGTCGATCTTCTCGAGCAGCTTGTCCACCAGCTCCGAACAGGTGGCGATGCCTGCCAGCGCCTCGCGGCGCTCTTCGCGCTGCTCGTCGGTGATGGCCCGGATGATCGCCGCCTTGTTGGTGAAGTAGCGGTAGATCAGGCCCTGGCTCATGCCGGCCGCGCGCGCGATCGCCGCCATGCCGGTGCCGTGGAAGCCGCCCTCGGAAAAGCAGGTGCGGGCGGCTTCCAGGATGCGTTCGCGCTGCGCTTCCTGGCGCGCCTTCGCCTTGGCGCCGCC
This sequence comes from Arenimonas sp., assembly GCF_041919775.1. Taxonomy (GTDB): domain Bacteria; phylum Pseudomonadota; class Gammaproteobacteria; order Xanthomonadales; family Xanthomonadaceae; genus Arenimonas. The sequence goes on along the minus strand of NZ_JAYRTE010000006.1, from coordinate 19,722 downwards.
GCCGGCCGGCATCGGGCTCATCGCTTGGCTTCCTTGCGGTAGAACAGCCGGCGCACGGTCACGAAGAACAGCGGGATGAAGAAGATGCCGAGGAAGGTGCCGGCCAGCATGCCGCCGATCACGCCGGTGCCGATCGCGCGCTGCGCGCCCGAGCCGGCGCCAGTGGCGATGGCCAGGGGCAGCACGCCGAAGCCGAAGGCGATCGAGGTCATCAGGATCGGGCGCAGGCGGTCGCGAATCGCGGCCAGCGTGCCTTCGACCAGGTCCATGCCCTTCTCGAGGTTGGCCTTGGCGAACTCGATGATCAGCACCGCGTTCTTGCTCGACAGGCCAACCGTGGTGAGCATACCGACCTGGAAGTACACGTCGCGCTCGAGCCCGCGCAGCCAGGTGAACAGCACCGTGCCCAGGATGCCCAGCGGCACCACCAGCAGCACCGAGGTCGGGATCGTCCAGCTTTCGTACAGCGCCGCCAGGCACAGGAAGACGATCAGCAGCGACAGCGCATACAGCAGCGGCACCTGCGCATCGGCCACGCGCTCCTGGTAGGAGGCGCCCGACCATTCCAGGCCGAATCCGGTCGGCAGCTCGCCGGCCAGCCGCTCCATCTCGGCCATCGCATCACCCGAGCTCACGCCTGGCGCCGCCATGCCGGTGACGTTCACCGCCGGCACGCCGTTGTAGCGTTCCAGGCGCGGCGAGCCGTATTCCCAGTGCCAGGTGGCGAACGAGGAGAACGGCACCATCTCGCCCTGGTTGTTGCGCACGTACCAGAGGTTGAAGTCCTCCGGCACCATGCGGAACGGCGCGTCGGCCTGCACGTACACGCGCTTGACGCGGCCGCGGTCGATGAAGTCGTCGATGTAGCGACCACCCCAGGCGACCGACAGCGTGTTGTTGATCTCGGCCACCGACACGCCCAGCGCCGCGGCCTTGTCGTTGTCCACGTCCAGGCGGAACTGCGGCGAATCTTCCTGGCCGTTCGGGCGCACCTGCATCAGAAGCGGACTTTGCGCCGCCAGGCCAAGCAGCTGGTTGCGCGCGGCCATCAGCGCCTCGTGGCCCTGGTTCTGGTTGTCCTTGAGGTACAGGTTGAAGCCGCCCGTGGTGCCGAGCTCGGTCACCGGCGGCGGCGCCAGCGCGAACACCATCGCGTCCTTGATCTGGCTGAAGGCGCCCATCGCGCGGCCGACCAGCGCGGTGACGCTGGCCTCGTCGCTGCTGCGTTCGTCCCAGTCCTTGAGCTTCACGAACACCATGCCGTTGTTCTGGCCGCTGCCGGCGAAGCTGAAACCCTGCACGGCGAAGGTGGACTCGATGATGTCGGCCTCGTTCTGCAGGTAATGCGCCTCGACCTGCTCCATCACCTTCTGCGTGCGCTGCTGGGTGGCGCCCACCGGCGTCTGCACGATGGTGAAGGCGACGCCCTGGTCCTCGTCGGGCAGGAAGGACGAGGGCACGATGCGGAACACGGCGACCATCGCCACCGCCAGCACCAGGTAGATCACCAGGAAACGGCCGCCGCGGCGTAGCATGCCGCCGACGAAGCCCTGGTAGCGCTTGTTACCGGCGTCGAAGCGGCCGTTGAACCACTTGAAGAAACCCTTCTCGCCGTGGTGTTCGCCCTTCTTGAGCGGCTTGAGCATGGTCGCGCACAGCGCCGGCGTCAGGACGATCGCCACCAGCACCGACAGGCCCATCGCCGAGACAATCGTCGCGGTGAACTGGCGGTAGATGACGCCGGTCGAACCAGTGAGGAAGCCCATCGGGATGAATACCGCCGCCAGCACCATGCCGATGCCGATGAGGGCGCCGGTGATCTGGTCCATCGACTTGCGCGTCGCCTCGACGGGGCTCAGGCCCTCTTCGCTCATCACGCGCTCGACGTTTTCGACCACGACGATGGCGTCGTCCACCAGCAGGCCGATCGCCAGCACCATCGCGAACATCGTGAGCATGTTGATCGAGAAACCCAGCGCCAGCAGGATCGCCAGCGTGCCCAGCAGCACCACCGGCACCGCGATCGTCGGGATCAGCGTGGCGCGGAAGTTCTGCAGGAACAGGAAGATCACCAGGAACACCAGCACAACGGCCTCGGCCAGGGTCTTGACGACTTCCTTGATTGAAACGCGCACGAAGGGCGTGGTGTCGAAGGGCACCACCACTTTCAGGCCGGGCGGGAAGCTCGGCTTCATCTGCTCCATCAACTCCGCCACGCCGTCGGCGGTGGCCAGGGCGTTGGCATTGGTGGCCAGCGAGATCGCGACGCCGGAGGCCGGCTTGCCGTTGTAGCGGCTGATCACCGAATAGTTTTCCGACCCGATCTCGACCCGGGCGATGTCGCCCAGGCGCAGCGTCGAACCATCGGCATCGGCGCGCACGACGATGGCGCGGAACTGCTCCGGCGTCTGCAGGCGGTCCTGGGCCGTGATGGTGGCGTTGATCTGCTGGCCGTCGATGGCCGGCGTGCCGCCGAGCTGGCCGACGGCGACCTGCGCGTTCTGCGCCTGGATCGCCGCCACCACGTCGCTGGGCGCGAGCTGGTAGCTGTTGAGCTTGCCCGGGTCGAGCCAGATGCGCATCGCATACTTGCCGCCGAACACTTGCACGCTGCCCACGCCCGGCACGCGGCTGAGCGGGTCGACGATGCTCGCAGACACGTAGTCGGAGATGTCGTTGCGGTCCATCGAGCCGTCTTCGGATACAAAACCCAGCACCTGCAGGAAGCCGCTGGAGGCCTTGTTCACCGAAATGCCCTGCTGCTGCACGATGCCCGGCAGCAGCGCGGTGGCCAGCTGCAGCTTGTTCTGCACCTGCACCTGGGCGATGTCCGGATCGGTGCCGGTTTCGAAGGTCAGCGTGACGGACACCGAACCGTTGGAATCACTGGTCGAGGACAGGTAGTCCAGGCCGTCGAGGCCGGTCATCGCCTGCTCGATGATCTGGGTGACCGAGTTTTCCGCGGCCTGCGCCGACGCGCCCGGGTAGCTGGCGTTGATGGTGATCGTCGGCGGCGCGATCGTCGGATATCGCGAGATCGGCAGCTGGGTCAGCGCCAGGCCGCCGGCGAGCATGATGATGATGGCGATCACCCAGGCGAAGATCGGGCGATCGATGAAAAACCTTGCCATGGTCGGGACCTCGGCTTATTCGGCGGGCGCGGGCGGAGCCGCGTCGTCGGGGGTGGCGGCGGCGCCGGCTTCGACGGCCGTGGCGCTGCCGCCCGGCTGGACCTTCTGCAGGCCCTCGATGATCACGCGGTCGCCGGCCTGCAGGCCGTCGTCGACCAGCCACTGGTCGCCGACCGTGCGGCTGGTCTGCACCACGCGGGCTTCGACCTTGCCTTCCGGCGTCACCACCAGCGCGGTGGCGTTGCCCTTGGCGTCGCGGCTGATGCCCTGCTGCGGCGCCAGGATGCCGTCCGGGCGGGTGCCCAGCTCGACCACGGCGCGCACGTACATGCCCGGCAGCAGCAGGTTGTCGGGGTTGGGCACGCGCACGCGCAGCGAGTAGCTGCCGGTTCCCGGGTCGACGGTGACGTCGGTGAACTCCAGCGTGCCGGCGTGGGCGTAGGGCGTGCCGTCCTCGAGCAGGATCTTCGCCTCGACGGTGCCCTGCTCGACGCGACCGGCCTCGACGTCCTTGCGCAGCTGCATCAGCTCGGTGGCCGACTGTGACAGGTCCACGTAGATCGGATCGAGCTGCTGCACCGTCACCAGCGCCGTTTCCTGGTTGGCGGTGACCAGCGCGCCCTGGGTGACGCCGGACTTGCCGGCCCGGCCCGAGATCGGCGCGGTGATGCGGGTGTAGCCCAGGCTGACGTCGGCGGACTGCAGCGCGGCCCGGTAGGCGGCAACATCGGCGGCGGCTTCGGCGGCGGCGGCCATCGTGCGCTCATGGTCCTGCTGGGCCACGAGCTTCTGCGCCACCAGCTCGGTGGAACGTTCCGCGGCCAGGCGCGCCGACTTCGCCGAGGCCTGGGCGCGCGCAAGGTTGGCGGCGGCGGCGGCGCGGGCGGCGCGGTAGGTGGCGTCGTCGAGCTGGTAGAGCACCTGCCCTTCCTTCACCAGGCTGCCTTCCTCGAACAGGCGCTTTTCGACGATGCCGGTGGCCTGCGGGCGCACTTCTGCGACCACGAAGGGCACGGTACGGCCGGCAAGGTCGCGGGTCAGCGGCACCGGCTGCGCCTTCAGGGTGACCACGGTGACTTCGGGCGTAGGCATCTGCATCGGCGCCGGCTCGCCGGAGCAGGCGGCCAGCAGGAAACTGGCGGCGGCGATGACGGCCACGGGGACGGCCAGAAGACGCCGGGAACGGGCGGACGCGGACATGGGATGCCTCTCGGAGAAAGAATGCGGGGTCGCCCGCGGGCCGGGGAACCGGCGCGGGCGCAAAAGAATGAACGGTCATTCTAGGTTTGAATCGGCCGCTGTCAAGCCAACTGATGGCCTGTTTCCGGGGGTTTCCGACCGTTTTTCGGGCCTTCGTTCAGGCCAGCGACAGCTTCGCGGCCAGGTCCGCGGGCGCGGCCCCGGGCGCAAACGGCAGCAGGCCCAGGCAGGGGCCCGGCAGGGCGTTGCGCAGCAGGTCAAGGTAGGCCGCGGCATGCGGGCCCGGTGCCTCGACCTGATTGCCGATCCACCCGGCCAGGCGGCAGCCGTCGGCTTCCACGGCGCGGGCGGTCAGGCGCGCGTGGTTCAGGCAGCCCAGGCGCAGGCCGACCACCAGCACCAACGGCAGGTCCAGCGCGCGGGCCAGGTCGGCCTGCTCGAGGCCATCGGCCAGCGGCGCCAGCCAGCCGCCGACGCCTTCGACCAGCACCCGGCCGCCAGCCTGGCCGGCCAGGACCCCGTGCGCGGCCAGCAGCGTCGCCAGCTCGACCTGCACGCCGGCCATCGCGGCGGCGATCTGCGGCGCGGTGGGTTCGGGCAAGGCATAGGGGTTGACCAGCTGGTAGCCGGGCCGGGGATCGCTGGCCGCCTGCAGGGCCAGCGCGTCTTCGTTGCGCCAGCCCTCGTTCGTACGCTCGCAGCCGCTGGCGACCGGCTTCATGCCCACGGCCGGGCGGCCGTCGCGGCGCATCGCGTGCAGCAGCACGGCGGACGCGAAGGTCTTTCCGGCCCCGGTGTCGGTGCCGGTGACGAAACAGCCGCGGGCGAACAGGTCCCCGCTCATGCCGCAACCGGGCGCAGGCGCTGGCGACGCGCGGTGAACGCCGGGATGACGATGCCCAGCAGCGGGTAGGCGAACATGGGCAGGCCACTTAGCAGGTAGGTGAACTGGTCGCGCGGCACCGCCATCATTCCGAAGGCCGCGACGATGCTGACCGCGGCACTGGCCGCCAGGATGGCTTGCACGCCAGCTTCGGTGCGCGCTTCATGGCGCTCGAGCGCGTCCAGGCCCAGGTCGTCGGCGCGGCGCAGCGCGTGCCGGTTGAGCAGCCAGACCAGGGTCGCCAGCCCACCGAAGCCCATGCCGTAGATGATGAAGGCCCATTGCAGGTCGTACACCGCGTCCGGTCCGGTGAGCACCAGCTCCGTGGGCACGAAGCCACCGGTCGCCAGCCACAGGCCGCTGGAGATCACCATGCGCAGGGGATACACGTAAACCAGCATCACCAGCACCAGTCCGAGCGACCACACCGTGGACGTCGTGTCGTCGAGCCCGAAACGCCGGCTCCAGCGATTGTGCGCACTCCAGAACATGGCCAGCAGCACGAAACCCAGGACGAAGGTCGGCAGGCGGCGCAGTGCTTCGCGCAGTTCGTCGTAGGAAGTGGGCAGGCTTTCGAAGAAGATCACGAGCAAGGTCAGCGCGAAGGCGAAGGCCGCGTCGACGAAGGTTTCCAGCCGTGTCACCTGCTGGCCGCGCAGCCGGAAGCCGTCCTCGCGCGGCAACGACGCCAGCTGGTCAACGCTCCATAACATCGCCACCCCTCCCGCGCCCCCGGGCGCGAGGCCATACAATACCGTCCCGACACCGAACGATGGAGCGCCGATGTTCGCGCAGTCCAGCCTCACCGGCACCAAGGCCGAACAGTACGACCAGCTGCTTGAACAGGCCCGCGGCCTGATGCACGGCGAAACCGACCGGGTCGCCAATGCCGCCAACCTGTCGGCGCTGGTCTACCACGCGCTGCCGGAGCTCAACTGGGTCGGCTTCTACTTCTACGACGGCAAGGAACTGGTGGTCGGCCCTTTCCAGGGCCACCCGGCCTGCGTGCGCATCGCGCTCGGCCGCGGGGTCTGCGGCACCGCCGCGCAGACCCGGCAAACCCAGCGCATCGCCGACGTCGAGGCCTTCCCGGGCCACATCCCCTGCGACGCGGCCTCGCGTTCGGAGCTGGTGGTGCCGCTGTACCTTGGCGACCAGCTGGTGGGCGTGTTCGACCTCGACAGCCCGGTCACCGACCGCTTCGACGCGGACGACCAGGCTGGCCTCGAAGCGATCGCCGCTGCGTTCATCCAGACGTTGGGCCCGGCCTGAACCGACCGGGGACAGGACAGAGGAATGACCGGAACCAAACTGCGCAACATCGGCCCGAAATCCGCCGCCTGGCTGCGCCAGACCGGCATCCGCAGCCAGGAAGACCTGGAGTCGGTGGGTGCGCTGGCGGCCTTCGTGCGGGTCAAGCGCGCCGGGTTCAAGCCCAGCCTGAACCTGCTTTACGCGCTGGAAGGCGCGATCCTGGGCTGCCACTGGCAGGAAATCCCGGACGAGCGCCGCAGCGAACTGGTGCTGGCCGCGGGTGACGAGGTCGCCAAGCTGCCGCTGCCGAAGAACAAGCGCATGCCGGCCGCCGCGCCGGTGAAAACCGTGCATCTGGACGGCGAGGACGAAAGCGACATGCCCGGCCCGGGCTTCGGTTTCGACGATCCTTCGTCGTCGCGGGACGACTGAGCGGCTAGCGCACCACCGCGTACTCGCGCGCGTCCTCGCGCCAGGGCGGCGTGGCCCGGATCGTCGGCAGCACGTCCTCGACGCGGTCGACCAGCGACCACATCGCCGCGTGCTCCGGGTTCATGAAGCGCTCTTCGATCACCGACTCCATGAAACCCTGCAGCGGCGCGTAGAAGCCGCGCACGTTCAGCAGCAGGATCGGGCTGAAGTAGATGCCCAGGCGCTTGAGCGTGATCGCCTCGAACAGTTCCTCGAGCGTGCCGCAGCCGCCGGGCAGCGCGACCACGGCATCGGAGCCGGTGAGCAGCTTGTGCTTGCGCTCGCGCATGTCCTCCACCAGCTCCAGGTGGGTCAGGCCCGGGTGGCCCCATTCGAGGTCGGCCATGAACTTCGGCAGGATGCCGACCACCTCGCCGCCCTTCGACAGCGCGCCGTCGGCCAGCGAGCCCATCAGGCCCTGCGAACCGCCGCCGTAAACGATGCTGCAGCCCTGCGCCGCGAGGGTTTCGCCGAGCTGGCGCGCGGCGGCGTGGAATTCGGGCGCCACCCGGGCGCTGGAAGCGGCATAGACGCAGACGCGCATGGCGGGAATCCGTGGCGATTCGGGGCCGCCATTGTGCCACCCCGGGGCCGTCGTCCGGCTATCATCCGGGGGCACGCGGACCGGGGAAGGGCCGCGGCGATCCGTTCAATCTTGTTTCCGGGGAAAAAAATGCCGTTCACCAAAACCATCCTGCTGGGCCTGTGCCTGGCGCTGCTTGCCCTGTCCGGCCCGGTCCGCGCCGAAACCGCGCCGCTGACCAACGCCGACGTGATCAAGATGCTCAACGCCGGCCTGTCGCCGGACACGGTGCGGCTGACCGTGCGCAGCGCGCCGTCCGACTTCGACACCTCGCCCGATGGCCTGATCGCGCTCAAGCAGGCCGGCGTCGATGAATCCGTGGTCGAGGCCATGATCAGCGCCGGGGCCGGCGGTGCCGCGCCCGCCGGCAAGTCCGGCAACGACGCGACTCGCATCAATCCCGAGGAGATCGTGCTCGTGGACGAGGGCCAGCGCCACCAGATGCGCTACACCGTGGCGCAGGTGCGCACGGCGGCCCGCGCGATGGGCTGGGGCGGCGTCGGCACCTATGCCGTGCTCAGCGGACCCCAGGCACGCCTGAGGGTCAGCAATCCGCGGCCGTCCTTCGACATCGCGGTGCCCGGCAACGCCCAGCCGGAAAGCTACCTCACGCTGGCCAGCTTCGCGGTGCGCCGCAACAACACCCGCGAAGTGCTGATCGGAGGCGGCTACCGGAGCTACTCCACCGGCATCCACCCCGACCGCATCGTGCCCACGCGCGGTGAAGCCCTGGCCGACCAGTCCGGCGCGCCCGAGGGTTTCACCCTGTTCCGCGTCACGCCCGAACGCGACCTGGCGCCGGGCGAATACGCCCTGGTGACCTACAACAGCCAGGTGCGCGTGCTGGGCTTCTTCGCCTCGGGCAACGACAGCTACTTCGATTTCGGCGTCGACTGATCCGGCGCGTCCGGGCCTCGATCGGGGCCCGGATGCCTTGCCTGCCACTGCGCCAGCCGCTCGCGGTAGTGGTCCATGTCCTCGGCATAACTGTCGAAGACGCAGACGGCGCAGCCGCCGTCGCAGCAGTCGGTCGGCAGCGGGCGCTCGGGTTCGACCGGGCGCGGGTCGTCAGGCGGCGGCGTGGTCAACGAACGAATCCGTCCAGGGGTTCGGGGCAAACACTACCCGTGTGCACGCAGGGCGGCCACCAGTGCGTCCGCGTTCGCACCCGCCCGCGTGAATGCGAACGCGTGCTCGTCGTCGCGCTGCCGGTCGAGCCAGATGCCTTCGCCGGTGTCGGGTCGCGTGGCGGCCAGCCACAGCGCGGTGTCGGCGCCTTCGGCGGCATCGCGGAGCACGCTGCGGAACAGTTTGCGGAAGCCGGGCAGCGCGCTGCGCACGCCGTCGGTGTCGACCCAGCCCGGATGCATCACCCACGCGCGCGGCTGGGCCGGACCGAGGCTGTTCCAGTGACGGGTCAGCTCGACCTGGGCGCGTTTGTGCTGGGCATAGGCATTGAAGCCGTCGTGGCTGCCGGCATCGGCCGCCTGCAGTGCGTCGATGTCGAGCGCCGCGCCGTACATGCCGCCTGAACTCATCGAAATGATGGCGCTGCCTTCGTGCAGCGCACCGCCGCGGCGCAGGCCCTGGTCGAGCACCCAGTGGCCGAGCAGGTTGGTGGCGAAGCCGCGCTCCAGGCCTTCGGCGGTCCGGCGGAATTCGTGGCACATCACGCCGACGTTGTGCACCACGACGTCCACCCGGCCGTTCCGGGCGATGTCGCCGGCAACACGCGCGACGTCCTGCATCAGCGACAGGTCCACCTGCAGCGGCTGGATGCGGCCGGCGCCGGCGGCCTGGCCGGCCAGTTCATCGAGCTTGCCGGCATCGCGTCCGAGCGCCAGCACGGTCGCCCCGCGCGCCGCGGCGCCGAGCGCGATGGCCTGGCCGATGCCGCCGGTCGCACCGCTGACCACCCAGCGCTGGCCGCTGAAATCGGCCTCCAGCCGGGTCTTGCCGACGCGACGCCGGAAGCCGATGCGCGAGAACGGCAGCGCGAAGCGCGCGTAGAAGAACGCGGCGCCGAGGGCCTTTTTCATGCCGCCCACCGCCGCAGGAAGTCTTCGTCCAGGTGCCCCGTCTTGACCAGGATGCGCGCTCCCAGGGGCGCCCGCGGCGCATGCTGCGAAAGGTGCGGGCTGCGCAGCCAGCTGCCGGCGGGATAAACGCCATGTTCGTCCTCGAACTGGCCGCTGAGCACCAGGATCTCCTCGCCGCCCCAGTGCGTGTGCGGCTGGAACACCGTGCCTGGCGCCCAGTCCACCAGCGCGGTGTGCTGGGTGCCGAAGGAATGCAGGGGCAGCACGCGCAGGCCGGGCACCAGGCCCGGGCGCCAGTCGCCGGCGTTCGTATCAATGCGCACGGCGTCGGTGTCGCCGGGCTGGAACTGCCGCAGTTTCACGAACAGCGTGCAGCCGCTGGCGCTGCGCGGCGCATGCCGGCTGCCGTCGGGGTTGCGCAGGTAAGTGCCGGGGCCGTGGTCGCCGTGTTCGTCGCTGAACACGCCCTCGAGCACCAGGATTTCCTCGCCGTCCGGATGCGCGTGTTCGGGGAACACCGAGCCTGGCGCGTAACGCACCAGGCTGGTCGCGCGCGCGGCCTCGTCGCCGACGCGGTCGAGCAGCCGCCGGGACACGCCGGGCGAAGGAGAATCCTGCCAGGGCGTGTCGCCGGGGCGAACGACGACGCGTTGGGTGAAATCGGCGTTCAGGCGCATGGGCGGCTCGGAAAAGTCTGGGGCCGAGTCTGCGCCAGGCGGCGTGGGCGGCGCGTGGATGGCGCCGCGACAGGCGCGCCGCCACCCGCCCCGCTTATTCCACCGTCACCGACTTGGCCAGGTTGCGCGGCTGGTCCACATCGGTGCCGCGCTGCACGGCCACGTGGTAGCTCAGCAGCTGCAGCGGGATGGTCGAGATGATCGGCGCGGCGATTTCGCCCGAGGCCGGCAGGATCACCACGCGCGCGGCGTCCAGGCCGTGGGCGACGGTTTCGTCGACGAAGGCGTAGAGCACGCCGCCGCGCGCGCGCACTTCCTCGAGGTTGGACTTGAGCTTGTCGATCAGGCGGTCGTTGGGCGCCACCGCGATGACCGGCATGTCCTCGTCCACCAGCGCCAGCGGGCCGTGCTTGAGCTCGCCGGCGGCGTAGGCCTCGGCGTGGATGTAGCTGATTTCCTTGAGCTTGAGCGCGCCTTCCATCGCCACCGGCCAGTGCGTGCCGCGGCCCAGGAACAGGGCGTGGTGCTTGCCAATGAACTGTTCGGCCAGGTCCTTGATCTCCTCGTCGAGCTTGAGCACCTCGGCGATGTGGCCGGGCAGGCGCTCGAGCTGGCGCACGCCGTCGGAATAACGTTCGTCGTCCAGGCCCTTGGCGCGGGCCAGGGCCAGCGAGAACAGCGCCAGCGCCACCAGCTGGGTGGTGAAGGCCTTGGTCGAGGCCACGCCGATCTCGGGGCCGGCGCGGGTCATCAGCACCAGGGCCGACTCGCGCACGATCGATGATTCCGGCACGTTGCAGACCGCCATCCGGGTCAGGTACGGGCGCTCCTTGGCCAGCTTCAGCGCGGCCAGGGTGTCGGCGGTTTCACCGGACTGGGAAATCGTGAGGAACAGCGTGCCCTCGCGCACCACCGGGTCGCGGTAGCGGTACTCGCTGGCGATTTCCGCGGTGCAGGGCACGCCGGCGAGCTGCTCGATCCAGTAACGCGCCACCAGGCCGGCGTGGTAGCTGGTGCCGCAGGCGATGATGTGCACGGCCTGGGTGTCGGCCAGCAGCTGCTCGGCGTCGACGCCGAAGATCTGGGTCAGGATCTTGCCGCCGGCGATGCGGCCTTCCAGGGTGTCGGCCACGGCCACCGGCTGCTCGTGGATTTCCTTGAGCATGTAGTGGGCGTACTCGCCCAGCTCGACCGCGTCGGCGCTGAAGTGCGATTCCTTGACCTCGCGCTGTGCCGGCTTGCCGTCGGCGTCGAAGATGTGGATGCCGTCGACGGTGACTTCCGCGACGTCGCCTTCCTCGAGGTACATGAAGCGCTTGGTCAGCGGCAGCAGCGCGTGCACGTCGGACGCCAGGTACTGTTCGCCCTCGCCCAGGCCGACGATCAGCGGCGCGCCGAAGCGGGCGCCGACCACGGTGCCGGGTTCGCGCGCCGAGATCGCCGCGATCGCGTAGGCGCCGTGCAGGCCCTTGACCACCTGCTGCACCGCCGCCAGCAGCGACAGGCCCTGGCGCTGGGCGCGTTCAACCAGGTGCGCCACCACTTCGGTGTCGGTCTGCGAAGTGAAGGCGTAGCCCTCGGCCTGCAGCTCGGCGCGCAGCGCGGCGTGGTTTTCGATGATGCCGTTGTGCACCAGGCTCACGTCGCCCGACACGTGCGGGTGCGCGTTGCCTTCGCTTGGCACGCCGTGGGTGGCCCAGCGGGTGTGGGCGATGCCGCAGTGGCCGTCCAGGCCGGTTTCGGCCTGCAGGGCGACCAGGTCGCGCACCTTGCCCTTGGCGCGCAGCCGGGAAATGCCGTCACCGGTAAGCAGGGCGACGCCGGCGGAGTCGTAACCGCGGTACTCGAGCGCGGCAAGGCCGGCGATCAGGTGCTGGACGATGGGCCGGGTGGCGCTGATACCGACGATTCCACACATGGGCGAGGCGTTCCTTGGTGACTGACCGGCAAGTTTAAGGGAAGCAGATGGCATTACGCGGGCGAAGGATTCGCAGGGACAGCGCGGGTGTCCGCCGGGCGTCCGGACGGGGCTGCGGCGGACGCTGCGGACAGGGATCTTTTCCTTTCAGGACAGGGACTTGCCGGCTGGCACGGTGGTTGCATTGTTTATCGCAGACCCACCCAGCATGGATTCCCCGATGATCCGCGACACCTCCGCCCAGGACCGCAGCCTTTCCCAGGCCCAGGCGCCCCGCTCCCGCCGCCCGCTTTACCTCGCCGGCGGCGCGGTGCTGGCGGTGGCGCTGGTTGGCTGGCTGCTCAGCGGCTGGCTGGGCAGCGCCAGTGCGGTGTCGGCCGAACGCCTGCGTTTCGCCGAAGTGCAGCGTGGCCTGCTGGTGCGCGACGCCACTGCCAATGGCCGCGTCGTCGCCGCCGTCAGCCCCACCCTGTATGCCCCGGCCGGCGGCACCGTGACCCTGAAGATCCTGGCCGGCGACACCGTGGCGCGGGGCGACGTGATGGCGGTGATCGATTCCCCGGAACTGCAGAACGAACTGCAGCGCGAGCAGGCCACGCTGGCCCAGCTCGAGGCCGAAGTCGCCCGCCAGCGCATCCTCGCGCGCAAGGCCAGCCTGCTGGCCAAGCGCGAGGCCGACGATGCCGAAGTGACCCGCCTGGCCGCGCTTCGCGACCTGCAGCGGGCGCAGCGCGGCTTCGAGCTCGGCGCGATCGCCGAAGTGGAATACCTGCGTGCGAAGGACGCCATGGCCAGCGCCGACATCCGCAGCCAGCACGCCGGCACCGCCGCGCAGCTGGAAACCCAGGACGTGGGCCTGGGCCTGAAGACCCAGGAACAGCTGCTCGAACGCCAGCGCCTGCTCACCGCGAACCTCGAACGTCGCGTGGACGAACTGAACGTGCGCGCGCCGGTGGACGGCGTGATCGGCACGCTCAGCGTCGACGACCGCGCCGTGGTCGTCGCCAACACCCCGCTGATGACCGTGGTGGACCTGAGCCGGCTGGAAGTCGAGCTGGAAATGCCCGAGTCCTACGCCGAAGACCTGGGCCTGGGCATGACCGCCGAGGTGCGCATCGGCGCCACCACCGCCACCGGCACCCTTTCCGCGATCTCGCCCGAGGTCGTCAACAACCAGGTGCTGGCGCGCGTGCGCTTCACCGGCGAACAGCCGGCCGGCCTGCGCCAGAACCAGCGCGTCAGCGCCCGCGTGCTGTTCGAGGAAAAGCCCGACGTGACCAAGGTCGCCCGCGGACCCTTCGTCGAAGCCCTGGGCGGCCGCCACGCCTACGTGGTCGAGGACGGTATCGCCGTGCGCCGTCCGATCGTACTGGGCGCCACCAGCGTGGGCGAGGTCGAGATCCTCGAGGGCGTGCAGCCCGGCGAGCGCATCGTGATCTCGGGCACCGACACCTTCGACGGCGCCGAGCGCGTCGCCATCAACGAGTAAAAGGACTCCGCCATGCTGCGCATGAACAACCTGAGCAAGGTCTACCGCACCCACATGATCGAAACCCACGCCCTGCGTGGCTTCGACATCCACGTCAAGGAAGGCGAGTTCGTCGCCGTCACCGGCCCCTCGGGCTCGGGCAAGACCACCTTCCTCAACATCGCCGGCCTGCTCGAGGAATTCACCGGCGGCGAATACTGGCTCGACGGCGTCGACGTGCGCGGCCTGGACGATTCGGCCCGCTCGAAGCTGCGCAACCAGAAGCTGGGCTTCATCTTCCAGGGCTTCAACCTGATCCCCGACCTGAACCTGTTCGACAACGTCGACGTGCCGCTGCGCTACCGCGGCTTCGGCGCCGCCGAGCGCAAGCGCCGCATCGAGGACGCGCTGGCCCAGGTCGGCCTGGCCTCGCGCATAAAGCACTACCCGGCCGAACTTTCCGGCGGCCAGCAGCAGCGCGTGGCGATCGCCCGCGCGCTGGCCGGCTCGCCGCGCGTGCTGCTCGCCGACGAACCGACCGGCAACCTCGACTCGCAGATGGCCCGCGGCGTGATGGAGCTTCTCGAGGAAATCAACGCCGCCGGCACCACCATCCTGATGGTCACCCACGACCCCGAGCTGGCCGCCCGCGCGCACCGCAACGTGCACATCATCGACGGCCAGGTCAGCGACCTGACCCACGAAACCGCGCGCAGCCTGGCCAGCGCCACCGGCGCCCACGCGGCGACCGCCTGAGGAGAGCGTCATGTACGGCTACTACCTTGCCCTGGGCTTTCGCAGCCTGCGCCGCAATCCGGTGCTGACGACCCTGATGGTGCTGACGCTGTCGGTGGGCGTGGCGGCGTCGATGACCACGCTGACCCTGCTGCGCGGCATGTCCGGCGACCCGATCCCGCAAAAGTCCGACCGCCTGTTCGTGCCGCTGCTCGACAACGGACCCGCCAACGACGGCGGCACCGTCGACGCCAACCGCGAACCGCCCGAACAGCTGACCATGCGCGACGCGCTGGCGCTGTGGGAGGCGGGCAAGGGCCTGCGCCAGACGCCCATCTACGGCGTCGGCCCGCCGATTGATTCGGGCCGCCCCGACCTGCCGCCGTTCTTCAGCAATGGCCTGGCGGTGGGACGCGACTTCTTCGCGATGTTCGACGTGCCCTTCGTGCACGGCCAGCCCTGGTCGTCCGACGACGACCAGCGCGGCACCCAGGTCGCGGTGATCAGCCGCAGCCTGGCCGAGCGCGTCTACGGCGAAGGCGTCAATCCCGTCGGCAAGACCCTGCGCGCCAGCGACAGCGAATACCAGGTCGTGGGCGTCATCGACACCTGGAGCCCGCTGCCCAAGTTCTACCGCCTGGTCGGCAGCCGCAGCTTCGACACCAGCGAGGACATCTTCCTGCCGCTGCGCACCGCGGTCGCCCGCGAACTGCAGGTCAACGGCAACGTCAGCTGCAACTCCACCCCGCCCTCGCCCGGCTTCCGCGGCCTTGTCGAAGGCGAGTGCAACTGGGTGCAGATGTGGGTGGAACTGGAATCGGCCGGCGACCGGGCGGCCTACGCCGACTACCTGGCCGCCTACGTCAACGAGCAGAAGGCGCTCAACCGGTTCGAACTGCCGCTCAACAACCGTCTTTACGACGTGCGCGAATGGCTCGACGTGCGCGAGGTGGTCAGCGACGACACCCGCACCTCGACCTGGCTGGCCTTCGGCTTCCTGCTGGTGTGCCTGGTGAACACCGTCGGCCTGCTGCTGGCCAAGTTCAGCGCCAGGCCCGGCGAGATCGGCGTGCGCCGTGCTCTGGGCGCGTCGCGCGGCGAAGTCTTCCGCCAGTACCTCACCGAAGCCGCGGTGATCGGCCTGGTCGGCGCCGGCGCCGGCATCGCGCTGACCCTGGGCGCGCTGGCCTTCATCCGCGACTTCAACCAGGGCATCGCCCGGCTGACCCACCTGGACCTGCCGATGCTCGCCATCGCGGTGGTGGTTTCCGTGGCCGCGGCGATCATCGCCGGCCTGTTGCCCACCTGGCGCGCCTGCCAGGTCGTGCCCGCCCTCCAGCTCAAGAGCCAGTAAGGACCCGCCGCCATGGAAATCCGCCCCATCCTTTCGGCCCTGTTGCGCAACAAGACCGCGCCGCTGCTGATCGCGGCCCAGGTCGCGCTGACGCTGGCCATCGTCTGCAACGCGCTGTACATCATCCAGGACCGGCTGGCCACGGCCGCCCGGCCCAGCGGCGCCGACGAGGCCAACATCTCCGAGCTGCGCTTCTATCCGTACCGGACCATCAGCGATGTCCGCGGCATGCAGCTGCGCGACATGGAGGCCATCCGCGCGGTGCCCGGCGTCGTGTCCGCCGCCTGGACCAACCAGGTGCCGCTGGGGCAGTCGGGCTGGACCGTCGGCCCGGTGGTCACCTCCACCGACCAGCGGGACTCGCCGGTGTCTTCGGCCGGGCAGTACTTCACGCCCGAGTCGCTGATCGATGCCTTCGGCCTGAAGCTGGTCGAAGGGCGGGATTTCCAGCCCGGCGACTACATCGAGTCCGACCCGCAGGTGGACCGCAACCAGCCCAGCGTCGCCATCATCACCCAGGCCATGGCCACCGCGCTGTGGCCCGACGCGACCTCGGTGCTCGGCAAGTCGATCTACCTCGGCGGCCCCGACAACCCGCCGGTGCAGGTCATCGGCGTGGTCGAGCGGCTGCAGACGCCCTGGGCCAACGTCGGTGACGCCGCCGAATACAGCCTGATCCTGCCGATCCGCTACCTCGACCCCTTCACCCGCTATGCCGTGCGCACCGAACCCGGCCGCCACGCCCAGGTGATGGCCGAGGTCGAGAAGGTGCTGCTGGGCCTGAGCAACGACCGCGTGCTGCTCAGCCGCCGCACGCTGGTGGAGTCGCGCGAGGGCCGCTACGCCGGCGAGCGCCTGATGGCCGGCCTGCTGATCGCAGTCACGGTTTTCCTGCTGCTGATCACCGCCTCGGGCATCGTCGGCATGGCCAGCCTGTGGGTGAACCAGCGGCGCAAGCAGATCGGCGTGCGCCGCGCGATCGGTGCGCGCAAGGCCGACATCCTTCGCTACTTCCTGGTCGAGAACCTGATGATCACCACCGGCGGCATCGCGGTCGGCATCGCGCTCGCGATCGCGCTCAACAACTTCCTGGTCGCCGAGCTGGAGCTGCCGAGGCTGCCGGTGGCCTACCTGGGCCTGACCATGGCCGGCATGTGGCTGCTTGGCCTGCTGGCCGTGCTTGGCCCGGCCTGGCGCGCCGCGGCGGTGCCGCCGGCCATCGCCACCCGCACGGCCTGAAGGTAGATTAGGCCCATGCCGCCACCGAGCCACGCCACCCTGCTGGTCATCGACGACAACCCGTCGGTGGCCGCCGCGCTGGAAGTGCTGTTTTCGCTGCACGACTACCGCACGCTGCGCGCCTCGTCGCCGGACGAAGGGCTGGCCTTGCTGGCGACGCAAGCCGTGGACCTGGTCATCCAGGACATGAACTTCACCCAGGACACCACCTCGGGCGAAGAAGGCGAGGCGCTGTTCAAGGCGATCCGCGCCGCGCACCCCGACCTGCCCGTCATCCTGCTCACGGCCTGGACCCACCTCGAAGCCGCGGTGGACCTGGTCAAGGCCGGCGCCGCCGACTACCTGGCCAAACCCTGGGACGACCGCAAGCTGCTGGCGACCGTAGGCAACCTGCTGGAGCTGGGCCAGGCGACGCGTGCGATGGCCGATTGCGCACGCCGCGACCACCGGCAGCGCCGCGAGCTCGAACGCGACCACGACCTGCGCGGCCTGGTCTGGGCCGACCCGGCGATGGAGCGCGTGCTGTGCCTGGCCACCCAGGTCGCGCGCGCCGACGTGCCGGTGCTCGTGACCGGGCCCAACGGCTCGGGCAAGGAAAAGATCGCCGAGATCCTGCAGGCCAATTCATCGGTGAAGGACGGGCCCTTCGTCACGCTCAACTGCGGCGCGCTGCCGTCGGAGCTCATCGAGGCCGAACTGTTCGGCGCCGACGCCGGCGCCTACACCGGCGCCGGCAAGGCCCGCGAGGGCAAGTTCGAGGCGGCCGACGGCGGCACCCTGTTCCTGGACGAAATCGGCAACCTGCCGCCGGAGGGACAGATGAAGCTGCTGCGCGTGCTTGAAACCGGCCGCTTCAGCCGCCTGGGTTCGAACCGCGAGAAGCAGGTGAAGGTGCGGGTGATCAGCGCCACCAATGCCGACCTGCCGGCGATGATCCGCGAGGGTCGTTTTCGCGAAGACCTGTTCTACCGGCTCAACCTCATCGAGATCCGCATCCCGCCGCTGGCCGAACGCCCGCGCGACATCCTGCCGCTCGCGCAGTCCTTCCTGGCCGCCGGCAAGTCGCTGTCGGAAGGCGCGGCGCAGGCGCTGCAGCGCCACGCCTGGCCCGGCCACGTGCGCGAACTCAAGAACGTGATGCAGCGCGCCTGCCTGCTCAGCGCGAGCCCGGTGATCCAGGCCGGCGAACTGGGCCTGCCGGTCGTCGCCGCGTCCGCGGCCCATCCGGCCTCGGGCCCGGAACCGGAGCTCGACCGCGACAGCATCGAACAGGCGCTGGCGCGCGCCGGCGGCGTGGTGTCGCAGGCCGCCATCGAACTGGGGCTCAGCCGCCAGGCCCTCTACCGCCGCATGGAGCGCCTGGGCATCGCCCGGCCCTGAGCCCGCATGCCCGCACGCCGCTCGATCGCCGGCACCCTGGCCCTGCTTGGCGCCGCGGTGGCCGCGGTGTCCGTCGTGCTGGCGCTGCTGCTTGCCAGCGTTTTCGAAAGCCGCCTGCTGGCTGGCCTGGTGGCGGTGGCGGCGGGACTGCTGCTGTCGATGTGGGTGATGCGCCGCGCCGCGCGACCGGTGCTTTCGTTGTTCCGCGCGCTGGCCGGCACCACGCTCAGCTACCGCGACGGCGACTTCAGCTTCGGCCTGCGCTGGCCGCACCGCGACGAGCTGGGTGACCTGGTCGCCGCGCACAACGAGCTGGGCGGCGTGCTGCGCGAACAGCGCCTGGCCCTGGTGCAGCGCGAACTGCTGCTCGACACGATGGTGCAGAACACGCCGGTGGCGATGCTGCTGGTCGCCGACGGCGGCCACGTGGTGTACGCGAACCTGGCCGCGCGCCGCCTGCTCAACGACGGCCGCAAGATCGAGGGGCTGGCGCTGGAAGCACTGGTGCAGGCGGCGCCGCCCGCGCTTTCCGAAGCGCTGGACCGCGGCGGCGACGGCCTGTTTTCGGTCGGCGAAGGCGAGGAGGAGGACGTCTACCACCTGGCCCGCCGCGGTTTCCGGCTCAACGGCCGGCCGCATGAGCTGCTGCTGCTGCGCCAGCTCACGACCGAACTGCGCCGGCAGGAAGTGCAGACATGGAAGAAGGTGATCCGGGTGATCAGCCACGAGCTCAACAATTCGCTGGCGCCGGTGGCGTCGCTGGCGCATTCGGGCGCCGAGCTGACGCGGCGCGGGCAGACCGAGAAGCTCGAGGCGATCTTCGGCATGATCGAAGAGCGTGCACGCCACCTCGAGGGCTTCATCCGTGGTTATGCGCGTTTCGCCAAGCTGCCGGCGCCGCGGCTCGAAGCCACGCCCTGGTCGGTGCTGGTGGACCGGCTGCACAGCCAGATCAGCTTCGGGCTCGACGGCGAACTGCCGCCGGGTTCGGTTCGCGTCGACGTGCCGCAGATGGAACAGGCGCTGATCAACCTGCTCAAGAACGCCCATGAATCGGGCTCGGCGGCCGAGGACGTGCAGCTGCGCGTGCGCCGTGGCGGCGGCCTGCTGCGCATCGAGGTGCTCGACCGCGGCACCGGCATGGGCGAGGCCGTGCTGGCCAATGCGCTGGTGCCGTTTTATTCCACCAAACGCAGCGGCACCGGCCTGGGCCTGGCGCTGGCGCGCGAGATCGCCGAGGCGCATGGCGGCCGGATTGGGCTTTCAAACCGGGATGGCGGCGGCCTGCAGGTCTCGCTGGTCCTCCCCGTCGCCGAAGACTGATACGAGGTCTGTAGGAGCGCCTTCAGGCGCGAATCTTCTGGCTTTGCCTTCGGCCAAGAAAGGATTC
>NZ_JAYRTE010000005.1:0-182102 GCF_041919775.1 Arenimonas sp. | reverse complement strand
GTTCTTTGCCGGGGGCAAAGACAAAAGATTCGCGGCTGAAGCCGCTCCTACAAGAGGGCCGGAAGCGGGTCAGGCGCGCGCGGGCACCATCGAGTAGCCCTTCAGGCGCTGCGAGAACTCCTCGAGCTGGCGGATGCCCGAAGCTTCGGCTTCGGCGCACCAGGCGCGCAGCGCGACCATCTTGGCCTCGGCCTCGGCGCTGCGCAGCTCGTAGATCGCCAGCAGGCGCTGGCGGAACTCGAGCAGGCGCTGGGTGTTCGGACGCTCGGCGACCCAGGCGCTGAAGCGCTCGCGGTTCTCTTCGCTGAGCCACTTGCCGTCGCTGCGGAAGGCGCGGCGCAGGCGACCCGGCAGGTCGGCGGCCTCGGCCTGCAGGTGCGGCTTGAGCACCAGCTTGTAGTAGTCGGTGGCCACCTGCCAGCGGTGCGCCATCATCGCGCGCAGGGTGTCGGCGTCGGGCGCCTGGATGTTCGGGCGCACGTCCAGCTCGGGCGCGACGCGCAGCACCTTGGCCAGGCCGACGGCCTGCAGGCCGCGGATCACGGTCCAGCCGATGTCGAATTCATAGCGGCGCAGCGCGAACTTCGCCGAGCTCGGGAACGCGTGGTGGTTGTTGTGCAGCTCCTCGCCGCCCACCCAGAACGCCCAGGGCGTCAGGTTGGTCGCGGTGTCGGCGGTGTCGAAGTTGCGGTAGCCCCACCAGTGGCCCAGGCCGTTGATGACGCCGGCGGCCCAGAACGGGATCCAGGCCATCTGCAGCGCCCAGATCGCGACGCCCGGCAGGCCGAACAGCGCCAGGTTGATCGCAAGCATCGTCACCGGGCCCATCGTCGGCCAGCGGGTGTAAAGATTGCGCTCGATCCAGTCGTCCGGCGAACCCTTGCCGTACTTCTCGAGCATGTCCTTGTCCAGGCGCGCTTCCTGGTAAAGCTCGACGCCGCGCCAGAGCACCTTGCTGATGCCGTGGAAACGCGGGCTGTGCGGATCTTCCGCGGTTTCGCACTTGGCGTGGTGCTTGCGGTGCACCGCCGTCCATTCCTTGGTGACCATGGCCGTGGTCAGCCAGGACCAGAAGCGGAAGAAGTGGGTCAGCACCGGATGGAAATCGACGCCCCGATGGGCGGCGCTGCGGTGCAGGTACAGGGTGACCGTGAAGATGGTCAGCTGCACCACCACCAGGAAATAGGCGGCCATCTGCCAGTAGCTTGCCTGCGTGAGGCCGCGGGCAAGCCAGTCGAGGAACTCGGGGAACATCGGTAACTCCAGGGAACGGACGCGGGAGGCGGTACACGACGATGATGCCCGCCGGAAACGGCGACGTCACCCTCTGCACCGGTATGGAGGCGCATCCGGGGCCCTGCAAGGGTGCGGAACTGAACCGGTGGTTCAGTCCCGCGTTCAGGCGCCGGTTTCGGGCGCCGCTCCCGACCCGGACCCGGGGCCCGGCGAGGGCGCAGGACCCGGGCCCGGCGCTTCCGGCAGGTCGCGAACGTGCACGTCCAGCTGCGGGAACGCGAAGCCGACCTCGTTTTCCGCGAACAGCTCGACCAGGCGCACGTTCAGCTCGTTGCGCACCGCCAGCCGGTCGATGATGCCGCCGACGAAGACCCGCAGTTCGAAATCGAGCGAGTTGGCGCCGAACTCGAGCAGCCAGCTGCGCGGCGGCGGCGTCTCGAGCACCCTCGGGTTCTCTGTCGCGGCCTGCATCAGCAGGCGGTGCACCAGGGCCGGGTCGGTGCCGTAGTCCACGCCGACCTTCACCACGATGCGGGTGGTTTCGTCGCTCAGCGTCCAGTTCACCAGCTGGCCGGTGATGAAGCTCTTGTTCGGGACCACGATTTCCTTGTTGTCGAAATCCAGGATCGTGGTGGCGCGGGTGCGGATGCGGGTGACGGTGCCGTCGAGGTTGTTGACGGTGATGACGTCGCCGACGCGGAACGGCCGCTCGAACAGCAGGATCAGGCCCGAGACGAAGTTCGCGAAGATTTCCTGCAGGCCAAAGCCCAGGCCCACCGTCAGCGCCGCCGCCAGCCACTGCAGCTGGCCCCAGCGCAGGCCCAGCAGGCCCAGGCCGGCGATGATTCCGACGGTGACGATCGCGTAGCGCGACACGCTGGTGATCGCATAGCGCGAGGCGGAATCCATGTTGACCTTCGACAGCAGGCCGATCTCCAGCAGGCCCGGCAGGTTGCGCGCCGCGACGAAGGTCAGCGCCAGCGCCAGCACGCCCAGCAGCGCCGCCATCAGGGTGATCGGCACCGTGGTGTCGCCGCCGTCGGCCGTGGCCTGCGCCACCGACCACAGCACGACCTCGTCCAGGCGCGCGAAGGCCGGCAGGACGTCCGCCCACACCCACACCAGGCCGGCGGCCAGCAGCACCAGCTTCACCGCGCGCAGCAGGCGCCGGGTCTGGGCGTTGACCTTGTCCAGCGCCAGGTCTTCGTCAACGTCGACCGGAATGGCTTCGCCGCCGCCTTCCTCGGGCGTTGCGCCTTCGGCCCGGGCCTGAAGTTCGGCCTCGCGCTTTTGCTCCTGCCGGCGCAGCGCCAGGCGGCGCTCGCCCAGCGCGAACCAGCGCGCCAGCAGGCCATGCAGCACCGCCACCGCGATGAACACGCCAACGCTGGCGAACTGCGCGTCGAGCACGATGGCGGTGGAATACACGTAGCCCTGCAGCGCCAGCACGGCGCTGGCCGCGAGCGCGGCCGGCAGCAGCAAACGCAGCGCACGCCGGAACCTGGAGGGCTCCGGGTGGGCACCGCGCGCGTGCCTTATGCGGTCGGGCCCGAGCAGCCAGGCCAGGCAGGCCGCGGAAAACACGCTCGCGACGACGACCGCGATGCGGGCCGGCACGTCGATGGCCAGGTCCTGGTCGCGGACGAAGCCCAGGGCGACGATGAAATACGCCGGCAGCAGTACCACCTTCAGCGCGGGCAGCCAGGCCTGCAGGGCTTCGCGGCGCTGCCGGGTCCAGCGGAAATGCGCGTGGGCCAGGCCGCGTTCGCGCACCATCCAGCCCAGGAAGGACAGGGTCAGCGCCGGCAGCGCCACGGCCTGCACCGCCTGCCCCAGCGAATCGCTGTACTTGCCGCGCTCGCCGATGCCCTGCAGCAGTTCGCCGCCCAGCCACAGCGCCGCCGCGCCCGGCAGGGCCGCGACCACGGTCCAGGCCAGGCTTTGCAGCGTGCGCCGGTAGCTGTCCTGGCGGACGTCGCGCAGGCCCTGGCCCAGGGCTTCGATCTGCGTGCGGGCGCGCCGGCGCAGCAGCACCAGCCCCGACAGCAGCATCACGGCCAGCGCGAACACCGCCGGCCGTTCGGCGATCGAGCGCGCGAGCAGGCGTCCGGTGGTGGCGAAGCGTTCCGCCTTGACCAGGTCCATCGCCGCCCCCGGCCAGCGCCCGAACCAGGCCAGGTCGACCGGCGCGTGGCTGCGGATCCACAGCAGGTGGCGGTCAAGCAGCTGGCGCAGCTCGCGGGTGGTGGTCAGGCGCGCCTGCAGCACGCGTTCGGTCTGCTCCAGCGTGGCCGCCTGGCGCCAGAGCATCGGTTCGAGCCGGGCAGCGAGGTCGTGCCGGGCATCGAGCCAGGCCTCCAGCGGGTCGGCCCGTCCATCGGGAACGCCCGGCCCGGACTGGTCGTCACCCCGAGCCGCCTCGGCCCGCAGCGCGGCGGCCTGGGCGGACGCGTCGGCCAGCCCCCGCTGCCGCTCATCGAGCGCGATCAGGCGAAGGCGGGTGTCGGCCAGCGCCTGTTGGGTATCGGCCAGGCGCTCCTCGAGCACGTCGGCGAATTCAAGCCGGCGCATGACGGCCCAGAGCCAGGTGCCGACCTGTTCACTGTTGCCCCCCAGGTCCAGCCGGGTGCGGCTGTCGCGCAGCGCGGCGCGGTCGGCGGCCAGGTCCTGTTCGCTGACGGCCAGGCGCTGGCGGAACTCGGCGAGCTGTTCGTTGGCGGCCAGCAGGTCGCCTGCCATGGCCAGGTTCGTCGCCGCCACCTCCGCCAGCACCGGGTCGTCCGCCGGCAGGGCGTCGGCGCGGGCCGAGACGTCTTCGACCAGCGCCTGGAGGCTGGCGCGGGACTGGTCGCGGATGCGCTGCTGCAACCAGAGCAGGCGTGGTTCGTGCTGGACCAGGCGCTGCCGCAGCAGGCGCAGCTCCAGTTCCTGGGCGCGCTGGCGCACGGCCGATGAGGTCTCGCGCGATTCCCGCAGCGCCAGCTCGGCCTCGAGCCGCTTGCGTTCGGCGGCCTGCCGGACCCGGCGGGACTCGGTCAGCGCGGCCGGTTCGTCCTCGGTGGCCACCACCGGCGCGGCCAGCTCCTCGCGCCGGCGCTGGAGCTCTTCCAGGCTGGCACGGGCCCCGGGGTCGGGCGCGAGTGCGGCGCCGAGGTCGGCAGTCAGCGTGGCGATGCGTTCACTCAGGGCCTCGGCTTCGCGGCGCTCGCGTTCAAGCAGGCCTTCGAGCACCTCGATGTCGGCGCGGGCGGGCAGGCCCTCGCGCCAGGCCGCCAGCGCCTGCCGCGGCGAAGCCTGCAGCTGCCGCTCAAAGCTGCGGGCGCGCTCGGGGGCGGCAGCGGTTTCGGATGCGAGCTCCGCCAGCTCCCGGCGCAGGCGGGCCGTGTCTTCGTCGGCCTTGGTGGCGGCGTCGAGGTTGTCGCTGGCGGCCTGGCGCTGCGGGTCGGCCAGGCTTTCCAGCGCCGAGCGCACCGTGTCGGCCGGGCCCGGCGGCGCCGACGGCCAGGCTGGCGGCGAAAGCATCGCCAGGCCCAGGAACAGGGCGGCGGGAATCAGGGGGAAGGCCGGGCGCATCGGCCAAGGCTATGCCCCCGCGGGCCGCGGCCGCAATTGACGCGTGTTTTTGCCGGCTCTGCCAAACTCCGGCCATGCCCGAACTGCCCGAAGTCGAAACCACCCGGCGTGGCCTGGCCCCGCACCTGGAGGGCCGGCGCATCACCGGCGTGGTGCTGCGCCGCCCCGACCTGCGCTGGCCGATCCCGCCCGAAGTGGCGCGCGAATTGCCCGGCCAGCGCGTGCTGGGCGTGCGCCGGCGGGCCAAGTACCTGCTGCTTGATACCGCCCCCGGCAGCGCGCTGCTGCACCTGGGCATGTCCGGCATGCTGCGGGTGCTGCCCGCCCGCACCCCGGTGGCGACGCACGACCACGTCGACCTGGCCCTGGATTCGGGCCGCGTGCTGCGTTTCACCGACCCCCGGCGGTTCGGCTGCCTGCTCTGGCAGCCTGCCGGCGAAACCCACGAGCTGCTGGCCCACCTGGGTCCCGAACCGCTGTCGGACGCCTTCGACGGCGACTACCTGTTCGCGCTCAGCCGCGGCCGCAAGGCGCCGGTGAAGACCTTCCTGATGGACCAGGCGGTGGTGGTGGGCGTGGGCAACATCTATGCGGCCGAAAGCCTGTTCCGCGCCGGCATCGCGCCCGGCCGGGCCGCCGGCGGCATCAGCCGCGAGCGCTACCGGCGCCTGGCCGATGCGGTGAAGGCCATCCTGGCCCATGCCATCACCCGGGGCGGCACCACCCTGCGCGACTTCCTCAACGCCGACGGCGCGCCGGGGTACTTCGAGCAGGAGCTGTTCGTGTACGGCCGCGAGGGCGAAGCCTGCAAGCGCTGCGGCCGGGCAATCCGCGACGGGCGGATGGCGAACCGGGCGACGGCCTGGTGCCCGGGCTGCCAACGGTGAGGCATCGGGGCTGAAGCCTTTGCCGGGCCGATTGGCTATAGTGTCCCCAGCCCGCGCAGACGGGCCCCGGGGAGACATGAACGAGACCGCCGAAATCACCCAGTGGTTGAGCGCCGCCCGTGCCGGCGACAAGTCCGCGCTCGACCGGGTGCTGGCCACGCTTTACCGCGAGCTGCACGGCATGGCCCGACGCCAGCTGGGCGGCCAGCAGCAGGGCCACACGCTCGACACCACCGCGCTGGTGCACGAGGCCTACCTCAAGCTGGCCGGCCGCGCCGAAGCCGAGTTCGAGGACCGCGCCCACTTCTTCGCCTACGCCGCCAGCGCAATGCGCTCGGTGGTGGTCGATTACGCCCGCCAGCGCATGGCGGTGAAGCGCGGCGGCGACCTGCACCGGGTCACCGACCTGCCCGAGGACGCCGGCGGCGGCATGCGCCTGGACGAAGAAATGCTCGGCCTGGACGTGGCGCTGAACAAGCTTAACGACCTCGACCCGCGCCTGGCCCAGGTGGTCGAAATGCGCTATTTCGCCGGGCTGTCGGAAACCGAGATCGCCGGCCTGCTCAAGCGGTCCGAGCGCAGCGTGCGCCGCGACTGGCAGAAGGCCCGCATGTTCCTGCTGGCGGCGCTGCAGGGCTGACAGGAAACCCCCGCGGTGGACACCGAACGCTGGTCCACGCTGTCCCTGCTGCTCGACGAACTGATCGAGCTCGAACCCCCTGCGCGCACGCGGCGGCTGGCTGAAATCGACACGGTGGACGCCCCGCTGGCGGCCGAGCTGCGCAAGCTGATCGCGCTCGAGGAGGACCGCCCCGACTTCCTGTCCGAATCGGTCGTCGACGCCTCGCTGTTTTCGCCGCAACCGGGCCAGCAGGTCGGCCCCTACAAGCTGGAACGCCCCCTGGGCGAAGGCGGCATGGGCCAGGTCTGGCTGGCCACGCGCGCCGACGGCCTGTACCAGCGCCGCGTGGCGGTGAAGCTGCTGCGCCCGGGCCTGGGCGACGCCGGCCTGCGCCAGCGTTTCACCCGCGAACGGCAGATCCTCGCGCGGCTTGGCCACGCCCACATCGCCCGCCTGCTCGATGCCGGCGTCAGCAGCGACGGCCAGCCCTACCTGGCGCTGGACTACGTGCAGGGCCAGCCGATCACCCAGTACGCGCAGCAGCTGGCGCTGCCGGTGCAGCAGCGGCTGCGGCTGTTCCTGCAGGTCTGCGCCGCGGTCAGCCACGCCCACGCCAACCTGGTGGTGCACCGCGACCTCAAGCCCTCGAACATCATGGTCACGCCGGCCGGCGAGGTCTGCCTGCTCGACTTCGGCATCGCCAAGCTGCTCGACGAACCTCAGGACGGCAGCCCCGAGATCACCGGCACCGGCACCCGCGCGTTCACGCTTTACTACGCCGCACCCGAACAGCTGCGCAACGGCGTCATCACCACGATGACCGACGTCTACGCGCTGGGCGTGGTGCTGTATGAACTGCTGGTCGGCCGCAAACCCTACGATCCCGCGCGCGGCACCGACGCCGCCTGGGAAGAGGCCATCCTGACCGCCGACCCGGTCCGGCCCTCGCTGGCCGCCTACCGCCTGGCCCGTGAAAACGGGGAACCCTCCCCGCGCCGCCTGTCGCGCGAGCTGGCCGGCGACCTCGACAACATCCTGTGCAAGGCGCTCGCCAAGGCGCCGGAAGACCGCTACGTCTCGGTCGAGGCCCTGGCCCAGGACCTGCGCCGGCACCTCGAGGGCGAACCCGTGCAGGCGCGGCCGCACAGCCTGGGCTACCGCAGCCTCAAGTTCGCCCGCCGCAACTCCGTGGCCCTGGCGGTCGCCAGCCTGGTCACGATGATGATGCTGGGCGCGCTGGGCTTCATGGCCTGGCAGACCCGCGTCGCGCTGCAGGAGGCCGAACGCGCGCAGGCCATGCAGGACTTCGTGATCGCCCTGTTCGAGGACACCGAACAGGCCGGCGACGGCGGCCTCGATGCCCGCGCCCTGCTCGACGCCGGCGTGCGCCGCGCCGATACCGAACTGCGCAACCAGCCGCTGGCCCGCGCCGAGCTGCTGGGCCTGGTGGCGCGCCTGCGCCAGGGCCTGGGCGACGACCGCCAGGCCCTGGAACTGCTCGACCGCCAGGCCGACCTGCTCGGCACCCTGCCCGGCTCCGCGCCCGCCCTGCTCGGCGTGGAAGCGGCGGCCCTGCGCGGCCGCAGCCTGCGCAGCCTCGGCCAGGCCGAAACCTGCGTGCGTGCGCTGGTGCCCTGGCTGCCGGTGGCCCAGCAGCAGGCGGCCGCCACGCCGCGCGCCTCGGCCGAATTCCTGTCGCAGCTGGGGCGCTGCCATCGCGAACTCGGTGGTCGCGAGGTCGCGCGCGACCTGTTCGGCCGCGCCCTTTCGCTGCGCAACCAGGGCGATGAAAGCAAGCTGCTGCAGGCCGAAAGCCGGGCGGACCTTGCCGGCCTGCTGGCCGACGAGGGCCGCTACGAGGAGGCAGTGCGCGGCCTGCGCGAGGCCCTGGGCCTGCTGCGCGAAGCCGGCGGCGACCGCAATACCCTCGGCGTCGAGGTCTGGCGCGACCTGGGCCGCTACCAGGTCGCGCTGGGCGACGAGGTCGAAGGCGAATCGTCCTACCGCCAGGCCCTGCAGATCACCCTCGACCGCTTCGGCCTGAACCACCCGCTGACCACCGGCGTGCAGCGTCCGCTGGGGGAGCTGCTGCTGGAAGCCGGCAAGCTGGGCGAATCCCAGCAACTGCTGCGATCCGCCCACGACCGCCTGCTGGCGCGCTTCGGTCCGGACCATCCCGAAGTCGCCGCGTCATGGCACCAGCTGGGCCGCGTGGCCTGGGAACAGGACCGCCGCGAGGACGCCGACGAAGCCCTGCAGCGCAGCCTCCAGCTGCGCCGCCGCGGCAACCTGCTGGTGCAGCATGTGTCGGTGCTGTGCGACCTGGCCCGCGTGCGACTCGCCCGCGACCTCGACGCCAATGCCCGCAGCCTGGCCGAAGAATGCCTGCAGCTTTCGCGCAGCCGGCAGCCTGCGCTGGCCGCCCGGGCCCGCATGCTTCTCGCCGAGCTGGCGCAGGACGCAGGCGACGCGCAGGAAGCACGCCGCCTGCTCGATGAGGCCGCCGAACGCCTCGGCGAGGCCGAGCTCGAGGCCCGTGCCCGCGTCAGCCTGGCCCAGGCGCACCTGGCCCTGCGGCAGGCCCGCCCCGACGACGCCGAAGCCCATCTCGCCAGCCTGCGCACGCTGGCGCGCGCCCATCCGGCCGTCGCCCGGCTTTCGGCCTGGCCAACGGACGTGCTTCAGGCCGAACTGCACTGCCGGGCCGGACGCCTGGGCCAGGGCCGGGTCCTGGTCGCGGCCACCCTGCAGGCCCAGGCCGAAGAACTGCCCGAGCGGCTGCAGCTGCGGCGGCAACTGGCCGCGCTGGCGGCCAGCTGCGGCTCCTGATCAGTCGGGCGTGCCCAGCGGCAGCCGGGGCTGCTGCAGGTCGATGTAACCCTCGCCGGCCATGACCTTCTTGAACTCGCCGCGGCTCACCGAGACATAGCGCTCGTTGCCGCCGATCTCGACCTGCGGGCCGTCGGTGATCGCCCGGCCCTGTTCGTCCACGCGCACCACCATCGTGGCCTTGCGGCCGGTGTGGCAGATGGTCTTGATCTCGACCAGGTTGTCGGCCCAGGCCAGCAGGTACTGGCTGCCTTCGAACAGCTCGCCGCGAAAATCCGTGCGCAGGCCGTAGGCAAGCACCGGCACGTCCAGCCGGTCGACGATCTCGGTGAGCTGCCAGACCTGCCGCTTCGACAGGAACTGCGCCTCGTCGACCAGCACGCAGTGCAGGTCGCCGCGTGCGGCGATGTCGTCCCGGGCGATCGCCAGCAGGTCGTCCTCGTGGCCGAACACGGTTCCGCGCGCCTTGAGCCCGATGCGCGAGGCGACCAGGCCCTCGCCGGCGCGGTTGTCCAGCTTCGGCGTGAGGATGAGCGTGCGCATCCCGCGCTCGTGGTAGTTGTGCGCACTCTGCAGCAAGGTGGTCGTCTTGCCGGCATTCATCGCCGAATAATAGAAATACAGTTTGGCCACCGGCTTACTCTTCGTCGTCGAACTCTTCGGGCAGCGGCGTGCCGGTGCTCATCACCTCGCCCACGTCGACGGTGCCTTCGGCGTTGTTGATCCAGTCGTCGTCCTGCCACTGCAGGTACTGGTCGACGTTCCAGAACTTCTCGTCGTAGAACTTGCTGCCGTCGATGACCTCGGTGCCGCCCGGGGTCGGGATGACGATCGTCAGCGCGCCCACAGAGCCGACACGGCTGCCGGTGGTGTTGCGCTTGGCGAAGCGCAGTTCGCGGTCGAGCCGGGCCTTGGCGACGTCGTCGCCGTATTCGGCATAGACCTGCTGGCCGACCTCGAGCGCGCGCGCGCGGCCCGCGTCGTCGAGTTCGCCCCAGTAGCGTTCGCGCTTGGCCAGCATCAGCGGATACATGCGCTCGGCGGCCAGGTCCATCCAGACGTAGGCGAGCACCTTGTCCTGCGACACACCCTGCCCGCTCCAGTACATCTCGCCGACCATCGCCTGGGACGGCTTGTCGCCGTAGCGCGCGGCGCGCTTGAACCGGACCATCGCGGCGTCGAAATCGTTCTTGCGGTAGTAGCGCAGGCCCGCCAGGCGGTAGCGCAGGTCGGGATGGCCGGACAGGAACGCGGCCGAGGACATCATGACGCGCTCGTCGCTGTCTTCGGCGGTCTGTGCGGCGGCGGGCATCGCCCAGGCGGCGGCGAGCAGGCACAGGCAGGCTAGGGCTTTGAATCGCATCGTCGGGTCTCGCAGGTCAGGAAGGGGGGCAGGCCTAACCCTGCCATCGGCACGTGAAGCAGGCATGGGCCAGCGGTCATGGCAGCGTGAGCCCCAGCAGGTCCGCGGCGCGCACGAACTCCGGATCGGGCGGCGCCACCACCTGCAGGCTTCGCCCCAGGCCCGGATGCGGGAACTCCAGCCGCCAGGCGTGCAGCAGCATACGGTGCACGCCGCGCATCCGGAAGGCGAGGTTGTGGCGGCCGTCGCCGTGGCTGGTGTCGCCCACCAGGTGGTGGTGGATGTGCTTGAGGTGCCGGCGGATCTGCCGGAACCGGCCGGTCCGCGGGCTGCAGCACAGCAGCGCGTAGCGCGAACTCGGATGTTGCTGGCTGGGCCAGTCCACTTCGGTGGTGGCCAGCGTGCGGTAGTCGGTGACCGCGTCCTTCTTCACCGGCTTGCCCGGGCCGCCGTCGAGCGGATGGTCGATGACGCCATCGGACGGCACCGGCCAGCCGCGGCAGACGGCCAGGTAATCCTTGCGGAAGGCGTCGGCCATCAGGCTGCGGCCCAGCGCCGATGCCGTGTCGCGGTCGAAGGCCAGCAGCAGGCAGCCGCTGGTGGCACGGTCGAGCCGGTGCACGAGGAAAATCGGCCGGCCGAACTGCTCGCGCAGCCGGTCGGCGGCGAAATCCGTTTCGCCGCGCGCGAGCTTGCTGTCGTGGACCATCAGGCCGGCGGGCTTGTTCACCACCGCCAGCTGGTCGTCGGAATGAAGGACCTGCATCGGCGGCATTGTCCCACGACCGGGGTTGGCGCGACCGGACGGGGAAGGCATGCTTGGGCCAGGCCCGCCCCCGCGGGCCGCACCACCATGGGGAATCCGCATGCGCATGAGCACCACGGCCCGCTTCCTGGGCGCCTTCCTGTTGGCCTTCGCGATGGCGACGCCGGGCCTGGCCCGCGACACCGCACCCGCCGGTGCCACCGAAGTGGCCTCGGTCGAGGGCATCACCGAATACCGGCTCGCCAACGGCCTGCGCGTGCTGCTCTTCCCCGACCCGACCAAACCCACGGTGACGGTAAACCTGACCTACCTCGTCGGCTCGCGCCACGAAGGCTACGGCGAAACCGGCATGGCCCACCTGCTCGAGCACCTGCTGTTCAAGGGCACGCCGACGAACGAGGATATTCCCGGCGAAATGCGCCGCCGCGGCATCCGCTACAACGCCAGCACCTGGTACGACCGCACCAACTACTTCGGCAGCTTCGCCGCGGGCGAGGACAACCTCGACTGGCTGCTGGCGCTGGAAGCCGACCGCATGGTCAATTCGAACGTGGCGCGCGCGGACCTCGACAGCGAGATGACCGTGGTGCGCAACGAGATGGAGCGCGGTGAATCCGAGCCCTTCCGGGTGATCTGGTCGCGCCTGGTGTCCACCGCCTACCTCTGGCACAACTACGGCAACAGCACGATCGGCGCCCGCGCCGACGTCGAGAACATGCCGATCGAGGCCCTGCAGGCCTTCTATCGCCGCTATTACCGGCCCGACAACGCCACCCTGCTGGTGGCCGGACGCATAGAGCCCGCCGACGCGCTGGCAAAGGTGGTGGAACATTTCGGTCCGCTGGCCAAGCCGGCGCAGCCGCTGCAGGACACCTACACCGCCGAGCCCGTGCAGGACGGCGAACGCGAGGTGACCGTGCGCCGCGTTGGCGAAACGCGCCTGGTCGGCCTGTCCTACCACATCCCCGCGTCCGCCCATCCGGACACGGCCGCGCTGCAGGTGCTCGGGCAGGTCCTGGGCGACACGCCCAGCGGCCGCCTGCACAAGGCGCTGGTCGAGCCGGGACTGGCGTCGAGCGTCAGCGCAAGCCCGTGGCTGCTGGCCGAGCCGGGCGTGTTCCTTTCCTTCGCGATGCTGCCGGTGGAGGGCAATGACCAGGAGGTCGCCGACGCGCTGGTCGCCGGCCTCGAGCAGGCCGCCGACACGCCCTTCAGCGAGGACGAGGTCGGCCGGGCGAAGACGCGCCTGCTCAAGAACATCGAGCTTCTGTTCAACGACCCCAATGGCACGGCGATGGCGCTCTCCGAGGCGATCGCGGCCGGCGACTGGCGGCTGTTCTTCGTGCGCCGCGACCGGATCGAGGCGGTGACGGCGGCCGACGTCGAGCGGGTCTCGCGCACCTACTTCAAGCGCGCGAACCGGACGCTGGCGCGGTTCGTGCCCACCGAGGCGCCCGACCGCGCCGAGATCCCGGAGGCGCCGGCCGTGGCCAGCCTGGTCGACGGCTACGAGGGCCGCGAGGCGGTGGCCGCCGGCGAGGCCTTCGATCCGAGCCCCGCGAACATCGACGCGCGCACGCTGACCAGCAAGCTTTCCAACGGCACCGAGGTCGCACTGCTGCCCAAGCAGACCCGCGGCGACACGGTCACGCTGAGCCTGGGCTTCCGCTTCGGCAGCATCGAAGAGGTCACCGGCCACGACCTGGCCGCCAACATGGCCGCGGCCATGCTGATGCGCGGCAGCCGCTCGCTCGACCGCGAGCAGATCAGCCGGCACCTGGACGAGCTCAAGTCGCGCGTATCGATCAGCGGCGGTAGCCAGAGCGTGGGCGCGGGCGCCACCACCACGCGCGAACACCTGCCGGAGTTCATTGCCCTGCTGGCCGACATCCTCAAATCGCCGGCCTTCCCGGAGGACGAGTTCGAACAGCTGCGCGGCCAGGCCATCACCGGCCTGCAGGCCAGCGTCAACGATCCGCAGGCGGTGGCGTCGCGGGCGATGAACCGGCATTTCTCGCACTGGCCCAAGGGCCATCCCTGGTACGTGGGCACGTTCGAGGAAGACCTTGCCGACCTGCGCGCGCTGGAGCTGGACCAGGTACGCGACTTCCACACCCGCTTCCACGGTGCCGGCCACGGCGAGATCAGCCTGGTCGGTGATTTCGATCCCGAAGAGGTGAGCGCCCTGCTGGAGGAACATTTCGGCGACTGGACCACGGCGCGCCCCTACGTGCGCCTGGAAAACCCGGCGCGCCCGCCGGAATCGGTGCAGCGTGAGCTGGAAACCCCGGACCAGGCCAATGCGGCGATCTACCAGCGCGCGGAGTTCCCGGTGTCCGATTCGCACCCCGACTACGCCGCGCTGCTGGTGGCCAACAACATCTTCGGCAGCGGCGGCATGAAGTCGCGGCTGGGTGACCGGGTGCGCCAGACAGATGGCCTCAGCTACTCGGTGGGCGCCAGCTTCAATGCCTCGATCGAGGACGAGAACGCCACGCACCAGCTGTATGCGATCGCGGCGCCGGAGAACGTGGCCAGGGTGCGAACGGCCTTCGCCGAGGAACTGGCGCGTTTCGTCGACAAGGGCATCACCGAGGCCGAACTCAAGGACGCCGTCGACGGCCTGCTCAAGTCGCGCGTGATGGGTCGCGCCGAGGACGGCAACCTGGTCGGCCTGCTGCGCAGCAACCTGCAGCATGACCGCAGCCTGCAGTGGAGCGCCGACCTGGACGCCAAGCTGGCCGCGCTGACCACCGACGACGTGAATCGCGCGATCCGCGAACACATCGGCGAACTGCAGTACAGCGTGATCGCCGCCGGCGACTTCGGCAGCCTCAAGGCCGAATAAGCCCCTGTAGGAGCGCCTTCAGGCGCGAATCTTTTGCTTTTGCCTTTGCCTTTGGCAAAGAAGGGATTCGCGCCCGAAGGCGCTCCTACAGGCAGGGCCGTGCTGCGTCAGCGGCGCGGCCAGGCGGCCAGGAACGCGCCGAAGGCGCCGAGTCCGGCGATGGCGGCAGCAGCAGGAATGCCCAGCAACTGCGGGCCGCCGGCTTCCAGCGCATACAGCACCGCCGCGACGATCATCAGGCCTGTGCCCAGGATCGCGTAGACGGTCTGGCGCTGGCCGGCGCGCGAGATGCGCGCGAGTTCGGCCAGGTCTTCGCTGCGCATGCGGATCGAATGTTCGCCGCGCACCTGCTGGGACAGGAACTCGTGCACCAGGCGCGGCATGTCCGGCGCGTGGGTGATCAGCTCGGGCAGGCGCTTGCGGAACTCGTTGCCCAGGGTCGCCGGGCTGTAGCGTTCGCGCAGGATCTTCTCCAGCACCGGCCGCGCCTCGGCCCAGATGTCGAGCTTCGGATCCAGCAGCCGGCCCACGCCCTCGATGTTGAGCAGGGTCTTCTGCAGCAGGATCAGCTGCGGCTGCAGCGTGAGTTCGTAGCGCTGGGCAGTCTTGAACAGCTTCACCAGCACCTCGCCCAGCGATATCTCGCTCAGCGGTCGGGTGAAGTAGGGCTCGCAGACCGCACGCGTGGCCGCTTCGAGTTCGTCGATGCGCACCGTCGCCGGCATCCAGCCGGCTTCGACGTGCAGTTCGGCGATGCGGCGGTAGTCGCGCTGGAAGATCGCCATGAAGTTTTCGGCCAGGTAGTACTGGTCGCGGCGCGTCAGCTGGCCGACGATGCCGAAGTCGATGGCGATGTAGCGCGGGTTGTCCTTGCGCGCCGGATCAAGGTCGACCCAGATGTTGCCGGCGTGGGCATCGGCGTGGAAGAAGTTGTCGCGGAACACCTGCGTGTAGAACACGCGCACGCCGCGCGCCGCCAGCGCCTTGCGGTCGATGCCGGCGGCGTCCAGCGACTCGACGTCGTCGGAGGGGATACCGCGCACGCGCTCCATCGTGAGCACGCTTTCGCTGCTGTGGCTCCAGAACACCTCGGGCACGTACAGCTCGTCGCTGCCGGCCCAGGTGCGGCGCATCAGGCTGGCGTTGGCGCCTTCGCGCTGCAGGTCGAGTTCGGCGTAGAGCGTGGATTCGATTTCGCTGACCACTTCCTGCGGCCGGATTTTCTCGGCCGCGGGATGGTGCCGGTCGGCCAGCGCCGCCAGGGTGCGCAGCAGGGCGATGTCGTCGCGGATGCGCTGGCGGATGCCGGGGCGCAGCACCTTCACCACCACCTCGCGGCCGTCGTGCAGGCGCGCGGCGTGCACCTGGGCGATCGAAGCCGAGGCCAGCGGGGTGTTTTCGAATTCGGCGTACAGGGTGTCGATCGGCTTGCCCAGGCCGGCTTCGATGCGCTCGCGCGCCAGTTCGGCCGGGAAGGGCGCGACGCGGTCCTGCAGCAGCGACAGCTCTTCGGCCATGTCCGGCGGCAGCAGGTCGCGGCGGGTGGACAGCACCTGGCCGAACTTGACGAAGATCGGGCCCAGTTCCTGCAGGGCCAGGCGCAGGCGCTGGCCGCGCGGCAGGTCGGTGGCGCTGGCGCGACGGGTGATCGGCTTCAGCAGCCAGAGCCAGCCGCCGACCGCGGTGTCTTCGAGCAGCGAATCCAGGCGATGGCGCAGCAGCACGCGCACGATGCCCAGGGCGCGCAGGCTGCCACGTGCGCTGCGCAGCGGGCTCATTTGCCTGCCTCCGGCGCGAGGCGGGCCAGGCGCGCGGCCAGGCGTTCAACCTGGTCGCGCAGTTCGTCGACGTCGTCGTGGAAGGCAGCCAGTTCGGCCTTGCCGACGAGGTCGCGGCGTTCTTCGGTGAGGTAGTCGACGGCGTCGCGGGAGAAGCCTTTTGCGAACTTCAGGCCGCCGGCCAGGGCTTCGCGCAGGACACGCGCGGCCTGCGGCCCGAACACGGGGCCCAGGGCCTGGGCGAAGGGCTTGTCCCAGTCGGGGTCGAAACGCTGGGCGAGCTTCTGCAGCTGCCGGGCCAGTTCGGCGTCGCCGTTGATGCGCACCTTGCCGACCGGCGGGGCGCCGGGCGGGCGCAGGAAAGGCAGCTGCGAAAGCACGCCGGAGATCGTGGCGCGAACGCCGAGATCGGGCTCATCCTTCGGTGGCCCCACCACCAGCCGGCCGTCGGCGACGGCAAGCTCCAGGGCGATGGGCGGCGCTTCGAGCGCCAGGCCGATACGACGACCGCCGAGGCCACGCAGGGCTTCGGCGGTGTCGGGGTCCAGTTCAACGAGCCGGTTCAAGGCCTGTTCCAGCGCGCGGCCGGCCAGGGGCTTGAGGGCGTCGAGGGGGGAAGCGGCATGGTCCGTCATGCCGGCATTCTAGCGGGCTGGCGCCCGGACGCGGCGCCAGCCTCCCGGGTCACGTCTTCTTCTTGAGGAAGGACACGATGGCCAGGATCAGGAAAACGACGAACAGGATCCAGGCGATCGACGACGCGGCACCGGCGATGCCACTAAAGCCCAGCACGGCGGCGATGATGGCGATGATGAGGAAGATCAGCGCGTAATGGAGCATGTTTGCTCTCCTTGTTGTTGTTGGACCCGGTGAGATCGGGCAGGGACGAAGCTAGCCCCGCCTACCTGACTCTGCGCCAACAAGCTGAGCGACCCGTTAAGCCTGCGCGTTCCACCACCGGGCCAGGCGCCGCAGGCCCTCGTCCGTCGACACGCGGGGCACATAGCCGAAGTCGCGCGCGGCGGCGGAGATGTCGTACCAATGCGGCGTCGACAGCTGCTCGGCGAGGAACCGCGTCATCGGCGGCTCGCCTTTCAAACCCAGCAAGGGCCAGGCCCGTTCGAGCACTGCGCCGGCGGCATAGGCCAGGCCATAGGGCAGGCTCTTGTCGACCGGCGGCTGGCCGGCGGCCGCGAGCAGGTCGTTGACGATGCGTCGCACTTCGCGTGGTTCGCCGTTGGAAATGAAGTACGCCTTGCCGGCGCAGGCCGCGCCCGGGGCGAGCGCGTTGAAGGCCAGCACATGCGCCTGCGCGGCGTTGTCGATGTAGGTGGTGTCCATGCGGTTGTGGCCACCGCCGATGAAACGCAGGCGCCCGGCTTTCGCGCGCTCGACCAGCCGCGGCAGCAGCTGGGTGTCGCCGGGGCCCCAGATCAGGCGGGGGCGCAGCGCGACGGTCGCCAGGGTGGCGTCGTTGGCGGCAAGCACCTCGCGTTCCGCGATCAGCTTGGTGGCCGGGTACGGCGCTTTGAACTTTTCGCCATAGGGCGTGCCGGCTTCATTTCCGCCTTCGACGGCGGTGCGGCCGCTGTGGGTGACGCTGGGCGTGGACGTGTACACGAGCCGGCCGATGCCGTGCACACGCATCGCCGCCAGCACGTTGCGGGTGCCGGTGACGTTGGCGGCGAAATAACTCGCCTCGCTGCCCCAGGCGCCGGCCTTGGCGGCATTGTGGAAAACGCCCTGCTGGCCGTCGAGCGCCGCCTGCACGGCGGCCGCGTCGGCCAGGTCGCCGCGCACCTGGCGCACGCCCATGGCTTCGAGCGCGGGCGAATGGCTGCGCTGGAAGCTGGTGACCTCATGCCCTTCGGCCTGCAGCGCGCGGCACAGGGCCTGGCCGAGGAAGCCGGCGCCGCCGGTCACCAGTAGTTTCATCGGCGCCACTTCATTTCCTTCGCGGCCCAGGCGGCCAGGGTTTCGCGGCCGATCTTGGCGTTGTGGCGGATGTCCACGGGGAAGCCGTCGTGGATCAGGAAATGTTGGATGCGCGCGGTGTGCACGAATCCGTTGGCCAGGTGGCGCAGTTCGTCGAGCACGCGTTCGTGTTCGTACTGCGGCAGGTGCGGGGCCATTTCCACGCACAGCACGGCCTGCTGCAGGCCGGCTTCGCCGACGCCGACCAGGGCGGTGCGCGCGACCTCGGGATGCGTGTTGAACACCGGCTCGACCTGCTCGGTGTAGAGGTTGCCTTCCGGCGTGCGGACGCGGTGCGACTTGCGGCCGCAGAACCAGAGGCGGCCTTCGGCGTCGAAGCGGCCCAGGTCGCCCATGCGGTGCACGATGCGCTCGCTGCCGTCGGGCAGGCTTTCGCGGATCTTGGCCAGGGCGGTGGCTTCGGGGCGGCGGAAATATTCGTCGGTGGCGGTGGGGCCGGCGACGGTGATCTCGCCGATCATCTCCGCACCCAGTTCCTGCACCTGCGACCAGTCGGGGATCGCCTCGTCGGTGATGGCGATTATGCGCACCTGGTTCGGCGGCACCGGCAGGCCGACGCAGGTGCCGGCGCCCTGCTCGGTGGCTTCTCGGGTGGCCTGCAGCTCGCGGCCTTCGATGACGGCGACGGGCAGGCATTCGGTGGCGCCGTAGGGCGTCCAGAAGCGGGCATCGGCGGGCAGCAGTTCGCGCATCTTGGCGACGACGTCGGCAGGCACCGGCGCACCGGCGGAGGTGACGCGACGCAGCGTTGGCAGCGGCTGGCCGTGCTCCGCCAGCACGCGCATCAGCGCCGGCGAGCCGAACAGCTGGTCGATGCCGAACTTTTCGATCGCCGCGTGCAGCTTGCGCGGGTCGGCTTTCGCCGGCCGGGTCGGGTCCATGTCCGGGATCACCGAGGCCATGCCCAGGGCCGGGTCGAACAGCGCGAACGGCGGGAAGGTCGGCAGGTCGACGCCGCCGGGCGTGATGCCGAAGGCGTCGCGCAGCATGTCGACCTGGGCGACGAAGTGGCGGTGGCGATACACCACGCCCTTGGGCACGCCGGTCGAGCCGGAGGTGAACAGGATGGCGGCAACGTCGTCAGGCGCAGTGCCGGCCAGCTGCGGCCCGGCCCCGGCGCCTGCGGCTTCGATCGCCGCCAGCGTGGGCCCGCCCCAGAACCAGCGCCGCCCCACCGTCACTACCGTGCTTGCGCCCGGCGCCCAGCGCAGCAGCCTGCGCGCCAGCACCGCCAGCGGAATGCCGATGAAGGCCTGCGGCTCAGCTTCACCCAGGCACTGGCGCAGCGCCCGCTTGTTGATGCCCGGGTCCACCAGCACCGGCACCGCGCCGGCCTTGAACAGCGCGAACATCAGCAGGAAGAACTCCGGCGACGGCCGCACCATCACCACCACCCGGCTGCCGCGCGCGATGCCCTGCTTCGACAGGCCCGCCGCGATGGCATCCGATCGCCGGTCGAGTTCGCCGTAGCTGAGCACGACGTCGTAACGCGCCAGCCCATCCGCCCCACGCCGCCCCGGGCAACGCATCGCCACCCGATCCGGCGCCTGCGCCGCCAACCTCGGCAAGGCCCCGGCGATGTTGCAAACAATGGGGTCAGAGAACATTAGCGCTTCAATTCCCCGTTTCAATCGTTAATGTTCTCTGACCCCATTTTCAGTGGCGGTCGAGGAACTGGCGGATGGCGGGGACGAGGATGTCGGCCTTGTCTTCAAGCACGTAGTGGCCGGCGTCTTCGAAGGCGTGCACCTCGGCCTGGGGCAGCGCCTGGGTGAAGCCCTTCAGGAAGTGCTGGTCGAACACGAAATCGCGCAGGCCCCAGCCGATGAAGGCCGGGCGGTTGGCGTAGGTTGGCAGGCGCTTGCCGGCGTCTTCGACCAGGTCCCAGGCGCGGTCGCCGGGCTGCAGCGGGATGTCCTGCACGAAACGCACCGTAGAGATGCGCGACTGCCAGTTGTCGTAAGGCGCCAGCAGCGCGCGCTTGACGTCCGGAGCCAGCGGCTTTTCCACGCCCTGGCTGGCGGCGCCGCCCGCGAAGGCGTTGGCGCCGCGGATCAGCCATTCGCCCACGCGCCAGTTGCGGCCCAGGTTGAGCTGCCAGGGCAGCGGCTTGGCCGGCGGCAGCGGGAAGG
The DNA here is from genome assembly GCF_041919775.1 of Arenimonas sp. Lineage (GTDB taxonomy): Bacteria > Pseudomonadota > Gammaproteobacteria > Xanthomonadales > Xanthomonadaceae > Arenimonas. The sequence continues at coordinate 162,073 of NZ_JAYRTE010000005.1, read as the reverse complement.
CGGCGGTGTTGAGGATTACCAGGCGCCTGATGCGCTCGCTGTGCTTGAGCGCCCAGCCGAAGCCGATCATGCCGCCCCAGTCGTGCACGGCCAGGGTGACGTCGCCGGTGACGCCGGCGTGCTCGAGCAGGCGGTCCAGGTCCTGGATGCGGCTGCGCAGCGTGTAGGTGTAGGCAGCATCGCCCGGCTTGTCCGACAGGCCCATGCCCATGTGATCGGGCACGATGCAGCGGTAGCGGTCGCGCAGGCCCAGCACCAGCTTGCGCCAGTAGTAGGACCACGACGGGTTGCCGTGCAGCATCAGCACCACCTCGCCCTGGCCCTCGTCGAGATAGCTCTGGGTCAGGCCGTTGGGGTGCACGAAGGACTTGGGCGCGAAGGGGTAGTCCGGGAACGGGCCCTTGGCCAGCAGGCGCGCCTGTTCGGCGCTTTGGGTCTGGTTTTCCATGGCCGGGATTCTACGCGAGGGCCGGCGCCCGCGGGCCGCCGGCGCTGCAGAATGCAGGGTGCTGGCTGCGTTTTGCAGGTTTAAACCCCGGACATGGGCGCCCCGCTACGGTGTGTTTGAACCCGAACCGAGGCCCTGCCGCCATGCGCACGCCCCCCGGAAGCTTCCGGCACCCGCCGGCCGACGCCGACACCGCGGCCGAGTCCCGCGTCTCGCGGTTTCGCGAGCACGTCGAGGCCGCCGACTTCCCCTGCGTCGGCGCCAAGGCCGCGCTGGCGCGCGACGCGCTGGAAGTGCACGCCTTCGGGCCGCTGGGATCTCGCACCAACGACGGCCCGCTGCTCGACCGCATCGTGCGTTTCGCAAGGCGCCGCGAACACGACGACCCCGATGACACCACGGTGCACTCGCTGGTCGCGGTGTTCGACGGCCCCGGCGAGACCGACGAGGCGCGCTTCGAAGCGCTGCTGTGGTCGCAGCTGCAGCGCCTGCACCTGCTGGACGTGCGGCGGGGTTCGCGCTGGGCCAGCGAGGTGTCGCAGGATCCGGACGACCCCCGGTTCAGCCTGAGCCTGGGCGGGCATCCGTTTTTCGTGATCGGCCTGCACGCCGGCGCCTCCCGCATCGCCCGGCGCCTGCCCTTCCCGGCGCTGGTGTTCAACTCCCACCGCCAGTTCGACCGGCTGCGTGCGGACGGCCGTTACGCCAAGATGCAGGCCGCCACCCGCGAACGCGACATGGCCCTGCAGGGCTCGATCAACCCCAACCTGGCCGACTTCGGCACCGCGCCGGAAACGCGCCAGTACAGCGGCCGCGCCGTCGAACCGGGCTGGCGCTGCCCCTTCCACGCGAGCAAGCCGCGATGACGCCAAACCAACGCATTCCGCCCTGCTCGGCCCGCGCCGAGACCCTGGCCGCCGGCGACGAGCTGGTGATCATCGATCCCGAGGGCCAGCAGGTCAGCGACCTGGTGGCCTTCAACGCCGACGACCTGGACGAATACCTCTCGTCCGGACGCTCGATCGACTACGCCGCCAGACTCTGGCTGAGCACGGGCGACCTGCTGTATTCGAACCGCAGCCGGCCCATGTTCGAGATCGTCGAGGACAGCTGCGGCCGGCACGACTTCACGCTGACGCCGTGCTCGAAGGACACCTTCCGGATCATCTACGGCGAAACCGAGAACCGCCCGGGCTGCGAAGGCAACCTGGCCGCCGCGCTGGCGCCGCACGGCATCGGCACCGACCGCATCCCGATCGCCTTCAACGTGTTCATGCACGTGCACTTCGACGCTGACACGGGCGCGGTCACGGTGAAGCCGCCGCTGAGCAAGCCCGGCGACCACATCCGCCTGCGCGCGCTGATGCCGCTGGTGGTCGCGATGACCGCCTGCTCGGCCGGCCAGTCGAACAACTTCCGCTACAAACCCATCGACTACCGGGTGGACCGCTGCCAGTAACGGGGACAGGTGCAATTTCCGCCTGTCGTTTGGCCAGGCCGGGCCAATACATCAGGCGGAAATTGCACCTGTCCCCACCGCCATCACGGCTGCTTGGGTATTGTGGTCAGGTACGCCCTGCCCCGGAGCCTGTGCATGACCTTCCGCCCGCGCCTCGCCGTCCCGGTGATCGTGATCGCCTGCGCGGCCGGCTGGCTGCTTCTGGGCAAGCTGCGCGGCCCCGAGCTCGAGGCCTACCCGGTGACGGCGCGGCCGCTGGTGCAGACGGTGGTCGCGACCGGGCGCGTCGTGGCCGTCTCGCGCGCGCAGGTCGGAAGCCCGGTGACCGGCGTGGTGCTGGAGCGGCGCGTACGGGAAGGCGATGCCGTGCAGCCCGGCGACGTGCTGGCCGTGCTGCGCGCCGACGACCTGGAGGCCGCGGCGGCCGAGGCGGAAGCCGCGCTGGCCCAGCTGCGCCGCTCCACCCGCCCCCAGGCCGAGGCCGCCCTGCGCGAGGCCGAAGCCCGCCTGCAGCAGGCCAGCCGCGAAGCCGCGCGCCGCCGCGACCTGTTCGAACGCCAGCTGATCGCCCGCGAAGCCCTGGAACAGGCCCTGCAGGCCGAAACCGCCGCCCGCAGCGCCGCCGAGCAGGCCCGCCTGCGGGCCAACGAACAGGCCGGAGGCGGCACCGCCGAAGCCGCTGCCATGGCCCGCCTTGAAACCGCGCGCGCCCAGCTGGCCAAGACCACGATCCGCGCTGAAGTCGCCGGCACCGTGCTTACCCGCAACGCCGAGCCCGGCGACCTGGTGCAGCCCGGCCGCGTGCTGTTCGAGATTGCCCGCGCCGGCGACACCGAGCTGCTGGTGCCGGTGGACGAGAAGAACCTGCAGGTGCTGGCCCTGGGCCAGCCGGCGATGTGCGTCGCCGACGCCTTCCCCGACCGCCCCTTCCCGGCGACGGTCACTTTCATCGCGCCCAGCGTCGACGCCCAGCGCGGTTCGGTGGACATCCGCCTGTCGGTGTCGCCGGTGCCCGACTTCCTGCGCCAGGACATGACGGTGTCGGTGAACGTGGAGACCGGCCGGCGCGACAGTGCCTTGGTGGTTCCCAACGATGCCCTGGCCGCGATCGACGGCAGCAGCGCGCAGGTCTGGCGCGTGGCCGACGGCCGCGCCAGCCGGCAAACGGTCGGACTGGGCCTGCGCGGCATGGCGCTGACCGAAATCACCGCCGGCCTGCGCGACGGCGACCAGGTGCTGGCCGACGCCGGCGCCGACATCGAAGACGGCAGTCGTGTGCGCGTGAGCGCGGCCGGCATCCCGGCCGACGCCAACGACCCGGCCACCCGCAAAGAACTGCCGGCCAGGCTCGACTGACGCCGATGTGGGCCGAATGGACCATCGCCACCCGCTTCCTGCGCGAGGGCAAGTCGCAGAGCACGCTCATCCTGGTCGGCATCGCCGTCGGCGTGGCGGTCATCGTGTTCCTGACCGCGCTGATAACCGGCCTGCAGGAAAACATCATCGAACGAACGCTCGGCACGCAGGCGCACATCCGCATCGTGCCCACGGAGGAAAAGAACATCGTGCTGCCGGCGCCGGCAGGCAGCGCCCAGCTGGTGCTTGAAACGCGCCGCGCCCAGCGCCTGCGCTCGATCAACAACTGGCAGCAGGTGCTGGGGGTGCTCGACGCGCTGGGGCCGGTCACGGCGGCATCGCCGGTGATTTCCGGCCCGGCCTTCGCGCGCCGGGGCGAGGCGATCGAGTCGGTGGCGCTGGTCGGCATCGACGCCGAGCGCTACCAGCGCATCATCCCGATCAGCGAGGACATCGTCGCCGGCCGGTTCCGGATCGGCGCCGGCGATACCGTCATCGGCAGCCAGCTGGCCACCGACCTGGGCCTGGGCGTCGGCGACAAGCTGCGCCTGGACGGCGGCCAGGGCCGGGACACCGTGGTCAACGTGGCCGGCATCTTCGAGCTGGGCGTGCGCGAACTCGACGCCCGCTACGTCTATATGGACATGAAGCAGGCGCAGTCGCTGCTGGACCTGCCCGGCGCGGCCACGGTGATCGACGTGACCGTGGACGACATCTTCGCCGCCGAAGCCGTGGCCGGCCGCATCGCGCGGCTCACCGGCGTGAAGGCCGAAAGCTGGATGGAAACCAATGCCCAGCTGATGAACGCGCTGCGCTCGCAGAGTTTGTCCACGCAGATGATCAGCGTGTTCGTGGCGCTCAGCGTGGCGCTGGGCATCGCCAGCGTGCTGTCGGTGAGTGTGGTCCAGCGCACGCGCGAGATCGGCATCCTGCGCGCGATGGGCACCACGCGGGCGCAGATGCTGCGGGTGTTCCTGGTCCAGGGCGGGCTGTTCGGGCTGGCCGGATCGGTGGTTGGTGCGCTGGCCGGCTATGGACTGGTCGGCGCGTTCAATACCTTCGGACCGAAGCTGTTTTTCATTCCCGTGGACCCGTGGCTGCCGGTCTTCGCCGCGCTGCTGGCCACGGTGACCGGCATCGTCGCCGCGGCCGTGCCGGCGCGGCGCGCGTCCCGGCTGGACCCGGTGGAGGCGATCCGCCATGTCTGAGCATGACGCCGGCCAGGAAGTGCTGCGGCTGCAGGGCCTTCGCAAGAGCTACAACGTCGGCAAACCCACCGAGGTCGAAGTGCTGCACGGCCTCGACCTGCGCCTGCAGCGCAGCGACTTCGCCGCGCTGGTGGGCGCGTCGGGTTCGGGCAAGAGCACGCTGCTCAACCTGGTCGGCCTGCTCGACCGCCCGACCGGCGGCGAACTGTTCCTGCTGGGAGAGCCGACCACGGGCATGGACGACGACGGGCGCACGGCGCTGCGCCGCAACTCGATCGGCTTCGTGTTCCAGTTTCACCACCTCATCCAGGCCTTCACCGCACTGGAGAACGTGCTGATGCCGCTGATCGTTGCGACTGGCAAACCCACGGCCGACCAGCTGGAACGCGGTCGCGGACTGCTGGCCGACGTGGGCCTGGCCGGGCTGGAACACCGCCGCCCCGACCAGCTCTCGGGCGGCCAGCAGCAGCGCGTCGCCGTGGCCCGTGCGCTGGTGACGCGCCCGGCCCTGCTGCTCGCCGACGAACCAACGGGCAACCTCGACAGCAAGTCGGCCGCCGAAGTGTTCGAACTGTTCCGCAAGTTCAACCACGAGTTCGGCTGCGCCGTACTGCTGGTGACCCACGACCCGCGGCTGTCGGAGCAGTGCGACCGCACCATCATGCTGGCCGACGGCCGCATCGAAAGCGACACCACAAGAACGGGGTCAGGTTCACTTATCGGTGAGGATCCTGAGTCAGCCGGACAAACGTCAGCCGATAAGTGAACCTGACCCCGTTCCTGCTACCCGACCAGCAGGTCCTTGAGCTGGCGCGGCTGGGAGCGCAGGTACTGCGGCGGTGCGCTCACGGTGGCGCCCAGGTGGGCCGCAGCATGCCAGGGCCAGCGCGGGTCGTAGAGCATGCCGCGGGCCAGCGCGACCAGGTCGGCATCGCCCGTGGCGACGATGGCCTCGGCGTGCTCGAAATCGGTGATCAGGCCCACAGCCACGACCGGAATGTCCACGGCCTGTTTCACGGCGCGGGCCAGCGGCACCTGGTAACCCGGCCCGACCGGGATCTGCTGCGACGGGTGCAGGCCGCCGCTTGAAACGTGGATCACGCTGCAGCCGCGCTTCTCGAGTTCCACCGCGAAAGCGACGGTGTCGTCGATAGCCCAGCCGCCCGGCACCCAATCGGTCCCGGACACACGCACGCTGACCGGGCGCCCGGCCGGGAATGCCGCGCGCACCGCGTCGAAGACTTCCAGCGGGAAGCGCATGCGGTTCTCCAGCGAACCGCCGTATTCGTCGTCGCGCCGGTTCGACAGCGGCGACAGGAACTGGTGCAGCAGGTAGCCGTGCGCGGCGTGGATCTGCACGGCGTCGATGCCCAGTCGCGCCGAGCGGCGCGCGGCGGCGGCGAAGGCATCGCGCACCTCGCGCATGTCGTCGTGGGTCATCGCCTGCGGCACGCTGTCGCCGTCGCGGAACGGCTCAGCCGAAGGAGCGACCGTCTGCCAGCCCTTGTCCTGATCCGGCGCGATTTGCGCGCCACCGTGCCAGGGCAAGTCGGTGGAGGCCTTGCGCCCGGCATGCGCGAGCTGGATGGCGATGGGCATCTTCGACCAGCGGCGCACGCCTTCGAGCACCTTCGCCATCGCGGCTTCCGTGGCGTCGTCCCACAGCCCGACATCGGCATACGAGATTCGCCCTTCGGGCACCACCGCCGTGGCTTCGATGGTCAGCAGACCTGCGCCGGAAAGCGCCAGCTGGCCCAGGTGGATCAGATGCCAGTCGGTCATGCAGCCGTCCACCGCCGAATACTGGCACATCGGCGCGATGACGATGCGGTTGGCCAGCTCCAGTCCGCCGACCGCCAGGGACTCGAACAGTTTTGGCGTACTCATCGGGTCCAGGCGTCCATGGTGAGTTCGAACGAACGCACGCGCGCGGCGTGGTCGAAGATGTTGGCGGTGAGGATGAGCTCGTCCGGCCGGTGGCGCTCGACGAAGTCCTGCATGCGGGCGCGCACGGTGGCCGGCGAGCCGATCGCCCGGCAGGCCAGGGTGCTTTCGATCATGTGCTTTTCCGCCGGCGAGCAGTACTCGTCGATGGCCGCGCCGCTCTCCAGCGGTGGCGGCACCAGGCCGGGCCGGCCACGGCGCAGGTTCACGAAGGCCTGCTGCTGGGTCGTGAACATCCGCGCCGCCTCGTCGTCGGTGTCGGCGGCGACGACGTTGAGCGCCAACATGACGTGCGGTTTCTGCAGGCGCGACGAGGGCCGGAACTCGCGGTGGTAAACCGCCAGCGCCTGGTCGAGCGCATCGGGCGCGAAGTGCGAGGCGAAGGCATACGGAAGGCCCAGCGCTGCCGCGAGGCGCGCGCCAAAGAGACTGGAGCCCAGGATCCAGGCCTCGATGTCCACGCCCGGCCCCGGCACGGACTGCACGGCCTGGCCGGGCTGCACGGGCTCGAAGTAGCGCAGCAGCTCGACGACGTCGCGCGGGAACTCTTCGGCGTTGTCGTAATAACGCCGCAGCGCCTTCGCCGCCGCCTGGTCGGTGCCGGGCGCACGGCCCAGGCCCAGGTCGATGCGGCCCGGGAACAGCGTCCCCAATGTGCCGAAGGCCTCGGCGGCCTGCAGCGGCGAATGGTTGGGCAGCATGATGCCGCCCGCGCCGACGCGGATGCTCTGCGTGCCGCCGGCCACGTGCCCGATCAGCACCGCCGTCGCCGCGCTGGCGATGCCCGGCATGTTGTGGTGCTCGGCCAGCCAGTAGCGCCGGTAACCGGCCCGTTCGCCGGCACGCGCAAGGTCGAGCGCGTTGGCGAAGGTCTGCGCCGGCGAGCTGCCAACGGTGACGGGGGCAAGGTCGAGGATCGACAGGGGGATCATGGCGTTGCCTGCAGGGCTAGAGTCCCTACATGGGGGCTTGAGCGGCCCGGCGCAAGGCGCGGGCCCGGGGTCGTGAAGGCCGGGCGAAGCCGCGATGACCACGATTGACGCAGGTCAATGCGGGGCCCGGCCGGAGGTTTAGGTTCGACCTGCGGGCACCGGGTATCGGGCTGGGAGACATGGCAATGATCGAGCTTCCGTTCCAGGATCGCGCCGAAGCCGCCGGCAGGCTGGCCCGGGCATTGGCCGGGCTTCGCGGCGAGCGGCCGCTGGTGCTCGGCATCCCCCGGGGCGCGGTGCCGATGGCGCGCGCACTCGCTGACGAGCTTGGAGCGGATCTCGACATCATCCTGGTCAAGAAGATCGGCGCGCCAGGCAACCCTGAATTCGCGATCGGCGCGGTAGACGAACACGGCACCATCGTGCTCAACGAAAGCGCTGGCTGGCTCGGGGTCGATGACGACTACGTGCAGTCCGAGGCAGCACGCCTGCTGGCCGAAATGAAAGCCCGCCGTGCCCGCTACCGGGGGCATGCGCCGCCCATCCGCATGGCCGGACGTACCGTGGTGGTGGTGGACGATGGCGCGGCGACGGGCGCCACGATGGCCTCGGCACTGCGGGCTGTCCGACGCCAGGAGCCGGCGCGGCTGGTCTGCGCCCTCCCCGTGGCCTCACGTGAAGCCCTGGCGCTGGCCCGGCCCCTGGCGGACGAAACGATCTGCCTCGCAACGCCGCCCCCTTCGGTGCGGTGGGCATGTACTACCGTGACTTCAGCCAGGTCGATGACCAGGACGTTGTTGCTGCCCTGGCAGATCGCGACCGGGAAACGCCGGGCGAAGGTCCAACCACGCCAGCCCGCACGCTGCGCATTCCCTTGGGGTCGCACTGGCACGACGCCGACCTGACGCTGCCAGCCCGCGCCAGCGGCCTGGTGGTCTTTGCGCACGGCAGCGGCAGCAGTCGCCTCAGCCCGCGTAACCAGGCCGTGGCCCAGTCCCTCAACCAACGCGGCTTCGGCACCTTGCTGTTCGACCTGCTCACGCCGCGGGAGAACCAACGGCCTGCGGCTCGCTTCGACATCGTGCTGCTCTCCGCGCGGCTGCGCGAGGCTCTGGACTGGGCCGCGACGCAGCCGGCGTTGGCGCCGCTCAGGCTCGGACTGTTCGGCGCCAGCACCGGGGCCGCGGCCGCTTTGCTCGCGGCGGCGGCGGATCCTTCGGGCATCGCCGCGGTCGTCTCGCGGGGCGGACGCCCCGACCTGGTTGGTCCGCAGTGGCTGTCCCGCGTACGCACGCCAACGATGCTCATCGTCGGCGGGCACGATGATGAGGTACTGGAGCTCAACCGGCGCGCGGCCGCGGCCATTCCCGGAGATGTCGAACTCCAGGTGGTGCCCGGCGCCACGCATCTGTTCGAAGAGCCAGGCACGCTCGGCCGGGTGGCGCAGGTGGCCGGCGACTTCTTCGCCCGCCACCTGCGTCCCGTGAAGCCGCCCTGACCAGGCGGGGGAGTTCGCACCCGCATGCCGCTCAGTTCGCCAGGTATTCGTCCGCTGGGAAATTCGGATAGGGACTTACCTTCCACCCCTGGTCCCTGGAGAGTGCATCCAGCACGCCGCTCTCGACGTTGTCCGCCCTGACCTCACGGAGCGTCGAGTGATTGAACAGAGGTTCGAAATCAGCGTAGGTCAGCTTTTCGGGCGTATTACTGAGTACCAGGCACCTGAGATTCGGGGCTCTGGAGAGCGTCTCGATGTTCCCTGGTCCAGTGGACGAATGCATGACCGCAACGCGCAGGTTGGCAAGATGCGTCGGGTCGAACACCCTGAACTCCTTCCCGCACGATAGGAACCATGCTCTTTGGAGGGACGCGATCGTTCCGGCATGCTCGATGCCGCGAAGATTCCTCGAGTCCGAGAATTCCATTGCCTTCAGCGCCTGTAGCTGGCCGATGGGTTCAAGGGACAAGGATCCGTTCCAGTTGATCGTCAGCGTTTCCAGATTCGCAGCGGCCTGGATTCCTTCCAGGGACTTGAGCTTGGTGCGCCACAACGACAGGGTACGGATTCGTTTGACGGAAGAAAGGAAGCCAAGGTCGCGGATCTGTCCACAGACTTGCAGTTTCTCGAGCTGCCCGAACCTGCCCAGGACCTGCACGTTGTCCTTGACTCTGTCGAGTTTCTTGTCGCTGAAGGCGCTGACCGTGTCCAGGGACAGGCTGCGGAGCCTGTCCGTGACAAGCCCAAGGGGGGACAGGTCGTTGAGATCACCTGCATCGGCATCAATGTCCAAATGCCTGAGCGAAGGCAAGCGGGCCAGAAAACCCAGGTCAAAGTCCCAGCTGCTGTCGACCTTCTTGAATACGCGCAACCAGGCGTCTGGCTGCCTTGCGAGGTAGTCATCAAGCAACAAACATTCTTCGTCGTTGAGGGACCGCGCGCACTGGACATTCCCGGACGTCCTGTCATGGACCTGGCAGCCAGTTGGCAAGAGGCCAGCCTTCATGCGGAGGATCCTCGGAGAGTCTGCAAGTGCACGCTCGTTTCACTGGCGCTGATGCCCTCGATGCCGCGGATGCGTTCGAGCACGGTCGAGAGTTCCGCGAGGCTGCCCACGCGCAGTTCCGCCAGCAGGTCCCAGCGGCCGTTGGTGTCGTGCAGCGCCGCGACGCCGGGTTCGCCCAGCAGGGCGCGGATGACGTGGTGCTGGTTGCCTTCGACAGCCAGCGAAGTCCAGGCGCAGATGTCGTCGGGCGCGGAGTCGGGCCGCAGGCGCACGGTGTAGCCGGTGATGACGCCCTCGCGTTCCATCCGCGTCATGCGGTTGGTGACCGTGCCCCGGGCCACGCCCAGGGCCTTGGCCAGGTCGGCCACCGGGGCGCGGGCGTCGTGGCGCAGTTTGGCGATCAGGCGGCGGTCGAGATCGTCCATGGTGTCATTCCGTCAGGTTTGGCTGCTTATTTGGCAGGAATCTGACGAAACCATAGCACTTTTGCCGTTTCGTGCTGCCGCGCGGCTGCGGAAAATGGATGCCATCGAATCCACGCCTTCCAGGAGACCACCCATGGCCATGATCCAGCTCACCACCCAGGACCTGACCCACATCGTCGCGACCCACGGCCTGCCGGCCCTGCTCGGGCGTCTGGTGGACTACCTGGAGGCCGACTTCCGGCGCTGGGAGGACTTCGACAAGAGCCCGCGCTCGGCCGCCCACTCCCCCGGCGGCGTGATCGAGCTGATGCCCGTCGCGGACGCGAAGGAATACAGCTTCAAGTACGTGAACGGGCACCCGGGCAATACCAAGCTCGGCCTGTCCACCGTGGTCGCGTTCGGCGTGCTGGCCGATGTCGATACCGGCATGCCGACGCTGATCAGCGAGCTCACGCTGACCACCGCGCTGCGCACCGCCGCCACTTCGGTGATGGCCGCGAAGCTGCTCGCGCGCAAGGATTCGAAGTCGATGGCCCTGATCGGCAATGGCGCCCAGAGTGAGTTCCAGGCGCTGGCCTTCCACCACCTGCTGGGCATCGAAGAGGTGCGCCTGTTCGACGTCGACCCGGCGGCGACCGACAAGCTGGTGCGCAACCTCGCCGCTGCCGCGCCCGCCCTGCGCGTCGTGCGCAGCGCCAGCGTCGCCCAGGCAGTGCGCGGCGCCGACATCGTCACCACCGTCACTGCCGACAAGGCCAACGCCGACATCCTGACCCCGGAAATGATCGAGCCGGGCATGCATCTCAACGCCGTCGGCGGCGACTGCCCGGGCAAGACCGAGCTGGCCACGGAGGTCGTGGCCAATGCCTCGGTGTTCGTGGAATTCGAACCGCAGTCGCGCATCGAAGGCGAAGTGCAGCAGATGCCCGCCGATTCCCCGGTCACCGAACTGTGGCGCGTGCTGGCGATGCAGGCCGCAGGTCGCCGCAACACCGCCGAAGTCACGCTGTTCGATTCGGTCGGCTTCGCGCTGGAGGATTATTCGGCGCTGCGCCTGGTCCGCGACTGCGCGAAGGAAATGGGCCTGGGCCGCGAAGCCGGGCTGATCCCGGCGCTGCGGGATCCGAAGGACCTGTTTGGTGAGCTGGCGGTGGTGCCGGAGACGGCGCGCAAGCAGGCGGCCTGAGAAACCAAGAAAGGGGTCAGGTTCACTTCGGGTGGCACGTTCCGGGATACCGGATGACTTGCCGCCAGAAGTGAACCTGACCCCCTTCTTACCCTCTCCCGCAAGCGGGAGAGGGAGTGAAGCGGTTTACCACTCGACCTCGGCCATCGAGCAGTTCAGGCCCGAGCCGATGCCCAGCAGGGCAACGCGGTCGCCCTTCTTCAGGCGGCCCATTTCCTTGAGCTTGCTCAGCACGATCGGCACCGAGGCCGGGCCGATGTTGCCGTGCTCGGCAAAGATGGTCAGCACCTTCTTCGGGTCGATGCCGAAGGCCTTGATGAAGGCCTGCGTGTGCACCTGCGACACCTGGTGGATGACGAACTCGTCGAGCTCCTCGACGACCCAGCCCAGCGCCTGGCGGGCGGCGCCGAAGGTGGCGGTGGCCAGCTTCAGGCCTTCGATCAGCAGCATGCGGGTGTCGGTGACCATGCGGTCGAGGTTGCCGCGGCACAGGGTGTTCCACTGCGTCGCCGCCTTGGTGACGCCGCCCTTGTACTTCGGCGCGTCCGGCGTCAGTTCGCTGCGCGAGAGCACCATCGCGGCGGCGCCGCAGCCCAGGGTGAGCGTGGCCAGCTCGTTGCGGAACTGTTCTTCCGTCACGTCCGGGCCGCTCAGGCGCTCGAGCGTCTTCTTGTAGGCGAGGTTGGCGGTTTCGCCGTCGACGACCAGGGCGTATTCGATTTCGCCGCGCTCGATCATGCGGCTGGCGATGTCCATGCCGTTGATGAAGGCCAGGCAGGCATTGGCGACGTCGAAGTTCTGGCAGTTCTCGCCCAGGCCCAGGTTGCCCGAGACGATCGAGGCCGTGGACGGCTCGAGGTAGTCGCGGCTGACCGAGGTGTTGACCAGCAGGCCGACGCGCGCGCGGTCGATGCCGGCATCCGCCAGGGCCTTTTCGGCGGCCAGGGTCGCGGCATCGGAGGCCTGGACCTCGTCGTCCCACAGGCGACGGGCGAAGATGCCGGCGATGTCCTGCAGGACGTCGGTCTTGATGCCGAGCCGGTCCATGGTGGGCTGCAGCTGGGCATTGATGTCCGCCGAGCTCAGGCGATGCGGGGCATCGATGTGCGCCAGGCCGGCGATGGAGACGTTCTTGAACAGCATAAGCGGGCATGCCCAGCGTTGGGGAAACCCGTCAAAGTTACCCGTTTCCCCCCGACCACTCAACCTGAACGCGTGGCCGGATGTGAAGACGTGAGGCCTGTCTCAGTCTTCGATGGGATAGGTTTCGGCCGCGCCGTCGCCGGCCGCCGGGCGGTCCTGGCGGCTGCTGTCAGCCGGCAGCGCGCCGCGGCAGCGGTAGGCCACGAAGCGCTGCTCGCCGTCGTCCGGCTCGCCCTTGGGCTGCACGGTGTCGGCGGAAAGCCCCGGGGCCTCGTTGCGGGCCAGGGTTTCGAGCTCGTCGCGCACCTTGATGTCGTTGCGCTCGTAGGGGCCCAGGCGGTCACGCACCGACACCGACACCTCGCCGCGCTTCTCGCACGAAGACAGGTCCTGGCCGGCCGCGGCCACCTTCACCGCGGCGCCGCCCGGCGCCATCTTCACCCAGGTGCAGCCACCGAGCGCGGCGACGAGGACGGCGGAAATCACGAGATGGCGCATGCGGTACTCCCTGGTTTTTGTAGCGCGGGCCGAAAAGGCACGGGCGGGATTGTCGCCCCGCCCGTGCTGAACCGGCAATGTATCGCGCCGCTTATTCGCCGACCGGCTTTCCGTCGGCGTCGATCACCTGCACCTGGCCCAGGTCGAGGGCGCGGATGCCGTCCTCGATCTTCGACAGGTCGCCGACAACCACCCAGGTCAGCGAACCGGGCTGGATCGTCTTCGCGGCGGCATTGACCACGTCCGGGGTCAGCGCCTCGATCTTCTGCTGGCGCTGCACCACGTAGTCGTCCGGACGCTCGAAGCGCACGATGCCGCCGATCGCGCCGAGCACCGCGCCGGCGGTTTCATACGAACCGGGCAGGCTGCGGATTTCGCTGGCCTGGATCTTGGCCACTTCCTCCGGCTTCGCCGGCGCCGCGCCGCTGGCGTACTGGCTGATCTCGCGCTGCAGTTCGGCCATCGACTCGGCGGTCTTGTCGATCTGCACCGCGGCATAGGCCAGCCACGGACGCTGGCCGCGGGCCGTCTGCACGAAGCTGTAGCTGCCGTAGGCCCAGTGCTTGTCCTCGCGCAGGTTCATGTTGAGCCGCGAGCTGAACTCGCCGCCCAGCACCGCGTTGGCGATCTCGAACTCGGTCGCCTTCGCGTCCATCGTCGACGGCGCCAGCTGGCCCACGAAGATGTTGGCCTGGATGGCGCCCGGCTGGTCGACCAGGAACACGCGCGGCTTCGCCGGCAGGTCCACGCGGCCGATCTCCGGCATCGCCGGGGCTTCGCCCTGGCCACGCCAGTTGCCCAGGTGCTTTTCGAGCACCGGCACGATTTCGTCGAGCGTGGTGTCGCCGACCACGATCAGCGTCGCGCCCTCGGGGCGGACGAAATCGCGGTGGTAGGCCAGCAGGTCGTCGCGGGTCAGCGACGCGATGGACGCTTCGTCACCGGTACCCGAGAACGGGATCGCGTAGGGATGGCCTTCCCCGTACAGCAGCGGCGGCAGCAGGCGCTGCGCGGAGGAGTTCGGCCGCGCCTTTTCCTGCCTGATGGTGGAGATCCAGCCCTGGCGCACGCGTTCGATTTCGTTCTGGTCGAAGCGCGGGGTGCGCAGCATCGTCGCGAAAAGCTTGACCGACGGATCCAGGTTTTCCTTCAGCGCCGACAGGTAGGCGCTGCCGCCGTCAAGCACGGCGCTGGCGCTGATGTTCGCGCCCAGGCGTTCGGCCTCGTTGCCGAAGCCCAGCGCGTCGAACCTGCCCGCGCCTTCATCGAGCATGCCCATCGTGAAGCTGGCGGTGCCGAGCTTGCGGCCGGCGTCGGCCACGTAACCGCCGGGCAGCTGCAGGCTCATCTGCACGATGGGCAGGCCCGGGCGTTCGGCCAGGACGAGCGCGATGCCGTTGGACAGGGTCGCGCGCTGCAGTTCCGGGAACACCAGGTCCGGGAATTCGGTGGTCACCGGCGGGCCCTGGCTGCGGTCGACGTCGGTTTCGACGGTGCTGTACTTCGGATCGGCGGCGGGCACGGCGGCCATGTCCGGGTGCGAGGCGCTTTCTTCCTCGACCGTCGCCACGCGCTCGCCCGGCGTCACCACGATGGTGTGGTCGCCGCGCGACAGCCAGCGCTTGCCGGCGGCGCGCAGGTCGTCGGCGGTGGCCGATTCGATGGTGGCCATGCCTTCGCGGAAGCAGCCGGGGTCCTGCATGTACACGGCGCATTCGGCCAGGGCGTCGGCCTTGCCGCCGAAGCCGCCGATGCGTTCGATGCCGCGGATGAAGCCGGCCTTGAACTGGGTGCGGGCCTGTTCGAGCTCGCTGGGGGTCGGGCCGTCGGCGAGCAGACGCGCCATCTCTTCCTCGATGGCCTTCTCGACCACGGCCGGGTCCACGCCCTGCTTCACGTCGGCCTGCACGAAGAACATGCCGCCCAGCTGCGAACCCCAGGCGGAGGTCGAAACCCGGTCGGCGATCTTGTCGCCGTGCACCAGGCGCTTGTCCAGGCGCGAGGCGCGCGAGCCACCGAGCACCTGTGACAGCAGCTGCAGGCGTTCGACGTCGGCATTGCCGAACTCGGCGATGTTCCAGGTGCGGTAGACGCGCGCCTGCGGCACGCGGTCGGTGAACTCGTCGCGCGTGGAGCTCGTGCGCGGCGCCGGGTCCACCGCCGGCTGCGCCAGCGTCGGGCCTGCCGGGATGTCACCGAAGTAGCGCGTGGCCTTTTCCTTCGCCGTCGCCAGGTCGATGTCGCCTGCGAGCACCAGTACGGCGTTGTTCGGGCCGTACCAGGACTTGAAGAAGCGCTGCACGTCCTCGAGCGAGGCGGCGTTGAGGTCGCTCATCGAGCCGATCACCGGCCAGCGGTAGGGATGGCCCTCGGGATAGCTGGCCTTGAGCAGGCGCTCGAAGACCTGGCCATAGGGCTGGTTTTCGCCCTGGCGCTTTTCGTTCTGCACCACGCCGCGCTGCTCGTCGAGCACGTCCTGGCTGACCGCGCCGAGGAAGTGGCCCATGCGGTCCGATTCCATCCACAGGGCCATGTCCAAGGCCGTGGTCGGCACGTTCTGGAAATAGTTGGTGCGGTCGGAATTGGTGGTGCCGTTCTGGTTGGTCGCGCCGACCAGTTCGAAGGGCGTGAAAAACTCGCCGTCGTGGTTTTCGCTGGACTGGAACATCAGGTGTTCGAAAAGGTGCGCGAAACCGGTGCGGCCCGGCAGCTCGTTCTTCGAGCCCACGTGGTACCAGATGTTCACCGCCACTACCGGCGCCTTGCGGTCGGTGTGCACCACCACGCGCAGGCCGTTGGGCAGGGTGAACTGCTCGAAGGGGATGTCGGCCTTCACGGCGGCTTCGGCGACGGTGGCCGGTTCGCTGGCATGCACCGGCGAAAGCGCGGCCACGGCGAAGCCAAGGGCGAGCACGAGCGCGCGCAGGCGCGGTTGACGGGTCTGGATCATGCGTGGGTTCCTGTGGAGAAGGGTTCGGGCGGCGGTGCGGCGGGCCCGGGGGTCAGGAATCCTAGCCTGCCTTGACGGGCCATACACTAGGCCGGAGGCCATAGTGGGAGCCATGGATGTGAAACGAGCGCGAACCGTCGTCGTCACCGGGGCCAACCGCGGCCTCGGCCTGGAATTCACGCGCCAGCTGCTGGCGCGCGGTGACCGCGTGGTCGCGGGCTGCCGCCAGCCGGGCCACGCCGACGCGCTGACCGGGCTGGCCGGCGCCCATCCCGGCAACCTGCAGGTGGTGCCGCTGGACGCCGCTGACGAACGCTCGCGCACCGCCTTCGTCGCCGAAGTGGCCGCCGGCCACGAGGCCATCGACCTGCTGGTGAACAACGCCGGCGTGCTTCCGGCGGGCGAAAGTTTCGGCCACATCGACGCCGCCGTGCTGGAACACACGCTGCGCGTGAACACGGTCGCGCCGCTGATGCTGGCGCAGGCGCTCGCCCCCCTGCTTGCCCGGGGCGTCCGGCCGCGCGTGTTCAACGTTTCCTCCCGCCTCGGTGCGATGGCCCTGACCAGCCGCTTCGGCACGCCCAGCTACGCCATCAGCAAGGCCGCGCTGAACATGGCGACGCTGCAGCTGGCGCACGCGCTCAATCCGCTCGGTATCGGCGTGCTCGCGGCCAGTCCCGGCTGGGTGCGCACCGACATGGGCGGCGACAGCGCGCCGGTGACGGCCAGCGAGTCGGTGCACGACCTGCTGGAAATGCTTGATCGCCGCCAGGACCTCGGCGCCGGCGAATTCGTCGACCGCGACGGCGCACCGCTGCCATGGTGAGCTGCCGCGGCCTGCTGCTCGCCTGCCTCGCGCTGGCGCCACTGCCGGCGCTGGCGGCGCTGGGTTTCCAGGAGGCGCGGGCCAGCGACCCGGACACCGGCGAACTGCTCTACACCGAACAGCACCTGCTGCGGCACCAGGACCAGCAGCTTCGCCAGCGGCTGGTCGTCTATCGCTGCGCCGACGGCACTGCTTTCGCACGCAAGCGGGTGGACTACGCCGATTCGGCGCTGGCGCCGGCCTTCCATTTCCAGGACGCACGCCTGGGCTACCAGGAAGGCCTGCGCCGCGACAGCCGCGCCGCCGAGCTCTGGGTGCAGCCCTCGGCCGGCAGCGAAGAGCGCAGCGCGACGCTGGAGGGCGAGATGGGCCTGGTCGCGGACGCGGGCTTCGACGAATTCATCCGGCGGCAGTGGCAGCCCTTGCTGGCCGGGGACGCGGTGCCGCTGGAGTTCGCCGTGCCCTCGCGGCTCGACAGCTATGCCTTCACCCTGCGCCGGCGCGGCAGCGGCCAGGTCGCGGGCGAGCCGGCCGAGATTTTCCGGCTCCGGCTGGGCGGGCTGTGGGGCCTGCTGGCGCCGCATATCGATGTCGCCTACGGCCGCGAAAGCCGGCGCCTGCTCTGGTTCCAGGGCCTGAGCAACCTGCTGACGGACGATGGCGACGGCCCGATCCAGGCCCGCATCGACTTCCCGCGGCCGGCCCTGCCGACCGACGAGGCCCGCTGGCAGGCCCTGGCGTCCGAGCCGCTGTCCGCCTGCCGTGTCCGCGGCTAGGCGCGGACGCCAAACACAGTCGGTAAACCACTGATCCCGAAGGCTTTCATCCTTGGCATGGTTTCTGCTTTTTCTCTGGTGAAGTCAGCCTCGGGACCTGCCCCATGAACATCGACAGACACCTTCGACGCGGCCTGTACGCCCTTCCCTTGCTGGCCGTCGGCCTGTTGGCGATGAGCCTGCCCCCGCCCCGGCTGGGCGAGGTGGTGGACCGGGTGGTGAGCGCCGGACTGGGCTGTGACCCGGCCGGGCACCAGGCCGGCCCGCTTGGCCTGGTGCGCATGCCCGGCGACCTCGGCGTGCTGACGCGCCGCCTCAACTGCGCCTCCTGATCCTCCCCGGCCTGGCACCGGCGCGGCGATAATGCCGCGATGCTGCACGTCATCCTCTACCAGCCCGAGATCCCGCCCAACACGGGCAACGTGATCCGGCTCTGCGCAAACACCGGCGCCCAGCTGCACCTGGTCGAACCGCTGGGCTTCGAACTCGACGATGCCCGGCTTCGCCGCGCCGGCCTCGATTACCACGAGTGGGCGCGGATGCATAAACACGCCTCGCTCGACGACTGCCTCGCCGCGATCGGCGATGCGCGCGTGTTCGCCTTCAGCGCACGCGCGACGCGGCGCTTCGACCGCGTCGCTTACCGCGAAGGCGATGCCTTCCTGTTCGGGCCGGAAACCCGCGGACTGCCCGCGGACGTGCTTGCGCGCGTTCCCGCGGACCAGCAGCTGACGCTTCCGATGCGTGCCGGCCAGCGCAGCCTCAACCTGTCCAACGCGGTCGCCGTCGCCGTTTTCGAAGCCTGGCGACAGCTCGACTACCGTGGTGCCGCCCCCCTGTAGGAGCGCATTCAGGCGCGAATCTTGTGCCTGCGGCAAAGAGGAACTTCGCGCCTGAAGGCGCTCCTACAGGGGGCGAACGAGGGCCATGACTGACGACAGGGGTAGCCCGAAAAACGGGCTTTATTAATCTGCCGTTGTGTTTGCAACCGGATACTCCGCTCACCCCGCATGCGGGTACCCCCACAACACTGGAAAGAAAAACAATGAAGCGTTCCCTGATTGCCCTGTCCCTGGCCGCCCTGCTGCCGCTGTCGGCCCAGGCCGACGACAAGCTGAGCTACTCCTATGTCGAAGCCGACTACATCAACGTCGACGGCGACGCCGACGGTTTCGGCGTGCGCGGCTCCTTCGAGTTCGGTGAGTCGGACTTCTACGGCTTCGGCGGCTACAACGTCGTCGAAATCGACAACACCAACGTCGACGTCGACTCCTTCGACATCGGCCTGGGTTACGCCCATGGCCTGTCGGACAACGCCGACCTGATCGCCGAGATCGCGTACCTCAACTCCGACGTCAACGGCCTCGGCGACGTCGACGGCTACCGCGCGTCGGTCGGCGTGCGTGGTTCGTTCTCCGACAACTTCGAAGGACTGCTGAAGGCGAACTACGTCGACGGCGACGATTTCGACGGCGACTTCACCGCCACCGTCGGCGCGCAGTACAAGTTCACCCAGACCTGGGGCATGGTCGGCGAAGTCGAGATCGGCGACGGCGGCGAGACCTACCTGGTCGGTCTGCGCGCGAGCTTCTGATGCAGGCCTGTAGGAGCGGCTTCAGCCGCGAAGCACTTGTTTGCCGGAGGCAAAGTCAGAGGCAAAAGATTCGCGCCTGAAGGCGCTCCTACAGGAAACAAGACGCCCGGCGAAAGCCGGGCTTTTTGTTTGCCTGGTTCACCGCGCGTCGCGATAGCTGAACACGTTCAGCCCCGGGTTCCTTCAGGTTCGCGCCGCTGTTAACCGCAAGTTCGGGCGCGACCTCAATACTCGTGCCTGCCCATGCAGCACGGGCATCCCCCCAAAGAAAGGAATCCCCCCATGAAACGTTCGAACCTCGCGATTGCCCTCTCCCTCGCCGCCGCCCTGCCGTTTGCCGTGCAGGCACAGGAAGCGCCCAGCAACACCTGGGTCGAAGGCAGCTACGTCAACGCCGACGGTGATGCCGAAGGCCACGCGGTGCGCGGCTCGTTCGAATTCGGCGAATCCAATTTCTACGGCCTGGCCGGCGTGACGCGCCTGGACGTGGAGAACTCGCCGCTCAAGCTCGACGGCCGCGAACTGGGCCTGGGTTACGCCCATCCGATGGGTGAAAACAGCCAGCTGTTCGCCGAGGCCGCCTACCTCGACGCCGAGGTCAGGACGCCGCTCGGCGCCGCGGACGGCGAGGGCTACCGCACCTCGGTCGGCCTGCGCAGCGGCCTCACCGATCGCCTGGAAGGTCTGGTGAAGGCGAACTACGTGGATGGCGACGACTTCGACGGTGACATCAGCGGCACCGTCGGCGGCCTGGTGAAACTGACCCCGACCTGGGGCATCACCGGCGACGTCACCTTCGACGATGACGCCGAAACCTACCAGCTGGGCGTGCGCGCCAGCTTCTAAACGACGCACCCCTGTAGGAGCGGCTTCAGCCGCGAATCTTTTGACTTTGCCTTTGGCAAAGAACCACTTCGCGGCTGAAGCCGCTCCTACAGGGCCCCTTGGCCTAGAACAGGCCTTCGGGAAACTCCGGCTTCTGTTCGCGGGCCAGCAGCATCTTCAGGCCTTCGACCGGCGTGATGTGGCCGTGCAGCACTTCGCGAACCAGCGCCGAGATCGGCAGTTCGATGCCGTGGCGTTCGGCCAGGCGCATCACTTCGTCGGCGGTCTGCACCGACTCGACGACCTGGCCGATGGCGGCCACCGCATCGGCGATTGACTGGCCGCGGCCCAGGGCCAGGCCCAGGCGGCGGTTGCGCGAAAGATCGCCCGTGCAGGTAAGCACCAGGTCGCCGAGGCCGGCCAGGCCCATCAGCGTTTCGGCCCTGCCGCCGATGGCGACGTTCAGGCGAAGCATCTCGTTCAGCCCGCGGGTGATCAGGCCGGCGCGGGCGTTGAGGCCCAGCGACATGCCGTCGGCGACGCCGGTGGCGACCGCGAGCACGTTCTTCATCGCACCGCCGAGTTCGGCGCCCAGCATGTCGTTGCCGGTGTAGGCGCGGAACGCGGCGCCGTGCAGCGATTCGGCGACGTCCTGGGCGAAGTCCTCGTTGTCCGAGTGCACCGTGACCGCGGTCGGCAGGCCCTGCGCCACTTCCTTGGCGAACGACGGGCCGGTGACGACCGCCAGCGGCACGCCAGGACCCAGGGCCTCGCCCGCCACTTCGTGCAGGAAACGCCCGGAGCCAGGCTCGAAACCCTTGGTGGCCCAGGCCACGCCGGCGTGCTTGCGCCGGTGCGGCGCCAGCGCGCGCAGGGTTTCGGTGAAGGCGTGGCTGGGCGTCACCACCAGCACGAAATCGGCGGCGGCGACGGTGGCGGCGATGTCGGTGCTGGCCTGCAGCGATTCCGGCAGCGCGATGCCCGGCAGGTAGCGCGGGTTTTCGTGCGTGCGGGCGATCGCCCCGACCTGGGCGGCGTCACGCCCCCAGATCGTGGTCGGATGCCCGTTGCGGGCGATCAGCGAAGCAAGCGCCGTGCCCCAGGAACCACTCCCGAGCACGGCGAACGACGGCTTGGCCGAGGTCATCGGCGCGTCCGGCTTCAGGCGTTGCCAGCCTCGGGGGCCGGGACGCCCTGGCCCTGCTCGGCGCGGCGACGCAGGCCTTCGGCGTACAGCGCCTCGAAGTTGATCGGCTGCAGGTAGAACGGCGGGAAACCACCGTTGGACACCAGCTCGCCCAGGTTCTGGCGCACGTACGGGAACAGCACGTTCGGGCAGTAGGTGCCGAGCATCATGTCCAGGGTGCGCTCGTCGAAGTTGGCCAGGGCGAACAGGCCGGCCTGCTGCACTTCGGCCAGGTAGACGGTCTTGTCGGCCAGCTTGCAGGTCAGGGTGACGTGCAGCACGACTTCGAAGACGCCGTCGGCGACGCGGGCGACCTTCTGGTTGAGGTTGAGTTCCAGCTGCGGCTGGCCCGGCTCGCTGAACACCTGCGGCGCGTTCGGCACTTCGAAGGACACGTCCTTGACGTAGATGCGCTGGATCGTGAACTGCGCCTGCTGGTCGCTCGTGGCGGCGGGGGCGATGCCGTTGTTCTGCTCGGCCATGGGGAAACTCCGGTAGTGAAGACGTTGAAAGACCGGCGATTATCGCACGCCGGCCGGGGCCGGGCGAAACCGCGGGGGCTGTGGTTTCAGGCCTTGCCCTTGGCCAGCGGCAGGCTCGCCTGCTGCCAGGCGCCGATGCCGCCGTCGAGCACGCTCACCTGCTTGAAGCCGGCCTTCACCAGCCGCGAGGCCACGCCGGTGGCGGTGACGCCGGCGGCGCAGACCACGACCACGGGCTTTTCCTTCGCCTTGGCCAGCAGCTTGCCTTCGGGGTCGACCTGGCTCGGCAGCAGGTGCCGGGAGCCGATGATGTGGCCCTTCTCGAAGTCGCCCTGGCCGCGGATGTCCAGCACCAGCGCGTCTTCGTGGTTGATCAGGTGGGTCAGCTGCGTGGGGCTGATGCCCTTGAAACCCCGGAACAGGCGGGCGACTTCAGTGAACACCAGGGCCAGCGTCAGACCCAGCAGGGCCAGCGACAGCAGCAGGTTGGCTTGGAAGAATTCGATCAGGCGATCCATGGACGTCGCTTCAGCTCGGCGTGGGGGCCGGCATTATGCGGCCCCCGGCCGCGGCGGCCAAACCGCTCAGCGGGCGGCGTCGAGGTCGGGCAGGCCGCTGGCCAGCCACCAGCGCTTGGCTTCCGGGTCCCAGCGCCAGCGCTGGCGGTCGGTCAGCACCTTTTCGACCTGGGTGTGGCGGTTCACCACCCGGATCTCCACTACCTGCTGGTATTCGCCTTCGGCCGGCTCGCTGGCCGACTTCACTTCGTAGCCGGACACCTGGAACTGGCGGTAACGCTCGCGCTCGAGGTCGGTCATCGGCTCGCGGGCCAGCAGCTCCGGGTCCAGGAACTTCACCGCGGCGTCGAAGTCGCTCCAGCGCACGGCGCTGACGTAGTCGTAGAGCATCTGGTCGCGCGGGCTGCGCTGGCCGCCGGAGGCGCAGGCCGCCAGCAGCACCGACAGCAGCAGGACCAGGCCGATCCGCGAAGAACGAGAGGTCGTAGTCATGGGGCCATTATGCACACCCGCGGCCCCGCGTCTCAGGCCGGGCGCAGGGCCGCGAACCGGCCCTGCAGGTCGGCCACCACGGCGCCGTCCGGGCCGGCCACCGAGGCGGTGATGCCGGCCCGGGCCCGGCCGCGCGCCTGCCAGGCCTGCAGCACCGCGCTCCAGTCGACGTCGTCGGCCAGGCGGGCACTGGCCTCGAGGTCGGCATACAGCGGCGCCAGGTAGCGCACCTGGCTGTCGGCCACGTAGACCTCGGCGCGGATGCCGGCCTCGCGCAGCTTCAGGGTCACCAGGCCCCAGCCGGCCAGGGTCATCAGGCTGACCAAACTGCCGCCGAAGGCGCAGCCCTTGTCGTTGACGTTGTGCGACAGCGGCGCCTGCAGCCGCAGCACCTGGCCGTCGAAGTGCACCGCGCGGACCTGCATGGCGCGCACCGGCGGCATGGCGTCGTAGTGGGCGTTGAGTTCATCAAGCAGGGTCATGCGCTGCCGTTTCCCCGGGGGCTGTGCCAAGCTGGCGGCATGGACAAGGCTCGGTCCGCGCCAACGCTGGCGGAATGGTACGTCATCTCGCTGCGCCCCTCGGGCAGCCACGCGCCGGTGCGGCACGCGGCCACGGCGCTGGGTGCGCGCACGCTTTCGATCTCCACGCTGGCGCTGCGCCCGCAGCCTGCCGGGCCGGCCCTGCAGGCGGCGCTGGCCTGCCCGGTGGTCATTGTTACCAGCCCGGCCGCGGTGCAGTTCGCGCGGCGGCAGATGCCGCTTTGCGCGGCGCCCGGCCAGCACTGGCTGGCGCTGGGCGAGGCCAGCGCGAAGGCGCTGCGGCGCGCCGGCATCGAAAACGTGCGCTTCCCGGACACCGGCACCGACTCTGAAGCCCTGCTGGCCCTGCCCGAACTGCAGGCGCCGCTGGACACCGTGGGCCTGGTCACCGCTCCCGGGGGCCGCGGCCTGATCGCCGAGACCCTGGCCCAGCGCGGCGCCCAGGTGCACCGCGCCAACGTCTACCGGCGCGAGTCGCTGCACCCCACGGCCGGCCGGCTGCGCATGCTTCGCAAGCTGCCTGCGCAGAGCGCCCTGCTGGTGAGCAGCCTCGAAGCTTTCGAAGGATTGTGGCGGCGGCTCGACGAAGCGGGTCGCCAGCTGCTGCGGACGCGGCCCGTGGTGGCCAGCAGTCCCCGCCTGGCCGCCCACCTGGCCGGCCTGGGTTTCCAGGCCATCGTGCTCGCCCCCGGGGCCGGCCCGGCGACCCTGGTCGAAGCGCTCGCCGCCGATGTTGGCCAGGGTCGCTTCCGGTAGCATGGCGTCGATTCCAGGACTGATGCCCCCGTGGACACCGAGCTCGACGATCCCTCCGATACCCGCCGTCGCCGCGGCGCCGGCCCGCTGGCCTGGCTGCTGGCCCTGGGCCTGCTGGCGCTGGTGCTTGCCGGTGGCTGGTGGTGGTGGTCGCAGCAGCCGCAGGCCGTCGACACCGGGCCCGACCTGAGCCCCGAAGCCCTCGACGCCCGCCTGCTCCAGACCGAACAGGCCGCCGCCGCCCTGCGCCGCAACCAGCAGACGATCGAACAGCGGCTGGGCGACACCCAGGGCCGCACCGGCCTGCTGCGTGAAGAAGTGCTGGGCCTGGGCCAGCGCGCGGCGATCCTGGAGGACAACCTGCGGGAAGTGCGGTCGCAGGCCGCCGAAGGCACCCAGGCGCTGCGCCTTGACGAAGTCGAACTGCTGCTGGGCCTGGCGCAGGCGCGCCTGGTGGTGGCCGGCGACACCGACGGCGCGATCCGTTCGCTGGTGCTGGCGCAGCAGGCGCTGGCGGCGATGACCGACCCCCAATTCATCAGCCTGCGCCAGACCCTGGCCCAGGAAATCGCGGCCTTGCGTGCCTTGCCGGCGGACCCACGCGACGAAGCCGCCGGCGAGCTCGACGCCCTGGAAGCCACGCTGCCGCGGCTTGCGAGCCGCGCACCGGGCGCGCCGCCGTCCGTGGACGCGGGTGACTCGCGCTGGCAGCGCATCCTCGACGCCCTCGTGCAGGTGCGGCCGAGCAGCCGCGACGACCTGATTTCCCCGGCCGACCGCGCTACCGGCGAAGCGACGCTGGCGCTGGAACTGGCCCTGGCACGCACCGCGCTCGAACGCCGCGATGAAACCGCTTTCCGCGCCAGCCTCGCCCGCGTCGACCAGTGGCTGCAGCGCCTCTACGCCGACGACGCCACGCTGCGCGACCGTCGCGAACGACTGCGTGCACTTGGCGAACGCCCCCTGTCGCCGACGCTGCCCGAGGCCGGCGCCGCCCTGCAGCAGCTGCGCGACCTGCGCCGCGGCCGGGACGCCACGCCGTGAACCTCTATCGCAGCCTGCTGTGGTGGCTGGCGCTGGCGGTGCTGGGCGCGCTGGGCTGGCACTGGTTCTCGCAGGACCTCGGCGACGTCGTCGTGCGCTACCGCGGCCTGACCTACACGACGACGCTGGCCTACCTCGTCGTGGCCTGGGGCCTGCTGTGGTTCGCGCTGTGGGCCCTGTGGTGGCTGCTGCGGCTGCCGTTCAAAGCCTGGAAGCGGCATGCGCACCGGCTGGCGCGCAACCGCCTGGTCAGCGGCCTGGAGGCACTGCACCAGGGGCGCTGGCAGCGCGCGGAACAGCTGTTGGCCAAGGCTGCCAACGAGCCCGCGCTGCGAACGCCGGCCCTGCTCGGCGCACGCCGCGCCGCCGACGCGCGCGGTGACGCCGAGGCCGCGGCCCGGCACCACGCCGCCCTGCTGGCGCACGACGCCGGCGCCGCCGGGCTGGAACAGGCCGAACGCCTGATGGCGCAGGGCCGCCCGGAGGAAACGCTGGAGGTGCTGGCCGGCCTGCCTGGCCCGCTGCCGCCGCGCGGTGCCTGGCTGCGCGCGGAAGCGCAGGTCGCGGGTGGCCGCGCGATGGACGCGCAGGCTTCGCTCAACGCGCTGCGCCGCGACCAGGTCGCCGACGCCGACGCCCTGGCCGCGCTGGAAGAGCGCATCACCGCCGCCACGCTCGACCAGGCGCCGCAGGCCGACGAACTGCAGCAGCGCTGGCACGCCCTGCCGCAGCGTCTGCGCCTGGCCGCGCCGGTGGCCAGCGCCTTCGCCCAGCGTGCCGCCGCCCTGGGCCTGGAAGATGCCGGCGCCCATGCGATAGCCGACGCGCTGGAAGCCAACTGGGACGAAACCCTGGCCGCGATCTACGGACGCCTGCCGCCGGGCCGCGAAGGCAAGCGCCTGGCCCGCGCCGAAGCCTGGCTGGCCGCGCATCCGTCCAGCCCCGGCCTGCTGACCACGCTGGGCAGCCTGTGCCGCACGCAGGAGCTGTGGGGCAAGGCCGAGGACTACCTGCACCGCGCGCTCGCCCAGGGCGCCGGCGCCGACGCCTGGGAAAGCCTGGGCCACGTCTTCACCGCCCAGGGCGACGCCGGGCGCGCGCAGATCGCCTACGCGAACGCGCTGCGGCTGGGCCGCGAGGAACCGCCGCTGGCCCTGGGCGGCCGCAGCCTGCGCGAACAGATCGCCGATGCGGCGGTGGCCGAAGTGCGCAACGCCCACGGCATCCCGCTTCTGCCGCCGTAATGCGACCGTCCGTGTAGGAGCGCCTTCAGGCGCGAATCCCTTCTTTGCCAAAGGCAAGGCCAAAAGATTCGCGCCTGAAGGCGCTCCTATAGATTCTTTAGCGTTCGATGATGGCGGCGACGCCCATGCCGCCGGCGGTGCACACCGAAATCAGCGCGCGGCCCTTGCCCTTTTCCTTGAGTAGCTTGGCGGCGGTCGCGACGATGCGCGCACCGGTGGCGGCGAAGGGATGGCCGACGGCCAGCGAGCTGCCGACGACGTTGAGCTTCTCGCGGTCGA
This sequence comes from Arenimonas sp., assembly GCF_041919775.1. Lineage (GTDB taxonomy): Bacteria > Pseudomonadota > Gammaproteobacteria > Xanthomonadales > Xanthomonadaceae > Arenimonas. The sequence goes on along the minus strand of NZ_JAYRTE010000005.1, from coordinate 135,456 downwards.
TGCTGCCCAGCGGCGCGTCCAGGCCCAGCTTTTCCTTGCAGAAGACCGGGTCTTCCCAGGCCTTTAGCGTGCAGAGCACCTGGGCGGCGAAGGCTTCGTGGATCTCGTAGAAGTCGAAATCCTGCAGCGAAAGATTGTTGCGCTTGAGCAGCTGCGCCACGGCCCAGCACGGCGCCATCAGCAGGCCTTCGCCGTGCACGAAATCGACCGCGGCCACCTGCGCATCGACGAAATAGGCTTGTACGTCGAGGCCATGCGCCGCGGCCCACTCTTCGCTGGCCAGCAGCGCCGCGGAGGCGCCGTCGGTGAGCGGCGTGGAATTGCCGGCGGTCAGCGTACCCTGGCCCGAGGTCTTGTCGAAGGCGGGCTTGAGCGTCGCCAGTTTTTCGACCGTGGTGTCGGGGCGCAGGATGTTGTCGCGCTCGACGCCGCGGAACGGAACCACCAGGTCCTTGAAGAAGCCGCGCTCGTAGGCCATCGCGGCCTTGGTGTGCGATTCGTAGGCCAGCTGGTCCTGGGCTTCGCGGGTGATGCCCCATTCCTTGGCCATCATCTCGCAGTGCTCGCCCATCGACTTGCCGGTGCGCGGCTCGCCGACGCCCGGGAATTCCGGCGTGAGCTCCTTGAAGCGGAAGCCCTTGAAGGCCTTCAGGCGCGCGCCCAGGCTGCGCGCCATGTTGGCGTCGAGCAGGCGCCGGCGCAGCCGCTTGTTCACCGCGATCGGCACGTCCGAGGTGGTGTCGGAGCCGCCGCCGATGCCGGCGTCGATCTGGCCCAGCGCGATCTTGTTCGCCACCGTGATCACCGTGTCGAGCGAGGTGCCGCAGGCGCGCTGCATCGTGATGCCCGGCGTCGACGGCGACAGGCCGGAGCTGAGCGTGGCCTCGCGGGCGATGTTCCAGTCGCTGCTGTGCTTGAGCACGGCGCCCATCGCCACTTCGCCGAGCTGTTCACCGTGCAGGCCGAACGTTTCCACCAGTGCGCCCAGGGCCTTGATCGACATGCCGAGGTTGCCGACGTCGTGGTAGGCGGTGTTGTTGCGGACGAAGGGGATGCGGACGCCGCCCAGGATGGCGACACGACGGGAACGCGACATGCGGTTCACTCCTTGGCTCGAACATTTTCGGGGGGACTGGCGGCGGGATCGAGGCCGGCCGGCACGGGGCCCCAGTCGGGGCGCGTCTGCCAGGCGCCATGGATCCAGGCGCGGAACATGTTGGCGACGCCGTCGTCGGCGGGCCGCTGCGACAGCAGCGCCACCAGGCGAAACGGCCCGCGGGCCTCGGCCTCGTCGGCGACGATGGCGTCGAAATAGGTGGTCCACTGCTCGCCGTAGCTGATGCGCGGGGCGGCGTTGCGCAGGCGCCCGGCCTCGCGCGCGCTGGCCACGGCATCGCCGTCGGGCTTGCGCGCCACGACCTGCACGCAGGGCGAGTCGTCGAGCACCAGCACCGGCTCGAGCCCGACGCCGCGCACGTAGGCTTCCACTTCCTGCGGCACCACGAACTGGTTGCGGGCCACGTCCTTGCGCTGGCCGGGCGGCAGCCGCGCGGCCTGCTCGAACTCCAGCGCGAAGCGCCGCCAGCCGACCGGATGCGCGAGGTTCCAGTGGTCGAAGTAGAACATCCCGCCGGGACGCAGCACGCGGGCGACGTCGCGCAGGTAGAGCACGAAGTCTTCCTTGTCCATGTGGATGAACACGGCCACGCAGTAGCCCTTGTCCATCGACGCATCGGCCAGCGCGTCCAGGCGCGGGCCCTGCAGTGCGCTGAACGCGCAGTCGCCGGTGCCGGCCAGCCGTTCGCGGGCGACGCCAAGCATGTTTTCGCTGATGTCCAGGCCGTGCCAGTGGGCCACCTCGCCGGCGAGCTCGCGGCCGATGCGGCCGACCCCGCAGCCCAGCTCGAACACCCGGTCGCCGGCCTGCAGGTCGAGCGCGGCGCGCGCCTGCGCGGCGGAAAAGGCGCCGGTAAGCCGCACCGTGCGCTCGTCGTGGCTGCCGTCCACCGCCACCAGCGCGCCGCGCGGCGTGCTGGCCTTGTCGTTCCAGAAGGATTTGTAGTCTTGGAAATCCATGCCTGCGGCGGGCGCGGGACCGGCCGTCCATGTGTCGGAAGGTATGATGGCGATCATACCCCGACACCGCACGCCCCCGTATGTCAAAGCCCGAATTGAGCGTCCTGGCGGCCCTCGCGCTGGAACTGTCGCCCGGCGCCGAGCCCGGCCAGCTCGCGCTTGGCGTGGACGATGCCGGTGAACTCGCCGGCCTGGTCGCCCGCGACCTGGCCCGGCTGGTGCCCGACGCCGCGACGCTCGACCTGGCGATGGTGGCCGGCCTGTTCGACCCCGCAGAACTGCTGCGCCCCGGCTATCCCGTGCACGCCGAACTGGGTCGGCTCGCCGCCCGCGCGCCCGGGGCCGCCGGCGGCCGCATCATCGGCTTCGGCGCCGGCAGCGAAGGCCTGCCGCAGGGGCTGGCGCCGGCGCCGGAATTCGCCGGCGGCCCCCTGAAGCTGCTGCCGCTGGTGCTGCGCGGAACCGTCACCGAGGTCGCGCCGGTCGGCGACCAGCTCGAACAGGTGCTGCTCGACACCGGCATGGCCTCGGCCGACACCGCGCTGTTCGCGCAGAAGGCTTTCGGCGGCGCCGTGGAGCACGCGCGCCTGCTGACCATCAACGACCTGGCCGCGATGATGGCGATGCAGTTCGACCACGCCGGGGTCGGCGCACTGTGGCCGCTGGTGGAGGCGGCGCTGCTGGCCCCCGAGTGCGAACAGTGGCTCGACGCCCCGCCCGAACCGCTGGCGCGTTACGCCAGGGGCGGCGTGCGCATGGCGATGCTGGACATGGACGCCTGGGCCGAAGGCGGCTTCGCGCCGGCCGACACCGACGCCACGCGTCTGGGCCGCGCCTTCGAGCGTTTCCAGATGCGCCAGCGCCAGTTCGCCGGCCTGCTCGAGGCGCACGGCATTCCCGTCACCTACGACCACTGCCCGGCCGGACGCGACCCGCGGCAGGTGCTGACGGAATAAGCAGCCGCCGCCGCGACGCGCGCGTCAGCGGCCCCAGTAACCCAGCTCGCGGCGCAGCTTCAGGTTTCGCCATGCGCCGGCGAGCGGCTTGCGCCTGAGCGTGCCCAACTCGCCGCGCAGCAGCGCCTCGGTGGCCGCGACGACCCGCTGGCTGGACTGGCCATCGCGCCAGGGATGGATGGCGTCGGCATAGGCGGCGATGGCCTCGCGCAGCCTGTCGTCGGGCGCGAACGCCCGTGCCAGGTTCGCGCCCAGCGCGGCCGGATCGTCGAAGTCGATCATGTGCGGTTTCGGCGCGCGGTTGCGGAAGGTGACCACCGGCTTGCGCTGCACCACGAATTCCGACACCACCGACGTGGTGTCGGCCAGCAGCACGTCGGCGGCGCGCTGGGCGCTGACCAGCTGTTCGGTTTCGATGAAGGCCGCGTTGGCGCCGGCCAGCCCCCGGTAACGGTCGAAAAGTTCCGCCGGGCATTTCGGATGCAGCGTGAGCAGCCAGAAGCGGTCGCCGCGGGCGACCTCGGCCGCGATGGCTTCGAACAGGCGCGGCGCCGCGCTTAGCCGCTCGGTGAAGGTGGAGGCGAACAGCACCACCGGCCGGCCGCCGGTCCCTGCGCGCAGCGCATCGGCAAGCGGGTCGGAGGCGCGGAACAGCGGGTCGAGCTTGGGCCAGCCGGTTTCGACCACGGCGAAATGCCCGTCCTGCGCGGCCAGGGTCTGGAACGGCGCCGTCGTGGCCGGGCCCTGCGTGCAATAGAGGTCGAACTGCCCGCGCACCCGGAAGTGCCCGCGCTCATCGCTTCGCTTCTGCACGTTGAATCCGTGGAAGAGCTGCACCTTCGCGCCGGCGATGAAACCCGGCACGTCGTTGGCGGCGCTGAACACCGCGCGCGGCCGCAGCGCCACCGCTTCGCGCACGCCGACCGGCCGCGCCGGCGACGGCAGCGCGGCGCCCGCGGCACCCCGGATGAACAGCGTATGTACACCGTTCCCGGCGGCTTGCAGCGTTTCCGCGAGCGGCCCCAGAATGGGCAGCGCGTAGCGCTCGGTCGCGAACAACAGGTATTCCGCCATCAACGCCCCTCCGGCCATGCCGCCTCGCCTATCGGCCTGCATTATCACCTTCGATCACCTGCGCGGGGATCGCTGAGCCATGTGCGGCATCGCCGGCACCTGGTTCCCCGACGCGCGCGACGATGCCTCGCTGCATGCGCTCGGCGCGCGCCAGGGCGAAGCCATCGCCCACCGCGGCCCCGACGACGCCGGCACCTGGGCGGATCCGGCCGCGGGCCTGGTGCTGTCGCACCGGCGGCTGTCGATCCTCGACCTGAGCCCCGAAGGCCACCAGCCGATGCTCACGCGCGACGGCCGCTGGGCGCTGGTGTTCAACGGCGAGATCTACAACCACGGCGCACTTCGCCAGGAGCTGGCCGCGCTCGGCCACGGCTTCCGCGGCCACTCCGACACCGAAGTACTGCTGGCGGCGATCAGCGAATGGGGCGTCGAGCAGGCCCTGCAGCGAAGCAACGGCATGCTCGCGATCGCGGCCTGGGACCGCAAGCAGCGCCGCCTGTGGCTGGCGCGCGACCGCATGGGCAAGAAGCCGCTGTATTACGGTTTCGCCGGCGACGGCGCGCTGGTGTTCGGCAGCGAGCTGCGGGCACTGCGCGCGCATCCGGCCCTGGAGGCGAAGGTGGATCCGGATGCGCTGGCGCTGCTGCTGCGCCTGGACTACATCCCGGCGCCCTGGTCGATCCTTCGCGGCGTGCACAAGCTGCCTGCGGGGAGCCTCGTCTGCCTGGACACGGCAGCGCTGCGGGCCGGGCCGGCGTCGCTGGAGGGGGACGCGGCGCCACGGCGCTGGTGGGATGCGCTCGCTGCCCAGCGCGAGGCGATCTCGCACGGCTTCGCCGGCGGCGACCAGGAGGCCCTGGACACCCTGGACGTGCTGCTGCGCGACGCCACCGCGATGCGCATGGAAGCCGACGTGCAGCTGGGCGCCTTCCTCTCGGGCGGCACCGATTCCTCGCTGGTCACGGCGCTGATGCAGGCGCAGTCGGCGCAGCCGGTGCGCAGTTTTTCCATCGGCTTCGACAGCAAGCGCCACGATGAAAGCGAACAGGCGGCGCGGGTCGCGGCGCACCTGGGCACCGACCACACGCCCCTGCACGTGGATGGCCAGGCGGCGCTGGCGCTGGTGCCCGCGCTGCCGGACATCTACGACGAACCCTTCGCCGACTCCTCGCAGGTGCCGACCGCACTGCTGTGCGCGCTGACCCGCAAGCACGTGACGGTGGCGCTGTCGGGCGACGGTGGCGACGAGCTGTTCTTCGGCTATTCGCGCTATGCCCGCACGCTGCGCAACGACGCCTGGCTGCAGCGGCTGCCCCGGGCCCTGCTGGCCAACCGCATCGCCGAGCCCGGCGAAGAGGCGCGGCTGGGCGGGCTGGCGGCGCTGAAGGCGGAGCTGCGCGCCGGCGACCTTCAGGGACTCGCCCGGCATCGCGCGTCGCGCTGGCGCACGCCCGAGGCGGTGGTGATCGGCGCCCGCCGGCTCAGGACGGCCTACGACGATCCGGAGGCCATGCCCGGCGTCGGCACGGCCGCCGATGCGCTGATGGCGATGGACATCGCCTGCTTCCTGCCCGAGGACATCCTGGCCAAGGTGGACCGGGCCAGCATGGCCACGTCGCTGGAAGTGCGGGCCCCGTTCCTGGACTGGCGCGTGGCCAGTTTCGCCTGGACCCTGCCGATGGCGATGCGCTCGCGGCGTGGCCAGCTCAAGTGGCTGCCCCGGCAGCTGCTGCAGCGCTACCTGCCCAAGACCGTGGTCGACCACCCCAAGACCGGCTTCGGCGCGCCGATGGGCGCCTGGCTGCACGGTCCCCTGCGTGGCTGGGCCGAAGCCCAGCTCGACGAAACCCGGCTGCGCGAGGAAGGCCACTTCGATCCGGCGCCAATCCGCCGCATCTGGAAAGCCTTCCTCGACGGCGAACGCAAATGGCACACGCACCTGTGGGGCGTGCTGATGTTCCAGGCCTGGCGGGAAAAAATCTAGCGCCGGCTCAGCGGGTCGGCGCCTCGTACATCCGGTAGCCGGCGTCGGCCATGCCCAGGCCTTCGTAGGTTTTCTGCGCGACCTGGTTGTCGCGCTCGACGTACAGGCGCAGGCCGCAGACGTCCGGCGTGGCCTTCGCACGCTCGTACACGTGTTTGTACAGCGCGGCGTAGCAGCCGCGGCGGCGGAAGGCCGGATCCACGTAGACGCTCTGGATCCACCACCAGTCGCCGTTGCGCCAGTCGCTCCACTCGTAGGTGAGCATCAGCGTGCCGGCCGGTTCGCCGCCGGTTTCGGCCACGAAATAGGCACCGCGACGCGGCTGCGCCAGAACGGCGCGGATGCCGGCCTCGACGGTGCCGGGATCGAGCGCCTTGTGTTCGGTTTCCAGGGCCATGGCGACGGCCCAGTCGCGCAGGCGGGCGACGTCGCCGTCGCCCGCCGCGCGGATATGCCAGGCGCCGTCGGTCACGAGGCCGGGCCCTGGTAGTCGGGCGCCGGCTGCACCAGCTCGACCACGCCGCAGGCGATGCGGGCGCCGGCGTTGCCGGTGGGCTGGGTGGCGTAGTCGTCGGCCTGGGCGTGCACGATCACCGCGCGGCCGACCACGTCGCGATCGGCATCGCCGTCGATCTGCAGGCCCTGCAGGCGGATGTCCACGCGACCGACGCCGTCGTCGCCGGCGGTGAGGTTCGGCATGTCGCCGGCGTGGTGCGGGCCTTCGGACTGGCGGTCGCCGTGCTGCATCTGGCCGGGATTGAAGTGGCCGCCGGCGCTGGTCGCGTCCGGGGCGCTGCAGTCGCCGGTTTCATGCACGTGGAAGCCGTGCACGCTGCCGGGGGCGAGGCCGCGCACTTCGCCGTGCAGCCGCAGCGCGTCGCCGTCGGGGTCGAAGGTGAGTTCGCCGGTGACGCCGCTGCCCTGGACTTCGGCCAGGACCACGCGGGCCTGCGCGGCCAGGGCGATGCCGCCGGCCGCCGCGGAGGCGTCGTCGGTGGCCGCCGGCGTGTCCTGCGCAGCGGTCGGTGCGGGCGTCGGCGCCGCGGGTTCCGGTTCGGCGGCGCAGCCGGCCAGGGCAAGCGCCAGGGCGGCGGCAAGCACGGTGGTCATCGTTTTCATGGCGACTCCTTTGCGTACGAACAAGGCAGGAAGGGTGACGGGCGGCGGATTAAGACCGGGTCAAGACGATCGCTGGCGACCGCCGCGACGCGGCCGTGCGCCCAATTTGCGTGTGACGGTATTGCGGCCCAGGCCCAGCACTTCGGCGGCGTTCTGGCGGTGGCCGCCGGTGTGTTCGAGCGCGGTTTCCAGCAGGACCTGGTCGAAGGCCTCGCGCAGCGGCGCGTGCAGGCCGGATTCGCCGCGGTCCAGGCGCATGCGCACCTCAGAGGCCAGCGACTGCTGCCAGGCCGGCGGCCCCGGGGCTTCGTCGCGCGCCATCGCCTTGGCGAGATCGCGCGGCGTGATGGTGTCGCCGGGCGCCAGCACGGCCAGGCGCCAGCACAGGTTTTCCAGTTCGCGCACGTTGCCGGGCCAGTCGTGTTTGAGCAGGCGCTCCAGCGCCGCGGCATCGAAACGTTTCGCCGGCGCGTCCAGCTCTTCGGCCGCTTGCGCCAGGAAACGCGCGGCCAGCGCCGGCACGTCGGCCTTGCGCTCGCGCAGCGGCGGCAGGCGCAGGCGCACGACGTCGAGGCGGTGCAGCAGGTCGGCCCGGAATCCGCCATCGCGCACCTTCGCTTCCAGGTCCTGGTGGGTGGCCGCGATGACGCGCACGTCCACCTTGATCAGTTCGCGGCCGCCGACGCGGTAGAACTCGCCTTCGGCGAGCACGCGCAGCAGCCGCGTCTGCAGGTTGGCCGGCATGTCGCCGATTTCATCGAGGAACAGCGTGCCGCCGTGGGCCTGTTCGAAGCGGCCGACGTGGCGCTTGCTGGCGCCGGTGAACGCGCCGGCCTCGTGGCCGAACAGCTCGCTTTCCAGCAGTTCGGCCGGAATGGCCGCAGTGTTGAGCGCCAGGTAGGGGCCAAGCGCGCGCGGTGATTCGCGATGCAGCGCGCGCGCCACCAGCTCCTTGCCGGTGCCGGTTTCGCCGGTGATCAGCACCGACAGCGGCGCCTGCGCCAGCCGGCCGATGGCGCGGAACAGTTCGCGCATGGCGGGGGTGTCGCCGATCAGTTCGTCGCCGGTGGCGCTGGGTTCTTCGGCCATGGGCGCGGCATTCGTCGCCGGCAGCGCGCGTTCGACCAGCGCCACCGCCTCGTCGAGGTCGAAGGGTTTGGACAGGAACTCGTGGGCGCCGCCGCGGAAGGCGCCGGCGGTGCTGGCGATGTCGGTGTAGGCCGACATCACCACCACCGGCAGATCAGGCTGCTTCGCCTTGAGCTGGTCGAGGAAGGACAGGCCATCCAGCCCCGGCATGCGCACGTCGGTGAACACCAGGTCGGGCCGCTCGCCGTCGGCTAGCGCCGCCAGGGCCTCGCGCGCGCCCTCGAAGGCCGATACCTTGTGTCCGGCGTCGCGCAGGGCCTGCACCAGCACGAAGCGCACGGTGCGGTCGTCGTCGATGACCCAGAGATGGGCGGGGGTCGGCATGGCAGCAAAGGGGGGTCGAAGGATTGCACCAGCATAGTGCAAAGACGGATCCAAGACCGAGTCGTCCGACTATTGCAGGTGCAATTTCGGAGGCGTAACCTTGCTTGAGGGAGGATCAGCCATGCGCCAGCCCGTCAGCAACTCCAGGCTCCCCGATCCAGCCGAAGTACTGGCCAAAGCCGTCATGCGCGCCGCCGACCAACTCGGCCTGGCGAAAATCACCCTGGGTCGCATCCTCGGCCTGAGCCAGGCGTCGGTGACCCGGCTTTACCAGGGCCAGTACCGGCTCGACCCGGAAGCAAAGGCGGGCGAACTGGCCCTGCTGCTGGTCCGCCTTTTCCGCTCGCTGGACTCAATCGTGGGTAGCGCCGAAGCCGCCCGTGTCTGGCTGGACGGTGAAAACCTGGGCCTCAACGGCCGGCCACGTGACCTGATTCTTTCCCCACGCGGCCTCGTGCATGTCACCGACTACCTGGACGCCCATCGCGCTCGCGTCTGAGGCCCGGCCCTGGCGCGGCCAGGCCTGGCGCGTCGTGGAAGCGCAGCATGTCGCGTCCACGATGAAACTCGTGGACGGGCCGCAAGAGCAAAAGGTGCTTGAGTTGCTGCTCGAATCGAGCAAGCCGCCCTTGCCGCCGGACACGTCATCGCTGCACTACCTGCTTGCCACGCCCTTCCGCTATCCGCCGCTGCCGGGCGGCTCGCGCTTCCGCGGTCCGGGCGAACCAGGGGTCTTCTACGGCGGCGACCACCTAAGAACCGCCTGCGCCGAACTCGGCTATTGGCGCTGGCGCTTCCTTCGCGACTCGCCGCGCCTGGAGCAGTTGGCGCCAATGGCGCAGACCGCGTTCCAGGTCGCCGCCGACACCACGGCGATCGACCTGCGCGAAGGCTACTTCCAGAAAGACGCCCGCCGATGGACTTCACCCGACGATTACCGGGACACCCAGGCACTCGCACGGGTCGCTCGCGCCGCCGATGTCGGTGCGATCCGCTTTGAATCGGTCCGCGACCCGGATCGCGGCGGCTGCGTCGCCCTGCTCACGCCGCGGGCGTTTGCATCGAACCAACCCATTGGCCCGACACTGACCTGGTGGCTGGTCGTGCGCCAACAGCACGTCACCTGGGTCCGCGACCTGGAACACCACCTGTTCCGCTTCGAGGGCTGAACTCAGCCGGCTTCGTCCTCGACTTCCGCCTCCACCGCGGGCACCGGCAGCAGCAGCGTGAACACCGTATGCCCCGGCCGCGAGCGGTAACCCAGCGAGCCGCCGTGTTCGCGCGCGACCTGCTGCGCCAGTGGCAGGCCCAGGCCGGTGCCTTCGGCGCGGCCGCTGACCAGCGGAAGGAAGATGCGTTCGGCCAGGTCGTCGGGGACGCCGCGGCCGTCGTCGGCGATTTCCACGCGCAGCGCGAGGCGGTGGCCGGTGTCGCCGATCAGCACGTGGTGTTCGGCGCGGGTGCGCAGCCAGACGTTGGACGCGCCGGACTCGAGCGCGTTGCGCACCAGGTTCCACAGCGCCTGCACCAGGCGGTCGGCGTCGCCGGGGAATTCGGGCAAGGACGGGTCGAAGTCGCGCACCAGTTTCACCGCCCAGCCGGCTTCGACCTCGGCGAGCTGGCGCACGCGTTCGAGCACGGCGTGGATGTTGGTCGGTTCGAACTCGCGCGGCGGCGCCGGGTTCATCAGGCGATCGACAAGCGCGGCGAGGCGATCAACCTCGGCGCTGATCAATTGCACGAGCTCGGTGGATTCTTCGCCATCGACGCGGCGCGCCAGCAATTGCGCGGCGCCCTTCATGCCGGCCAGCGGATTGCGGATCTCGTGGGCCAGGCCTTTGAGTGCCGCCGACAGTGCGGCGGGCAGGGCTGTGGCGGGATCTTCGCCGGGGAATTCGTCGGCCGGATGGGCTTCAAGCCACAGGCCGCCGTCTTCGCCGCGCGCCAGCCACAGGTCGGCGAAACGTTCGCTGCCACCCGGGCTGGCCAGGCGGGCGCGGCGTACGCGCAGCGCGCCGCCGGTGTCGGGCAAGCGCGGCAGCAGTTCGGCGAGGCGGCCGCCTTCCGCATCGAGTTCAGCCAGCGACAGGCCGTGCAGGCGTCGTGCGCTGACGCCCAGCCAGCTGGCGAAGGCCGGGTTGCAGCCAAGCAGGTGGCCACCCGCACCCAGCCAAGCCAGGGGCGTGGCCAGCTGGTCCAGCGACGGGGGCGAGGCGGGCGACATGGCCGCCAGCATAGTGGAGCCAGCGCTGGTCGCGTATGGCGCCGGGCTCAGGACCCGGGCTGCGGCTCCGGCACGGCCTGGGTGGCCTCGATGCTCGCCAGGTGCCCGCGCAGCGCGTCGGCATGGTTTAGCAGGCGCCGCTGGTAGTCGCCGTAGGCAGGTGACGCCACCGAGGCGAGGATGTTGCTGATCGGGGCTGCCCAGAAGTCCACGGAAGCGCGGTCGAAGTCCTTCACCTTCGGCGCGGGGATCTCGCCGCGTGCGATCGCGGCCTGGCCCTCGGCGGTGCACAGCGGCGCGAAATGGCTGGCGATCCACCCGCGCTGGAGCTTGTCGCTGTAAAGCACCCAGCGCATCGGCAGGCGCCAGCCGTCCATCGCGGCATGGGTCTGGCGCGAGAGTTCGGCCACCATGGCGTACTCGGTGCGCAGCGCGCCGCAGACCTGGTAATCGGCGACCTGCACTGGCCGCAGGGCGGCCGTGCACTCGCCGGGCAACGGCAGGGCCGGATCGAGTGCCCGCAGGTCGGCAACCAGCTTGCCCGCGCCTTCGGCCAGCGCCGCCGTGACGATCTTCTCGATCAGCATGGCGTCGTTGCGCAGGTGCCGGCGGCTGTCGGCCAGCAGCGTGCAGGCACGCGGCAGCGCACCGGCGACGTCGCCCTCCAGGGCCTGCAGCGCGATGTGGTTGAGCGGCAGGCGCAGCAGGCGGAAGTTCGCCAGCGGCGTCGCGACGTCCAGCGGATAGGGGTTGAGGAAATGTTCGGCGGCCAGGGCTTTTTCGGCCAGGGCCAGGCGCTCCGCGTCCGCGTCGAGCCAGGCGCGCACTTCTTCTTCGTGGCCCCGCAGCTTTGCGATGCAATCGCCGCCCAAACCACATTCCGCATCGTGTGGCGCGACGGCGGCGCGGGTCGGGTAGCGGGTTGAACTGGGCAAGACGGGGTGCTTCACGGCGACGTCCCCCGTGCCCGCGAAGCGCTCGTCGGCGGTGGCGTGCCAGCGCTGGAAGGCCTCGATATCCGCCGCAAGCGCCGCGTCCAGCTCGCCCTCGGGCACCGCCTGGTCGGGGTAGGCCAGGTACTTGAAGCCGGACTCGCCCGCCGGCGGGGCCGGCGCGACTTCCATCACCGCCAGCGCCGCGCGTTCCTCGTCACCGAAGGCGACCCAGCGCAGCACCTGCACCAGCAGCACGTAGGCGACCAGCAGGCCGAGCACGACGAGGAACAGGGGCTTGAACGATCGCATCACCGGTTCGCTTCCTCGTGGCCCCGCGAGGTTCAGTCGTCGCGCGGCTCGAGTACGGGCAGCGCGGTCGCATCGGCGGGCGGCAGGTCGATGTATTCCAGCAGGCCGCTGATGGCATCCGACACCGCCTGCGCTTTCTCGTCGCCCTCGACGATGTACGGGCGGATGATCAGCACCAGCTCGGTCTTGTTGCGCGCACGGGTCTGGTTCTTGAACAGGTAGCCCAGCACCGGCACGTCCTTGAGGAAGGGCACGCCCGAATCGCCGTTGGTGTCGCGCTGCGACATCAGGCCGCCCAGCAGCACCGAGCTGCCGTCGCGCAGGCTCAGGCTGGTTTCGACCTTGCGGTTGAAGATCGACGGGGAGGAAATGCCCGCGCCGTCGCCGACCGGCAGCGCCTCGCTGACTTCCTGGCTGACTTCCAGGTCGACCCGGTCGTCGGAATAGACCGTCGGCTTGATGGTCAGCAGGATGCCGGTCTTGCGGTACTGGATGCCCTGCAGCAGCGCGGTGTTGCCGTCGGTCTGCTGGTCGGACGTGGTCTGCAGGGTGATCGTCGGGACCTCGGTGCCGACGTCGATGCTGGCTTCCTCGCCGCTCATCACCAGCAGGCGCGGCGTCGACAGGATGCTGACGCGCTGGTCCTCGGCGAAGGCATTGAGCGCGAGGCGGTTTTCGCCGGCGATGTCGAGCAGGTAGGTCAGGCCGCTGGACGCAAGCGAGCCCGTGTCGTCGTCGCCGCCGGTGCTGTTGCCCGGCAGCTGGCCGAAGTTCAGGCGGCCGTTGGGCCGTCCCGAATTGGTCTTGGCGAACCAGGCGCTGCCGAAGGTCTCGCCCTCGTCCAGCGTGACTTCGGCGATGGTGACTTCCACCATCACCTGGCGCGCCGCGCGGTCCATCTTCTCGATCAGGCCGGACAGGCGCATCCAGTCGGACGAAGCGCCCTGGAAGATGATGGCGTTGCGCGGTTCGTCCACGGCCACGCGGCCGCCGGAGAAGGACATCGCGGCGCCAACACCGCTCGCGGGCGCGGCCGCGGGGGCCGGCGCGGTCGGGTCTGCGGATGCTTCCGCGCCGCCGCCGCGCAGCATGCCCTGCAGCGTGCTGTACAGGCCGGTCGCCGCGGTGTTGCGCACCTGGTAGTAGTACAGGCCGTCGCCCTGGGAATTGGCATTGGGCTGGTCGATCGTGCGCGCCCAGGCCACCACGTGGTTGAGCAGGGCCGGGTCGGGCGTGAACACCAGCACCATGTTGGCGCTCGACACCGGCAGCACCAGCGTGCCGATGCCTTCGCCGAGCTGGGTCGCCGCCGCGTAACCTTCGGCCAGCAGGACGTCGACCAGGCGGCGGGCCAGTTCGTCCGCGCTGACGAAGGACGGTTCCAGGCGCGTGCTCTGGCGGCCGCGCATGAAGGGCTGGTCGAGCACCTGGATGGCCGCGACGGCCTGGCGCACGACGGCCGGCTTGCCGTAAAGCACGACGGCGTTGCGCAGCATGTCGTCCTCGACCTTCAGGTCTTCCTGCTGCGGGAAGGCCGTGCGCAGCCAGCGCGACACGCTGCTGCCGCGCACCGAGCGCATCTCGACCAGCTGGAACACCGGCCGGTGCGACACCGGCACGTCCGGCAGCGCGCGACCGCTGAGGATCAGCGGCGGCTCGACCGCATTGGGATTGTCGGCCGGCAGCACCTGCAGCACGGCGCCGTCCCAGCGCACCGCGACGCCGTAGGCGCGCAGCACCTGGCCGGCCACTTCATAGAGTTCGCGCGGCGACTGCGGCGTCGGCAGGCGCAGCGTCACCAGGTCGCTGCGGCGCGCCAGCGAGGGATCGACCTGGAAGTTCAGGCCCAGCAGGTTGCCGTAGACCTCGTTGATGAACGAGGGCAGCGGCAGGCCTTCCAGGCTCGCCGACACGGCGTCGCCGCCCAGCGGCGGCAAGGCGCCGGACACATTGCCGCCGGCCATGGTGCTGCCCGCGGGCGGCAGCACCGGGGTCGCGACGCGGCGAAGCCCGCCGGGCGCGGCCTCGTTCCCCGACAGCACCACCTCTTCGGCCGTGCGCTCGGTCCCGGCCTGGGCGACGTCCAGGGATCCCGGCACCTGCAGGCGCGGCTGGGTCGCGCAGCCGGCGAGGAAAACAAGCAGGAAGGTGGCGGGAAGGGAACGCTGCATGATGGTCAATCGGCTGGGTCGGAAGCGGGCGCGGCAGTATCGCATGATGTCTCCGGACGGTCGGAAGCGCCCTGGTAGAGCTTGTAGGTCGTGCGGCAGCCGCTGTCGTCGGCGACCACGACGGCGGCGTCCTGGAAGTCGGCGATGCGGCGGCCGTCGGGCAGGGCCTCGCCCAGGCCGAGCCTGGCCACGCTGTTGGCACCGGCGGTGGAGACCAGGGCCATCGGCGGGTTGCCGTCGACGATGCCCAGCAGCTTCCACTGCGTCGCGGCCCGGGCTTCGGGCGTGGCCGCCGCGGCGCCCCGCCACAGCGGCGAGGCCGCCACGGTGGCCGCCGAGCCCTCGTCCACGCGGCCGAGCAGGCCGGCGCCGGGTTCGGTCCAGACGTCGGCCACGCCCTCGCCGCTGTCGGCCACGCCGTCGGCGACCAGCGCACCCAGGACCAGCCCGGCCAGCGCCGCGCCCGCGGCCGGCCAGGTCGATTGGCGGAGCCAGTCAGGGAGTGCCATCGGCGTCGGGCTCCGCTTCGATTCGATAAAAGGCCCGCAGCGTCGCCGACAGGCGGGCGGGGTCGCGGTTGTCCAGCATCAGGCTGTCGAACACGATCAGCTGCGGCTGCGATTCGACCGCCTGCACCCACTGCAGGGCGCGCTGCAGGGGCACGGTGGGCGCGGACACCGTTGCCGGCACCTGGACCCAGCCGTCGCGGCCGGGCATCGGGCTGGCGCCGGCGACGTCGAGCGTGATGCCGGTGCCCAGCGGCGTCGTGAGTTCGCGCAGGCGCGCCTGCGCCGCTGCCTGGGCCAGGCCCGGGGTGCGCGCGGCGGGGATTTCCTGCTCCAGGGCCCGGCGGGCGGCCGCTGCGGTTTCGGCGCGCTCGAGCCAGATCTCCTGGCCGACCAGCGAGCGCACCTTGGCGACGCGCTCGACCTCCTGGGCCAGGCTGGCGCGCCAGGCGGCACGCGTGTCCACCAGCACCAGGTAGCCATACAGGAGCACGATGCCCAGGATCAGCCAGGCGCCCAGGCGCAGGCGCGGGTTGCCGCGCCATTCCGCGGCCAGGCGTGACGCGGTCGATTCCGTCACGGCATCGCCTCCGGCGCTGCGATGCGGGCCCGGAGCCGCAGGCGCTGGGGGCCGTCGCCGGGTTCGACCGTGACCGACTCGAGCAGGGGCGAGGCCTCGTAGGCCGCGACCAGGGCCTGCGGGTCGGGCTGCTGCAGGTCCAGCATCACCTGCAGGCCGTCGCCGGCGTCGTACTGCCAGCGCGTGATGCGCTGGGCGCCGGGCGGCGCGGCCTGGGCGACATTGGCCATCAGGTCGGTCTGGCTGCGCGCGGGGCGCAGCGCCAGCAGGCTTTCGATGCGCGCCAGGTCCTGTTCGGCCGACTCGCGGGCGGCGATGATCGGGCCGAGCGAGGGTTCCAGCGTGGCGAGTTCACGCTGCAGGGCGAATTCGCGCCAGGCCAGCGGCAGCAGCGCGCCCAGCTGCCAGGCGACCAGGAAAGCCGCCGCGGCGACGCCGGCCACGGCCAGGCGCCGGCCGTGGCGGCGGCCCAGTTCGCCCAGGCCCGGGCCGCGATGGCTGACCCAGGGCGTGGCCTGGCGCGGCACGGCGTACGGGGCCGGCACGACGTCCTGGACCGGCAGGCCGGCGCCGCGCAGGAAACGGTTCCACTCCGGCAGGGCGGGCAGTTCCGGCCACCACATCGAGGCATGCAGCACGCCCTCGCGCCAGGCCCGGCCTTCGAAGCCTTCCACGCAGGCCTGCAGGCCGGCGCCGGCGGGCGCGGGCTGGCCGAGATAGATGCTTTCGGGCGTGCTGCGCACGATGTCCGGGCGCACCTCGGCATCGGCCGGGTCGACCAGGGCCGACGCCGGCCAGGCCCAGACCATGGCCTGTTCGCCCGACCAGCTGACGTGGTGCACGGCATCGGGAAACGGCGCCCAGCGGCGGATCGCCAGCGCCAGGAACGAGGGCCGTTCCCGGCGCGGCACCGCGGCGCAATCGATGCGGGCATAGGCACACAGCGAGCGCGCGATGACCCAGGCCTGGGCCGCGCCGCCAGCGCTGAGCACCTCGGCCCGGTCAACGGTCCGAAGTACCTGCGTCGCCGAAAACCGGCGCGCCAGTCGGTCTCGCCATGTCTGCATCAAGAGGCTCGGGTCGGGGCATCCAAAGTCGGTAGAGTGTACGCCAAGGCCGTCCACCCTCTTCCATCGGGGTCAGCTGCCACTGCTCGTGCAGGGCCGCGCCGCCGAGGCTGGACCACGTCGTCAGGGTGAAGGTGTCGCCCGGGTAGAGGATCACCGAATCCGCATCCGCGGGCATCACCGCGACCAGCCGGCGCAGCGTCACGGTGTCGGGCAGGGGTCCGGAAGCGCGCGACTGGATGATGCGTTCGGCGATGTCGGCGTTCCAGCCCGGCATCGATGCCAGCACACCGGCGTCGGCCGTGTTGATGTTCACCAGCGCCGTGCGCGACACCGTGAACGCCGCCACCAGCTCGGCATCGGAAACCCCCGCCAGCACCGGCCCCCAGCCCATCACCCGGCGCAGTTCGACCGGCGTCAGCAGGGTTCGGTTGGGCGGCGGCGGCAAGCCTGCCTCAAGATAGTCCGGCGCCTCGGCACCGCCCAGGCGCGTGAACTCGTCCGGGTCCTGGTAGTCGAGCAGGGTCGCCAGCAGCGCCTGCCGCTGCTGCGGTTCCACGTCGCGGCCTTCGAGCCAGCGCTCGAGCATGCGCCGGTCGGAAAAATTGATGCTGATCTTGCCGCGCTCGTCCTGCAGCGCGAACCGGGCGTTGCCCAGCCCCTGGTAGACGCTGCCGTCCAAGCGCACTTCATTGCCCAGCGGCGTGTAGGACGGCACGTCGCTGCCGGGCTGCCAGTCGGCGACGGATCCGTCGGAACGCACGACGGCGTCGTCGATGGTCTGGCCACCGAAGGTGTGGCGGCGGCTGGTGGCGAGGTAGAGCAGCGTGGCACGCGTGGACTCGGTTTCGAGGCGGGCCTGGAAATCGGCGTTGGCCCGCGCCTGGTCGGCGACCGCGCGTTCGACATTCGCGGCGATCGCGGCCGCCAGCAGCGACAGCACGACCAGCGTCGCCAGCACCAGCAGCAGCACGAAGCCCTTGTCGCGGCGCATCAGTCGCGCTCCGGCTCGAAGGGATGGTAGATGGCGTCGCGCGGACCGATCACCGCGACCGGGCTCAGCCGGCGGCCACCGGCGGTTTCGCGCACCCAGGCGATTTCGGCGGGCAGCGTCGCTGCCACGCCCAGCCGCGGCGGCCACTGTTCGTGCCATTCATCAACGCCGTCGAAATACACGAAACCCGACATGCCTTCGGGCGCGGGAAAGGTGACGTCCGGGCTGCCGGACTGGCGATAGGTGAGTTCACCGGCGCCGGCGTCGAGCTGCCAGGCGACCTCGGCCGCGACGCCGGCGCCTCCGCGCAGCGGCAGCAGGCTGGTGCCGCGAAAGCCGGTGGCCGTGCCTTCGAAGGCCGGCGCGTCGGCCCGTCCTGGCTCCGGTGCCGGCACCACCACCCGCAGCCCGGCCACGCTTTCGTTGAACCAGTGGTGCACCAGCGTCGCCTGGCGCACCGTGAAGGAGCGGTCCGCCACGCGTTCGTTGGCCATCCGGAACACCGCCAGCGCGTCGAACACCAGCGCCACGAGCAGGCCGACCAGCATCAGCACGACCAGCATCTCTACCAGGGTGAAACCGCGCCGGCGATTCACTCGTCGTCCCTCGCGATGCGCACCTGTTCCCAGCCGACCTGGCGCACCTGGAAGCGGGTGAGCTCGGTGCCGCCGGCGACCACCCAGGCATCGACGGTGTACAGGCCGACGTCGAACAGGCTGGGGTATCCGGCCTGGCTCAGCCCGGTGCGACGGGGCTCCACCGGGTTGGCCTGCCAGTACAGCGTGTAGTCGCCCAGGGCGCGTTCGCCCTCGGGCTCGGCCATCGGGTTGACGCTGCGCAGGGCCTCCAGCGCGTCATGCGCCACGTCCAGCCGGCGCGCCTGCACGTCCACCCGCGACAGCGCCGACAGGCTGGTCGCCTGCCACTGGTAAAGCGCCAGCGCGCCCATCGCGAACACCACCATCGCGACGATGGCTTCGAGCAGGGTGAAACCCGCGGCGCCGCGCCGGCTCATGGCGCCCCGTCCGCGGCTTCTTCGGTCTCGTCGCGACGGCGCAGGCGGCAATCGGGCGACAGCACGTCGTAATCGCGCCGGGCTTCGTCATGCAGCAGGCGCAGCGCGCCGGCTTCGCAAAAGCCATTGCTGCGCACCACCAGCGGCGCCAGCCACTGCACGCGGGCGTCTTCGAGTTCGATCGCGGGCACCGCGTCCGGCCAGGCCAGTTCGCCACCCAGGGTGAGGGTGACGCCGGCCGCGCGCGCCTGCAGCGGCAGCCGAGCGACCTGCTGTTCCAGCGATTGCGCGGCCACGCGCAGCCGCCAGGCGTCGATGCCGCGCACGGTCGCCGGCGCCACCAGCGCCGCCAGCGCGCCCAGCAGCACCAGCACGACCAGCAACTCGAGCAGCGTGAACCCCCGGGCGGGCCGGCGCATGGTCAGGGCTTGGGCAGGTAGCCCACGTCCGCGTCGTAGCCTTCGCCGCCGTTTTCGCCGTTGGCACCGGTGGAATAAAGCGTGATCGGCTGGGTGTCGCTGGCCACCGGCGCGTAGCGGTAGGGATTGCCCCAGGGATCGGCAGGCACGCCGTCGTCGAGGTAGGGGCCTTCCCAGCGCGGGGCGACGCGCTCGTCGGCCGGCTTGGTCACCAGGGCCTGCAGGCCTTCCTGTTCGGTCGGGAAACGGCCGATGTCCAGGCGCATGGTTTCCAGCGCGCCCTTGAGCATGCGCACCTGGGTTTCCGCGGTCTGCACCTTGGCCTTGTCCGCCTGGCTGAACAGCCGCGGGCCGACCAGGCCCATGATCAGGCCGATGATCACGAGCACGACGATCATCTCGAGGAGGGTGAAGCCGGAAGCGCGCTGTTTCATGGTGGATCCGTACTCTTTATTTATTCAGAAAGCGAGGTCGTTGGCGCTGGTGATGGCCAGGATCACGCCCAGGATGATGGTGCCGATGACGCCGCCGATGACGAGGATCGCGATGGGTTCGACCAGGATGAGCACGCGCTTCATGCGCGTACGACCGGCCTCATCGTACAGCCGCGCCAATGAAGCCAGCATGGCCGGCAGTTCGCCGGAGCGTTCGCCCACCCTCACGAGGTTGTAGCCGGTGGGGCTGAGCGCGTCCTGGTCTTCCAGTGCGTCGGCCAGCGACTGGCCGCCGCGCACGGCGCGGGTGACCTGGGCCAGGCGGCGGCGACGATCGGGCAGCGAGGTGCCGTCGGTCGCCAGCTCCAGCGCCTGCGCCAGCGGCACGCGATTGCCCAGCAGCGTGGCCATGACCTTCGCCCAGCGCCCGGTTTCGGCGTCCTGCAGCCAGGGGCCGAGCACCGGCAGGCTGGCCGCGCGCTCGACGACGCGCGCGCGCAAACGCGGCTGCGACTGCAGGCGCCAGGCCGCGGCACCGGCGGCCAGCGCAAGCACCAGCAGCCAGGGCCAGTGTTCATTGGCGAAGGTGCCGCCCGACAGCACCGCCCAGGCCAGCAGCGGCAGCTGGTCGGCCTTGTCGAGCAGCGACGAAAAACGCGGCACGACGAAAGCGAACATCAGCACCACCGCGGCGGCGCCCGCGAATACCAGCACGGCCGGATAGATCAGCGCGTTGCGCATCTCTGTGGCCAGGCCGTGTTCGTATTCCATCTGGCGCACGCCGTCGGCCAGCGCTTCGCCGACGCGGCCGGTGAGTTCGCCGGCGCGCGCCAGCTGCAGCACGTAGTCGGGCAGCGGCAGGCCGGCGGCGGCCAGCGCATCGTGGAAGGCTTCGCCGCGGCGCAGCTGGGTGGCGATGCCGGCGAAGGCCGCGGCCAGGCGCGGGTGCCCGCCGGCGCCGGCCTGCGCTTCGACGGCCTCGCCGAGGGTGACGCCGGCGCGCAGCATCGTCGCCAGCTGATGGAAGGCCAGGATCAGCTCCTCGCGGCGCAGGCGGCCGCCGGCCCGCTGCACGCCCGGCGTGCCGGCGTGGCGGACGATTTCCAGCGGGGCCAGGCCCTTGCGTTCAAGCTGGCGCGCGGCCTCGCGTTCGCTGCCGGCGCGCAGCTGCCCGGACAGCACGCTGCCGTCGGCGGCCAATACCTTGTAGTCGAAGCGCTGCATGGGATCAGGTGCTGGTCACGCGCATGACCTCGTCCACCGAGGTGATGCCCTGCCAGGCCTTCACCAGCCCGTCCTCGCGCAGGAAGCGGGCGCCGCGCGCGCGGGCGTGTTCGCGCATGTCCTGCACGCCGGCGCCGCTGGAGATGAGCTTCTGCAGGGTTTCGTCCACGTCGACGAATTCGTAGATGCCGATGCGGCCGCGGTAGCCGGTGCCCTGGCAGTGCGGGCAGCCGACCGGTTCGCGCCACTGCGGCTGCGGGTCGAGCGCCAGGCGCTGCGCCCAGGCCTGCGCCGGCTGCGCCAGTTCGGGCACGGGCGCGGCGGCGGGCCGGGCGCACTGCGTGCACAGCTTGCGCACCAGGCGCTGGGCCTGCACGCCCTTGAGCGGCGTGGCCACGAGGAAGGGTTCCAGGCCCATGTCCACCAGGCGCGTGAACGCACTGACCGCGTCGTTGGTATGCAGCGTGGACAGCACCAGGTGGCCGGTGAGCGCGGCCTGCACGGCGATTTCGGCGGTTTCCAGGTCGCGGATTTCGCCGATCATGATCACGTCCGGGTCCTGGCGCAGGATCGAGCGCAGCGCGCGGGCGAAGGTGAGGCCGATTTCCGCATGGGTCTGGATCTGGGTGACGGCCGGCAGCTGGAACTCGACCGGATCCTCGACGGTGATGATCTTCTTCTTGCCGTCGTTGCTGGCTGCCAGCGCCGAATAAAGCGTGGTGGACTTGCCCGAGCCGGTGGGGCCGGTGACCAGCACGATGCCGTTGGCCTCGGCGGTCCAGGCTTCCATCATCGCCAGGTGGTCGGACTGGAAGCCAAGCATTTCCAGGCCGAGTTCACGGCGCTCCTTGGGCAGCAGGCGCAGCACCAGCGATTCGCCGTGCACGCCGGGCAGGGCGGAGACGCGGATGTCCATTTCCTGGCCACCGACGCGCGCCGACAGGCGGCCGTCCTGCGGCAGCCGGCGCTCGGCGATGTCCATGCCCGAGATCAGCTTCATGCGCGAGGCGACCGCGTTGAAACGGTCGCGCGGCAGGCTCAGGCGGCTCTGCAGCACGCCGTCGATGCGAAACCGCACCGCGAAGGTGCGCTCCTCGGGTTCGACGTGGATGTCGGAGGCGCGCTGCTCGACGGCCTGGGCCAGCAGGTTGTTGACCAGTTCGACGGTGGGCGCTTCCTCGGCCAGTTCGCGCAGCTGGCGCACGTCGCCGGATTCGTTCTCGCGGCTGTCGGCCTGCAGGCGGGCCAGGCCGTCGAGCAGGCGCTCGAGGTCCTGGCTGCGCACCAGGCAGGGCGAGGGCACGCGGCCGGGCACGATGAAGCGCAGGGCGTCGGCGAGTTCGGGCGACAGCGGATCGCGCGAGGCCACGTAGACGGTTCCTGACGACTCCCACAGCGCGACCTGGCGGTCGAGCGCCCAGTCCAGGCCGACCCGGGTGGTGGCCATGAAACCGCGCACCTCGTCTTCAGACGGCAGCTCGAGCCCGGCGCCGGCGACCGGCAGGCCGAGCTGGCGGCCAAGTACTTCCAGCAGGTTGTCCTCGGACAGCGCGCCGGTGCGCACCAGCACGTTGCCCAGGCGGCCCTTCACCCGCGGCTGCAGCGCCAGCGCCTTGTCCAGATCGCCGGCGGAGACCAGGCCTTCGTGCACGAGCAGTTCGCCGATACGGGCCGGCAGGGCGTGGCTTTCAGACGACATCGGCGAATCCCTTGCGCAATTTCTGGAACACTAGCAGGCCCGAGGCGAAGACCAGCAGCGCGGCCGCAAGATACAGGCCCCACTGCAGCGGATCGGGCCACTGGCCGGCGAAGAGCGCCGCGCGGACCTGTTCGATCGGGATGGTCAGCGGGTTCCAGGCGATCCACGCATCCAAGGGCGCCGGCGCCTGCGACCGCGGATAAAAGACCGGGCTGAGGAACATCAGCGCCGTCAGCGCCGGCGACACCAGCTGGCCCAGGTCGCGCAGGTACACGCCGATCGCGGACAGCCACCAGTGCAGGCCCAGCAGCAGCAGCGCGAAGGGCAGCATGATCACCGGCAGCGCAAGCGCGGCCAGGTGCAATCCCGAACCCATCAGCGCATTGACGACCAGCAGCAGCAGGTAGCCCACGCCCGCATGCAGGCCGGCCACGCCCAGCCGCACCCAGGCCAGGGTCTCGAGCGGGAACACCACCTTCTTTACGTAGTTGGGGTTCTCGAGGATCGTGCCCGGCGCCGTCGACAGCATTTCGCTCATGAAGGCGTGCGCCAGCAGCCCCGCGAACAGCACCAGCGCGAACGACAGCAGGCCGTCGTCGGCCTGGTTGGGCCAGCGCGACTGGAACACCGCACCGAAGACCAGGGTGAAGACCGCCAGCATCAGAAGTGGCGAAACCAGCGGCCAGGCCTGGCCCAGCGCGGCCCCGCGGTAGCGGGTGGCCAGCTCGCGGCCGACCAGGCGCCTGATCAGCGACCGATGGGTGTAAGCGCTGACGAGGGCAGGGGCGGCGGCGGTCATCGGAGGCATTAACCAAGTGGATTCAGCATCTTACCGCCAAAGCGGAGGTTCCGGGACAGGTGAGCGGGCCTCGTTGCCCGGCGGAGGCGCTGTTCAGGGAGCCGGCCAGCCCGGTCCGGAAAGGGTGAAAAATGTGAGCCGGATCACATCGTGACAAGGCCTCAGACCGCGGAAAGCTATTGTCTGTAAGCTATTGACCGCCCTGCAGCGTTGGTCTATTTTCCCTGCGTGGCTTGACGTCCTGGGGGGGGACGCTAGCGTCTTTGCAGGTCCCTCCTTGGAACAGCCGGTCGCCAGCGCAAACCACTGGTACCGGGCATTGCGGAGCAACCGGTCTAAGCTACGACCCTATTTACCAATTGGAGTTAAATTCGACATGTCGACCCTCAACAAGAAGACCCTGGCGCTTGCCCTGGTCGCCGCCCTGGGCGCCGCGGGCACTGCTGCCGCCTACGATCTGGACACCACCGGTGCCCCGGATACCCCCGTCCTCGTCGCCACCGCTGACATCGCCGGCCCCACCACCGTCGTCGGCGTCAACGAGCCGCTGATCATCACCCTGGGCGATGACACCATCCTCGGCCGCACCACCGGCTTCAGCATCCGCATCGAGCTGAGCAACGGCGCCGAATTCGCTGCCGGCTTCACCGGCACCTCGGATCCGCTCGTCAATGCCGATACCGACATCACCATGGGCCCGGGCGCCCCGGGTGGCTGGACCGCCACGCTGGCTGCCGGCGGCGCGGGCGAAAGCTACGCCGTGCTGTCGATCAACCCGCCGTCCACCGTCCCGGTCCCGGGTCTGGTCGAAGGCGAGCTGCTGCGCATTGACGCCGCCGCCACTGTCGTTCCGGCTTCCGGCGACGGCTTCGAGCTGACCAACCTGGCCCCGTACCTGACGGTTGCCGGTCGCGAGATCACCGCCACCTCGACCTTCCGTGACCCGGTGTCCGGTAACGAGATCTTCGGCATGGGCGCGGTCAGCACCCCGGTCCTGCGTTCGGGTAACCCGCTGGTCCTTGGCTGCGACGAGACCACCGCCGCCGAGCCGAACGAGACCATCGACGTCGGCGTGACCGACACCCAGGCCTCGAAGACCTACTTCTCCAGCACCGGCGAAATCGGCCTGTCGGACAACGGCATCTTCAACGCGGGCTCCGTGACCGCCGCCGTCGCCGCCGGCTTCGGTTCGTTCCAGTACCTGGCCACCGACAGCTTCCGCACCACCGTCACCGGCCTGTTCTCGGCCTTCGACAGCGGCAACCGCGTGTTCCTGGCCACCGACCCGACCTGCGCCACCGCGCTCGTCACCGGCGTGCCGAACCTGGCCCGCACCGAAGTGGTGTTCAACTACACCGGCGCCGACCTGGGTGCGAACTTCTCGGCCGCTGGCTTTGACGTCTCGCTGTGCTTCGAAGTGGCCCCGGGCAACACCCAGGTCATCGACGCCAGCGGCGTGTCGGTCGTGACCCGTCACACCCGTGGCACCACCAGCTTCACCGCCCCGGCCTGCGACCTGCTGCCGCTGGTCTACAACGGTTCGGTCGTGAAGGTTGCCACCTTCAACCCGGGCGCCAACGCGACCGCCCAGTCCTTCCTGCGTGTCACCAACCCGAGCTCCACCGCGGGTCAGGTCACCATCGAAGCCTGGGACGACGCTGGCGTGAAGGCTCCGAACGTGACCTTCAACCTGGGCGCTGGCGTTTCGCGTCAGATCAACTCGGACGTCATCGAAGCCGGCGGCGCCGGCCTGACCGGTGCGCTGGGTGACGGCGCGGGCAAGTGGCGCTTCCTGGTGACCGGTGAGTTCGCCGGCATGCGCGTCCAGAGCCTGAACCGCAACAACACCGATGGCACCGTCACCAACCTGACGGACTACGACACCAATGACGAGCAGAACAAGACTCCGTTCCTCGGCACGCTGTCGACCTACGAGGGTTCGGACCCGAACTAATACTTCGGCTTCGATTCTGAGTAACTGACGGGCGGCCTTCGGGCCGCCCGTTTTTTTGTGCCCGCGCCAGCGCAGGCGGCGCACGGGTTTGCGACAATGCGCGCGATGAAGCCCTCCGCCGCCCCGGCCAGCCCGCTCCCCGCGATCCGCGTCGAGGGCCTTGGCAAGACCTACACCCTCTGGACCAGCCCCGGTGCCCGGCTGATGGCGCCACTGGCCGCGCGCACGGCCGCGGCCCTGCAGCGCCTGCTGCCCGGCCTCGCCCGGCGCCTGGACGCCGCCGCCCAGCGCCGCATGCCGCGCTTCACCGCGCTGCACGACGTCGGCTTCGAACTGATGCCCGGCGACTCGCTGGCGGTCATCGGGCTCAATGGCAGCGGCAAAAGCACCCTGCTGCAGATCGTCGCCGGCGTGCTGACCCCGACCGCCGGCAGCGTACAGGTGCACGGCCGCGTCGCCGCCTTGCTCGAGCTTGGCTCGGGCTTCAACCCGGAAATGACCGGGCGCGAGAACATCCAGATCAACGCGGCCATCCTGGGCATCCCGCCGGCGCGGCTGGAGACGCTGATGGACGCGATCATCGGCTTCGCCGACATCGGCGAATACATCGACCGCCCGGTGAAAACCTACAGCTCCGGCATGGCCCTGCGCCTGGCCTTCTCGGTGCAGGTGCACGTGGACCCCGACGTGCTGATCGTCGACGAGGCCCTGGCCGTCGGCGATGCGCAGTTCCAGGCCAAGGCCATGGCCAAGGTCGACGAGATCCTGGGCCGCGGCACCACCCTGCTTTTCGTCGGCCACGACATCAACGCGGCGCGCGCCTTCTGTCGCCGCGCCCTGCTGCTGGAAAAGGGCCGGGTGGTGATGGAAGGCACGCCCGAGGACGTGAGCACCGAATACCTCTACCGCATCCACAAGCAGGCGCTGCCGGCCGACACCGCCGCGGGCATGCGCCGTTCCAGCCACGGTTACGGCAGCGACCAGGCGCGCATCCTCTCCGCCAGCTTCGCGCCGGACGGCCATGCCCACGCGAACGTGCGCTACGGCGAGACGCTGCAGCTCGAGCTGCGGCTGGCGCTGGAGCCGGGCATCACGGCGCCCGTGCTGATATTCGACCTGATGGACAGCAAGGGCCTGCAGGTCAGCGGCCGGCGCTTCGCGCTGCCCGGGGCGGGCGAACACCTGCTGCGAGTGCGGCTCGACGCGCAGCTGCAGAAGGGCATCTACCGCGTGCGCATGCGCCTGGCCGACGCGCCGGCGCTCGACCGCACCACCATCCTGGCGCGCGAGGAAGGCGCGGTGTCGTTCGAGGTGGTCGATGACAGCCGTGAGCGCTTCACCGGGCTGTTTCCGCTGCCGATGGACATGCAGGTCCTTGGCGAACCATGAGGCGGGTGCGGTTCCACCGCCGCTTCCACGGCTACTCGGGCGGACACGGCAAGGTGCGGGATTACGTGGGCCATGTGGATGCACATCCCGGCTTCGAAGCCGAGACCTGGCTGACGGCCGACTCGGTTTCCGACGGCAATCCCTGGGCCACCGGCGACCTTCGCCGCGCGGCAGCGTGGGATCCGGACGCGGCCGACGTGCTGTTCCTCGCAGGCCTCGACTGGGAAGCGGTGCCGGATGACCGGCCAGGGCGCCCCGTCATCAACCTCGTCCAGCACCTGCGCCACGCCGATGCCCACGATGCCCGGCGCCCGTTCCTGCGCCGGCCTGCCCTGCGTATCTGCGTCAGCCAGGCCGTCGCCGACGCGATCCTCGCCACCGGTGAAGTGAACGGGCCGGTGCATGTGATTCCCGCGGCGCTGGACCTGCCGGCCTTGCCCGCGCGCCCTGCCGATGCGGCGTCACCCGTGCGCGTCGTCATCGCCGCCGGCAAGGCGCCGGCGCTGGCGGCCGGGGTTGCCGCGGCGCTGTCCGATACCACCGCGACGCCGGTGGTGCTTCCGGCCGGCTTGCGGCGCGAAGAATTCCTGGCGCAGCTCGGCAAGGCCGACATCGCCGTCATGCTTCCGCACGAGCGCGAGGGTTTCTATCTGCCGGGCCTGGAGGCGATGGCCCTGGGCGCCGCCGTGGTGATGCCCGACGCCGGCGGCAACCGCGAATACCTCGATGCCGGCGGCAACGCCCTGGTGCCCGCCCGCGAGGCCGGCGACATCGCCACGGCCGTGCGCTTGCTCCTGGACGACGCCGGCCGGCGCTCCGCCCTGGCCGCCGCCGGTCCCGCGACCGCTGCCCGCTACACGCTGGCGCGCGAACGCGCGGCCTTCCACGCCCTGCTCGACCGCCTGGACACGGAGTGGGCCGCATGCCGCCACGCCTGCTGATCCTCACCGGGCTGCCGCGCTCGGGCACGACGCTGTGCTGCCACCTGCTCAACCAGGCGCCGAACACGGTGGCGCTGTTCGAGCCGGTGGACGTGTTCGCCTTGCCGGCCGAAGACCGCGCTGCCGCGGTAGAGGCGGTACTGGCGCATGCGCAGGACGCCCGCCGCGACCTGCTCGAACGCGGCCGCGCGATCAGCTACCACGCGCAGGGCCAGGTGCCCGACAACCCGGCCGGCGACATCGTCGGCTCGCGCCGCAGCTGGCGCGTCGAACGCGGCGAGGTCGCCTTCGACAAGCCGCTGGACGCCGGCTTCACGCTGGCGATCAAGCACAACGCCGCCTTCACCGCGCTGCTGCCCGAACTGGCCGCAGTAGCGCCCTGCCTGGGCGTCGTGCGCAACCCGCTGGCGGTGCTGGCGTCCTGGAATTCGCTGGAGCTGCCGGTGTCGCGCGGCCACGTGCCTGCTGGCGAGCGCCTCGACCCGGCGCTGGCCGCCGCGCTGGCCGCCGAACCGGAGCTCTTCGAGCGCCAGCGCCTGGTGCTGGACTGGTTCACCGGCCGCTTCCTCGACCACCTCGGCACACAGCGCCTGGTGCGCTACGAAACCCTGGTGCGGAGCCCAGGCAGTGAATTGTTCGAACGTGCCGGCCTGTCAGTCCCGGAACTCGCGCCGCTCGGCAACCGCAACACCAATGCCGCCTACCCGCGCGAGGCGATTGCGCGGATGGCCGAACACCTGCTGTCACGTCCCGGGCGCTGGCGCGAGCTGTACGACGAAGACGAGGTGCGCGCGCTCGCGACAAGTCTCTGTGAACCGGGGCCAGCCTGATGCCCCGCGTACAGTTCCTGATCGGCGGCGTACAAAAGTGCGGCACCAGCGCGCTGGCCGCCTACCTCGCCGAACACCCTCAGCTGTGCCTGCCGGCGGACAAGGAAGCGCACGTCTTCGACGCGCCGGACTTCGACGACGCCGCTGCTGCAGCCGAGGTCGACAAGCGCTACGCGGCGCACTTCCCGCCCGGCGACGACACGCGCCTGCACGGCGACGCGACACCGATCTATTGCCTGCATCCACGCCTCGTGGAACGCATTGCCCGCTACAACCCCGGCATGCGCTGGATCATCCTGCTGCGTGATCCGGTCGAGCGCGCGCTGTCGCATTACCGCATGGAGCGCGCGCGCGGCACCGACGCCTGGCCGCTGCTGCCGGCGATGCTGTTTGAATCCTGGCGATTGCGCGGCCATCACGACGACTGGTCGGAAGTCTCGCCGCTGCGCCGCCACAGTTATCGCCTGCGCGGCGACTACGCGTCCCAGCTGGCCTGCCTGCGCCGGCATTTCCCGGCCAGCCAGCTGCTGGTGTTGCACCAGCAGTCACTGGCAGACGACCCGACGACGACCGTCGGGCGCGTCTGCGCTTTCCTCGGCGTGCCGCCCCCCGCGGCGCCCCTGGCGGAGCGCCGCGTCTTCGAAGGCGGCTACCGGCCCTACCCGGCCTGGCACCCGGCGCGTTGGCTGCTGCGCTGGCTGCTCAGGCGGGAGGTCCGGGAGTTCCGCACTCAGATGCCGTAGTACATCTGGTATTCCAGCGGGTGCGTGGCCGCGCGGAACTTGGTCACTTCCTGCATCTTCAGCGCGATGTAGCCGTCGATGAAGTCGTCGGTCATCACGCCGCCGACCTTCAGGAACTCGCGGTCCTTGTCCAGGGCTTCCAGCGCCTGGTCGAGGCTGTGGCAGACGGTCGGGATGTTCTTCTCTTCTTCCGGCGGCAGGTCGTACAGGTCCTTGTCGCTGGGCGCACCCGGGTCGATCTTGTTCTTGATGCCGTCCAGGCCGGCCATCATCAGCGCGGTGAAGGTGAGGTAGCCCGACTGCACCGGGTCCGGGAAGCGCATCTCGATGCGGCGCGCCTTCGGATTCGACACGTACGGGATGCGGCAGGACGCCGAGCGGTTGCGCGCGGAGTAGGCCAGCATCACCGGCGCTTCGAAGCCTGGCACCAGGCGCTTGTAGCTGTTGGTGGAGGCGTTGGTGAAGGCGTTGATCGCGCGGGCGTGCTTGAAGATGCCGCCGATGTACCACAGCGCCATCTGGCTCAGGCCGCCGTAGCCGTCGCCGGTGAACAGGTTGGTGCCGCCCTTGGCCAGCGACTGGTGCACGTGCATGCCGCTGCCGTTGTCGCCGACCAGCGGCTTGGGCATGAAGGTGGCGGTCTTGCCGTTGCGGTGGGCGACGTTCTTGATGATGTACTTCATCATCAGCAGTTCGTCGGCCTTCTTCACCAGCGAATTGAACTTGGTGCCGATCTCGCACTGGCCGGCGTTGGCGACTTCGTGGTGGTGCACTTCCACCTCCTGGCCGGCGGCGGTGAGCAGCTTGCACATCTCGGCGCGGATGTCGTGCAGCTGGTCGGTCGGCGCCACCGGGAAGTAACCTCCCTTCAGGCCCGGGCGGTAGCCGGTGTTGCCGCCTTCGTACTTCTTCTTGCTGTTCCAGTGCGCTTCCTCGGATTCGATCTCGAAGAAGGTGTTGCCCTGCTCGTTGGCCCAGCGCACAGAGTCGAAGATGAAGAACTCGGGCTCGGGGCCGAAGAAGGCCTGGTCGGCGATGCCGCTGGCCTTGAGGTAGGCCTCGGCGCGCTTGGCGACGCCGCGCGGGCAGCGCGAATAACCCTGCATGGTGGCCGGGTCGAGCACGTCGCAGACCAGGATCAGGGTCGGGTCGGCGGTGAACGGGTCGATCTGCACGGTGTCCGGGTCCGGCAGCAGCACCATGTCGGACTCGTTGATGCCCTTCCAGCCGGCGATCGAGCTGCCGTCGAACATCTTGCCGTCCTCGAACAGCGCCGGCTCGACGATCGAGGCCGGGTAGGTCACGTGGTGCTGCACGCCGCGCGGGTCAACGAAGCGCAGGTCCACGAACTCGATGTCGTGGTCCTTGATGAGCTTTTCGATGTGGCTGTAGGGCATGGGAGGGTTTCCTGGCGGGGTTTGGGTCTGCTGGAGTATCTGCAAGGCACGTGCCAAGAATATTCCTGACCTAAGTCACTGATACGAAAAGGTTCTGTCGCCGCAGCAGCAAATTGGTTGCACCACAGAAGTGCGTCCTCGATGGCAACTTCCCCAAAACGAGGCAGCGAAACTCTGTAGGAGCGCCTTCAGGCGCGAATCCCTTCTTTGCCGCAGGCAAAGCAAAGATTCGCGCCTGAAGGCGCTCCTACCGGTGGGGGGTGGCGGCACGGCGGTTATGCTTGCGGGCTTCGAACCCTACCCCGGACCAACGTGACCGACCTGCTGACCGCCCTGCTGCTTGGCATCATCGAGGGCCTGACCGAATTCCTGCCGATTTCCAGCACGGGCCACCTGCTGATTGCCCAGCACTGGCTGGGCGCGCGCTCTGACCTGTTCAACATCTGCATCCAGGCCGGCGCGATCCTCGCGATCACCCTGGTCTACCGCGAACGGCTGTGGAGCCTCGCTACCGGCTGGCGGCAGCCGGAGGAGCGCGACTACCTGCTCAAGATCCTCGCCGCCTTCGCGGTGACGGCCGTGGTCGGCCTGCCGGTGCGGCTGATGGGCTGGGAGCTGCCGGAAACGGTGACTCCCGTGGCCTGGGCGCTGGTGATCGGCGGCGTCTGGATGCTGGTCGCCGAGCGCCTGGGCGAACGCGGCCCGCCGAGCAGCCAGGTGACCTGGGCGATCGTGGTCGCGGTGGGCCTGGCCCAGGTGCTGGCCGGCGTGTTCCCGGGCACCTCGCGTTCGGCGGCGGCGATCTTCATGGCCATGCTGCTGGGCCTGAACCGCAAGCCGGCGGCGGCGGAGTTCGTGTTCCTGGTGGGCATTCCCACCATGTTTGCCGCCAGCGGCTATGCGCTGATGGAAACCGTGCTCGAGGGCGAGGCCGGCAACGAGGACTGGGCCAGCCTGGGCGTGGCCTTCGTCGCCGCGACGATCACCGGCTTCGCCGCCGTGCGCTGGCTGCTGGGCTACATCGCCACCCACCGCTTCACGCCCTTCGCCTGGTACCGCATCGGCCTCGGCGCGGCGCTGCTGCTGGGGCTGCCCGCCGGCGGCTGAGCGCCGGCGGACCCCGGCGCGCTTATTCGGCCGGGTAACCCAGGCGCGCGGCCACCGGCGCCAGCACGGCGAACTCAGCAGCCAGGCTGTCCTGGTAGTGGCGCCAGTGCCCCGCGGGCAGGCGCCGGCCCGGACCGGACAGGCCCGACAGCGGCGTCTCCAGCCCCAGGGCCTGTTCGATCCGGCCCGCGGCGTCGCCGGCATCGGCATCCAGGCGCACCAGGTCGATGCGGCCGGAGGCTTCGGCTTCGTCGGCCACCGCCTCGAGCGCGGACGCGAGCCACTGCGCGGCGCCGCCGATGTCGGGCAGGAAGTGGTAGTTCTGCAGGCTGCCGTGCAGCATCCAGTTGAGCAGGGCGTCGCGCGGGTCGGTCAGCAGCACCAGGACCCGGGCCTCGCCGAGCGCGGCGAGGGTGTAGGGATCGACGTGCGGCAGCCAGTCGCGGGCCTCCGACGGTTCCAGGCCCGCGGCGCGCATCATCGCTTCCCAGCGCCCGGCGCTGCCGGCCTCCGGATGGCCCGGGGCGAAGCGGCGCAGGCCGAAGCCATCGCCGTCGTCCTCGCGACCCACCCGCTCGAGGTGGAACTTCGGGCCCAGCTGGGCCTTGGCCTGGCGCAGCACGTGTTCGGCGCCGACGCCGGGCGGCGTCCAGACCAGCCGGCCGGCCACCTTGCCCGCCGGGGCGGCATCCGCCGGCGCCACCGGCGGCGGCAGGATCTGGCCCGGCGAGGGGTGGCGCACCATCTCGCGCCAGCTTTCGGCGGCTTCCGCGTGGCGACCCAGGGCGTCGAGCGCCATGCCGCGCCAGCCGAGCAGGGTGCGGCGGACCGGACCGTCCTTGGCCGCGGGCAGCAGCCGTTCGGCGCGGGCCAGGGCCAGCGCCGGGTCCTGGCCGAATTCTTCGCGCAGCTTGTACACGTTGGCGGCGTACAGGTCGGGGT
The DNA here is from genome assembly GCF_041919775.1 of Arenimonas sp. Classification (GTDB taxonomy): domain Bacteria; phylum Pseudomonadota; class Gammaproteobacteria; order Xanthomonadales; family Xanthomonadaceae; genus Arenimonas. The sequence goes on along the minus strand of NZ_JAYRTE010000005.1, from coordinate 103,095 downwards.
TGCGGGCCAGGGCCTGGTCGGCGCACAGCGCGGCCTGCTCGTGCTCGCCCCGGGCGTCGTGCCAGGCGCAGCGCAGTTCCAGGCAGGCCGCCGACTCGGGCATGGCCTGCTGCCAGCGATCGAGCAGCGGCTTGGCGTCTTCGCGCAGCAGGGTCGCCAGGTTGAGCCGGTGTTTCCAAAGCGCATCCTGGCCGGGATCCGCCTGCACCGCGGCGTCGGCGCGCTGGCGCGCCTCGTCGGCCTGGCCACCGCGCAGCAGCAGGCTCAGCAGCGGACCCAGCGCGGCCTCCTCGGCGGGGTTGGCGTCCAGCGCGGCGCGCAGGTCGGCAAGGGCCTCGGCGCCGCGACCGGCGCGGGAGCGCAGCTTGGCGCGCAGGGTCAGCGCCCGGCTGTCGCCGGGGACGTGGGCGATGAGTTCGTCCAGGGCGGCGAGGGTTTCCTCGGCCTTGCCCTGTCGGCGGCGGGCCTCGACCAGGCCGCGCAGCGTGGACGGCGCGCGGGCGATGTCCAGCTTCAGGGCATTGGCCAGGGCCTGTTCGGCGAAGGGCCACATGCCGCGCGCCAGGTAGGCCTGGCCCAGGGCGAGCTGGGCGGCCGCCAGGTTGGGGTCGGCTTCGGCGGCAAGGGTGAAGCACTTCAGCGACCGGTCGAGGTCGCCCTCGGCCTGCGCGAGATAGCCTTCAACGACGCGAACGCGCGGGTGGTCGGCGTTCACGCGCTGGGCCAGGCGCAGGTTGCGCCGGGCTTCGGCCTGGTCCTCGCGGGCCAGGGCCATGTGCGCCAGCAGCACGTAGGCGCCGAGCTGGTTGGGGTCCAGGGCCAGCGCGTCCTGCAGGCCGCGCGTGGCGCCGGCGCTGTCGCCTTCGGACAACTTCAGCGTGGCCAGGCTGAAATGGTGGGTGGCCACGTCCGGCGCCAGCTCCAGCGCGCGGTCGAAGGACTGGCGGGCCGCGGCCAGGTCGCCCTTCTGCTGCAGGCAGACGCCCAGCAGGTGGTGGGCTTCGGCGTTGTCGGGCTCGGCGGCGAGGGTGTCGCGGGCGGCGGCCAGGGCGGCGGCGTGGTCGCCCGCGCGCATGGCTTCGATGATGTCGACGATCATGGGGTTTCTTCAGGCAGGCGCGGAAACCGCCATTGTAGCCGCCCCGGCCGCGTCGACCGCGGCCTCGAGCCGGTCGGCCACCCAGCGCTCGCCGTAGCCGCCCAGGTGCAGGCCCTCCAGGAAGCCGCAGTGGCCGCCAAAATCGGCGATCTCCAGCCGCGAATGCGGCGGCAGCTCCAGCCCGGGAAAGCCGTCCACCGGAATCACCGGGTCGTCGGCCGCAGCCAGCACGCTCACCGGCACGTCCAGCGCCGCCAGGCGCCCGCCGGAAACGGAATAACCCTCGAAGTAGTCGTCGATGCCGCCCAGCGTGGTGTGCCGCTGCACCATCCAGCCGGTCAGCGCGCGCATGTCCATCGCCAGCACGTCGTCGCCGAAATCATGCAGGTCGGGGAACAGCTGGCGCTTGCGCTGCAGCGAGCGCCGCCACTTTTTCATGAAGTACCAGTGGTAAAAACGCGGGCCGCCCTCGAGCGTGCGCAGCACCGCGGCCGGGTCGATCGCCGGGCAGACCGCCGCCGCATGCAGCAGCGGCACGCCGGCGGCCGGCGCCGCCAGGGCCAGGCGCAGCGCGAAATTTCCGCCCAGGGAATAACCCGCGGCCAGCATCGGCCGGGCCGGGAAGCGCCGCGACACCTCGGCCGCCGCCTGCACCACTTCGGCCAGGCGGCAGGAGTGGAAGAGATCGGGATTGAGGTGGTGGGTGTCGCCGTGGTCGCGGAAATTGAGCCGGAACACCTCGAAGCCCCGCGCCAGCAACGTGGCCGCGGTGTGGCTCATGTAGCTCGAATCGGCACTGCCTTCCCAGCCGTGCAGCAGCAGCACCAGCCCGCGTGAGCGGGTGCCCGGCACGGCGCTGTGGAAGCCCTGCAGGCGCACGCCGTCGTCGACCTCCACCAGGTGTTCGTGGGTGACCGCGCCCAGGCGGCGCAGGGCGCGCCGGCCCGCGGCGCGACGCAGCGTGGTCGAGCCCAGCAGCGACTGCAGGTGCGGATTGCGAAGCCAGCGCGGCGGCCGGTAGTCGGCGGGCCCGGACACCGGCTTCAGCCCGCCATCGCCGCGATGATGCGCTGGCGGCAGGTATCGGCCATGCGTCGCCGGCCGTCTTCACTGGCGGCCACCGGCTCGAGGAAATGCACCTCGGCCACGCGGCCGGGCTCACCAAGCAGGCGCACGAAGTTCTGGAAGAAGTTCTCGCGCTCGCCGAAGGCGACGATGGTCTGGGCGTTGCCGCGCAGGCCGTACTTGAGCGCCACCGGCTGCGCCGGCACGCCGGCCAGCACCGCCGGCTGGAAGATGCGCGCATGGAAGGTGGCGATGGCGTCGCCGCGGGTGGTGCGGCCTTCCGGGAACACGCCCACGGCCAGGCCCTGCTCCAGCCGCTGCACCATCTGGTGCATCACGCCGTGCAGCGAATCGTTGCTGCCGCGGTGGTGGTAGATGGTGCCGCCGCGGCTGGCCAGCCAGCCGACCAGCGGCCAGCGCGCGATTTCGGCCTTGGCCACGAAGCCCATCATGCGCTGGCTGTGCATCAGCTCGATGTCGATCCAGCTGACGTGGTTGGCCACGAACATCACCGCGCCGGGCAGCGGCGTGCCGTAGCGGCGCAGGCGGAAGCCGAAGATGCGCATCAGCATGCCCGACCACAGGCGCACGGCCAGGTGGTCGAGCCGTTCGCCGCGGATTTCCATGCGCGCGCTGAGCGGGTTGATCAGCAGCAGCGTGACCGGCAGCCCCACCAGCAGGTGCAGCAGCAGCAGCGGGAATCGCCAGAGGTAGCGCAGCGGCCGGCGCCAGTCGCGGGACGGGCGGGCCGTTTCGGTGGATGCAGACATTGAGGGCATTGTGCCGCAAGCGGGTCCTTGTGGGAGGGACTTCAGTCCCGAAAGGCATCGGGACTGAAGTCCCTCCCACAAGGACCCGTTCAGCGACCGATGACGGCGCCGGTCATGCGGGAAATGCAGGCCAGGCGACCGTTGGCGTCTTCGATCCGGATTTCCCACACCTGCGTGGTGCGGCCCAGGTGGATCGGGCGCGCGGTGCCGGTGACTTCACCCTCGGTGATGGCGCGCAGGTGGTTGGCGTTGATTTCCAGGCCGGCCAGCTGCTGGCCCGAGTCCGGGTCCAGGCACAGGTAACCGCCCAGGCTGGCCAGGGTTTCGGCCAGCAGCACCGAGGCGCCGCCGTGCAGCAGGCCGAAGGGCTGTTTGGTGCGTTCGTCCACCGGCATGGTGGCCCGCAGGAAGTCGGGGCCGTGTTCGGTGAGCACGATGCCCAGGCTGCCCGGCGCGGTGCCGGGCAACAGGGCGTTGAGGGCGTCGACGCCGGGCCGCTGGCGGAACGGGTCGGTCACGCGTGGATCAGCGGACGCGCAGCATGCCCGGGCGGTAGGCCGGGGTGTAGCCGCGGCGCGCGTAGCCGGAGCTGTCGCCGTAGCCGCCGCCCAGTTCGCGGTTGCGGCGGCGGTGCATGCGGTCGACGAGCTCGTCGCGACGGGCTTCGAGCCAGTCGGCGCGGCCGGCCTTGGCCGGGTCGACGCCGCGGCGTTCAGCCTCGCCCTGGCGGAATTCGCAGAACTCGTCGTAGGCGTCGAGTTCGTGGCGCAGGTCCTTGACGCACATTTCGATGGCGATCGCGTCGTCGAAGTAACCCAGCACCGGCACGCTGTCGGGAATGACGTCGGTCGGGTCGGCGAAATAGACCAGGGCCGACAGCACGCGCTGCTTGTCTTCCTCCGGCAGGTGCCAGCCCTCGTCGCGCAGCATCGCGATCATCGCGTCCAGGCGGTCGAGCCGTTCGACGATGAAGTCCGGCAGCCCGGCGATCTCGGCGCCCTTGAGCAGCCCGGCCGCGGCATTGATGATTTCGTCGGCGGACTTGTTGCCGGCCGAGGCGCGTGCCGATTCCATGGCCTTGGTGAAATGGGCGAGGTCGCGGTCGGAGAGTTCGAAGCTGATCGAAAGGGGCATGCGGGCGATTCCGGCAGACGTTTTCTGGAACGCGCAGCCTAGGCCGGCCCGCCCGCAGCGTCAATCGAACGCGGTGCGGCCGCGATCCGGCCAGGTACCGGCCGCGCCGGCCCGGAACTAGAGGATCGGCACCAGGCCGGCGCCAAAGGCCGTCAGGATGCGCGTGTAGACGGTTTTCAGGGGCAGGTCCACCTCGGGGAAGGCGCCCACGTCCTCGTAGCAGTCGTAAAAGCGGGGGTCGCCCGCGGGCAGCGGGTTGCAGCCTTCACGCAGCTCGAAGCTGCTGGCATAGGGGAAGGGCCAGATGTCGAAGATCGGCAGCTTTTCCGAGAGTTTGCCCAGGCTGTAGTTCAGGCCCGACAGCACCGGCGGCTTCTCCTGGGGCGCGATCGTCCAGGCGTTGGCCGGCACCATGTCGAGCTGGATGCTCGCGCGCAGCGCGGCCGCGAACTGCCGGTCGTGCACGACCACCATCGATTCGGTGTTGAGGTTGTCCGAACGCGGGTCGAAGTTGTGGCTGCCGACCACGCCGATGCGGTCGTCCACGACCATGGACTTGGCGTGCAGGCCCACCCGTACCCCGGCGCGCTTGAGCGGCACCGGGCCCGAGGCCGAACCGGACGAGCCGGAGCCGAAGATCGGCAGGGTGGCGGTGTGCGGCCCGAGCACGCCGGTGGCCTCCAGGTCGATCGGCGCGTCCTCGGGATAGGGCTTGTACTCGAAGATCCGGAAACCCAGTTCGCGCAGGTAAAGGCGCTTGTACTTGTGGCTCATCGCGTACACCGGGAAGGCGTCGGTGGCGGCGAGCGAATTGGTGGACACGATCACTTCCGGCGCGTCGTCGCGGGCATGCATCTCGCGGAACAGCTTGCGCGCGGGCCGCGACAGCACCAGGTAGGGCGTCTGCACGACCAGTTCGCCGCGGGTCGAATCGACCAGGTCGCGCATCGCCCGGGAGGCATCTTCGTGCGCGGGCTGTTCGCCGATGTGCTTGTCGGGCAGGTCGGCGAAAAAATCGACCTTGCCCACCGGCAGCGTGAGCGGCGCGAGACGCTCATAAACCGCGGGGCCATCGGTGATCGCCTCGGCCATCGCCAGCACCCGCGGCGAACGTTCACGGGCCGGGTCGAGCAGCCGGTGCGCGGGCACCGCGCCGTCGCGGATCAGGCGCTCGGCGACGTCCTTGAGCGCATGCGCGGGATGGCTGCGCTCGAAGGTCCAGAAGTCCTCGAAGTTCTGCTTCATCGCCGCGGCGACCGGGCCGGCGACCAGGATGTCCCGGTCGCGGTAGTTGTAGGAATCGCCCCAGTCGAAGTACCGGTCCTGGATGTTGCGCCCGCCGGTGACCCCCACGGTGCCGTCCACCAGCAGCAGCTTGGTGTGCATGCGCCGGTTGAACTTGCGGAAGCAGCAGACGATGCCGGCGGCATATTCCAGCGGCTGGGTCTTGGCCTCGCCGAAGGTGGGGTTGTACAGGCGCAGCTCGAAATTGGGATGGGCGCCGGCCAGCGCGGCCTGCAGGCCGGGATCGGGCAGGCCGTAGAGCTGGTCGAGCAGCAGGCGCACCTTCACGCCGCGGCGGGCGGCGGCCAGCAATTCCTCGAGCACCAGCAGGCCGGAGTCGTCGACGTCGTAGATGAAGCTCTGCAGGTCGATGCTTTCGCGGGCGGCGCGGATGAGGTGCAGGCGTGCGATCAGCGCGTCCTGGCCGCGGTCGAGCAGGGTGACGTGGTGGCGCGGGGCGCCTTCACCCGAGGCCGCCATCGCCTGCCGGCCAAGCTCGAGCAAGGGCGAATCGACCGGCCGGCACAGCGGGTCTGCGGCGTCGCGGCAGTCGGCCGCCGCGGCATGGCCGGCTTCGACGACATCGGTGGACGCACGCAGGTCGGCGCGGCTGAGCGTGGTGCAGCCGGAACCGAACAGGAGCAGGAGGAGCGGCAGGACCAGGCGGGGGGACATGGCGGTCTAGGGTTGCCGGAGGCGGACGTGGAAGTGGAAGCCTACCTCGTCGCGCAGCCAGACCCGGTAGGCGGTCATGCCGAAGTCGCGCCGGCTGACCTGGCCCGAGACCTCGATGTCGCAGCCATGCCCCGGCGTGTCGCAGGCGGACGGATCCACCCGGAAGGCGACCGGCCGGGCCACGCCGCGCAGTTCCACGCTGCCGGCCATGGCGCCGCCGTCCTTCACCAGGGCCGGCGGGAAGGGCTCGGAGCGGAAGTGGATCCAGGGGTGGTCGTCGACGTTCAGGAATTTCGAAGAGCGCATCGAACGCTCCATCCACTCCGGGCCGTCGAGCTCCAGGCTGCGCGCGTCCAGGCGCACCGATACCTGCAGGCGGTCGTCGCCGAGCCGCTCGATGTGGCCTTCCATCGCGTGGAAGACGCCGCGGACGCGGCCACCCATGCGCAGGTCGACCTCGATGCCGGCCGCGGAGGCCCCGGCGTCGATCAAAGGGGCCTCACCGGGGCCGATCGCCTGCACCGCGCCGGACAGCCAGAGGCCGGCCACCATGGCCAGGCCGGCGCCGGCCGGGCCGGGTTTCATCGGCTCAGGGCCACCAGAAGGCGGCGATGCGGGCGACGCCCGGTTCCAGCGCGGCATCCTCGGGCAGCGTCAGCACGGCGATGCCGCCGGCCGGCATGCCGCGGAAGTCGCCGGACTGGCCCGAGGCCATCAGGGCGGCGAACTGTTCGAAGCCGGGGTTGTGGCCAATCATCAGCAGGCGGGCCACGTCGCTGTTTTCGTCGGCGATCTGGATGAGCCGGCCCGGCGTCGCGTCGTAGATGCCCGCTTGCTGCCGGCATTCGGAATAGCCCAGCGACGCCATCACCGTTTCGCAGGTTTCACGGGTGCGGCGGGCCGGCGAGACCAGCACGCGGTCGGGCAGGTAGCCGTGTTCCTTGAGCCAGCGGCCGGCGGCTTCGGCCTCGGCCTGGCCCTGCAGGGACAGCGGGCGGTCGAGGTCGTCCTGGCCCGGGGCGGGCGGTTCGGCGTGGGCGTGGCGCAGCAGGATCAGTTCGCGCATGACGGTCCTTGTCGGTCAGAGGGCTTTCTTGAGCCAGCGCAGCAGCGGAGCCCAGTCTTCCTGGTGGCTTCGCACCTGCTCGGAGTGATAGTCGAAAACGGATTTGCCCAGGCCGGCCAGCAGCACGTAGGCCTGGGTGTCGCGCAGCTGGGCCACCAGCGGGTAGGGCCAGGCCTTGAGCTGGTCCATGGCCTGCTGGGAGGCGCTGGTCCAGGGCTTGAGGCGGTTGCCAACCAGGCCGACCGGCAGCTTGCCCTTCTTCACCCGCGGGTGGCTGACCAGGCTGTCGAGGAAGGGCACGGTGGCCTCGATGTCGATCGCCGAGGGCAACACCGGCACGACGACGGCGTCGGCCATGTCGAGGAAATCCTTGAGGTCATCGCCCATGGCACCGGCCGGGGCATCGACCACCAACCGTGCGATGCCGTCGGGCAGCTGCTTGTCCCAGTTGCGCCGGCAGCCGTCGAGCGGCAGCACCGCGGAATCGAGGTGGGCGCGTTTTTCGCACCAGTGGGTGGACGACTTCTGCTTGTCGGCGTCCAAGATGGCCGTGGCCTTGCCTTCGAGCGCGAAGTGCGCGGCCAGGTTGGTGGCGACCGTGGACTTGCCGGCGCCGCCTTTCGAACTCGCGACCAGGATCGTGCGCATCAACGGGACTCCGCTGCGGGACGAAGGCCCACTCTACCCCGGCCGGCACGGCCTGGGAACGCCAGCCGAGCAGAAACTCTAGGCGAGTGTGTGAGGTTTGAGGAATCCATCGGTTTCCGTGGGGGGCGCATGCGCACATCGCCAGCCCCGGGGCTGTATTCCCCGGCGTTCGAGCACGACAGCTGCGGCTTCGGCCTGGTGGCGCGACTCGACGACCGCCCGCAGCGGGCCATCGTGGACGCGGCGCTGGTCGCGCTCGACCGGCTGACGCACCGCGGTGCGGTCGCCGCCGATGGCCGCAGCGGCGACGGCTGTGGCCTGCTGCTGCGCCGGCCCGACGCCTTCCTGGCCGCGATTGCCGCCGAAGCCGGCCTGGACTGGCGCGCCGGCGATGCCTGCGGCCTGGTCTTCCTGCCCGACGACGATGCCGGCGAGGCGCGCTGCCGCGGCGCCCTGGCCGACGCGCTGCAGGCCCGGGGCCTGGTCGTGGCCGGCTGGCGCCAGGTGCCGGTGGACGAATCAGCCTGCGGCGAGGTGGCCCGGCGCGGGCTGCCGCGATTGGCCCATGTCTTCGTGCATGCGCCCGGCGAAGGCGACGCCACCGGTTTCGAACGCCGGCTGTTCCTGGCCCGCCGCCAGGCCGAGCGCGAACTGGCCGGCCAGCCCGGTTTCTACGTCGCCAGCCTGTCGGCGGCGACGCTCTCCTACAAGGCCATGGTGCTGCCGTCGGCGCTGCCGGCGCTGTTTCCGGACCTGGCGCGCGCCGACCTGGCCAGTTCGGCGGTGGTGTTCCACCAGCGTTTTTCCACCAACACCGCGCCGGCCTGGGCCCTGGCGCAGCCCTTCCGGGTGCTGGCGCACAACGGCGAGATCAACACCATCGCCGGCAACCGCTGCTGGGCCCTGGCCCGCGCCGCCCACTGGCGCACGCCGCACTTCGACCTGGCGGAACTGCAGCCGCTGGTGTCGCTGCAGGGCTCGGATTCGCAGAGCCTGGACAACATGCTCGAGCTGCTGCTGATGGGCGGCATGGACCTGCTGCAGGCGATGCGCCTGCTGGTGCCGCCGGCCACCGCCTCGCTCGAATACAAGGACCCGGACCTGGCGGCGTTCTACGAATACCACGGGCTCTCCAGCGATCCCTGGGACGGCCCGGCCGGCATCGTGATGTGCGATTCGCGCTACGCCGCCTGCACGCTCGACCGCAACGGCCTGAGGCCGGCGCGCTGGCTGCTCACCGACGACCAGGTGCTGGTGGTCGCCTCGGAAACCGGCGTCTGCGACGTGCCCGATGCCTCGGTGGTCGCGCGCGGAAGGCTGGGCCCCGGCGAGATGCTGGCGGTGGATTTCGCGCGCGGCCAGCTGCTGGGCAGCGAGGACATCGACGCCATCAACAAGTCGCGGGCGCCCTACAAGGCCTGGCTCAAGCAGGGCGTCGAATACCTGTCCACCAGCCTCGTCGACCCTTCACTGGCGGCCGAACCGATGGACCCGGCGACGCTGCGGCGTTTCCAGGTGCTGTTCCAGCTGACCCGCGAGGAGCGCGAAGCCGAACTGCGCGTGCTGGCCGAAACCGAACAGGAAGCCACCGGCTCGATGGGCGACGACACGCCGCTGGCGGTGATGTCGCACTTCATCCGGCCGGTGCACGACTATTTCCGCCAGGCCTTCGCCCAGGTCACCAATCCGCCGATCGACCCGCTGCGCGAAGAAGTGGTGATGTCCCTGGCCACCCAGATGGGCCCGGAGGGCAACGTCTTCGAGGACACGCCCGGCAACGCCGTGCAGGTGCTGCTGAACTCGCCGGTGCTCAGCCAGCGCAAGCTGCGGCAGCTGCTGGCGATGCCGCGTTTCGCCGATAGCCACGTGCTGCTCAGGCTGAACCTGGGCGACGGTGAGTCGCTGGAACAGGCCCTGCACCGCCTTCGCGACGAGGCTGAAGCCGCCGTCCGCGGCGGCGCCGCGATGGTGCTGCTGACCGACCGCTACCCGGAGCCGGGCCAGGCCGTGGTGCCGGCCCTGCTGGCCACCGGCGCCGTTCACCACCACCTGGTCGCCACCGGCCTGCGCTGCCGCGCCAACGTAGTGGTGGAAACCGGCGCCGCCCGCGGCGCGCACGCCATCGCCTGCCTGGTGGGCGTCGGCGCGACGGCGGTGTATCCCTACCTGGCCTACCAGACCATCGCCGCGCTCGGTCGCTCGGGCGTGGTCGCCGGCAAGATCGGCAATGCGCCGGCCGAACTGGGCCGCAGCTACCGGCGCGGCATCAAGAAGGGCCTGCTGAAGATCCTGTCGAAGATGGGCATCAGCACCATCGCCAGCTATCGCGGCGCCCAGCTGTTCGAAATCGTCGGCCTGGCCGACGAGGTCGTGTCGCTGTGTTTCCCGGGCGTGCCCAGCCGGATCCAGGGCGCGGGTTTCGCCGAACTCGAGGCCGGGGCGCGGGAGCTGGCGGCGCAGGCCTGGTCGCCGGCGCCGGAGCTGTCGCCGGGCGGCCGGCACAAGCTGGTCGTCGGCGGCGAAAGCCACATGTTCAATCCCGACGTCATCAACAGCCTGCAGCAGGCGGTGCGCAGCGGCGACGCCGCCGATTACCGCCGCTACGCCGACCACGTCGACGGGCGCGCGCCGGCGGCACTTCGCGACCTGCTGCAGCTGCGCGAGGTGGACACGCCGCTGCCGCTGGATTCGGTCGAATCCATCGAGGCCATCCTCGCGCGCTTCGATTCGGCCGGCATGTCGCTGGGCGCGCTGTCGCCCGAGGCGCATGAAGCGCTGGCGATCGCGATGAACCGGCTGGGCGGGCGCTCGAACTCCGGCGAGGGCGGCGAAGACCCGGTCCGCCACGGCACCGAGAAGCGCAGCAAGATCAAGCAGGTCGCCTCGGGCCGATTCGGCGTGACGCCCGAGTACCTGGTCAATGCCGAGGTGCTGCAGATCAAGATCGCCCAGGGCGCCAAACCCGGCGAAGGCGGCCAGCTGCCCGGCCACAAGGTCAACGCCACCATCGCCGCGCTGCGCCACGCGCGCCCGGGCATCGGCCTGATCTCGCCGCCGCCGCACCATGACATCTATTCGATCGAAGACCTCGCGCAGCTGATCTTCGACCTCAAGGAAGTGAACCCCACGGCGCTGGTGTCGGTGAAGCTGGTCTCGCATGCCGGCATCGGCACGATCGCCGCCGGCGTCGCCAAGGCCTACGCCGACCTGATCACCGTCTCGGGCCACGACGGTGGCACCGGCGCCTCGCCGCTGTCTTCGATCCACCACGCCGGCACGCCCTGGGAACTGGGCCTGGCCGAGGTGCAGCAGACGCTGCGCCTGAACCGCCTGCGCGGACGCGTGCGCCTGCAGGTGGACGGTGGCCTCAAGACCGGCCGCGACGTGGTGAAGGCCGCGATCCTGGGCGCGGAAAGCTTCGGCTTCGGCACCACGCCGATGGTGGCGCTGGGCTGCCGCTACCTGCGCATCTGCCATCTCAACAACTGCGCCACCGGCGTCGCCACCCAGGACCCGCGCCTGCGCGCCAACCATTTCATCGGCCTGCCGGAAATGGCGATGAACTTCTTCCGCTTCGTCGCTAACGACGTGCGCCAGTGGCTGGCGCGGCTGGGCGTGGCGCGGCTGGAAGACCTGATCGGCCGCACCGACCTGCTTGAACGCCTGCCGGGCGACACGCCCCGCCAGCAGCGGCTCGACCTGGACCCCATCCTTCAGGCCGCGCGCGGCGAAGGCGACGCCGCGCGGTCCTGCCAGCAGGCGCGCAACCCGCCACGCGACACCGGTGAACTGGCTGCGCGCATGCTCGACGAAACCCGCGCCGCGCTGCAGGCCGGCGCCGGCGGCGAATTCGCTTTCACGGTGCGCAACCGCGACCGCAGCCTCGGCGCCCGTCTGTCGGGCGAAATCGCGCGCCTGCACGGCAACCAGGGCATGGCCGACGCACCGCTGGAACTGAAGCTGTCCGGCCACGCCGGGCAAAGCCTCGGCGCCTGGAACGCCGGCGGGCTGCACATCGAGCTCACCGGAGACGCCAACGACTACGTCGGCAAGGGCATGGCCGGCGGCCGCATCGTGCTGCGTCCGTCCGCGGACGCGCGCTATGTCGCACGCGACGCACCGATCATGGGCAATACCTGCCTTTACGGCGCCACCGGCGGCGAACTGTTTGCCGCGGGCCGCGCCGGCGAACGGTTCGCGGTGCGCAATTCCGGCGCGCTGGCGGTGGTCGAGGGCGTGGGCGACCACGGCTGCGAGTACATGACCGGCGGCGTGGTCGCGGTGCTGGGCCGCACCGGCCTGAACTTCGGCGCCGGCTTCACCGGTGGCCTGGCCTACGTGCTCGACCTCGACCGCGATTTCGTCGACCGCTACAACCACGAACTGGTGGACGTGCACCGCATCACGCCCGAAGGCATGGAACACCATCGCCACCACCTGCGCTGTCTGCTGCGCGACCACGCCGGCCACACCGGCAGCGCCTGGGCGTCGCGGCTGCTGGAAGATTTCCGCGACGTCGCCGGCAGGTTCTGGCTGGTCAAGCCCAAGGCGGCGTCGCTCGAACAGCTGGCCGACGAACTGCGGCGGGCGGCATGAAGGCCCGGCCCTTCCAGTTCCTCGAGGTGCCGCGCCGGTTGCCGCGCGAACTGCCGGCGAACGTACGGGTGCTGGGCTGGCAGGAGATCCACGCGGGCTTCGAGGCCGAAGGCGCTGCCGAACAGAGCGCACGCTGCCTGGACTGCGGCAATCCCTACTGCGAGTGGAAGTGCCCGGTGCACAACCCGATCCCGGACTGGCTGGCGCTGGTGCGCGAGGGCCGGCTGTTCGAGGCGGCGGAGCTGGCGCATTCGACCAACCCGCTGCCGGAGGTCTGCGGCCGCGTCTGCCCGCAGGATCGCCTGTGCGAGGGCAGCTGCACGCTGAACACCGGCTTCGAGGCGGTGACGATCGGCTCGATCGAGAAATACATCGTCGACGAAGCCTTCCGGCAGGGCTGGCGCCCCGACCTGTCGGCGGTGCCTACCAGCGGGAAGCGCGTGGCGGTGATCGGCGCCGGACCTGCGGGCCTCGCCTGCGCCGATCGGCTGGCGCGCGCCGGCATCGAGGCGCATGTGTTCGACCGCCATGCCCAGATCGGCGGCTTGCTGAGTTACGGCATCCCGGCCTTCAAGCTTGAGAAGTCAGTAATGGACCTGCGCCGCATGGTGCTGGAGGAGATGGGCGTGCGCTTCCACCTGGGCGTCGAGGTCGATGCCACGCTGGCGGGCGAGCTGCTGCGCGATTACGACGCGATGTTCCTGGGCACCGGGGCCACCACGCCGGTGGACGCCGGCCTGCCGGGCCAGGACCTGCCCGGCGTACTGTCGGCGCTGCCCTTTCTTGTAGCGAATGCGCGCCGGCAGCGCGGTGAAAAACACGAGGGCGACGTGCCCTTCGCGCTGGCCGGCCGGCGCGTGCTGGTACTCGGCGGCGGTGACACGGCAATGGACTGCGTGCGCTCGGCGGTGCGCCTGGGCGCCGCCCAGGTCACCTGCGCCTACCGTCGCGGCGAAGCCGACATGCCCGGTTCGGCGCGCGAGGTGAAGTACGCCCGCGCCGAGGGCGTGCAGTTCCTGTTCCACCGCCAGCCGCTGGCGATCGAAGGCGAAACGTCGGTGACCGGCGTGACGCTCGCCGCCACGCGAGCCAGCAGCGGCCGGGCCGGATCGGTGGAGCTGGTGCCGGGCAGCGAGGAAACGATCGCCGCCGACGTCGTCATCCAGTCCTTCGGCTTCCGCCCCAGCCCGGCGCCGTGGTGGCCCGACTGTGGCATCGAACTCGACTCCCGCGGCCACGTCGCCACCCGCGGCGCAGCCGGCGCCACCTCGCATCCGAAGATCTTCGCCGGCGGCGACAACGTCCGCGGCGCCGACCTCGTTGTCACCGCCGTCTACGACGGCCGCGAAGCCGGTACCGCCATCGCCCGCCAGCTGCTGCGCACCGCCAGCTCCTTGTAGGAGCGCCTTCAGGCGCGAATCTTCTGACTTTGCCTTTGACAAGGAAGGATTCGCGCCTGAAGGCGCTCCTACAAGGGATTGCGATCGCTCTGGTATCGTTTGTTCCCTTCGAAGGAACCCACGAATGAGTGAGCTGCAGGACCTGACTTCGCTGGTGCGCGCGAACACGGCGCTGATCGTCATCGAGACGCCCGACGAGGTCCGCGTGGTGGACCTGTTCCGGCACCTGCTGATGAACGTCTGGCGGCCGCTGTACCGCTGGTCGATCACCGAAGGCCTGCGCCGCGTGGACCTGGACGGCGAAGACCCGCCGATCGCGCCGCCCGACGCCACCGGCACCCTGCGCGCGATCCGCGGCCTCGACCAGCGCAGCGTCTGCCTGCTGCTCGATTTCCATCCCTACCTCGGCTACGCCACCACCCAGCGCCTGCTGCGCGAAACCATGGAACGCCGCGGTAGCCTCGGCCACACCCTGGTTCTGGTCGGCGCGAAGATCGAACTGCCGCCCGACCTCGAACACCACGCCGTGCGCTTCTCGCTGCGCCTGCCCGATGAAAACGCGCTGCTAAAGGCCGTGAAGGACGAAGCCGCGCTGTACATGCGCGAACACGGCGGCAAGCGCGTCGAGGTCGACCAGGACGCACTCAGGGCCATCGTGCGCAACCTGCGCGGCCTGTCGCTGACCGAAGCGCGGCGCCTGGCCCGGCACCTGATCTTCACCGATGGCGCGCTGCAGGCGAGCGACCTGCCCGAGCTGGCCAAGCTCAAGTTCGAGATGCTCAACAAGTCGGGCCACCTGCATTTCGAATACGACACCGCGCAGTTCGCCGACGTCGCCGGGCTGACGCGCCTGAAGGCCTGGGTGAACCAGCGCCGCACTGCGTTCACCGCCGAAACGCTGCCGCCGGGCCTGGACCCGCCCAAGGGCATGCTGCTGCTGGGCGTGCAGGGCTGCGGCAAGTCGCTGGCGGCCAAGGCGGTGGCCGGCGGCTTCGGCGTGCCGCTGGTGCGGCTGGATTTCGGCACGCTGTACAACAAGTACCACGGCGAAACCGAAAAGAACCTGCGCGACGCGCTGGCCTCGGCCGAGCAGCTTTCACCCTGCGTGCTGTGGATCGATGAACTGGAGAAAGGCCTGGCCGCGTCCGGCAGCAGTGAGGACGGCGGCGTCTCCCGCCGCGTGCTGGGTTATTTCCTGACCTGGATGGCCGAGCGCAAGTCCAAGGTGTTCCTGGTCGCCACGGCCAACGCGGTCAACGACCTGCCGCCGGAGCTGCTGCGCAAGGGCCGCTTCGACGAGATCTTCTTCGTCGACCTGCCCGACCATGCCGCACGCGCCGAGATCTTCCGCCTGCATCTGGAAAAGCGCGAAGTGGATTGGGAAGGTTTCTCGCTGGACGCCCTGGCCACGGCCGCGGACGGATTCTCCGGCGCCGAGATCGAACAGGCCGTCGTCAGCGCGCTCTATTCCGCACACGCAGACGGCGTACCCGTCGACGAAGCGCGCGTGGTCGCCGAAGTCGGCGCCACCCGCCCGCTGAGCGTACTGATGGCCGAACAGGTCAACGCCCTGCGCGCCTGGGCCCACGGCCGCACCGTCCCGGCCGACTAGCGTGCCCCTTGTGGGAGGGACTTCAGCTACGGCTGCCAATCCGCCGGCGGCTCGACGGGGCGTCCCATGACGCGTGCGGCGTAGCGCAGCGCCGAGAATTCACCCTCGCTCGCGAAGAGGTCGAAGTATTCGCCCGTCTCGCTGTCGTCCAGATCCTGGTCAAACCGCGCCATGGACGACTGCAACCACCGCGACTGCCGCTCCAGCGTGTTCGCCCTCTCCAGCTCGGCGGGGCTTCCGACCTTCTTGAGCACGGCGATGGCGATTGAACGATCAATCAGCAGCGTGCTGCTTTCCGCCATGTGCAGGGCGACTCGGGCGCACAGCCTGCGCCTTTCTTCCCCGGCGTCCTCGCAGGCTCGCACAAACTGCTGGTAACCGGGCAAGGCAATCGCCGCCGACAAGGCCATGGCCATCACGCCCGCCGCCCCCTTCGGCCCGTACTCAAGCTCCGGATGATCCCAAAGCACCTCCGGCACCTGGCGATAGCGTTCGTAGAGGGAGGTGAAAACGGGGATCGCGGACGGCGTGAAATGCGATGAATCGAGCATCTTCAGCGCATGGCGCTCAAAACCATCGTCGTCATTTTCCTGGGCCGCTTGAGACATCAGGATGAAATGGTGATAGCCGTTGTCACCGTCGAGTTGTTCGATCCGGGCCCACACCTGTCCGCAATCTTCCCGCGTGACGGAGTAGCCGAAACAATTGCTCAGGGTGGCCAGCAGCACGGGATCGTCATTCATCCCGGCGTCGACCCGCGCCTGCAGTTCGTCCCGGGTCTCCGACAGATCCTTTCGAAGGCCGGGATCCAGTGCCGGGTCGTCCGCCTGCAAGGCTCCGTCCATCATCTTCACCAGATAGGCGTCCGATACGAGGTCGCCGGGTGCCTTCGCCGCCGCCAGCTGCACCCGGGCGTTCATCAGGTTGCCTTCTGCATCCCGGGCGCCGGCCGTCGGGGCCAGGGACAGCGTGAGCAGGAAAAGAGCGAGTGACTTGTGCATGCGTTTACTCCCGGAGCTCTTGAATTCGTCGGTTCCGAAGACATCGGGACTGAAGTCCCTCCCACGGGGATGGCCTCAGACCTGCGTCAGCAGCCACGCCCATGCAGGCAAGGTGGCCAGTGAAAACAAGATGCCATAGCCCACCAGCGCCGAGGCCAGGCCGGGGGCCAATCTGTGCGATATCGCTAACGCCGCGGCGGTGATCATTGGTGGCATCGCCGATTCAAGCACCACGGTGTCGTGGGCGACGGCGTCGAGCGGCAGCCAGCTGACCATCAGCAGCGCCAGCGACGGCATCAGCACCAGCTTCAGGCCCAGGCCGGCCGCCAGTGGCTTGAGTTCGTCGCGCGGCAGTTTCAGCTTCAGGCCCAGGCCGATCGCCAGCACCACCAGCGGCAGCAGTGCGTCGGCGAGCCGCTGCAGGCCACCGGCGATCCATTCCGGCGGATCGACCGGCATCAGCGTCAGGCCGAACACCATCGCCAGGAAGGGCGGGAAGGTGACGATGCGGCGCGCGATGTCTCGCCAGGTCGGTTCGGCGTCGCCGCCGTAACGTGCCAGCACATACAAGCCAAACGTCGAGAGGATGAGAAAGGCACCGAACTGGTCGTAGATCACCGCATAGGGCAAGGCGTCTTCGCCCAGCAGCGCGCGGACCAGCGGATAGCCGAGGAAGCTGGTGTTGCCCAGCGCGACGCAGAGCAGCAACACGGCGTGTTCGTCGCGGCGCAGGCGCAGCAGGCGGGTGGTGAGGCCAACGAGCACGACGGTCGCGCCCAGCAGCGCCCAGGGCACGGCGGCCACCGCGAGCACGTCGGGCCCGAGCTCCAGCCGCGGCGCATAACGCAGCACCGCCGCCGGCAGGCAGACGTAGAGCACGACCTTGTTCAGAACCTCCGGCGCGTTGTCCGGGAAAGTTCGCAGGTGCTGGAACAGCATGCCCAGCGCCAGCATCGCCAGGATCAGCCAGAAGGCGGCCATCCGGGCCGGGGTTCCGTATCAGCCCAGGGGCACGTCGGCCGGGCGCGCGCCCTCGACCGCGAAGCGTGCATTGAAGGCGACGGTGATGCGTTCGCTGGTGCCTTCGTACGGCAGCACTTCGTGCAGCAGCCAGGACGGGAACAGCACCAGCTGCCCGGGCTCGAGCCGCAGCATGCGCGGGCTGAGCGCGTAGGGCGGCTTCATGCTGGCCAGGGCCATGTCCAGGAACATCGAGCCGGCGCCGTTGGGGTTGATGAAGGTCAGCAGGCCGCTCTGGGAGTTCGGGTCGTCGTCCTCGTGCTTGACGCAGTACACGCCCGACCACGAGTGCATCGCATGGTTGTGCGCGCCGAAGTAGCCCCCGCGCCGCGCGATGTGGAACCAGGACTCGACCGAGATGTGCAGCTTCTGCAGCGTCGCCTGGTCGTAGCCGTTGAGCTCGCCGATGGCCCGGTAGAGGTTGCGGTAGCAGAAGGTGCGCAGGGTCGCGATGCAGGACTGCGGCCAGTCGAACAGGCGGAAGTTGCTCTCGAACAGCGCCGTGTTGCGGTACACCATCGGCTCCGGGTTGCGGTACTTGTCACCCTGAGCCTCCTTCTCGAGGAACAGTTCGCGCAACTGAGCGTTCAGCGCTTGGCAGTCATCGAGCTTGGCGATGACGAGCGGGACGGCAAAGGCCGGGGTAATCTGGAACACGTTTCGCCTCGCTCGGCGCCACTTAGGGGATGCCCATGAAAGCCGCAAATCGATTCATCGTCAACGCGCTGGCCGGCGCCCTGCTGGTTCCGGCGCTGGCGACGGGCGCCGACCGGATCACCGGGGCGCCGTTCGCCACCCGTTCCGTGGTCTACGCGCCCGAGGCCATGGCGGCCACCTCCCACCCCCTGGCGACGCAGATCGCGCTGGACGTGATGAAGCGCGGCGGCAGCGCCGTGGACGCCGCCATCGCCGCCAACGCCGCGCTGGGCCTGATGGAACCGACAGGCAACGGCATCGGCGGCGACCTGTTCGCCATCGTCTGGGACCCGAAGACGCAGAAGCTGCACGGCTACAACGGCTCCGGCCGCTCGCCGAAGGGCCTGAGCCTCAAGTGGTTCCAGGACAACGGCCACGCGTCGGTGCCCTCGCACGGGCCGCTGCCGGTGACGGTGCCGGGCACCGTGGACGGCTGGTTCGCCCTGCACGGCCGCTTCGGCCAGCTGCCGATGGCCGAGGTGCTGGCGCCCACCGTGCGCTACGCGCGTGAAGGCCATCCGGTGCACGACACCATCGCCTATTACTGGAACCGCAGCGTCCCGGTGCTTTCGAAGTGGCCCGGTTTCAGCGAGCAGTTCACCATCGACGGCCGCGCGCCGCGCACCGGCGAGCTGTGGAAGAACCCGAACCTGGCCAATACGCTCGAGACGATCGGCCGCGAGGGCCGCGACGCCTTCTACAAGGGCGACATCGCCCGCACGATCGACGCCTATTTCCGAGAGCACGACGGTTTCCTGCGCTACGAGGACCTGGCCGCGCACCAGGGCGAATGGGTCGAGCCGGCCAGCGCCAACTATCGCGGCGTCGATGTCTGGGAACTGCCGCCGAACGGCCAGGGCATCGCGGCGCTGCAGATCCTGGAGATCCTGGAAGGCTACGACTTCTCGAAAATCCCTTTCGGCAGCGCCGAGCACGTGCACCTGTTCGTCGAAGCCAAGAAGCTGGCCTTCGCCGACCGCGCACGCTGGTATGCCGATCCCGACTTCTTCCCGGCGCGTGACGGCAACCGCGAACAGGCCGCGAAGCTGGTGCGCGAACTGATCTCGCCGGAGTACGCCGCCAAACGCCGCGCCCTGATCAACCCCGACCGTGCCGCGAAGTCGGTCGACGCCGGCATCCTGCAGCACGGCGACACCATCTACCTGACCACCGCGGACAAGGACGGCATGATGGTGTCGCTGATCCAGTCGAACTACCGCGGCATGGGCAGCGGCATGGCGCCGCCTGGACTGGGCTTCATCTTCCAGGACCGCGGCGAACAGTTCGTGCTCAAGGCGGGGCACCCCAACAGCTTCGCGCCGGGCAAGCGGCCCTTCCACACCATCATCCCGGCCTTCATCACGAAGGATGGCAAGCCCTGGGTCAGCTTCGGCCTGATGGGCGGCGCGATGCAGCCGCAGGGCCACGCGCAGATCGTGATGAACCTGGTGGACTTCGGCATGAACCTGCAGGAAGCCGGCGACGCGCCGCGCATCCAGCACGACGGCAGCACCGACCCGGCCGGCCAGGCCGCCGAAATGAACGACGGCGGCGTGCTCAACCTCGAAACCGGTTTCCCCTACGAAACCATCCGCGCGCTGATGCGCAAGGGACATCGCATCGAGTTCGCCGACGGCCCCTACGGCGGCTACCAGGCGATCGCGCGCGACCCGGAAACCGGGGTGTATGCGGGCGCGTCGGAGAGCCGCAAGGACGGGCAGGCGGCTGGGTACTGATCGGGGCCGGGATTGGGGACGGGTGCAATTTCCTACGGAAATTGCACCCGTCCCCTAGCCGATGTGGCGGCGCAGGCGTTCCACCGCCGTCGCCACGTCGGCGCAGGCCGGCAGCACCTGCGCCCAGTCGGCTGACTTGGCCGCGGCTTCCGCCGCCAGCGCCGCCTCGGCCAGCGGCCCGGCACCGACCAGGCGGGCGGCGCCCTTGATCTTGTGGGCCTGGCGCGCCAGCGCCGCCAGGTCGCCGGCGGCGCGCGCGGCGTCCAGCCCCTGCAGGTCCTGGGCCGTCGTGGCCATGAAGTCATCGAGCAGCGCCCTGGTTTCCGCCGGGTCGCCGCCGGTCAGCGGCGCCAGCACTGCGGGATCCAGGGGCAGGGGATCGCCCGACACCTGCGGCAGCGGCGTGCCCGGCCGGACGTCGGCGGCCAGCGGGATCGTATGCGGCAGCCAGCGCTGCAGGGTCGCCACCAGTTCGGGAATCGACACTGGCTTGGCCAGGTAGGCATCCATGCCCGCCGCCAGGCAGCGTTCGGCCTCGCCTTTGAGCGCCGCGGCGGTCAGCGCGATCACCGGCGTGTGCCTGAGGTTCCTCGCGGCTTCCTCCGCACGCAGCGCGCGGGCGAACTCGTAGCCGTCCATCACCGGCATGTGCACGTCCGACAGCACCAGGCCGTAGCGGCCGCTGCGCCAGGCGTCCAGGCCCTTCTGGCCATCTTCGGCGCTCTCGCTGGCGTAACCGGCCAGGGCCAGCTGGCGGGCGACCACCAGGCGGTTGGTCGGATGGTCGTCGACGATCAGCACCAGGCTGCCCTCGGCCCGCGCCTGCTCGACGTCGGGCAAGGGTCGGGCCAGGAAACCCTGCGTGGGATCGGCCGGCGCCTCGGGTTCAAGCTCCGATTCCTGGCCGCGCGGCAGCACCAGGTCCAGGCACAGGGTGGTGCCGGCGCCGGGCGTGCTCTGCATGCTGATCTCGCCGCCCATCAGCTCGGCCAGGCGCCGCGAGATCACCAGGCCCAGGCCGGTGCCGCCGTAGCGACGCGTCGTGCTGCCTTCGGCCTGCGAAAACGGCTGGAACAGTCGCGCCTGCTGCTCGGGCGTGACGCCGATACCGGTGTCGGTGATGCGGAAACGCAGGCGGTCGCCGTCGCCTTCCCGTCCCTTCCATTCCAGCGCCGCCTCGACCATGCCCTTTTCGGTGAACTTGATCGCGTTCGAGAGGAAATTGGCCAGCACCTGGCGCAGGCGCAGCCCGTCCGCCCGGTGCGCCGGCCCGACCCGGTCGTCGATCTCGCACAGCAGCACCAGCCCCTTGCTCGACGCCGAGCCGCTGAAGTTCGCCACCGTCGACTGCAGCAGCCGCGGCAGCGACACCGTGGTCGGCGACAGCTCCAGCCGGCCGGCCTCGACCTTCGAGAAGTCCAGGATGTCGCCGATGATCTGCAGCAGCGAACGCGCGGACTGCTGGATGACCGCGATCGTGCGCCGCTGGTCTTCGTCGAGCTGGCTGTGCGAGAGCACTTCGAGCATGCCGGTGACGCCGATCATCGGCGTGCGGATCTCGTGGCTCATCGCGGCGACGAAATTCGACTTGGCTTCGCTGGCTTCCAGGGCGCGGGTTTCGCTGGCACGCAGGCGCTGTTCGAGCAGCTTGATCTGGGTGAGGTCGGTGCCGACGGCCAGGTAGCCGACGGTCTTGCCGGTGGCGTCGCGCACCGGCGACGTGGCCAGCAGCACCGGAACCGGCTTGTCGTCCTTGCCGATGAAGTCGAGCTCCATCGGCTCGGGCGCCTGGTCGATCAGCAGCGGGAACAGCCGGGCGTCCACCGGCACCGCCTTGTCATGCGCCGCGGTCAGGCCGGCGGCCAGCCGCTGCAGGTCGGCCTCGCTGACCAGCCGGTCGAGCCCCGCGCGGCCGACCATCTGCTCTGAGCGATGGCCGGTGAGCCGTTCGGCCTGCGGATTGAAGCTGGTGAACCGGCCGTCGGTATCCATCGACATGATCGCCACGCGCGCGGCCGCGAACAGCGAACGCTGGAACATGTCGCGCTCGATCAGCGCGGTGCGCACCTGTTCGTTGCGCGCGAGCTGTTCGTTGAGCTCGGCCTCGAACTTGCGCACGTCGTCGCGCATTTCCAGGAACGCGGCCATCACGTCACCCAGCTCGCCCGAGGGCGAATAGCGCGGCACGCCCTGGTAGTCGTGCCGGCGCATCTGCTGGGCCAGCGCGGTCAGCGATTCCACGCCCTTGTAGATGTTGCGCAGCAGCTTGCGGCCCACCAACGCCACCACCAGCAGGGTGGCGAAGCTGAGCAGCGTGCGCAGCCAGGCGGTGCGCTGCGCGCGCGCGGCCTGGGCGCGCACCTTCTGTTCGGCCTCGATCATCTCCAGGTCGCCCAGGTACTTCATGCGCGAGGTCACCGGATCGATCGCCGGGTAGAGTTCGGTGTCGGCGAAACGCGCCAGGCCGACGATGTCCTTCTGCACCAGGGTCTGGCGCAGGGTTTCGGCGGCGGTGTCGGCGCGAAGTTTCGAGCGCTGCACCTGGGCGAAGACCTGCGCCTGCTCCTCGGTCAGCGGCATCGACTCCAGCGCCTGCCAGTGGTCGCGGATGCGCAGCCGGGCATGGTCGACCACCTGCAGGCCTTCCTCCCAGCTGATCAGGTGGTTGCGGACGCGGAAGGTGGTGTCGACGATGTCCATGCCGTAGGCGTCGGACACCGCCTTGATGCGGCGCAGGCCGGCGAGGGATTCGTCCTTGAGTTCAAGCAGGGCGGCCTGGTTCTGCTGGCGTTCGTATTCGTCCAGGGCCAGCACCGCGGCGCCGGTGAGCAGCAGCAGCCCGAACAGCCCCAGCAGCTGCAGCCGGATGCCGAAACGGGGCCGTCCGGGGGCTGCCATGCGCGCCCTAGTGGTGGGTCTGGCGCCAGCGCTGGATGGCGTCGGGCAGTGCTTCTCCCGGCACCGGCGCGGAAATCAGGTAGCCCTGGGCGAAGTCGCAGCCCAGCTGGGCCAGCAGCTGCCATTCGTCGACCGTTTCCACGCCCTCGGCCACCACCGACAGGTCGAGCTTGCGGGCCAGGTCCAGGCTGGTTTCGATCATGGCGCGCTTGCGCGGCTGGGTCGGCGCGCCGGAGACGAAACCGCGGTCGATCTTGAGTTCGGTGAAGGGAATCTGCGAAAGCTGCGACAGCGACGAATAGCCGGTGCCGAAATCGTCGACGCTCAGGCCGAAGCCCTTCAGGCGCAGGCGGGCCAGCATGCCCAGGCCGCGGGCGGTGTCGCTCATCACCGAGCTTTCGGTGATCTCGAGCACGATCTGGTCCGGGTTGACGCCGTGCTCGCGCAGCACCGCTTCGTAGCGGTCGGCGACCTCGGGGCCGGTGAGGTTCTGGGCCGAGACGTTCACCGACACCCGCAGGTCGAGGCCACGGGCCTGCCAGCGCTTGGACCAGGCGCAGGCCTGGCCCAGCATCAGGCCGGTCAGCTCGTCGATCATGCCGCCGGCCTCCATCAGCGGCACGAAGACCGCGGGCGGCACCATGCGGCCGTCCGGCAGGCGCCAGCGCGCCAGGGCTTCGACCCCGACGATCTTGCCGTTGCCGAATTCGGCCTGCGGCTGGAAGTGTGCGCTGATCTCACCCTTGGCCAGGCCTTCGCGCACCTGCTCAAGCGAGACCTCGATTTCGCTGGGCAGCGCCGACGGGCCGGGGCCCTTTTCGTAGAGCGACAGCACCGTGGACAGCTTGCCCGGCGTGAGCGGCTTTTCGATGCAGCCCAGCACGCGCAGGCCCGAGGCCTTGGCCATCACCTGCACGGTGTGCAGCAGCGCCGGCTCCATCGCGCTGACCACGGCGATCGAGTGGGCGAGCCGGTCCTGGGCGACGATGCCGATGAACTCGACGCCGTCCATGCCGGGCATGTCCAGGTCCACCAGCACCACGTCGGGCGCCTCGGGCAGGCTGCGCAGCAGGTCCAGAGCCTGGAAGCCATCGGCGGCTTCATGCAGGTGGCGCAGGCCGAGGTCGCCCAGCAGGCGCAGACCCAGCCGGCGCTGGAAGCCGTGGTCTTCCACCAGCAGTACGCGCAGATCGACCAGGCTCATGCCCTCGCCCCTCCCCCGGGTTGGTTCCCGACTCTACCCGGCGCCTGAACGGGAGGGAAGGTGGCCGGTGTCAGCCTTGGCTCAGCCGGGTGACGTAAGCTGGGGACATGGCCGAAGACACGCACAGCCCGCCCGACCGGCGGACGCGCAAGCGCGTGCGCCTGGTGCTTCTGGGCCTGCTTTCCTACCTGATGTTCCTGGTGCCGATGTGCATCGCGGTGCTGGCCGGCGCGTCGAGGATGGGCTGGGGCGGGGTGGCCGGCTTCACCGCCGCCGCGGTCGTCATCAACCTGGTCGTCCTGGCGGCGGTCGCCAGCGGCTGGAGCAAGCGTTTCGCCGACCCCAGCCTGATGGTGCCGCAGCTGGTGGCGGCGATCGCACTGGCGCTGGCGATGATCCACTTCTTCCAGGGCGAGGCCCGCAGCGTGCTGCTGCTGCTGTTCGTGGCGATCTTCTTCTTCGGCCTGTTCGGCCTGACCACCCGACAATACCTGCGCCTCACCATCGGCACCGCGGTCGGCTATGCCGCGCTGAGCACCTGGGAACTACGCGGCGGTGACGCGCCGACCCAGGCCTGGCTGATGGAGGCGCTGCGTTTTTCGGCCCTGGTGGTGATAACGATTTGGATGAGCTTCATCGGCGGCTACCTGGCCTCGATCCGGCGGCGGCTGTCGAAGCAGCGCGATGCGCTGGAGAAGGCCAATGCCAAGCTGCAGGAGCTTTCCATCCGCGACGAGCTGACCGGCCTTTACAACCGCCGCCACCTCACCGAAAGGCTGGAGCAGGAAAGCGAGCGCGGCCGCCGCTACGGCCAGGGCTTCAGCGTCGCGCTGATCGACATCGACCACTTCAAAGCGATCAACGACACCCACGGGCATTCGGTGGGCGACGAGGTGCTGGTCCAGTTCGCCGCCATCCTTCGGCTGCAGGCTCGCTTCATCGACCACGTCGGGCAGGCGCCGGAACGCACGCTGGGCCGGTTCGGCGGCGAGGAATTCATGATCATCCTGCCCGGAACCTCGCTGGCGGGGGCGCGCATCTGCCTGGAACGCATGCGCGCGGCGGTGGCCCGGGCGCCGTTCGAAACCAGCGCCGGCCCGGTTGAGGTGACCTTCTCCGCCGGCCTGGCCGAACAGCAGCCCGACGAGGCCGCCGAGGCGCTGCTGCAGCGGGCCGACGAAGCGCTGTACCGGGCCAAGGAAAGCGGGCGCGACCGGCTGGAGATGGACGCCCGGACCTCGTGAGGGTGGGCGGACCGCGGCGAGGACCCCAGCCGGACCGATTTTGTGCTGCAGCGCACATTGCGGGGGTGCCGGCCATACGCTAGCGTCCGGGCGGCGGTTAGGGGACCGCCACGTTGCGCATCAGCTCGATCCACCACATCCAAGGGGAAAGGGAATGAAGACGTCGCTCCGCGGTGCCGCCTGCCGGTACCTGCCCGCCCTCGTGCTGCTCGCCTTCGGCGGCACCACCATGGCCAATACGCTCAACCAGAACGTGTCCTGGACCATCGACCGCTCCGGCACCAGCGCAAAGTACCGCGTGGTGGCCTACGGCGACTCGATCTACGCCGGCTACAACGGCTCGATCAGCAAGGCAGGCCTTTACGCGGCGCCCATGGTCGACTCGGAGTACCTGTCGGCGGCATGGAACGCCGACATCGAAAGCGTGCGCCGCGCCAAGTCGGGCGCCGTCGCCAACGACGTGTACCGCAACAAGATCGTCGCCGAACGCTCCTACATGCAGGCCGCCAGCACCCGCGTGGTGACCTTCGAGATGTGCGGCAACGACGGCCTGCAGGCCCGTTCGGCCTTCAAGTCGCAGACCGGCACCTGCAACTACGCCGGGCTGGACGCGGCGGTGAACGCCTGCAAGACCAACGTCGCCGCGGCGATGGACTACATCAACGCCAACGCACACCCGAACACCCGGCTCAAGGTGGTCTCGAACCTGTATTACCCGGGCTACAACGCCGACAACGTGCAGAGCAGCTGCCGCGACGCCAGCACCGGCCAGACGGTGAACCTGCGCGACCGCTTCCTGCCGGCGATCGCGAAGATGAACTACTGGACCTGCGAATACGCCCGCCAGAAGGGCTTCAAGTGCGCCGACAGCTTCGCCCAGTACATGGGCGCGGACTTCGACGTCAACGGCGATGGCCTGGTTGATTCGGACGCCCTGCGCTACGTCGCAGGCGACACCGAGGCCAGCTACGTCGGCCGCATCACCGGCAGCCTGAAGTCCACCCTGCGCGATGCGAACTTCAAGCGCACCTCGTCGAGCACCAGCTACGACTACATCCAGTCCGACGACGTGCATCCCACCTACGCGGGCGGCACGGTTCGCGCCGGACTGTGGGGCGGCAGCTCGGGCACCGTGGCGCCGCGCTACACCAGCTTCAGCGGCGGCAAGAGCCCGATCTGGAACAGCCGTGGCCATGAGCGCATGGGCTGGGCGCTGTCTGTCTACAACCCGCCCAGCCCCTGACGACGGGGGCTTGGGGCCTTGGCCAGCCAGCCGCCACCGCGCACGCCGTCCGATCCGGACGGCGTGACGGTGCGCGCCCGACGACGCGACGGGCGGCTTGCGCCGCTCGTCGCGGTGGGAGCGCTGCTGGCGCTTGGTGCCGGCCTGGCCTGGTGGCTCTGGCCGGCCACGCCGGCACCGTCACCGGCGCCGGCGATCGTCGCAGCGCCTGCGGCGGAACCGTCGAAGGCACGGTCCGTCCAACGCACGCCACGCCCGATGCCGACGCCCGAGATTCCCGTTGAACTGCCCAGCCTCGATCCCGACGACCTGGCCGTGCATTTTCGTCCCGGCGACCCGGAGCCCACCGGCGCCGAGGTGATCACCGCGCTGCAGGAGGCCGGCATCCATACCGGCCTGGGCGCCTTCAACCCGCCGGGCACCAGTCCGCCGCTCGAGGGCCTGGCGGTGCCCGAGGACTTCGAGCTGCCCGAGGGCTACCTGCGCCACTACCAGGCCACCGACGACGGCCAGCCGATCGAGGCGATCCTGATGTTCGCGCCGGAAGCCCGGTTCTACGACGCCAACGGCAACCTGATCGCCCTGCCGGCCAACGGCGTGGTGCCGCCCGAACTGGCGCCCAGGGGCCTGCCACATCGCTGGGTGCGTCCGAACAAACCCTGATTTCCCCGAAGGAGTTGCCCGTGGCCATGGATCGGTCCTTCCTGCTTCGCGCGCGCCTGCCGCTGGCCCTGCTGCTCGGGGCGGCCGGGCTGTTCGTGCTCTCGCTCGGCGGCGCCGCCTGGTGGATCGGCCTGGTGGTGGTGGTGCCGTGGCTGCTGGCGCTGGACGCGACGCCCCGCCTGCGCGGCGCGCTGGTGGCCGGCTGGGCGATGTCGGTGGCCTACACCGCCGCGGTGCTGGGCTGGTTCGGCGCCGCCGTCGGCGATTACACCGGGCTGGGTCCAGTGGTCGGCTTCACCGCGCTGGTGCTGGTCGCGCCGCTGCTGCAGCCGCAGTGGATCGCCTACGCGCTGGTGCGCGAAATCGCCGGCCGCCGCCATGGCCCGGCCGTGCGCACGCTGGCCGCGGCCGCCGCGTGGGCGGCCTGCGAAGCGCTGTGGCCCAAGCTGCTGGGCGACACCCTGGGCCACGGCCTGCTCGGCGCCACCTGGCTGCGCCAGGCCGCGGACCTGGGCGGCGCGCCGCTGCTGACCTTCCTGCTGCTGCTGGTGAACGAGGGCATCGCGCTGGCGATCGCCCGCCGCCGCCGCGGCTTCCGCACCGTGGCCGCGACGCTGGCGCCGGTGGCGGTGCTGCTGGCCTTCTGGTCGGGCTACGGCGCCTGGCGCCTGGGCACGCTGCCGGGCCTGGCCGAAGACACGCCGATGCTGCGCGTGGCGCTGGTGCAGGCCAACCTGGGCGACTACGCCGCGCTGCGCGAGGAACACGGCACCTATGGCGCGGTGCGACACGTGCTCGACACCCACTACACGCTGTCGTGGTCGGCCAAGCGCGAACACGGCGCCGACGTGCTGCTGTGGCCCGAGACGGTCTATCCCACCACCTTCGGCAGCCCGCGCAGCGAGGACGGCGCCGCGCTCGACGCCGAGATCCAGGCCTTCGTTGACGCGATCGGTCTGCCGCTGGTGTTCGGCACTTACGACACCGACGAAGCCGGCGAATACAACGCGGCCGTGTTCCTCGAACCGCGCACCGGTCGCCTCGCCACCTACCGCAAGACGCATCCGTTTCCACTGACCGAACACGTGCCGGCCTGGCTGGACGGCCCGGTGCTGCGCCGCGGGCTGCCCTGGGCCGGCAGCTGGCAACCCGGCGACGGCGCGCGCGTGCTGCCGCTGCGCACCGCCGACGGCCGCCAGGTGGAAGTGGTGCCGCTGATCTGCCTGGACGACGTGCGTCCCGCGCTGGCCATCGACGGCGCGCGCCTGGGTGCACAGGCGATCGTCGGCTTGTCGAACGATGCCTGGTTCAGCCGCGATGGTCGCGGCGCGAAGCTGCACCTGGCGGTCGCGGCCTTCCGAAGCATCGAGACGCGACTGCCGCAGCTGCGCGTCACCACCACCGGCCTGAGCGCGATCGTCGACCCTTCCGGCGAAGTGCTGGCGGCCACGCCGGCCAACGACCAGGCGGTGCTGACCGCGCCGCTGCCGGTGCTGTCGCCGCCGCCAACCCTGGCCGTGCGCTGGGGCGACTGGGTGGGCCGCGCGGCTGCGCTGGCGCTGGCGGCTTGGGCGCTGGCCGTGGCGCTGCAGGCCTGGACGCGCCGGCCGACGCGACGACGCGACGATGATCGCGTACTTCTGCTGACGCCCTCCACGCGCGTGGCCATCGGCGCGCTGCAGGCCGTGGCCGGCTTCGGCCTGGCCTGGCTGGCGCTGGACATGGCGCTGCGCACGGGCTGGCAGGTGGCCTCGCTGGGCCAGCTGCAGGTTTTCGCGCTGACGGTGCTGCTGCCGGTGGCGCTGGCCTGGACGCTGCGCACGGGGTGCGCGGCGCGGTGGCAGGTGCGGGGCGAGGACCTGGTGCTGGCGTCGCGGCGCGAACAGGTCGAGATCCCGCTGGCGTCGATCGTGGGCCTGCGGCCGTGGCAGCTGCCCTGGCCGGGCAGCGGCGTAAGGCTGCAGCTGGCGTCGGGCCAGGCCTGGCGCCAGCAGCTGCAGCTGGCCGACCCGGTGGCGCTGCTGGCGGCGCTGGCCGCGGGCGGTTCGCCGGCCCGGCTGGACGGCCCGAAGGCCGCCGCCGACGCCCGCCGCGACCAGGTGCGCGCCAGCGGCCAGGCGCGGTGGCTCGACCAGCCCTGGCTCAAGTTCGGCCTGTTCCCGCTGCTGCCCGCGGCCATCGCCTTCCGCCTGCACCAGGTGATCACCTTCGGCGGCACCTTCGGCGAAGCCCAGGTGCACGGCTGGGGCGCCTGGTGGCTGGGCCTGGGCATCTGGTGGCTGTCGTGGATGCTGGGCCTGGCCCTGGTGGCCGCCGCGCTGCGGCTGCTGGTCGAAGCCGCCACGATCGCGGCCCTGCGCCTGGCCCCGGCACGCGCCGCCGCCCTGCGCAGCCGCGCCTTCACGCTGGCGCGGGTGATTTATTTCCTCGGCATCCCGGCGTGGCTGGGGTGGCGGCTGCTGGCGGGGTGAGTGGCTCACCAGGTCGGGACACCCCCGGCTGCTATAATTCCGAGTCTTTGCTCCAGCCCCGGAAAGCCGTCGCCATGTCCGTCATTCCCCACACCCTGGTCCCGCTCGATCGCGAGTACGACCTCGAGTCCAAGTACACCCGCGCGGAAGGCCGGATCTATCTCTCCGGCGTGCAGGCGCTGGTCCGGCTGCCGCTGATGCAGCAGATGCGCGACCGCGCCGCCGGCATCAACACCGCCGGCTTCATTTCCGGCTACCGCGGCTCGCCGCTGGGCGGCTTCGACCTGGAACTGTGGCGGGCGCGCAAGCACCTGCAGGCCAGCGCCATCGAGTTCACCCCGGGCCTGAACGAGGACCTGGGCGCGACGATGGTCTGGGGCAGCCAGCAGACCAACCTGTTCCAGGGCGCGAAGTACGACGGCGTGTTTTCGATGTGGTACGGCAAGGGTCCGGGCGTGGACCGCTGCGGCGACGTGTTCAAGCACGGCAACGCCGCCGGCACCTCGAAGCAGGGCGGCGTGCTGGCGCTGGCCGCCGACGACCACGCCTGCCGCTCGTCCACCTTGCCGCACGGATCGGAAGGTGAGTTCGAAAGCGCGATGATGCCGGTGCTCAACCCGGCCGGCGTGCAGGACATCCTGGACATGGGCCTGCTGGGCTGGGCGATGAGCCGTTACACCGGCCGCTGGATCGGCTTCAAGACGATCGCCGAAACCGTGGAGTCTTCCGCGTCGGTGAACGTCAACCCGCACCAGCTCGACATCGTGCTGCCGACCGATTTCGAACTGCCGCCGGGCGGGCTCAACATCCGCTGGCCGGACCCGCCGCTGGACCAGGAAATGCGCCTGCACCAGTACGCGGTGCAGGCCGCGCAGGCCTTTGCCCGCGCCAACCACATCGACAAGGTCGTGGTGGATTCGCCGAATGCGCGCCTGGGCATCGTCACCACCGGCAAGAGCTACCTCGACGTGCTGCAGGCGCTGGAATACCTGGGCATCGACCGCAAGGTCGCCGCCGACATCGGCATCCGCGTGTACAAGGTCGGCATGACCTGGCCGCTGGAACCGCTGGGCATCCGCGAGTTCGCGCGCGGCCTGGACGACATCATCGTCGTCGAGGAAAAGCGCAGCTTCGTCGAGCGGCAGATGAAGGAATACATGTACAACTGGGAGCACGAAAAGCGCCCCAGCATCGTCGGCAAGTACGACGAGGACCAGAACTGGGTGCTGCCCAGCACCAACGAACTGACGCCGGCGCGCATCGCCCGCGTGATCGCCGCGCGCGTGCAGCGATTCTTCCAGTCCGAGGCGATGGACAACCGCCTGAAGTGGATTGCCGCGAAGGAAAAGGAGCTGGCCGCGCCGCGCGCCAACTTCCCGCGCGTGCCGCACTACTGCGCCGGCTGCCCGCACAACAGCTCGAC
This sequence comes from Arenimonas sp., assembly GCF_041919775.1. GTDB lineage: Bacteria > Pseudomonadota > Gammaproteobacteria > Xanthomonadales > Xanthomonadaceae > Arenimonas. The sequence goes on along the minus strand of NZ_JAYRTE010000005.1, from coordinate 72,147 downwards.
CGTGGTGCCGGAAGGCTCGCGCGCGCTGGGCGGCATCGGCTGCCACTACATGGTCACCTGGATGGATCGGAAGACCGATACGTTCACGCACATGGGCGGCGAAGGCGTCACCTGGAGCGGCCAGGCGCCGTTCACCGATGAAAAGCACGTCTTCCAGAACCTCGGCGACGGCACCTACTTCCACTCCGGCTCGCTGGCGATCCGCCAGTCGATCGCCGCGAAGGTGAACATCACCTACAAGATCCTCTACAACGACGCGGTGGCGATGACCGGCGGCCAGCCGGTGGACGGCACGCTTACGGTGCCCGACATCGCGCACCAGGTGCGCAGCGAGGGCGTGAAGGTCATCGTCGTGCTGAGCGACGACATCGAAAAGTGGTCGGACAAGTCGATCTTCCCGTCGGGCGTGGAGTTCTACGACCGCAGCGAACTCGAAACGCAGCAGAAGCGCCTGCGCGAGGTCCCGGGCACCTCGGTGCTGATCTTCGACCAGACCTGCGCGGCCGAGAAGCGCCGCCGCCGCAAGCGCGGCAAGATGCCGGACCCGGCCAAGCGCACCGCGATCAACTCGCTGGTCTGCGAAGGCTGCGGCGACTGCGGCGTGAAGTCGAACTGCGTCGCCGTGCTGCCCAAGGAAACCGAATACGGCCGCAAGCGCGAGATCGACCAGTCCAACTGCAACAAGGACTTCAGCTGCGTGAAGGGCTTCTGCCCCAGCTTCGTCACCATCAAGGGCGGCGGGCTGCGCAAGCGCAAGGGCACGGGCAACAAGGAGCTGCTGGCGAACCTGCCGGAGCCGCAGTTCCGCAGCAACCTCGACCAGCCCTGGAACATCCTGATCACCGGCGTCGGCGGCACCGGCGTCGTGACGATCGGCGCGCTGCTCGGCATGGCCGCGCACCTTGAACACAAGGGCGCCAGCGTGCTCGACCAGACCGGCCTGGCCCAGAAGGGCGGCGCCGTCACCACCCACGTGCGCGTGGCGAAGAACCCGGCCGACATCCACGCCGTGCGCATCGCCGCCGGCGAAGCCGACCTGGTGCTGGGCTGCGACATGGTGGTGGTGAACGACTACTGGGCGCTGTCGAAGATCCGCGCCGACCGCACCGAGGTTGTCATCAACGACTACCAGGCGATGCCGGGCCCGTTCACCCGCATGCCGGACATGCAATTCCCGGCCGAGGGCATCGTCGATGCCATCCGCACCGCGCTGGGTGGCCGCGAGCCGCTGCAGGTGCCCGCCACCGAAATCGCCACCGCGCTGATGGGCGATGCCATCGCCACCAACCTGTTCATGCTGGGCGTGGCCTGGCAGCGCGGGCTGGTGCCGGTGAGCTTCGACGCGATCATGCGCGCGGTCGAACTCAACGGCGCCGCGATCGAGATGAACAAGACGGCGTTTGCGTGGGGCCGCCTGGCCGCGATCAAGCCCGACGCCGTGCTCGAAGCCGCCGGTCTGGCTGAAGATCCCGCCCCTGTAGGAGCGGCTTCAGCCGCGAGCGCCTTTGACGACGAAACCTTGAGCGGATCGCTTGACGAAATGATCGAGCGCCGCGTCAAGTTCCTCACCGACTACCAGGACAAGGCCTACGCCGGCCGCTACGTCGCGCTGGTCGACAAGGTGCGCCAGGCCGAAGCCCGCAAGGCCCCCGGTTCGACCGCGCTCACGGAGGCCGTGGCCCGCTATTACTTCAAGCTCATGGCCTACAAGGACGAGTACGAAGTGGCGCGCCTGTACACCGCCAGCGACTTCCGCAAGCGCATCGAGCAGCAGTTCGAGGGCGACTACAAGATCCACTTCAACCTGGCCCCGCCGCTGTTCGCCAGGCGCGACGCCGACGGCCATCTGGTGAAGAAGGAGTTCGGGCCGTGGATGTTCACGGCGTTCAAGCTGCTGGCCAGGCTGAAGGGCCTGCGTGGCGGCGCCTTCGACATCTTCGGCAAGACCGAAGAGCGCCGCATGGAGCGCCAGCTGATCGTGGATTACGCGAAGCAGGTGGACGAACTGCTGGCCACGCTGGACAGCGACAACGTCGACCTGGCCACGCAGATCGCCTCGGTGCCCGAGCAGATCCGCGGCTACGGCCACGTCAAGGAAGCGCACCTGGCCAAGGCCCTGGGCCTGCAGAAGGAACTGCTGGCGCGCTGGAAGGCGCCGAAGGCGGAGGCCCGCAACGCGGCGTGAGCCCATGCCCCTGTAGGAGCGCCTTCAGGCGCGAATCTCTTCTTTGCCAAAGGCAAAGGCAAAGTCAAAAGATTCGCGCCTGAAGGCGCTCCTACACGTCCACGAAGAAGCCCCGGCAATGCCGGGGCTTCTTTTTTGCGACAACGCCTGCGATCAGTCGTTGCGGATCGGCACGATCGTCATCTCGACGCGACGGTTCTCGGCGCGGCCGGCCTCGGTGTCGTTGCTGGCGATCGGGTAACGCTCGCCGGCGCCGGTGATGATCAGGCGCTGGCCGCTGATGCCGCGGCTGACCAGGTAGTTGGCCACGGCCTGCGCGCGTTCGCGCGACAGCTTGTCGTTGTAGGCATCGCTGCCGACGCTGTCGGTGTGGCCGGCGATTTCGATCATCGTCTGGTCATACTCACGCAGCGTATCGGCGACGCGGTCGAGCACGCCATAAGCGCGCTGGTTGAGCGTGCTGGAGTTGAAGGCGAAGGTGATCGCCTCGGGCATGTCCAGGGTGATGTGGTCGCCGTCGCGGACGACGTCCACGCCGGTGCCCTGCATGCGCTCGCGCAGTGCGCGCTCCTGGTTGTCCTGGTAGCGACCGATGGCGCCGCCAGCCAAGCCGCCGACACCGGCGCCGATCAGGGCGTGCTGGCGGCGTTCGGTGGCGTCGTCGCCGCTGAGCAGGCCCGCCACGGCACCGACGGCCGCGCCGATCAGGGCGCCGCGCTGGGTTCGATTCATGCCGTCGCGGTCGTCCACGGGTTCGCTGCGCGGCGGCGGCGCCGACCCGTAGTAACCGTCGTTGTAGCCGCCCCCGGTGGTGGCACAGCCGGCAAGCAGCGCGGCGGAAACGGCGGAAGCGATGAGCACGTGTTTTGTAGTTTTCATGGCAGGACTCCAATGCAAATGGGGGAGGTGCCTGCCAAGGATGCGCCGTTCCGGCGTCGGCGCAACGATGGTGCGCCGGAAGGGTTCAGGTAGCTGACTCCCCGTCGACCGGCGGATTCAGGTCCAGAGCGCGGCGCCGAAGGCCGCATTGGCCAAACCCAGGGCGCGGCAAGCCACGGCCCAGGCCGCCGCCAGCCCGGCGCGGGGCGCGAGAAACGCCAGCGGGAACAGGCCCAGCAGCACCAGGGTGGTGCCCACGTGCACCGCGTCGGCCCCGAAAGCCGCCGGGGAAACACCCCAGCGGGTGGCGACCTGCGGTGAATACCCGCTGACTATCGCCAGCAAGCCGACGGAAACGACAACGACCGACATCAGTACGCCCAGCACGCGTTCGGGCAGCAGGCGGCGGCTGTCGGCCGGGCCGGGCATGGGATCAGACCGCGGCGGACTGGTTCTGCAGGATCAGGTCGGCCAACCAGGGCTCGCCCTTCTGGGTCAGCTCGAGCGGGGTCATCTGCCAGCCGGTCAGCACCATGGCCTCGGCGATCGAGAATTCCAGCTGGGCCTTGGTGAACTTGCGCTCGCCGGCGATCACCGCTTCGAGCACCGCGCGGCCGGGCATCGGCGCGTCCATTTCGGCGGCCTTGGCGGCTTCGGCCGCACCGGGGTCGGTGCCGCCGTTCTTCAGGAGCCATTCGACGCGGCGCTGGGCGTCGCTTTGCGCGTCCTTGCCCGATGGAACTTCGGGCACGGCGGCAGCCAGGGTTTTCTGCAGGGTGTTGAGCTGGCCCATCACCTTCATGCGCGCCAGGTTGGCGGCATCGCGGGCGTGTTCGGCGTCCTCGACATCCTGGCGCAGGCGGTCGCGCTGCGCGGCCAGGGTGGCCAGGTCCTTGTCCACCGCGTCGATCAGCATCAGCCACTGCGCGGCCTGCGCCGGGGACGCGGCGACGATCGCTTCTCGCAGGGCGTCGAGTTGGGCGCGGGGGTCGCTCATGACGCCGATTATAGGCGCCCCCGGCCACGTGGCGAGCGTTGTCCTCCCGACCCTGCGTTCACCGTGTTCCAGACCAACGCGGCCCGTCCGCTTTCACGAGAACGCCCATGTCCCTGCGTCCCGCCCTGTCCGTGCTCGCCCTCTCGCTCGCCTTCGCCCTGCCGGCCGCCCGGGCCGGCGATCCGCCCGCCAACGGCAGCCAGGCCCTGCTCGTGCTCGACGCCTCGGGCTCGATGTGGGGACAGATCGGCGGCAAGCCCAAGATCACCATCGCCCGCGAGGCCGTCGACGCCATGCTCGCCGGCTGGCCCGGCGGCGACCTCGGCCTGATGGCCTATGGCCACCGGCGCAAGGGCGACTGCGCCGACATCGAGTTGCTCCAGCCCGTGGGCGCGTTCGACGCCGACGCCCTGCGCCGCCAGGTCGGTGTCCTGCAGCCGCGCGGCATGACGCCGATCTCGGCCGCGGTGCGCCAGGCCGCCGAACACCTGAAGTTCAGCGAACACAAGGCCACCGTCATCCTGGTCAGCGACGGCGAGGAAACCTGCTCGGCCGACCCCTGCGCGCTGGGCAAGGAGCTCGAGTCGCTGGGCGTGGACTTCACCGCGCACGTGGTCGGCTTCGACATCGAGGAGGGCAGCCGCGCCCAGGCCCAGCTGCAGTGCCTGGCCGCGAACACCGGGGGCCGCTACCTGGCGGCACGCGATGCCGGCGAGCTCGGCGCCGCGCTGGGCGACCTGGCCGAAGCCGCGCCGACCGCGCCGGCGCTGGCGGTGAAGTCGGCCGACGCCTGGATCCCGGGTTTCGTGCTCGAGGCCGACACCAGCGAAACCCTCGACGGCGAGGCCGGTGGCGCGACCACCGTTCACGAGTTCAGCGTCGACCAGGACGCGAAGGCCTGCCAGGCGATGTGCGAAGCGGACGCCGGCTGCCAGGCCTGGCACTACGAGCCCACCGGCAGCTACTTCGTGGAGTTCCCGCGTTGCCACCTCAAGGACGGCGTGTTCTCTATGCGCCTGCGCGAGGAGGGCGAGGGCTTCGTGGCCGGCGTGAAGCCCGGCGTGAAGCTCATCCGCGACGACGCCACGCAGTGACCCGGCGCCCCCGGGGCCTCAGCGCCCCGGGCCGACGTCGATGAAACGCAGGAACTCGGCCCGGGTCCGGGCGTCCTCGCGGAAGCTGCCCAGCATCTTGGAGGTGATCATGCTGACGCCGCGCTTGTGGATGCCGCGGGTGGTCATGCACTCGTGCGCACCGACCACCACCACCCCGACGCCGCGCGGCTGCAGCACGTCCTGGATGCAGTTGGCGATCTGCGAGGTCATCTTTTCCTGCACTTGGAAGCGGCGCGCGTAGGCCTCGACCACCCGCGCCAGCTTGCTGATGCCCACCACCTTGCCGGCCGGCAGGTAGCCGACGTGGGCCTTGCCGATGATCGGGGCCATGTGGTGTTCGCAGTGGGATTCGAACTCGATGTCGCGCAGCACGATCAGCTCGTCGTAGCCCTCGACTTCCTCGAAGGTGCGCGCCAGGTACTCGCGCGGGTCGTCGCGGTAGCCGCTGAACCAGTCGCCGTAGGCCTTGGCGACCCGGCGCGGGGTGTCGACCAGGCCCTCGCGCGCGGGGTCCTCGCCGGCCCAGCGCAGCAGGGTGCGGACGGCCTCTTCGGCCTGGTCCTGGGTGACAGGGTTGCTCATGGCGACGGCTCCTTGATCAAGGGAACCATCCTAACTCCCACCGGTGTCAGGGCCGCGTGGTGGTCGCCCGCCAGGCCAGCAGCCCCCCCAGCGAGACCATCACCGCGGCCAGCCAGAAGCTGGCGCCGGCCATCGGGCCGCGCATCTCGTTCGCGGCCACGAAGGCCAGGGTCTGGGTAAACAGCGTCGGCCCGAGGATGCCGGCGATCGAGTTCAGGCTGCCGATGGCGCCCTGCAGCCGGCCCTGTTCGCCGGGCGAGACCCGCGCGGTCATCAGCGACTGCACGGCCGGGTTGGCAACCGCCCAAAGCGCCGCCACCGGCATCGCCGCCCAGAACCAGTAGCCGTTCGGGGCCAGCGCATACATCGCGAAGCCGATGCCGCCGGCGGTCGCGCCGATCATCACCGTGCGGCGGTCGCCGAAGGTGCGGGCGATGCGGCCGACCAGGCCGCCCTGCACGATCACCGTCAGCAGGCCGACCAGCAGCAGGGTCCAGCCGACCATTTCCAGGCCCCAGCCGAAACGGTAGTCGGCGTAGAGCACGAAGGTCGTCGGATAGACCAGGTGCGCCAGCGCCATCAGGAAGCTGACGCCGGCCAGGCCGAACAGCTCCGGATGCGCGCGCAGCATCTTCAGCGAGGCCAGCGGATTGGCCCGGCGCCATTCAAAGGGCGATCGGCGTTGGGGCGGCAGCGACTCGGGCAGCACGAAATACCCGTAGCAGAAGTTCGCCGCGCACAGTCCGGCCGCGACCCAGAACGGCAGGTGCAGGTCGACCGCGCCCAGCCAGGCACCCATCACCGGTGCCACCGTGAAGCCGATGCCGAAGGCCATGCCGAGCCGCCCGAACGCGGCGGAGCGTTTTTCCGGCGGCGTGACGTCGGCGATGTAGGCGTTGGCGGTGCTGAAGCTGGCCGAGGTCGCGCCCGACAGCAGCCGGGCGATGAACAGCAGCGGCAGGGTTTCCGCCATCGCCATGATCAGGAAGTCGACCGCCAGGCCGGCATTCGAGACCAGGATGACCGGCCGGCGCCCGAAGCGGTCGGACAGTGCGCCCTGCACCGGCTGGGCGAAGAACTGCATCACCATGTAGCCGGTGGCGAACAGGCCGTGCCACATCGTCGCGTCGGCGATCTCGCCGCCGGTGACCTGCTTGAGCAGGTGCGGCAGCACCGGGATGATCAGGCCGAAGGCCATCACGTCCACCAGCACCGTGATGAAGATGAAGGCCAGCGCGGCCCTGCGCACGCGGGGCACCTCAGGCAGGGGCGCGTCCATGGACTTTCCTCAGAGCACGCGGCAGAACACCGCCTTCAGGTAGCGGCTTTCCTTCACATGGGCCATGAACGGATGGTCGCCGCCCGCGCCGGCGACTTTCAGCACCTGCACGGTGCGGCCGGAGTAGAAGGCCGCGCGACGGATCATGTCCAGGAACTCTTCTTCCGACACCAGGCCGGTGCACGAGCAGGTGAGCAGGATGCCGCCCGGCTTCACCACCTGCATCGCCAGCTTGTTCATGTCGTTGTATTTCTTCAGCGCCGGGATCACCTGCTCGCGGTCGCGGGTGAGCTTGGCCGGGTCCAGCACGACCACGTCGAACTGTTCGCCGCGCTGGTGGGCATCGCGCAGGTAGTGGAACAGGTCGGCCTGCACGAACTTGATCTTCGCGTCGTTCAGGCGCGCGTTTTTCTCCGCGACTTCGAGGATCTCCTCGTCCAGGTCGATGCCGGTCACCTCGTCGGCGCCGCCGCGGGCCTTGGCGTAAATCGCGAAACCACCCGAATTGCAGCACACGTCCAGCACCCGCTTGCCGGCGGTGAAACGCGCGAGGAACTCGCGGTTGTCGCGCTGGTCGGCGAAAAAGCCGGTCTTGTGGCCACTGCCCGGGCTGGCGCGGAACTTCAGGCCGTTTTCGGTGATCAGGCTCGGCTCGGGCGCCGGCGGCGCGCGGAAGTCGAAGCTTTCCTGCTTCTGCACGTGTTCCTCGGCGAAGCTGTAGAAACGGCAGCCCGGGAACTGTTCGCGCAGCGCGGCATACACCCACTCGCGGTGGCGGAAGGCGCCGGCGGAGAAAAATTCCACCACAAGCAGATCACCGTAGCGGTCGACCACCAGGCCCGACAGGCCGTCACCTTCGGAATGCACCACGCGCCAGGCGTCGGTGGTTTCGTCCAGCCGCAGCGAATCCCGGCGCAGGCCCACCGCGTCGGCGATCTTGCGGGCGAAGAAGGCCTCGTCCACCGCCTCGCCCCGGTCCTCGGTGAGCACCCGCAGGGCGATCCGGGAATGGCCGTTGTAGAAGCCACGACCGACCCATTTGCCGGTGTTGTCGACGACGTCGACGATGCTGCCCGGCTTGGGCTTGGCTTCGGGCTTGACCACCATCTTCTGGAAGATCCAGGGGTGGTTGGAACGGCGCTCGATCTTGAGCGAAATGACGGGCAGGGCAGGCGTATTCATCGGCGGATTGTACCGGGGCCGGCCTGTGGCTGCCCCGGTTCAGACCGCGGGGGACAGTTCGACGCGGTCGCCGCCGGCGCGTTTGGCCTGGTACATGGCTAGGTCGGCGCGTTGCAGCACCGCCTCGAGCACCTCGTCGGGCCGGACCTGGGCGACGCCGATCGACACCGGCACCGGGATTTCCTCGCCGCGATAGAGCATGTGCGCGTGGTTGATCGCTTCACGAAGGCGTTCGGCCACCACCCGGGCACCGGCGGCGTCGGTGCTGGGCAGCAGGGCCACGAACTCGTCGCCGCCCAGCCGCCCCAGGATGTCCTCGCCGCGCAGCACCAGCCGCGCCCGCGCCGCCAGGTGCCGCAGCACGCCGTCGCCGGCGGCATGGCCCAATGTGTCGTTGACGGCCTTGAACTGGTCCATGTCCAGCAGCAGCACCGACAGCGGCCGGCCGTGGCGGCGGGATTCCGAGACCAGGCGGTGGCCCTGTTCGACCAGGCCACTGCGGGCCAGGACGCCGGTCAGCGGATCCACGGTAGCCAGCTTGCGCAGGTCTTCGTAGGCCCGCTCGGTGTGCATCAGGATGAAGCCCAGGCTCAGGAACATCACGCCAACGCAGGCATAGGTGAAGACCGCGATGTCGCTGGGTCCGGCGTCGAACAGGCTGCCCTGCACCCGCGGCGCAAGGATGTGTTCGACAAACCGCCAGCAGGCCACCAGGGCGCCGAAGGCAGCGAAGCTGCCGGCCAGGCGCGCAGCGGTGAAGCCGTCACGCCGGTAGGCGGCCGACAGGGCAAGGGCGATGGCGGCCAGCAGCATGGCCGCCGCCACGGAGTTGATCAGCACGCGGGCGCTGTAATGCGGGCGGAACTCCGAGAACCAGGCCAGCCCGGCCACCGCCACCAGCACCACGCCCCACAGGTGGAGGCGGCGTTCGGGCAGTCCCTGGAAGCCACGCACGGCCCGGGCCATTTCCGCGAAACCCAGCAGGAGCAGGCCGTTGCCCAGGGAAATCGACACCGGGTCGGGCACCTGACCGCGCATCGCAAGCATCACCCAGGCCAGGGGATGCAGCAGCAGGCCGACGGTCCAGATGCGCAGGTGGCGCCGGCGCTCGGCCGGGAAATGCTGGCCGGCCTGGGCGAGGAAAAGCACCGTCAGCGCGCTGAGCAGCACGCCAACCTGCATCACCGAAAGCACGTCCAGCGCCATGCCGTCCCCTTCGATCGCCTCCCGGCCCCGGGGCGAAGATTAGCGCGGCCACGGGCCCAGCGGGTGTGATTGACACCTCGTTAACCCGGAATGACAGAATCTGCGCACAGAAGGGGAGTAGCTCCCGCTGCCGATATCGTCATCACGGGTCCGGACCGCCGTCCAAAACCCCGGTCCGGCAGGCAGGCCACCCAGGCCTGCGAGCGAGACCTTCGCCCGCCCACGGTGAATGGCGTTCCGTCCCGGAACCCGGCGCCGTGGCCCGGACGACAGGCCGCGCACCGGAGATCCCCGTTTTGGAAACCATCGGCACCCCGCTCATGTGGACCGTCTTCACGGTCCTGGTCCTGGTCGCGCTCGCCGTCGACCTGCTGGTGCTGAGGCAGAACGGCCCGCACAAGGTCAGCACCCGCGAAGCGGTGATCTGGTCGCTGGCCTGGATCGCGCTGGCCATGGTCTTCAACGCCGGCCTGTGGTGGTACCTGCAGGGCCAGATGCCGGCCCAGGACGCCGACCGGATCGCGCTGGAATTCCTCACCGGCTACCTGGTGGAGAAGGCGCTGGCGGTCGACAACATCTTCGTGTTCCTGATGCTGTTCACGTACTTCGCGGTGCCGCCGCAGTCGCAGCAGCGGGTGCTGATCCTGGGCGTGCTGGGTGCAATCGTGCTGCGCGGCATCCTGATCTTCGTAGGCGCGGCGCTGATCGCGCAGTTCCACTGGATCCTCTACATCTTCGGCGTGTTCCTGCTGGTCACCGGCGCGAAGATGCTCTGGGCCGCCGGCCAGGAACCGGACATGGACAAGAACCCGGTGCTGCGCTGGCTGACCGGACGTTTCCCGATGGTGCGGCGCTACCACGGCGAGGCGCTGTGGCTGGGCCAGGGCAAGCGGCGCAAGTACACGCCGCTGTTCATCGTGCTGGTGATGATCGCGGTCACCGACGTCATCTTCGCGGTCGATTCGATCCCGGCCATCTTCGCCATCACCACCGACCCCTTCATCGTGCTCACCTCGAACGTGTTCGCGGTGCTGGGCCTGCGCGCGCTGTATTTCCTGCTGGCCGGCGCGGCCGAGAAGTTCCACCTGCTGGCCTATGGCCTGGCGATGGTGCTGATCTTCATCGGCGCCAAGATGCTGCTGGTCGATATCTACAAGATCCCAGTGGCGATCTCGCTGGGCGTGGTCGCGGCCACCATCGCCACGTCCATGGTGATGAGCCTGTGGATCCAGCCGCGGCCGCCCAGGCACCTGCAGCCACCGCGCTGACCCGGGCCTTGCGCCCGCGCCCGCCGGTCCCCACCTGAAAGGGATGGACCCCGAACGCAAGCGCCACGCCGAAGCCGTGCAGCGCCACTTCCGCCGGGCGCTGCTGGCCTCGATGGCCTTCGTGGCGCTGATCGGCGCGATCTTCTTCGCCACGCCGATGCTGGGCGGCTTGCGCGAGTTCGCGCTGGTGCCGCTGCAGGCCAGCGGCCTGGTCGGCATCCTCACCGCGCCGCTGCTGCATGGCTCGGCCGGGCACTGGCTGGCCAACGCCAGCGCGCTGCTGGTGCTGGGCACCCTGGTCGGCACCGTGTATCCGCGCGCCGCACTGCGGGCGCTGCCGCTGCTGTGGCTGCTGTCGGGCGTGGTCACCTGGGTGATCGGGCGGCCGTCCTTCCACATCGGCGCCAGCGGGCTGACCCACGGGCTGATGTTCCTGCTGCTGTTCCTGGGCCTGTTCCGGCGCGACAAGGCCGCCATCGCCGCGGCGCTGATCGCGTTTTTCCTTTACGGCGGCATGGTGCTGACGATCCTGCCACGCGAGCCCGGCGTGTCCTGGGAATACCACCTGGGCGGCGCCATCGCCGGCATCGTCGCGGCCTGGCGCTGGCGCCGGCTGGACCCCGAGCCGCCGCGCAAGCGCTACAGCTGGGAGATCGAGGACGAACAGGCCGGCGCCCTGGCCGAGGCCGACGCTGCCCAGTTCGAGCCGCCGCGTCCGGAGGAGGTTCCGGTGCTGTGGCAGCGCCCGGAACCGCCCGCCGACGGCGTCGTGCTGCCCTTCCGCCGGCGCGGCGGCGAGGACGACGGCGCCCGCTGACATCGTCGGGCTTGCGCCCCCGCCGGCAGGGTGAAACCCTTGCCGGCAAGACCAGCCATCGCCAAAGGAGGCGAGGCCGTCCGTGGAGTGGTCCTTCGACATCCGCTCCGGCCTGCTGGTCGGGGCCTTCCTCACCCTCCTGATCGGCGTCGTCCTGGCGTTCGTCGCCCGCGCCATGCCGCTGCCGTTCCGCCCCGCGATGAACTGGTGGGTGGCGGCCACCCTGCTGCAGCCCGCAGGTTTCGTGCTGCTCAGCCAGCGCGACCAGCTGCCGGCCTGGGTCACCATCGTCGTCGCCAACACCTGCATCGCCGGCGCATTCGCGGCGTATGCCATCGCGCTGCGACGCTTCCACCGGCTGAAGGTCCCCTGGGGCCTGCTGGCCGGCCTGCTGGGCCTGGCCGTGGCGGTGTCGGCCTGGTTCGGCCTGGTGCAGCCCGACCTGACCCGGCGGCTGATCGCCATCTCGGTGGTGCTGGCGGTGATGCTGGGCTACTGCGCCTGGAGCATCTACCGCGGCCCGGACGTGCGCGGGCTGGTGCGCCATGTCGCCGGCGGCGCCTTCCTGGTGGCGACCGTGATCATGGCGTATCGCGCGCTGGCCCTGACCTGGGACCCCGGGCAGGTGATCGCCGTCTTCCAGCTGACGCCGGTGCAGCTGATGACCTACGCGATCGGCAGCGTGTTGCCGGTGGTGGCGACCGTGGGCTTCCTGCTGCTGTGCACTGACCGCAGCCAGCATGAACTCGAGCGCGCCGCGCGCATGGATTACCTCACCGACGTCTACAACCGCCGGGCGATCGAGGAGCTGGGCACCCGCGCGATCGCGGGCGCGCGCCGGCACGGGATGCCGCTGGCCCTGCAGGTGGTGGACATCGACGACTTCAAGCACATCAACGACGAACTCGGCCACGCCGCCGGCGACCTGGCCCTGGTGCGCGCGGTCGAACGCATCCGCGCCTGCCTGCGCGCCGAAGACCTGCTGGGCCGCCTGGGCGGCGAGGAATTCATCGTGCTGATGCCCAATACCGACGGCGCCGCCGCGGTGGCCGCGGCCGAACGCATCCGCGAGGCGTTCTCGGAGCGCCCGCTGCACCTCAATGGCCAGACGCGCCGGGTCACGCTTTCGATCGGGGTGGCGGTGCTGGCGCCGGCCGACCGGCTGTTCTCGCAGCTGCTGCAGCGGGGCGACCGCGCCATGTACGCCGCCAAGCACGCCGGCCGCGACCTGGTGATGGCCGATGCGATGAGCGGCTGGGACAACGCGCCGGACTGATCGCGCCGCCTTCATTCCCAGCAGGCCGGCCCGGTGATAGCTTCCGGGCATACCCCTGGGGAGTTCGCCGAATGAAGCTGTTGCTGGTCCCGATCATGCTGACCCTGCTGGTGGCCTGCGGCCGTGAACCGGCCCCGGACGCCCCCGCGGCGCCCGCCGCCGCGGCAAACCGCGAAGGCGACGCGGCCCGCCGCATCGAGGCCGACGTCGCCTTCCTCGCCGACGACCTGCTTGAAGGCCGCGCCGCCGGCACCCGCGGCTACGACCTGGCCGCGCTGTACGTGGCCAACCGCTACCGCGCCATCGGCCTGGAACCGGCCGGCGACGACGGCAGCTACCTGCAGGCGGTGTCGCTGCTCGAAGGCCGTCGTGAACGCGCCGGCGCCGCTTTTTCGGTGCGCCGCGACGGGCAGCTGATCGACTTCGCCTTCCAGGACGACTTCCTGCCCGGCGTGAACTACAACGCCGCCACCCACGCCGTGACCGCGCCGCTGGTCTTCGTCGGCCAGGCCGTGCACGCGCCCGAACTCGACCATGACGACTTCGACGGCGTCGACGTGCGCGGCAAGATCGCGGTCTATTTCTCCGGCGCACCGTCGGACTTCCCCAACACCCAGCGCGCCTTCCACGCCTCGGGGCGGCAGAAGATGATGGCGCTGGCCGGGCGCGGCGCCATCGGTGCGGTGCAGATCGGCAACCCGGTCGACGAAGCGAAGTACCCCTGGGCCCGCGGCTCGCGCAACTGGGCGATGCCGGGCATGCGCCTGCTGGACGCCGACGGCAAGCCGGTGGACGCCTGGCCGGAGCTGCGCGCCACCGCCAGCCTGGGCGTGCATGCGGCGCGGCGCCTGTTCGAGGGCGCGGAAATGGACGCCGACGAGGTCTTCGCCCGCCGCGAGGCCGGCACCCTGGAAGCCTTCGAGCTGCCGGGCCAGGCGACGCTGTCGGGCAGCACCACGCTTGCCCGCGTGACCAGCCACAACGTCGTCGGCCGGCTGGCCGGCAGCGACGCCGCGCTGGCGTCCGAGCACATCGTCTACACCGCGCACCTCGACCACGTAGGCATCGGCGCCGAAGTCGACGGCGACGGCATCTACAACGGCGCTTTCGACAATGCCCTGGGCACCGCGGTGATGCTGGAGGCGGCCACCGAACTGGTGGCGGCGCCGGCGCCGAAGCGCACGCTGCTGTTCGTCGCGCTCACCGCCGAGGAGCGTGGCCTGCTCGGCGCCGAACACTTCGCGTCCAACCCGGGCGTGGACGGCACGCTGGTGGCGAACATCAACATGGACATGCCGGTTTTCCTGGCCGACGTCACCGACGTGGTGCCGATCGGCATCGAACACAGCAGCCTGGAACAGGACGTCGAGGCCGCCGCCGAGGCGCTGGGCATCGGCCTCACCGCCGACCCCAAGCCCGAGGAAGTGGTGTTCGTGCGCTCGGACCAGTACGCCTTCGTGCGCAAGGGCATTCCCGCCGTCTACCTGGACGCCGGCATCAAGGCGCGCTCGCCGGACGTGGACGCGCTGGCGCTTTACGAAGACTTCCTCACCGGCCACTACCACCAGCCCAGCGACGAAACCTCGCTGGCGATCCATTACCCGAGCGCCGCGCGCCTGGCGATGCTCAACGCCGCGATCGGCCGCCGGGTGGGTGATGCCGAACAGAAGCCCCACTGGAAGGAAGGCGACTTCTTCGGTCGCACCTTCGCCGGGAAGTAGGGCAAGAAGGGGCCCCAAGAAGGGGGTCAGGTTCACTTATGGGCGGAAGACATCCGGGAAACCGACGTCAGATCGCCCATAAGTGAACCTGACCCCCTTCTTCAACCAAGATGGCCGAGCGGCAGTCCCCGCGCCTGCTTCACCGTGCGCAGCACGAAGCTGGAGTTGATGTCGGCGACGCCGCTGGCGTTCAAAAGGTGGTCGAGCAGGAAGCGCGAGAAGTGCGCCAGGTCCTGCACGACCACCTGCAGCAGGTAGTCCATCTCGCCGGTGAGGGCGTGGCAAGCCACCACTTCGTCCCAGCGGTTCACGCGTTCGGTGAAGGCCTGCACGGCGTCGGCGTCGTGGCGGGCCAGCTGCACGCGCACGAAAGCCTGCAGGCCCAGGCCGACGCGTCCGGGGTCGATGCGGGCGGCATAACCGGCCAGCACCCCGTCCTGTTCCAGCCGCTGCACCCGGCGCAGGCAGGCCGAGGGCGAGAGTTTCACCCGCTCGGCCAGGTCGGCATTGCTCAGGCGGCCTTCGCGCTGCAGTTCGGCCAGGATGGCCAGGTCGGTGCGATCGAACTTCAACTGGTCCATTTCATGCGGCCACAGGCTACTTGTGCGCAATGATATTGCGCCTATGGCGGCTGCTCCTGCAACTACGCAAGCCGATTGCGGCTTCCCGGCGATAGACTGGTGCAAAGAGTATGGAGGTCACCATGGATACGCCGGATACCCCGCGCCGCGTCGAACACCAGCTCACCGACAAGGGCTACGTGCCGGTCTACACCACGGCCGTGGTCGAACAGCCCTGGGGTGACTACACCGCCACCGACCACGAGGTCTGGGCGACGCTGTTCAAGCGCCAGCGCGAGATCCTGCCCGGCCGGGCCAGCAAGGAGTTCCTGGCCCAGCAGGAGGTGATGGGCATGTCCGCCGACCGCATCCCGAAGTTCGACGAACTCAACCCGGTGCTCCGCAAGGCCACCGGCTGGGAGCTGATCGGCGTCGAGGGCCTGCTGCCGGAACTGACCTTCTTCGAACACCTGGCCAACCGGCGGTTCCCGGTCACGTGGTGGATCCGCAAACCCGACCAGCTCGACTACCTGAGCGAGCCGGACCTCTTCCACGACCTGTTCGGCCACGTGCCGCTGCTGATGAACCCTGTCTTCGCCGACTACATGGCCGCCTACGGCCGCGGCGGCGTCAAGGCGCACGGCATCGGCCCGGAAGCGCTGGTGAACCTGACGCGGCTGTACTGGTACACGGTGGAATTCGGGCTGATCAAGGAAGACGACGGCCTGCGCATCTACGGCAGCGGCATCGTCAGCTCCAAGAGCGAATCGATCCACTGCCTGGAATCGAAGGCACCCAACCGCATCGGCTTCGACCTCGAGCGCATCATGCGCACGCGCTACCGCATCGACACCTTCCAGAAGACCTACTTCGTGATCGACAGCTACGAGCAGCTGATGGAAGCGACGCGGCCCGACTTCACGCCGATCTATGAAAGGCTGGCCAAGGTCGACAGCTTCCCCGCCGGCTCCGTGCAGCCGGACGATCAGGTGTTCAACCGAGGCACCGGCGAAGGCTGGCTCGACGACGGCGACGTCTGAACCTTCGCCGCCGGGCGGCCGTACCTGCGGTTGAGCCACCAGCCCGCGATGAAGGCACCGGCCAGCGGCGTGAACCAGGAGAACAGCTGCAGCAGCTGCGGATCGACGCCGGGAAGCAGGCCGCGCAGGCCGATGCCGAAGAAGGCGATATGGGTGGCGACGCCGTTGCCGATCAGCGCGCCGTAGTGTTCCTTGAGCCACCACTTCGGGTCGGTGGCCGAACGCCGCCAGCTTTTGATCGCGCCGACGCCGGCCATCACGCCGACGCCGCCGAACACCTGAAGCAGCACCGCGCCCGCCTGGAAACCCAGGGCGATGATCGCCAGGCCGCAGGCAGCGGTCAGCGCCGCCACGAACCAGTACATCGGGCCGAAGTAGGCCGCGCGGTCGCGCCGGTCGCGGATCGCGCGCCAGGCGGACCAGGTGGCGTTGCCGACCAGCACCAGCAGGTAGGTCAGGAAGAGGGCGCCCACCGGGTTGCCACGTTCGGTGACCTGCAGCACGAGCGGGACGCCGGTGAGCACGATGCCCACCATCGCCAGCAGGTAAACCTGGCCGACCCGGCGATGCAGCGGCGAACCCTTCTTCGCCAGGCCCGCCGTCCAGAAGCAGGCCAGGGCAATCGTGCCGGCGACGACGTGGGCGAAAACGATCAACTTGGCGAGGTCCACGGCTAACTCCTTCGGTGCGCTGACTGGGCGTGCCGCCAGTCTCGTGCAGGGCCGCGGCCGGCTCAGGTGCCGGCGGTCACCGGTTCCGGGTGCCGGAAGTCACTTTGTTGCCGCAAGGGCTTGAGCCCCGCGCGGCGCCGGCCCAAGCTGGCGGCATGCACTCACCCTTCAAGAAGCTGTTCACGCCGCTCAACTTCGCCGGCTACGTCACCTGGGCGGCGATCGGCTGGGAGGTGGTTTTCCTGGGCTCGGGCGTGCCCGCGTGGCTGGGTTCGGCGGCGCCGGCCTGGCTGCTGGCAACGCTGCACCTGGCCTGGTTCGGCCTGTTCCTTGGCGTGCTTGGCTCGGATGAAAATGCCAACAACCGCCTGCGGGTGATGGTGCTTGCGCAGTACGTGTTCGCCTTCGCGATGATGGCGCTGGCGCGCAACTCCACGCTGCCGATCCTGCTGATCCTGTGCGCGGTGCAGGTGGCGCACCTGTGGTCACCGCGCGGCGCGGCGGTGGTGCTGGGGCTGGTGAACCTGGCGCTGTACGGCATTTATGCGTTCGTCTGGGACTGGGGCTCGCCGGTGGTGGGCACGCTGATGGTGGGCTGCTTCCAGATCTTCGCCGCCAGCGCCGCTTGGTTCGGCATCAGCGCCGAACGCGCCCGCGACGAACTGGCCGCCACCAACGCCGACCTGCTGGCGACGCGTTCGCTGCTGGCCGAAACCGCGCGCGACGGCGAGCGCCTGCGGCTGTCGCGCGAACTGCACGACGTCGCCGGCCACAAGCTCACCGCGCTGAAATTGAACCTGGCGGCGCTGGCGCGCGATCCGCGCGTGACCGGTGATGCCCAGGTGGCGCTGTGCGCACGCCTGGCCGACGAACTGCTGGCCGACATCCGCGAGGTCGTGCAGCAGATGCGCCGCTCCGACGGCATGGACCTGGGCCCGGCGATCGAGGCCCTGGCCACGCCCTTCCCGCGGCCGCGCCTGCACCTGCAGATCGACGGCGACACCCGCGTGGGCTCGCTGGCGCAGGCCGAAGCCGTGCTGCGCGCCGTGCAGGAAGGCCTGACCAACGCCGCCCGGCATTCCCAGGCCAACAACCTGTGGGTGGTGCTGGCCCGCGAACCCGGCGGCCTGCGCCTGGACATCCGCGACGACGGCCGCGGCCGCGGTGCGCTGGAACCCGGCAACGGCCTGCGCGGCATGCGCGAACGCCTGCAGGCCCTGGGCGGCGGCCTGGAACTGGGCCGCACCGACACCGGTGGCGTGCACCTGCAGGCCTGGCTACCGGTGGCGGCATGAGCACCGCGCCGATCCGCGTCGCACTGGCGGACGACCAGGCCCTGGTGCGCAGTGGCCTGACGGCACTGCTGGCCGGTTTCCCGGAGCTCGAGATCGTGGTGCAGGCCGGCGACGGCCAGGCCCTGATCGACGCGCTGGCCCACACGCCGGCCGACGTCATACTCTCCGACATCCGCATGCCCGGCCTGGACGGCTTCGGCCTCGTGCGCACGCTGCGCGAAAGCGGCGACGCCACTCCGGTGGTGCTGCTGACCACCTTCGACGACGACAGCCTGCCCCTGGCCGCGGCCGAAGCCGGCGCCCAGGGTTTCCTGCTGAAGGACGCCTCGCCGGAAGACCTGTTCGAAGCCATCACGCGGGTGGCCGGCGGCGAGACCCTGCTCGCACCGGTACCCACCGACCCGGTACGCGCGCGTTACGCCTACCGCGACCAGTCGGCGCCGACCGACACCTTCAGCGAACGCGAAGTCGCGATCCTTCGCCTGATCGCCGGCGGTTATTCCAACCGGGAAATCGCCAAGGCCGTGTTCCTGTCCGAGGGCACGGTGAAGAACTACGTGTCGGAGATCCTCGACAAGCTCGGCACCCGCGACCGCACCCGCGCGGTGCTCAAGGCCATCACGCTGCGCATCATCTGAAGGCTCAGGCCAGCCAGGCCACCGCGGCCACCGCGACGACCATCGCGACCAGGCCGGCGGCGACGCGCAGGCCATACGCGGCCCCGCCGCTGGCGAAGGCGACCACCGACTTGGCGATGGAGCTCGCCGCCAGCAGCAGCACCATCGCCCAGCGCGCCTGTTCGCCGTCGAAGGCGCCGCTGGCGAAGAGTTTGGCGACGGTCGCCGCGGCCGCATGCACTTCGGCCAGCGCCGCCAGCGTGGCGCCGGCCATCGCCCCGCGCGGACCCAGCCAGGCATTGAGCGCCGCCGAGGCGAACAGCACCGCGGTGATGATCACCGCGAACAGCAGCGCATGCCGGAACCGGAACATGCGCGACTGCGCGGTCGGCGGCGGTTCGCCCTGGCCATCGGGGCGCAGGCCGAGCAGGCCGCCGACCAGCAGCACGGCGCCGCCCGCAGCCAACTCGCCGGCCACCTGCGGCAGCAGCGCCGGCGACACCGCCAGCAGGATCGGCACGAACAGGCTCAGCGAGGCCAGGTTGGCCAGCATCGCCGCGCCGACCGCCGGCGAACGCAGCGCCGGCGTTTCCCGCACGCGCTGCCCGAAGCCGGCCACCGCTGCGGTCGAGGACACATAGCCGGCGAAAAATCCCGCTACCGCCAGGCCCCAGCGATTTCCGATCAGCCGCAGCGCGACATGGCCGACGGCGCTGATCGCCATCACCAGCACCACCAGCTTCCACAGCATCGCCGGGTTGAAGACGTCGTAGGGCCCGATGCTGCGGTCGGGCACCAGCGGCAGCACGACCAGGGCCGAGGCCAGCAGTACCAGGCCGTCGCGGACCTCGGATTCGCTGACGCGTTCGCGCGCCAGCTGGTGCAGCGGCGCCTTCAGGTAGACCAGCGCCGCGACGACCACGCCCAGGCCACCGGCCAGCGCCGGCAGGCCCAGGGCCAGGCCGCCGAGCAGGGTGGTCAGCACCAGGGTGATTTCGCCGGTCAGTCCGGGGTCTTCGGCGCGGCTCAGCCGGTAGCTCATGCCGGCAAACAGACCGGCCATCGCCACCACCACCACGAAGACCGCCAGCCCCAGCCACAGCGCCACGGCGCCCGACAGCGCCGCCAGCGCGTGCGTGCGCAAACCGGCCGAGGTGGCGCGGTCCGGATGCCGGCGCTCGCGCACGGCGCCGACCAGCAGGCCCACGCCCAGGGCGGTGCCCAGCGACAGCAGGGGCAGGGTGTCCGGGCTTGGCGGGGTCAGCGGGGGCATGCCCGATTGTGGCGCCAAGCGCACCCGCGCTTGCAAGCCCGGCGCGGGCCCGGACAATGCCCGGGTCTGCCGCCGCCCCGCTGGAGAGCCATGAAACCGATTTCCCTGACCCGCTACCTGATCCAGGAACAGCACGCCGGACGCATCAACGCCGACCTGCGCCTACTGATCGAGGTCGTGGCCCGCGCCTGCAAGACCATTTCGATCGCCATCGGCAAGGGCGCGCTGGGCGGCGTGCTGGGGGACGCCGGCACGGGCAACATCCAGGGCGAGGCACAGAAGAAGCTCGACGTGCTCAGCAACGACATCCTGCTCGAGGCCAATGCCTGGGGCGGCCACCTCGCCGGCCTCGCGTCCGAGGAAATGGACCACAGCCAGCCGATCCCCGACGCCTTCCAGCGCGGCAACTACCTGCTGCTGTTCGATCCGCTGGACGGCAGCAGCAATATCGACGTCAACATCTCGGTGGGCACCATCTTCTCGGTGCTGCGTTGCCCCGAGGGCGTGACCACGCCCGGCGATGAACACTTCCTGCAGCCGGGCACCACCCAGGTCTGCGCGGGCTACACGACCTACGGGCCCAGCACCCAGCTGGTGCTCACCATCGGCCACGGTACCCACGTGTTCACCCTGGACCGCGAGATCGGCAGCTTCATCCTGACCACGCGCGATGTGCAGGTGCCGGCGGAAACGAAGGAGTTCGCCGTCAACATGTCCAACCAGCGCTTCTGGGAAGCGCCGATGCAGCGTTACGTCGGCGACCTGCTGCAGGGCAAGGAAGGGCCGCGCGGCAAGGACTTCAACATGCGCTGGGTGGCCTCGATGGTGGCCGACGTGCACCGCATCATCACCCGCGGCGGCATCTTCAGCTACCCGCTCGACAGCAAGTGCCGCGACAAGGGCGGCAAGCTGCGGCTTATGTACGAGGCCAACCCGATGGCCTTCATCATCGAACAGGCCGGCGGCGCCGCCAGCACCGGCCGCCAGCGCATGCTCGACGTGCAGCCGACCGGGCTGCACCAGCGAGTGCCGGTGTTCCTGGGCTCGCGCGACGAGGTGGCCGAGGCGGTTCGTTACCACCGCGAACACGACCAGGGCGCCTGAGGTGCAGGACGGCGACTTCATCGAGATCTACGAAGACGCCATCCCGGCGGATGCCTGCGCGCAGATCATCCGGCGCTTCGAAGCCTGCGGCCAGGACCAGCCGGGCCTGGTCGGCGGCGGGCTTTTCCCCGACCTCAAGAACAGCCGCGACATCAGCATCTCCGGCAAAGAGGAATGGCGCGACGTCGAGGCCAGCTTCGTGCAGGCAGTGCTCAGGGGCCTGGCGCTGTACCTGCGCAAGTATCCGTACACGCTGATCGCGCCCCTGATGATCCAGCACGGCGCCAGTCCGGGCGCCGTTCGCCGGCTGGTCGCGGAAGACTTCCCGACGCTTGCCGACGAAACGCTCGGCGAGGTCATCCGCTCGATCTTCCGGCCCGGCCGCATCAACCTGCAGCGCTACCGGGCCGGCGAGGGCGGGTATCCCTACTGGCACTGCGAGCTCTACCCGCGCGACCCGGGCTGCGAAACCCTGCACCGGCACCTGCTCTGGACGGTTTACCTCAACGACGACTTCCAGGCCGGCGAAACCGAGTTCTTCCACCAGCAGCGCAAGGTGCCGCCGCGCACCGGCAGCCTGCTGATCGCGCCGGCCGGCTTCACCCACACCCACCGCGGCAACCGCCCCGAGGGCGGCGACAAGTACATCGCGACCAGCTGGGTGCTGTTCAACCGCGCCGAGCAGATTTTCGGCAAGCCGGGCTGAGGCCTGGCGTCAGAACAGTTCGCCCTGCGGGCCCGGTTTGCGCGGCGGAACGAACTGGCTGCAGTCGAGGGTGAATCCCCGCTTCGTCGTGAAGCCAAGCTTGCGCGCTGCCAGGTCGAATCGCTGGCCGACGAGCTGTGCCCAGGCGCCCGTGCCGGCCTGGCGCTGGCCGAAGCTGGCGTCATAGTCGCGACCGCCGCGGGCCTGCCGCACCAGGCTCATCACGTGGGCGGCGCGTTCGGGAAGGTGCGCGTCGAGCCAGTCACGGAAGATCGGGCCCACTTCATGCGGCAGCCGCAGCAGCACCATGCCTGCGCGGCTGGCGCCGGCCTCGCGTGCGGCCGTGAGCACCGATTCCAGCTCCGCATCGTTCACGGCCGGGATGACCGGTGCGAACATCACGCCGGTCGGGATGCCGGCCTCGCTGAGGCGGCGAATGGCCTGCAGCCGGCGATGCGGCGCGCTTGCGCGCGGCTCGAGCTTCGCCGACAGCCGGTTGTCGAGCGTGGTTACCGAAAGCGCGACGCTGACCAGATTGCGCTGCGCCAGCGGTGCCAGCAGGTCCAGGTCGCGTTCGATCAGCGCGTTCTTGGTGAGCAGCGTGAACGGATGACCGCAGTCGGCCAGCACTTCGATGATGGCGCGGGTCAGGCGGAACCTGCGTTCGATCGGTTGGTAGGGATCGGTGTTGGTGCCCATCGCGATGGGCGCGCAGGCATAACCCGGCTTGGCGAGTTCGCCGCGCAGGACTTCGGCGACGTTGGTCTTGGCGAACAGCCGGGTTTCGAAATCGAGGCCCGGCGAGAGGTCGAGGTAGGCGTGCGAGGGACGGGCGAAACAATAGCTGCACCCGTGTTCACATCCCCGATAGGCATTCACCGAGCGGTCGAAGGGAACATCGGGCGACTGGTTGCGGCTGATGACGCTGCGGGCGCGCTCTTCCGCAACCACGGTGCGCGGATCGGGCGCGCCCGGGTCCTCGTCGGCCCAGCCGTCGTGTTCAGCGTGGCGCGTGGTGACCGCGAAACGGCCTTCGCGATTGCCGCCGGCGCCTCGGCCCTTGGGCAGGTTTGATGCCATCATGGGCGCCAGTTTGCCGCCGGCGGGTCTCGTCCGGCGAGACCACAGGGAGCCTGCATGGATCTTTCCTTCGATTGGGACACCCTCCGGCCCTGGCTGATCGGCCTGTGGGTGCTGTACATGCCGGTGATGGCCGGCTGGATAGTCATGAAGAAGCGCGAGCCGATCGCCACCCTGAGCTGGGTGCTTTCGCTGGCGGCGCTGCCCTGGATCGGGCTGGTGATCTACCACTTCCTGGGGCCCCAGCGGATTGTTCGCCAGCAGCGGCGGCGCAGCCTGTCCCGGCGCAGCCTCGAACCGGTGCTGCCGACCGACCTGGTGACCAGCGACGATTGCGCCACCGTTTCCCACCTGGCCCAGACCATCACCCATTTCGCGCCCAGCAGCGCCGTCGACGTGAAGCTGCTGGTGGGCGGCAAGGCCACCTTTGCGGCCCTGCACCAAGCCATCGCCGGCGCGAAGCACCACTTGCACCTGGAGTACTACATCTTCGAACCCGACGAGACCGGCACGCCGCTACGCGACGCGCTGGTGGCCAAGGCGCGCGAAGGCGTGCGCGTGCGGCTTCTGCTGGACGCCGTCGGTTCGGCGAAACTGTCCAAGGCCTTCCTGGCGCCGCTGGTGGAAGCCGGGGCCGAGGTCGGCTGGTTCCACCCGGTGAAGCTGCGCTGGCTGTGGCGTCCGCGCATCAACCTGCGCAACCATCGCAAGATCGTCATCGTCGACGGCTGCGTGGCCTTCACCGGCGGCATCAACATCACCGACGAGGAGAACGAGGCGGTCAATCCCGATGCCTTCCACGATCTGCACCTGCGGCTGGAGGGTTCGATCGTGCGCTGGCTGCAGCTGGCCTTCCTGGAAGACTGGCACTACGGCACCGGCACCGCGCTGCGCGACGAAAACCTGTGGCCGGAGCCGCGCGAGGGCAAGCTGCTGGCGCATGCCCTGCCATCGGGGCCGGATTCGGTGTGGGAATCGATCCACCGGGTCAAGGTCGAAGCCATCCACCAGGCCGACCATCGCGTCTGGCTGGTCACGCCCTACTTCGTGCCGGGCGAGGCCGCGCGCATGGCGCTGACTTCGGCGGCCATGCGCGGCCTGGATGTGCGGGTGGTGGTGCCGGCGAAGAGCGATTCGATCCTGGTCAGCGCGGCGGCCCGTTCCTACTACGACGAGCTCCTGGCCTCGGGTGTGCGGGTCTTCGAGTACCAGCCGCGCATGCTGCACAGCAAGGCGCTGCTGGTGGACGACGACACCTGCATCATCGGCAGCGCCAACTTCGACCACCGCAGTTTCCGGCTCAATTTCGAGCTGAGCCTGCTGCTGCACGACCGTGACGTCGCCGCCGAGCTGGAGAAGGAGATGGAATCGACCCTCTCCCACTGCCGGGAAGTGAAGTCCGACGACCCGCCGCAGCCCTTCCTGCGCCGCCTGGCCGACAACGCCACCCGCCTGCTATCGCCTCTGCTCTAGGCACGGTGGCTGGACTGGCCGCCGGCTTGGGCTAAACTCCCGGCAACCCTGCGAGGTGACCCATGCACTGGCTTTATCTTCTCGGTTCCCTGGCCTGCCTGGGCCTGGCCATGTGGCGATCGATGCCGACCCTGGGCGTGCTGGTTTTCCTGGCCGGCTCGCTGGCGCTGATGGTGGCCTTCCTGCTGGGCTGGCTCAATTCGCGCATCGCCAGCACCTCCCGCGACGCCAGCCACATCATGACCGCCGAAGAACTCCGGCACCTGCGCGAGCAGGCAGAGGCGCGCAAGGCCGCGCTGGGCGAAGACTCCACCCACCGTTCCTGAAAGGAGGCAACACGATGGACGCAACGAGTCTTTTGGTTTTCCTGATCATCGGCGCGCTCGCCGGCTGGCTGGCCGGGGTTGTCATGAAGGGCCGCGGTTTCGGCATCCTGGTGAACATGATCGTGGGGGTGCTGGGCGCCTTCCTCGGCGGCTGGCTGCTGCCGATGCTGGGCGTGCAGTTCGCCGGCAGCATCGGTGTCTTCATCACGGCCTTCCTCGGCGCGGTGGTGCTGCTGGCGATCATCGCCCTGATCAAGCGGGCCTGACCGGCCCGGCTTTTCCCGCGGCCGGCTGGTTCAGCCGGCCGCTTCGCCGGTATCGGTCGCCACCCGGTTGCGGCCGCTGCGTTTTGCCTCGTACAGCGCGGCGTCCGCGCGCCGCAGCAGGCTGTCGGGTTCGAACTGCACGACCGGCACCGACCCCGCCACGCCGATGCTGACCGTCATGCCCGCGTCGCTGGAGGCAATGGCGGACCGGATGCTTTCGGCCCGGCGCGTGGCTTCTTCGACATGCACGCCCGGCAGCAGCAGGGCGAATTCTTCACCGCCGTAACGCGAAAGCAACTCACGCTGCGGATCATGCTGCTGCGACAGGCGCTGGGCGATGCCGCGCAGCTGCACGTCGCCCTCGAGATGGCCGTGGGCGTCGTTGTAGGCCTTGAAGTGGTCCACGTCGATCATCAGCACGCTCAGCGGCCGGCGCTGGTCAAGGCAGCGGTACCACTCGCGGCGCAGGCCGTTCTCCAGGGCGCGGCGGTTGGCGACGCCGGTCAGGGCATCTTCGGTGGCCAGTTCGGCCAGCTTGCGGTTGGCGTCTTCGAGCTCGTGCGTGCGCTCGGCGATGCGCGCCTCGAGGCGGCGGTTGGCTTCCAGGAAGCGTTCGGTGCGCAGCCGCACCAGCCACAGCGCCACGGCCACCGCGAGGCCGAACAGCGCCAGGCCCGCCAGCGCCTTCACCCACCACTGCTGGTACCAGTAGGGCAGCACGCGGAAGCGGTAGGTCATCGCGGCGGGCTGGCGGCCGGTGCCGGTGCGGGCCTGCACTTCCAGCGCGTAGTCGCCGGGCGGCAGGGCGCGGATGAAGAGGTCGCGGTCGGCCCATTCACTCCAGTCGCTGGTGACGCCGTGCAGCTGGTAGCGGAACTCGGCGCCGCTTTCCATGCTGACCATCGCGAACCGCAGCGTCAGGCTGTGGCCGGGAGGCAGGCGCACGGGCTCGGCGCCGTTGGTCTGCGTGGGCAGGACCCGGGTCTGGCCGGTCGCATCCTGGGCGATGACGGATTCCATGCCCAGCTGCAGCGGACGCGAGTCAGGGCGCTGCTCGTCGGGATTGAACTGCAGCAGGCCGGTCCAGGTGGCGATGCGCAGCACGCCGTCCTTGCCGAAACGCACATAGGAGTAGCCCGCCATGCCACGACCGCCGGGATACAGCGGATCCCACTGGTCCTTGCCGGCGGGGCGGAACCACAGCTCGCGCGAGGTATAGGCATAGTCGCCCAGCGGGGTCTGTTCGACCGACATTTCATGGGGGCGTTCGACCAGCGTGATCGGCGGCGCGTTGTCGGCGACGAAGCGGTCGCCTTCGAAGCGGAAGCCGGCCTCCCCGCTGGTGGCCCGGATCTGGTCCTCGAAGCGGTAAACGCTGGTGCCGAACCGGGGGCTCACCGCCAGACCACGACTGTCGTCGAAAACTTCGCGCGAGGACACCTCGCCGGTGGCGGGGTCGACCTGCCAGCGCTGCACGGGACCCCGCGAATCGCCGATCCACATGTCGCCGGCGACATCGCCTTCCTCCAGGCCGAAGACGCTGATGTCGCCAAGCGACACCCGCGCCCCCTCCTGCCAGCGCCCCTGCCGGTGGTGGAGCAGCAGCAGGTCGGGTCCGCCCAGGCCGTAGACCAGATCCGGATCGTGGCGCGAGGGCATCAGGGCGAAGACGCCGTGGTGCGGGTGTTCGAACAGGAGCCGCGGCGTGTCCGAACCCGGCTCCAGCGCCAGCAGGCCCTCGCGGATGCCGATCAGCAGGGTGTCGCGGGCCGAAAGCAGCGTAGAGGCCGCGTTATCCGTCCAGGGCAGGCGTTCCGCACGTGGCTGGCCGTCGGCGGCGGGTCGCAGGCGCTGCAGGCCCTGGCTCGTGGCCAGCCAGAGCGCGCCGTCGAACCATTCGAAGTCATTGGGATTGCCGGCCAGGCCTTCGTCCTCGCCCAGGTGGGACCAGGGCGATGGCAGGGTCAGACGCTTGAGTTCGTTTTCGGTGGCGACCCAGAGGCCGCCCTCGCGGTCCACTTCCAGCGCCAGGACGCCGTAGTTGCCGAGGTCGAGGTTCTCGCGGACGCGCAGGTCAGCGTCGAATCGCAGCAGCCGGCCATCGAGCGTGCCGACCACCACCGATCCGTCGGCCAGTTCGCGCACGGTGTAGCCGCGGAAGTTCGCCAGCAGGTCGCTGGCCGGCCCGTCGAGGCGTCGGATGCCTTTGTCGTTGGCCAGCCGGAGTCCGTCGCCGGCGACCAGCAGCAGGTCGTCGCCACGTTCGATGATGCCCGGCAGCGGCACGTCGGCCAGCGCATCGCCACCGGGCAGCAGCTCGAACGTGCCGTCGCTGAAGCGCACCAGTCCCTGGCCCTGGACGCGCGCCAGCAGTTCGCCACGCACCCAGTAGAAACTGCGCGTGTCGCCGGGAAGCGGCCACCGGCGCGCCTTGCCGCCGCCGTCGGGCAGCAGGACCAGGCGCTGTTCAGCGCGGAAATAGATGCCGTGCGGCGTGGCGATGGCCTGGGACACGAACCCAAGATGGCGCTGGTCGCCGGTGAGGCCGGCGGCATCGAGCAGTTCCTCGTAGGCCAGGCCACCTTCGCCGTCGGGCGCGAGCCGACCGAAGGTGTCGTAACCGCCCACGTAGACCAGGCCATCGTTGCCGATGGTCAGTGCATGGGCGGCGGAGCGCGCCGGCAGCATGGTCAGTCGCCAGTCGATGCCGTTGAAGCGCAGCACGCCTTCCTGGTTGCCGGCGAAAAGTTCGCCGTCCGGGGACGTGGCCAGGGCGATGTGACCCGGCTTGGCCCGGGTCTGTTCCGAGCCGTAGCTTCGCGACAGCGGCGCGCCGGGCACCGTGTCCGCCGGGGACGCCACCGGGCAGACCAGCAAGGCCAGCAGGACGAGCAGCGGCAGGAGCGGTCGCATCCGGAGATTATGTCTGAAAGCCGGGTCCGGAAAGCGCGAATTGCTCTCGTTTTCCCGCTTCCCGGTGCCCGGGCCACAGGGTAGGCTTGCCGCCATGACCGTGCTCAGCGTCAACGTCAACAAGATCGCCGTCCTGCGCAATTCCCGCGGCGGCGACGAACCCCGGGTCGGCCAGGCCGCCGAGGCCGCGCTGCGGGCCGGCGCCGGTGGCATCACGGTGCATCCCCGGCCGGACCAGCGGCATATCCGCCCGGCGGACGTGCGGGAGCTGGCCCGCCTGGTGGAGGGTCGGGCCGAGTTCAACATCGAGGGCAATCCGTTCGCGCCACCGCGGGGGGATTACCCGGGCCTGCTGGCGCTGGTGTGGGAAACCCGACCGCAGCAGGCGACGCTGGTGCCGGATTCCGACGGGCAGATCACCTCCGACCACGGCTTCGACCTGATCCGTGACGGACCGCGCCTGCGGCCGCTGATCGCCGAGTTGAAGGAATGCGGGGCGCGGGTGTCGCTGTTCATGGATGCCGGTGCGCCCGACATCGCCCTGGCCGCTGAACTCGGCGCGGATCGGATCGAGCTCTACACCGGGCCATACGCCGAAGCCTTCGCGGCCGGCGATGCGGCGCAGGCGCTGGCCCTGTGCCGCCAGACGGCCGAACAGGCCCGGGCCGCCGGCCTCGGCGTCAACGCCGGGCACGACCTTAGCCAGGCCAATCTTGGCGAGTTCCTGCGCGGGGTGCCCGGGGTGCTGGAGGTGTCGATCGGCCATGCCCTGGTCGGCGAGGCCCTTTATGCGGGCCTGGAGCCGACGGTGCGCGCCTATCTGGCGGTGATTGCCGCGACGCGCTGAGCCCTTCCCCGGTCCGCCGGCGAGCAAAAAAAACGCCGCCCGGAGGCGGCGTTGCTGCAGGGTGCGGGAAGCGCGGCCTCAGTCGGCGCCGGGTTCCACGAAAGCGATCTTTGCCATCCCGGCGTTCTTGGTGCGCGAAAGCACCTTCGCCAGGGTTTCGTACTGGGCTTCCATGTCCGTCTGGATCTCGACGGTCGGCTGGCGGGTCACGTCGGAACCTGCGCGCTCGGCCTCGACCTCGAGGGCCGCCTGGAGCGAGGACAGCGGGATCGGCGTGTCGTTCCAGGTCACCGTGCCACCCGCCTCGATGCGCAGGCGGATCGGCTCGGGCGGATCCTTCGGCGGCGGCGGCGGGGTGGACGTGCGCTGCGGCAGGTCGACCTGGATCTGGTAGGACAGGGCGGGGGCCGTCACCATGAAGATGATCAGCAGCACCAGCATCACGTCCACCAGGGGCGTGACGTTGATGTCGGCCATCGGGCCCGCGCCGGTATTGGAGGCAAATGCCATGGTCTGTCGTCCTCAGCGCTCGGGGGTGGAAACGAAGCCCACCTTGCGGATGCCCGCATTGCGGACGTCGGTCACCACTTCGTGGATGACCGAGTACTTGGTGATGTTGTCGGAGCGGATGTCGACCTGCGGCTGCGGGGTCTTCTGGGCCAGCACGGCGAGGCGGGCGTCAAGCATGTCCTGCGTGACCGCCTCGTCGTTCCAGTAGACCTTGCCGTCCGCCGTCACCGCGAGGGTGATCGGCGGCTGCTCGATTTCCGGCTTCTTGTCCAGGGTGGCCTGGGGCAGTTCCACCTTCACCTTGTGGGACATCAGCGGGGCCGTGATCATGAAGATGATCAGCAGCACCAGCATCACGTCCACCAGGGGCGTGACGTTGATGTCGGCCATCGGGCCGCCACCACCGGAGTTGGATGAAAAAGCCATGCCTGCGACTCCTGGTTAGACGTTCGACTTAGCGCTTGGCCGGGACTTCGCCGACGCGCGAGCCGGTGGCGAAGAAGTCGTGCAGGTCATGCGCGAAGGTGTCGAACTTGGCGTAGGTGTTGCGGTTCGCGCGGTTGAAGGCGTTGTAGGCCAGCACCGCCGGGATCGCAACGAACAGACCGATGGCGGTCATGATCAGCGCCTCGCCGACCGGGCCCGCGACCGCGTCGATCGACGCCTGGCCGGTGGCACCGATGCGGATCAGGGCGCCGTAGATGCCCCACACCGTACCGAGCAGACCCACGAACGGGGCGGTCGCACCGACGGTGGCCAGCCAGGTCATGCCGTTCTCGAGCTTGGCGCTCTCGCGGGTGACGGCCTGGCGCAGCGCGCGGTCGATGAACTCCGAGCGGTTCAGGGCGTCGACCAGGCGGCTGCCTTCGTGGCGCTGGTGGTGGGCCGCGGCCTGGGCGCAGTCAAGGGCGATCTTGGAGAACGGCTCGTTGGCCGGCTGTTCTTCCATGAAGCGGATCGCGTCCTGGGCGTTCGGGGTTTCCCAGAACGTACGCACGACGGTGTCGGCGCGCTTGGAGATGACGGCGTTCTTGATGGCGTTGACGATGGTGTACCACCAGGAACCGAACGACATCACGACCAGCATGATGAAGACGACCCACTGCACGAAGAACTCGGCGGGGTCCCGCATCAGCTCCGCCATCATGTGGGAGAAGCCCATCTTGGACAGGGCGGAGGCGTTGTCGGCGGCGCCGCCAGCGGCGGTTGCGACCGTGAGGAGGATTTCCTGCAGCATAAGGAGTGCCTTTCTTTAAGTGGTTTGACCGTTTACGTGGGTATTGCTGGCGTTACCGCGGAGGCGTGAACTTGACCGGGACAAGCACCGCGCCACCGACCTTCTGGCCGTTGCGCAGTCCCGGGTTGAACTTCCACCGACGCGCGGCATCCATGGCCGAGCGGTCGAGGTTGCGATTGCGGCTGGAGCGCTCGATGGCGACATCAAGCACGTTGCCGGCGGCGTCGATGGTGACGCGCAGGATCACGGTGCCGCCAACGCCGTCGCGGGCTTCCTTGGCCGGGTAGCGCGGCTGGTAGAGCGAGCGACCCGAGATGTCCTCGGACGGCGCGTAGTCGGCAGGCGGGGCCGGCGGCGCGGGCGGAGCCGGCGGCGGGGCCTCGATGTCGATCGGGCTCGGGTCGTCGAACACCACCGGCGGCTCTTCCGGCGGCGGCGGGATCGGCGTCGGCTTCGGCTGCTGGATGATCTTCTGGACCACCTTGGGCGGCTCCGGCGGCGGCGGCGGCGGCGGCGGGGGCGGCGGCGGCGGTTCGATGAAGGACACCACCGTCGCCTCTTCCGCGGCCTTCTTGACCTCGGGAGGATTGACCGGCGCCATCATGAACATGAACGCGACCGCATGCAGCGCGATAGCAAACGCGTTGCCGCCAATGCGTGCCCAGCTCAATCCCTGGGGAGGGGTGTCGTACCTGTTGTAGTTCTTGTCCGTCATGCGTTCGGCGGCTCGAGCTCTTCGTTCGGTCGGCGTCAGGGGCCGTGGCCCGCCGGGACACCGGCGGGAACTTGTTAGCTTATACCACGGGGAATCGGTTTACCAACCGTTCAACGGGAAATCTGGGCCAGGGCCTTCTGGGCCTGGTCGCGGGTCGCCGGATCCTTGGCGGCCTCCGCGTAAGCCTGACGGGCCGCCGCGAAATTGTCCATGTAGTACTCGGAGCGCGCGATCACCATCCAGGCCTCGCCGGGCTTGGCCAGGCCCTTGTCCAGGGCCGAACGGGCCGCCGCCTTGGCTTCGGCGTTGCGGTCCTCGTTGGTCAGGATCTGCGACAGGGCCAGGAAGGAATCACCCTTGCTGTCCAGCGGGCCGGCCTTGGAATAGGCCGCGATGGCGGCATCGATCTGTTCGCTGAAGTACAGCGACTGCGCCAGGAAGGTGTAGGTGCGGGCGTCGGCGGGCAGCACGCCCTTGTCCAGGCCTTCCTGGATGACCTTGGCGGCCTCGGCCTCCTTGCCATCCATGTTGAGGTAGGTGGCGTAGAGGTTTTCGTAGTCGCGCTGCTCGGTGAGCATGCCCTTGGCACGGGCGCTGTCGAGCAGGGCCGCGGCCTTGTCGGAGGCGCCGGTCTGGGCGTAGAGAGAGGCGAGGTTGAGCAGGGCGCGCTTGTCGTCCGGGTTCTTGGCCTGCAGCTGCTCGGCCAGCACCACGGCCTCGCCTTCGCGGCCGAGCTCGTTGTACGAGGCCATCAGGATCTGCTGC
The DNA here is from genome assembly GCF_041919775.1 of Arenimonas sp. Classification (GTDB taxonomy): domain Bacteria; phylum Pseudomonadota; class Gammaproteobacteria; order Xanthomonadales; family Xanthomonadaceae; genus Arenimonas. The sequence goes on along the minus strand of NZ_JAYRTE010000005.1, from coordinate 40,242 downwards.
CAGTTGTTCTCGGCATTGCCGTCGTTGAGCGCGATCGCCTTCTGCACGGCCTCGATGGTCTGCTCGAACTGGCCCGCGTTGTAATGCACGCCGGCCTTGAGGCCGAACACCTGCGGGTCCTTGGACTGGGTCTCGGCGATCAGGCGGTCGAGCAGGGCGATGGACTTGTCGGCCATGTCTTCCTGGGCATAGACCGAAGCCAGGGTGTGCATGGTCGCGAAGTGGTTGTTGTTGGGCAGCGCGTTTTCCTCGAGGGCACGCTCGAGGTAGGGAATGGCGCGGGCGTAATCGTCGATGCCCAGCGCGGCGTTGCCGGCGATCATCAGCGCGACGCCGCGGTCGTAGGGCTTGGCGCGGTCGTTGGCCAGCAGCTTCTCGGCGATCGCGATCGCGCCTTCCATGTCCTCGCCCTCGTTGTAGAGCTCGAACATCTTGTTGATGTCCTTGGCGAGGCGCGGGGTGTTGGTGGCCTTCGGGGATTCGCGGGTCGCGTCCGGATAGGCTTCCTCGACCTTGTCCTTGTCGCGGTCGCGACTGCGCTGGGCGTGCGCGTCACCCACGGAAAGGGTCGCCGCGATGACGGCGGCCGCCAGGACCTTGAGCTTGAGGGCGTGGGCAAACTTCATCTGGGAACTCCTTCGCCGCAGCGGTGTGCCGCGACTGGTGGCCGGTAAGGGTAACGGGGAATGGAGCAATCACTCAAGCGGTGGGCTGTCCGGTTTCACCGTCCGCCCCCGTATAGACTTCCCCTTTGGGACCAAGCATGCCCGCGCTTTTTGACGATGGGCTTAAAACATCGTTAAACGCCGCGTGACGTTCAGCCGGTGGTCGGAAAGTTCGCGATGGCGAAAACGACCCGTTCGGCCGGATCCTTCGAGAGCTCACCGCGGTCGCGCAGGGCCTCGACCTTGCGCAGGCGCGACTCCAGGCCGTTGCCGTTGGCCATCTGGATCGCCAGCCCGGGCCGGGCGTTGAGCTCCAGGATCAGCGGCCCGCGGTCGCGGTCGAGCACGAAGTCGACGCCCACGTAACCCAGGCCGGACAGTTCGTAGCAGCGCGAGGCCATTTCCAGCAGCTGGCGCCAGTGCGGAATCGTGAGTCCGACAATGCTGTGTTCCGTATCCGGGTGTTCGCGGATGATCTCGGTGCCCCAGACGCCACGCTTGGTCTTCCCGGTCGGCAGGTCGATGCCGACGCCGATCGCGCCCTGGTGCAGGTTCGCCTTGCCGTCCGAGAGCCGCGTCGGCAGCCGGATCATCGCCATCACCGGGTAACCCAGGAACACGATGATGCGCACGTCCGGCACGCCCTTGTAGCTGACGTTGTCGAAGACCGGGTCGAACTGCACGCAGTACTCGACGATCAGGTGGTCGGGCTGGCCACCGAGCGAGAACAGGCCGGACAGACCGTTCGAGAGGTGGTGCTCGAATTCCTCGCGGGTCATCAGGCTGCCGCTGGCGCGCCGGTACTTGTCGCCGCGACGGCCGCTGATCACCAGGATGCCGTCGCCGCCCGAACCATGCGCCGGCTTGACCACGAAGCTGTCGCGACCCTCGAGCTTCTTGTGCAGTTCCGCGATCTCGTGTTCTTCGCGAACCACGGCGTAGAGGTCGGGCACCGGCAGCCCGGCCTTGATCGCCAGCTTCTTGGTCAGCAGCTTGTCGTCCACGCGCGGGTAGAACTTGCGCGGGTTGTGCATCAGCACGTAGTGCGCGTTGCGCTGGCCGATGCCGACCAGGCCGATTTCACGCAGCCGCCTGGCGACCTTGAAGGGGTTGAAGAAAGCCATGGCTCAGGCCTTGGTTTCCGGTTCGGGTTCTGCCGGCGGCGGCGCGATCGGGTCCGGGTCGCGGGCCAGGGCGCGGAAGCGCAGCAGTTCGTTGAGCCGGTAGCCCGAATAGCGGCCAAGCAGCAGGGCCAGCGCGAACAGCACCAGCAGCACTTCCGGATAGACGAAGACCAGGTGCTCGAGCGGGCGCCAGCTCATCACCACGTAGGCGAGGGCGGCGACGACCAGGGTGCCGATGCCTTCGCGGATGGCGGTCCCGGCGCCGCGTTCGTCCCAGGCCACGGACATGCGTTCGATGGTCATGGCCATGATGACCATCGGGAACAGCGCGACGCTCAGGCCCACTTCCAGTCCCAGGCGGTTCGACAGCACGCTGACGGCGGCCATCAGCAGCACCACCAGGATCAGGATGGCGGTCAGGCGCGGCACCAGCAGCAGGCGCAGGCGCTCGAGGTAGAAACGCACCAGCAGGCCGAAGCCCACCACGACCACGAACAGCGAGATGCCGGCCACGAGGGCGGTTTCACGGAAGGCCAGCGCGATCAGCACCGGCATGAAGGTGCCGTAGGTCTTCACGCCGACCAGGTTGCGCAGCAACAGCATGATGAAGGCGCCGATCGGCACCATCAGCAGGATGCGGTAGGTTTCCTGCGCCTGCAGCGGCAGGCTCAGCAGAGAATAGCGCACCAGGTTGGCGTCGCGTACTTCCAGCCGGCGTTCGGCGGTGGCCATCGCGTCGGCCAGGTTGGCCTTGACGGTGAAGGCCAGCATCGAGGGCGGGTCGCCGTCGATGGTGAGCAGGGGCTTGCCGGTGGCGTTCCACAGGAACAGGTCGGCGGGGCGGCCTTCGGCGGTGGTGCGCGGGTCGAGCATGGTCCAGGTCAGGCCGTCGTGCACCAGCAGCCAGGACTGCATGCGGGCCTCGACGCCCGGATCGATGCCCTCGCCCGAGGGCGCAAGCTTGAGGCCGTGCACCACGCGCGCGGGGATGTTGCGCACCGCCAGCAGCTGCACGACGAAGTTGGTCCGGGCGCTGTCGTCGTCACCGTGCAGTTCGCGGAGCAGCGCGACTTCCTCGCTGGGCTCGGATTCGTTGAGCCGGCGCAGCAGTTCACGGGCGTAGGTGACGGTGTTGGACGAACGTTCGCGCACCTGGTCGAGCAGCGTATTCGCGGCGGTGGCGTAGGGCTCCTCGAACTCCGGCTGCGGCGCGAGCTCGGGGTCGAAGTCGAGTTCGACCGTGGCGCCCTCGTCGGCGCGCACGACGGTGGCGCGGTAGTACAGGTCCTGCTCGCCGACGGCGCGGCGGATGGCCCACTGCACCTCGCGGCCGCCGTCGGCGGTTTCACCCAGGTTGGTGTAATTGCGCGCGACGAAACGTTCGTCGATCAGCGTGAAGCCGGGCGTGGTCTCGGGAAGCTGCAGCGTGACGGTGTTCGCGGCCTTGCGGGGCTGGTACTCGACGTGCGCCTGCAGCGTCCAGACCTGCACCTGGGCGTCGGGCTGCAGCGGGAATTCCAGCACCTTCCACTTGTAGTAGATCGCCGCGGACGCGGCGACGATGATGGCCAGGGCCAGCAGGTAGAGGTGTCGCTTGCTCATAGGGTTCCCGGTTGGATTCCTGCACGGCGCCGTGCCCCTGCGGCCGTGCGGCGGGCCAGTGTAACCCCGGGTCCGCTAAGTCGAGAATGCCGCGATCGCCATGGCGGTGGCGTTGCAGGCGGCGTGGGCGGCGAAGGCGGCCCACAAGCGCCCGGTGCGGACGTAAACCAGGCCAAAGCCCATGCCCATGGCCAGGTAAACGGCGAGGATGCCGAACCAGGCCGCCAGGCTGCGGTCGGCGCCCTGCCCGACTTCATGCAGCAGGGCGAACAGGGCGGAGGTTGCGACCAGTCCGGCCAGCACGCGGCCCGCCAGGGCGAATCGGCGCAGCAGCACGTGGCGGAAAAGCAGCTCTTCGGCGAACGGGCCGACGATGACGACCAGCACCCAGGTCAGCCAGGGCCACTGCCGCGCCAGGGCCTCGATGGGCTCGGCGTTGCTGGGCGTCAGCGGCGCATCGAGGAAGCCTAGGCCGGCGTCGATGGCCAGCACCAGCAGCTGGATGCCGACGCCGGCAAGCAGCGACCAGGCCAGCGCCGGCCCCAGCGGCGAGCGCGGAAGCTCGCCCACCATGTTGCGGCCGCGCAGCATCCAGGTGGCCAGGGCGGCCAGCAGCATGGACACGATGGCGGCGACGGTGATCTGGGGCAGCATCGCCTGCAGCACTTCGTCCGACGGCCTGCCCGGACTGGCAAAGGTTTCGACCAGGACCAGCGGAGTGATCAGCAGGATCGAAACGACCATCAGCAGCACGACGGCCAGCGCTGCGTCGATCGTGAAACCCAGCCAGGGTCGCGGCGGCGGCGCGTTCTTCGTCGCGGCGGGCGGCAGGGGCGGATTGTCGGACGCGCCGCCGGCCGGCGGCGTGTCCTCAGACGTCGAGGTTGGCGACACGCAGCGCGTTGTCTTCGATGAATTCGCGGCGCGGCTCAACCACGTCGCCCATCAGCGTGGAGAAGATTTCGTCGGCGGCGACGGCGTCCTCGATGCGCACCTTCAGCAGGCGGCGCGTTTCCGGGTTGACGGTGGTTTCCCAGAGCTGCTCCGGATTCATTTCACCCAGGCCCTTGAAGCGCTGGATCATGCGGCCCTTCTTGGCTTCCTCGAGCAGCCATTCCTGCACCTGCACGAAGCGCGTGACCGGCTGCGTGCGATTGCCGCGCGTGATGCTGGCGCCCGGCTGCAGCAGGCCATCGAGCGCGGTGGCGACTTCGGTGAGCAGGCGCAGTTCGCCGCCCAGCAGCTGGCTGGCGGGCAGCGTCTGCGTGGATGCAAGACCGTGGTGCTGCTTGGAGACGACGAGCGCGGCGGGCGCGTTTTCCTCGACGTTCCCGGGTTGCACCGTGATCGTGTAGCGCGCACGACCCAGGCCGGTGGCGTTGAGGCGTTTTTCAAGCTCGGTGGTCCAGCCATCGAGCGCACCCGGCGTGGCGAAACCGTCGGCCGTCAGCGGCGGCATTTCCAGCATGGCTTCGAGCACCGGCGTATCGACGCGGTGCGCAAAACGCGCCAGCGAATCCCGCGCGGCGGTGAAGTCGAGCAGCAGTTTTTCCAGCGCCGCGCCGGACACCGGCGGCGCACCGTCGGCCGGTCGCAGTTCGGCGCCTTCGACGGCGTTGTTGGCGAGGTAGGCGTTGAGCGCCGCGTCGTCCTTGAGATAAAGCTCGTTCTTGCCCTGCTTGAGCTTGTACAGCGGCGGCAGGCCGATATACACGTGGCCGCGCTCGATCAGCTCCGGCATCTGCCGGTAGAAGAAGGTCAGCAGCAGCGTGCGGATGTGCGAGCCGTCGACGTCGGCGTCGGTCATGATGATGATGCGGTGGTAGCGCAGCTTGTCCGGGTTGTACTCGTCCTTGCCGATGCCGGTGCCGAGCGCGGTGATCAGCGTGCCGACTTCGGCGGACGCGAGCATGCGGTCGAAACGCGCACGTTCCACGTTGAGGATCTTGCCGCGCAGCGGCAGCACCGCCTGGTGCTTGCGGTTGCGGCCCTGCTTGGCCGAGCCACCGGCCGAGTCACCCTCGACGATGAAGAGTTCGGACAGCGCCGGATCCTTCTCCTGGCAGTCGGCCAGCTTGCCGGGCAGGCCGGCGATGTCGAGCGCACCCTTGCGACGGGTGAGGTCGCGGGCCTTTCGCGCCGCTTCGCGCGCACGCGCGGCGTCAACGATCTTGCCGGCGATGGCCTTGGCTTCGTTCGGGCGCTCCTGCAGGAATTCCTCGAGCTTCTGGCCGATCACCGATTCAACCGCCGGGCGCACCTCGGAGCTGACCAGCTTTTCCTTGGTCTGCGAGCTGAAGCTCGGGTCGGGCACCTTCACCGACAGCACGGCGATCATGCCTTCGCGCATGTCGTCGCCGCTCATCGCGACCTTGGCCTGCTTGGCGATGCCGTTCTGTTCGATGTAATTGCTCAGCGTGCGCGTGAGCGCCGCGCGGAAACCCTGCAGGTGGGTGCCGCCATCCTTCTGCGGGATGTTGTTGGTGAAGCAGAACATCGTTTCCTGGTAGCTGTCGGTCCACTGCACGGCGATGTCGACGACGATGCCGTCCTTTTCGCCCGAAGCAGAGATAACTGTTTGATGCAGCGGGGTTTTTAGGGCCGCCAGGTGTTCCACGAAGCTGCGGATGCCGCCTTCGTATTCGAAAACGTCGTGTTTGCCTTCGCCGCGCTCGTCGACCAGCTCGATGCGCACGCCGGAGTTGAGGAAGCTCAGCTCGCGCAGGCGCTTGGCCAGGATGTCGTAGTGGAATTCGACGTCGGTGAAGATTTCGGCGCTGGGCAGGAAGCGCAGCTGGGTGCCCTTCTTGTTGCCCGACGGGCCCACTTCCTTCAGCGGATACAGCGGCTCACCGAGCCCGTACTCCTGCTGGTAGTGCTGGCCGTCGCGCCAGATGTCGAGCCACAGGCTGGACGAAAGCGCATTGACCACCGAGACGCCAACGCCGTGCAGGCCGCCGGAGACCTTGTAGCTGTTGTCGTCGAACTTACCGCCGGCGTGCAGCACGGTCATGATGACCTCGGCCGCGGACACGCCCTCTTCCTTGTGGATGTCGACCGGGATGCCGCGGCCGTTGTCCGACACCGAGCAGGAGCCGTCGGCGTGCAAGGTGACCAGGACCGCGTCGCAGTGGCCGGCCAGCGCTTCGTCGATGGCGTTGTCGACGACTTCGAACACCATGTGGTGCAGGCCGGTGCCATCGTGCACATCGCCGATGTACATGCCTGGCCGCTTGCGGACCGCTTCGAGGCCGCGCAGCACGGTGATCTTGCTGGAGTCGTAGTTGTTGTTGGCGGGAGTCGGCGGAGTCGGGGTGTCGGTCATCGGAGGCGTGTACTCGGGTCCACGGCGGCCCGCCGGCGCCCGCGGGGGGCGGCACAGCGCGCCTATAAATAAGGTGTCCGAGTATAGCGCGTGGCGGCTTCACATGGCACAGGCGGGCGCCTCGCGGCGGAGCGCTCCCGGGGAGCGGGTCGGGCCGATCTCGCCGCCAGTCCCGCGCCAGGCCGGTTTTGCCGGAAATGCCCACCGTGGGAGGGACTTCAGTCCCGATACTTCCCGGCCGCGGACCCGGACCGCCCCGCTACACCTGCCGCAACTGCCCGCGTTCCACGTGGAACCTCGCCAACGGCGCCAGCGGCCCGGTCAGGATCCCGGGCGCCTCGGTCGCCGTCAGGATGACCTGGGCCCCGGAGTCCAGTACCGCTGACAGCGCGTGCCGAAGGTGGGTCTGGTCCAGCTCGGAGGCCAGGTCGTCCAGGCAGACCAGGGGCCACTCCCCGCGGTCGGCGGCAAAAGCCCGGGCCTGGGCCAGGATGCAGGCCAGGGCCGTGAGCTTTTCCTGACCCCGCGACAGGGCTTCTTTCCCGGGCAAGGCGGGGTAATCGACGCGCCAGTCCGCCCGGTGGGGGCCGACATTGGTGTAGCCGAGCGCAAGGTCCCGGTCACGAGCCAGCAGCAGCGCATCGGCCAGCGGGTGGTCGGTCTGCCGCCAGCCCGGCAGGAAGGAGAGGCCCGCCTGCCCCAGCTCCGGCAGGAACTCAGCCGCCGTCGCGGCAAGCACCGGTTCGAGGCGGGCAAGGTAGTCGGCGCGGAGCCGGCTCAGCTGTTGGCCGGAATCGACCAGCTCCTGGTCCCAGGGATCCAGGGCACTGGCCGGCGGCCCCCGCTTGAGCAGGGCATTGCGCTGCTTCAGGGCCCGGGCATAGCGCCGCCAGGCCGGAAGGAAGCTCGGTTCCACGTGGAACAGGGCCCAATCCAGGAACCGGCGGCGATGTTCGGCGCCGCCCGCAATCAGTTCGTGGCTGCCCGGCTCAAAGCTGACGATCGCCAGCTCGGCACACAGCTCGGTGAGGCTTGGTGCCGTCGCGCCGTCGAGGCGGGCCTCCCAGTCACTGCCGCTGTGGCGAAGCCCGGCCCGGCGGGAGCGGCCCTGGCCATCGACCCATTCGGCATAGACCGACAGGGCGGGCTGGCCGCTGCGAACCAGGCCGTCGCGCACGCGCCCGCGGAAGGACCGGCCGTAGCCCAGCAGGTGGATGGCCTCGACCAGGCTGGTCTTGCCGGCGCCGTTGCCACCCGTGACCAGGTTCAGTCCGGCGGCCGGCTCGAAGCGGACGTCGGCCAGGCAGCGCAGGTTCTGGACGTCGAGCCGGGTCAGGCGCATGTGGGAGTGGGGCGTTGAAGGACTGCCGCGCGGATCGCCGGAGCCCGGAAACGACACCGCCCGGCACGGGCCGGGCGGCGGTCACAAGCGGCGAAACCTCGGGTCACAGCCGCAGCGGCATCACCACGTGGCGGCTGCGCTCGTGGCTGGCCTCGCGAACCAGGGCCGAGGAATTGGCATCCCGTAGGTTCAGGATGACCGTGTCCTCGCGCAGGGCGCTCAGGGCGTCCAGCAAGTAGGTCACGTTGAAGCCGATGCCCAGGCCGTCGACCTTGGTTTCGGCCTCGATTTCTTCCTGGGCCTCTTCCTGTTCCGGGTTGTGCGCCACGATCCGCACCTGGCCCGGGCTGATTTCCAGCTTCACGCCGCGGTACTTCTCGTTGGACAGGATCGCCGCACGCTGCAGGGCAGCGCGCAGGCCTTCGCGGTCGAGCTTCACTTCCTTGTCGGCGCCGATCGGGATGACCGCGTCGTAGTCGGGGAAGCGGCCTTCGATGAGCTTCGAGGTGAAAGTGACGTCCTCGCGGCGCATGCGCAGGTGGTTGCGACCGACTTCCAGCTCGACCTCGCGGTCGCCGCCTTCCAGCAGGCGCTGCAGCTCCAGCACACCCTTGCGCGGCACGATGATCTGCTTGCGGGTCTGGGCGCCGGCCGGCAGGGGGGCTTCGCACAGGGCCAGGCGGTGACCGTCGGTGGCGACGCAGCGCAGGCTGTCCTCGCGCAGGTCCAGCAGCAGGCCATTGAGGTAATAACGCACGTCCTGCTGGGCCATCGCGAACGCGGTCCGTTCGATCAGCTCCTTGAGCGCGGCCTCCGGAACCCGGATGCGATCGACCAGGTCGAGATCCTCGACGGCCGGGAAATCATTGGCCGACAGCGTGGCCAGGGTGAAGCGGCTGCGACCCGCCTGCACGGTGACTTTCTCGCCCGACTGGCTGAGGGTCACCTTGCTGCCGTCGGGGAGCGCCCGGACGATTTCAAAAAGCTTGCGCGCCGGGATCGTGGTTTCACCCGGCTGGGCGTCGTCGACGTCGGTGCGGGCGACCATCTCGACTTCGAGGTCGGTACCGGTCATCGACAGTTTGTCGCCCTCGACCGTCACCAGCAGGTTGGCCAGCACCGGCAGGGTCTGCCGCCGCTCGACCACGTTCACGACCTGCTGAAGGGGTTTGAGCAGAACTTCTCGCGTCAGGCTGAAACGCATGCGATTCCCCAAGCTCCAATGAGTGGATAAATCAAAAACTGGTGGTGGTAGTGTCGCGAAAATCGCGGGATAACACAGCCAACCTTTTGTTTTTAAACGAAAAACAGCAACCCTAAGCCTGTGTGTGGAAGCCCCGGGTCCCTGTGGAAACCTGTGGATGGATTTCCGCCCCTGGAATTGCCCCCAACTTGTCCACAGCCCGTCCGGGGATGAGTTCCACGGCCGGATCCACGTTACTCGCTGAGCTTGCGCAGCAGCTTTTCCCAGTCCTCGCGCATCTTGCCGTCGATCTCGCGCAGTTCGCGGATCACCTTGCAGGCGTGCATCACGGTGGTGTGGTCGCGGCCACCGAAGGCATCGCCGATTTCCGGCAGGCTGTGCTCGGTCAGTTCCTTGCTAAGCGCCATCGCCATCTGCCGCGGGCGCGCCAGGGAGCGCGTCCGCCGCTTCGACAACAGGTCCGCCATGCGCAGCTGGTAGTAGTCTGCCACGGTCTTCTGGATGTTGCTTATGGACACCGCCTGCTGCTGGGCCCGCAGCAGGTCGCGCAGGGTTTCCTGGGCGAATTCCACGGTGATCGGCCGGGCCATGAAGTTGGACCGGGCCGCCAGGGTGTTCAGGGCGCCCTCGAGGTCACGCACGTTCGAGCGCATGCGCTTGGCGATCAGGTAGGCGACGTCCTCGGGCAGCTTCACCGACCGCTCGGCGGCCTTGGCGGTGAGGATCGCGGCCCGGGTTTCGAAATCGGGCGGTTCGATGGCGACGCTCAGGCCCCAGGTGAGGCGTGTCTTGAGCCGGGTCTCGAGGTTTTCCACTTCGCGCGGGTAGCGATCGCAGGTCAGGATGATCTGCTGCTTGCCGTCGAAAAGCGCGTTGAAGGTGTGGAAGAACTCTTCCTGGGTGGTGTTCTTGCCGGCGAAGAACTGGATGTCGTCGATCAGCAGCGCGTCCACCTGCTGGAACTGGCGCTTGAACTGGTCCATCGACTTCTCCTGCAGCGACTTCATCATCGCGCTGAAGAACTGCTCCGATCGCAGGTACAGCACCCGCATGCCCGGGTTGTTGCGACGCATGAAGTTGCCGGCCGCGTACATCAGGTGGGTCTTGCCCAGGCCCGAGCCCCCGTACAGCAGCAGCGGGTTGTAGGCCTTGCCCGGGTTCTGGGCCACCTGCAGCGCCGCGGCCCGGCCGAGCTGGTTGCTGCGGCCCTCGACGAAGTTTTCAAAGGTGTAGTGCGAGTCGAGGTTGCCGGTGAATTCCGCACCGCCGGCGGCGCGCGGCCGCCCGGGCGTGGCCTGGGCGGCGCTGGCGGCCGGGCTGGCCGCGGCCCGCTGCATCGAGCCCACGGCCAGGGCGACGGCGGCGGGGGCCCCGGCGAAATGCGCCACCAGTTCGCGGATCCGGGCCAGGTAGTGCTCGCGCACCTGGTCGACCACGAATTCATTGGGGGCGTAGAGGGTCAGGCCGTCGGCGTGGGTTTCCACCTGCAGCGGCCGAAGCCAGGTGTGGACCTCTTCGGCGGGCAGTTCGGCTTCCAGTCGTTCCAGGCAGCGGGGCCAGGCAGCATCCATGTTCAAGCGAAATTCCGGGCGACAGCACCGCGGGGGCGCTGTGGATAAGTGTTCGGGGTCGTGCAGTCTAGCGCCGCGCCGGCTGGTCCGCCATGCAAACCGCTGTTGACTACGGCCCGGGGAAACCGCTATAGTCCGCGGTCTTTTCCGCCCAAAAACCAACCGGGGTGCCCCATGGCCACCAAGCGCACGTACCAGCCCAGCAACCTCAAGCGCAAGCGCGACCACGGTTTCCGTGCCCGCATGAAGACTGCCGACGGTCGCAAGATCCTCGCCCGTCGTCGTGCCAAGGGTCGGGCCCGCCTCGCGGTCTGACGCGCCGCCGCCGGCTTTCCGGCGGCCGCCTGACGGGCTGTGAATAATCTTCCGCCCGTCCCGCCGAGCGACTTCCCGCCCAACGCGCGCCTGCGCGTATCCGCCCAGTACCAGGCGGTGTTCAAGGCAGGTCGCCGGCTCTCCAGCCCACAGCTGAGGTTGTTTGCCCACGTCCGGGCCGAGGCCACCGAGCCACGGCTCGGCGTTGCCGTGTCCAGGAAAGTGGACAAGCGCGCCGTCGGCCGCAACCGCATCAAGCGCATCGCCCGCGACGTCTTCCGTCGCGAACGCCATCGGCTGCCCGCCGGCGACTACGTTCTGATCGCCCAGCCCGGTGCGTCCGCGCTGGACAACCCGGGGCTGCGCGAACAGTGGCTGCAGCTGCTGGAAAGGGCGCGGTCGTTGAAGCCCACCGCCCCTGCCGGCACAATGCCAGCCTCCCCGGACGCGCGCGAGCGCCCCGCCACCGACTCCTGACCGAGACTTCCCGCCGGCCCCGTGGCCTTCCGCCCGGCGCCTGCAGCCTGCCCATGAACCAGACCCGTACCTTCCTGCTGATCGCCTGGCTTGCCGTCGCCTTCCTCCTGTTCCTGGAATGGAACAAGGGTCCGGTGCAAGCCAACCCCGCCGAGTCGGCCCCTGCCACCGCACTGCCCGAACCGACGGCGGCGCTGCCCGGGGATGGCGCGGTGCCGGATGCGGCGGCGGTGCCCGCCACGGCCGTGCTTCCGGCCGCTCCCGACGCCGGCGGCGTGCCGGCGGCCACCGGTCCGGCGGCGGCCAGCCCCGGCCTGCTGCGCGTTCGTACCGACGTGCTGGACATCCGCGTCGACCTGCGCGGCGGCAACCTGGTCGGCGCCGAGCTGCTGCAGTACCCGGTGGACAAGGACGAACCCGCGCGCAAGGTGCGCCTGTTCGACAACGACGCCGCGCGTTTCTCGGTCGCGCAGTCCGGCCTGGTCGCCACGGCCGGCAACGCCCCCAACCATGAGGCCGTGTTCCGCCCGGAAGGCGGTCGCACCGACTTCCAGCTCGCCGACGGCCAGGACCGCCTCGAAGTCCCGCTGCTGTGGACCGATCCGGCCACCGGCCTGACCGTGCGCAAGACCTGGGTGTTCGAACGCGGCGCCTACGACATCACCCTGCGCGAAGAAGTCCGCAACGACGGCACCGCCGCCTGGCGCGGCTACGGCTACCAGCAGCTGCAGCGCATCCCGCCCGTGGGCCAGTCCAAGGGTTGGGCGCTGACCAATCCCGAGGCCTACAGCTTCACCGGCGGCGCCTGGTACAGCCCGGCCGAGAAGTTCGAGAAGCGCAAGTACGACGATTTCGCCGAGGACGGCCCGCTCAACCTCGACGTCACCGGCGGCTGGATCGCGCTGCTGCAGCACCACTTCCTGGTGGCCTGGGTGCCGGCCAAGGCCGAACCGCAGCGTTTCTCGCTGGCGACCCTCGGCGAGGGCCAGCCGCGTTACCTGGTGCGCAGCGTCGGCGCGCCCTTCGAAGTCGCGCCGGGCACGGCCACCACGCGTGAAGCCACGCTGTGGGTCGGCCCGAAGCTGCAGGAGCAGATGGCCGACGTCGCACCGGGCCTGAAGCTGACGCTCGACTACGGCATCTTCACCTTCCTCGCCCAGCCGATGTTCGACTACGTGCTCGAACCCCTGCACGACCTGACCGGCAACTGGGGCTGGGCGATCATCCTGACGGTGCTGATCATCAAGCTGGTGCTGTACCCGCTGTCGGCCAAGCAGTACCAGAGCTTCGCCAAGATGCGCGCGATCCAGCCGCGCATCGAGTCGCTGAAGGAACGTTACGGCGACGACAAGCAGAAGTTCCAGATGGCGATGATGGAGCTCTACAAGAAAGAGAAGATCAATCCGATCGGCGGCTGCCTGCCGATCCTGGTGACGATCCCGGTGTTCATTGCGCTTTACTGGATGCTGCTCGAGTCGGTGGAAATGCGCCAGGCGCCGTGGATCGGCTGGATCCAGAACCTGACCGCGCCGGACCCCTACTTCATCCTGCCGGCGATCAACCTGGTGGTGCTGTACCTCACCCAGAAGATGACGCCGACCCCGGGCATGGACCCGATGCAGAAGAAGATGATGACGGCCATGCCGCTCATCTTCGGCGTGATGATGGCCTTCTTCCCGTCGGGCCTGGTGCTCTACTGGTGCACCAACGGCATCCTGGGCCTGGCCCAGCAGTGGGTGATCACCAAGCGCCACGGCACCAAGCCCGCCACGGCGACCGTGAGCAAATAAGAGCGGTTTCTGCCACGGATGAACACGGACAGACACTGTTCATCCGTGGCTAAATCGCTCCAAATGACAAGCCAGCGCGAGACGATTGCAGCGATTGCGACGGCGGCCGGTGCTGCCGGCGTCGGGATCGTGCGCCTGAGCGGCCCGGGCTGCCGGGCCATCGGCGCGACGCTGCTGGGTCGGCCGCCGGAGCCCCGGCATGCGCACTACCTGCGTTTCAGCGACGGCGACGGCGAGGTCATCGACGATGGCCTGATGCTGTTTTTCCCGGGCCCGCAGTCGTACACCGGCGAAGACGTGCTGGAACTGCAGGGCCATGGCAGCCCGCTGCTGCTGGCCCGACTGCTGCGCCGCTGCCTGGGCCTCGGGGCCCGCCACGCGCGGCCGGGTGAGTTCACCGAACGCGCTTTCCTCGAGGGCCGGCTGGACCTCGCCCAGGCCGAAGCCGTCGCCGACCTGGTCAGCGCCGGCAGCGAAGCCGCGCTGCGCGCCGCCCGGCGCTCGCTGGACGGCGAGTTCTCGCGCCGCGTTGATGCCGTGGTCGAAGCCCTGGTCGCCCTGCGCGTGTGGATCGAAGCGGCGCTGGACTTCCCGGAAGAGGAAGTCGATTTCCTCGCGGCGCCGGAGCTGCAGGAGCGCCTGCGCGGCGTGGCCGGCGACCTCGACCGCCTGCGCGCCGACGCCGGCCGCGGCAAGCGCCTGCTCGACGGCCTGCACGTGGTCATCGCCGGTGCCCCCAATGCCGGCAAGTCGTCCCTGCTCAACGCGCTGGCCGGCGAGGACCGCGCCATCGTCACCGACGTCGCCGGCACCACGCGAGACCTGCTGCGCGAGCGCATCCTCGTCGACGGCATCGAACTGACCCTGGTCGACACCGCCGGCCTGCGCGAGGCCCCCGACCAGGTCGAACGCGAAGGCATCCGGCGCGCACGCGCCGAACTCGAGCGCGCCGACCTGGTGCTTGCCGTGCTCGACGACCAGGCGCCATCCGGGCCCCGCCTGGACCTGCCGCCCGGCGTGCCGGTGCTCTGGCTGCACAACAAGGCCGACCTCAGCGGCCGCCCGGTGCATGCCGAACGCCACGACGACGGGGAACACCTGTGGCTGTCGGCCCGCACCGGCGAAGGTCTCGAGGCCCTGCGGGCAAGGCTGCGCGACGCGGCCGGGCAGGGCGAGGGCAGCGACGGGGCCTTCAGCGCCCGCGCCCGCCACCTGGAAGCCATGGATCGCGCCGCGGTTTTCCTGGCCCAAGGCGCCCGGCAGCTGCACCATGGCGCCGGCGAACTCGCGGCGGAGGAGCTGCGCCGGGCCCAGGACGCTCTCGGCGAAATCACCGGCACCATCGACGCCGACGCCCTGCTTGGCCGGATCTTCGCGGACTTCTGCATCGGCAAGTAGGCGCCCGTCGGCCCCCTGGCCGGGCGATTCCGTGACGCGGATCGCAGCCCGAAACGATTTCGCCTTGACAAACCGGCCAAACTCTTATGTGCTGAACGTCATGGTTTGTTAACTTTTCAGGGGAAAACCTAATGACCGCGTCCACGCCCGCCTCCTCCCGCGCCCTGCGCTGGGGCATCGCCCTGGCCCTTGGCCTGAGCCTCGCCGCCTGCTCCAAGGACGAGGCCGAACCGGACGCGGCGGGGGATGCGCCGACCGCGGCCCAGCCCGCCGGCCCCACCGCTGAAGAAGTGGCTGCCCAGGAGGCCCAGCAGGCCGCCGAGGCCGCCCTGGCCTCCCTGAGCGTCGACGAACTGCGCAGCCGCGGATCCCAGGCCCTGCGCGAACAGCGCCTGTACGCCCCGGCCGGCGACAACGCCATGGAGTACTACCTGACCCTGCGCGAGAAGAGCGACAAGCCGGACGCCTCGGCCGAAAGCGCCCTCATCGACCTGATGCCCTACGCCATCATCGCCGCCGAGCAGGCCATCGGCCGCGAGGATTTCGTCGAAGCCGAGCGCCTGCGCGCCCTGATCGAGCGCACCGACGCCCAGACCCCGGCCCTGCCGCGCATCAAGGACTCCATCGCCAAGGGCCGCGCCGGTGTGGTCGAACGCGCCGAGCAGGAAGCCGAGCGCGAAGCCCAGCGCGAACGTGACGCCGAGCTGGCCGCCCAGCGCGCTGCCGACGAAGCGGCCGCCGCCGCCGCCGCTGCCGCAGCGGCCGCTGCCCAGCCGCAGCCGGCGCAGCCCGCCACGCCGGCGCCGAGCCAGCCGGTCCAGCCGGCCACCCCGGCCCCGACCCAGCCGGCAACGCCGACCCCCGCCCCGGCCGCGCAGCCGGCCCAGCCGACCCGCGCCAGCGCCAGCAACCCGGTGGCGGTGCGCGCCCCGCAGCCGTCCTACCCGCGCGCGGCTTACCGCAGCGGCGTCTCGGGCGAAGTCACGGTGGAGATCTCCATCGCCGCCAGCGGCGAGGTCACCAACGTCAGCATCGTGCGTTCGCAGCCGCGTGGCACCTTCGACCGTGAAGTGCAGAGCACCGTGCGCGACTGGCGCTTCGAGCCGATGGACGGCCCGGCCACGATCACCCGCACCTTCACCTTCCGCCCGTAAGTTCCGCGGAAGCTGGAAACGAAAAGGCCCGGCAATGCCGGGCCTTTTCCTTGCTGACTGTAGGAGCGCCTTCAGGCGCGAATCCCTTCTTTGCCGAAGGCAAAGCCAAAAGATTCGCGCCTGAAGGCGCTCCTACCGAAGCGGGTTCAGGTCGAGACGGCCAGCTGTTCGCGGTGGTAGATGCGCACCGCCAGCCAGGTCACCAGCACCGCCAGCGCCAGCGTGCAGCCGAAGCTGAGCGCGAAGTCCGCCAGCGCGACGGTTTCACCGCGCGCCAGCTGCATGATCAGCAGGTTCTGCGACAGCAGCGGCGTGGCCGACATCCACAGCTCGCCCTTCATCGGCGAAACCATCAGCAGCACCGACGGGATCATCGGCAGCAGCATCAGCAGCGAGAGGTAGGTCTGGGCCTCGCGGTAGCTCTTCGCGTAAGCCGCCACCACCGTCTGCAGCGCGGCGAACACCAGCGCCAGCGGCACCATAAGCAGCCCCGCCCGCAGGATCAGGCCAGCGCCGAAATCGACCTTCATGCCCAGCTTGTCCAGCGGGATGAACTGGAAGGCGACCGCGAACGCGACCAGGCTGAGCATCATCGACACCATCGCGAAGCCGAAGGTCGCGCCGAGCTTGCCCAGCACGATCTGGGCCCGCGAAGCCGGGCTGGCCAGCAGGGGCTCCAGCGACTGCCGTTCGCGTTCGCCGGCGGTGGTGTCGATCGCCAGGTACATGCCGCCCAGGAAGGCGCCCAGCACCAGCAGGTAGGGCAGGAAGCTGAGCAGCTGGCCGGCGCGCTGCTGCGTGCTGGCCAGGTCGCGCTGGGCCACGACCACCGGCGAGAGGATCGCCGGATGCAGGCCGCGGGCGCTGATGAGCAGCGCCGACTGCTGCTTGGCGTAGGCATCGAGCAAGGCCGTCAGCCGCATCATCGGTGCGCGCGCGTCGCGGTCGGAACTGTCGTGCAGCACCTGGACCTGGGCGGTTTCGCCGGCGCGCCAGCGATCCGGATAGTCGGCGGGGATCACCAGCACCGCGCGGGTGTCGCGTTCACGGATGGAAGCCTCGGCATCCTCCGGCGCCGCCTGCACGGTCACGCCCTGCCGGCGCAGGAAACCAACCAGGTTGGGTGCGTGTTCGGCGCCCACCACGGGAATCTCCAGCGGCTTCTCCGCATTGGACAGTTCGCGCGTGATCATGAAGCTCATCATCATCACGAAGAACACCGGACCCAGCAGCGGGCCCATCACCAGCGCGTTGAACACCGTCTTGCGGTCGCGCAGGTTCTCGGTGACTTCCTTCAGGAAAACGGTGGTCGCGGCGCTCATGCCATCAGTCCTTCTTCGGTGCCGATCGCCTTCACGAAGGCGTCCTCGAGGTTGGCTTCGCCGGTCTGCGCGCGAAGCTCGTCAGCCGTGCCCTCGGCCACCACGCGGCCGTGCGCGATGATGACGATGCGGTCACACAGCGCCGCGACCTCCTGCATGATGTGGCTGGAGAACAGCACGCAGCGGCCCTCGTCGCGCAGTTGGTGCAGGAAGCGGCGCATGGCGCGCGTGGCCATCACGTCCAGGCCGTTGGTGGGTTCGTCCAGGATCACGTTGCGCGGGTCGTGCACCAGCGCGCGGGCGATCGCGGTCTTCACCCGCTGGCCCTGCGAAAAGCCTTCGGTGCGACGGTCGATGATGTCGCCCATGTCCAGCGCGTCAACCAGGGTTTGCGTGCGCGCGGCGATGGTGGCGTCGTCGATGCCGTGCAGCCGGCCGAAGTAGCGGATGTTCTCGCGACTGGTCAGTCGCTTGTACAGACCGCGCGAATCGGGAAGCACGCCAAGGCGGCGGCGAACCGCTTCGGGATCAACGGCGGCGTCGACGCCGTCCACGATCACCTGGCCGCGGTCGGGCCGCAGCAGCGTGTAGAGCATGCGCAGGCTGGTGGTCTTGCCGGCGCCGTTGGGCCCCAGCAGGCCGGTGATCTGGCCGTCGTTGGCGCGGAAGCCGACGCCGTCCACGGCGACGACCTTGCCGAAGGCCTTGTGCAGGTCGCGGACCTCGATCATGGCGCGGCTCCGTTGTAATCCAGGAAGAAGGGCGAGGCGTCGAGCACCTCCAGGCAGCCGGCATCGAGGCCGACCGGATCGAGCGTGTCGACGAACTCCGCCGCCAGCCTCGGGGTGCAGCCACGCGAGAGCAGGATGTGGCCCTGGCCCTTGCCGACCAGATGCCGCGAGCGCGGCAGGGTTTTTGCGACTTCGTCGCCGTAACGCGGCGGCGTCACCGGATCGAGTTCGCCGGACATCAGCAGCGTCGGCAGCCCGCTTTCAAGCGGCTCGCGGAAGTCTGCCGAAACCGGGCCGCGCGGCCAGACGCTGCACTGGTTGAGCGTGACGCCGACGATGGCATTGCCCAGGATCAGCGCCTCGTCCTCGTCGCGCGAAGCAAGGCGCGGCGCATCCTCGGCGCAGATCACCGAAAGCTGCATGCCGTGGTTGATCTGCCCGGCCAGCGAGTCGTAAACCAGCGCGGCCTGCGCCAACAGGGCTTCAGGGCGACCCTTTTGCGCCTCGTCGAGCAGCAGGGGCAGCAGGGCCGCGGTTTCCGGCGCGTAGGCGAACAAGCGCGCAATCACCGCGACGGCCGCTTCGTCCAGGCGCTGTTCGCGCCGGGCGAAGCTGCGCGGGTCCGGCACCGTCACCGTCGTCGGCTGTTCGCGCACGCGGTCGCGCAGCGCGTACAGGGTGCGGTAGGGATCCCCGAAGGCCTCGCGGCAGGCAGCATCAGCGGCACAGCGGCCCAGGATGGACTTGAGCGTGTCCTCGAGGTTGATGCTGTGCTCGCTGCCCAGGGCCAGGCCCGGCGGCACCACGCCGTCGAGCAGCAGGCTGCGCACGCCATCGGGGTGACGGCGCGCATATTCCTGGGCGACGCGCGTTCCGTAGGAGCCGCCGTAGACGTTGAACTTCGGTGCGCCCAGGGCCTGGCGCAGCGCCTCGAGGTCGGCCACCGCCACGGTGGTCGTGTACTGGGCCACGTCGGCATCGAAGCTGGCCAGGCAGTCCCTTGCCAGCTCGACCTGCTGCTCGTCGGAAGCCTCGGACTCGGCCAGCTCGTCCGGGAAGTCGCAGGCCAGGCGGTGTCCTTCGCCGGTGCCGCGCTGGTCGACGAAGACGACATGGCGCTTCTCGAGCAGCCGCGAGAACCCCCCGGCCACCGACGGATACGTTTCCGTGGCGGACTGGCCCGGGCCGCCGGCAATGAACAGCACCATGTCCGGCTCGGCCTCGGCCGAACGCGCGGCGGCCAGCCCGACCTTCAGCTTCAGGGTCCGGCCGCCGGGTTTTTCCGGGTTCTCGGGGACTTCCAGCGTGGCGCATTCGAGCGCGGTGGTGGCGCCGGTGCCGGGCTGCGACAGTTCGCAGGGCGTGAATTCAAGCTGGCCCAGGGTGCGGGCCTGCGCCGAGGGCGCGGCGACCAGCGCCGCCAGGACCAGCGGCAAGAGCAGGGGTTTCATGGACTCTCCCATCCGGGCCAAAACGGCCCACAGGATGACAGACGACCGGGGACGCCGAAACGTGACGAAGGACCTGCCTACTTGGCGCTGACGTACTTCTCGCGGCGGATGTGCGGCACCGGCAGTCCCGCGGACTTCAGCACCTCGAAGCATGCGTCGACCATGTTGGGGTTGCCGCACAGGTAGGCGATGTCGCCGTCGGCCGAGGGCGCGAATTCCGCCAGGGCGTCCTGCACGTAGCCGCGACGGTCGTCCGGTGAAGCGTCCGCCGGCAGTGCCCGGCTGAAGCAGGGCACGAAGCGGAAACCCGGGTTGGCGGCAGCGAAGGCGCGGAAGTCGTCGCCGTAAAGCAGCTCCTGCGGCGTGCGGCAGCCGAAAAGCAGAACCACCTCGATGCCGCGCTCGCGGATCAGCTCGGCCAGCCGCGGCAGCATCGCGCGGTAGGGCGTGACGCCGGTGCCGGTGCCGATCAGCAGGTAGCGGCGGTTGGTGTCATTGGGCATCAGGCAGAAACGGCCGTAAGGGCCGGAGGCCTGGATCTGCTGGCCTTCGTCGAGCGCCTCGAACAGCGCCGTGGCGGCGCCGCCGGCGACATAGCTGACCGCGATCTCCACCGCCTCGCCCGGTCCCAGCGCATGGTCGTGCATGGTCGCCAGGGAGTAGCTGCGTTTGGTCGGCGTGCCGTCGGCGTAGTTGAAATGCACCTGGATGAACTGGCCGGGGATGAAGTCCAGCGGCTGGCCATCGTCACGGGCGAATTCGAGGTGACGCACGCTGGGCGCCAGCATTCGGCTGCCAACCACGCGAAGCGGGAAATGCACGATGGCCAATACGGACTCCGGGAATGGGAAACAGTGTGCCGCCCGGGCCCGGGGGCCGGGCGGCAAGGCGCCTATAATAAGGCCCCATCGCCCACCGGCGCAGCGCCGGCCGGCCCAGGAGCCCCATGCAGAAACTACCCGCGCTGGAGATCACCGATCTCCGCAAGACCTATGACAATGGCGTCGAGGCCCTCAAGGGCGTGTCCCTGCGGGTCGGGGAAGGCGACTTCTACGCCCTGCTCGGGCCGAACGGTGCCGGCAAGTCCACCCTGATCGGCATCGTCAGTTCGCTGGTGAACAAGAGCGCCGGTGAAGTGCGCGTGTTCGGCGTCGACCTGCACGCGAACCGTTCGCAGGCGATGCGCCTGGTCGGGCTGGTGCCGCAGGAGATCAACTTCAACATGTTCGAGCAGCCGCTCGACATCCTGGTCAACTACGCCGGCTTCTACGGCATCCCGCGCGCCGAGGCGCTGGTGCGTGCCGAAGAAGAGCTCAAGAAGGCCCAGCTCTGGGACAAGGCGCGCAAGATGTCGCGCACGCTGTCGGGTGGCATGAAGCGGCGACTGATGATCGCCCGCGCCATGATGACGCGGCCAAAGCTGCTGATCCTCGACGAGCCGACCGCCGGCGTCGACATCGAGATCCGCCGCGGCATGTGGAAGACGCTCAAGGAGGTCAACGCCGCCGGCACCACGGTCATCCTCACCACGCATTACCTGGAGGAGGCCGAAAGCCTGTGTCGCAACCTGGCGATCATCGACCACGGCCGCATCATCGAGGAAGGCCCGATGAAGACGCTGCTGGCCAAGCTCGACGTCGAAGGTTTCCTGCTTGACGTCGAAGGCGGCCTGCCGGCGACGCTGCCGGCGATCGAAGGCGCCACCCTGCTGGCCGAGGACGGCCACACGATCGACCTGGAGATGCCGCGGGACATGGAGCTCAACCGCGTGTTCGCCGCGCTCGACCAGGCCGGCATCAAGGTGCGTTCGATGCGCACCAAGTCCAACCGGCTCGAGGAACTGTTCGTGCGCCTGACCGGAAATGCAGAGGTGAACCCGTGAACCCCAACCTGGTCGCGCTGTTCACCATCGCCCGCCGCGAGGTCGCCCGCATCCTGCGCATCTGGGGCCAGACCCTGGTGCCGCCGGCGATCACGATGACGCTGTACTTCCTGATCTTCGGCAACCTGATCGGCTCGCGCATCGGCACCATGGACGGCATCAGCTACATGGACTTCATCGTGCCGGGCCTGGTGATGATGTCAATCATCCAGAACGCCTACGGCAACATCAGCTCGAGTTTCTTCGGCGCCAAGTTCGGCCGGCACGTGGAGGAGCTGCTGGTCAGCCCGATGCCCAACTGGGTGATCCTCGGTGGCTACGTCGCCGGCGGCGTGCTGCGCGGGCTGATGGTCGGCGCGATCGTGCTGGGCATCGCGATGCTGTTCACCACGGTGCGCATCCCGCATCCGCTGGTGACGCTGGCCACGGTGTTCCTGGGCGCGGTGATCTTCTCGCTGGCGGGTTTCGTCAACGCCGTGTACGCCAAGAAGTTCGACGACGTCGCCATCGTCCCGACCTTCATCCTCACGCCGCTGACCTACCTGGGCGGCGTGTTCTATTCGGTGAAACTGCTGCCGCAGTGGGCCGAGACGGCCACCCATCTCAACCCGATCTTCTACATGGTCAATGCTTTCCGCTATGGCCTGCTCGGCCAGTCGGACGTGTCGATGGCGGTGGCCTTCGGGCTGATGCTGGCCTTCGTGATCGGCCTCGGCACCCTGGCCCTGTGGCTGCTGCGCCGGGGCGTCGGGCTGCGCACCTGAGTCCGCCCGGGCTGGCGTTGCCCGGGCCTGCGGGTTAACGTCGGGCCGGTTTCCCTTCCGGCCCCCGACGGATGACTGGCGATATCACGGCATGGTTGGCGTCGGCGCGCGAAGGCGATCCCCGGGCGCTGGCCCGCGCTTTCGAAAGCCTGTACGCGGAACTCAAGCGACTGGCCGCCGCGCGGCTGGGCCAGGGCGGCGACGCCACGCTGTCGCCCACCGTCCTCGTACACGAAACTTACCTGCGCCTGTTCGCCGGCGGCGCCCTGCCGCTGGAAAGCCGGCAGCACTTTTTCGCGGCGGCCGCCCAGGCCATGCGCTGGATCATCGTCGACCACGCCCGCCGACGGCTGGCCGACCGCCGCGGTGGCGGCCTGGTGCGCGTCGAAATGGACGAAGACCAGGTCGACGAACTCTCGCCGCAGCGCGTGATCGAACTGGACCAGGCGCTTGAACGCCTGGCCCGCGCCAGCCCCGAAAAAGCCCGCCTGGTCGAGCTGCGCTTTTTCGCCGGCCTGGAGTTCCCCGAACTCGTGGCACTCCTGGGCCGCTCCGAACGTTCCTTGAAACGAGACTGGGCCAGCGCCCGTGCGGCCCTGCACGCAATGATGGAATGAGCCCATGGCCGGCGCCGGCGACGATACCGATTCGAAACTCTGGCAGGACGCCATCGCGCTGTTCGAACGCCTGCGCGACCTGGACGACGACCAGGCGGCTGCTGCGCTGGAAGCCGCGTCGCCGGCGGTTCGGGACCGCGTCCGGCGCATGCAGAAGGCCGAAGCCGGCACCGGTCCGCTCGACCAGCGCCTTCCGGACGCGCATACCCCGGAACAGCTCGGCCGCTGGCGCATTGGCGCGGTGCTGGGTCGCGGCGGCATGTCGGTCGTCTATCGCGCCCGTTCGAGCGTGGCGCCGGAAGACCAGGTCGCCGCGGTCAAGCTGCTGGCGCTGCCGACGCCGAGTGACGAGGCACGCGCCAGGTTCGCGCGGGAGATCCAGATCCTGGCCCGGCTTCGGCATCCGGGCATCGCGCCGCTGTTTGATGCCGGCGTGGCGCCGGACGGTCGGCCCTGGTTCGCGATGGCGCTGGTCGACGGCGAGGCGATCGACGCCTGGAGCGCACGGACCCGGCCGGACACGCGCGACATTGTCGGTCGCGTCGCCGCCGTCGCGGACGCGGTGGCACACGCACACCGGCACCTGGTGGTGCACCGGGACATCAAGCCCGGCAACGTCATGGTCGACGCCGAGGGCCGCGTGGTGCTGCTCGACTTCGGCATCTCGCGCGTGCTCGAGGAAGGTGTTTCGGAACTGACCAGCGGCGGCAGCTACCCGCTGACGCCGCGTTATGCCGCGCCCGAACAGCGACGCGGTGGTCCGGTGTCGACGGCCACCGACGTGTACGGCCTGGGCGCCCTGCTGCATACGCTGCTGCTGCGCGCGCCGCCGGTGCTGCCCGACAGCGCGGACACCGCGGTGCTGCCCGGCGACTGCCGCCTGCCCGCGGACCTGCAGGCGGTGCTGCGCCAGGCGCTGGCGCGCGAGCCCGGCCAGCGCTACGCCGGCGCCGCCGAACTCGCCGCCGACCTTCGCGCCTGGCTCGACGGCAAGCCGGTGAAGGCCCGTCGCGGCGGCTCGGGATACCGCCTGCGACGCTGGATCCGCCGGCATCCGCTGCCGGCCGCGCTGGCCGCCGCGCTGGTGGCCAGCATCGCGGTGGGTGTCGGTACCAGCCTCTGGCAGGCGGGCGAAGCGCGGACCCAGGCGAACGCCGCCCGCGAAGCCCAGGCCGAGGCCGAAACGGCCAGGGCGCGCGCCGAAGCCGTTCGCGACTACGTGGCGGAGATGCTGGCGGCCTCGAACCCGAGCCTGGGGCGCGAAGCGACCGCCGCCGACCTGCTGGACGCGGGCGAAGCGCGGGTCGACGCCGCCCTGGAAGCCGGGCAGCCCGAGGTGGCCACCGACCTGCTGCGCCTGATCGCCGGCGCCCGGACCACGCGTGGCGAATACGATGTCGCCGCGGAACTGTTCGAGCGAGGGCTGGCGCTGGCCGAAAGAACGCCCGGCATCGATCCGCGCCTGCACTGGACGCTGATGGCCGATTACAGCGAGGCGCTGCGGCCGGTCGGCAAGAACCGGCGTGCGGTCGATCTGGCCACCGACGCCCTGGCCATGGCGCGCAGGCACGGCGCCGACGAACATGAACTGATCCTGCTGACGCTGGAGCTCGCCACGACCGAATCCGCTGCGGGCGATAACGAGCAGGCGCTGGCGCGTATGGAACCGCTGCGGGAGCGCTTCCGCGAGGACGACCTGCGCGGCAGCCAGACGCATCTCAGATACCTGGAGTTGCTCTCCACGGTGAACGCCCTTCTGCGCAAGCCGGACGACCGCGAACTGTTCGAGGAACGGCTGGACGTGGCCGCCCGGGTGTACGCCAATAACCCCGGCTGGCTGGCCTTCACCTACGCCGATGCGGTGCCGACCCTCAGGCGTTGGCCTGACTACCCGCGGGCGCAGGAACTAGCCGACGCCGCGGTGAAGGTGGCCGACGAGAACTACACCGAACCCCACGTCATCGCCGCCATCGCTTACTGCAACGCTGCCGGCCTGGCGCTGGACCGCGGTCGGCGCGAGGAAGCGATGGAGCTGCTCGACCGAACCATAACGATCGATGCGGCCCTAAAGCGGGTGCACGCGCACGCGCTGAGCTGCTTGCTGCACCGGGCCGAGCTTCGCGGCCTGGCGGGCGATGTCCCCGGCGCGCTGGCCGACGTCGCGGCGGCCGAGACCATGCGCGTCGCCCTGGGAGAGGGGCCCGAAAGCCGCTGGCGGGCCACCGGCTGCGCCTATGCCATGCGCGCGCACCTCGTAGCGGGCGATCCGGACGGCGCCCGCGCCGCCCGTGCGGCCTGCCGCGATGCAGCGGGAAACGAATCCCTGCTGGAGATGGCGGACGCGGAGCTGGCCCTGCTGGAAGGCAAGCCAGGCCTGGCTGCGCAGCTGCTGCCGGCGCCGCCGGGTGATGCGCCCGAGCCCATTGCGCCGATCTGGTTGCGCAACTGGCGCCTTCGCCTGGCACTGCTCGACGCCACCGACCCGGCGGCCGCGGCCGAGCTGCGGCCGGCGGTGCTGGCGGCGGTCGAGGCCATGCCCGGCCCATGGAAGAACCGCGAGCTCGTGCAGGACTGCCTGGCCAGGCCCGGGGCCGCGCTGTCCTGCCCCGGCGCCCTGTGAACACCATCTCGTGGCACGACCTGGCGCCGGTCGGCGTATTGCACGGAGTCACCCCAGAATTCGCAGGAGTGTTCCATGCGCGTGTTTCCCGTTCTTGTCCTGGCTGCCCTGATGGCCATGCCGCTGCCCGGCCTGGGCCAGGACTTCGGCAAGTCACTCCGGCGCACGGCCGAACGGGCGGTGCAGGGCGAAGTCGAGCGCGCAGTTGATCGCGAGGTCCGGCGCGCGACGCGCTGCGCCCTAGGCGATGAACGCTGCGCCAGCGAAGCCCGGCGCCGCGGCGAGCAGGTCGAATACGTCGATGCACGGGGCCGGGCCACTTCCGCGCCGGTCCCTGCGACGGGGCAACAAGCGTCGACCGCGGCATTCCGGGTCGTGCCCTATGCCGGCTCGAGCCTGCGCGACAGCGAGGTCCAGGCCTTCGACGAGTACAACTTCGTCACCGGCCGGGAGGACAATGGCGACCTGCGCAGCCGCCGGCTGGAAGGGCGCGTGAGCAAGGAGGTCTACGACAACCCCGGAGGCCGCTCGACGCTGGAGATCGCGCGCAACTACGAGCAGGCGCTCACCGGCCAGGGCCTGCGCATCGTGCACCGCTGCGCCGGGCGCGCCGAATGCGGCGGCACCGGCACGCGCGAGGCCAACTGGATGCGCGTGGCCGACATGAACATCGGCGTCGGCGGCGACTTCCGCTACCTCGCCGCCGAAGGCGAGGTGGGCGGTCGCGCGATCGCCGCGGCGGTGATGGTCAACAAGCAGCGCAGCTGGGTGTATGTGGTCGAAGGTGAGGCCATGCAGACCGGCCAGGCCGGCGTCGATGCGGCGGAGCTCGCGGCCGAACTCGCCGCGGCCGGCAAGGTGCGGCTCGACGGCATATACTTCGACACAGGCAAGGCCACGCTGCGGCCGGAGTCGTCCGATGCGCTGGCGCAGGTGGCCGAACTGATGCGCGCCGATCCTTCGCTGGAGCTCGAGATCGTCGGCCACACCGATGACGTCGGCGACGCCGGCGCAAACCTGCGCCTGAGCGAAGATCGCGCGTTGGCCGTGCGTTCGGTCCTGGTGATCGAACATCGCGTGCCCGACCGGCGCCTGCGTTCGCGCGGCGCCGGCGAGTCGGAACCGGTGGCACCGAACAGCAGCGAAGCCGGTCGTGCGTTGAACCGCCGCGTCGAGCTGGTGAAGCCATGAGCCGGCGGGCCGCCTGGATCGGAACCGGGGCCGCGGTGCTCATCGCCGGCGCGGCACTCGCGGCCACCGGCCGGCTGCCCAACCCGTTCGACCCGCCGTCGCCGGATGTCGTCGACTCGGGCAGCGAATCGGCCCGCGAGGCCGGCGAAATCACGATGCCCGCGCCGGCCTCGGCCAGCGACCCGTTCGCGCCGGCACTGCCGATCGTCGAATCGGGCTCGGCCGAAGCGCGCGACCTGGTGGGAGAGGTGATCGAGGAAATCCACAATCCCTTCGAACTGCCGCCGATCGAGGTCGTGGAGTCGGGCACCGACGAAGCCTGGATCGCGCACGGCGAGGAAATCACCGACCTCAATGCGGTGAAGCAACTGGCGATGCTGCGCGCGCGGGCCGAGGCGGCCTTCGTCGCCGACAGCGGATTTCCACGCAATCCCGAGAGTGAGCTGGGCGTACACCGCTTCGACCTGCGCCTGCGCCAGCTCATCGACTCGGCCGAGGGCCTGGGCGAGATCACCTACTTCGTCAATTCCGCCGACAACAGCATGTACTTCCCGCACTGGGGACTGGGCAGCTGGCTGCCGAGCAACCAGTTCAACCAGGGAGAGTTCCATTTCCTGCTGCGCCAGGCCGACGGCGACACCCTGGTGTGCGGCAAGCAGGTGGACATCGGCCCGGCCTGCCTGCAGCTGGGCGAAGAGCTGGGCGCCGGGTTCGCCTGGCTGCGCAACTCGGCGCTGCATCGCGAATTCCTGCGCTCGGTGCCGCGCACGCCGCAAACCCTGGGCGAAGGCCCGGGCGGCGCGGTGCAGGGCCTGCGCGGTCGCGGTGAGACCGGCCACCTGCAGTTCTGGGTCAGCCGCAACGCGCACCCGGTCGCCACGCAGATGCCTTACCTGGGCCTGGGTGTCGGCCTGATGAAGGATTACCGCGTGCGCGCCAACCGCCTGGTGAAGCGCATGCTCGCCGAAGGCGCCGACAGCGACGGCGGCGACCTGGTGATGGACCTGATCGAACTCGATGCGGCCCGCATCGAGGCCGACACCACGCCCTATCGCTTCGTCACCGCCTTCACCGCGCGCGGGCTCGAGGAGGCGACGGCGCTCGGGCAGCAGGGTTTCGACCTGCAGGCCCAGGCCATCGCGATCCGGCAGGCGCTCGACGCCTGCCCGAAAGGCCGGCCGGGGCGCGAATGCCGCGAGCGTGAACGGGCGCGGATGAAGGCGCTCGAAGACGGGTTCCGCGACCAGGCGCTCGACTTCGGTCGCCGACACGGGCTGCCGGTCGACGACTGAACCGGCGGCTTTTCCTTCCACCCCCCGGAGATCCCCCATGAAGAAACTTCTTCCCCTGTTCTCCCTCGCTGGTGCCTGTGTTCTGGCCGCGGCGTCGGGAGCCCGCGCCCAGACCATCGATTGCCGTGTCGTCGAAGCCATCGGCAACGCGATGCGTGCCGAAGTGATCGCCGCCATCGACAGCGACATCGCCGGCGACGAGATCGAGATCTCGCGACGCAAGACGCTCAACCTGCTGGGCGTCGAGGACGTCACGTTCAAGGGCTGCAAGCTGCGCGCGAAGGTGCTGGTGGACCTGGAGCGCAAGATCCGCCGCGATGCGTCGGGCCACGCCTGGGTCACGGGCACGGTGCAGTCCTACGGCCTCAGCCCCCAGCCCTGGGTTTGCCTGGACCGCAAGCCGAAGGTGGACAAGGTGGAGCTGAAGAACACGGCGAACCTCGGCGAACGCATCTACGCCCGGATCGCCCGGCGCACGATGGCGCCGGACCGCTGTTTCCCGGTGGGTGTGGCGCCGGCGCCCTGAACCTGGCCCGGGCGGCATCCGGCAACCCGGAGAATGCCGCGGCGGTGGCGCTCGTCGCTGCCGCGGAGGTTTCAAAAGGCCCGTCCCGGCCTTCATCGCGCAGTGCGTTGATCCAGCAGTTCCTGCCAGTACTGCCATTCCTCTTCCGTCAGGGCGTCCACGCCCTCCAGCCAGGTCAGGCCCAGACCACCGCGTCGCACCAGCACCATGGCGACCATCGGCATCCCCGGCTGGCTCGCGTATCCACGCGGCATGCGCACCAGCAGACCCGCGGGGAGGCCAGCCGAATACACATCGGCCCGCGGCACCTTAGAGCGACGGGAGAGGCGCAGGGACTCGCCCGGCAAGAGCACTGCATGGCGGCGTTCGACCGGAGAGCTGTCGGTCGCGCGGTTGAGGTCCGACAGGCCCATGTAGGCGCTGGAGAACGCGCCCAGGCTTCCGAGCAGCAACACCTTCAGCAAGACGTGGTGGAACCGGGAGCTGCGCCCGACCAGCCAGAAGGCCAGCGCCAGCAGCACGGCGACCACCGCGGCCGCGCCGCGCCACGGACAAACCGCCGGGCGGCGGAAGGGCCGCCTGGAGGGCGCGCAGCCGGGGCAAGGCCCATTGCCTGATTTTTTCCCCGTCGGCGGCGTCGGGCGTGGTGAGCGAAATTCGCAGCACGCCATCCCGGCAAACGATCTGGCGCAGCCCTGCACCCTCGGGCGGAAGGCTGGCGACCAGCCGCTGCAGCAAGGCGCAGGCTTCTTCGTTCTCCCGCATCAGGGCTTCAATGCGCGGGTCGTCGGCCGTCAGGTAGACGGTCTTGTCGAAAGGGTTGCGGCCGACCTGGATCTCGCGCGTCCAGCCGAGGCGCTTGAAGAAGCGGTCCATCCTCGTTTCGACCCGGCACTCGAAATCCAGCCAGGCGCGGGTCGGGATGCCGATTTCAAGGCCGATCCGCTTTTTCCGGTGGTGTTCCTCGCGGATAAGAAGCCCGTCGGCGCCAGCTTTTCCCCGCCAGCGCACTGCCAGTGGCGACAGGATCGCTGCCACGCTGCCGACGAGGATAAGCCCGAAGGCAGCGAGCAGGCCGTTCAAGGCGCCAGTCCGAAGAACGCCTCGGTCGTCGCCACCGTCGCGGCGGCGGTGGTTTGCATGGTTTCGCCCCGGTCACGGGCCAGCTCTTCGACGATGTGCGCCAGGTACATCGGTTCGTTGCGACGATGGCTGGGCATCGGCCGCACGGTGCGCGGCAGCAGGTAGGGCGCGTCGGTTTCCACCATCAGGCGGTGCGCGGGGATGTCCTTCACGAACTCGCGCAGGTGCTTGCCGCGGCGTTCGTCGCAGAGCCAGCCGGTGATGCCGATGTGCCAGTCCTGGTCGAGGTAGTCGAAACACTCTTCACGGGTGCCGGTGAAACAGTGCACGACCACCGGTCCGAGCTTGCCTTCGAACGCCTTCATGATCGCCATGAAGTCGCCATGGGCGTCGCGCTGGTGCAGGAACAGCGGCAGCCTTGTTTCCGCGGCGAGTTCCAGCTGACGTTCGAAGGCCAGTCGCTGCGCCGGCCGCGGCGAGAAGTCGCGGTGGTAGTCCAGGCCGCATTCGCCGGCCGCCACGACTTCCGGCTCGGCCTGCAGGGCGCGCAGCTCCGCGATCGCCTCGGCCGTGCACTCGACCGCGTGGTGCGGATGCACGCCGGCGGTTGCCCACAGCAGGCCGGGATGCGCACGCGCGAGTTCGAGCGCCCGCACCGACCCGGCGCGGCTGGCGCCGGTGACCACCATCCGGCCCACGCCGGCGGTGCGGGCACGCGCCAGCACGGCGTCGAGGTCGTGGTCGAAACTCTCATGGCCCAGGTTGGCGCCAATATCAATCAAATCCATAAATGGGGTCAGAGAACATATTTGCTTGAAGCGCGCCATTGAAACATAAATGTTCTCTGACCCCATTGGGGTGGGGCGGCTACACTGCGCGCCGTGGGCGGGACTGACTTTCCGATTGCCGAACTGTTGCCGGGGCTCTTGCGCAGCCTCGCCGGGCATCCGCGCCTGGTGCTGGAGGCCCCGCCCGGCGCCGGCAAGACCACGCAGGTTCCGCTTGCGCTGCTCGATGCGCCCTGGCGGGGCGATGGCCGGATCCTGATGCTGGAACCGCGCCGGGTCGCGGCGCGCGCCGCCGCCGGTTTCATGGCAAGCCAGCTGGGCGAGGCGCCGGGGGAGACGGTCGGTTACCGCATCCGCTTCGAATCGAAGGTGTCGGCGCGCACCCGCGTCGAAGTCGTCACCGAGGGCATCCTGACCCGGATGATCCAGGACGATCCCACGCTCGAAGGCGTGGCCGCGATCGTGTTCGACGAATTCCACGAACGCCACCTCGCCGGCGACCTGGGCCTGGCGCTGGCCCTGGACGTGCAGTCCCAGCTTCGTGACGACCTGCGCATCGTCGTCATGTCGGCCACGCTCGACGGCGAGGCGTTGGCGCGTTTCCTCGACGCACCGCGCCTGACCAGCGCTGGCCGCAGCTTTCCGGTGACGGTGTCGCACTTCCCGGCGCGGCGCGACGAGGGCTGGACCTCTCAACTGCGCCGCTGCGCGGCCGCGGCGCTGGAGAACCATCTGGGCGACGTGCTGGTCTTCCTGCCGGGGCAGCGGGAAATCGGCCTGGCGCAGGCGGCGGTCTCCACGCTGCCCGACGCCCATGCCGCAGGGACGGCCGCCGGCGAGCTCCAGGTACTCGCCCTGCACGGCGATCTCCCCGTCGAGCAACAAACCGCCGCCCTGAATCCCGATCCCCAGGGTCGCCGCCGCATCATCCTCGCCACCAACGTCGCCGAAAGTTCGGTCACCCTGCCAGGCGTGCGCGTGGTGATCGACCTGGGCCAGGCGCGCGAGCCGCGCTACGACCCCAATTCCGGCTTTTCGCGGCTTGAAACCGTCGCGATCTCGCAGGCCTCGGCCGACCAGCGCGCCGGTCGCGCCGGTCGTGTCGCCGAAGGCTGGGCGTATCGCCTGTGGCCGCAGTCGCAGCGACTGGAACCGATGCGCACGCCCGAAATCGCCCAGGTCGAACTGGCCGGCCTGGCGCTGGAGCTCGCCGCTTGGGGCAGCAACGACCTGCGTTTCCCCGACCCACCGCCCGCCGGCGCACTCGCGGCGGCGCGCGAACTGCTGCAGCGACTCGGTGCCCTGGACACCGACGCCCGGCTTACCGCCTTTGGTCGCCGGATGCTGGCGCTGGGCACCCATCCGCGCCTGGCGGCGATGCTGATGGCGCCCACCGCGGCCGAAGAAACGGCGCTGGCCTGCGACCTTGCCGCCCTGGTCGAGGCCCGCGATCCCCTGCGCGAACGCAGCGACGCGCTGGCCGCACGCTGGCAGGCGCTGGCCGCGTTCCGCGCGGGGCGGGCGCCGGGGCAGGCGAACCGGGGCGCGCTGGCGGCGATCGACGCCGCCGCCCGCCAGTGGCGCCGTCGCCTGCGCTGCGACACGCCGCCACCCGCAGAGGTGCCGGCGCATTGCCTTGGTGACCTGCTCGCACACGCTTTCCCCGACCGCGTCGCCCGCCAGCATCCCGCCGACCCCCGCCGCTACCAGCTCGCCAATGGCCGCATGGCGCGCCTGTTCGATGACAGCGCGGTGTTCGGCGAACCCTGGCTGGTCGCCAGCGAACTGCGCTTCGAGGCGCGGGACTCGCTGGTGCTGCGCGCCGCGCCGGTGGACGAAGCGCGCCTGCAGCGCGATTTTCCGGACCGGTTTTTCGAAGGCGACGTCGTGCGCTGGGACGCCGATGCCCGTGCGCTGGTCAGCCGCCGCGAGCGCCGCTTCGACCGCATCACGCTGGCATCCCGTCCGGCCGGACGCCCCGACCCGGCGCTGGCGGCGCAGGCGCTGACCGACGCCGTCGGCGAACTCGGCCTCGACGCCCTGCCCTGGACCGAGGCCCTTCAGCAGTGGCGCGAACGCGTGCGCTGCCTGCGCGAATGGCTGCCGGACCAGGGCTTCCCCGACCTGTCCGACGAGGCACTGCTGGCCAGCCGCGGGCAGTGGCTCATGCCCGCCTTCGCCGGCAAGACGCGGCTGGACGCCCTCGATGAAGCGACCCTCGGCGAGGCGCTCAAGTCGGGCCTCGACTGGTCGCTGCGCCAGCGCATCGACGCGCTGGCGCCGCGTCGGATCACCGTCCCGTCGGGCCTCGAGCGCCCGGTCAGCTATGCACTGGGAAGCCCGCCGGTGCTGGCGGTGAAACTGCAGGAACTGTTCGGCCTGGCCGACACCCCGCGCGTGGCCGACGGCCGCGTGCCGGTGCTGCTGCACCTGCTTTCGCCGGGCGGAAAACCGCTGCAGGTGACCCAGGACCTTCGCAACTTCTGGCAGTCCACCTACCCGGAAGTGCGCAAGGAAATGAAGGGTCGCTACCCTCGCCATCCGTGGCCCGAAGACCCCTGGACCGCCACCGCGACGCATCGCGCCAAGCCGCGCGGAACCTAGGCGTCCGGCCAGGCCGCTGCGCTGCGTTCATGTTTCTCAGGGTAGGCTGTGGGGGCAATTCCGTCGCTACACCCCGATCCCGGAGACAAGACATGAGCAAGAAGAACACGATTGTTTCGAACGCCATGACCAAGCTGGGTGATGCCGGTTCGGTTGCCAGGCACAAGCTCGGCGACGCCGGAGCCCTGGCGAAGAAGAAGTGGAACCAGGCCGACCTGGCCAAGAAGGCCGGTGCCATCGTCAGCGCCGGCGCCAGCGTTGCTGCGGTCAAGCGCGGCTCGTCGGCGGCCATCAAGGCCGTGCGCAAGCATCCTGTCGGTACGGCCGTGGGCGCTGCCGCCCTGGCTGCCGTGGGCGCCGCGGTGTACGCGGTGAACAAGCGCAAGAAGGCGACGGCCGCCGGTGGCACCGCCAAGAAGTCCACCCAGGTGACGGCCAAGAAGGCCACCGCCAAGAAGGCGGCGACCAAGAAGGCCCCGGCGAAGAAGGCCGCGAGCAAGACCACTGCGCGCAAGTCCGCCGCGAAGAAGGCGCCGGCCAAGAAGGCCTCCACGCGCAAGACGGCGGCCCGCAAGGCACCGGCCAAGAAGTCCGCCAGCTAAACCTCCTTACAGGAGGAGCTTCCCTTTGGGAGGCAGTTCCTCGTGGGACGGACTTCCTTGTGGGAGGGACTGAAGTCCCTCCCACGGTGGAAGTCCCTGCCCAGGTGAAACGCTCCGCCCAAGAAGCCCGCGCTGTTACAGATCCGCCGGCGGCGAACGCCCGGCGCGGATCGACAGCAGCCAGCCCACCTCACGTTCCCGCTCCGGGTCGCCCCAGGCCTCGGCGAAGCGCGGCTGCAGTTCGGCGACCGCGTCGCGTCCGGTTTCGGCCAGGCAGCGCTGGCTGGCCGACCAGCTGCGCAGGTAGGCCAGGTACTGGGCCAGGGTCCAGGACTGGGTCATCTCCAGGCGCGGGATCTCACCGAGCGCCTCGAAGTGGAAAGGCAGGTGCCGGTAGCCGTCCTCGACGTGCCGGCGCTCGTGCGGCCAGTAGGCGCCCAGCCGGTCCTCGTAGAGTTCGTTGAACACGGCGTCGACGTCGCGACTCACCCGTGACTTGCCATAACACCAGACCGCGCACAGGCCATCGGGTTTGAGCACGCGCAGGGCTTCGTGGCAAAACCGCTCCTGGTCGAACCAGTGGTAACACTGCGCGGCGGTGACCAGGTCGACGGTGCCCGTGCGCAGCGTGCAGTGTTCGGCCGTTTCGACGCGCCAGGTGACGCGCTGGTGTTCGGGTGCGTTGGCGATCTGCTCCGCGCTGGCGTCGCTGGCGTGCACGCGGTTGAACCAGTGCGCCAGCGCGAGGCTGGCCTGGCCGTTTCCGCAGCCGACGTCCCAGACCAGGTCGTGGTGCCGGCAGTTGTCAGCCAGCCACTGGTAAAGCGCGTGCGGATAGGTGGGACGCGCCGCGGCATAGTCCGCTGCGTGCCCGGAAAAATGATCCTTGAAGTCCACGCACCCTCCGGCCGGTCAATGGGGTCAGACCCCATTTGACTCCCGGGCTCCGGAGGCTACAAGGGCTCTTCGCGCCACAGGCCCGGGCGCAGGCCCTCGAGCCGGTGCGGGCCGACGGCGATGCGCAGCAGGCGCAGGGTCGGCAGGCCGACCGCGGCGGTCATGCGCCGCACCTGGCGGTTGCGGCCTTCGGTGATGGTCAGTTCGATCCAGCTGTCGGCGACCGTCTTGCGCTGGCGCACCGGCGGGTCGCGCGGCCACAGCCAGTCGGGGGCGCCGACCAGCTTCTGGGCCTTGGCCGGGCGCGTGGTGCCGTCCTTGAGCTCGACGCCCTGGCGCAGCGCGGTGAGCTGGGCTTCCGTGGCGTCGCCTTCCACCTGGGCCAGGTAGGTCTTGGGCCAGTGGAACTTGGGCGAACTGATGCGGGCGATCAGCGGGCCGTCGTCGGACAGCAACAGCAGGCCCTCCGAGTCCTGGTCCAGCCGGCCGGCGGCGTAAACCCCGGGCGGCAGGTCGAAGCCCGCCAGCGTCGGCCGCGGCGGCTCGGTCTTGTCGGTGAACTGGCTCAGGACGCCGTAGGGCTTGTTGAAGGCAATCAGCATCCGTCCATTCTACGCCGCATGGGAAAATGCTGCCGGGGCCAGCACCGGCCCCGTCCAGGGAACCCCCATGACCCGCGAACACCCGCTGCGCCGGCTTGCCGGCTTCGCCCGGCCGCACCGCGGCACCACCGTGGCAGCCACCGTCTATTCGGTGCTCAACAAGTTCTTCGACGTGCTGCCCGAACTGCTGATCGGCGTGGCCGTCGACGTCGTGGTGAACCAGCAGGATTCCTTCCTGGCCGGCCTGGGCGTGCCCGATCCGTTGCACCAGCTCTACCTGCTGGTC
Source organism: Arenimonas sp. (assembly GCF_041919775.1). Taxonomy (GTDB): domain Bacteria; phylum Pseudomonadota; class Gammaproteobacteria; order Xanthomonadales; family Xanthomonadaceae; genus Arenimonas. The sequence continues at coordinate 5,017 of NZ_JAYRTE010000005.1, read as the reverse complement.
GCGCTGTCGATCGTGGTCTGGGTGCTCGAGTCGGTGTTCGAATACCTGCTGGCGGTGAAGTGGCGCGGCCTCGCGCAGGAGCTGCAGCACGCGCTGCGCCAGGCGGCCTACGGCCACCTGCAGCGGCTGCCGCCGGCGGTGATCGAACGCGAGCGCAGCGGCCGGCTGATGGCGCTGATGAACGAAGACGTCAACCAGATCGAACGCTTCCTCAACACCGGCGCCAACGACCTGATCCAGGTGTTGGTGTCGTCGCTGCTGGTCGGCGCGGTGTTCTTCGTGCTGACCGCGAGCCTGGCGGCGCTGGCGATGCTGCCGATCCCGCTGATCCTGATCGGCGCGTTCTGGTTCCAGAAGCGGCTGGCCCCGCGCTACGCTGCCGCGCGCGACGCCGCGGCCACGGTATCGGCGCGCCTGAACAACAACCTGGCCGGCATGGCCACCATCCAGGCCTACACGGCCGAGGACTTCGAGGCCGAACACCTGCGCCAGGCCTCTGATGGCTTCCGTGCGCGCAACGCCGATGCGATCCGGTTTTCGGCGGCGATCACGCCGGTCATCCGCATGGCGATCCTTGCCGGCTTCGTGGCCACGCTGCTTTACGGCGGCGTGCTGACGCTGCGCGGCGAGCTGGGCGTAGGCAGTTATTCCGCGCTGGTGTACCTGACCCAGCGCCTGCTGTGGCCGCTGACCCGCCTGGCCGACATGGTCGACCTGTACCAGCGCGCCATGGCCTCGGTGAACCGGGTGATGGACCTGCTGGACATGCAGGTGCCGGTGCGCGGTACCGGCGCGGTGCCGGCGGGCGCGCGCGGCGAGCTGCACTTCGAGGACGTGGGTCTCGACTACGACGGGCGCATGGCGGTGCAGGGCATCAACCTGCACGTGCCCGCCGGCGCCACGGTCGCCCTGGTCGGCGGCACGGGCGCGGGCAAGTCCACGCTGCTCAAGCTGCTGCTGCGTTTCCTGGATCCGAAGCAGGGGCGGCTGGTGCTCGATGGCGCCGACCTGGCGGACATCGCGCCGGCTTCGCTGCGCCGCGCGGTGGGCTACGTCGCGCAGGAACCCTTCCTCACCGACGGCACCGTCGCCGACAACATCGCCTACGGCGAACGCCAGCCCGACCGCGCCCGCGTGGAGGCCGCGGCGCGCGCCGCCGAAGCGCACGCCTTCATCGACGCGCTGCCGCTGGGCTACGACAGTGAAGTGGGCGAACGCGGCGGCAACCTCAGCGGCGGCCAGCGCCAGCGCATCGCCCTGGCCCGCGCGCTCTACCGCGACCCGAAGGTGCTGGTGCTCGACGAAGCGACATCAGCCGTGGACAACGAAACCGAAGCCGCGATCCAGCGTTCGCTGGCCCGTGCCGCGAAAGGCCGCACGACCCTGGTGGTCGCGCACCGCCTGAGCACCGTGCGCCACGCCGACGTGATCCACGTGATGGACGCCGGCCGCATCGTCGAATCGGGCAGCCACGACCAGTTGCTGGAAAAGGGCGGCGCCTACGCCGCCCTCTGGCGCCTGCAAACCGGCGAGGCGCCGGAAAGATTGTAGGAGCACCTTCAGGTGCGAATCTTTTGACTTTGCCCTTGGCAAAGAAAGACTTCGCGCCTGAAGGCGCTCCTACACGGGCCCCAGCTTACTCGGCGGCGGGCTTCACGAAGCGCAGCGTCATGCGGTCGCTTTCGCCGATCGCGGCGTACTTGGCGCGGTCGGCTTCGTCGTGGTTGTTGCCCGGGGGCAGGGTCCAGACGCCGTTCGGGTGGTCCTTGGTGTCGGCCGGGTTGGCGTTGATTTCGCTCTTGTCATCGAGCACGAAACCGGCCGCCTCGGCCAGGCCGATCACGTAGTCCTCGGGCAGGTAGCCGGAGGTCTTCACTTCGGCCAGGGTCTTGCCGGCCGCGGCGCGGTGCTCGACCACGCCCAGCACGCCGCCCGGGGCGAGCACGTCGTAGAAGGACTGGAACATCGCCGCCTCGTTGCCGGCCATCACCCAGTTGTGCACGTTGCGGAAGGTCAGCACCACGTCGGCCGAACCCGGCTCGCCGAGCACCGGCGCCTTCGGGTCGATTTCGACCAGCGTCGCCGCGCCATAGACGTCGGCGCGGGCCGCCAGCTTGTCGCGCAGCTTGGTGTTGGCTTCGGTGTAGTAGTTCTGGGCGCGCTCGTTGCCCGACTTCGACGGGTCGTTGATCACGCCGATGTAGCGGCCCTTCTCGCCCGGCAGCGCGGCCAGGATCTCGGTGTACCAGCCGCCGCCCGGGGAAATCTCGATGATCGTCTGGCTGGGGCCGACGCCGAAGAAGCCCAGGGTTTCGCGCGGGTGGCGCCATGCGTCACGCGAGGCGTTGGATGGGTCGCGCCAGTCACCGGCCAGCACCTTGTCCATCGGATCGACCTGGGCATCGCGGTCGGCAAGCTCGGTGTCGGCGGCTACGGTCGCTTCCGGGGCGGCTTCCGGCGCGGCCACCGGCTCTTCGGAGGCGGGGCTGCAGGCGGCCAGGCCCAGCGACAGGGCGAAGGCAAGGGCGAGGGGGGTGCGCGTGGTTCGCATGAAGAGGCTCCGGGGGCATGAAAACGAGCCCGGAGGCTATCACGCGGACCCGTTAAGCCCCTGCAATGGCGGCTCTGGGCGAAACGATAGCCAGTTCCTATGGCAGCCATTGGAAAAAAGAACTTCACCTATCGGGCCAACGGGGCCACTGTGGTCGGACCCCATCGCGGACCCCAGGAGAGAACGCCATGTCCAACGAAGCAAAATGCCCCTTCTCGGGCGGAAGCCGCAGCCAGGCCATCACCGGCGCCTGGACCAATGCGGACTGGTGGCCCAACCAGCTCAACCTTGGCATCCTCCACGGCCATTCGCCCCGGGCCAACCCGATGGGCGAGGACTACGACTACCGCGAAGAGTTCAAGAAGCTCGACCTCGACGCCGTCATCCAGGACCTGCATGCCCTGATGACCGACTCGCAGGACTGGTGGCCGGCCGACTACGGCCACTACGGTCCTTTCTTCATCCGCATGGCCTGGCACGCGGCCGGCACCTACCGCATCTCCGACGGCCGCGGTGGCGGCGGCACCGGCGACCAGCGCTTTGCGCCGCTCAACAGCTGGCCGGACAACGGCAACCTCGACAAGGCGCGCCGCCTGCTGTGGCCGATCAAGCAGAAGTACGGCAAGCAGCTGTCCTGGGCCGACCTGTTCATCCTGACCGGCAACGTCGCGCTTGAGTCGATGGGCTTCAAGACCTTCGGCTTCGGCGGCGGCCGCACCGACATCTGGGAGCCCAACGCCGACGTGTTCTGGGGTCCGGAGCAGGAGTGGCTGTCGACCAGCGACAAGGAAAACAGCCGCTATTCCGGCGAACGCGACCTGGCCAACCCGCTGGCCGCCGTGCAGATGGGCCTGATCTACGTGAACCCGGAAGGCCCGGACGGCAACCCGGACCCGCTGCTGTCGGCCCGCGACATCCGCGACACCTTCGCGCGCATGGCGATGAACGATTACGAGACCGTCGCGCTGACCGCCGGCGGCCACACCTTCGGCAAGGCGCACGGCGCCGGCGATGCCTCGCTGGTGCAGGTCGAGCCGGAAGGCTCGGACATCGAGAACCAGGGCTTCGGCTGGGTGAACGGCTACGAGTCCGGCATGGCCGGCCACACAATCACCAGCGGGCTGGAAGGCGCGTGGACGCCGACGCCCACGAAGTGGGACATGAGCTACTTCGACGTGTTGTTCAAGTACGACTGGGAACTCACCAAGAGCCCTGCCGGCGCGCAGCAGTGGCAGGCCGTCGGTCTGAAGGAAGAAGACATGGCGCCGGCCGCGCACGAGCCGGGCCGCAAGGAAAAGCTGATGATGAGCACGGCCGACATGGCCATGCGCATGGATCCGGCCTACGAGAAGGTCTCGCGCCACTTCAAGGACAACCCGGACGAGTTCGCCGACGCGTTCGCCCGCGCCTGGTTCAAGCTGACCCACCGCGACATGGGCCCGCGCAACCGCTACCTGGGCAAGTACGTGCCCGAGGAAGTGCTGATCTGGCAGGACCCGGTGCCCGACGTCGACCACCCGCTCGTGGACGACAAGGACGTGGCCGCGCTGAAGAAGAAGGTGCTCGATTCCGGCCTGGCGACGCAGGAGCTGGTCTACACCGCCTGGTCCTCGGCCTCGACCTTCCGCGGCAGCGACAAGCGCGGCGGTGCCAACGGCGCCCGCATCCGCCTGGCGCCGCAGAAGGACTGGGAAGTGAACCAGCCCGAGCAGTTGGGCAAGGTGCTGTCCACGCTTGAAGGCATCCAGAAGGACTTCAACGCCTCCGCCAGCGGCGGCAAGAAGATCTCGATGGCTGACCTGATCGTGCTGGCCGGCAATGCGGCCGTCGAGGCGGCGGCGAAGAAGGGCGGCTTCGACATCACCGTGCCCTTCCACCCGGGTCGCACCGATGCCACGGACGAAATGACCGATGCCGATTCGTTCGCGCCGCTCGAGCCCAAGGTAGATGGCTTCCGCAACTACGTCGCCAAGGGTTTCGAAGGCTCCGAGGCCGAGATGCTGGTCGACCGCGCCGCGCTGCTGCGGCTCAGCGCACCGGAAATGACGGTGCTGGTGGGCGGCCTGCGTTCCCTGGGCGCCAACTACAAGGGCGCCAGCCACGGCGTGTTCACCAAGAGCCCGGGCACCCTGAACAACGAAGTCTTCCGCAACCTGCTCGACATGCGCACCAAGTGGAAGCGTTCGGAAGGCAACCGCGACATCCTCGAGGGCCGCGACCGCAAGACCGGCGAGCTCAAGTGGACCGGCACGGTGTCGGACCTGGTGTTCGGCTCGAACGCGCAGCTGCGTGCGCTGGCCGAGGTCTATGCCGCCAGCGACGCCGGCCAGAAGTTCGTCGACGACTTCGTTGCCGCCTGGACCAAGGTGATGGAGGCGGACCGCTTCGACCTGCACGGCTGAGTCCCGGGCCTGGGGTCAGGTGCAGTAAGAAAACGAAACGGGCGGGGTCCACTGGACCCCGCCC
>NZ_JAYRTE010000004.1:0-190152 GCF_041919775.1 Arenimonas sp. | reverse complement strand
GCCGCCCCCCCCGCGGCCGGCCGCCCGCGCGGCCCCCCGCCCCCCCCCCCGGGGGGCCCCCCCCCCCCCGCCCCCCCCCCCCCCCGCTCCTACAGCAGACGGTCAGGCGGAGGCGAGGGTGACCTTGCTGCCGGAGCTGCGGCCGAGCCGGCCGGCCAGCCAGCGGCCGGTTTCGACCAGCTTCGCCAGGTCCACGCCGGTCTTCACGCCCAGGCCGTCGAGCATGTACACGACGTCCTCGGTGGCCACGTTGCCGCTGGCGCCGGGGGCGTAGGGGCAGCCACCGGTGCCGGACACGGACGAATCGACCACCGCCACGCCGTCTTCCAGGCAGGCCAGGATGTTCGCCAGCGCCTGGCCGCGGGTGTCGTGGAAATGCACGGCCAGCGCGGCCATAGGCACTTCCGCCGCCACCGCCCGCAGCATTGCCCGCGCCTTGCCGGGCGTGCCGATGCCGATGGTGTCGCCCAGCGAGATTTCGTAGCAGCCGGCCTCGTGCAGGCGGCGCGCCACGCGAACTACGTCGGCCAGCGGCACCTCGCCCTGGTATGGGCAGCCCAGCACGGTGGACACGTAGCCGCGCACCTTCACGCCGTCGGCGCCGGCGCGTTCGAGCACCGGCAGGAAACGTTCGATGCTCTCGTCAATCGATGCGTTGATGTTCTTGCGGTTGAAGGCTTCGGAAGCAGCGCTGAACACCGCGACCTCGGTGGCGCCGACCGCCAGCGCACGTTCGTAGCCCTGCAGGTTCGGTACCAGCACCGGGTAGGCCACGCCCGGTGCCTTGGTGATGCCGGTGAACACCTCGGCGGCGTCGGCCATCTGCGGCACCCACTTCGGGCTGACGAAGCTGGTGGCCTCGATGCAGCGCAGCCCGGTGGCCGACAGCCGATCGATCAGTTCGATCTTGTCGGCCGTCGGTACCAGCGTCTTTTCGTTCTGAAGGCCGTCACGCGGGCCGACTTCGACGATGCGCACTTCGCTCGGCAGGCTCATTCGGACTTCTCCCCCTGTGGGAGGGACTTCAGTCCCGATTCTTTCGGGACTGAAGTCCCTCCCACAAAGGTGACGAGCACGGCATCGGCTTCGACAAACTCACCCTCCGCGGCCTGGACCTTTTCGACCGTGCCGGCGCGCGGCGCACGCAGGCTCAGCTCCATCTTCATGGCTTCCATCACCACCAGCTCCTGGCCCTCCTCGACGGCCTGGCCGGCCTCGGCCTTCACCACGACCACGCGGCCCGGCATCGGAGCGGTCAGGCGGTCGGCGCCGGCGGCGGCATCGCCTTCGTCGAACAGGAAGGCCGGCACGCGCTCAAGCGTGAAACGCTGGTCGCCGTCGTGAACCAGCACGCGGCGCTCGTCGGCGCGGGCGCGCACGCGCTGCTGGCGCTCGTCCACGCGCGCCACCAGCCGGCCGGCGACGAACCCGGCGCCTTCGACGCGCAGCGAGAGCCCGTCGCCTTCCAGCGTGTAATCGCCGGCGCTGCCGTGGGCGCGCAGCTCCAGGCGTTCACCCCGGTACAGGAAGCACAGCAGGCGCTCGCCGCCATGGCCCAGGCGCCAGCCGTCGGCGATGCCCCAGGGCGAATGCGGGTCCGGGCTGCCGGCGGTGGCGGCGTGGGTGGCGTCTTCGTCGTGCAGCAGGCAGGCGGTGGCGGCCAGGGCCAGCAAGGCCGGCGGCAGCGGGTCTTCGCTGGGCAACACGTCGTCGAGATGGCGGTCCAGGTAGGCGGTGTGGATGGTGCCGTTCACCACCTCCGGGTGGCGCACCAGCTTTTCCAGGAAGGCGATGTTGGACTTGGGGCCAACCACTTCGCAGTCGGCCAGCGCCTCGCGCAGGCGGGCGAGGGCGCGCGGCCGGTCGACGTCGTGCACGATCAGCTTGGCGATCATCGGATCGTAGTGGATGGTGACGGTGTCGCCTTCGACCACGCCGGTGTCCAGGCGAACGTGTTCGCTGGCTTCCGGCAGGCGCAGCACCTCGAGCTTGCCCGAGCCGGGCAGGAAACCCTGCGCGGGATCCTCGGCATAAAGGCGCACTTCGATGGCGTGGCCACGGCGTTCGATCGCGCCTTGCGCCAGCGGCAGCTTCTCGCCGGCGGCCACGCGCAGCTGCCATTCCACCAGGTCCAGTCCGGTCACCAGCTCGGTGACCGGGTGCTCGACCTGCAGGCGGGTGTTGATTTCCATGAAGTAGAAATCGCCCTGCGGGCCGACGATGAATTCGACGGTGCCGGCGTTGACGTAATCGATGGCGCGGGCGGCTTCCACCGCGGCCTGGCCCATGCGCTGGCGCAGTTCGGGCGTGACGAAGGGCGAGGGCGATTCTTCCACGACCTTCTGGTAGCGGCGCTGGGCCGAACATTCGCGTTCGCCGAGGTGGATGACCTGGCCGTGGCTGTCGCCGAAGACCTGGATCTCGATATGGCGCGGGGTTTCGACGAAACGCTCTAACAGCACGCGGTCGCGGCCGAAGGCGCCGGTGGCTTCGCGCTGGCAGCTTTCCAGCGCCGCGGCGAAGTCCTCGCTGGCGCGCACGATGCGCATGCCCTTGCCGCCGCCGCCGTGCGCGGCCTTGATCATCAGCGGGTAGCCGATGCCGTCGGCTTCGATCTGCAGGCGGCCGGGATCCTGGTCTTCGCCGGTGTAGCCGGGCACCACGGGCACGCCGCGGGCTTCCATCAGCTGCTTGGCGCCGGCCTTGCTGCCCATCTTGCGCATCGACGCGGCGCGCGGACCAATGAAGACGAGCCCCGCGGCTTCGACGGCTTCGGCGAAATCGGCGTTCTCGCTGAGGAAACCGTAGCCCGGGTGGATGGCCTGGGCGCCACTCTTCTTCGCGACCTGCAGGATGGCGTCACCGCGCAGGTAGCTGTCCTGCGGGCGCGGCCCGCCGATCGGCCAGGCCTCGTCGGCGAGCCGCGCATGCTGCGCCCCGGCGTCGGCCTCGGAATACACGGCCACCGTGCGGATGCCCAGCTTGCGGCAGGTGCGGATGACCCGGCAGGCAATCTCGCCGCGGTTCGCAATCAGTACTTTTTCAAACATTTGGTCTTGGCCACGGAGGAAGACGAAGGCAGCCGCCGGAGTTTACCCGGCGCCCGCTCAGGACCACACCGGCCGGCGCTTCTCGAGGAAGGCGGTGAGTCCCTCCTGGCCTTCCGGGGAAACGCGGAGACGGGCGATCAGCGCGGCATTCGCGATGTCTGTCTGCTCGGCCGATTCCGGGGTCATGCCCGACATGCGCAGGGCCAGCTGCTTGGCCTCGCGCTGCGCCACCGGCCCGCCCTTGACCCAGAAGTGCAGGGTGCGGTCCAGGCGTTCGTCGAGCTGCTCCGGCGAAACGACCTCGTGCAGCAGGCCGATGGCCAGCGCTTCGCGCGCCTCGAACACTTCGGCGCCGGTGAACAGGCGGCGCGCGTGGCGCCCGCCGATTGCGTGCACCACGTAGGGCGAGATCACCGCCGGCACCAGGCCCAGCTTCACTTCCGACAGCGAGAACTTCGCCTGCTCGACGCCGATCGCGTAGTCGCAGCAGGCGACCAGGCCGACGCCGCCGCCGTAGGCGGAGCCATTAACCCGCGCCAGGGTCGGCTTGGACAGGAAGTTCAGGGTGCGCATCAGTTTCGCCAGGCGCAGCGAATCGGCGCGGTTTTCGTCCTCGCTGGCCTGGGCCATGCGGCGCATCCAGCCGAGGTCGGCGCCGGCCGAGAAGGTGCTGCCGTCGCCGGTGAGCACGACGGCGCGCACGTCCGGGTTGGCATCCAGGGCCTGCAGGGCCTCGGTGAGTTCGGCGATCAGGGCGTCGTCGAAGGCGTTGTGCACGGACGCCCGGTCCAGGGTCAGGCGGGCGACGGCGCCGTGGTGGTCCAGTCGGATGGCGGAGGGCATGCGGTCTCCTCGAGGCAAGCCCCAATGATAACGGGTGGGCCGCGAGGATCAGGGGACAGGTGCATTTAATTCCCCGGGAATTAAATGCACCTGTCGCCAATTCCCCAAATCCGACCCCGGCGGCTGTTGCGCGGGCCGGGAAGGGCATATAATGCGAATCATTCTCACCTGAGCCGCCCTCCATGGTCCTCGCCGATCTGCCCACGGGCCACGACGCCATCGTCTCCGATGTGTTTGACGCCAGCCCCGGCGACGCCGTGGCGCGACGCCTGCGCGACATCGGCTTCGTGCCCGGCGAAAGCGTGCGCCTGCTGACCCGCGGCCCGCTCGGCGGCGAGCCGCTGCTCGTGCAGGTGGGCTTCACCCGCTTCGCGATGCGCCGGCAGGAAGCTGCACGGGTGAAACTCGAGGTTCCTGCCGCGAAATGAGCGCGCTGAACATCGCCCTGGTGGGCAACCCGAACTGCGGCAAGACCGCGCTGTTCAATCGCCTCACCGGTAGCCGGCAGAAGGTGGCCAACTACGCCGGCGTCACTGTAGAGCGCAAGGAAGGCCTGTTCCGGACGCCGGCCGGGCGCAGCGTGCGCGTGCTCGACCTGCCGGGCGCGTACAGCCTCGATGCCACCAGTCCCGACGAGGCGATCACCCGCGCCGCCTGCCACGGCGAGCTGCCCGGTGAGCCGGTGCCCGACCTTCTTGTCTGCGTCGCCGACGCCACCAACCTGCGCCTGCACCTGCGCTTCGTGCTGGAAGTGCGGCGGCTGGGCAAGCCGATGCTGCTTGCGCTCAACCAGATGGACCAGGCCAGGCGTCGTGGCATCAGCATCGACGTGCCCGCGCTGCAGGCACGCCTGGGCATTCCCGTCGTCGAAACCATCGCGGTGAAGCGCGAAGGCGCAGCCGCGCTGCTGGCAAAGCTTGATGGCGCCATGCCGGAGGCTCCGGCACCGGGCGACGACCACGGCGACCTGCACGCCCAGGTCCAGGCCCTGCTGGCTGAAACCGTGGCGATGCCCGCGCGGACCAGCCGGCTCGACGACCGCCTTGACCGCTGGCTGCTGCACCCGGTGTTCGGCCTGCTGATCCTGGCGGCGGTGATGTTCCTGATGTTCCAGGCGGTCTTCAGCTGGGCCGGGCCGCTGCAGGACACCCTGGCCGGCTGGATCGGCGTGCTGGGCGAAAACCTCGGCGCGCTGCTGCCGGAAGGGCCGCTGCGCAGCCTGGTGCAGGACGGCATCTTCGCCGGCCTGGGCACGGTGATGGAGTTCCTGCCGCAGATCCTGCTGCTGTTCGTCTTCATCCTGGCGCTGGAAGAATCGGGCTACCTGCCGCGCGCCGCCTTCCTGCTCGACAAGCCGATGCGCGCCGCGGGCCTGACCGGCCGCAGCTTCATTCCGCTGCTCTCGAGCTTCGCCTGCGCCATCCCAGGGATCATGGCGACGCGCTCGATCCAGGATCCGCGCGATCGCCTGGCCACAATCATGGTGGCGCCGCTGATGACTTGCTCGGCGCGGCTGCCGGTGTACACGCTGCTGATCGGCGCCTTCATCCCGGACCAGACGGTGTGGGGCGCGTTCAACCTGCAGGGGCTGGTGCTGTTCGGCCTGTACGTGGCCGGCATCGTCAGCGCGATGGGCGCCGCCTGGGTCATCCAGAAGGTGCGCCATACCGAAGGCGAACACGTGCTGCTGCTGGAGCTGCCGAGCTACCGGCTGCCCAATCCGATGGACCTGGGCATCGGCCTATGGGAGCGCGCGAGCATCTTCATGCGCCGGGTCACCGGCATCATCCTGTCGCTGACGGTGCTGCTGTGGTTCCTGGCCAGCTACCCGGCGCCGCCGGAAGGCGCCACACTGCCGGCCATCGACTACAGCCTTGCCGGGCGCATCGGCCACTGGCTCGAGCCCTTCTTTGCGCCGATCGGCTTCAACTGGCAGATCTGCATCGCCCTTATTCCCGGCCTCGCGGCGCGCGAAGTCGCCGTGGCGGCATTGGCGACCGTGTACGCGCTGTCGGCCAGCAGCGACAGCGAGGCCATCACCCAGCTCTCGCCGCTGCTGGCGGCCGACTGGTCGCTGGCCACGGCGCTGTCGCTGCTGGTCTGGTACGTGTACGCGCCGCAGTGCCTGTCCACGATCGCGGTGATCAGGCGCGAGACCAACAGCTGGAAGCAGGCCGGTTACGCCACGGTGTACCTGTTCGCGCTGGCGTACATCGCTTCGCTGATCACCTACCAGCTGACCGCGTGGCTGATGTCATGAGCGATGGCCTGCTGACGCCGGGGAGCCCCGCATGAGCCCGCTGCTGCAATCGCTGGTGGTGCTCGCCATCGTGCTGGCCTGCAGCGTGTCCGTGCTGCGACGGCTGGCGCCGCGGATGGCCTGGCAGGCGCAGGCGAGGCTGTCGTTTTTCCTGGAACGCGATGGCAGGCCGGGCTGGCTGAAGCGCCTGGGGCAATCGCTCCGGCCACCGATGCAGGCCAGCGCGGCGGCCTGCGGTACGGGTGGCTGCAATACCTGCAGGGGCTGCGATTAGGGGACAGGTACATCTTGCGCCCGGCTTTTCCCGGAGAACCTGTGGATGCACGGGCGCAAAATGTACCTGTCCCCGTTCCCCTACATCCGGAAGACGCCGAAGCGGTCTTTTTCGATGGGGGCGTTGAGGCTGGCGGAAAGGGCCAGGCCGAGCACCCGGCGGGTGTCGGCGGGATCGATGATGCCGTCGTCCCAGAGGCGGGCGCTGGCGTAGTAGGGGTGGCCCTGGTGTTCGTACTGGTCGCGGATGGGGGCCTTGAAGGCTTCTTCCTCGTCGGCGCTCCAGGTCTTGCCGGCGCCTTCGATGCCGTCGCGCTTGACCGTCGCCAGAACGCTGGCGGCCTGTTCGCCGCCCATCACGCTGATGCGGGCATTGGGCCACATCCACAGGAAACGACCGCCGTAGGCGCGGCCGCACATGGCGTAGTTGCCGGCGCCGAAGGACCCGCCGATGACCACGGTGAACTTGGGCACGTGCGAGCAGGCCACGGCGGTGACCATCTTCGCCCCGTCCTTGGCGATGCCGGCGTTTTCGTACTTCTTGCCGACCATGAAGCCGGTGATGTTCTGCAGGAACACCAGCGGGATGTCGCGCTGGTTGCACAGCTCGATGAAGTGCGCGCCCTTGAGCGCGCTCTCGGCGAACAGGATGCCGTTGTTGGCGACGATGCCGACCGGGTAACCGTGGATATGCGCGAAGCCGCAGACCAGGGTCTTGCCATAGCGCGCCTTGAATTCCTGGAATTCGCTGCCGTCCACCACGCGCGCGATGACCTCGCGGATGTCGAAAGGTCGGCGGGTGTCCTTGGGGATGACGCCGTAGAGCTGTTCGGCCGGGTAGAGCGGCTCGCTGGGCGCCTGTACGGCCACCGGGAGCTGCTTGCGGCGGTTGAGGTGCTTCACGATGTCGCGCGCGATCTGCAGCGCGTGGCGGTCGTTCTCGGCGTAATGGTCCGCGACGCCGCTGACGGACGTGTGCACGTCGGCGCCGCCCAGCGATTCGGCGTCCACCACTTCGCCGGTAGCGGCCTTCACCAGCGGCGGGCCGCCGAGGAAGATCGTGCCCTGTTCTTTCACGATGATCGATTCGTCGCACATCGCCGGCACGTAGGCGCCGCCGGCGGTGCAGCTGCCCATGACGACGGCGATCTGCGGGATGTTCTTCGCGCTCAGCCGGGCCTGGTTGTAGAAGATGCGCCCGAAGTGCTCCTTGTCGGGGAAAACCTCGTCCTGCAGCGGCAGGAAGGCGCCGCCGGAATCGACCAGGTAGATGCAGGGCAGGTGGTTCTCCAGCGCCACTTCCTGCGCCCGCAGGTGCTTTTTCACGGTCATCGGGAAATAGGTGCCGCCCTTGACCGTGGCGTCGTTGGCCACGACCACCACTTCGATGCCGTTCACGCGGCCGATGCCGGTGATGACGCCTGCGGCCGGCGCGGCGTCGTCGTACATGCCGCCTGCGGCCAGGGCCGAGAGCTCAAGGAAGGGCGAACCGGGGTCGAGCAGGGCGGCGATGCGCTCGCGCGGCAGCAACTTGCCGCGTTCGGTGTGCTTCTTGCGGGCCTTCTCGCCGCCGCCTTCGGCCACCCGGGCCAGGCGAGCCTCGAGGTCCCGGACGGCGGCGCGCAGCTGCGCGTCGTTTTCCTGGAAGGCGGGGTCGCGGGGATCGATGTGGCTGCTGAGGATGCTCATGCGCGGGTTTCGTGGGGCAATCCCCGGAGTTTAAGCGTCCCGGCGAAAAAAAACCGCCGGCACGAGGCCGGCGGTTTCGGGTGTTGCTGGCGCTGACGCTCAGTTGGCGTCGTCGATCTCGCCTTCGGCGTCGGTGGTGACCGCTTCGTCGATTTCTTCGCCCACTTCGTTCACGGCGTTCTCGGTGGCGTCACCGACGGCCTCGGCGGCCTGCTCGATGTTCTCACCGGCTTCTTCCATCGCGGCTTCGGTGGCGGCAGCCGCTTCTTCCATCTCGGCTTCGGCGTTCGCAGCAGCGGACTCGGCGATGTCACCGGTCTCTTCAGCGGCGTTCTCGATGGCGGCGCCGGCTTCTTCAGCTTCCTGCTCGGTCTGCGGGCTGCAGGCGGCCAGGCCGAAGGCCAGGGCGATGGCGGTGGCCAGGGCGAAAGTCGGATTACGCATGGTGTGTCTCCCCAAAATTGGTGGTTGTCGCGACCCGGGAGGGTCGCCGTAGTACAGCATAACCGGGTGCGCCAGCTTCAGCGCAAGCCCGTCTGATAAAAAGCGGGTGCGACCGAGGCCGCACCCGGGTTTTTACGTTGCGAGCCGATGCGTTGGATCAGTCGTCCTGGGCTTCGTCCGCGGCTTCTTCGGCGGCTTCGGCGGCGCCTTCGGCCACTTCCGCGGCCTCGTCGGCCAGGTCGGCAGCGGCATCAGCCATCGCGTCGGAGCCGGCAGATGCAGCGTCGGCGGCGGCGTCAGCGGCCACGCCGGCGGCGTCGGCAGCGGCGTCGGCCGAATCGGCAGCAGCGTCGGCAGCGACATCGGACGCGGCGTCGGTCGCGGCGGCAGCGGCATCGGCCGCTTCGGCGGCGGCGTCGGAAGCAGCGGCAGCGGCGTCTTCGGCCGAATCGGCCGCCTGCTCAGCCTGGTTGGAGCAGGCCGCCAGGGCCAGGCCCAGGGCCGTGGCGAGCAGGATCTTGTTCAGGGACATGGGTGAATTCCTCGTCTGGACGTATGGGAAATCTGAAACGTGTCCTTCAGCACGCGAACACGTCGGCAAAATCATGTCAGGAACTGAACCGGAGTCAAGCGTTCGTTTGTTTTAACCAAAATTGAACGAATTGATGATCGCAGACGAATGCGGCTTGTGATCGGCCCCGGGGGGGGGCGGTCCCGGAGCTTGTGGGGCCGGGATCAGGGCAATTCGATCGCCAGGGCGGTCGCCTCGCCGCCGCCGATGCACAGGGCGGCGACGCCGCGCTTGCCACCGCGGCGCTTGAGCGCATTGACCAGGGTGACCACCAAACGCGCGCCAGACGCACCAATCGGGTGGCCCAGGGCGCAGGCACCGCCGTGCACGTTGAGCTTGTCGTGGGCGATGCCCAGGTCCTTCATCGGAGCCATGGCGACGACGGCGAAGGCTTCGTTGACCTCGAACAGGTCGACGTCTTCGACCTTCCAGCCGGCCTTGTCCAGCACCTTCTGGATGGCCGAGACCGGGGCGGTGGTGAACCACTCCGGGGCCTGGGAGTGCGTGGAGTGCGCAACAATCGTGGCGATCGTCGCCAGGCCCTGGGCCTTGGCAGCCTCCTCGGAAGCCAGCACCACGGCGGCGGCGCCGTCGTTGATCGACGACGAAGCGGCGGCGGTGATCGTGCCGTCCTTCTTGAAGGCCGGGCGCAGGGTGGGGATCTTGTCGATGTTGCAGCGGCCCGGCTGTTCGTCGGTGTCGAACACCACGTCGCCCTTGCGGCCGCTGACGGTGACCGGCGCGATTTCGTCCTTGAAGCTGCCGTCGGCCTGGGCGGCGAGGGCGCGGCGCACGGATTCGGCGGCGTAGGCGTCCTGCTGCTCGCGGGTGAAGCTGTACTTGTCGGCGCACTGCTCGCCGAACACGCCCATGGCCTGCTTGTCGTAGGGGTTGGTGAGGCCGTCCCAGGCCATGTGGTCGAGCATCTCGGCGCTGCCGTACTTGGTGCCGGTGCGCGAGTTCATAAGCAGGTGCGGGGCGTTGGTCATCGACTCCATGCCGCCGGCAACGACGACGCGGGCCGAGCCGGCCTTGATCAGGTCGTGGCCCATCATGATGGCCTTCATACCCGAGCCGCAAACCTTGTTGATGGTGGTGCAGCCGGCGCCGGTCGGCAGCCCGGCGCCCAGCGCCGCCTGGCGGGCAGGGGCCTGGCCCAGGCCGGCGGGCAGCACGCAGCCCATGATCACTTCGTCCACCTTGTCGCCGGCCACGCCGGCCTGTTCAACCGCGGCCTTTATGGCGGTGCTGCCCAGCTGCGTGGCGGACACGCCGGTGAACTGGCCCAGCAGGGCCCCGAGGGCGGTGCGCTTGGCACCGGCGATGACGACCTTGGACATGGTGGCTCCGGGAGGTGTGGGGAATTTCCCATTATAGGCTGCCCACCACCCCCCTTGTAGGAGCGGCTTCAGCCGCGAAGGGGTTCTTTGCCAAGGGCAAAGTCAAAACATTCGCGGCTGAAGCCGCTCCTACAGGAGGCTGGATCAGGCGCGGTCTTCGAAGAGTTCGCGGCCGATCAGCATGCGGCGGATTTCGTTGGTGCCGGCGCCGATGGCGTAGAGCTTGGCGTCGCGCAGGATCCGGCCGGTGGCGTATTCATTGATGTAGCCGTTGCCGCCCAGGGCCTGGATGCCTTCCAGCGCGACCTGCACGGCCGACTCGCTGGCGTGCAGCAGGCAGCTGGCGGAATCGACCCGGCTGGCGTGGCCGGCGTCGAAGTCGCGGGCCACCTGGTAGGCGAAGGCGCGGGAGGACTGCAGCGCCGTGTACATGTCGGCGATCTTGCCCTGCATCAGGCCGAAGGTGCCGATGGCCTGGTCGAACTGCTTGCGCTCGCGCACGTAGGGCAGGGCGATGTCCAGGGCCGCCTGCATCAGCCCCAGCGGGCCGCCGGTCAGCACCAGGCGTTCAGTGTTTAGGCCGCTCATCAGGACCTTCACGCCCTGGTTCACTTCGCCCAGCACGTTCTCGGCCGGGATCTCGCAGTTCTCGAACACCAGCTCGCAGGTGTTCGAGCCGCGCATGCCCAGCTTGTCGAGCTTCTGCGCGGTCGAGAAACCCTTCATGCCCTTTTCGACGAGGAAGGCGGTCATGCAGCGCGAACCGGCATCCTTGCCGGCGGTACGCATGTAGACGATCAGCACGTCGGCCTCGGGGCCGTTGGTGATCCACATCTTGTTGCCGTTGGCGACCCAGACGCCGTCGCGCAGTTCGGCGCGGCAGCTCATCGAGCCGACCACGTCGGAACCGGCGCCCGGTTCGGACATCGCCAGCGCGCCCTTGCTTTCGCCGCTGCACAGCTTGGGCAGGTACTTGCGACGCTGCTCGTCGCTGCCGTTTGCATAGAGGTTGGCCACGCACAGGTTGCTGTGCGCGCCGTAGCTAAGGCCGACGGACCCTGAGGCGCGGGAGATTTCCTCCATCGCCACCAGGTGCGCCAGGTAGCCCATCTCCGAGCCGCCGAATTCGGCGGGCACGGTCATGCCCAGCAGGCCCATTTCGCCCAGCTTGGGCCACAGGTCCTGCGGGAAGGCATTGTCGTGGTCGACCTGCGCCGCCCGCGGGGCGATCTCGCTCTCGGCGAAACGCCGGACGGCGTCGCGCAGGGCATCGAGGTCTTCACCGAGGGGGAACGTGCGCATCGACTACTCCAGTAAAGGGGGTCAGGTTCACTTATCGCCCGTGCAAACCCGGTGAACCGGGGTCAGCCGGCGACAAGTGAACCTGACCCCGTTCTTATTGCAGCAGGGCGGGGCCAGAGCCTGTGAAATTCGACTCTGACCCCGGTTTTGCTCAGTTGCCGCGGCGGCCCTGGAAGCGCGGGGCGGCGGCGCCCAGGTGCGGCAGGCGCAGCTTGCCGATGGCGGTGATGCGCTCTTCGGCCATGCGGTCGGCGGCCATGTAGGTCGGGATCTTGTCGCGGTTGGCGATTTCGAAAATGCGACCCAGGTTGTAGTAGATGGTGCGCATCATGCGCATGGCGCGCTCGCGGTTGTAGCCGTCGATTTCCAGCGAGACGTTCATCAGGCCGCCGGCGTTCACGGCGTAGTCCGGGGCGTAGAGCATGCCGCGCTTTTCCAGCTCGACGCCGATCTCGTCGTTGGCCAGCTGGTTGTTGGCGGCGCCGCAGATGACCTTGCACTTCAGGCGCGGCAGGGTCTTCTCGTTCACCGTGCCGCCCAGGGCGGTCGGCGAGTACACGTCGGCGTCGACGTCGTAGATGTCGTCCAGGGCCACGGCCTCGCAGCCGAATTCGTCGACGGCGCGCTGCACGGCGTCCTTGTTGATGTCGGTGACGAAGACCTTGGCGCCGCGCTCGCGCAGCAGCTTCACGAACTCCATGCCGACGTGGCCGACGCCCTGCACGGCGTAGGAGTAGTTGCCCACTTCCTCGTTGCCGAACTTGACCTGCAGCGCGGCCATCAGGCCCTGCAGCGTGCCGTAGGCGGTGAACGGCGACGGGTCGCCCGAGCCGCCGTGCACCTGGTGCACGCCGGTGACGTAGTCGGTTTCACGCAGCACGTATTCCATGTCGTTGACGTCGATGCCCACGTCTTCGGCGGTGATGTAGCGGCCGCCCAGCGAGTTGACGAAACGACCGAAGGCGCGGAACAGCGCTTCGGACTTGTCCTTGTTCGGGTCGCCCCAGATCACCGCCTTGCCGCCGCCCAGGTTCAGGCCCGACACGGCCGCCTTGTAGGTCATGCCGCGGCTCAGGCGCAGCACGTCCTTCAGGGCCTCTTCCTCGCTGGCGTACGGCCACATGCGCGTACCGCCCAGGGCCGGGCCCAGCACGGTGTTGTGGATCGCGATGATGGCCTTCAGGCCCGCGTCCTTGTTGTGGCAGAACACCACTTCCTCGTGGTTCGAGGTCGAGATGGTTTCGAAGATCATGGAAGGCTCCGGTCTGGCGGACTGCGCGGGGCCGGGTGTCGGCGCCTCACGCGAAAGAACTTGAAAAAACGTCCGCAAGTTATTGATTTGAATGGCCTGCATATTTGGCGTGCAGGGCCTCGCCGGTTTCCGGCGCGGCGTAGTGTAAAGCAAACGCTCTAACCGGGCAGGGGCCGCCTTCACGACGTCGGGATCCGCGTCCGTCGGCCGGGAACAGCCGTCCGGCGGTCGTCGCCCTGTTCAATGGCCGAAACGCGCCGGTCCCGGCGTTGGATCCAATGCTTGGCGGTTTTGTCTCTCCCCGGAGAACCGCCAGCCTCCAACCCTAGAGCAGGGTTCATTGGGCGACCACCGCGTGGTCGCCCTTTTTTTGGGGACGGAGGTAATTTGCCCGGCCCTCCTCCGGCGCCCGAACACCTTCGGGCAAATTACCTCCGTCCCCTTCCCGTGGCTAAACTGCGGCCATGGGCGAAACCACCCGCGTCGACGACCTCCCGGGCACCTTCGGCTACGGCGCCGGGGTCCTGTACGGCCTGCCGCAGCCGCCGCGCTGGATGGGCGAGGTCGCGCCTGACCTGCACAAGGTGCTGCTGCTGATGGCCGGCGGCGAGATCCTCTACGGCCACCTCACCGGCCTGGACTGGGAGGGCGGCAACGTCATCCTGCGCGCTGGCGACGAAACCCTGTCCAACCCGCTGGCCGACCTGCGCGGCATCCTGCTCAGCGGCGAGGCTCGTCTGGGCCGGGCGCCGGTCGCGCCCACCGGCACCCTCACCAGCACGCTGCGCTACCGCGACGGAGGCGACTGGATGCTGCAGGCGCACGCGGTGCACGTGGACCTGTTCGGCGCCGGCTTCTTCACCATCGACGAGGACCGGCTGCACGCGGTCTTCGTGCCCTGGCGGGTGCTGGCGGAGAACGAGTTGCACCTGCGCTCAGGGCTGTCGGACCACCAGCGCGCCCGGATCCAGCGCGAAGTGGCCTTCCGCCGCGGCGCCGACATCGACCGCCTGGAGAAGGCCAGCCTGCGCCGCGTGCCCGGCGATACCCGTGACGACGCCGACATCCGCCGCAGCGCCTTCGCCAAGGCCTTCTGCAAGGCGCTCGGCGGGTGAGCGCGACGGCCGGGCGGGACGAGGTCCCGCGTCTCGAACCCCTCTCCCGCGGACGCCTGGGCGGCGTGCTGACGGTGCTGGCGAATGCCATCCCGCTGTTCGGCGTGCTGTTGTGGGGCTGGGACGTGGGCTTCCTGATGGCGCTGTTCTGGGCCGAGAACCTGGTGTTGGGCGGCATCAACGTGGGCCGCATGCTGGCGGCCGATCCGGCGAACGTCCCCTTCTGGGCCTTCAAGCTTTTCCTGATCCCCTTCTTCTGCGTGCACTTCGGGATGTTCACCGCGGGCCATGGCCTGTTCGTGATGCAGCTGTTCACCGGCGGCGGGCCCGACGACCTGGAGATGCCCTGGGAACTGCTGTCGAGCTTCGTCGCCCTCTATCCGGCCCTGCCGGCGGCACTGGCAGGCATCGCGCTGGTCCACCTGGTGCACACCTGGGCGGATTTCATTTCCACCGGCGCCTACCGGCGCGTCAACCCGATGGCGCTGATGTTCCAGCCCTACAGCCGCATCGTGGTGCTTCACGTCACGCTGATCTTCGGTGGTTTCGCGGTGGAGGCCCTGGGCGAGCCGCTGGCCGCCCTGGTGGTGCTGCTGGCGCTCAAGACCGCGATCGACCTGGGGCTTTGGGTGTTCGGCGGCACGCCGGGAGCCAAGGACAGCGCGCTGGCCAAGCGCCTGCAGGTATGAGGGCTTGTCCCCCGCCCCTATGACCCGGTGCGGCCGGCTGGGGCAGGCCGCGGCGGGGCGCTACAATCGGCCGATTCCGTCTTAAGTCTTACGAGACCGCCTTATGAGCACGCCCGCCAACCAGCTTCCCGACCGCGACACCGAGCGCAGCCCGCTGCGCTTCGTCACCGCCGCCAGCCTGTTCGACGGCCACGATGCCGCGATCAACATCATGCGCCGCCTGATCCAGTCGCAGGGCGTGGAAGTGGTGCACCTGGGCCACAACCGCAGCGTCGAGGACGTGGTGCGCGCGGCCCTGCAGGAAGACGCCGACGGCATCGCGCTGTCGAGCTACCAGGGCGGCCACACCGAATACTTCAAGTACATGGTGGACATGCTGCGCGAGCGTGGCGCCGGCCACATCCGCGTGTTCGGCGGCGGCGGCGGCACGATCACGCCCGAAGAAATCAAGGAACTGCAGCAGTACGGCGTCGAGCGCATCTACCACCCGAACGACGGCATGCAGATGGGCCTGGTGGCGATGATCGAGGACCTGGTCCGCCGCACCCACGAAGCCAAAGAACGGGGTCACGTTCACTTTTCCTCCGACACTGGCGGCAAGGGCAAGAAGTCAAAGGGGAAAAGTGAACCTGACCCCATTCTTGCGCCGCGCGTCGACATCGACGACGAAATCGCTGTCGGCAAGATGCTCAGCGCCCTGGAAGAGGGCCTTATCGACGAATCCCAGCTCGCATCCTTCCGCAAGGAATGGCAGCTCGCCGGCGGCAAGACGCCGGTCGTGGGCCTGACCGGCACCGGCGGCGCCGGCAAGTCCAGCGTCACCGACGAGCTGATGAACCGCTTCCTGCAGCACTTCCCCGAAATGCGCATCGCGGTGATCTCGGTCGACCCGACCCGCCGCCGCACGGGCGGCGCCCTGCTGGGCGACCGCATCCGCATGAACTCCCTGCGCAGCCCGCGCGTCTTCATGCGCTCGATGGCCACCCGCCGCCAGCACGTGGCCACCAACGCCGTGCTCAAGGACTGCATCGCCTTCCTGCGCGCCCAGGGCTACGACTTGGTGATGGTGGAAACCGCCGGTATCGGCCAGTCCGATTCGGAGATCGTCGACCTCGTCGATTTCCCGATGTACGTGATGACCAGCGACTTCGGCGCGCCCAGCCAGCTCGAGAAGATCGACATGATCGACTTCGCGGAACTTATTGTGCTGAACAAGTTCGACAAGCGCGGTGCCGAAGACGCCCTGCGCGACGTGCGCAAGCAGTGGAAGCGCAACCGCACCGCCTTCAAGCTGGCCGACGAAGACGTGCCGGTGTACCCGACCATCGCCAGCCAGTTCAACGACCCGGGCGTGACCTGGATGTTCGCCAACCTCTGCCGCCTGCTGCGGGGACGGGTGCATTTTTCCCCCGACGGAAGTGACAAGCACGGTGATGGCGAGGGGAAAAATGCACCCGTCCCCATCGGCTCGCCGCGCTGCGACTTCAAGCCCCACATCGAAATCGCCGAAAAGTCCCCCCGCGCTACGGTCCTGATCCCCGGCAACCGCACCCGCTACCTCGCCGAAATCGCCGAGCAGGGTCGCCAGGTCAACGCCAGCATCGAAAAGCAGGCCGAGGCCGCCGAGCGCGCCCAGCACTACTACGAATCCCTGCGCGAACTGGGCGACCCCGACCTGCCCACGCCCCTGGGTCTGTTCGACCCGCATCACCTGGTGGTGCCCAGCCCGGCCGCCGGCGGCGCCGCGACCAAGGACGCCAGCTGGCCCGACTGCGGCGAACGCCGCCAGGGCCTGCCCGACCGCCGCAAGATGGTGTTCCAGTGGGAGCGCCGCCAGGGTGCGGCCAGCGGCGACAACCCGCAGGCCCCGCAGGTCAGCATCGACCGCAGCCTGGTGACCCTGCGCCAGCGTTACAACGATGCGGTGAAGGCGCTCAGCGCCAACTCCATCAACTTGCTGCGCGAATGGCCCGACCGCCTGCAGGCGATCACCGAAGAGGTGAACGAATACACCGTGCGCGGCAAGGTGATCCGCGTCGAGAACTACCGCGAGTCCCTGAGCCACCAGAAGATCCCGAAGATCGCCGGCCCGCAGTGGAAGAGCTGGGGCGAACTGCTGGTCTTCCTGGGCAAGGAAAACCTGCCCGGCCATTACCCCTACACCGGCGGCGTGTATCCCTACCGCCGCACCGGCGAAGACCCCATCCGCATGTTCGCGGGCGAGGGCACGCCCGAGCGCACCAACCGGCGCTTCCACTACCTGAGCAAGGGCCAGCCGGCCGCGCGCCTGTCCACCGCCTTCGACAGCGTCACCTTGTACGGCGAAGACCCGGCCGAACGCCCGGACATCTACGGCAAGATCGGCAACTCCGGCGTGTCCATCGCCACCCTGGACGACATGAAGAAGCTGTACTCCGGCTTCGACCTGTGCGCGCCGACCACCAGCGTTTCGATGACCATCAACGGCCCGGCGCCGATGATCCTGGCGATGTTCATGAACACCGCCATCGACCAACAGGTCGAGAAGTACCTGCGGGAAGACCAGTCAAGGTGGGATGAGGCTCACGCGAAGATCGAGAAGTTCTTCGATGGCAAGAAGCGCCCCGAATACGGCGGTGAAGTGCCCGAGGGCAACGAAGGCCTGGGCCTGGGCCTGCTGGGCGTCACCGGCGACCAGCTGGTGGACGCCGAAACCTACGAGCGCATCAAGAAGCACACGCTCGCCACCGTGCGCGGCACCGTGCAGGCCGACATCCTGAAGGAAGACCAGGCGCAGAACACCTGCATCTTCAGCACCGAATTCGCCCTGCGCATGATGGGTGACATCCAGCAGTACTTCGTGGACAACAAGGTCCGCAATTTCTACTCGGTGTCGATCTCGGGTTACCACATCGCCGAAGCCGGGGCGAATCCGATTTCGCAGCTGGCGTTCACGTTGAGCAACGGTTTCACCATCGTCGAGTACTATCTGGCGCGCGGCATGCACATCGACGACTTCGCGCCCAACCTGAGCTTCTTCTTCAGCAACGGCATGGACCCGGAGTACACGGTGATTGGCCGTGTCGCCCGGCGCATCTGGGCCCGCGCCATGCGCGAGCGCTACGGCGCCAACGAACGCAGCCAGATGCTGAAGTACCACATCCAGACCAGCGGCCGCAGCCTGCACGCGCAGGAAATCCAGTTCAACGACATCCGCACGACCCTGCAGGCCCTGTACGCGCTGTTCGACAACTGCAACAGCCTGCACACCAACGCCTACGACGAAGCCATCACCACGCCGACCGAAGAAAGCGTGCGCCGCGCCGTGGCGATCCAGATGATCATCAACAAGGAGCTGGGGCTGAACTTCAACGAAAACCCCTGGCAGGGCAGCTTCGCCGTGGAGCAGCTGACCGACCTGGTGGAAGAGGCCGTCTACAAGGAGTTCGAAGCGCTAAGCGAGCGCGGCGGCGTGCTGGGCGCCATGGACACCATGTACCAGCGCGGCAAGATCCAGGAAGAAAGCCTGTACTACGAACACAAGAAACACGACGGCAGCCTGCCCCTGATCGGCGTCAACACCTTCCTGCCCAAGGACCACGCCGGCGAGGTGATGACCGAGATCGAGCTGATCCGCAGCACCGAAGCGGAGAAGGACGCCCAGATCAAGAACGTCAGAACCTTCCAGGAAGCCCGGAACGAGCTCCTTGTGGGAGGGGCTTCAGCCCCGAAAGCCGCTGGCCTGAGAAATCTTCAGCACACCGCCCGTGACCGCCAAAACATCTTCGCCGCGTTGATGGAAGCAGTGAAGACCCACAGCCTCGGCCAGATCAGCCATGCGCTTTACGAGGTGGGCGGGGAGTACCGACGCAACATGTAAGTTCCGCCGGAGGGTGCGCGGGGAGCATCGAGGTTCATGGCGCGGAGGGACAGGGCCATTCTCCAGGCCCTGACGGGGGGGCGCGCACTGCATGACCCCAAGCCCATCGGTTGAGCCCGGAACCGGGCTGTTGCATCTACCATTGGCCGCCGCATCCTCCCGAGCCCGGAGCCCATCCCATGATTCGCCGCCATCATTCCGCATTGCTCGCGTTCTGCGCATTGCTCCTGGCGTCGCCCCCCGTGGCCTCGGGGCAGACTTCGCAGGAAATGGACGCCGAGGCCGAGAAGGCCGCCGCTGACATCGTTGCGCGCGACATGCCCACGGTGCAGCACGAGCTCCGCAACCAGATATCGGCTGGCAAGGCTCGGAAACTTCTGGTGGTCGATCCGTACAACCCCGAACTGCTGTCCGCCTTCACGGACTACCATGTCACTGCGTCGATCGTCAGCGGCGAAGACTTCCCGAGCGCAGCCTACCTGAAGGCGATCGAGCTCGCGCCGGGAAACTGGTTGCACCATGCCAACTTCGCCAGATTCCTGCACAACCAGGGCTACGTGGCCGAAGCTGACAAGTACTACGCCAGGGCCATCGAGCTCAGCCCTTCAATGATGCTGCTGCTGTGGCGCGGACACGCGGCGTTCCAGGGCCGGGATTACCCGCACTGCGTGGCCAGCCTGACCCAGGCTGCGGCGATGCCGCCGCAGCCCGTGTACGAGGAATGGACGTACGCCTACCTCAGCCTGTGTCAGGCCCAATTGGGCGACAAGGCGGCATCGGCCGCCAGTCTGAAGAAAGCAGTGGAGCTGGGCGGTGATGCTGTGACGAATCACCTTATGGTGCGCAGTGGCGCCTGGTCACAGCCGGTCCGGTGTGGCCGGGACGCAGAAAAAGCCGGGCACCGCTATCGCGCCACCGAAGGCAAGTCGCCAGAGAAGCGATACGTGGCATTGGTGCAGTGGGCGACCTGTTTCCCCGACGACAAGGCAGCGCACCTGGAGGGCGAGGATCTCGCATGGGAAATCCCCGACCTGCGGCAAGACTGGTGGCGGTACCACGGGGTCCGCGCGACCGGCCAGATATCATTCCCGCTCGACCGGCTGGACACGGCTGGCGACACGAAGTTCTACCTCGAGAATACGCTGCCCTACATGTGGCGCATGCTGGCCGCCCGCGAGTTTGAAAAGGCGCTTGAACACACCGCCACCATCCCGGTCGAGCTTCCGGGCCTGGCGGAACATTTCTACGTGCGCGCGCTGATGTTCCTGGAGATGCCCGAGTACCGGCTGCTGGCCTGGCGCGAGGCGAACCAGTTGCTGCGGCTCAATGCGAACTCGCCGACGGCGCGGGCCATCCGTGCCCGCGTCTATTACGAAGTGAAGGGGAATCCGGAGCGGGCGCTGGCGGAAATCGCCGAGGGCTTCCGGCATGTGCTGCCCGAGCGCACGCCCGACCTCCATTTCGCGCGGGGCCGGGTGCACTACGGCGAAGGACGGTTTGCTGAGGCGTTGGCCGACTTCGAGGCGGCGCTCAGGGTCAATCCTGCGTACCCGCAGGCGGCGTTCTACCGCGACCTCGCGGCGAACCCAAATGTCGACGTCGCAGCCGCCACGGCTGAGCGCGACGGCAACGCGAATGTCCGCCTCCAGCTCGACCAGATCGCCACGGCGGTCAACATCGCGATGTCCTGGCTCCGGACAAACGGCGACCGCGCACGTAACAAGACGGAAGCCTGCGAGGCCGTGGCGAAGGCGATGCGCGAACTGTCGGTGGAACAAGGCAGGCTGCGCGCGCTCGCGCCCAGCGTCCCGCCGGCGGGGCCGCTGCGGGAGTACTTCCACAAGGCTGTGGCAGCGGTCGAGACAAACCTCGGCAACGTGGCCAGCGGCTCGGCCAGTTGCCCTTGATGAAAACCCCTGGTCAACTGCGTTAGCGACAGGTGATTTCGAACCGTCCCTGCGCTTGCCGCAAGCTGCTGCGCAGGCTGCCGGCGAAGTAGCCCGTGCCCTTGACCGTCTTGCCGGTGATGTCGAAGTTCATCGCGCTCTCGGCGTGCCATTCGGTGCTGCCGTCGGAAGGGACGACGCTAACGCCGGTCGGGCCGTTCGGCAGGTTGAAATCAACGACGATTTCGGTGCCTTCGTCCCCGGCGGCGTGGCCGGCGATCGCTACGGTAGGCCCCGGGGCCACACTGCACTGTACGTCCGTTATCACGTTCCAGATTTGGCCGTCGATCTCGATGTGGCCAACCGGTGCCTGGGGCTGGGCTTGGAAGACAGGCTCGGTGCCAGAGCGCGCCGGCGCTTCCCCATCCTTCCCACAGCCGGCGGTAACCAGGGCGAGCGCGCAAAGGGCGGCGAATGGTTTGATGGCGTTCATGGCTGCGCTCCTTTGGTTATTGGCCGACACCGTTGTGTCTGTTCGCCGGGTGATATCGTGGCGCTTCGTTGGAGATGCCAAAGGATGTCTCATGCCGAGGATATTGGGAACACCTTTGCCCGCCGGGGAGGCTTTGCGGTGAGACAACTGGCTGACACCTTCTGGAACATCCGCGGCGTGTTCCGCGTGGCGGGCGTGGTCAACATCGGCACCCACATGTCGGTCGTCAAGCGCGGCAGTGGCCGCTTCGTGGTAATCGATGGCTGTGAGCTCGACGACGACGAGCGCAGCCAGCTGATGGCGCTGACCGGCAACGGAGAGAAGGTGGACGCGGTGATCCACGTGCATCCTTTCCATACGATGCACGTGGAGGCTGTCCACGCATTGTTCCCGAAGGCGGACTTGCATGGCACCGCACGCCATCACGGAAGGTTTCCGTCATTGCCGTGGTCGGGCGGGCCGGTCGAGGACTGGGGCGACGAGCATCCGTTGGCCGAACTGTTCAATCTTTCCGTCCCCGAAGGCATCGATTTTGCTTCCGCCGACGAGCGAGTGCACGTGGGCTCGGTGCTGGTGCGCCACCGCCAGAGCGGCATCGTGCACGTGGACGACACCTTCAACGTTATGGCCGCGTCCGGGACGCTGGGCAAGCTCCTGCCGCAGTCGTCGCTGCGCATGCATCCGATGCTGTCGCGTGCGCTACGGCAGGAAGCCGGTGCCGCCGACGCCTACGCCGGCTGGGCCCGCTGGCTGGCCTCGGCCTGGTCCAAGACCTCGATTGTCTGCGCCGCGCATTCGGCGGTCCGGGAACTGCCCGCCGGCGGCTTCAAGAAGGAAGTCGAAGACGCCCTGGCCAAAGTAGCCGACGTCCTCGACCGCCATCGCAAGCGCTTCGGCTAGCGGTCGCTAGCCTCGCTGGTCCAGTTCGTGGTGGATCAGCACCACGCACTGTGAGGCGAACAGCATCGTCTTGCCCAGCGTTATCCGCACGGCCCCAAGGCGATCGAGGGTGTGGAAGGTGTTCTTGGGCATCGGGATGTGGTCGGTGAGCAGGAAACAGGGGTTGCCGGCGAAGGCCTGGTCGCGGATCGGTTTGCCCTTCTTTTCCATCACGTAGAGCTGGTGGTTTTCCGCCAGCTGCTGCACCAGCCGTTCAAAGCTGATCGTCTGCACGGTGACGCCGCTTTCCACCGGGCGGGTTTCTTCCTTGCCCATGCCGCGCGACGCGTCCAGCGCCTTGGCCACCTTGCCCAGCAGCGCGCCTTCGTTGAAACCGCCGATCTCGTGCATGGCGCTGGCTTCGAAGCGGATCGTGCGCGAGTAGTCCTGGGTGCTTTCCAGCACCAGATACACCACCACGTCGGGCCGGTGCGACTGGGCCACGAAGATCGCGTTCATCAGCGTATGCGCCAGGATCTCGGCATGGGCGTCGCCGCCGACCGAGGCCAGGAGTTTCGCGCTGTCCGTCGGTGCCGCCCGGGCCCGGAGTACGAAGGTTCGCATGGCCGTATTGTCCACGATTGCGGGTGCGATGGCGTTCCAACCTTTTCGGTGGCTCGTGCATCAAGCCCAGGGTCGACCCACGTCGTCCGCGCTGGGGACTACATTGAGAACAATCTTCCGCGACCCGAACGGCCAGCTGCGAAACGGCTGGTGGATCCTGATCTTCCTGCTGTTCGTGCTTGCGACGAGGGTGGTGCATGCCCCGCTGGTGGCCGCCCTCAAAGCGCTGGACGTGCCGGAAGCCTGGCGGGACCCGCTGCCGGTCCTGTTCGTGCTGCTTGCGACCTGGGCCTGTACCCGCCTGCGACGGGAGCCGCTTTCAAGCATCGGACTGGAACTGGACCGTCGCTGGTGGCGGCAGCTCGGGGCGGGATTCGGGCTTGGGATGGCGGCCCTGGCGCTGGCCGCGCTGCTGATGATGGCGGTCGGTGGCGTGCAGTTCGAGCTCCAGCCGGACCGCAGTGCAAGCCTGCTGGCGTGGGGGCTCTATGGGTTCGTGTTCGCGGCGGCCCTCGAGGAGCTGCTGTTCCGGGGGTTCCTGTTCCAGCGCCTGCTCGACGGCATCGGCGTCTGGGGCGCACAGCTGCTGCTCGCGGGGCTTTTCGCGCTGGCGCACTGGGGCAATCCCGGCATGGAAGGAGCCACCCGCATCTGGGCCACGGTGGACATCGGCCTGGCGTCGATGATGCTCGGCCTGGCCTACCTGCGGACCCGCAGCCTGGCCCTGCCGCTGGGCCTGCATCTTGGCTGGAACTGGATGCAGGGCAGCGTGCTGGGCTTCGGCGTCAGCGGCCATGCGGCGGCGGGCTGGTGGCAGCCGGTGTTCGCTGATGCGCCGGCCTGGATGACCGGGGGTGACTTCGGGCCGGAAGCCGGCGCGTTCGGGTTGCTGGTGGACCTGGTGATGCTGGTTCTGCTGTGGCGCTGGAAGGGCCGGGCACCGGCGCCGGCACCGGCGATGGTGCCGGTGCCGGCCAGCTGAGGTCGCCGCGAGGCTCAGATGTCGAGCAGGGGCCGGAAGCCCCCGTAGATCATCCGGGCACCGTCCAGTGGCATCGGATTGGTCTTGGGGTCCATGCGCGGGTCTTCCATCATCTTCTTCATGCCGGCGTCGCGGGTTTCCTTGTCGGGCCATTCGATCCAGGAAAACACCACGGTTTCATCGTCCTTGCACATCACGGCGCGCTTGAAATCCGTCTGCTTGCCATCCGGCACGTCGTCGCCCCAGCATTCCACCACGCGCAGGGCGCCGAACTCCTTGAAGATGGGGTCGAACTTGCTGGCGAAGTCCAGGAAGGCCTGTTTGTTGGCATTGGGAACGGCGAGCACGAAACCATCGACATAGCTCATGGGGTTTCTCCTGCGGTGGCGCGGGGGCGCGGGCGGCACGGCCAGCCTACTGCCGGCCGGCGGGCGCCGGAAGTCCCGTCACGCACCGGCGACGACGGTGGCGCTGCAATGACGCATCCGTCCCTGGGCCATTCCCATGCGCATCGCCCTGTTTCTCGGCATTTTCCTGCTGGCCTTGCCGGTCGGCGCCACGGCCACCCCGGAGCCCGCCATGACCCTACTGTTCAGCTTCGAAACCAAGGCCGACGAACCACGCTGGGTGGCGGTGAACGATGGCGTCATGGGTGGCCGGTCGCGGGGTGGGCCGGCGGTGGAAGCAGGCGTGCTGACGTTCTCGGGCGTGCTGTCGCTGGAGAACAATGGCGGTTTCTCGTCCGTGCGCACCGTGGGCCGCGATTTCGACTTCAGCAACGCCACCGCCGTGCTGCTGCGCGTTCGCGGCGACGGTCGCCGCTACCAGCTCCGCCTGGCCACCGACGCCCGCTTTCGCGGCATCACCGTGTCCTACGGCGGTGAATTCGCCACCGAAGCCGGGCAGTGGACCGACGTCCGCGTGCCTTTGGCGGACCTGCGTCCGAGCGCGCACGGCTTCGCGCTGCAGGGCCCGCCGCTGGACGCATCCCGCGTGCGCGAGCTAGGCCTGCTGATCGGCGACAAGCGCGAAGGACCGTTCCGGCTCGAGGTGGACTGGATCGGGCTGGAATAGGCCGGGGCGGCCCGGGCGGGTCCCGCGGCCGGATTCTGCGCACGGGGTCGTTTCACCCTGAAGCAGGCTGCGCCTGCGCCGCCAGGCCTCCAGGGGAAACACGATGCTCCGGACTCCCTCTTTCTTGCTGGCCCTGCTCACTGCCGGATGTTCGGCGCCCGTACCGCCCCCGACGGCCCCCGCGGTCGTCGAAGCACCGGCCCCACCTGCCGGTGATGCGGTGGAAGGCCTGCGCGTCGCCACCCGCGTGGGCTGCAACGGCTGCCACGGCGCCGACGCGGCCGGCCGCAGCTTCAGCAAGGACAAGGACGGCACGCTGATCGTGGCGCCCAACCTCAGCACGCGCCGGCACCTGTACACCGACGAAGGCCTGGCGGCACTGCTGCACGAAGGCCGCACCCACGACGGCCACGTACCCTTCGGCATGCCGATCCAGGCCTTCCAGCACCTGAGCCACCGCGAGGTGCGCGACATCGTCGCCTGGATGCGCTCGTTGCCCGAGGTGGCCAACGGATCGGAGGAGGCCTCGACCTGGTCGCCGGCCCTGGCCGCGTCCCTGGCCGATGGCAGCCATCCCTGGATGGGCGACATGCGGCCTACGCCGGGCAACCAGCCGGCCCCCGAACCCCCTGTCGAGCCGGTGGCCCTTGGCCGGCACCTGGCGATGACCAGCTGCAGCGAATGCCACGGCTGGGATCTCAACGGCTTCGGTGATCCCGGTGCCGCACCGTCCCTGGTCGTCGCCAAGGCCTATACGGACGAGCAGTTTGCCCGCCTGATGCGCACCGGCGAGGTCGCTGCAGGCGGCCCGTCGGCGACGGGATTGATGAGCGGCGTGTCGGCGTTCCGCTTCAGCGTCATGAGCGACGCGGAAGTCCAGGCACTGAAGGCGTATCTCGATGGCCGCTGATCCCGGTACGGTGAGCTCAAGAAGGGTTCGCTGATCCTGGTCCACGTGGTATCCCGCAACCTCACGGAGCCGCCGCCGCCCCGGTGATAAAGTGGGCCGCCATCCCGACCCACGGTGACCACCCTCGTGACGACCCCCCGTTTTTATCCCATCGGTACCCCGGGCCAGCCCTGGAGCGACGAAGAGCGCGCGGCCTGGCGCGCCGCCCGGCGTCCGAGCCGCAGTTATGCCGAAGACGTGCTCACCCGCATCGAGGCGCTGCGTCCCCGTGTCGATGTCGTTGACTACGCGGTGATCGACCACGCGCCCGACGGCAGCTATCCGATGCATGCGCTGCGCAGCAAGCAGTGGGATGAGTCCTTGCCGCTGGCGCTGGTCACCGGCGGCGTGCACGGCTACGAAACCAGCGGCGTTCACGGCGCGCTGCAGTTCGTCGAACAGAACCTGGCCGACTACGACGGCCGCATCAACGTGCTGGTCGTGCCCTGCGTCAGCGCCTGGGCCTACGAGCGCATCCAGCGCTGGAATCCGCTGGCCATCGATCCGAACCGCAATTTCGTGCCCAATAGCCCCTGCGCGGAATCCGATGCCCTGATGCGGCTGGTGCAGCCTTTCGGCGACCGGTTCGTGCTGCACATCGACCTGCATGAAACCACCGACAGCGACGAATCCGAGTTCCGGCCCGCGAAGTCGGCCCGCGACGGCAAGTCATTCGAGGAAGAAGGCATTCCGGACGGTTTCTACCTGGTCGGCGACACCGAAGACCCGCAGCCGGACTTCCAGGCCGCGATCATCGCGGCGGTGGAGAAGGTGACCCATATCGCGCCGGCCGACGGCAAGGGCGAGATCATCGGGTCGAAAGTCGTCGCACCAGGCGTGATCAACTACCCCTGCCGCGAACTGGGCCTGTGCGCCGGCGTCACGCGTGCGAAATACCGGAGCACCACCGAGGTGTATCCCGACAGCCCGCGCGCCACGCCCGAAGAGTGCAATGACGCCCAGGTCGCCGCGGTGCGGGCGGCGCTGGACTACGTGCTGGCGCATTCCTGAGTCCGCGCGCCGGCCGATGAACATGCATCCTTCGCTCTATTATTTCCTGCCGGCCTGCGCGCTGTTGTTCGTTTTCCTGCCGCTGACCTGGATGCGGGTGCGGGCGGGCATGCGGCCGAATGGCTGGACGTATCTCACCTGGGCCTTCGCGGCGTTCATGTTTTGCTATTCGATGGTCATGGGCGTGATCGCCCTTCGGCAGGCGGGCTGATCATGCGCCCGGTCTCCGCCTTGCGCGTCGCGTCATGGGTTGTCCTGCTAGTCATGCTGGGCGCCTGCGCCACGGCGCCGAAGGGGCCTTCGGTCGATCAGGTGCGGGCCGACGTCGCCCGCCGCATCCCGGCGGACGTGGCCGACCGGCAGGGCTGGGCCACCGATATCGCCGTGGCCCTGCGGGCGCAGCGCATCCCGGCCAACCCGGAGAACATCTGCTCGGTGCTGGCCGTGCTGGAGCAGGAATCGGGCTACGTCGCCGATCCGGTCGTGCCGAACCTGGCCAGGGTTTCCCGCGCCGAGCTCGAGCGCCGCGCCAAGGCCAAACACATCCCGCTGTTTGCCTTGAATGCCGCGCTGAAGCTGCCCTCCAGCGACGGCCGCAGCTACGCCGACCGGCTGGCGGTCGTGCGCACCGAGCGCGAGCTCAGCGAGGTGTATGAGGATCTGGTCGGTCGGGTGCCGCTGGGCAAGCGCCTGTTCGAGAACTGGAACCCCGTGCAGACCGGAGGCCCGATGCAGGTGTCGATCCCGTTCGCCGAGGAGAATGCCCGCGACTATCCCTACGAGGTCCAGGGCAGCATCCGGCGCGAAGTATTTACGCGCCGCGGCGGCATGTATTTCGGCATTGCCCACCTGCTCGGCTACCAGACGCCCTATGTCCGCAAGGTGCATCGATTCGCGGACTACAACGCCGGCTGGTACGCCAGTCGCAACGCGGCCTTCCAGAATGCGGTTGCCGTGGCGACGGGCCGCAAACTCGCGCTTGATGGCGACCTGCTCAACCCCGGCGCCCCGCTGGACGAACCCGGGGAAACGGAAGCTGCGCTGCGGCAGCTCGCGGGCCAGTTGGGCATGGATGCGCGGGCGATCCGCCGGTCGCTGGGGCAGGGCAATCGCCTCGGGTTCAGCGACAGCGCACTGTTCCGGCAGGTGTACGCGATTGCCGAGAGCCGCGCCGGCAAGCCGCTGCCGCGGGAAATGCTGCCGGGCATAAGGCTGGAAAGCCCGAAGATAACGCGCGAACTGAGCACCGCCTGGTTCGCAAACCGCGTCTACGATCGCTACCGCCGCTGCCTGGCCCGCTGAACCTGCGCTTGCCGCGCACCGGTGCGGATTCACTTCATGGCAATACACGCGGCGCGATACTCGGGCTCCCCCCAAAGTTCGAGGAGCCCACGCATGAGCAAGAACAAGCGCATCGCGATACTCGCCACGAATGGCTTCGAGCAATCCGAGCTGATGGAGCCACGCGAGAAGCTCAAGGCCGCCGGGTTCACCGTCGACGTGGTGTCGCCCGAGTCGGGCAGCATCCGAGGCTGGAAGGGCAAGGACTGGGGCGAATCGGTCGACGTGGACGTCAAGCTGTCCAGTGCCAGGGCCGAGGACTACGACGCCCTGGTGCTGCCCGGCGGCGTGATCAACCCCGACCAGCTGCGCACCGACAAGGCTGCGCTCGATTTCGTCCGCAGCTTCGACGCCGACAAGAAAACCATCGCGGCGATCTGCCACGCGCCCTGGCTGCTCGCCGAAACCGGCATCGCCAAGGGCCGCGACCTGACGTCCTGGCCCTCGGTGCGCACCGATGTCGAGAACGCCGGCGGCCGCTGGCAGGACAAGGACGTCGTCGTCGACGACAACCTGATCACAAGCCGCAAGCCCGACGATCTCCCGGCCTTCAACCAGGCCATCATCAGCCGCCTTGGATAAGGCCTCGATGGGGCCAGGGATGGCCCGGCACGGCTGAAACCCCGGAGACTAGCGGCTGCCTGCGGCGGGAAGCTGGCTCGCCGGCAGCCGCCAGCCCAGCAGCTTCACAAGCGCGAGCACGCTGAAGTAGAAGACGCTGAAGGCCACGACGGACTGCGGGTGCGTCACCCACAGTCCGCTCGTGCCGGGCAGCTCGGCGGCGCCGACGACGTCACGGGTCAGGCCCAGGCGGGGGATCGGCAGCAGGGTGGTGATGGCCGCGCCGGCCAGGTAGGCCATCACGCCGATCGCCCAGTCCGAGGCCAGCTGGTGACGCCTGTCCGCGTCCGGCATGGGCCGGATCACCAGGGCGACCTTGCCGGCGAGCAGCCAGGCCAGCGCCAGCAGCGGCCACCAGGCCTGGAACTGCCAGGCCCAGGCGGCGATGAAGACCAGATACAGCACGCCCACGCCAAGTACCGGTTTCCAGCGCCGGGCCGTTCCGGCGTCCCGCGCCAGCACGATGCCGCCCAGCATGCCGGCCGCATGCACCAGGATGAATTCGACCAGCATCATCAGCAGCCCGGTACGCAGGGCCTGGGGCCAGAGCATCTGCGGCGCCAGCCACAGCACCGCGAAGAAGCAGGCCGTGGCCACATCGGGCAGGGCACCCAGCAGGCGTACGAAGGCAGGGCCGCCGTGGCTACGCGGCTTCCGCAAGGCGGCTTCCTCGACAGGGGAATCGTGCATCGCGGGCTCGCCCGATGACCGGCGGCCAGTGTAGTCCCGGGCTCGCGCAGCCCCCAACTTTCGCCATGTGCACCGGGGGCCATGCCCTGCCACTGTGCGCACTGACGCCACGCCCACCATCAGGGGAACTCCCATGACCACCCGTCGCGACCTGCTCAAGCTCGGGGCCCTTGCGGCCGCCGGTGCCGCCCTGCCGTCCTTCGCCGCTGCGCAGGCCGCGGTGGCCGGCATCCCGCAGGTGGCCAAACCGCTCAACATCCTGATCCTGGGTGGCACCGGCTTCACCGGGCCCTTCCAGGTCGCCTATGCACTGGCGCGGGGCCACAAGGTGACCACCTTCAACCGCGGCAAGCGCCCGGCGCTGGAGTGGGCGGACCAGGTCGAGCAGCTTTCCGGCGACCGCACTACCGGCGACCTCAAGTCGCTCGAAGGTCGCAAGTGGGACGTATGCATCGACAACCCCACCAGCCTGCCGTACTGGGTGCGTGACGCCGGCAAGGTGCTGGCCGGCAACGTCGGGCATTACCTGTTCATTTCGACGATCTCGGTTTATGCCGACGGCAGCAAGCACGGCATCGACGAGAACTCCGCGCTGGCGCAGTACACCGGCAAGGACGCCATGGCCGAAACCTGGGAAACGATGCGCGCCAACATGGAGCTCTACGGCCAGCTCAAGGCGCTCAGCGAAGCCGAGGCACACAAGCAGTTCGGCAAGAACGTCACCATCGTTCGCCCCGGTTACATCGTCGGGCCGCGCGACGAAACCGACCGGTTCACCTATTGGCCCAGGCGCGTCGCCGAAGGCGGGGAGATCCTGGTGCCGGGCGACGGTGAGGACCCGATCCAGATCATCGACGGGCGTGACCTCGGCGAGTGGATGATCCGCCTCGCCGAAAATGGCACCACGGGCACCTTCAATGCCTGCGGTCCCGACTACACGCTGACGATGGACGCCGCCGTGCACGGCTGCCATGCGGTCACCGGTGGCCCGGCCAGCTTCACCCACGTGCCGCTGGAGTTCATCGAGAAGAACGAGGTGTCGCTGCCGATTTGGGTGCCGCGCGCCGGCTCGCCGTATTCGGGCTACGGCACGGTCAGCAATGCCCGCGCCATCGCCGCCGGGCTGAGCTTCCGGCCCCTGGCCACCACGATCGCCGACCTGCTGGCCTGGTACCGCGCGCTGCCGGCGGAGCGCCAGGCCGAGGTGCGCGCAGGCATCTCCCGGGAGCGCGAGGCGGAGTTGCTGGCGGCCTGGCACGCGACGAAGCCAGCCTGACCGGCTCCCCGCGCTCCTCGGCGCGGCTGCGGTGGTGACTGCCGGGACCTGTGGCAAAGTAAGGGCCCGTCCCGGCACAAGCGAGCGCGTGGCATGAGCAGATCGATCCTCATGGTGTTGCTGGCGACCCTGCTGTCGCCGGCGCTGGCCCATGCCGCCGAGCCGCGGCCCATCCCCAAACTGGCGCCCGAAGAGGCCGCCGCCGCGGAAGCCGACTACCAGCGCTACTGCGCGCTCTGCCATGGTCCGGACCGCGCCGGCCACGCCAACGACCACGCGCCGTCGCTGAAGTCGGACTCTCTGCTGCGCACCGCCTTTCCCTGGCTGCTGCGCGAGTCCATCGCGTATGGCCGTCCCGGAACGCCGATGGGCGGGTATCTCGATGAGATCGGCGGCCCGATGAGCCTGGACGAAGTCCGGCGCATGGTCTTGTGGCTGCATGAGCAGGGCGGTAGCCCGGAACCGATCCGCGTCGGCAGCGACCGCGTGGCTGGCAATGCCGAAGCCGGCGCCGGCGTGTACGCGCAGCACTGCGCCAGCTGCCACGGCGACGAGGGCGAGGGCGTTACCGCGACTGCGCTGGGCAATCCGGCGATGCTGGCCACCACGCCGGACAACTTCCTGCGCTACGCCATCGAACACGGCCGCGACGGCACCCCGATGGAAAGCTTCGCCGGCACGCTGTCGCCGACGCAGATGGACGACGTCACTGCCTTCCTGCGCAGCCGCGCCACCGGCTGGAACAGCGATCCACGGCCGCTGGTGCCGCCGCCTGCGCTCGCCGACGCCGTGCTCAATCCGGAAGCCGCCGCGCCGGAATTCGAGTTCAAGAACGGCCACTACATCACGGCCGCCGACCTCGACCGCATCCTCAAGGAAAAACGCCGGCTGGTGCTGCTCGACACCCGCGTCGCGTCGATGTGGCAGATCGCCCACATCGAAGGCGCGGTGCCGATTCCCTACTACAGCAATCCCGGGGAAGTGATCTCGGCCCTGCCGCGCGACGGCACCTGGATCATTAGCTACTGCGAGTGTCCGCGCGCTGCCGCCGATTCGGTGAACAAGTTCCTGCGCGAGGAAGGCTTCACCAACACCGCGGTGCTCTGGGAAGGCATCGGCGGCTGGGTGGCGCTGGGTTACCCGACCGCCGTGGGGCGCGCCGACAAATAATCCGACGGAGGCTGATTCCAGCCCACCACGCGGTTGCGCCCGATGCGTTTGGCTGCGTACAGCGCTTCGTCGGCGGCCCGGAACAGTCCGCGCGGGTCGGTGAAGGCCTGCCCGGCGGTGCTGGCGAAGCCGATGCTGGCGGTCACCGGAATGCCGGGCGAACCCGCGGCGACCGCCCGCCGGAGTTCCTCTGCCAGCCTCATCAGCGCCGCGTCGTCGGTGCGTGGCACCAGTACCACGAATTCTTCGCCGCCGTAGCGACTGGCCACGGCCTGGGGCGGCAGGTGCCGGCGCAGCGATTCGGCCACGCCCTCGAGCACGCGGTCGCCGATCGCATGTCCGTGCGCGTCGTTGACCTGCTTGAAGTGGTCGACGTCGATTACCAGCAGGCCCAGCGTGGATCCGCTCGCTTCGGCCTGGGCGAAAGCATGTCCGACCAGTTCGTCGTAGCGGCTGCGGTTGGCCAGGCCGGTGAGGCTGTCGGTGCGGCTTTGCTGGCGGATTTCCTTGACGCGGATGCCCAGCGCGACCGACAGCAGCACGAACTCGAAGATCGTGCCGATCTGGAACCCATACTGCGTCAGCCAGGTGTGCGGCAGCAGTCCCAGCGCCTCGGGTCCGTACAGGACCAGCGCCGCGTTCACCGGGCCCTCGGAGTGGGCACGCAGGTAGATCGAGAGCGTCTGCCCGGGCTCCATCGTGAGCGGGAACAGGTAGTCGCGATGGGGGATGGGGCGGGTCGAATAGGGCAGCGTGTCGCCGGTGGTCCAGTGCCGCAGCACGCGTCCCTGGTCGACCAGGTAGAGGTCGAAATAGTCGAGCAGAACATAGCTCTGGCGCAGCACCAGGTCCCGGGGCTGGCCCGAGGTGTTCGCCACGCGGGCACGCAGCCACCAGGCGGAATCGCTGTAGCCGAAGCTGGCGGTTCGGTCGCCGAGTGGCGTGAACCGGCTGGCGGCGCTTCCGTTCAGCACGTCGGCCAGTTGCAGGCCCTGGTCGGGATCCTCGAGCACCGCCAGGTGCGGCAGCAGGTCCAGCTCGTGCACGCCGGCGTCCAGCGTGGCGGGCGGCACCGTGGCACCGGCGACGCCAGCCAGCAGCAGGCCCAGGCACCACGCGGCCGCCCGCAGGGTCCGGGCAACGAGGGCATGCAGGGGTGCGGTCCTTCGGCAGGCGACGCTCAAGGGGGCGGGGCCAGGGATCGGGGTCGTTGCCCGATGTTAATTAATCCCGGGGTCCGGTGCATTCCGGCTTGACCCGCGTCAGGGCGGCAGGCGTGCGCGCACGCCAATCTGCTCACCTTGAGGCCCATGGGCCATCGACGGGAGTCATTCATGGAATTTGATGTCGTGCTTCAGCAGCCGGGCGTGGACCTGGCGGTCGTACGCAAGGTGCTGTGCGACGTGGATCCGGC
Source organism: Arenimonas sp. (assembly GCF_041919775.1). Taxonomy (GTDB): domain Bacteria; phylum Pseudomonadota; class Gammaproteobacteria; order Xanthomonadales; family Xanthomonadaceae; genus Arenimonas. The sequence goes on along the minus strand of NZ_JAYRTE010000004.1, from coordinate 157,055 downwards.
GGCGCTGGTGGACATGGATCCACTGCAGCCGGGCATCCGGGTGGCGGCGCAGCTCACCACCGGCGAGCTGGCCGGACTGCTGGCGGAAGCGGGCTATCCGGTCGAAGCCGGTGCCATTCGCCCGCGCCCTTCGGTTTGCTGCGGCGGCTGCGGGGGCTGAAACAGCCCGGGTTAATCTTCCATCGCTGGCTGCGGGCGATAATCGCGGCCCAGAGGAGATTGCCATGGCTACCGGTTGGGCCGGCGACGGCGCCGTACAGGACCAGATAGACGCGACCGTAAAGGACGCGATCAAGCGTGCACGCAGCCAGCTGCCCAAGGGCCCAAGTCTGGAACACTGCGAGGAGTGCGACGTCGCGATCCCGGAGGCCCGCCGCAAGGCGCTGCCGGGCGTCCGGCTGTGCGTGCAGTGCCAGGAAGCCCTGGACCGCGAACAGCGCGCCAGCGGCGGCTACAACCGTCGCGGCAGCAAGGACAGCCAGCTGCGTTGAGCTCAGCCGCCCTGCGCGGCCCTCTGCTTGCGCAGGCGTTGCACCCAATCCTCACGCACCGCCGGCGGCATGCGCATCACCGAGTCCACGGTGTCGCGCACCATCTCGCTCCGGTCCGGTTCCAGCATCTCGCGCATCATCCAGCGGGTCAGCGCCTCGATCTCGGCGCGGGGAGTGGCGCCTTCCGCGGGGCAGGCCGCATAGGTCGCCGCGAAGGTGGCCCGGCAGGAATCACTGACCTGGCCGGCACGGAAGGCGTCGCAATCCAATGGGCAGGGCCCGTGCGCCGCGACCGCGGTGGCCGCGGGGCGCTGCTGACGGGCCGTCGGAAGGTTGCGTTGCATGCGTTCGCGCAGCTCGTCCAGGCTTCCGCCCGTGTTCGCGACCATCAGCAGCATGTCGCTGGAGACCAGGTCCAGGGCGTCCACGGGCGGCAGGCGCTCGTGCGAGACCGCCCGCCAGACGGTGAATTCGCCGCTGACTTCGCCGGCCACGTCATCCTTCTTCGCGTCGAATCGCGCCCGGTAGCTTCCGGCCACGGTGCCGGCGGTCGATTCGCGGATGTCCACCTGCACGTCGCGCGTGCGTGCGCTGACGAAGTCGTTCCTGCCCAGCGCCGGGTCGCGCCAGGCGACCCGGGCGCGGGCGCCGTCGATGGGGCCGGTGTGGCCCACCGGGACGTGCGGCAGGTCCAGTGTCACTTCCGGCTCGCGCGGTGGCTGGATGTCGTCGCGGCTGGCGCCGGCGGTCATGCCCAGGCAGATGCCGGCCAGTTCGGGTGAGACGGAAGTCCTTTTCGACGGCGTGCCTGCCTGGGCGCCGCCGCCGGCGATCTTGGCGGTGGCATTGAGGCAGTCATCGCGCGCCGCCAGCGGCGACGGCGTGGTTTCCACGGACATCGATTCGCCCTGCGCGACGTTCGGAGCCTGGGCGGGCAGGGCGCGACGCCGCGGGGCGACCGTCACGGCCGAGGCCGGTTTGTTTTGCTTTGGTTCCGCGGGCTTCACAAGATTGCCCTGCGAAGTCGCGCTGGCCATGCCAAGCACGATGTCGTAACCGAAGGCCGAGGTCTCGAGCGGCTTGCGGGCGACGTTGGTGAACGTCAAAACCGCCTCGCCGTTTGTGCTCACGCCATTGAGGGGATCCAGCGCCAGTCCGGTCCACAGCAGGCTGGGTTTTCCCGTCGCCGGATCGCGGATGACCTGCGGCTTGCCGAGGTTCACGCCGTGCATCCCGAGATGGAAATCCTCAAGCGCCTTCAATGGGCGATCCTGGTTCTGCACGTGACCCGGCTGCGACTCCAGCGGATTGCGGTAGGTCACGGCCAGTGAAGCCGCCGGCCAGCCGCTGCGCCCCATCGTCGCCCCCGTCCACTTGACCCGGACGCAGCGCGCGGCCAGGTACCTGATGCTGATGTCGAGCTTCACCGTGGGCGTGGACTCGTCCAGCTCGACCAGCGGGCAGCCGTCGCTGAAGGCGTGGCCAATCCAGCGCTCGTGGGCGAATTCGCCGCGACGGCTGCGCATCACCTCGTCCGGGAACTGGACCCACCAGGCGATGAAGGCCGGCAGCGCGTCGTACAGTCCGCGCCGCCAGACGGGGTGGTGCCGGCGAAGGCTGCGGTCGGCCCAGAGCGTGCTTTCCTCGCGCAGGTTCCGGGCCGCGCCTGCCACGGGGCCGTCGTCGAGCGCGGGGACGAGCGGGCGCCAGGCCCGGTCCCCGGGCAGCGAGGCCTCGAACACGTAGCGCCAGAAGGAGCTGCTCATGTAGGACGTCATGAGCGCCCGCTGGTCCGGCCGGACCCCCTGGGCATAGATCTCCATGCGGGTCGGCGCGGTCCGCACGTCCAGGGGATAGTCGTAGGGCCGCATCCCGAGGACCTTGCCGAAGCGTTGGCTGCCGCTGGCGAAGCGCCGACGCCAGTCGAACGGAGGGCTGCCCCAGAGCGAAAGGTCCTTGATGGTCCACAGGCCCAGCGCATCGGGCAGGGCTTCGGTCACCCATTGGCCATCGTGGCGTTGGCCACGCGCATGCGTGCTCCAGGCGGGGTAGGCACGCTGGATGCCGTGGAACAATTCGTGACCCACCGAGAGCGCACCCTTTTCCGGGTAGATGCCGAAGTCCTTGCCGAACGCGCCGTCTTCTCCCACCACCACCGCCCAGTCCCAGTCGTCGGTCCTTAGGCGCTCCCGCTCGATGTCGCCGAACTCGCGGTAGCCCGGGCCGTAGTGCGCCGCGGAGCTGCCCAGGCTCTTCACGAGGTACAGCGGGTAGTGGTCCTCGTGGATCGTCAGCACCGGGGCGCGAAGACCCAGGCGCCTGAGCCGTTCCGCCGTATGGCGCGCTGCCACGGCAAGGGCATGGTTGCGGGCCTCGTCTGGCTGGACGGGGGGCAGGTACCACTGCCATTGGCCGGCTTCGGCCAACGGGCGGGTGGCCCGGCCATTGCCTCCCGGTCCGGCGAGCCCCTCGTCATACACCTCGAACGGCGGCGGCGACTGCCGCCACAGGGTCGCGCTGTCCTCGGCTCCGGCCAGCGCGGGCAGCAGGGCGAACAGGCAGGCGGTGGCTCGGGATAAGAACATGCGCTGGCTCCGGGTCTCTGCCCGGAGACTACGAAGTGCGCGATCGAACTCCGCCAGCACGAGCGGGATTTACAGCCCCAGCACCGCCGGCCCCTGCTTGAACACGATGTCCACCGGGATGCCGGCGGCCTGCACGCGGTCGAGGTCGGACTGCAGCTGTGGTCCGATCAGGCCCTGTTCCTCGAGCAGCGCCTTGGCGCCTTCGTAATCGCCGTCGCCCTGCAGGGTGAGGATCTTCGCCGACAGCGAATCCACCGCGGCTTCCATGCGCTCGTAATCCACGCGGTACTTGCCGGTGTCCGGGTCGCGGCTGAAGGCGCCTTCGCGTTCAAGCCAATTGAAGGCCAGCATGTTGGCCTTGCCGTGCGCGCTGGAAGCGCCGAAGCGCACCGAGCGGAAGATGCCGGCAAGGAAGGTGACGTAGTTGTCCATGCGCTTTTGCTTGTCCAGCTCGCCCATGTCGCCCAGCGCGCCGATCATGTACAGGCCCAGGATGTCGGCCTTGCCTTCTTCGTAGGCGCTGGTGAGGTCGGTCAGCGCTTCGCGCACGGTGCCTTCGCCGTCGAGGGTGTTCTTGATGCCCAGGCCGTGCGCGACTTCGTGGAACATCACGTTCTCGAAGAAGGCGTCGAAGGTGATGTTGGCCTGCTGGTCGTCGGCGATCAGTTCGTCGCTGATCGGCACCAGGATTCGGTCGAACTTCGCGCGCATCGCGTTCTTGAGCTGCAGGCGGCGCGAACCCTTGGCCAGCTGCACCTCTTCGTCATTGGGCAGGTTGATGGCGATGGTCTTGGCGCCGGAGTTGGCGTCGCCGCCGTAGAAGATGGCGTCGTAGGCGTTGAGGTCGGCATCGGTGCCGGGCATCTCCGCCTTGTAGGCCTCGTCCACCGGCAGGCCGCGCTGCAGCGCCGGCAGGTGGGCGGCGAATTTCGCCAGGCGTTCGCTCCATTCGATGTCGCGCACCAGCACGAAGGCCTCGAAGGCCGTCTTGGTGCCGAACAGCGCGTCCTGGTAGCTCTCGATCGGGCCGATAACGACGTCGATGGGGCTGGTCTTCATGTCCATCCAGGCCATGTCGCTGGGCTGGTAGTCGCCCGACACCAGCGCATCGGCGCGCAGGCGCAGGTAGGTGCGGAAGCCCTCGTCGCTGGCGACCTCGGCGGCCTGGCGCAGCAGGTCCGCGGCCTTGCCGAGTTTTTCGGCCCACTCGACGTGATACGGAACGACGATCAGCTTACCCGCCTCGTTTCGGCGCACCAGGGTGTACAGCCCGTCCTTGTCGGGCAGGTCGGCCGCTTCGAACTCCTGCTTGTCCATGTCCTGCGGATAGAAACGCGCCCCCGGCGGACGCGGGCCAACGCCCTCCACGAAGGGCTTGTCGCCGTCCAGCCGGTCCCAGGGTCCGTAGTTGATCTCGACGAAGCGACGGGTGGCCTTGTCGTCGATGCCGGCCAGCAGCGTGTCCTTGTCGCCGTAGACCTGCTCCCAGAACAGGGCATCCATGATTTCGCCGGCCTGGAGCAGCAGGCGGATGGCGTCGCGGTCACCGTCGGACAGGTGTGACAGGTCGGCCGTCAGCGGCACCTCGGCGTAGGCGTTCACCTTGGCCGCGATGTCGGTATCGGAGGACGTCCCTTCGGCACCGGCAGCGGCGCCAGCTTCCGGTTGCGGGGCTTCCACGGCGGGCTGGCAGGCGATGAGGCCCAGGGCGAGGGCGGTCGCAGCGGCGAGAAGGGGCAGGCGGCGCGTCATGGCAGGCTCCGTGGGCAGCAGGAAGCCCCAATCGTAGTGCAATTGCCGGCGACAGGGGCCGGGCCGAAACTCAGGACGGCGAGCCGGCCACCTCGGGCGTCAGGTGTTCGGTCCGGTTCCGTCCGCCGTGCTTGGCGCGGTAAAGGGCGGCATCGGCGGCTTCCAGCCACGCACGCAGGTCGCCGGTGGCGGGCGGGGATGCCAGGCCGACGCTGATCGAAATTTCCAGATCGGGCTGCCCCGGGAACGACAGCGACTGCACCGCCGCACGCAATCGTTCCGCCTGCGCCAGGGCTTCGTCCGGACGGAGCGGCAGGGCCACGACGAACTCGTCGCCGCCCAGTCTTCCGCGGATGCCATCAGGCGGAAGCGACTCCCGCATGCGCCCGGCCAGCGCCCGCAGCACGTCGTCGCCGACGCCGTGGCCGTGGCGGTCGTTGATGCGTTTGAAGTGGTCGATGTCGAGCAGCAGCAGGCTTGCCGGCGCGTCCTCGCCGCGATGCCTCTGCAGGAGGCGTCGGGCCTGGTCTTCCCAATGGCCGCGGCTGTCGAGACCGGTGAGGCCGTCGCGCCGGTTTACTTCTTCGAGCTGGACGTTCTGGGCCTGCACGCGCCGCATCAGCCGGTAGATGTTGGCGCTGACGGCCAGGGTGTGGATCATCATGATCGGCAGGCAGGCCAGCACGACCGCCGTGCGGCTGGGCAGGTCCACCTCGAATCCGGTGGCCAGCCCGACCAGCAGCATCGACAGCAGCATCGCGGGCAGGGCGCGCAGCCACAGCCCGGGAATGCCGGAGTTGACCTTGTCGGCGGTCACCACCGTGACCAGCACGGCCGAAGGCAGCAGGTTGAAGTGCATCATCGGCACCCAGCTGCCGGCCAGGATCGAGTCGACCAGGAAATTACGCGCTTCCGCGGCGTAGGGATCGGCGCTGCGGCGCGCCCAGACATAGGCCAGGTGCGGCCAGATCCCGCAGCTCAGGACCAGCCAGGCCCAGGGCAACCAGCCGGCCTGCAGGTCGTGCAGCACCACGCCGATCGGCAGGGCCGCCAGGCTCATGCCCAGGACGCGGAAAGGATAGGTGAGCCGGGGAAGGTAACGGGGACGAAAGGCCATGCCGCCATCTCACCATAAATGGCGCCGCGTGGCGCGCCGGGCGGCCGATGCCGCCCGGCGCCCGGCCTCAGCGCGGGATCTTGCGGTGCATGTACCGGTGCCCGTTGTTGGGCTGGAACTTCGATCCGTGTGGTCCCGGAAGCTCCCGCTGCAGCGGGATGTGTGCCTTTTGCGAGCGTGCCTGCATGGGCCCCTTGCTGCTTTCGTTGCTGGCCGCGGCGGCCACCGGTAGCGCGGGTGCCAGGGCGGCTGCGGCGGCCACAGGGGTCGCGCTGGCCGTCTTCGGCGCCGGAACCTTCGCCGCAACGGGCTTGCGCGCCCCGCGTGCGGCGGCCTTGCGCGCGGACGGCGGGCTCGCGGTGGACTTGCTGGCCGGTGTTTTCCTGGCGACGGGCTTCTTCGCGGCCGACTTCTTCGTGACGGCCTTTTTTGCGGCCGGCCTCCTGGCAACTGCCTTCTTCGCAGCCGGCTTTTTCGCGACGGACTTCTTCGCGGCGGTTTTCCTTGCAGCCGACTTCTTGGCGACTGACTTCTTCGCAGCCGGCTTCTTCGCAGCAGATTTCTTCGAAGAGGATTTTTTCGCGACAGGCTTTTTCGCAGCGGACTTCTTCGCGACAGCCTTCTTTGCAACCGATTTCTTGGCGACTGCCTTCTTCGCAGCCGGCTTCTTCGCGACAGACTTCTTCGCAGCGGACTTCTTCGCGGCGGGCTTGCTGGCAGCAGTCTTCTTCGTGGCGGACTTCCTGGCGGCGGCCTTGCTGGCTGCCTTCTTCTTCGCCGGGGCTTTTTTCGCCGCCGGTTTGCGGGCAGGGGACTTGCGGGCGGAACTGGCCATTGCAACCTCCTTGGCTACGGGGGGAAGCGAACGGCTTGAGTCTAGACCAAACCCGGCCCGCCGCCACCGGCTTGCATGGCCGTCGCGGTGCCCTATGATCAAGCCACCGCCGAAGGGGCTTCTGGCCGATGGAATGCACGAATCAGGCGATTTCGCCGCCCAAAGGGACGAGGCCCGCATCGGCGGGAAAATCAATCGTGGATGAACAGGCGGCTTGTAAGGGAGCCGTGCTGGCATGCGTCTGAAGTCCGTGGCTGCTGCGGCGTTCGCCTGCGCGCTGTGCGTGGTGGCTGTGTCCGCCCTGGCCCGGGATGTCGCCCCGGTGCGGGTCGGCGGCGATCCGCACTACCCGCCGCACCATTATCTGGATGTGGACGGCGAAGCGGCCGGGTTCGATGTCGGCGTGCTGCGCGCTGTCGCGCAATCGCAGCAGCTGGAACTCGCCTTCGAGTTTGGCGAGTGGAGCCGCACCCTCGAGCGGCTCGAGCGCGGGGACCTGGACGTCGTGCCGATGTTCAACTCGGCCGACCGCCAGCAGCGGTTCCTCTTCAGCAAGCCCTTCATGCGTCGCGGTCACCTGCTCTTCGGCCGGGGCGGCGAATGGATCGAGGATCCGCAGCAACTGGCCGGGCGTCGGGTTGCCGTGCAGTTCGGCGGCATGGCCTGGGAATGGCTGATCAACGAACGCATCGACGCCGTGCTGCGCCCGGTCAACGAAGAATCCCTGGTGCTGGTGGAGGTGATGCGCGGGGATGCCGACTTCGCGCTGCTGCCGTCGGACACCGGCCATTACGCCATCGCGATGCAGGGACTGGAGGGCGTCGAGCCGGCCAGCCCCGCCTGGCTCGAAAGAGACTATGCGTTCGGCATCAACCCGGCCCGCCCCGACCTGGTCGCCCGCCTGGATGCCGGCCTCGCCGAACTGGAGGCGAGCGGCGAACTGCAGGCCTTGCGCAAGCGCTGGCTGGAGCCGCCTGCCGCCCAATCCGCTCCGGAGTGGTCACGCTGGTGGCTGGTACCGGCGGTGCCCGTGCTGCTGGCCGGGCTTGCTTATCTGGTGGCCGGCCGGCGTGCGGCCCGGAAGCGTCAGGTGCGCCCGGACTGAACCATTGCATCGGCGCATCGCGGCGACAACCAGCGCGGCTGGCCGGACACGGGGCAGGGCTGCGTAGTTCCTGATTAGCGGCCCCGCGGGGCCTGGCCTGGGATCGTGCACGATGTCCATTCGCCTCCGCTGGTTTCTCGGATTGGTGCTTGCCGGCGTGGGCTGCGCCCAGGCCGCAGGTGGCGGTGGCGGCGCGGCGGGCAGCGTGGCGCCGCAGGGCCTGGCCGCTCCCGCCGGCGAAGCCCTGCTGGGCGGCAACCAGGTCAGTTTCGAAGTCGACGGCCAGCCCTTTTCCTTCCGGACGCCGGAGGTCCGGCACAGTCGCGCACGCGTGGCGGAAAACGTGGTGGCCTACAGTTTTGAACTCGCCAACCCCGACAACAGCCTGTATGCCCGCCTGGTGCTGAACGTGCCCGAAGGGCAGCAGGACCTGTCCGGCGAGTATGCCGCGGTGTCGCTTGGCGACCCGGCCCAACAGGCACGTTCCGGCGTCGGCGAAGTGGTCCTGGCCGAAGAAACCGACCCGGGGCGCGGACGGCGCATGCTGCCCAGCGGCAGCGGCGTCATCGAAGTCGACCACCAGGCCGGACGACTCCGGGTGAGTTTCGAGACCCGTGGGGATGGCCTGTTCCGGGAAGCGGGCGCCGCGCCGGTGACCGGGCTCCTCGATTTCCACTGGCGCCACTGAGGCCCGGGGCTGAAATGTGATGCCGATCTTGGGCAGCCAGGCAGGCTTGCGGTAACGTGGGCCGGGACTCGCAGGGCAGGGGCGACCGATGAGCGTCGAGGGCACGGGCAAGGCCCGCATCCTGGTGGTGGATGACTCCAAGCTGATGCGCAAGGCCGCGCACAAGATGCTCGGCGATGAATTCGACGTCATCACGGCCGAGGACGGCCACGACGCCTGGAGCCAGGTCGGGCGCGACGCCGGCATCCAGGTGGTCTTCACCGACCTCAACATGCCCAACATGGACGGCTACGAACTGCTGCGCGAAATCCGCGGCGCACAGGACGCCGGCATCCAGGGCCTGCCGGTGATCGTGGTCACCGGCGCCGAGAACGACGAGAAGGCGCGGATGAAGGCGCTGGACCTCGGCGCCACCGACTTCATCACCAAGCCCTTCACCACCTCCGACCTGGTGGCGCGTGCCCGCGCCCACTCGACCTACCAGCGCGTCACCCGCCAGCTGCAGTCGCAGGTGATGCTCGACGGCCTGACCGGCCTGGCCAACAGGGCCGGTTTCATGGACCGCCTTCGCCAGGACATGGCCTATGCACGCCGGCACGAACAGGCGCTTTGCCTGGTCCGCCTGGACGTAGAGGATTTCCAGCGGTTCTTCCTCCACAACGGCCGTGACGTCGCCGAGGCCCTGGTGCTGCAGGTGGCGCGCCTGCTGCGCGCCCGCATCCGCAAGGAGGACACGGCCGCGCGCGTGGGCCTGGGCAGCTTCGCGCTGAGCCTGCCGGGCGGCGAGGAAGCCGGCATCGCCGCGATGGTCGAACGCCTGCAGGCCGAGGTGATGGCCAACCCGCCGCTGCACGAGGGCGAGCCGGTGGCGGTGGTGCTGCACGCCGCCGTGCTGACGCCGCTGACCGATGCCAGCCTGGGGCCGGACGAGGCCATGGACGCCTGCCAGGCGCGTCTGGATGTCGCCCGCGAATCCGGGCTGGCGGTGCTGCCGCCGGCGCCTCAGCTGGCTCCGGCGGCCGACGCTGTCCCACCTGCACCGGCACCCGTGGCTGAGCAAACGGTCCCAACCGTTCCAGCGCCCGAACCGCCGGTCGCGGTGCCGACGCCAACGCCAGCCGCGCCGGCCGTTCCGGCGCCGACGCAAGCCACCGTCGCCGCACCAACGGCGCCCGCCCCGGCGCCGCCACCTGTGCGCGAAGTGGTGCGGGTGGACGAGGTCCTGGACCACCTGCAGGCGGGACGGGTGCAGGAGGTGATGCCCAGGCTGCCGGCGGTCATTGGCCGGCTGCTGCCGCTGCTGCGCCTGCTGGGGCCGAACCAGCGCAGGCAGCTGATCGAGTTCCTGCAGAAGTAGGCTTCAGTCATCGATGCGGTGGGTTTCGCCGCTCACCCGCACCGATTCTCCCGGCTCCGGGCCCACCTGCACGTGCAGCCGCGAGGGCGAGCCCATGTCCTGGCCCTGCAGGATGTCCACGGCGCCCCCATGCGGCCAGCCCAGGTCGCGCAGCATCCCGCCCAGCGCCGCTGCGGCTGCTCCGGTTGCCGGGTCCTCGACGACGCCGCCAATCGCGAAGGCATTGCGCGCATGGAAGCGCTGCGGTGACTCCGCGACGACCAGGGCGATGGTGGTGAGCCCGGCGTCCTGCATCAGCCGGCGACCTGCCTCGAAGGGGTAGCGCATGCTGGCCAGCCGCTGGCGGTCCCGCAAAGCGAGCAAGAGATGGTCGGCGCCGGCGTGCATCAGGCCCGGCGGCAGTGACGGATCGAGATCGCCTTGGTCCAGGTCGAACAAAGCCATGGCCTCCGATACCAAACCCGGCTCCGCGGGGCGGCTGCGGGTGGGCGGCGACTGCAGCGCCGCCATCACCCGTCCGCGTTCGCGCCACGCCTCGACCTGGATATGCGCGCGGCTGAGTTGCAGCGCGTACACGCCATCGCCTTCGCGATTGGCCAGGGCGGCTCCCAGTGCGATCGTCGCGTGACCGCAGAAGGGGACTTCCGCCAGCGGCGAGAAGTACCGTACACGCCAGGCATCGCCAGCGGGTGCGGCGAACACGGTTTCCGAGTAGCCCACGTCCGCTGCCAGGGCCTGCATGCTGGCGGCGTCGGGCAGTGCGTCGGCCAGGACCACGCCGGCGGGGTTGCCGCCGCGGCCGGACTCGGAAAATGCGGCGATTCGCTGAAGGTGCACGGGATCCTCCTGAGGCTGCGGGTGATAGTGCGCCGGTCACGCGATGGCCTGCATGGGCCGGAAGTGCCGGCGACGGTGACTGCCGAAGGTATGCTCGGCGGGAACGAACGAACAGGAAATTCGCCGCCATGAATCGCAAGCCCTTGGGCCTGGCCCTGCTGCTGTGCCTGCCTGCGCCCGCGCTGGCAGCCCCGGACTCGCCGGCCATGCCCAGGCTGCTGGCGCCCGAGGCCCGGATCGAGGTCGAAAACCAGATCCTCGCCGAGCGGCTGGAAACCCTGCTGCCGCGCCTGATGGCCGAAACCAACCTGGACATGTGGCTCGTGCTGTCGCGCGAGTACGCCGAGGACCCGGTGTACTTCACGCTGGTGCCGCAGCCGAGCTTCGCCGCACGCCGGACCACGCTGCTGGCTTTCCATCGCCGCCCGGACGGCACGGTCGAACGGCTGGCGGTGAACCGCTACCCGCTGGGCGATCCGTTCGAGTCCGCCTGGGCCGGCGGTGACCTCGATGAACAATGGCAGGCCCTGGGCCAGCTGATCGCCACGCGCGACCCGGAACGCATTGGCATAAACGTTTCGCGTGACTGGGCCATCGCCGACGGCCTCAGCCACGGCCTGCGCCAACGTCTGCTGGCGGTGCTTCCGGAGGGCTGCGAAAGCCGTCTGGTATCGGCGCAGGACCTCGTCGTGCGCTGGACCGAAACCCGGCTTGCCTCCGAACGCGAGCACCACGCAGCGGCGATGCAGGCGGCCCGCGCCGTCATCGCCGAGGCGTTCTCCAACCTGGTGATCGAACCCGGCAAGACCCACACCGACGAGGTGGCCTGGTACATCCGCAGGCGCCTCGAGGCCCTGGGCATGCCCGTCTGGTTCCACCCGGACGTCAACCGCCAGCGCGCCGGCGACGACTGCAGCCGCGACAGCGTCTTTTGCGGGAGCGAGGGTGTCATTGAACGGGGCGACGTGCTGCACACCGACATCGGCGGCTGTTACCTGAAGCTGTGCACCGACACCCAGGAAATGGGCTACGTGCTGCGGGAAGGGGAAACCGATGTCCCCGAAGGACTGCGCAAGGCCCTGGCCGCGGGCAACCGCTGGCAGGACCTGCTGGCTGCGAACTTCATCACTGGCCGCAGCGGCGATGAGATCCTGCACGCCACCCATGCCGCGGTGGAAAAAGAGGGGCTTGCCGCCAGTACCTACACCCATCCGCTGGGTTTCTTCGGCCACGCCGCCGGCCCGACCATCGGCATGTGGGACGCGCAGCAGGGCGGTACGCCAGGCAGCGAATGGCCGCTGCATCCCTCGACGACCTACGCCATCGAAGGCAACGTGCGTTCACCCGTGCCCGAATGGGGCGACACCTGGGTGCAGGTGAAGCTGGAGCAGGGCGGCCATTTCGACGGCGAACGGCTGTCGTTCCCGGCTGGCCGCCAGACCCGCTGGCACGTGGTGCGCTGATCGCGTTCAGTGCGCCGCGGCAGGTTTTCCGCGCAGCTTGCCCCAGGCGGTGATCGCCGCCACCACGACGATGCCCACCAGGATGCCGACCACGGCGTCCACCAGCAGGGTGACGGGCATGCCCAGCGCACCTTCGGGGATCACGGCCTCGGCCAGGTGGTGCAGGAACGGGATGGAGTGGGTGAAGATGCCGCCGCCGACCAGGAACATCGCCGCGGTGCCGGCCACCGACAGGAACTTCATCAGCCAGGGCGCGCTGTAGAGGATGCCGCGACCAAAGGCGCGGATCGCCTGGCCCATGCCGCCGCTGCCGGGGCGCTTGCTAAGGTGCAGGCCGGCGTCGTCGAGCTTGACGATGCCCGCGACCAGGCCATACACGCCGACGGTCATCAGCGCGGCAATGGCCACCAGCACGCCAATCTGCACGCTGAATTCCCGGCCGGCCACCGTGCCGAGGGTGAGCACGATGATCTCGGCGGAGAGAATGAAGTCGGTGCGGATCGCGCCCTTGATCTTGTTCTTTTCAAACGCGACCAGGTCGATCTTTTCGTCCGAGGCGGCTTCGAGCAGCCGCGCGACCTCGGCTTCGTCTTCCTCCGGGGAATGCAGGAACTTGTGCGCGAGTTTTTCCACGCCCTCGTAACACAGGAAGGCGCCGCCGATGAGCATCAGCGTGACGATGATCGGGATGTCCCAGCCGCGCCCGCGCAGCCAGGCCTCGAAGGCCGCGATGGCGAGCGCGCCGGGCACGAGGATCAGCTTGTTGCGTGCCGAGCCCTTGAAGACCGCCCAGACGACCGGCAGCTCGCGGTCCGGCTTCACCCCGGAAACCTGCTGGGCATTGAGCGCCAGGTCGTCGCCCAGCACACCGGCGGTTTTCTTGGTGGCGACCTTGGTCATCACCGACACGTCGTCGAGCAGGGTCGCGATGTCGTCGAGCAGGGCAAGCAGGCTGGAGGCCATTGGCGGTTCCGGACGAAAACAGGCCCCGATTCTGGCATAAGGTCTTTGCCCCTGGTTCCGGAGATCCCCATGTTCAGATCCATTCTCTTGCTGCTGCTCGCTGCCGGCCTGCTGGGCTGCCAGGGCAGCGACACGCCGGATGCCGGTGCGGCGCAGGACGCGGAGCTCGTCGCGGAACGCGCCGAGCTCGAACGCCTGGAGTCGCAGGTGGTCGCTTCCCGCGATGCGGTGACGGGCTTTGAAGTGCTGCACGCCAGCTATGGCCACGGGCCCGACCCGGTTACCGGCCAGCAGGTGCCGGCGGTGAAGGTGGCGCTGGCCAACGGCAGCCCGGTCACGGTGGCCCGGGTTTCGCTGCTGGCAAGTTTCGCCAATGAAGGCGGGGGCGATCCCTGGCTCGATCAGGTGTTTGACGTGCCACTGGCCGAACCGCTGGTTCCGGGCGGCGGGCAAGCCATCACGATGACGCCGCGCGGAGACAGCGACTGGGCGCTCAAGGCGCCACCCGAAGGCACGCCGGTGCGCGTTCGGGTGCTTGCGCTCGCGCTCCAGGATCCGGACGGCCAGCGCCTGTTGACCGAACACGCCTTCAGCGCGGAGCAGCGCGAACGCCTTGCCGCCTTGCGCGCCTTGCAGCCCTGAACCGGGCTTGCCAGCGCGCCCCCGGGGCGGGCTAAATGGCGGTCTTCTGCCGGAGATTGACCATGCGTTTGCCCGCGATTGCCCTGTTGGTCTGCCTGCTGCCGTGGACCGCGGCCGCCGGGGTCAAGGACAGCCGCCCGGAAGGTTTCACGCTTGAGAACAGCGCGTCGGTGCCCGCGTCGGCGGATGAAACCTGGGAGGCGCTGGTAAACCACGTGGGCCGCTGGTGGCCGGCCGACCACACCTGGTGGGGCGAGTCCGGAAACCTCAGCATCGAAGCGCGCGCCGGCGGCTGTTTCTGCGAACGGGACGGTGATCGCCAGGCGCGCCACCTCGAGGTTGTGTTCGTGGATCCGGGCAAGACGCTGCGCCTGGCCGGTGGTCTCGGCCCGCTGCAGGGCATGGGCCTGGACGGCACCCTGGAGTTCCGTCTGGCAGCGGCCGACGAGGGCGGCACCCGGATAACGCTGTGGTATCGCGTCGGCGGCTACAGCCCCGATGACCTGTCGCAATTCGCGCCGGTGGTCGACCGGGTACAGGCGCAGCAGCTCGACGGCCTTGTGCAGTTTCTCCTGAAGCGTCAGGCCGGTCCCGGCGCGACGAAGGGCGACTGACGATGCCGACGCTCCTGCTCAACCTGCGCAACGTGCCCGAGGACGAGGCCGACGAGGTCCGTTCGCTGCTCGAAGGGCAGCACATCGAGTATTACGAGACCAAACCCAGCCTGTGGGGCGTCTCCGGAGGCGGCCTGTGGCTTCCCGACGACAGCCAGGTCGCCGTCGCCCGCGCACACCTGGCCCGCTACCAGGCCGAGCGCGGCGAGCGCATGCGCCGCGAGCGCGCCGAGGCCATCGCCGAAGGGCGTGCTCCCAGCGCCTGGTCGGCGTTCCGGGAAGACCCTCTGCGCGCCCTTGCGACGGTTCTGGGCATCCTGCTGATGCTGGGTCTGGTGACCCTGCCGTTCCTGTTCCTGGCCCATGGCTGAGTCGTCCGGGCCGGAATCGCCGGCACCCCGTTCGCTGTTCCTGCACCTGCCCGCGGCGCTGCGGGTGCCGCTGGCGGCTATCGGGTTCATCGCCAATACGCTGGTTTACGGGCCGCTGCTTATCGTCGCGGCCCTGGTGAAGCTGTTGCCGGTGCCGGCGCTGCAGCGCTGGCTTGAACACCGTCTGCCGGGCATCGCCGAAAGCTGGATCGCGGTCAACAGCGCGATGATCGACGGCTTCACCCGCACCCGCTTCGTGGTCGAAGGCCTCGAATCGCTGCGGCCCGGTGGCCACTACCTGGTGCTGGCCAACCATCGCAGCTGGGTCGACATCCCGGTGCTGCAGAAGATCTTCAACCGGCGCATCCCGCTGCTGCGGTTTTTCCTCAAGCGCCAGCTGATCTGGGTGCCGGTGCTTGGCCTGTGCTGGTGGGCGCTCGACTTCCCCTTCATGCAGCGCGCGACCAAGAGCCAGCTGGCGCGGCGACCCGAACTGGCCGGACGCGACCTGGAAGTGACGCGCCGGGCCTGCGAAAAATTCCGGCACCTGCCGGTGTCGATCATGAATTTCGTCGAAGGCACGCGTTTCACGCCGGCCAAGCACGCCAGCCAGGGCAGTCCGTACCGGCACCTGCTGCGTCCGAGGGCCGGCGGCGCGGCCTTCGTGCTGGGTGCGATGGGGGATGCGCTCGACGGGGTGCTGGACGTCACCGTCCACTACGACCGGGCGCAGCCGAGCCTGGCCGACCTGTTCGCCGACCGGATCCGCACCGTGCGCGTGCGCGTGGTGGAACGGCCGATTCCGGACGGTTTCGTGGGTGCCGACTACGACGGCGACCGCGACTTCCGTCGCCGTTTCCAGGCCTGGCTCAACCAGCTTTGGCTGGAGAAGGACGCGTGCCTGCAGGCATGGGGAGATTCCCACGCCGACCCCTGAAGCAGGGGCCGGCGCGCCGAAGGCTCAGAGCTGGCTCGCGGCGAAGGTATCGCAGCGGCCCACGTCGCCGGATTCGAAGCCGATGCGGAACCAGCGGACCCGCTGCGCCGCGCTGCCGTGGGTGAAGGAGTCGGGCACCACCTGGCCCTGGCCTTGGCGCTGCAGGGTGTCGTCGCCGATCGCGGTGGCGGTGTTCATCGCCTCCTCGAGGTCGCCGTCCTCGAGCCAGGCGTGGCGCCGCTGCGCGTGGTGGGCCCACAGCCCGGCGTAGCAGTCCGCCTGCAGTTCCTGGCGCACCAGCGGGCCCTCGGCACCCTCGACGTTGCCGCCGCGCTGGCGGATGGCATTCACCCGGCCGGAAATGCCGGTGAGCGTCTGCACGTGATGGCCGACTTCGTGTGCGATGACGTAGGCCTCGGCGAAATCGCCGCCGCCGCCGAGCCGCCGCTCCATCTGGTCGAAGAAGCTCAGGTCGATATAAACCTTCTGGTCGGCCGGGCAGTAAAAGGGACCCACCGCCGCGCTGGCGCCGCCACAGGCCGACTGTACCTGTCCGCTGAACAGCACCAGCTGCGCCGGCGTGTACTGGCTGCCGCTGGCCTCGAAGATCGCGCCCCAGACATCCTCGGTCTCGCCCAGGATGCTGGCGACGAACTGCGAGGCCTCGTCGTTCACCGGCGGCGCGTCGCCCTGGCCGGCAGGACCGGCGGGCATCTGCTGCTGGACCTGGTTCACCAGCCCCAGCAGCTCCATCGGGTTCTTGCCCAGCAGCAGGCCGATCACGACCACCGCGGCAACGCCGCCCAGCCCGAGCTTCATGCCACCGCCGCCGCGCCGGCCGCGGATGTCCTGAACGTTACTGCTACGTCGAGCGCTTCGCCACTTCATGGAATAACCTCCGCGGGGGACGGGTCGGATTGTGTGTCATTCGGACGGTGCAGGCGAGCCGCGATCCGCACGCAGGGCCCGGAGCACGCGCTGGCCGGCGCGACCGTCGGCCGGCAGGCCCAGGCGGGCCTGTTCCAGGGCCAGGGCTTCACGGGTCTTCTTGCCCACCATGCCGTCGACCGCTCCAATGTCGTGGCCCAGGTCGACCAGATATTGCTGCAGCTCGCGCCGCTCGGCGCGGGACAGGCCCGGATCTTCGGTGGGCCAGTCGGCCTTGAGCCCGCCGGCGCCGCGCAGCCGGTCCGACAGCAGCGAAATGGCCAGCGCGTAACTCTCCGCGGCGTTGTAGGAGTAGATGGCGTCGTAGTTGCGGAAAACGAGGAAGGCCGGACCCTTGTCCCCCGTGGGCACCAGCAGCGCGGCGGCGCGGTCGTCCCCGGGAAGTTCGCCGCCGTCGGCCCGCACCAGGCCGCGGCTTCGCCAGGCCGAAAGCGGGCGCCGCGCGGTGCGGCCGTTCACCGAAGTATCGAAGCCGGCCGGCAGGGTCACTTCATGTCCCCAGGCCTGGCCGGTCCGCCAGCCCGAGCGCTTGAGGTAGTTGGCGGTCGACGCGAGCGCATCGGGCACCGATCCGACCAGGTCGCGCCGGCCGTCGCCGTCGCCGTCCACTGCGATCCGGGCGTAGGTCGACGGCATGAACTGGGTGTGCCCGAAGGCGCCGGCCCAGGAGCCGGTCAGGTTGTCGGCCGCCAGGTCGCCGGACTGGATCAGCTTGAGCACCGCGAACAGCTCGCCGCGGAAAAAGTCCTGTCGCCGGCCGGCGCAGGACAGCGTGGCGAGCGAACGGAGCAGCGACTTGCTGCCGAAGGTGCGGCCGTAGTCGCTTTCCACGCCCCATACGGCCACCACCGTCGCCGGGTCGACGCCGTACTCGTCTTCGATCTGCGCGAGAAGACCGGCGTGCCCGGCCAGCATGGCCCGGCCGTCGTCCACGCGCTGCTGGTCGACCAGGCCGGCGAGGTAGTCCCAGAGCGGCGTGCGGAACTCGGGCTGGTAATCCAGGGCTTCGAGCACCGACGGGTCGGACTCCAGGCCTGCGGTGTGTTCGCGGAACAGCGCTTCGCCGATGCCGGCGGTGCGGGCCTGGGCTTGCAGTCGATCCAGGCAGGCACCCAGGTCGGTGGCCGCGAGACCGGTCGCGGGGGCGAGGGCCAGGAGGAGGGCGGGCAGCAGCGGGTTCGTTCGCATGCCCGCCACTTTGCCAGCCCGCAGATGAATCGTGACCCCTGCGCCCGCGTTATGCTGCCGCCGACGAATCGAAAGGAGCGTCGCCATGTCACGCCACTCCCGGGCCGGCCTGCTGGCCGGTCTTGTCCTTCTTTCCCCGCTGGCCCTCGCCGCGACGGCGGGCCCGGCAGCGCCCGCCAGCCCGGCTGCCGGAGTGGCAGCGGCGGATCCGGCTGCAGCGCACCTGGCGTTCGCCGCCGCGCTGGAAGCCTGCGTGCCGGCCAGCCACCAGTCGCCGCATCCGTTCGTGCGCGATTTCGTGATCGAACATGCCATCACCGGCCTTGACGAAGGGCTGTGCGGCTACAGCCAGACGATGCCGGGCGAGATGCGCATGGCGTGCCGGCTCGACGAGGCTGGACGCGCCGGCCTGGCCGCGGAATTCCGTGAGCTTGCCGAAGGGCGCATGCAGGGTGGCACGGGCGAGCAGCCGGCCTGGACGGGCAGCTGCGAGGTGCTCACGCCCGATGGCGGACGCATGAAGCTGGGCAAGGATTGACCAGGCTACGCCGGAAAGGATTCCCATGGAACTGAACTTCACCATCGGCATCATTGCCGTCACCGGCCTGGTGTCGTGGCTGGCCTTCAAGAATGACAAGCTGCTGCAGCGGCTGCTGCTGTGGCCACCGGCGGTGACCCGGGGCCGCGAGTTCCACCGGTTCATCACCTACGGCTTCGTGCATGGCGACGTCATGCACCTGGCGTTCAACATGATCACGCTGTACTTCTTCGGCCGGCTGATGGAGGGGTTCTACGCGCAGTACCTGGGGCCGGCGGGCTTCGTGGGTTTTTACCTGTCGGCCCTGGTCGTGTCGGCGCTGCCGAGTTACCTGCGCCACCGCAACGACCCCAACTACGCGACGCTGGGAGCCTCGGGCGCCGTTTCGGCGGTGCTGTTCGCCTTCATCCTGCTGCAGCCCTGGCAGCTGATCTTCGTCTACGTGATCCCGGTGCCGGCGATCATCTATGCCTTGCTCTACGTGGGTTATTCGATCTACGCCGAACGCAGGCAGGCCGATCGCATCAACCACAGCGCCCACCTGGCCGGCGCGGCCTACGGCGTGCTGTTCACGGTGCTGATGGAGCCGCGGGTGCTGGCGCACTTCTGGCAGAGCCTGCTCTCGCCCTGAGCGGAAGCTCGACGGCGGCATGCGAGAATGCGCCATGACTTCCTTCTCAAACCTCCCGCTGCCCGCCGCCCTGGCGGAAACCCTGGCCTCCCTGGGGTTCGACACCCCGACCCCGGTGCAGGCCGCCAGCCTGCCGGCCCTGCTCGAAGGCCGCGACGTCAGCGCGCGGGCGAAGACCGGAAGCGGCAAGACCGTTGCCTTCGGCCTGGGCCTGCTGGCGCGGGTCGATGCCGCGGCCGGGGGCGTTCAGGCGCTGGTGCTTTGCCCCACGCGTGAGCTGGCCGACCAAGTGGGCAAGGAAATCCGCCGCCTCGGCCGCCAGCTGCCCAACCTGAAGGTGTCCGTGTTCTGCGGCGGCGTGCCCCTGCGTCCGCACCTGGCCTCGCTGGTGCATCCGCCGCAGGTGGTGGTGGGCACCCCGGGCCGGCTGCAGGAGCTGATGGACGAGGGCGCGCTGAAGCTCGACGGGCTGCGCGTGGCGGTGCTCGACGAAGCCGACCGCATGCTCGACATGGGCTTCGCCGACGCCATCGCCGGCATCCTCGGCCAGGCGCCGGCGTCGCGCCAGACCCTGCTGTTTTCGGCCACCCTGCCCGAAGCGGTGCGGGAGCTGGGCGCGCGCTACCAGCGGGACCCCGCATCGATCGAAGTGGCCGACCCGGCCGGCGAAGCCATCGAGCAGCGCTTCTACGAGGTCGAGGCGCCGCGCAAGGCCGACGCCGTGGCGCTGCTGCTGGGTGACCTGGCGCCGGAATCGGCGCTGGTCTTCTGCAATACCCGCCGCGACGTCGCGCAGCTGCACGAGGACCTGCTGCAGCGCGGTTTCGCGGCCCTGGCCCTGCACGGCGACCTCGACCAGCGCGAGCGCGACGAGGTGCTGGTGCAGTTCGCGAATGGCAGCTGTCGGGTGCTGGTAGCCACCGACGTGGCCGCGCGCGGCCTGGACATCGCCGGCCTGCCGCTGGTGATCAGCCACGGCCTGGCCAGCGACGCCGACATCCACACGCATCGCATCGGCCGCACCGGCCGCGCCGGCCTGGCCGGCATGGCGCTGGCCCTGGTCTCGGGTGACGAGCGCCGCCGGGTGATCCCGATCGAAGAAGCCCTGGGCGGCGCCGTGCGCTGGGAGCGCATCGACCTGTCGCGCCGGCCGGCGCGGCCGCCGCTGCCGGCGATGCAGACCCTAGTGATCGACGCCGGCCGGCAGGACAAACTGCGGCCGGGCGACGTCGTCGGCGCGCTTACCGGCGCCGGCGGCCTCGACGCCGCGGCGATCGGCAAGATCGCCGGCTTCGCGACCCGGACCTACGTCGCCATCGAACGCAGCCAGGTCCAGAAGGCCATGGACAGGCTGCGCACGGGCAAGGTCAAGGGCCGGAGTTTCCGGATCCGGAAGCTGGGCTGATGGCGGTGGCGCCGCCGGGCGCGGCCGCGCTGCGCCCAGCGGGTTTCGATCCTCACGGCGGTGGGCTCAGCGGGCCGGCATGGCGACGCTGGCGACCGGGGAACGCGCGGCGCGGCGACGGTTGATCTCGGCGTCCAGGCGGCGGTATTCGGTGCTGCCGATGTCGCCGGCCATCACCAGCTCCCAGAGCTGGATGGCCAGTTCGTCGTCCAGGACCTGCTTGGTGGGGAAGGGGATGACGATGCCCATGGTGTTCTCCTGCGCAGTCGGGGGATTGGCTTGCAGGCAAAGCGCTGCATTTTCCGTGCCATATCCCGAGGGGGGGCGACCCGCTGGGAAGAACAACGCCTTGCAAACCCAAGAGGGGACACCCGGACCGGCCCGGACCCCCATATCTTCGGGTCCACCCGAAACCCGTGGTGCCGCGACCGGGATGACTTGCCGGGCGCGCCGTGCCAGCATTCGCGCCACTTCTGACGCGGCGCGGCACCCATGCGAGTCAACAAGCACATCGCCGAAACCGGCTTCTGCTCCCGCCGGGAGGCCGACCGCCTGGTGTCCGAGGGCCGGGTCAGCGTCAACGGCGTGCGGGCCGGCATCGGCACCCAGGTCGGGGAGGGTGACGAGGTCCAGGTCGACGGCCAGGTGCTCCGGGCCCGCGACAGCCGGCCGGGGCGACGGCGGCATGTGTACATCGCCCTGTACAAGCCGGTCGGCATCACTTGCACCACCGATACGACGGTGAAGGGCAACATCGTCGACTTCGTCGGCCACGAGCAGCGCATCTTCCCGATCGGTCGCCTGGACAAGGACAGCGAAGGCCTGATCCTGCTCACCAGCAACGGCGACATCGTCAACCGGATCCTTCGTGCCGAAGAGAAGAAGGAAAAGGAATACCTCGTCGGCGTGAACCAGGCGGTCACCGAGGACTTCCTGCGCGGCATGGCCCGGGGCGTGCGCATCCACAACCAGATGACGCTGCCTTGCCGCACGCGCAAGATCGCGCGCTTCGGTTTCTCGATCGTGCTGACCCAGGGCCTGAACCGCCAGATCCGCCTGATGGCGGCGGCGTTCGGCTACCGCGTCACGCAGCTGCGGCGGATCCGGATCGCGAACGTGAAGCTCGGCGAACTCAAGCCAGGCCGCTGGCGCAACCTGACCGATCAGGAGCTTCGTGGCCTGCTGCCCGAGCATACCGACTGGTAGCGACCGCGGTGCTACCCTTTGCCCCCGTCTGATTTCTGAAGTCCGCTGCATGCCCCGTTTCGTCCTGCTGGTCCTGTTGTTGCTGGCGTCCCTCGAAGGTTGGGCGGCGGTAAAGCCGCTGCCCGCGCCGCGCCCGCTGGACGCGCCGCCGGCGCAGGCGACCGGCACCGCCACCGGCATGGCCTACCAGGTGCTCACGCCGGGACCGGATCCGTCGAACCTGGTGCGTGAGCCTTTCATCGAATACCGGCTCGACGGCTGGAGTGCCGATGGCGTGACGCGTTTCAATGCCGCCGAATCGGGCAGCACCGTGTCGCCGCTGCGCGAACTCGTGCGCTTCCAGCCCGGCCTGGCCCGTGCCTTGCTGACCACGCCGGTCGGCGAAACCCGGCGCTGGTGGCTGACGGCGGAGGTCCTGGCACCGGGCTACCCGGGCATGCCGGCCTTGCCCCACGTAATGGACGTGACCGTGCTCGGCGGCAGTGACCCGACCCGGGCGCCGCCGGATGTCGCCGTGGTGCCCGCGGACGCGCAGCGCACCCCGAGCGGGCTGGCCTACAAGGTCCTGGCCCGCGGCAAGGGCGGGGCGACGCCGGCTCCCGGCGACATCGTGCTGGTCCACTACACCGGTTGGACGCCGGACGGCCGGGTGTTCGACAGTTCGCTGCGTCGCAACGTCCGTTCGTCCCTGCCGCTGGACCAGGTGATTTCCGGCTGGCGCGAAGGCATGGGAATGATGGCGCGCGGCGACCGGTTCCGGTTCTGGATACCCGGCGAGCTGGCCTACGACGCCGTGCCGATGCAGGGCGCGCCGCGCGGGATGCTGGTGTTCGATGTCACGCTCTATGGCTTCGCCAGGCCCGGGCAGGCGCAGGCGCACGGCGGCAACATCATGGCTGCGGACCCGCAGGCCCTGCCGGAAGGCTAGGCGGTGCCGCGCTTGAGCCAGGCCGCGGCGCGTGCACCGGCCAGGCGGCCGCTGGCGAAGCAGGCGGTCAGCAGGTAGCCGCCGGTCGGCGCTTCCCAGTCGAGCATTTCCCCGGCCGCAAACAGGCCGGGACGATCGCGCAGCATGAGCCCCTCGTCCAGGCCTTCCAGCCGGACCCCCCCGGCGGTGGAGATGGCCTCGGCCAGCGGCCTGGCGGCACGCAGGTGCAGGGGCAGGGCCTTGATTGCCGCAGCGAGGGTCGCGGGCTCGCCATTGAGGACGTTGGCCGCAAGCACTTCGCGAAGCAGGCCCGCCTTCACCCCGGACAGACCGGCCTGTCGGCGCAGGTGTTCGCTGAGGCTGCGGCCGCCGCGGGGCCGCGCCAGGTCGCGGGCCAGGCGGTCGGTCTCGCGTCCCGGCAGCAGGTCGGCCAGCAGGATTGCTTCGCCGTCGCGGGCAATCGTGTCGCGAAGCTCGGCGGACAGGGCGTAGACGAGGCTGCCTTCCAGGCCGGTGGCGGTGGCCACGCATTCGCCCTGGCGCCAGCGCAGCGGGGTGCGGCCGGCGATCGCCAGCCGCACCGGCTTGATCGGCGCGCCGGCGAAGCGCTGGGCGAAATGCTCGCTCCAGCCGACGTCGAAGCCACAGTTCGCCGGCTGCAGCGGCGCGATGTCCACGCCCGCGTCCGCCAGCCCTTCGGTCCAGGCACCATCCGAGCCCAGCTGCGGCCAGCTGCCGCCGCCCATGGCGAACACCGAGGCGCCGGCCCGGAGCCGGCGTTCGCCCTCGGGCGTCCCGAAGCGGTGCGCGCCGTTCTCGTCCAGTCCCAGCCAGCGATGGTGCACGTGGAAACGCACCCCCTGTTCGCGCAGTCGGCGCACCCAGCCGCGCAGCAGGGGCGCGGCCTTGAGGTCGGTGGGGAAGACGCGGCCGGACGAGCCCACGAAGGTATCCACGCCCAGGCCGGCGGCCCAGTCGCGAAGCTGGTCCGGCCCGAAGTCGCGCAGCCAGCGCGAGACGTCGTCGCTGCGTTCGCCAAAGCGGCGGCAGAAGGCGTCGAAGGACTCGCCGTGGGTCAGGTTCAGCCCGCCCTTGCCGGCGATCAGCACCTTGCGGCCCACCGACCCCTTGGCGTCGAACAGGTCGACCTCGACGCCGGCGGCACGTGCGGTTTCGGCGGCCATCAGGCCGGCGGGGCCACCGCCGATGACGGCCAGGCCGGGGAGGTGGGTTGGTGGCATCGGGAGATTATGCTTGCATGCCTGCCGTCTTGCCGAGGAACGCGTGCCCTACACCCCGATCGTCGCCACCCTGGGTTATGTCCTGTCCCCCGATGGCCGCCACTGCCTGATGGTCCACCGCAATGCCCGGCCCGGGGACAACCACCTGGGCAAGTACAACGGACTCGGTGGCAAGCTCGAGCCCGACGAGGACGTGATGGCCGGCATGCGCCGAGAGATCCGCGAGGAGGCCGGCATCGAGTGCCAGTCGATGCAGCTGCGCGGCACCATCAGCTGGCCGGGTTTTGGCAAGAACGGCGAGGACTGGCTCGGCTTCATCTTCCTGGTCGGGCAGTTCAGCGGCGAACCGCCGGCCCGTAATGCGGAGGGTGACCTGCACTGGGTTCCCCTCGACCAGATGGAAAGCCTGCCGCTGTGGGAGGGGGACCGGCATTTCCTGCCCCTGGTGTTCGACGGGGATCCACGGCCGTTCCACGGGGTGATGCCGTATCGGGCTGGTCAAATGGTGTCCTGGGCTTATTCGCGCTGAATTTGTCGCTAAACTGCCGACAACGTCTTCGAACGGGTTTGTGAAGGGCGTTTGAAACCGCCCCGGCCTGTGGATAACCTAATTTTTACGCGCCGAAGCGTATCCTTAACCGGTTCCAGCCACCCGCCATGGGTGCTGGTCCGGTTTCAAGAGCTTTCCTTCGTGATCGCCTGGTCCCGGTTCCGGGACACTCCGCCGCCTGGTCTGGGCCGCGGGACGATCGCGCTGCCCTACCATCACGCCAAGGAGCGCCGCATGACCGACACCACCAGCAGTATTTCCGACCTGATCGAGATCAGCGAGGATGGCACCGCGTTCTATGAAGAAGCGGCGCAGAAGGTGAAAGACAAAAAGGTCAGCACGCTGTTTGCCCGCCTGGCCAAGGCCAAGTCGGAGCTGGCCGCGGAGCTCTCGGGGGAAATGAAGCCGGCGCCGAAGGCCGGGGCGAAGAAGGCGGTGAAGAAGCCCGCCAGCAGCCTGGGTGAACTGAGCAAGGTCTATGCCGGCATGCGCAAGCAGTGGCCGGATTCGCCGGTCGAGCGTTTCACCCGCATGGCCGAAATCGAAGGCCAGCTGCAGACTACCTTCCAGAAGGTCGTGCTGGACCGCGACCACAGCTTCGTGGTCCGCGTCCTGGCCAAGCAGTACGTGTCCAAGGCCGAGGTCCTTAACAAGGAACTGCGCGCCTGCCAGCGCAACGCCTGATCCACGTCGCCGGTTCGTCCGGCGCAAAAAAACCGCCCGAAGTGATTCGGGCGGTTTCTTTTTGCCTGGTGCCGGGGTTTATTCGGAATCAGGCTTGGCTTCCAGGCCGCGGCGCTTGAGCAGCGGACCGACTTCCGGGTCGCGGCCGCGGAAGTCGCGGAAGATCTGCATCGCATCGGCGCTGCCGCCGCGCGAGAGCAGGGTCTTGCGGAAGTGGTCGCCGTTCTCGCGCTTGAGGCCGCCGTTCTCCTTGAACCATTCCACCGACTCGGCGTCCAGCACCTCGGACCACAGGTAGGCGTAATAGCCGGCCGAGTAGCCGCCCATGATGTGCGAGAAGTAGGCGCTGCGGTAACGCGGCGGCACCGGCGGATAGTCCAGACCCGCGGCCTCGAGCGCCTTGGCCTCGAAGGCCAGGGTGTCGGTGGCGACGTTGCCGGCGACCTGCTGGTGGATGGCCTGGTCGAGCATGGCCGCAGCCAGGTACTCGGTGGTCGCATGGCCCTGGCCGTACTGCTCGGCGGCCAGCACCTTGTCCAGCAGCGCCTGCGGGATCGGCTCGCCGGTTTCATGGTGCTTGGCGTAGTTGGCCAGGATCGAGGGCCAGGTGGCCCACATCTCGTTGACCTGCGACGGGTATTCGACGAAATCGCGCGGCACCGAGGTGCCCGCGAACTGCGGGTACTTCACGTCCGAGAACAGGCCGTGCAGCGCGTGGCCGAACTCATGGAACATGGTGGTGACCTCGTCGAAGGTCATCAGGGTCGGCTGGCCGTCGGCCGGCTTGGGGATGTTCTGGTGGTTGGCGACCACCGGCTGGGTGCCGGTCAGGCCGTTCTGGGGCACGTAGGCATTCATCCAGGCGCCGCCGCGCTTGCTCGGGCGGGCATAGAAGTCGCCGTAGAAAAGGCCCAGCTTGCTGCCGTCGGCCTCGAAAACCTCCCAGACGCGCACGTCGGGATGGTAGACCGGGATGTCCTTGCGCTCCTTGAAGCTCAGGCCGTAGAGCTGGCCTGCCGCGTAGAACACGCCCTTCTCGAGCACGTTGTTGATCTCGAAGTAGGGCTTGAGCTGCGCTTCGTCGAAGGCGTACTTCTGCTGGCGCACCTTGTCGGCGTAGAAGGCCCAGTCGGCGGCCTCGAGCTGGAAGTCGCCACCCTCGGCGTCGATGATCGCCTGCATCTCGGCCGCTTCCTTGCGGGCGTTCGCGACCGCGGCCGGGGCCAGGTCGGAGAGCAGCTTGTTGACGGCTTCGACGGTGCCGGCGGTTTCGTCCTCGAGCACGTACTGCGCGTGGGTGTCGTAGCCGAGCAGCTTGGCGCGTTCGGCGCGCAGCCTGGCGACCTTGGCGACGATGGCGGTGTTGTCCCACTCGTTGCCGCGGGTGCCGCGCACCAGCGATGCGGCCATGATCTTCTTGCGCAGCTCGCGGTTGGTGAGGTTGGTCAGCGGCGGCTGGCCGGAGGTGTTCTGGAGGGCGATGAGGTACTTGCCTTCGTGGCCGGCTTCCTTGGCCGAGGCGGCCGCGGCGGTGATCGCCTGGTCGGACAGGCCGTCGAGCAGCTTGATGTCGTCGACCAGCACCGCCGAATCGTTCACTTCCTTGAGCACGTTCTGGCTGAAGGTGGTCGCCAGGCTGGCCAGCTCGGCGTTCATGGCCTTCAGGGTTTCCTTGTCCGCGTCGGACAGGTTGGCGCCGGCGCGGATGAAGTCGGTGTGGTAGCGCTCGAGCAGGCGCTTGGACTCGGCGTCGAGGTCGAGCGAATCACGCTGGTCATAGAGCGACTTGATGCGGGCGAAGAGCTTGCCGTCCAGGACGATCGCGTCCTGATGGGCGGCGAACTTCGGGGCCAGCGTGGCCTGCACCTTCTGGATTTCCGGATTGGTGTGCGCGCCGGCGAGATTGCCAAACACCGCGGCGGTGCGGTTGAGCAGGGTGCCGGTCTTTTCCAGCGCGACGATGGTGTTCTGGAAGCTCGGTGCCTCCGGGTTGGCGGCGATCGCGGTCACCTCGGCGCGCTGCTCGGCCATGCCGCGCTCCAGCGCCGGTTGGTAGTGCTCGTCCTTGATCAGGTCGAATCGCGGCGCCTGGTAGGGCAGGTTGCTGGCCACGAAGAAGGGGTTGCCGGACACCGGCTCGACCGCGGAATCGGCGGCCTGCTCGGCCTGGGCCATCACGAGGCCCGGGGAAGCGGCGGCCAGGGCGGCCGCGAGCGCGAGGGAGAGCTTGTGGTTCATGGGGATCCTTGCGGGACAGGTAAACCACGAGCGTACTCCATGGCCCCTGAAGCCGACCGTGACGAAAGACATGGGCCGTTGCCGGCGTCGTAAAGGCTGCGTGAAAAGCCGGCCGGCCGGTTCTCCATGCGCTAGGCTGGCAGTCCCGCCAGGAGACCCCCATGACTACTGCATTCGATTTCTCCGCCACGGCCCTCGACGGCAGCCCGCAGCCACTGGAAGCCTGGCGCGGCAAGGTGCTGCTGGTGGTCAACACCGCGAGCAAATGCGGCTTCACGCCGCAATACGCGGGGCTCGAACAGCTCTGGCGGGATTTCAGGGACCGTGACCTGGTGGTGCTGGGTTTTCCCTGCGACCAGTTCGGCCACCAGGAGCCGGGCGACGCCGACGAGATCCGCAACTTCTGCTCGCTCACCTACGACGTCAGTTTCCCGATGTTCGACAAGGTCGAGGTCAATGGCGCCGCCGCCCACCCCCTGTGGAAGTGGCTCAAGTCGGAGAAGGCGGGGCTGCTGGGCCTGGAAGGCATCAAGTGGAACTTCACCAAGTTCCTGGTCGGCCGCGACGGGCAGGTGATCAGGCGTTACGCCCCGACCGACAAGCCCGAGTCGATCCGTCGGGACATCGAGAAGGCGCTGGGCTGAGCCTACTGGCCCGCAGGGCGCGCGAGCGCCTCGGGCGGAAGCAGGGCGAGCATTTCGCCGGCGATCTTCTGGATCGAGGATTCGCCGTAGCCGATATGCCGCGACGAGATCGTTCCGTCGCGGTCGACGATGAACATGTTGGGCAAGGCCTTCACGCCGTAGGCCTCGGCGATCCTTCCCTTGCGGTCGTGCACCCAGGTCAGCGGTGAATCGGGCAGTTCGCGAACAATGCGCAGGAAGTCCCGGCGCGGCTCCTCGAAGTTCACGGCGATCACTTCCAGGTGTTCGCTGCCGACGGCGCGCCTGATCTTGTCCAGCACGGGCAGCTCACGCAGGCAGGGGCCACACCAGGACGCCCAGAACGTGATGATGACCACCTTGTCCGGATGCCCGGACAGGGCGACCGGATTGCCGTCCTTGTCTTTGCCGAAGATGTCCGGCGGCGCCGTGCCGACCGCCGGCCTCGTGTCCTCCGCGGCCAGGGCCGGAAAGGCGGCCAAGGTAAGGAGGCAGGCAAGCAGGAAGGAAAGGCGCATGGAGGGATCCGCGGTCCGGGTGGCCCGAGGCTAACCCGGACCGGCGCCCGCCGCCTATGGAGCTACTTCTCGACGAAGGCGCGTTCGAACACGTACTGGCCGGCCGTGCCGATGCGCGGCGCGGCGGTGAAGCCCCGGCCATCGAGCAGGCTGCGGAAGTCGGCCAGCATCTGCGGACTGCCACAGATCATCGCGCGGTCCTTTTCGGGGTCCAGCGCGTCAAGGCCCAGGTCGCGCATCATCTGGCCCGATTCCATCAGGCTGGTCAGGCGACCGGCGTGGCGGAAGGGCTCGCGGCTGACGGCCGGGTAATAGAGCAGCTTTTCGCTGATGACCTCGCCCAGGTATTCATGCCGCGGCAGTTCGCGGGTGATGTAGTCGTGGTAGGCCAGGTCGGCGATGTTGCGCACGCCGTGGGTCAGGATCACCCGGTCGAAGCGTTCGTAGGTCTCCGGGTCCTTCACCACGCCCAGGAAGGGCGCCAGGCCGGTGCCGGTGCCCAGCAGGTAAAGATTGCGGCCCGGATGCAGGTCGGAAATGAGCAGGGTGCCGGTGGGCTTGCGGCTGACCAGCAGGTCGTCGCCGGGCTGGATGTGCTGCAGCCGGGAGGTGAGCGGGCCGTCGGGCACCTTGATCGAGAAGAACTCCAGGTGCTCTTCCCAGTTGGCGCTGGCGATCGAATAGGCGCGCATCAGCGGCCGGCCGTTGACCTCCAGCCCGATCATCACGAACTGGCCGTTGTCGAAGCGCAGCCCGTCGTCACGGGTGGTGGTGAAGCTGAAGTAGGCATCGGTCCAGTGCCGTACGGACAGGACCCGCTCGGTGGCGAAGGCGGACATGGCTTACCCGGGGAAGGCTTTTGAGGGGGGATCGGCGGGCGGCAGCGGGCGATCCATTAACCCGCCATTCTAAAGCATTCGCTTTCCCGGCCGTAAGCGCGTATGTTCAGCAAACTACGGTTGCCCGGTATGGCCGATCGTGGGTACCCAACCTTAATTGTTACAAGGAATGAGATATGTCTGACCGTCAGACCGGCACCGTGAAGTGGTTCAACGACGCCAAGGGCTTTGGCTTTATCACCCCCGAAAGTGGCGAGGACGTGTTCGTCCACTTCCGCTCTATCCAGGGCACCGGCTTCAAGTCCCTGCAGGAAGGCCAGAAGGTCTCCTTCAAGGTCGTGAAGGGCCAGAAGGGCATGCAGGCGGACGAAGTGCAGCCGGAATAAGGCGCCTTCCCGCGTGAACCCGGGGCCCCGGTCGGAAACGACCGGGGCCTCGTGTTTTATGGGCGCCTGGTTTGCGCCCGCCGGGCGCATCGCCTAGCCTATGCCCCCTCACTTTACCCATGCCGCCGGGCGCCCGGCCGGCCCGATTCCCCAAGGATTCCCCTATGCAGATTGCCGAGCGCACCGTCGCCACCTTCCACTACACGCTGACCGACGATGCCGGCAAGGTGATTGATTCTTCCTCCGGCGCCCAGCCGCTGGCCTACCTGCACGGCGCCGGCAACATCGTGCCGGGCCTGGAAAAGGCGCTCGAAGGCCGCAGCGCCGGCGACAAGTTCGACGTCGTCGTCAGCCCGGAAGAAGGCTACGGCAGCCCCAACGATATGCTGGTCCAGACCGTGCCGCGCGAAGCCTTCCAGGGCGTCGACGACATCGAGGTTGGCATGCACTTCCAGGCCCAGACCCCGCAGGGCGCCATCTCGGTCGTGATCGCCAAGATCGAGGACGGCATGGTCACCGTCGACGGCAACCACCCGCTGGCCGGCCAGAACCTGCACTTCGCGGTCGAGGTGATGGACGTGCGTGACGCCAGCGTCGAAGAGCTGGCGCATGGCCACGTGCACGGCGCCGGCGGCCACGAGCACTGAACCATGGCGAGCCCCGGCCGACTGATCAACGACGACGACGGCCTGCGGGCACTGCTTGGCCGGGTGCGGCGCATCGCCGTGCTCGGCATCAAGACCGAAGCCCAGCGCGGCCAGCCGGCCATCGACGTGCCGCGCTACATGGAGCGCGCCGGCTACGACATCGTGCCGGTGCCGGTTTATTACCCTGAAGTCGAACGGATCCTCGGCCAGCCGGTTTTCCGGCGGCTGCAGGACATCCCGGGCAACGTCGACCTGGTGAACGTCTTCCGGCGCCCGAAGGACCTCGCCCCGCACCTGGACGACATCCTGGCCAAGCGGCCGTCGGCCGTCTGGCTGCAGCTGGGCATCCGCGACGACGCCTTCGCCGCGGCGCTGGTCGCACAGGGCATCGACGTGGTGCAGGACCGCTGCATCCTGGTCGAACACCGCCGCCTGCTGGCGGCCGGCTAATCGCAGCTTGGCCTTGTCCGTTGGCCGGTAAGGCGCGGGCACGGGCACCGGCACCGGCGAAACGCTAGACTACGCGTCCCCCCGACGCCCCATCTCCCGTGAATCCACTCCCCCCCGACATAAGGCTCGTCTTCGAAGACCGTGCCGACTACCTCCATGCCGCGGTCAGCGGCCCCCGCGACAGCCTGGATATCTCCAGGGCCTACTGGCAGGCGATTGCCGCCGAGTGCGAACGCCGCAAGACCCGCAAGCTGATGGTCGTCGAGAACCTGGGCGACTTCGAAGGCGAGCGCGACCTGGCCAGGATCCTCGACTTCCTGTTTGAACTGGGCCTGGACAAGCTGCAGGTCGCCTTCGTCGTTGGCCGCATCGAACTGCTGGCGCATATGGAACACGGTGAGATCCTGGCGCTGGAGCGCGGTGCGATGGGCCGGGTCTTCGGCTCGGCCTCGGTGGCCGAACGCTGGCTGCGCCACGGCGCCGCCTGAACCGCCGCGCCGCCCGCCGGCGCGGTAGAATCGCCCCATGTCCCTGATAACCCTGCAAGGCGTCGATTACGGCGTCGGTGGCCCGCTGCTGCTTGAATCCGTCGACCTGGCGATCGAGCCCAACGAGCGCGTCTGCATCGTCGGCCGCAACGGCGCCGGCAAATCCACCCTGCTGCGCCTGCTGGCGGGCGAGATCGTGCCCGACGACGGCGTGCTGCGCCGCGAGGGCCGGGTCGCCGGCCTGGCCCAGGAAGTGCCGCAGGGCCTGGCCGGCAGCGTCTTCGACGTGGTCGCGCTGGGCCTGGGCGAGGTGGGCGCCGACCTGGCGCGTTACCACCACATGCTGCACGACGGCGCCGACATCGACATGGACGAGCTGGGCAATGTGCAGGCCCGCATCGACGCCGGCAACGGCTGGCAGATCGAACAGCGCGTCGAGCAGGTGATCAGCAAGCTTGACCTGCCCGAAGACGCCGATTTTTCCGCGCTGTCGGGCGGCATGAAGCGCCGCGTCCTGCTGGCCCAGGCCCTGGTGGCCGCGCCCGACCTGCTGCTGCTCGACGAGCCGACCAACCACCTGGACATTGAATCGATCGCCTGGCTAGAGGAGTTCCTGAAGAACTTCGGTGGCTCGGTGGTCTTCGTCACCCATGACCGCCAGTTCTTGCGCAACCTCGCCACGCGCATCATCGAGATCGACCGGGGGCAGGTGAGCAGCTGGCCGGGCGACTACGACAACTTCCTGCGCCGCCGCGAGGAACGCCTGCACGCCGAGGCCCAGGCCAACGCGCTGTTCGACAAGAAGCTGGCCCAGGAAGAAGTCTGGATCCGCCAGGGCATCAAGGCCCGGCGCACCCGCAACGAAGGCCGCGTCACCGCGCTCAAGGCCATGCGCCGCGAGCGCGCCGAGCGACGCGAGCAGCAGGGCAACGTCAAGCTGGCCGCCGCGGGCGCCGAGAAATCCGGCAAGCGCGTGTTCGAGGCCAAGCACGTCGATTTCGCCTTCGGCGACCGGGTGCTGGTGCGGGATTTCAGCACCGTCATCCAGCGCGGCGACAAGGTCGGCCTGATCGGGCCCAACGGCTCGGGCAAGACCACGCTGCTCAAGCTGCTGCTGGGGCAGCTGCAGCCCGATGCCGGCGAGATCCGCATCGGCACCAACCTCGAGATCGCCTTCTTCGACCAGCTGCGCGGCGCCCTGCGCGAGGACTGGAACGCGCTGGACAACGTTTCCGAAGGCCGCGAGTTCATCGAGATCAACGGCGCCCGCAAGCACGTGATGGGCTA
The DNA here is from genome assembly GCF_041919775.1 of Arenimonas sp. Lineage (GTDB taxonomy): Bacteria > Pseudomonadota > Gammaproteobacteria > Xanthomonadales > Xanthomonadaceae > Arenimonas. Next base: position 124,464 of record NZ_JAYRTE010000004.1, on the reverse strand, counting down.
CCTGCAGGACTTCCTGTTCAGCCCCGACCGGGCCCTGGCGCCGATCACCAAACTCTCCGGCGGCGAGCGCAACCGGCTGCTGCTGGCCAAACTGTTCGCCAAGCCCTCCAACCTGCTGGTGATGGACGAACCGACCAACGACCTGGACGTGGAAACGCTGGAACTGCTGGAGGAACTGCTGGCCGACTACCCGGGCACGCTGATCCTGGTCTCGCACGACCGTGCCTTCATCGACAACGTCGTGACCAGTTCGCTGGTGATGGAGGGCAGGGGACGCGTGGGTGAATACGTGGGCGGTTATTCGGATTGGCTGCGCCAGCGCCCGATCGCCGACCGCGTCGGCGCCGCCGCGGCCCAGGCCTCGCCCAAGCTGACCCCGCAGGTTGCGCCCGTACCGAAGCCGGCACCGGCACCCGCCGCGCCCGCCAAGCGCAAGCTGTCGTTCAAGGAACAGCGCGAGCTCGACGAACTGCCGGGCCGCATCGAAAACCTGGACGCCGAGATCGCCGCGCTGACCGCGCGCATCCAGGACCCGGGCTTCTACCGCCAGCCCGCCGACGAAGTCACCGCCACCAACGCCCGCCTGGCCGCCCTGCAGGCCGAGCTCGAGCAGGCCTACGCCCGCTGGCAGGCGCTGGAATAGCCCCGGGGTGTGGTAGGAGCGCCTTCGGGCGCGAATCCCTTCTTTGCCAAGGGCAAAGTCAAAAGATTCGCGCCTGAAGGCGCTCCTACCGGGGCAGGGCGGCTAAAATGGCGGCTTCCCCGCCAGCCAACCGCCCGCCGTGAGCCAGATCAAGCAGGAAGACTTCATCCAGTCCGTCGCCGACGCGCTGCAGTACATCTCCTACTACCACCCGGTCGACTACATCCGGAACCTGGCCGCCGCCTACGAGCGCGAAGAATCGCCAGCCGCCAAGGACGCGATCGCCCAGATCCTGATCAATTCGCGCCTGTGCGCCGAAGGCCACCGGCCGATCTGCCAGGACACCGGCATCGTCACGGTCTTCCTGGAGATCGGCATGCAGGTGCAGTGGCCCGACGCCACGATGGGCATCGAGGACATGGTCAATGAGGGCGTGCGCCGGGCCTACAACCATCCCGACAACAAGCTGCGCGCCAGCGTGCTGGCCGATCCGGCCGGCAAGCGCACGAACACGAAGGACAACACCCCGGCCGTCGTGAACATGAAGGTCGTGCCCGGCGACACCGTGGACGTCATCGTCGCGGCCAAGGGCGGCGGCAGCGAGGCCAAGTCCAAGTTCGCCATGCTCAACCCGTCCGACTCGGTCGTGGACTGGGTGCTGAAAACCGTGCCGACCATGGGCGCCGGCTGGTGCCCGCCGGGCATGCTCGGCATCGGCATCGGCGGCACCGCCGAGAAGGCAATGCTGATGGCCAAGGAATCGCTGATGGAGCCGATCGACATCACCGACCTGCAGGCCCGCGGCCCGTCCAACCGCGCCGAGGAGCTGCGCCTGGAGCTGTACGAGAAGGTCAACGCGCTGGGCATCGGCGCCCAGGGCCTGGGCGGCCTGACCACGGTGCTCGACATCAAGGTCAGGGATTGCCCGACCCACGCCGCCAACCTGCCGGTGGCGATGATCCCCAACTGCGCCGCCACCCGCCACGCCCACTTCACCCTGGACGGCAGCGGCGCGGTGCAGCTCGACCCGCCTTCGCTGGAAGACTGGCCGAAGCTGACCTACGACGCCTCCAAGGGCCGCCGCGTCGACCTGGACACGGTCACCCGCGAGGAAGTCGCCAGCTGGAAACCCGGCGAGGTGCTGCTGCTCAACGGCAAGCTGCTCACCGGTCGCGACGCCGCGCACAAGCGCATGGTGGACATGCTCAACAAGGGCGAGCCGCTGCCGGTCGACCTCAAGGGTCGTTTCATCTACTACGTCGGCCCGGTCGATCCGGTGCGCGACGAAGTGGTGGGCCCGGCCGGCCCGACCACCGCCACCCGCATGGACAAGTTCACCGAGCAGGTGCTGGCGCAGACCGGCCTGATGGGCATGGTCGGCAAGGCCGAGCGCGGTCCGGCCGCGATCGAGGCCATCCGCAAGCACCGGTCGGCCTACCTGATGGCGGTGGGCGGGGCCGCCTACCTGGTGTCCAAGGCGATCAAGGCGGCCCGGGTGGTGGGCTTTGCCGACCTGGGCATGGAGGCGATCTACGAATTCGAGGTCAGGGACATGCCGGTCACCGTGGCCGTGGACGCCCAGGGCGAGTCCGTGCACCGCACCGGACCGCGGGAATGGCAGGCGCGGATCGGCAAGATCCCGGTCACCGTCGAATGAGCCCGCCGGGCCGGCCAAACTGAACCGCAGGTGCGCGGACCGGCCCGGTATTGCCCCGAGGCACCGAAATCATTGGCATTCCTCGCCGGAACGGTGTAGGGTGCGCCGGACTGTGTTTGCGAAGGGTCACTGTGAATCGTGGCCTGATGCGGTAGATCCAAAGATCCGCTACATCTTTTCACCTCGCTTCTCCTTGCAACCCCAGTCGCGCGGCGGGATGTCCCCGTCAGCGATATCCATTTAATTGTTCCAAGGAGTTAGCAATGTCGGATCGTCAGATCGGTACCGTAAAGTGGTTCAACGATGCCAAGGGCTTCGGCTTCATCAGCCGCGAGAACGGCGAGGACGTGTTCGTCCATTTCCGTTCCATCCAGGGCACCGGCTTCAAGTCGCTGCAGGAAGGCCAGCAGGTCTCCTTCAAGCTCGTCAAGGGCCAGAAGGGCATGCAGGCTGACGAAGTGCAGCCGATGTAATCGAAGTCCCCACGGACTTTGGCGAAGCCCCGGGTGGCGACACCCGGGGCTTTTCTTTTGCCTGCCCGGCCATCGTATGCTTGCCCGGGACTTTCGATGGGATGCATGCATGTACACGCTGTACTACGCCCCCGGCGCCGCCAGCCTCGCCGTGCACTGGCTGCTGATCGAAATCGGCGCCCGCCACGAACTGCGCCGGCTCGATCTCGCGGCCCGCGAACACAAGCGTCCCGAATACCTCGCCCTCAATCCCGCCGGCCTGGTGCCGACCCTGCTGATCCACGGCGAACCGATGACCGAAGCCGCGGCGATGGTGTTGCACCTTGCCGACGCCCATCCCAACTTCGGCCTGGCGCCGGCGCCGGGCACCGTGGAGCGGGCGCGTTATTACCAGTGGATCGTGTTCCTCGCCAATACGCTGCAGCCGGCCTTCCGCGACTGGTTCTATCCGGAAGAAGCGGCGGGCCCCGACAATGCCGCGGCCGTGCGGACCCGCGCCGCCGAAAGCATCGAAGCGGCCTGGGACCAGGTGGAGGCACACTTGGTCCGGCGCGGTCCCTACCTGCTCGGACCGTCGGTGAGCGCGGCGGATTTCCTGCTCACGATGCTGATGCGCTGGTCGCGCAACCTGCCGCGACCCGCTACCGACTGGCCGCAGCTGGGTGCGCTCGCGCAGCGCATGAAGGCGCGCCCGGGTTTCCGGCTGCTCTACGAACGCGAAGGCCTTGAAGAGTGGGCGTAAGCCCGTGATCACCCGCCCGGCGGTGCTCCTGGCCGGCGCCACGGGACTGGTCGGCGGACTGGCCCTGCAGCGCTGGCTGGCGAAGGCCGATGGCCCGCTGGTGGTGGCGCCGGTACGCCGGCCGCTGGCGCTGACGCATCCGCGCCTGCTGGCCCTGCCCGGCGGGTGGGACGAAGCGGGTATCCAGGACGCGCTCGAAAGCCAGGGTGCGCGATTGCTTGCCTATGCCTGCTGCCTGGGCACCACGATAAGCAAGGCCGGGTCGCGGGAAGCCTTCCTGGAAGTAGACCGCGACCTGGTACTCGCGCTGGCCGGCGTGGCGCAGCGGCTCGGCGCCCGCCAGGCCCTGCTGGTCTCATCGGTCGGTGCCAGCGCCCAGTCCGGCAACTTTTACCTACGCGTGAAGGGCGAGGCGGAGCGTGGCCTGTCGTCCCTGGGTTTCGAGCGCGTTGACTACCTGCGTCCGGGCCTGCTGCTGGGCGAGCGCGAGGATCGGCGTGCCGCCGAGGCGCTGGGGCAGAAGATCGCGCCCCTGGCCAACCTGCTTGCACGCGGCCCCTTGCGCCGCTATCGGGCGATCGCCGCCGCGGACGTCGCGGCGGCGCTGGTCAACCTGTGCGGCCGCGGCGGCGAAGGCCGCCATGTGCACGAATACGCCGCCCTTATGGCCGCTGCGGGGCGCGACTGAGCTTTCAGTCCTTGCTGCCCAGGCCAATCCGCAGGATCTCGCCCTTGGCGTCGTCGGTCAGCAGGTACAGGTAGCCGTCCGGGCCCTGGCGCACGTCGCGGATGCGTTCGCCCAGGTCCACCAGCAGCGGTTCCTCGGTGACCACCTTGTCGCCCTCAAGCTCCAGGCGCACCACGCGCTGGAAGGCGAGGGCACCGACGAACAGGTCGCCCTGCCAGGCGGGGAAACGCTCGGCCGTGTAGAAGGCCAGGCCGCTGGGCGCGATCGAGGGCGTCCAGTGGTGGATGGGCTGTTCCATGCCTTCCATTTCCTGCGTGCCGGAACCGATGGGGGCGCCGCTGTAGTTCACGCCCAGGGTGATCACCGGCCAGCCGTAGTTCTTGCCGGGCTCGGGGATGTTGAGCTCGTCGCCGCCCCGGGCGCCGTGTTCGGTCTGCCAGAGTTTGCCGGTGCCCGGATGCAGGGCCGCGCCCTGCACGTTGCGGTGGCCGTAGGACCAGATCGCCGGATTGGCGTCGTCGCGGCCGACGTAGGGATTGTCGGCGGGGATCGAGCCGTCCTTGTTGATGCGGAAGATCTTGCCCTGGCCCTTGTCCAGCAGCTGCGGGTTGTCCCAGTTGCCGCGGTCGCCGCTGGTCACGTAAAGCCGGCCCTCGCGATCGAAGACCAGCCGCGAACCGAAGTGCTGGCCGGCGTCGAGCTTGGGCGCCTGGCGGAAGATGATCTCCACGTCCTCAAGCGCGTTGCCGGCCAGCTTGCCGCGGCCGACCGAGGTGCCCGCGCCGCCTTCGCCCGGTTCGGAGAAGCTGAAGTACACCCAGGGCGTGCTGGCGAAGTCCGGGTCGACGGCGACGTCGAGCAGGCCGCCCTGGCCGCGTGCCCAGACTTCGGGCAGGCCGGCCAGGGGTTCGGACAGGTTTCCCCCGGCGTCCACGATGCGCAGGCGGCCCGGGCGTTCGGTCACCAGCATGCGGCCGTCGGGCAGGAAGGCCAGGCCCCAGGGGTGTTCCAGCCCCGTCGCGACGGTGCTGACTTCAACCGGGCCGTGTTCGCTGGCGAAGCTGCGGGAGGTGCTGTCGCTGTCGCTGGCGGCGCAGGCGCCGACCGACAGCATCAGGGCGAGGGCGAGGGGCGTCTTCATGCACGGGCTCCTTGGAAAGTTGGATTCAATCGAGCAGCGGCGCGAGCGCCGGCCAGACGTGGTCGCGCAGCCTGGGCTGGGCATCGGCGACCGGGTGCAGGTTGTCGGGCTGGAAGGCATCCCGGTCCATCGCGATCGGCTCGAGCAGGAAGGGCAGCAGCGCGACGTCGTGCTCTTCGGCCAGCGTGGTGTAGTTGCGTTCGAAGCCCCGCGTGTAGTCGGGGCCGTAGTTGGGCGGGATGCGCATGCCCAGCAGCAGCACCTTCGCCCCGGCGTCCTTGGCGGCGGTGACCATGCGTTCGAGGTTGGCGCGGGTCTGGGCAAGGTCGAGGCCGCGCAGGCCGTCGTTGGCACCCAGTTCGATCACCACCACGTCAGGCTGGTGGCGCTGGAGTTCGCCGGCGATGCGGCTGGCGCCGCCGGCGGTGGTTTCGCCGCTGATGCTGGCGTTGGCGACCTTCCAGCCGGGGCTTTCGCGGCGCAGGCGATCGGCCAGCAGCGCCACCCAGCCCTGTTCGGGTGCCAGGCCGTAGGCGGCCGAAAGCGAATCACCCATCACCAGCACCGTGCGCTCGGCGGCAAGCGCCGGCAGGGACGCCAGCCACAGCAGCGCCAGCAGCGCGACCATGACTCCGCGTTGAACCCCGCTGGTGCAAGCTCCATATACTGACCCGACACGCTTCATCACATTCATTCCTCACGAGTAAACCATGGCCGATAGTCCCGGAACGCCCGTCACCCGAACCTCGCTGCAGGTGGAAAACCTCGGCAAGCGGGTGCCTCTGCCCTCCGGGGACCTGACCATCCTGGATGGGGTCGGTTTTACCATTCAACAGGGTGAAGCGGTCGCGATTGTCGGGGCCTCCGGTTCAGGAAAGAGCACGCTGTTGTCGCTGATGGCGGGTCTGGACGTGCCCAGCGCCGGCGAAGTCCGGCTCGACGGCAGCGCGCTATCGGGCCTGGACGAGGACGGGCGGGCGAAGATCCGCGGCGAAAAGGTCGGCTTCGTTTTCCAGAGTTTCCAGCTGCTGCCGTCGCTGACCGCGCTGGAGAACGTGATGCTGCCGCTGGAACTGCGCGGCGACGCCGATGCCGAAGGCCCGGCGCGGGCGATGCTGGGGCAGGTGGGCCTGGCCGAGCGCCTGGGCCATTACCCGCGCCAGCTTTCGGGCGGTGAACAGCAGCGTGTCGCGCTGGCCCGCGCTTTCGTCACCCGCCCCGCGGTGCTGTTCGCCGACGAACCCACGGGCAACCTCGATACCCGCACCGGCCAGGCCATCATCGAACTGCTGTTCCGGATGAACCGCGAATCCGGCACCACCCTGGTGCTGGTGACCCACGACGAGGCGCTGGCCGCGCGCTGCGGCCGCCAGCTGCGGCTCGAGTCGGGCCGGCTGGTGGCGGCATGATCTCGCCGGGACTGGCCCTGCGCCAGCTCCGCCGCGACCTGGCCTCGGGCGACGTCCGCATCCTGCTGGCCGCGCTGGTGCTGGCGGTGACCGCCGTGTGCGCGGTGGGTTTCATCACCGACCGCGCCGAGCGCGCCCTCGCGCAGGAAGCCAACCGCCTGCTGGGCGGCGACGTGGTGGTCCGCGCCGATTCGCCGATCGAAGAACCGCTGCGCGGGCTTGCCGCCGGGCCGGGGCTTTCCAGCACCGAGACCCGCTCCTTTCCGAGCATGGTGCGCGTGGGTGAGTCGCTGCGCCTGGGCGACATCAAGGCGATGGCCGAAGGTTTCCCGCTGCGCGGCGAGTTCATCGTGCGTGAGCGCGCGGGCGGTCCGGAAACCGTCGCCGGCAGCATTCCCGCGCCCGGCACGATCTGGATGAGCCGGGCCGGCGCCGACGCGCTGGACGCGTCGATCGGCGACGAGGTGGGCATTGGCAACAGCCAGCTTCGCCTGGCCGCGCTGGTCGTGCAGGAACCCGACGCCGCGCTCGATTATTTCAACACCGCCCCGCGGGTATTCCTGAACCTCGCCGACCTGCCGGCGACCGGCCTGGAGCAGCCCGGCAGCCGCATTTCCTATCGCCTCGTCGTTGCGGGCGACGCGAACGCGGTGGCCCGCTTCACCACTGCCGCGGCGGAAAGCCTCGGCCGCGGCCAGCGCCTGGAAACGGCCGCCGAGGCGCGCCCGGAAATCCGCCGCGCGCTTGATCGCGCCGATCGCTTCCTGGGCCTGGCGGCCCTGGTGTCGGTGGTGCTCGCCGCCGTCGCGGTCGCGATGGCGGCCCGTCGGCACAGCGCACGCCACCTGCAGGGCGCCGCGGTAATGCGCTGCCTCGGCGCCAGCCAGGCCACGCTGGTCGGCATCCACGTCGGCGAATTGCTGCTGCTGGGCCTGCTGGGCAGCCTGCTGGGCGTGGCGCTGGCCTTCGGCCTGCAATGGGGCGTCGCCGGCTGGCTGGCCAGTGCGCTCAGGCTGGAGCTTCCGCCGGCCGGCCTGGCGCCGGCGCTGGAAGGACTGGGCGTCGGCCTGACCGTGCTGCTGGCGTTCGCGGTGCCGCCGGTGCTGGCGCTGCGCCGCGTACCGGCCCTGCGCGTGCTTCGCCGCGACCTCGATCCCACCGAACCCGCGGCCTGGGTGGTGGGCCTGGCCGGCCTCGCCGGCCTGGCCGCGCTGCTGTGGTGGAAGGCGGGCTCGGCGACGCTTGGCACCTACATGCTTTTCGGCATCCTGGTCACGGTGGGCGTGCTGGCCCTGCTGGCCTGGGGCCTCATCCAGCTGATGCGCCGGCTGCGCGGGCGCCTGCGCGGGCCGCTGCGCTACGGCCTGGCCAACGTCAGCCGGCGTGCCGGCGCGTCCATCGCGCAGGTGTCGGCGCTTGGCCTGGGCCTGATGGCCTTGCTGTTGCTGACCTTCGTGCGCACCGACCTGCTCGACCGCTGGCGCGACGCGATGCCGGCGGATGCGCCGAATCGTTTCATCGTCAATGTACAGCCCGACCAGGTGCAGCCGGTGCGCGAGTTCCTGGCCGCGCAGGGCGTGTCCGAACCCGAGCTGTACCCGATGATCCGCGCCCGCCTGCTGGAAGTGAACGGCGAGGCGGCGACGGGTGAAAGTTTCCCCGAAGGCAGCCGTGCCCGGCGCATGGCCGAGCGGGAATTCAACCTCTCCAGCGCCGCTGCCCTGCGCGACGACAACCAGGTCACCGCCGGACGGTTCTGGACCGGCGTGCCCGAAGAAGCGGAACTGTCGGTCGAGGAAGAATTCGCCGAATCGATGGGCTGGAAGGTCGGCGACGAGGTCGCCTTCGACATCGCCGGCTCGCGCTACGCCGGCACGATCACCAGCCTGCGCAAGGTCGACTGGGAAAGCTTCCGGCCCAATTTCTTCGTGATCGGCTCGCCCGGTTCGCTCGAGGCGTTTTCCGGCAGCCACATCACCGCGGTGAAGGTGCCGGAAGGGCGGCCCCGGTTCACCGCCGAACTGGTTTCGGCCTTCCCGAACCTGTCGGTGATCGACATCGACGCGGTGCTCGAGCAGGTTCGCGGCACGGTGGAGCAGGTGAGTCTTGTGGTGGAGTCGGTGTTCGGCTTTTCGCTGCTGGCCGGGTTGCTGGTGCTGCTTGCAGCCGTCAGCGCCAGCCAGGACGAACGCCTGCTCGAGGGCGGCGTGATGCGCGTGCTGGGCGGCAGCGGCCGGCAGCTTCGACTGGCGCAGGCTTCGGAGTTCGCGGCCATTGGCCTGCTGTCGGGCGTGGTCGCGGCCATCGCTGCTTCGGTCCTGGCCGGCGTGGTCGCGAAGGAAGTGTTCGACCTGCCCTGGCAAACCGACTGGGGCCTGGCTGCAAGCGGCGCGCTGGCGGGCACGCTGGCTGCACTGGTCGCCGGCATGTGGGCGACCCGTCGCATCGTGCGCGCGCCGCCCTCGGTGACGCTGCGCGAACTCGACGCCTGAGCGTCAGTTCACCAGCAGGGCACCGACGAAGATCACCAGCATTGCCAGCGCCAGCAGGACCTTGAAGATCGCGCCGACCAGCAGGCCGATCCAGGTGCCGACGCCGATGCGCGACGCGTCGCGCCAGGCGCGGCCGTGCGCCATTTCCCCCGCGGTGGCGCCCAGGAGCGGCCCGGCGAGCAGGCCGGGCAGGCCGAAGAAAATGCCCAGGAAGCCGCCGATGCCGGCGCCCCACAGTCCCTTGTTCGACGCGCCTGCACGCCGCGCACCCAGCAGGCTGGCCAGCAGGTCGGTGACGATGGACAGCGCGACCAGCACGCCGAGAACCACCAGCACGCCCGTGCCGATGCGCTGGTAGCCGTCGGCCCAGGCCGCCAGCCACATGCCGGCGAACATCACCGGCAGCCCCGGCAACACGGGCAGCACGGTGCCCAGCAGCCCGACGACGATCAGGGCGCCGGCGACGATGTACCAGGTGGTCTGCATGTCCATGCCGGCAGCATAACAAGACGGCCCGCCGAGGCGGGCCGTCCGGAATCAACGCAGGGGACGGGGAAGGATCAGTCCGGGATGATGACGGTGTCGATCACGTGGATGACGCCGTTGCTGGCCTTGATGTCGGTCGCGGTGACGGTGGCACCGTCGACGCGGACGGTGCTGCCGCTGACTTCGATGTCGGCGGCCTGGCCGTTGACGGTGGTGGCCGAATCAAGCTTCACGACGTCGGCGGCCTTCACCTTGCCGGCGACCACGTGGTAGGTGAGGATCGCGACCAGCTGGTCCTTGTTCTCGGGCTTGAGCAGCGACTCAAGCGTGCCAGCCGGCAGCTTGGCGAAGGCATCGTCGGTCGGTGCGAACACGGTGAACGGGCCTTCGCCCGACAGGGTCTCGACCAGGCCGGCGGCCTTGACGGCGGCGACCAGGGTTTCGAAGTCGGCATTGCCGGCGGCGACGTCGACGATGGTGCCGGCGGCCTTTTCCTTGCCTTCGTGGTGGCCGGCGAGCGCCGGGGTGGCGACGAGGCCGGACAGCATCAGGGCGAGCGCGGTTTTGCGAAGCAGGGTCATGGTCTTCTCCAGGGTGGGGGTGATGCCCGTTTGGGCACGCTCGCAGTCTCCGCGACGGGCCGTCATGGGGCTGTCGCGGCGGCGTCAGGGGCGCGTGTCGGCCGCGTGTGGCCGTCGTGAGGGCAGGGGCGCAGGGCGGGGATGGCTGGGTATGCTTGCGTTTTTGCGGAGAGTCGGCGGATGCCGTTGGAAGAATCGAAGCTGCAGGCGCCCGACGGCCACGCCTTCGTGCTGCGCCGCTGGTGTCCGCAGGACGCGCGCGGTGGCCTGCTGTTCCTGCCGGCGCTCGGCGTGCCGGCGAACAAGTACGACGGCTTCGCGCAGGCGCTCAATCGACACGGCGTCGCCGTCGCGGTACCGGACTGGCGCGGCACCGGCAGCAGCGACTGGCGAGCCGCGCGGGACCGGGACTGGGGTTACGCTCATCTGCTTGAACAGGATTTGCCGACCGCACTCGACGCGCTGCCGACGGACCTGCCCTGGAGCCTCGGCGGCCACAGCCTGGGCGGACAGTTCGCAGGCCTGCTGGCTGCACGCCGGCCCGATCGCTGCGCCGGCCTGGCCCTGGTGGCCACCGGCGTTCCCGACTGGCGAAGCTATCGCGGCGGCAAGCGCTGGGGCATCGCCGGATTCGCCCATGCGCTGCCGGTCATCACCCATCTCGTGGGGCATTACCCCGGCGATCGCCTGGGTTTCGCCGGGCGCGAAGCCGGCGGGCTGATGCGCGACTGGTCGCGCACCGTGCGGCGCGGCTGTTATGCCGACTACGGCGAGTCGACGAACCTGGAAGCGGCCATGGCGCGGCTGTCGTGCCCGATGCTGGGCGTGCACTTCGAACACGACGCCCTGGTGCCGGAAGCGACGCTGCACCAGCTGCTGGAGAAACTGGGACCGGGGCCCCGGTGCATCGAACGCTTCGATGCCGCCCGCCTGGGAACGCAGGCGGACCACTTCCGCTGGATGCGGGAGCCAGGCGCCGTTGCCGCGGCCGTGGCGGAGTGGCTGCCGGTCAGCCCTTGAAGTCGCGGTGGCAGGCCTGGCAGCCGTTCTGGATGCGGTCCAGGGCGACGCCGGCGGCGGCGCAATCGGCAGGCGGCGTGGCCAGTGCGGCATCCAGCGCCGCCCGCAGCACGGTGGCGTGCTGGACGAAACGTTCGTCGTCCGGGGTCGGCAGGAAGGCCGGTTCGAGGTCGTTGCCGAGGTGGCGCAGGGTTTGCAGGCGCGGCAGCAGGTCGGTGCTGGCGCAGCGGTTCTGCTTCACGTTGGCTCCCAGCGCCTGCATCTGCGCCGACATCACTGCCATGACGCCGTTGGGGTAGGCCGTGCCCTGGCGCAGGGCGCTCATGGCGATCAGGGCGCAGGCGGCGCCGACGAACAGTCCGATCAGGACCAGGATCAGGGAACGCATGCACGGACTCCGGACAAGGAAAGACCGCCGGGAAGATACCACGGCGGTCCGTCCGTTCCAGCCGCGGCCCGCAGGCCGCGTGATGATCAGCGCAGCAGTTCGAGGCGGTTGCCGTCGACGCGCACGTAGGCGCCCTCGCGGATGCCGTTGCCGAGGCTGTTGCGGTTGATGACGATCAGGCGGCCATCTTCCATGCGCACGTGGATGTCGAAGGTTTCGTCGTTCACGCGGTTCTCGATCGCATTGCCGGCGACGGCGCCTGCGACCGCGCCGGCGACGGTGGCCGTGTTGCGACGGCCTTCGCTGCCGTGGTCCGGGATTTCACGGGCCGCGACCGCGCCGACCAGGCCACCGAGCACGGCGCCGGTGCGGCTGTTCTGGCGGGCACCGTAAACCTGCTCGATGCGTTCGATGCGGCCGCAGTTGTAGCAGCGCTGCGGCTGGGAGTAGCGGCGGTCATAGGGTTCGCTGTAGCCGCGATCACTGTAGCCGCGGTCGTAGCCGTAGCCGGACGAGCGCGGCTGGCTGGCGCAGGCGGCGAGGGACGTGGCGGCGATGGCGGCGACGACCAGCATGCGGGTCTTCATGGCGGACTCCTTGTGTTCTCGGGCAGCGGGGACATGGGGCCGAAACTAGGCCGGCCGCCCTGAACCGTGACCGACCGGTTCGACCCGGCACCCACCCACCGTTCATCCAACAGTGCCCGGCTAGAATGTCGGCCATGAACGATCCCCGATTCGCCGGCATCGACCGGCTTTACGGCCAGGGTGCGTCCGCGCGGCTTGCGCGCCGGCAGGCCTGCGTGATCGGCCTGGGCGGCGTCGGCAGCTGGCTGGTCGAGGCCCTGGCCCGCAGCGGGGTGGGGCGACTGGTGCTGGTGGATGCCGACGAGGTCTGCGTCAGCAACACCAACCGCCAGTCGCATGCGCTGCAGGGGCAGTACGGGCGCGGGAAGGGCGAGGTCCTGGCCGAGCGCTGCCTGGCCATCAATCCGGCCATTGAGGTGGAGGTGGTGCCCAGCTTCCTGCTGCCCTCGAACATGGAAACCATGCTCGACCGGGGCCACGATCTGGTGCTCGACGCCTGCGACAGCTTCCGCAGCAAGCTCGAGATGATCGCCTGGTGTCGCCGGCGCAAGCTGCCGATCATCGCCTGCGGCTCGGCGGGTGGCCGCACCGACCCGACCCTGGTGCGGGTGCGTGACCTGTCCCGGACCGAACACGACGCCTTGCTCGCCCTCGTGCGCAAGAAGCTGCGCGCCGACTTCGGCTTCCCGCGCAACCCCGACCGCTACTTCGGCGTGCCCGCGGTGTATTCACTCGAGAACGTGAAATACCCGCAGGCCGACGGCAGCGTCTGTGGCATCAGGCCGAAACTGGGCGCGGATGCGGCGCTCAAGCTCGACTGCGGCGCCGGGCTGGGGGCGGCGACCCACGTCACCGGCGCCTTCGCCTTCGCGATGGCAGGCAAGGCGGTGGAACTGCTGCTCAAGCCGCGCGACGGCGACTGAGGCCGCTCAGCCGAACAGGCGCAGGGCGTTGGCCGTGGTGGCTTCGGCGATGGCGGCTTCCGGCTGGCCGCGAAGTTCCGCAACCACTTCGAGGACGCGGCGCAATCGCGCCGGTTCGTTGCGCTCGCCGCGGCTGTCCGCGCCCGGCTGGTCCGGGGCGTCGGTTTCCAGAAGCAGGAAGTCGGGGGGCATGTTCGCCACGGTGCGGCGCAAACGCCTGGCGCGCTCGTAGGTGACCGGGCCGCCGATGCCCAGGCAGAAACCCAGTTCAAACAGCTGGCGGGCCTGCTCCTCGCTGCCCGACCAGCTGTGCACGACGCCGCGCAGGCCACCGATGCGGCGCAGCGAGACGATCACTTCCTCGACCGCGCGGCGCGCATGCAGCACCAACGGCAGGTCGAATTCACGCGCCAGTTCAAGCTGGCGCTGGAAGAAGCGACGTTGGGCCTCTGGATCGAGGCCCTCGACATGGAAGTCCAGGCCACATTCGCCGACCGCCGCCGGGCGCTCGCGTTCGAGCCAGTCCGCCAGTTCGTCCAGGTGCCCCGGCTGGTGCCGGTCCAGGAACATCGGATGCAGTCCATAGGCGGGGCGCAGGCCGGGTTCGGACGAACACAGGGCTCGGATCCGGTCCCAGCTGGCTCGATCCACCGCTGGCACGAGCTGTCGCGCCACCCCGGCGGCGCGGGCCCGGACCAGCACCTCGTCGCGGTCCGGGTCGAACTCCGCGGCGTCGAGGTGGCAATGGCTGTCGTAGATCGGGCTCATTCCCGGCGCGATTCGCCTTCGATGACCTGGCCCTTGCCGGCGGAACCGTCCCGACGCCGCCAGCTCGCCAGCATCAGCGTGGCCAGGGCGGTGACGATCTCGTCGATGAACGGGATCGGATCGGGCAGGAGCCAGCTGACAAGCATCAGCGCGAGCGTGAGCTTGAACAGGGTCGGGAAGCGCAGCCGCGCCGCGAAGGCGGTCAGTGGACCAGTAAGCGGATGGGGCATCGGGAAGCTCCGTCGGCATCGCCTTTGGCGAAATTAACACGCGGTGAGGGGCCTTCACGGCTTTCGGCCTCGGTTCAGGCTGGCTGGAACAGATTGCACTCGCGAAAGCGGGCACGAATCCGCCCCGAGGAGAAAACACCATGAACAAGACGATCCTGGCCGTTGCGGCCGGTATGCTGGTCGGGGGTGGCGCCATTGCTGCCTACCAGGCCTACGCTACTCCCTACGCGGAAGTGGTTTCCTCAGTGCCCATCACCGAGAAGGAGCAGATCTGGGGCGAGGTCGTGGCCTCGACGCCCATCACTGAAATGCGCACCGGCGAACGCCAGGTCTGCGAGGACCGCGTCGTCGAGGTGCGCCAGCCGGAGCGCTTCGGCGACAAGGATGGCGCGGTCATCGGCGCCGTGGTCGGTGGCCTGCTGGGCAACCAGGTGGGCGGGGGTAACGGCCGCAAGCTGGCGACCGTCGCCGGCGCCGTGGGTGGCGCCTATGCCGGCCGCGAGATCGACCGCCGCCACGTCGGTGGCCAGCGCACCACCCAGGTCCAGCAGGTCTGCCAGACGGTGACCGAGCCGCGCGAGGAAGTGATCGGCTACGACGTCACCTACCGCGCCGACGGCGAACTGGCCAGCATGCGCACCGACAGCAAGCCCGGCGAGCAGCTGCTGTTGGGCGAACGCGACAAGATCGTCGGCTACAACGTCACCTGGCGCTACGAGGGCCAGACCGGCGAACTGGTGATGGCCGAGGACCCGGGCGACCGCCTGCCGGTCGAAGACGGCACCATCGCCGTGGCGGCGCTCGATATGCCCCCGAAGGGTTGATCCACCGTCACCGTGCGTTCCCCGGAAGGGGCCGGCCTGTCCGGCCCCTTCCTGTTTCCGTCATGCCAGCGACCCGGCAAACCGGCTAGAATCACCGGCTTTCCCGACGCCCGAAAACCGCAGCCATGGCCCTGAACCCGACCGACCTGTTCGACATCCGCTCCCTGCTCAGCGAAGAGGAGCGCATGATCCAGGACAGCGTCGCCCGCTTCACCGACCAGAAGGTGCTGCCGATCATCGGCGACTGCTTCGACCAGGGCCGCTTCCCCAAGGAACTGGTGCCGGAAATCGCGGCCATGGGCCTGCTGGGCTCCTCGCTGCCCGAGAAGTACGGCTGCGCCAACCTCAATGCCGTCAGCTACGGCCTGATCTGCCAGGAACTCGAGCGCGGCGACAGCGGCATCCGCAGCTTCGTCTCGGTGCAGAGCTCGCTGTGCATGTACCCGATCTTCGCCTATGGCTCGGAAGAGCAGCGCGAGAAGTACCTACCGGGCATGGCCCGCGGCGAGATCATCGGCTGCTTCGGCCTGACTGAACCGCACGGCGGCTCCGACCCGGCCAACATGAAGACCGTCGCGAAGAAGGACGGCGGCGACTGGGTCATCAACGGCGCCAAGATGTGGATCACCAACGGCAACCTGGCCGACATCGCCATCGTCTGGGCGCAGACGGAAGAGGGCATCCAGGGCTTCATCGTCGAGAAGGGCATCAAGGGTTTCGAAGCCCAGGAAGTGCACAAGAAGATGAGCCTGCGCGCATCGGTCACCTCGGCGCTGTACTTCGATTCCGTGCGCGTGCCGGACAGCCAGCGCCTGCCGAACGTCAAGGGCCTCAAGGGCCCGCTGGGCTGCCTCACGCAGGCCCGCTACGGCATCACCTGGGGCCCGATCGGCGCCGCCATCGCCGCCTACACCTCGGCGCTGGAGTATTCGAAGGAACGGGTGCTGTTCAACCGCCCGATCGCCGCCACCCAGGCCGTACAGCTGAAGCTGGCCGACATGGCGCGCCGCATCACCCTGGCGCAGCTGCTGAGCCTGCAGCTCGGCCGCCTCAAGGACGCCGGCACCATGCAGCCGGCGCAGGTTTCGCTGGCGAAGTGGAACAACTGCCGCATGGCCATCGACATCTGCCGTGAAGCCCGCGACATCCTCGGCGGCGCCGGCATCACCACCGAACACCCGCCGATCCGCCACGCGCTCAACCTCGAGTCGGTGATCACCTACGAGGGCACCGAAACCGTGCACCAGCTGGTGATCGGCCGCGAAGTCACCGGCATCAACGCGTTCTGACCACCGGCCCGGCGGGCGCAGCCCTTCCATGGACCTTGATGGCCTGAAGCTCGAGACCCCGCGGTTGCTGCTGCGCCCGGTGCGCGGCGAGGACTTCGATGCCTGGGCGGCGTTTTGCGCCGACCCCGAGGCCATGTTCCACCTAGGCGGCGTGCAGCCGCGTGCCGTCGCCTGGCGGTCGCTGCTGACCGTCGTCGGCGCCTGGCATGTGCAAGGCTTCTCGTTCTTCTCCGTGTTCGAACGCGAGTCCGGCCAGTGGGTCGGCCGGGTCGGCCCCTGGCAGCCGGAAGGCTGGCCGGGCACCGAGGTCGGCTATTCACTCGCCCGCGTCGCCTGGGGCAAGGGTTACGCCACCGAAGCCGCGGCCGCCTGCATCGACTGGGCCGTGGACCATCTGGGCTGGACCGACATCATCCAGACCATCGCGCCGGACAACACCGCCTCGCAGGCGGTCGCCCGTCGCCTGGGCGCCACGCTGCGCGGCCCCGTCCGGCTGCCACCGCCCTACGAAAACCAACCCGCCCAAGCCTGGGGCCAGACGCGTGAGCAGTGGCGGCACAACCGCTTGCAGCTGCGTCGCTGAGCCCACGTTCCCGAGTACGCCATGTCCGTCGCCACGCCCATTCCCGCCCGCCACAAGGACGTCAACCGCGCCAAGGTCTGCGACGACAACTTCGTCGAATTCGTGAAGGCCTGGGACGGCCGGCCCGGGCCTCGGCCCGCCGCCGACGAACCCGTGCTTCCGGGCAGCCACTGCAGCGCGCACGATTTCCTGGAGCTGTTCGAGTCGCAGCTGGTCTCGCGCCACCTGGACCTGATGGCGCGCGTGCTGCGCGTGCAGCAGAAGGTCTTCTACACCATCGGCAGCTCCGGCCACGAAGGCAATGCGATGGTTGCGCGGCTCACGCGACATACCGATCCGGCCTTCCTGCACTACCGCTCCGGCGGCTTCATGGCGGAAAGGTTCCGCAAGCTGCCGGACATGGATCCGGTGATGGATTCGGCGCTGAGCTTCGCGGCCAGCAAGGACGATCCGATTTCCGGCGGCCGCCACAAGGTCTGGGGCAGCAAGCCGCTGTGGGTGCTGCCGCAGACCTCGACGATCGCCTCGCACCTGCCCAAGGCGCTGGGCACGGCGATCGCGATCGAACAAGCGCGGCGCATCGGGCATGCGCTGCCGATCCCCGATGACTCGATCGCGATCTGCAGCTTCGGCGACGCCTCGAGCAACCACGCCACCGCGCAGACCGCCTTCAACACCGCCCAGTGGACCGCCTACCAGCGGCTGCCGGCGCCGGTGCTGTTCGTCTGCGAGGACAATGGCATCGGCATCTCGGTGAAGACGCCCGGCGGCTGGATCGGCAACGCCTTCCGGCAGCGTCCGGGCCTGGACTATTTCTTCGCCGACGGCCTGGACCTGGCCAGCGGCTACGGCCAGGTGCAGGCCGCGGTCGAACACTGCCGCCGCACGCGCCGCCCGACCTTCCTGCACCTGCAGACCACGCGCATCATGGGTCACGCCGGCACCGACTTTGAGATCGAGTGGCGCAGCTTCGAGGAGCTGATGGCGGTCGAGGCCAGCGACCCGCTGCTGCGCTCGGCGGCGATCGCGCTCGAATCGGGCCTGATCGGCAAGGACGACCTGCTGGCGAAGTACGAAGCCATGCGCCAGCGCTGCTTCGCCGCCGCCGACGAGGCCGACCGGCGGCCCAAGCTCGACGACCTGGCGGACGTGGTCGCGCCGCTGGCGCCGTACACGCCCGACAAGGTGCAGGCCCAGGCGACGCGCAGCGATTTCGCCGAACGCCGTCTGGCGGTGTTCGGCAGCGAGGCCCGGCTGCCCGAGAACCAGGCCCCGAAACACCTGGCGATCCAGATCAACCAGGCCCTGCACGACCTGTTCTGCCAGTACCCCGAAGCCCTGCTGTTCGGCGAGGACGTGGCGCAGAAGGGCGGCGTGTATACGGTCACCAAGGGGCTGCACAAGGCCTTCCGCAACGCACGCGTGTTCAACACCCTGCTCGACGAGACGATGATCCTGGGCCTGGCCCAGGGTTATGCCAACGTCGGCATGCTGCCGATGCCGGAAATCCAGTACCTGGCCTACTTCCACAACGCCTGCGACCAGATCCGCGGCGAAGCCTGCAGCCTGCAGTTCTTCTCGAACGGCCAGTTCCGCAACCCGATGGTGATGCGCATCGCCTCGCTGGGCTACCAGCGCGGATTCGGCGGGCATTTCCACAACGACAACTCGATCACCGCGCTGCGCGACATCCCGGGGCTGGTCGTGGGCTGCCCGAGCCGCGGCGACGATGCCGCCACGATGCTGCGCACGATGATGGCGCTGGCGAAAGTGGACGGGCGCGTCTGCGCCTTCCTCGAGCCGATCGCGCTGTACATGACCAAGGATCTCTACGAACCTGGTGACGGCCAGTGGCTCACCAGCTATCCGGCGCCGGGCGAGGCGATGGTGCCGGGCGAGGAGCGCGTCTACGCGCCCGAAGCCAGCGACCTGGTGATCTTCACCTTCGGCAACGGCGTGCCGATGAGCCTGCGCGCGGCGCGGCGCATCGAGGCGAGCAAGGGCTGGAAGGTACGCGTGGTGGACCTGCGCTGGCTGCAGCCGCTCAATGCCGACGCAATTGCCCGCCACGCCGGCGAATGCGCCCGCATCCTGGTGGTGGACGAGGGCCGGCGTTCGGCCGGCGTCGGCGAGGGCATCATCACCGCCGTGGTCGAGGCCGGTCAGGGCGGCAAGCCGCTGCGGCGCGTGGTCGGCGAGGACACCTACACGCCGCTGGCCGGCGCGGCTTTCCTGGTGATCCCCTCGGACGACGACATCGTGGCGATGGCCGAGGCCATTCCCTGATATCGTTCCTCCCGTCATGAGCCAGTCCCGGCCACAGACCATCCTTTTCGCCGACGTGAGCGGCAGCACCCGGCTGTTCGAGAGCAAGGGTGACGTCGAGGCCAGGCGGCTGATCGCCCTGGTGCTCGATGCCCTGTCGGGGGTCTGCGCGCAGCACGGTGGCCGGGTCATCAAGACGATCGGCGACGAGGTCATGTGCACCTTCCCGCGCGCGATGAACGGCGTGCTGGCCGCCTGCGACATGCAGCGCCGGCTGGCCCGGGACATCGTCTTCGTGCGCGACAACCTGGCGGTGCGCATCGGCCTGCACCACGGCGACGCGCTCGAAGAGGCCGATGGCGATGTCTACGGCGACGCGGTGAACGTGGCCGCACGCATGACGTCGCTGGCCAAGCGCGAACAGGTCGTCACCACCGCCGTCACCTACGACGGACTGACCGGCAAGGTTCCCGAGGCGCGCAGCCTGGGCAAGGCCCGGGTCAGCGGCAAGCTGCTGCCGATCGCCATCGTCGACCTGGTCTGGCAGGAGGACACTTCCGGCATGACCCTGGTGCAGGCCGGCCCGCGCCCGGGCAGCGGCGACGATGGCGGCAACGAGTCCGTGCTGCGGCTCAGGCACCGCGGCGAGCTGGTCGAGCTGCGGCCTGATTCCGAGCCCTTCCTGATGGGCCGCGAACCGGGCAACCATCTGGTGGTGGAAGCCGACTGGGTCAGCCGGACGCACGCGATGGTGGAGTTCAAGCGCGGCCATTTCATGCTGACCGACCGATCCACCAACGGCACCTTCGTCCGGATCGGAGAAGACGACGAACTGAAGCTGCACCGCGACGAAGTGCACCTGCGAAAGTCGGGCACGATCAGCCTGGGGCAGGGCTTCGCCGCCAACAGCGGCGACGTCATCCACTTCGAGGCCGGCTGAACCGGCGGGGCGAAACGGCCCGCCCGGCATTGCGCCGGGCGGACAATCGGATCGGTCAGTCTTCGGCGGTGACTTCGAGCCCGCCCAGTTCCTCGTCGCTGATCGAATCGAGATCGATGGCTTCGGGTTCCGGTTCGGCTTCCGCGACGGCCTCGGCCGGACGCGCCTTGTAGCCGAAGACGCCGGCCAGCAGGCTCTCGCTGTCGGTGTATTCCGCGGCCGGCGCGTCGACGAACTGGGTGGCACCCAGTTCGACCAGCACCTCGTAGGAGCCGGGGTTTTCGTGCAGCTTCAGCATGGCCTCCTCGACGGCCTCCCGGACGTCCGAGGGCACCGTGCCGGCGGCGCTGAGGGTACGGCCGATGAACTCGCGCGATTCGGACACCACCACCAGGTTCGGATAGAGCTGGGCGATGTAGTTGGGCACCATCGCGGCGTCGGTTTCCTGCGAGAAGATCATTTCCACGCCGTCGCGCCAGCCGGTGCCGACCGACTTGATTTCCGGCGCGGCGATCGGGTTGCGGTAGATCTCCAGCATCAGCAGGTAACCCATGCTGGGCGAGGGCATCGACACGACCGGCCGGCCGATCAGGCCACTGGTGCCTTCCTCGGCCACCATCGCGTCGGCGAGAAGCGAGTAGCGGGTGGGTTCGAGCGTGCGCACCAGAGGCGTGAAGCCCAGTCGCCCCATCCGGTAGCCGGCGAAGTGGGCTTCCTCGAACGCGAAGTCGACCTTCATGCCGGCGCGGAGGTCGCGCCAGTACACGTGGTAGTTCGACGCAGTCTTAAGACGGAAGGTGTGCCCCGTGGCCGTCGACAGATAGTCGAGCAGCGGCTGGTACACCTGTTCGGCCTGGGCCGGCGGGTAGTTGGGCTCGACCGCCAGCGTGTAGTTGGCGGCCAGCGCGGGCGTGGCCGTGAAGGCCATGGCCGCGGCCAGCAAACAATTCCTGAGCATCATGTTCTGTTCCTCCCTGTGGCAGCGGGTATAACAGACAAACGGCCAAGGGCCAAGGGCGATGGCGGCGTTTTCACGCGTTTTGCGTACTCGGTTCAGATTGTCGGGGAGCGCGGTAAATGAGAGCGGTTTTCTTCGGATGGCTGGCGATGCTGCTGGCGATGGCCATGGCTGGGCCGGCCGCGGCCGCCGAGCCATGGCCGACCCTGTCCTTTGAACTTGTCGAGGGAAGCCAGGACCCCGTCGCCGATGCCGCCGCCGCCCTGGCCCGGGCAGCAGGGCAGGGTCCGGAGCCGCTTTCCCCGCAACTCAAGCTCGAGATCGAAACCTACCTTTCAACGGTGGCCTCCGAATACCAGCGCATGGGGTTCCCGCCTCCGCAACTGGAGCCGATCGTTGCCCGCTCAGACGGGAGCCGTGCCTACCGGGTGTACTGGTATGCCTTCGGCGGGCCCGGCCGGGGCACGCTGGATCCCGCGCGGGTCGCGCTGATGGCCTATGGCTGCCGTGGCGAAGACGCCTCGCGAGCCATGAACCTCAACGCCCGGACCGAGGGCGCCAATGGCCTGCACAATCGCCTGGCCATCGCCACGGGACGCGTGCCGGGGCGGCTGGACCAGCTGACCGACAAGGGCTACGCCGACCTTGCCCACGAGCTCTTCCATGCCGTGCAGCGGGGAACCGCCTTCTACGACGCGAACTGCGAGCCGCCGGCCTGGTTCACCGAGGGCATGGCCGAGGCGGTCGGGCATGACATGGCCTGGAAACTCAAGCGCATCCGATCCGGGCACGACCCGTTCAACCGGTGGGGCCTGCGACCCTATTTCCAGCCTTTCGACGCCGCGCCCGGAACCCCGGACAAGGAGAAGACTGCGCGGGGTTACGGCACCAGTTCCTTCTGGCGCTACCTGGCCGAGCTCGAGCGGGCCATGCAATCAAGCGACAGCCCGCCACCCAAACCCGGGCCGCAGCGCGTCAACCGGGCCGATGCTTTCGACTACGGCTACCTGGTCCGTTTGCTGTCGCAGGCGCCCCGGCTTGCGGACGGCGGCCGGACGATGGACTGGATCGACGGCTGGCTGCGGACCGACCAGCGGCTCGATACCCGCTTCGATCGCGTCTTCGCCGACTTCGTTGGCGTCATCGCGGATTTCGGCAGCCACCGGATCGACGGGGTGCTGCCGGTGCCGAAAAGGCGAGACAACGCGCAGTTGCTGCTGTTCGACGGATGCAAGGAAGTGACCCAGAATCCGGCGCAGGGTGCGGAAGAGCTGGTGGTGCTGGCCCTGCCTGCGGTCAGCGCGCGCTGTCTTCGCCTGCATCGTCAGGACACCCAGGACGGGGTCCTGGCGGTGGACATCCGGACCGAGGTGACCGCCGCGCAGGCGCGCTCGCTGTGGCTGGGCAGGGCCGGCGAGACCAGCGCGGTCGCCGCCACCCTCCACGACCACCCCAGGCATACGATCGCGAACTGGGTGCTCCTGCTCGAGCCCGGGCAGAGCGTCGACGTCGTCGTCGCGAACGTCGCCAACACGCCGTCCGGTTCCGAAGACTTCAAGCCGACCTTCCGGATTTCGGTGCCGGGCTGGCAATGGACGGGAACCGGGCCGGTGCCGGCGCCGCAGCCCCGTCTGCGGCCGGGCGCTGATCGCACCCGGTCGGGCCGGGGCGAACTGCCGCCGCCTGGCGGGCCGGAGAGCGAGCCGGTCACCCAGGGGCCGGCCACCGCACAACTCCACCGCGAACAGGACGTGGATCACGCCCCGGGCTGCCGCTGGCCCTACGCGGATGCCCGCCTGCACTGCGGGCCGGCCATGACCCTGGTGCTCAAGCGGCTGCCACGCTGGCTGGCCCACCTCGACAGCGGGTTTTCGGACGCGCCGGCGCGGCATGCCGGCAGCCTCGAATCCTTCGCCGCATCGCGCTCGGCCGACGCCCTGCGCGCCCTCGACGACCTGGAAGTCCGCATCCGGCTGCCGCGCCTGGAGCACGGTTTCAAGGGCGTGCTGGAGAACGTGCTGGTCACGGTGGCCGCCGATGGCAATGAATCGGTGACGCGCGGACCGCGCGACGCGGAGTCCGGGACGCTGGCGTATTTCCCGGCCTCCGGCCGCCTGGTCGTCGACCAGTACGACTCCCTTGTCTTTCGCGGTCGGTTCGAGGGCGACGTGGTGGCCCTGCCGCTGCCCAACGCGCACCGCGAGGACCGGCCGCTGCTGCCGGTGCTGGGCCGGGTCGAAGGTCGATTCCTGGTGGGGCAGCCCTGGGCGGGCGACGACCGATACACACCGGTCGCGCCGGAAGCCGACCAGGGCGCCCTTCGCATCCGGGAACGGATGCCGGGGCCGCTTCGCGGTGCCCTGCCGGCCACGATGGGTACGGGGCCGGTTGCGGCACCCGGCGACGCCGGGCCGGGGCAGGGCGAAGCATGCGACTGCAGCTGCGCCGGTCACCAGCGGCTGATGCGTGAAATCGAGGACATCGACCGGACCCGGCCAGACCTTGGCGCGGATCCGGCCATGCTGGCCACGACGATGTGCCTGCTGACCTGCCAGGCGGCGTGGTCGGCCTGCGCCGCGGAGTGATCAGCGCGCCAGGCCGGCCACCAGGGGCAGGGGCGCAAGCGCCGGCCCGGCCGACAGCGGTATCGCCGGGTCCCGCCCGGCGGGCATGACGGCAAGCGCCTCGATGCCGTCGCCGGCCGGGGTCTGGCAGACCAGCCGGCCCAGTTCCCTGCCATCCGGGTCGACGACCGCAGCGCCCGGTTCCGGCGCGGAGGCGGCGGCGAAGCGCGCCAGCACGCGCTTGGCCTGGCCGAGGTAGTGCGTGCGCGAGACGATTTCCTGGCCCGGGTAGCAGCCCTTCTTCAGGCTGAAGGCGGCAAGGCGCTCGAGCGAAAGCATCTGCGGGGTCCAGGCTTCACGCTGGTCGGCGGGCAGGCGCGGCAGGCCGTGGGCCAGGTCGGCCCGGCACCAGGCCTGCGTTGCGACCGGGTCTTCGGGCGCCACTGCCGGGTCGCTGGCCGGCAGCAGCCACAGGCCGCGCCTGGCATCGTCGCCGGACAGGTCCAGCTGCCAGCCGGTTCCGGCGTCGCCATGCGCCAGGGCGCGATCCGTGCCGGAAGGCGCCGGCCCCGCGCAGGCACGCCAGTCGTCCAGCGGCTCCAGGCCGAGCTTGCTGCGGAATACGAACTTGCGCAGGTGCGCGGTCAAGCCGGCGGCATCGAAGTCGGGCAGCGCCAGCAGGAACTGGTCGTCGGCTTCACGCAGCAGCGCGAAGAGCGCGATCACGCGGCCCTTTGGCGTCAACAGTCCGTTCCACTGCCAGCGGCCCGGCGCCAGCGCGATGACATCGTTCATCGACTGGGCCTGCAGGAAAGCCGCCGCATCGCGGCCGGCAATCCGCAGCAGGCCGAAGCCGGGAAGGGCAGTGCAGGTGCCCGGGGCAGGATTTGGCTTGAACGACATGGGGGTGGGACTTAACATGTCCGGATGTCCACGGAGTCACGCATCATAGGCGATAGCGCCGCACCTCCCGAAACCCCGGCCGGCGAACGGGACGGGGCCGAGGCGGACAAGACGCCTCCCGTGGAAATCGGCGGACGCGACGGTCCGGACCCCACGCGCTACGGCGACTGGGAGAAAGGCGGACGCTGCATCGACTTCTGACGCCACGCCGACATCCGGCGGGGCATCCTTCCCACTCCAACCGACGAGCGCAGCCCATGGCGACGCAAGAACGACCCCTGTCCCCGCACCTGCAGGTCTACAAGCCGCAGATCACGATGGTGATGTCCATCCTTCACCGTGCCACCGGCATCGTGCTGGCCCTAGGCTCGCTGCTGTTCGCCGCCTGGCTGGTGGCGGTCGCCGGCGGCGCCGATGCGTTCGAACTGGCCCGCGCCGCGCTGGCTTCGGTGCCTGGCCGGATCGTGCTGTTCGGGCTTTCGGCCTGCCTGGTCTACCACCTCCTCAACGGCATCCGTCACCTGGCCTGGGACGCCGGCCATGGCTTTGAAATCCCCAAGTTCTACGCCAGCGGCTATGCCGTGGCCGTGCTTACGGTGCTGCTGACCGGCGGCCTGTGGTACGTGGGCTGGACGATGGGAGGTGCGGCATGAGCCTGCGCAATCCGCTCGCCCGCGCCAAGGGCCTGGGCTCGGCCAAGGACGGCACCACGCACTGGTGGCACCAGCGCCTGAGCGCGATCGCGCTGCTGCTGATGAGCCCCTGGTTCGTCATCCTGATGGTCGGCCTGATCGGTCGCGACCAGGCGTCGGTGCGGGCGATCCTGTCCCAGCCGCTGACCGCCGCCATCCTGACCGCCTTCGTGCTGTCGCTGTTCTGGCATGCCCGGCTCGGCCTGCAGGTCGTGATCGAGGACTACGTGCACGGCGGCGCCGAGCTGCTGCTGCAGGTGGTCGTCAAGTTCGCCTTCGCGATCGCCGCCATCGCCTCCCTGCTGGCCATCGGCCGCATTGTCTTCACAGCCTGAGAACGCCATGACGTCCGCCTACAAGATCCACGAGCACACCTACGACATGGTCGTCGTCGGCGCCGGCGGTGCCGGCCTGCGCGCCACCTTCGGCCTGGCCCAGAAGGGCCTCAAGACCGCCTGCATCAGCAAGGTCTTCCCGACCCGCTCGCACACTGTCGCGGCGCAGGGCGGCATTTCCGCCGCGCTGGGCAACATGGGCGAGGACGACTGGCGCTTCCACTTCTACGACACCATCAAGGGCTCGGACTGGCTGGGCGACCAGGACGCAATCGAATACATGTGCCGCGAGGCCATCCCGGCGATCATCGAGCTTGAACACCAGGGCGTGCCTTTCTCGCGCACCGAAGACGGCAAGATCTACCAGCGTCCCTTCGGCGGCATGACCACGCACTACGGCAAGGGCACCGCCCAGCGCACCTGCGCCGCTGCCGACCGTACCGGCCACGCCATCCTGCACACCCTGTACCAGCAGTCGCTGGCGCATTCGGCCGAGTTCTTCATCGAATATTTCGCCCTCGACCTGATCATGGACGAGGAAGGCGCCTGCCGCGGCGTGCTCGCGCTCGACATGTCCACCGGCGAACTGCACCTGTTCCGCGCCCAGGGCACCGTGCTGGCCACCGGCGGCTACGGCCGCGCCTACTTCAGCGCCACCTCGGCCCATACCTGCACCGGCGACGGCGGCGGCATGGCCCTGCGCGCCGGCCTGCCGCTGCAGGACATGGAGTTCGTGCAGTTCCATCCGACCGGCATCTACGGCGCCGGCTGCCTGATCACCGAAGGCGTGCGCGGCGAAGGCGGCATCCTGCGCAACTCGGCCGGCGAGCGTTTCATGGAACGCTACGCGCCGAACGCCAAGGACCTGGCCTCGCGCGACGTGGTGTCGCGCTCGATGACCATCGAGATCCGCGAAGGCCGCGGCGTGGGCCCGAAGAAGGACCACATCCACCTCGACCTTACGCATCTGAACCCGGCCGACATCCACGAGAAGCTGCCGGGCATCGCCGAAACCGCGAAGATCTTCGCCGGCGTCGACGTCACCAAGCAGCCGATCCCGGTGCTGCCGACCGTGCACTACAACATGGGTGGCCTGCAGACCAACTACCACGGCGAAGTGGTCACGCTTAAGAACGGCAACCCCGACTCCGTCGTGCCGGGCCTGTACGCCATCGGCGAGGCGGCCTGCGTGTCGGTGCACGGCGCCAACCGCCTGGGTTCGAACTCGCTGCTCGACCTGGTGGTGTTCGGCCGCGCGGTGGCCAACCGCTGCGCGGAGACCATCAAGCCCGGCGCGCCGCACGCCTCGCTGCCGGCGTCGGCCTGCGACAAGTCGCTGGCCAACCTCGACAAGCTGCGCAACGCCAGCGGCGGAACGCCGACCGCGGTCATCCGCGACAACATGCAGCAGGTGATGCAGAACAATGCCGCGGTCTTCCGCACCGGCGAGACCCTGCTCGAGGGCGTGCAGAAGATCCGCGAGGTGCATGCGTCCTTCGAAGACGTCCGGGTCTCGGACCGTTCGATGGTCTGGAACTCCGACCTGATCGAAACCCTGGAGCTGCAGAACCTGCTCGGCCAGGCCGTGGCCACCATGGTGTCGGCGGAGAACCGCAAGGAATCGCGCGGCGCCCACGCCCGCGAGGATTACTCCGAGCGCGACGACGACAACTGGCACAAGCACACCCTGTGCTGGGTGGACGATGCGGGCAAGACCCGCCTCGATTACCGCCCGGTGCACATGTACACGCTGAGCAAGGACGTGGACGTCGTCCCGCCCAAGGCCCGTACCTACTGACCTCCTGGACAACCGAAAATGGCTGAGTTCACCCTCCCCAAGAATTCCAAGGTCGGCAAGGGCAAGCACTTCGCGGCCCAGGGCGCGAAGAACGTTCGCACCTTCAAGGTCTACCGCTGGAACCCTGACGACAGCGCCAATCCGCGCACCGACACCTACGAGGTGGACATGGACGCGTGCGGGCCGATGGTCCTGGACGCGCTGATCAAGATCAAGAACGAGATCGACCCGACGCTCACGTTCCGGCGCAGCTGCCGCGAGGGCATCTGCGGCTCGTGCGCGATGAACATCGACGGCACCAACACCCTGGCCTGCACCAAGGCGATCGAGGACTGCGGCAAGAAGGAAGTGCCGATCTACCCGCTGCCGCACATGCCGGTGGTGAAGGACCTGGTGCCGGACCTGACGCACTTCTACGCGCAGTACGCCTCGATCAAACCCTGGCTGCGCACCCAGAGCGCGGCACCGGCCAAGGAGCGCCTGCAGTCCAAGGAAGACCGGGCCAAGCTCGACGGCCTGTACGAGTGCATCCTGTGCGCCTGCTGCTCGACCAGCTGCCCGAGCTACTGGTGGAACGGCGACCGTTACCTGGGCCCCGCGATCCTGCTGCAGGCCTACCGCTGGATCGTCGATTCGCGCGACGAGGACACCGGTGCCCGGCTCGACGACCTGGAAGATCCGTTCAAGCTCTATCGCTGCCACACCATCATGAATTGCACCCGGACCTGCCCGAAGGGCCTGAACCCGGCCAAGGCGATCGGCGAGATCAAGAAGCTGATGCTGCAGCGCCGGGGCGCCTGAGGTGGAGGCCCGCGACCTGCTGCTGCCGGCCTTCGCAATGGCCGGCCTGACCTTCGTCGTGATGGGTCGCATGGGCGTGGAGCGCCTGGGCCAGCTGGCCCGCGAGCGCATCCACCCGCAGGCGGTGGCCACCTCGGCGCAGATGGCCGCCCGCATCAAGGACAGCCGCGCGGCCGACAACTTCCGCAACCTGTTCGAGCTGCCGGTGCTGTTCTACCTGGCAATCTTCATCGGCGTGCAGCAGGGGCTGGCCTCGCCGCTGACCGTCGGCCTGGCCTGGGCCTTCGTGGCCCTGCGCATCGTGCACAGCGCCATCCACTGCAGCTACAACAAGGTCAGGCACCGCTTCCTGGCCTACATCAGCGGCGGCCTAGTGCTTGTGGTGCTCTGGGCTGTGCTGCTGGCCGGGGTGCTGTGAGCGAAGACGCGGAAGTCCGCCGCCTGCGCTGGCGCTGCCGGCGCGGCATGCGTGAACTCGACCAGCTGATGCTGCGCTATCTCGACGGCCGCTGGCCGGCGGCGGACGAGGCCGAACGCGCCTTGTTCCTACGGCTGCTCGACTGCGAGGACGATAAGCTCTGGCGCTGGTTCATGGGCCGCGAGCGCCCGGAGGACACGGACCTTGCCGCGATCGTCGCAATCATCCTTGCCCTGCCGCATTGACTGGCGACCCTCGCGCTGGCTGGTCGGCGCGCTGTGTGGGCTGGCGCTGCTGTCGGCGCTGTCGGTCATGCTCAGCGGCCTGCCCGCGCAGATGAAACCGATGTTCGCCGGTCTTGCCGCGATGGGCGGCCTGGGCCTGGCCCGGCGCGAGGCGCTGCGGCCTCCGGTGTCGCTGGCCTGGTCCGGGGCAGGGCTGCTGGCGATTGATCCGGAGGGCCAGTCGCAGGCACTGATTGCGCCGGTGCTGCGCGAACAAGGCCCCCTGCTGCGCATCGAGGCCAGGATGCCCACCGGCCGTCGCTGGTCGCGCACCTGGTGGCCCGACACCCTGCCGGCTGCCCGTCGCCGTCAGGTCCGCCTCGCTTTCTCCGTCAGCCCCCGTTCCGGAATCAACCTGCCATCCATGGCAGCCTAGGCGCCCATGCTCCCTAACCTTCCCCTCGCCATCGGCCTGCGCTACCTGCGCGCCAAACGCCGAAACGGCTTCATCTCCTTCATCTCGATGGCGTCGATCCTGGGCATCATCATCGGCGTGATGGCCCTGATCACCACCATCTCGGTGATGAGCGGCTTCCAGCAGGAACTTCGCGACCGCATCCTGGGCATGGTCGCCCACGCCACGGTGTCGGGCATCGAAGGTCCGCTGCAGGACTGGGCCCGGGCGGTCGAGATGGCGGGCGAAGACCCTCGCGTGGTCGGCGCCGCGCCCTACGTCGAAACCGAATCGCTGATCCAGGGCCGCACCCGGCGCGGGGCCATCATCCGCGGCGTGATGCCGGCGCTGGAACCGCAGGTGTCCGAGCTGGCCGACAAGATGGTGCAGGGCAGCCTCACCGACCTGCAGGCCGGCGAGTACCGCATCATCCTGGGCCGCGAGCTCTCGCTGCTGCTGGGCGCGGGCGTCGGCGATTCGGTCAATGTCTACATTTCCGAAGCCACGGTGACGCCGCTGGGTGCGATGCCGCGGGCCCGCCGCTTCGAAGTGGTCGGCATCTTCGAGGCCGGCGCGCAGGAATTCGACCTGGGCATGGCCCTGGTGCACCTCAACGACGCCCAGCGCCTGGGGCGGATGGGCGAGGGCGTGAGCGGCGTGCGGCTCAAGCTGGTGGACCTCTGGGAAGCGTGGCCCGTGGCGCGTGACCTCGCCGACCGCATGCAGGGCCATTACCGGGTGCGCGACTGGACCCGCGACCACGCCAACTTTTTCCGGGCGCTCAAGCTCGAGAAGACGGTGATGTTCATCCTGCTCTCGCTGGTGATCGCCATCGCCGCCTTCAACCTGGTGTCTTCGCTGGTGATGCTGGTGCAGGACAAGCAGTCCGACATCGCCATCCTGCGCACGCTGGGCATGTCGCCCGGGGCGGTGATGCGGGTGTTCATCGTGCAGGGCATGGTGATCGGCGTGCTGGGCATCGGCATCGGCGTCGCCAGCGGCGTGCTGCTGGCCAGCAACCTCTCGAACATCGTGCATTTCGTCGAGCAGACCTTCCAGACCGAGCTGATGCCTTCGGATGTGTACTACATCAGCGGCGTGCCGACGCTCGTCGATCCGATGGACGTGCTGATGATCGCCATCGTCGCCTTCGTGCTCTGCCTGCTGGCCACCCTTTATCCGGCCTGGCGCGCCTCGCGCACTGACCCGGCCACGGCGCTGCGTTATGAATAAGCCCATGAACGACGTCGTCATCCGCTGCGAGAACCTGGGCAAGACCTACCAGGAAGGCGACCTGCGCACGCCGGTTTTCGACGGGCTGGAACTGTCAGTGCACCGCGGCGAAACCGTGGCCATCGTCGGCGCGTCCGGTGCCGGCAAGAGCACTCTGCTGCACCTGCTCGGCGGCCTCGACAGCGCCAGTTCCGGCGAAGTCCTCGTGGACGGGCAGCGCATGTCGGCGCTGGGCGAACGCGAACGCGGCCTGCTGCGCAACCGCGCCCTGGGCTTCGTTTACCAGTTCCACCACCTGCTGCCGGAGTTCACCGCGCTCGAGAACGTGATGATGCCGCTGCTGATCCGCGGCGACCGCGACACGACGGCGCGTCCGGCGGCGCAGGCACTGCTTGAACGCGTCGGCCTCGGTCACCGGCTCGGCCACAAACCCGGCGAACTCTCCGGTGGCGAACGCCAGCGTGCCGCCGTGGCGCGCGCGCTGGTCGCCCGCCCGGCCTGCGTACTCGGCGACGAACCCACCGGCAACCTCGACGAAAAGACCGCCGCCACCGTCTTCGACCTGCTGCTGGAACTCAACCGCGACCTCGGCACCGCCCTGGTCATGGTTACCCACGATCGCCGCCTGGCGCGGCGACTGGATCGGACCCTGGAACTGACCCAGGGACAACTGCGACCCGCCACCGGGGACTGAGTGCCGGGCCAGCGCGCCCCGCCGCCGGCGCCCTTCGGGCCCGGCGTCGCGGTTGCCCTGCTGGCCGGCGTGCTGTGGGTGCAGGTCCTGGCCAGCCTGCCCGCCTGGCCCATCGGCCTGGCCGGGTGCGCGGCCGGACTGGCGCTCTGGTGTTCAAGGACGCGCTGGCGCTGGCTGGGCGCGGCCCTGTTCGGCCTGGGGCTCGCCTGCCTGCACGGCGCCCACTCGCTCTCGCTGCGCTTGCCCGACACTTTTCCGGGAGGCGTGGTCGAAGTGCACGGCCATGTCAGCGGCCTACCGGAAAGCGTCGACGGCGCCTGGCGATTTGGCTTCGTCGTCGAGGGCGGGGAGGGTGACGCCGCCGCGCTGGCGGGACAGCGGCTGCAGCTCGGCTGGTACCCCCGTCCTGGCCAAAGCCTGCCGACACTCGGCCCAGGCAGTCGCTGGCGGCTGCAGCTGCGCCTGCGTCCACCGCGGGGCGTGGTGAACCCGGGAGGCTTCGATTTCGAGCGCCGGGCGCTGGAGCGCCGCATCGCCGCCACCGGCTATGTGCTCGACGGCAGATCCGTCGGCCCGCCGGCAAAGGCCGGGGCGATTGACCGCCATCGCCAGGCGCTGTCAGAGGCGATCGCCGAAGCCGTGCCGGATGCCCGCTCCCGCTTCGTGCAAGCGCTGGCCCTGGGCGATACCCGGGCGCTGGATGACCACGACTGGACCGTGCTGCGTGCGACCGGGCTGACCCACCTGATCGCGATATCGGGTTTCCACGTTGGACTGGTCGCGGGTTTCGGGGCGCTGCTGGGGCAGGGGCTGTGGCGCGCCTTTCCCGCGCTGGCTCGGCGCTGGCCCCGCCCGCTGGGCACCGCCGTGCTGGCACTGGCGCTGGCGGCCGGTTACACCGCGCTGGCGGGTTTTGCATTGCCAACCGTGCGGACCGCGCTGATGATCGCGGTGGTGGCGCTGGCGCGCCTGCTGCGGCGCAGCCAGGGCGACGGGCAGTCGCTGGCGCTGGCGACGATCGCCGTGCTGCTGGCCGATCCGCTGTCGGTGCTGTCGCCCGGCTTCTGGCTCAGCTACCTCGGCGTGGCCTGGCTCCTGTGGTGCCTGCCCGCTGCACCGGCCGACGGCTGGTGGCGGCCCTTCGTCGGCAGCCAGGCAGTGGCGATGCTCGGGCTGCTGCCGATCGGCGCCTG
Organism: Arenimonas sp.; assembly: GCF_041919775.1. Classification (GTDB taxonomy): domain Bacteria; phylum Pseudomonadota; class Gammaproteobacteria; order Xanthomonadales; family Xanthomonadaceae; genus Arenimonas. The sequence goes on along the minus strand of NZ_JAYRTE010000004.1, from coordinate 92,068 downwards.
GTTTTTCAGCCAGGCCTCGCTGCCGGGGCCGCTGGTGAACCTGGTCGGCATTCCGTGGATCAGCCTGGGCGTCGTCCCACTGGCCTTGTCCGGCTTGCTGCTGCATCCGCTGCACGAGGGGGCCGCCGCCCTGGCCTGGCTCGCCGCTGCGACCCTCATGGACTGGCTCTGGCAGGGCCTGGCCTGGGTGGCGCGCTGGCCCGCGGCGCTGGCCTGGCTCCCCGAACCGGACACGGCCAGCCTCGCGCTGGCCCTGGCCGGCGTCTTCTGGCTGCTGCTGCCCCGGGGCCTGCCCGGCAAGCCGCTGGCCGCGCTGCTCCTGCTGCCCCTGCTGTGGCCGGCACAGGACCGCCCCGGCCCCGGCGAAGCGGACCTGATGATGGTGGACGTGGGCCAGGGGCTGGCGCTGGTGGTGATGACGCAGCGCCACGTCCTGCTCTATGACACCGGTCCCGCGCCTCCGCGCGGCCTCGATTTCGGCGAGGCCGCGGTATTGCCGGCGCTGCGTGCCCACGGCGTGCGCCGCCTCGACGCCCTGGTGCTGAGCCACGGCGACAACGACCATGCCGGCGGCGCCGGCGCAGTGCTTGCCGGCGTGCCGGTCGAACGCAGCATCGCCCCGGCGGCCTGGGCCGGCCCGCGCATGGAGCACTGCGTGGCGGGGCAGGGCTGGCACTGGGACGGCGTCGATTTCACCTGGCTGCACCCGACGCCGTTTTTCCCTTACCTGCGCAACGACAGCAGCTGTGTCCTGCGCATCGAGGCCGCCGGTGCCGTGGCGCTGCTGCCCGGCGACATCGGCCGGCACGTGGAGGCCCGGCTGGCGAAGCTGCCGGCGCGGGACGTGCGCAGCGATGTGCTGGTGGTGCCGCACCACGGCAGCGACACCTCCTCGAGCCTCGACTTCCTTGCCGCCGTCCGGCCGACGCTGGGCCTGCTGCCTGTCGGGCACGACAACCGTTTCGGCCTGCCCAAGCAGATCGTGCTCGATCGTTACGAGCGCTACGGCACGCGCCTGCTCGACACCGCGACCTTCGGCGCCGTGCGGCTGCGCCTCGGCGCCGACGGCGTGCAGGTCCTGGAAACGCTGCGCCGGGACCGGCCGCGCTACTGGCGCCATGCCCCGGCTGGCGGCACAGGCTATGCTATCGGCGACCCCCCAACGGCAAAGGTGAGGCGTGCTGGAACTGATCAAGGCAGGCGGCTGGGTGATGGCGCCGATCATCGCGCTGGCGGTGCTGGCGCTGGCCATCATCCTGGAGCGTTTCTGGAGCCTGCGGCGCAAGGAAGTACTGCCCGACGGGCTGGGCGAGGAGGTCCGTGACTGGGCCCGCGGCCGCCAGCTCGACCCCAAGCACATCGACATCCTGCGCCGGAACTCGCCGCTGGGCGAGCTGCTGGCCGCCGGCCTGGACGTGCGCCACCGCCCGCGCGAGATCATCAAGGAACGCATCGAGGACGTCGGCCGACACGTCGCCCACCGCATGGAGCGTTTCCTCAACACCTTGGGCACGATCGCCGCGGTGTCGCCGCTGCTGGGCCTGCTGGGCACCGTGTTCGGCATGATCGTGATGTTCCTGGACATCCTCACGGCCGGCGTCGGCGACGCCAACCGCCTGGCCGGCGGCATCGGCCAGGCGCTCATCTCGACCGCGGCCGGCCTGTGCGTGGCGATCCCCGCGGTCATCTTCCACCGTTACCTGCGCGGCCGGATCACCGAATACGTGGTCGAGATGGAACAGCAGGCCACGGCCCTGCTCGACGCGCTGGAAGAAGAGCCCTCCGCCAGCCCGGGCAAGCCGCCGCGGGCGACCAAGCGGGGCGCCAAGGCGTGAGGCTCAGCACCGGCCGGGTTCCCGACGAACCGGAGATCAGCCTGGTTTCGCTGATCGACGTGGTGTTCTGCCTGATCATCTTCCTGGTGGTCACCACCACCTTCGACCACCGCTCGGCGCTCAAGATCGTGCTGCCCAAGACCGATTCGCGTTCCGAGGTGCAGGTCGAACAGCCGCTGACGGTGATGATCGACGCCGACGGCCGCATCTACGTCGGCAACAAGGAAATCCTCAAGACCGATCCCGCCTCGCTGCGGGCCAGCCTGGCCAGCGAAGCCGGCGGTGACCGCACGCGCCAGATCGTGCTGCGTGCCGACGCCCGCTCGCAGACCCAGGTGCTGGTCACCGTGATGGACAGCCTCGGCCAGCTGGGTTTCACCCGCATCCACGTCGCCACGACACCCGAGGCCAGGCCTTGAGCGCGGAAACGTCGGCCTGGGCCGTCTATCGCCGTCTTCTCAAGCGCGCCCGGCGCTACTGGCCGCTGTTGGCGGCGGCGGGCGTGGGCATGGTGTTCGAGGCCGGCGCCGCCGCGGCCTTCACCTGGATGATGAAACCCATCGTCGATGAAACCTTCGTCGCCCAGAACGAAGGCATGCGCTGGACGATCCCGCTGGCCATCGTCGCGCTGTTCGTGGTGCGCGGCGTCGCCACCTTCGCCACCGACTACGGCATGGCCCGCACCGGCCGCAGCGTCGTGCGCGACCTGCGCGAGGACATCCTGGCCAAGTACCTGCGCCTGCCCAGCGAACGCTTCGACCGCGAGCCGGTGCCCGCGATGGTCTCGCGCCTGAACTACGACACCGAGCAGGTCACCCAGGCCAGTTCGGACGCGCTCAAGGTGATCCTCACCGACACCCTGACGATCATCGCGCTGCTGGGCGTGATGCTGTACTACAGCCCGCGCGTGACCCTGGTGATGCTGGTGCTGGCACCGCTGATCGCGGCCATCTCGGCCGTGGTGGGGCGGCGCTACCGGCGCATTAACCGCGGCATCCAGGACGGCGTGGCCTCGATGGCGCAGATCGCCGAGCAGGCCCTGTCGGCGCAGCAGGAAGTAAAAATCTACGGCGCCCAGGCATCGGAACTGGCGCGTTACCGCAAGCTGATCGGCCAGAACCTGCGCCTGGGCGTGAAGGTCGAGGCGACCCGTGCCGGCGCTTCGTCGCTGGTGCAGACCCTGGCCGCGGTGGCGCTGGCGGTGATCCTGCTGGTGGCGGGCCACGAGGCCAGCCAGGGCCGCATGACCGCGGGCAGCTTCGTCGCCCTGCTGACGTCGATGATGGCGATGCTGCCGTCGCTCAAGCGCATCGCCAACGTGCAAAGCGTCGTGCAGCGCGGCGTGGCCGCGGCCGACCGGCTGTTTTCGATCCTCGACGAAGCCGACGAGGCCGATACCGGCCAGCGTGCGCTGGCACGGGCCCGGGGCGAGGTCGAGTTCCGCGATGTCAGCGTCACCTATCCGGGGCAGGAAACGCCGGCCCTGGCGGGCATCAGCTTCCGCGCCGCGCCCGGCACGGTCACCGCCATCGTGGGCCGGTCCGGCAGCGGCAAGTCGACGCTGATCCGCCTGTTGCCGCGCTTCTACGAAGCCAGCCAGGGCGAGGTGCGCGTGGACGGCCACGCCATCGGCGACTACCGGCTGGCCGACCTGCGCCGCCAGGTGGCGATGGTGGGGCAACGGGTGATGCTGTTCGACGACAGCATCGCGGCCAACATCGCCTATGGCGCCGACGCCGATGCCGATCAGGCTCGCATCCACGAGGCGGCACGGGCCGCGAACGCGATGGAGTTCATCGAACGCCTGCCCGGCGGCATGCAGGCCACGATCGGCGAAAACGGCGGCCTGCTTTCCGGCGGCCAGCGCCAGCGCCTGGCCATCGCCCGCGCGATCCTCAAGGACGCGCCGATCCTGATCCTGGACGAGGCCACCGCGGCCCTGGACACCGAGTCCGAGCGCCTGGTCCAGGACGCACTGAACAGGCTCATCCCCGACCGCACGACGCTGGTCATCGCCCACCGCCTGTCCACGGTCGAACATGCCGACCAGGTGCTGGTGCTCGACGGGGGCCGGCTGGTGGAGCAGGGCACGCACGCCAGCCTGCTGGCGAAGGGCGGCCTTTATGCCCACCTGCACCGCATGCAGTTCCGCGAGCCGGAGGCCGGGTGAAAGCCGCGTTCGAGCGCTGGCTGCTGCGCCGCTGGTACGGCGGCGTGGCGCCGGGTCCGGTGCTCGGGGGCCTGTCGCGGATCTACGGCGCGATCGTCCGGCGGCGCCAGGCCGCCTATGCCAGCGGCGCACGCCCCGTGCAGCAGCTGCCGGTGCCGCTGCTGGTGATCGGCAACCTGGTCGCCGGCGGCGCCGGCAAGACGCCGCTGGCCATCGGCCTGGCCCGCGCCCTGGCCCGCCGCGGCTGGAAGCCCGGCATCGCCAGCCGCGGCCATGGCCGTCGCAGCCGCAAACCCACCTGGGCACGCCCCGGTTCCGATCCCGCCGAATGTGGCGACGAGCCGCTGCTGATCGCTCGCCAGACCGGCCTGCCGGTGGCCGTGGACCTGGACCGCGTCGCGGCGGCCCGCCGGCTGGTCGAGGCCGGCTGCGACCTGGTCATTGCCGACGACGGGCTGCAGCACCTGCGCCTGGGCCGCGACGTCGAGATCGAAGTGCGCGACGGCGAACGCCGCCTGGGCAATGGCTGGCTGCTGCCCGCCGGGCCCCTGCGCGAGCCCGCCGGCCGCGCCGTCGATTTCCGGGTGATCAATGGCGGCGAAGCGGCCGCGGGCGAATGGCGCATGGACCTGCGCCTGGGCGACGCCCAGCCGCTCGGGCCGGGGGAGCCGCGTCCGCTTGGCCTGTTCGCGCCCGGCCCGGTGCATGCGATCGCCGGCATCGGCAACCCGGCGCGGTTCTTCCGGGCCTTGCGCCAGGCCGGCCTGGACGTGATCGAACACGCCTTCCCGGACCACCACGACTACCGGGAGGACGAGCTCGGGTTCAGCCCCGTGGCGCCGCGGCTGATGACCGAGAAGGACGCGGTCAAATGCGCCCGGTTCGGCCTGCGGGACGCCTGGGCCGTCCCGGCGGTGGCGGAACTGCCCGAGGCCTTCATTGACGCCGTCGATCGCCGCCTCGTCGCGGCGCGGCGGGCACCCCAGCCGGAAAACACCCCGTGAGCACAGCCGATTTCATCGTTGCCATTCCCGCCCGTTTCGGCGCCTCGCGGCTGCCGGGCAAACCCCTGCGGCTGATCGCCGGCGAGCCGATGGTCGTGCACGTCGCCCGCCGTGCGCTGGCGGCCGGCGCCCGCGAGGTGGTCGTGGCGACCGACGACGTGCGCATCGCCGATGCCCTGGCCGGCCAGGACCTGCGCGTGTGCATGACCCGCGCCGACCACGCCTCGGGCACCGACCGGCTGGCCGAATGTGCCGCGCAGCTGGGCTGGGCCGACGAGACCATCGTGGTGAACCTGCAGGGCGACGAACCCTTCGCGCCGCCCGAGGGCATCCGCGCCGTCGCCGGCGTGCTCGCCGGCGGGCAGGCCGACATGGCGACGCTGGGCGTGCCCGTGGAGGACGCGGAAACCCTGTTCGACCCCAATGCCGTGAAGCTGGTGCGCGACCGCAACGGGCTGGCCCTGTATTTCAGCCGCGCGCCGATTCCCTGGCAGCGTGACCGGTTCGGCCGCAACCGGCTCGGGCCGGTGGCGGAGGGGGCCCTGCGCCACATCGGCATCTACGCCTACCGCGCCGGTTTCCTGCGAACCTTCACCCAGCTGCCGCCCGGCACCCTGGAGCAGCTGGAGGCGCTGGAACAGCTGCGCGTGCTCGAAGCCGGCCATCGCATCGCCGTGGGCCTGAGCCCGGTGCCGTTCCCGCCGGGGGTCGACACCGAGGCCGACCTGGCGCGCGCAGAGGCCCGGTTCCTTAGTGATAAATCGCTTCAACTATAAGACTTAAACTATTGAATATATTGTTCGTTTGCATGGGAAACATCTGTCGCTCGCCGCTGCTCGAGGGCTGGGCGGCGCATCGTCGCGCGGACAGCCCGGTGGCCTATGCGGTGGACTCGGCCGGCACCGGCGGCTGGCACGCGGGGCGCCCGCCGGACCCGCGCGCGATCGCGGCCGGCCAGCGGCGCGGCATCGACATTTCCGGCCAGCGGGCCAGGCAGCTGCAATACGCCGACTTCCAGAAGTTCGACCTGGTGCTGTGCGCCGACCGCGACAACCTCGCCGGTGCGCGCTCGCTGGCCCCGCGTGCGGCGCATGCGCGCATCGTGCTGGTGCTGGACTGGTGCGGCGTCAAGCGTGGTGGCCAGGTTCCCGACCCCTACAACGGCCAGGAGCGAGATTTCGACAAGGTCTGCCAGCTCGCCAGCGAGGCCGCCGAAGGGCTGCTGCGGCGTTTGGCTTCAGGGGCATAATGCCCGGCACCCCCCGGACACAGCGACCATGACCGCCGCCCACGCCGCCCCGGAACTGCCCGCCCAACTGCAGTGGCTCAATGCCGACCCGCAGCGCATCGAAGCGCATCGCGGCCGCGTGCTGGCGCTGGTCTTCTGGAACGCCGCCTCGCCCTACTGCCACACCCTGCTGGGTGAACTGCAGCGGCTGCAGGCGAAGTTCCCGCTGGGCCTGTCCCTGGTCGGCATCCACCTGCCGCGCTTCGAGGCCGAGCTCGACGGTCGCCTGGTGCTCAAGGCCGCCAACCGCCTGGGCCTGCCGTTCCCGGTGGCCAACGACCGCGGCTGGAGCACCTGGCAGCATTACGGCGTCCAGTCCTGGCCTTCCGTGGCCCTGGTCGACACCCGGGGGCGGCTGCGCGACCTGTTCACCGGCGACGACCAGGCCGGGCGCCTGGAAGCAACGATCCAGGCGCTGGTCGGCGAAGTCGGCGGCGCCGTGCTGGCGGCGGACCCGCCGCGCCGGCTGGGCGCCGAACCGCGGCTGCCGCTGGCCTTCCCCTCGGGACTGGCCGTCGGCGAAAACCACCTGTACGTGGCCGACACCGGCCACCACCGCATCCTCGAGTGCACGCATTCGGGCCGGGTGCTGCGCGAGTTCGGCACCGGCCACGGTGATTTCGTCGACGGCGCCCCGGAGGATGCCGCGTTCCGCTATCCGCGCGGACTGTGCCTGGTGCGCGAGTCGCTGTACGTGGCCGACACCGGCAACCACGCCCTGCGCCGGATCCGGCTGCTGGACGGGGTGGTCGAGACCCTGGCCGGCGACGGCCGTCCGGGCATCCCGCGCGAGGGCAGCGGCAAGGCCTCGGAGCTGCCGCTGAACCAGCCCTGGGACGTGGTCGGCAACCTCGAACGCATCTACATCGCGATGGCCGGCAGCAACCAGGTCTGGGAGTTCGAACTCGGCCAGGCCCGGCTGAAGCTGACCGCCGGCTCGGGTGAACTGGGCATCGCCGACGGCCCCGCCCGCAGCGCGATGTTCGCGCACCCGGCCTCGCTGGCCCAGGTGCAGCAGACGCTTTACGTCGCCGACGCCGCCAGTTCGGCCATTCGTTCGCTGCAGCTCACCCAGGGCCAGGTGCAGACCCTGGTGGGGCAGGGGCTGTACGAATTCGGCAACCAGGACGGCCAGCGGCGCGAGGCGCGGCTACAGTACCCGCTGGCGATTGCGCTCGACCCGGCCAGCCCGGTGCTCTGGATCGCCGACGCCTACAACGGCAGCCTGCGCCGGCTGCGCCTGGGCGGCGGCGACGTCAGCACCCACGCGCTGCCGCAGGCGCTGGAACAGCCCGCGGCGCTGGCCACCGGCCCGGGCTCGCTGTGGATCGCCAATTCCGGCGCACACGAAGTGCTGCGCTACGACCTGGGCACCGGCAAGCTCGGCCGGCTGCCGATCGGCGAATGACCGACGGGCCGGCGCAAGCCGGGGATTTCGACGGCAAGGCCTTCGTGCGCCAGCTCACGCCGGCCCCGGGCGTCTACCGCATGCTGGCCGCGGATGGCTCGGTGCTTTACGTGGGCAAGGCGGCCTCGCTCAGGAAGCGGGTCGCCAGCTACTTCCTGAAGGAACAGCCCTCGCGGCGCATCGCGCTGATGGTCGCGCAGATCGCCGGCATCGAAGTCACGGTGACGCGCACCGAGAGCGAGGCGCTGATCCTCGAAAACCAGCTGATCAAGTCGCTGCGGCCGCGCTACAACGTGCTGCTGCGCGACGACAAGAGCTACCCGCACATCGTGCTCACCGACGAGACCTGGCCGCGCCTGGCCTACCAGCGCGGCCCGCGGTCGGTGCCGGGGCGCTATTTCGGGCCCTTCACCAGTTCGGGCGCGGTGCGCGAAACCCTGGACCTGATGTTCAAATTGTTCAAGCTGCGCAGCTGCGAGGACAGCGTCTTCCGCAACCGCAGCCGGCCCTGCCTGCAGCACCAGATCGGCCGCTGCAGCGCGCCCTGCGTCGGCCTGGTGCCCACCCGCGAATACGACGCCACGGTTCGCCGCGCGGCGCTTTTCCTCGAAGGCCGCAGCACCGAACTGGTGGACGAACTGGGCCAGGCCATGGAAGCCGCCAGTGCGCGCCTTGAATTCGAACAGGCCGCGGCGCTGCGCGACCAGATCGCGGCGATCCGCCGCATCCAGGCGCGCCAGTACGTCGAGGGTGAGCAGGTCGAGATGGACGTGCTGGCCTGCGTGCTCGAGCGCGGCCAGGCCTGCGTGCTGCTGATGGCCTTCCGCAACGGCTTCAACCAGGGCACGCGCAGCTTCTTCCCCAAGGCCAACGGCGCCGAGTCCTGCGAAGAAGTGCTGGGCGCCTTCGTCACCCAGCATTACCTTGAACACCGTCCCCCGCGCGAAATCGTGCTCAGCCACGGCATCGCCGACCAGGCGCTGCTGCAGGAGGTGCTGGCCAGCCAGGCCGGCCGCAAGGTCGAGATCAAGTCCTCGGTGCGCGGTGAACGCGCGCGTTACCTCGACATCGCCCGCCAGAACGCCGCCCTGGCCCTGGGCACCGAGCTGGCCAGCAGCGCCAGCCAGCGGGCCCGGCTGGCTTCGCTGCAGGAATTGCTGGGCCTGGAGCAGGCGCCGGCGCGCATCGAATGTTTCGACATCAGCCACACCATGGGCGAGGCCACCGTCGCTTCCTGCGTGGTGTTCGATGCCGAGGGCCCGGTGCGCGGGCAGTACCGCCGCTACAACATCAGCGGCATCGAGCCGGGCGACGATTACGCGGCCATGCACCAGGCCCTGGAACGGCGCTTCCGCCGCGGCATGGAAGACGGCGTGCTGCCGGACCTTCTGCTGATCGACGGCGGCGCCGGCCAGCTGGCGCAGGCGCGCTCGGTGCTCGAAGCCCTGGGCGTCACCGGGGTGGCCATGGTCGGCGTCGCCAAGGGCGAGGCGAGACGGGCAGGGCACGAGGCGCTGGTTTTCCCCGACGGCCGGGAAATCCGCCCCGGCGCGGCCTCGCCGGGCCTGCAGCTGGTGCAGCAGGTGCGCGACGAGGCGCACCGTTTCGCGATCACCGGCCACCGCGGCAAGCGCCAGAAGACGCGCGAAACCAGCCGGCTCGAGGACATCCCGGGCATCGGCCCGCGCCGCCGCGCCGCGCTGCTCAAGCACTTCGGCGGCCTGGCCGGACTGCGCGAGGCCGGCGTCGAGGAAATCGCGCGGGCCGAAGGCGTCAGCGCCGCGCTGGCGCAGCGCATCTACGATGCCTTGCACGGACTTGAGCCATAATCGCGCGATCGAACCCCCGGCGAAACGATGACCCTGACCATCCCGACCATGCTCACCATCTTCCGGATCCTGCTGATCCCGGTGCTGGTGGTCGTGTTCTACCTGCCCTATGGCTGGACCAACATCGCCGCCGCGGCGGTGTTCATCCTGGGGGCGGCCACGGACTGGGCCGATGGCTGGATCGCGCGTCGCTACGGCATGTATTCGGCCTTCGGCGCCTTCCTCGACCCGGTGGCCGACAAGCTGACGGTCGCCTTCGCGCTGCTGCTGGTGGTCGAACGCTACCCGACGCCGTTCATGGCGATGCTCGCGGCGGTGATCATCGGCCGCGAAATCACCATCTCGGCGCTGCGCGAGTGGATGGCGCAGATGGGCGCGCATGGCCTGGTCAAGGTGGCCGCGCTGGGCAAGATCAAGACCATCGTGCAGATGACGGCCATCAGCTGCCTGCTGTTCCAGGAAGACCTGCTGGGCCTGCCGGTCTTCCGCATCGGGGAATGGCTGCTGGCGGTGGCCGCGGCGCTGACCCTGTGGTCGGGCTGGGACTACCTGCATGCCGCCTGGCCGACGATGCGCAAGAAGGGTTGAAGCGAAAAAGGTATTGACAGGGACCCGGCCGATCCCCAAAATACGCGTCTCTTGCGGGAATAGCTCAGTTGGTAGAGCACGACCTTGCCAAGGTCGGGGTCGCGAGTTCGAGTCTCGTTTCCCGCTCCAGTTCCAGACAAAACCCCGTTCGCCGGGGTTTTGTTTTTTCCGGGTCCGCCGCGCTAAGCTTGGCCCCGGTTTCGCTTCCCGGCCGGGTGGCAGAGTGGTTATGCAGCGGACTGCAAATCCGCGTACGCCGGTTCAATTCCGACCTCGGCCTCCAAGCATTCAAGCCCCGCTCCGGCGGGGCTTTTTCTTTGTGGCACCATTCCCCGATGCCCGGGTGGCGAAACTGGTAGACGCATGGGACTTAAAATCCCCCGGCCGCAAGGCCATGTGGGTTCGACCCCCACCCCGGGCACCACCTGACGTCGCGGAGATGCCGATGCTGCCCAATCGCTACTGGCCCTTCGCCAGCTGCCTGTTGCTCACCGTGCTGGCCAGCGTCGCCGCCCTGTACGTGCCGATGGCGGCCTGGGGTGTGGTCGCCTTCGGCAGCCTGTCGCTGGTGGGCCTGTGGGACCTGCTGCAGCGCAAGCACACCCTGCGCCGCAACTACCCGCTGACGGCGCACTTCCGCTACGGCCTTGAATCGATCGGCCCGGAGATCCGGCAGTACTTCATCGAATCGGACACGCACGAGGCACCGTTCTCGCGGCTGCAGCGCGCCATCGTCTACCAGCGCGCCAAGGCGGTCACCGACACCCGGCCCTTCGGCACCATGCGCGACGTCTACGGCGACGACTACGAATGGATCAACCACTCGATGCAGCCGGCGCGCATCGAGTCGCATGACTTCCGCATCGCGGTCGGCGAGGACCGCGCGCAGCCTTACCAGGCCAGCGTATTCAACATCTCGGCGATGAGCTTCGGCTCGCTGTCGGGCAATGCCATCCGGGCGCTCAATGCCGGGGCAAAACGCGGTGGTTTCTACCACGACACCGGCGAGGGTTCGATTTCGCGCTACCACCGCGAACACGGCGGCGACCTGGTCTGGGAAATCGGCTCCGGGTATTTCGGCTGCCGCGACGAAGCAGGGCGCTTCGACCGGGAACGCTTCCGTGCCAACGCCACCGACCCGCAGGTGAAGATGATCGAGCTCAAGCTCAGCCAGGGGGCGAAGCCGGGGCAGGGCGGCATCCTGCCGGCGGCCAAGGTCAGCCCCGAGATCGCCGAGGCGCGCGGCGTCCCGGTGGGTGTCGAATGCCATTCGCCGCCGGCGCACAGCGCCTTCTCGACGCCGATCGGGCTGCTTGAATTCATCCAGGAACTGCGCGAGCTCTCGGGCGGCAAGCCGACCGGCTTCAAGCTGGCGGTCGGGCACCCCTGGGAATGGTTCGCCATCGCCAAGGCGATGCGCGAGACCGGCATCACCCCGGACTTCGTCGTGGTCGACGGCGGCGAGGGCGGCACCGGCGCGGCGCCGATGGAGTTCATCGACCACGTCGGTGCGCCGATGCGCGAGGCGCTGATGCTGGTGCACAACACCCTGGTCGGGCTGGACCTGCGCTCGCGCGTGCGGGTGGCCGCGGCCGGCAAGATCGTCACCGCCTTCGACATCGCCCGCACCCTGGCCCTGGGCGCGGACTGGTGCAACGCGGCGCGGGGTTTCATGTTTTCGCTCGGCTGCATCCAGTCGCAGAGCTGCCACACCGACCGCTGCCCGACCGGCATCGCCACCCAGGACCCCAGCCGGCAGGCGGCGCTGGATCCGGTGGACAAGGCCACGCGCGTGTACAACTTCCACCGCAACACCGTGGTCGCGCTGAAGGAGCTGCTGGCCGCGGCCGGCCTTACGCACCCCTCGCAGCTGGGTCCGGAACACATCGTGCGCCGGGTCTCGTCCACCGAAGTGCGTTCGCTGGCCACGCTGCACCGGTTCGTGGCCCAGGGCCGGCTGCTGGAGGGCATTCCGGACCATGCGGTCTTCGAGGTGTTCTGGGACCGGGCGCGCCCCGACAGCTTCGCGCCGCCGCCGGAAGCGGCCCGGATGATGGCCAGCAAGCAGCGCTGAGCCCGGCCCGCCGCCTTGACCGGTCGGTGGCCCTTGGGTAAGATTCGCGGCTCTTCGGGCGGTTAGCTCAGTTGGTAGAGCATTGCTTTCACACGGCAAGGGTCACAGGTTCAAGTCCTGTACCGCCCACCAAGGTTCCGAGAAAAGGCCCGGCACTGCCGGGCCTTTTTTCATGCCCGCGACCGGGCCGGGGCAGGCCCCTGGCGGCCGAGGATGCGCTGCACCGCCGGTAACGGCTTGAGCAGCTCCAGTGCCAGGCCTCCGACCAGCCCCAGGGCCATCGCCTGCAGGGCCTGGCCCGGGCTGGGCACGCCGAAATCGAACAACTCGCGCAGGGCCGGCACGCCGACGCAGGCGCCGATGATGGCCGCGGCGCCCACGGTGATGACCGCATAGGCACGCCCGTTGCCGCGCACCCACGCGCGGCCGCGCCGCGCCAGGCTGGCCACCAGGGCCAGGTTGCCGACCGTCAGCGCCAGCATGGCCAGCGTGCGAGCGACGTCGTCGCCCACGCCTTCGGCGCGCGCCAGCAGGTAGGCGGCCATGCAAAGCGAAAGCAGCACCACGCCCAGGCCCGCCGCCAACGCGAGCTGGGCGCCACCGACCAGCGGCTCGGACAGCGGCCGCGGCGGCTGCTGCATCAGGTCGGGTTCGCCGGGCTGGCCCTCGAAGGCGACCGAACACATCGGGTCGATCACCATTTCCACCAGCACCACGTGCGCGGGCAGCAGCAACGGCGGGAAGCCCATCAGCAGTGGCAGCACCGCCAGGCCGGCGATGGGCACGTGCACGGCCACGATGTAGAGCATCACCTTGCGCAGGTTGTCGAAGATGCGCCGGCCCTGGCGCACGGCGTCGACGATCAGGCCGAAGTCTTCCTGCACCAGCACCAGCGGCGCCGCCTCGCGGGCGACGTCGGTGCCGCGCTGGCCCATGGCGATGCCGATGTGCGCAGCCTTCAGGGCCGGGGCGTCGTTGACGCCGTCGCCGGTCATCGCGACGACGTCGCCGCGGGCCTTGAGCGCCTGCACGAGCCGGAGTTTCTGCTCCGGACGCACGCGGGCGAACACGCCTTCGCCGGCCGCCGCTTCGGAGAACGCGGCGTCGTCCATGGCGTCGAGCTCGGATCCCAGGTGCACGTGGTCGGGCGCCTGGAGGCCGGCCTGGCGGGCGATGGCGCGGGCGGTCGGCGCGAAGTCGCCGGTCAGCATCACCACCCGGATGCCGGCCGCGCGGGCCTCGGCGACGGCATCGGGCACGCTCGGGCGCAGCGGGTCCTCGAAGCCGACCAAACCAAGCCAGCGCGGCTTCAAGTCGCCGTGGCTGGCGGGCAGGGTGGTTTCAAGCCTCGACTCCGCAACGCCCAAAACGCGCAGTCCGCGCGCCGCCGCGGCGGCGGCTGTCTCCAGCACCGCAGCCAGCTCCGTCGGGTCCAATCGGCACAGGCGCGCCACGGCCTCGGGCGCACCCTTGGTGGCCACCCGCAGGCCGCCGCCGGCGAGACCGTGCGCCACGCTCATCGCCGGCAGTTCCGGCGCCACCGGGAAATGACCGACTTCCGCCTGGACCAGGCCTTCGCCTGCCAGCGCCTGTAGTGCGCGGTCCATCGGGTCCATCGAGTGCGTCCGGCTGGCCAGCGTCGCCGCTTCCAGGACGGGTGCCAGCGCCGCGGGTACCGCCGCATCCGCGGCCAGCCGGGCCTCGCTGCGGCCATCGGACAGCCAGGCCACGCGCATGCGGTTTTCGGTCAGGGTGCCGGTCTTGTCCACGCACAGCACCGTCGCCGCGCCCAGGGTTTCCACCACCGCGGCGCGGCGCACCAGCACGCCGACGCGGGCCAAACGCCAGGCGCCCAGCGCGAAGAACACCGCCAGCGCCAGCGGGAATTCCTCGGGCAGCATCGCCATCGCCAGCGCGATCGACGACAGCAGGCCCTGCACCCATTCGCCGCGCATCAAGCCATGGAACAGCAGCAGCGAGAGGCTGACCGCCAGCGCCAGCAGCCCGAACAGGCGCACCAGCCGCGCCGTGTTGCGCTGCAGGCGGGTGGACTCAATGTGGATGTCGCCCAGCGCCTGGCCGATCTGGCCGCTGCGGGTGGCGACCCCGGTGCGGGTGACGGTCGCCAGGCCGTTGCCGGCGACCACCAGGGTGCCGGCAAATACTTCACCGATCTCGCCGTCGGCGCCGGCGTTTTTTTCCACCGGCAGGCTTTCGCCGGTGAGCAGGGATTCGTCCACCGCCAGCGAACGCGCCGACTGCAGGCGCGCATCAGCCGGAACCCGGGCGCCTTCCTCGACCACCAGCAGGTCACCGGGCACGACCTCGCCCGCCGGCAGCCGCTGGGCGACGCCGCCGCGGATGACCACCGCGACCGGCGCGCCCAGCGCACGCAGGGCTTCGAGCGCCCGTTCGCTGCGCCGTTCCTGCACCACCACCAGGCCGATCGTGACCACCGCGAAGCCGCCGAGAAGCGCACCTTCGGCCGGTTCGCCCAGCACGAGGTAGGCCGCGGCGGCCAGCGCCAGCAGCAGGAACATCGGTTCGGTCATCACCTGGGCGGCGATGCGGCCCAGGCCACGTCGCGGCGGCGGCGGCAGTTCATTGCGGCCGTGTTCGGCCAGGCGACGCGCGGCGTCTTCGGGTTCGAGTCCGCGTGGGTTATTCGAGCTGGTCACGGGCGAAGCCGGCGTCCAGGGCCTCCATCGCGTCGCGGGGCTTGAGCTTGCCGGCCTTCTCGAACGCAGCGGCGGCCTGGTCTTCCTTCTTGTCGCCGTGCAGCAGCAACAGCAGGTGCGCGTGCTCGACGTGGGCGATCGGCGAGGCCGGGGTCAGCTTGAGCGCGGTGGCCATGTGCCTTTCCGCGACGGCGGCCTTCGCGCCGTAGGTGAGGCCGCCGACCAGGGCGCCGACCTTGTCGATGATCTCGCCGTGGTAGAGCGCCATCGCCGTATGCGCCTCGGCGTGCTTGGGCGCCAGTTCCAGCGCCTCGTCCAGCGCCTTGCGCACCTTGCCGGCCAGGCCCATCTTCAGCGCCTTGGCGATCGAGATGCCCTGGCTGTAGCGGCCCATCGCATGCGCAAAGCGGTAGTGGCTGTTGGCTTCGCCGGGCAGGGCGGCGATGGCGGCTTCGGCCAGCTTGCCGGCCTGTTCGTAGCGTTTGAGCTGCTCGTCCTCGTCGTCCACCAGGTAGGAGGCGTGGATCGCCAGCGCCTTGCAGGCCACCGACGCACCCACCGGACCCAGCGCGGAGCCGGCCTCGAAGGCCTGCTGGAAATCGCCGCGGTGGAAATCGCGCCAGGCGTCCTGCAGAGCCCCGGCCAGCGCGTCGGCGTCCATGCCCTTGGGCGCAGCCTTGCCTGCGGCCTTGGCCAGCGCCGCCGCGCGCTTGTCGTCGGGGAAGGGCTCGGCGTCGCCGGCGTGCAGGGTCGGCCAGGCTTTTTTCAGCTTCTCGCCGGCGTAGTCAAAGGCCTTGTCGGGGTGGGGAAACCGGGTCCAGGCGGACTTCTTGGCAGCCATGCAGGTGCTCCGAAAGGGATGCAGCCAGCATCACCCGAGCCACGGCCGTCCGCAAGCCGCCGTGACTAGTGTGAAAGCTCTGGGCACCGGGCGCAGTCTGGCCGCCGATACGGGGCCTTTCGCCCCCCGACAGCGAGGCAAGCCATGAGCCGTCCGACCCCCCGTCGCCGCAAGGCCCCCATCGAAATCACCCCGCGCAACCTGCTGCTGGCCGGCCTCGGTGCCGCCGTGCTCGCGCGCAAGCAGGCCCGTCGTTCCATCGACGCCGCCGCTGCCAATGCCGACCAGCTGCGCGACCGCGCCGAAGCCGCCGCCAACGAAGCCGGCCGCCAGGTCGCCCGCCTGCGCACCCAGGCCGAAGCCTTCGCCGAACGCGCGCAGGCCGAGTTCGAATCGCGCTTCATCACCGGCAAGCCGGTCCGCGCCCGCCGCGCCCCGCGCGCCGCCGCGCCGCGCAGCCGCCGCAAGCGCGCCTGACACCGTCTCTCTCTATCCCGTCAGTGGGACTTCAACGCCCCGGCCTTGCGCCGGGGCGTTTTTTTATCCGCGGGGCTTGCGGCTGGCTTCGAAGGCGGCGAGCTGTTCGGGCGTCGCATCGCGCTGGTAACGGGTTTTCCATTCGGCGAAGGGCATGCCATAAACCTGTTCGCGGGCCTGTTCGCGGTCCATCGGAACGCCCGATGCCTCGGCGGCATCGCGCAGCCAGTCGGCCAGGCAGTTCCGGCAGAAGCCGGCGAGGATCATCAGGTCGATGTTCTGCACCTCGCTGCGTTCGCGCAGGTGGGCGAGCAGGCGGCGGAAGGCCGCGGCCTCGATGGCGGTGCTGTCGTTCATGTGGCGGTACCGGGTGTGGTTCGGGGATAATCCTGCCATGAGCGCCCGCATCCTCGACGGCAAGGGCATTGCCGACACCCTCCTGGACGACCTCGCGCAGCGCGTGAAGGCCCGCCTCGCCGCGGGCAAGGCTGCGCCCGGGCTGGCCGTGGTGCTGGTGGGCGCCGACCCGGCCTCGGCGGTTTACGTGCGCAACAAGCGCCGGGCCGCCAAGAAGGTGGGCATCCGCGCCGTCGATTACGACCTGCCGGCCGATACTTCCGACGCCGAACTGGCCGCCCTGATTGACCGTCTCAACGCCGATCCGGCCATCCACGGCATCCTGGTGCAGCTGCCGCTGCCCGGAAACCGCGACGCCAACTGGCTGATCCACCGCATCGACCCGCGCAAGGACGTGGACGGCTTCCACCCGGAAAACGTCGGCCACCTGGCGCTGCGCCAGTTCGGCCTGCGCCCGTGCACGCCGCGCGGCATCACCACGCTGCTGGCCTACACCGACCAGCCCGTGCGCGGCCGCAGCGCCACCATCGTCGGCGTCAGCAACCACGTCGGCCGGCCGATGGCGCTGGAACTGCTGATCGCCGGCTGCACCACCACCAGCTGCCACAAGTTCACGCCCAAGGACGTGCTGCGCCGCCATGTCGGCGAGGCCGACATCCTGGTCGTCGCGGTCGGCCGGCCGGACATCGTGCCGGGCGAATGGGTCAAACCCGGCGCCGTGGTGATCGACGTCGGCATCAACCGGCTCGAGGACGGCCGCCTGGTCGGCGACGTCGGTTTCGCGGCGGCGGCCGAACGCGCCTCCTGGATTACGCCGGTGCCCGGCGGGGTCGGACCGATGACGGTAGCCACGCTGATGCAGAACACGCTCGAAGCCGCCGCCGCGCTCGACCCCGCGCAATCGTCACGCTGAGCCGGCACACTGGGCCAATGACCGTTCCGAAGCGCCCGAAGCATGTGATTCGCCTGGTCGCCGCTCTGCTGCTGTGCCTGCTGGCCGGCTGCGCAGCAATCGCCGGACGCGCAGGCGAGGGTTTCGCCGACCAGCTCGGCGACGCCGTCTACAACAGCAACGACCCCGCCACCGTCCGTGACGGCCTGCCGGCCTACCTGCTGCTGGTGGATGCGCTGGTGCAGGGCCAGACGCCGGGGAAGAAAGCCAACGCGCCGCTGCTGTTTGCCGCCGCCGGTCTCAATGGCGCCTATGCCGGCAGCTTCACCGGTGACGACGCGGTGCGGGCCCGACGCCTGTCGGCCAAGGCCCTCGATTACGCCCGGCGCGGCACCTGCCTGCGCAATCCTGGCCTGTGCGAGGCGATGCCCGGGCCGGTCGATGCCTTCGAGGCGCAGGTCGCCGACGCGCCTGCCCGCGACATCGCCGACCTGTACGCCCTGGGCGCGGCCTGGGCCGGTTACCTGCAGGCCCACAGCGACGACTGGTCCGCCATCGCCGACCTGCCGAAGGTCCAGGCCCTGCTGGAGCGGGTGGCAAAGCTGGACCCCGGGCACGACCGCGGCATGGCCCGGGTCTACCTCGGTGTGCTGCACTCGCTGCGGCCCGAGTCGGTCGGAGGACGCCCCGAGCTGGGCCGCCAGCACTTCGAAGCCGCCATCGCGCAGTCCGGCGACCGCAACCTCTACGCCAAGGTGCTGATGGCGGAAACCTATGCCCGGCTGGTGTACGACCAGCCGCTGCACGACCGGCTGCTGGACGAGGTGCTGGCCGCCGATCCGGCCGAGCCGGGCTTCACCCTGATGAACGTGCTGGCCCAGGAGCGCGCAAAGGCGCTGGTGGCCAGCGGCCGCGAATTTTTCTGACCGGGGAAACGCCATGCTGCGCCCGCTGTTGATGTGCCTGCTGCTTGTCCTGTCGCTGCCCGCCGGCGCGCAGGCGATAAAGATCGCGACCCTGGCGCCCGAAGGGTCGGCCTGGATGCGCGAACTGCGCACCGCCGCCGACCAGGTGGGCAAGGGCACCGACGGGCGCGTGCAGGTGAAGTTCTACCCGGGCGGCGTGATGGGCAACGACGCGGTGGTGCTTCGCAAGATGCGCCTGGGCCAGCTGCAGGGCGGGGTGCTTACGGCCAGCGAGCTGTCGATGGTTTATCCGGACGCACCGGCCTACAGCCTGCCTTTCCTGTTCAAGGACTGGGACGACGTGCAGCGCGTGCGCGACGCGGTGGACCCGCTGCTGGCGAAGGGCTTCGAGGAACGCGGCCTGCGCATGCTCGGTGTTTCCGGCGTGGGCTTCGCCTACCTGATGGGCGATCGCCCGCTGCGCAGCCGCGCCGACGTGGCCGGCATCAAGCTGTGGGTGCCGCAGAACGACGTCATCGCGATCCGCACCTTCGAAGCCGCCGGCCTCAGCCCGATCCCGCTGCCGATCGGCGACGTCTTCACCAGCCTGCAGACCGGCATGGTCGATACCGTCGCCAACACGCCCAGCGGCGCCATCGCGCTGCAGTGGCACGGCAAGCTCAAACACATCGTCGACCTGCCGCTGAGCTTCGTGGTCGGTTACCTGGTGCTGGATGAAAAGGCCTGGAAGCGGATGTCGCCGGCCGACCAGCAGGTGTTCGCGAAAGCTTTCGGCGAGGCCGCGGCGCGCATGGACGCCACCGTGCGGCGCGACAACCTGGCCGCGCTCGAGGCACTGAAGAAGCAGGGCCTGACCCTGACGACGCTGGCCCCGGAGGAAGCCGCGCGCTGGCGCGCCGCCGGCGCGAAGGTCATCGCCGACATGGAAGCGAAGGGTGAACTGTCCTCCGGCGTGATGTCGGCCGTACGCAAGGCGCTGGCCGCGGACGGGACGCCCTGAGGCATGGCCGGTCGCTGGCTCCGGCGCCTGCACCGGGCCGAGGACGTGCTGCTGGCGGCACTGCTGGCCTCGCTGCTGCTCCTGTCGCTGGCGCAAATCGGGCTGCGCCTGTTCCTCGACACCGGCCTGGCCTGGGCGGAACCGGCCGGGCGCGCCGGCGTGCTCTGGCTCGCCCTGCTGGGCGCGCTGGGGGCGACCCGCGGCCATCGCCACATCGCCATCGACGCGCTGCCCCGCGTGCTGCCGCCTGCGGCGCGGCGGGTGGCCTGGGCAGTCGCGCAGGCGGCGACGGCCGTGCTCTGCGCCGGCATGGCCTGGCTGGGCTGGGGCCTGGTGCAGCTTGAACGGGAAGCGCCGATGCCCTTCATCGCCGGCGTGCCCAGCTGGGTGCCGATGCTGGCGCTGCCGGCCGGCTTCGGGCTGATGGCCGTGCGCTTCGCGCTGGCCACCGCCGCCACGCCGCCGGAACCCGGGGACATGGAGCCGTGAGCCTCGGCCTGGGCCTGCTGGTGGTGGCACTGCTGGCGGCGCTGGGCATGCCGCTGTTCGCGGTGATCCTGGCCGTGGCGCTGCTGGGTTTCCACCTGGCCGGCTACGACCTGGTGATCGTGGCCGTGGAGGTTTACCGCCTCGGCGACCTGCCGGGGCTGGTGGCGATCCCGCTGTTCACGCTGGCCGGTTACCTGCTGGGCGAGAGCGGGGCGCCGCGACGCCTGGTGCGATTGTCCAATGCACTGCTGGGCTGGCTGCCGGGCGGGCTCGCGATCGTCGCCATCGTCGCCTGCGCCATGTTCACCGCCTTCACCGGCGCTTCGGGCGTCACCATCGTCGCGCTGGGCGCGCTGCTGTACCCGGCGCTGCGCGAGGCCGGCTATTCGGAACGCTACAGCCTGGGCCTGGTCACCTCGGCCGGCAGCCTGGGCCTGCTGTTCGCGCCCTCGCTGCCGCTGATCGTCTATGGCTTCGTGGCGGGGCAGGTGGGCGGGCCGACCCCGGTGACCATTCCCGACCTGTTCCTGGCCGGCCTGCTGCCGGGCCTGCTGATGATCGCCATGCTCTCGGTGCACGCGATGTGGGCCGGGCGGGGCATTGAGCGCGCCCGCCATGGTTTCGACGGCCGGGAGCTGCGCGCCGCGCTGAAGGACTGTGCCTGGGAACTGCCGTTGCCGGTGATCGTGCTCGGCGCGATCTACACCGGTGCCTTGGCGGCCAGCGAGACCGCGGCTGTGACAGCACTTTATGTATTTGTCGTAATTGTCTGTATCAAAAAGGAAATTACCTGGTCGAAGCTGCCCGGTGTCATGGCTGAATCAATGCGTCTCGTGGGCGCCATCCTGATGATCCTGGCCGCGGCGCTGGCACTTTCTAACTGGCTGGTCGACCAGCAGGTGCCGACGCGGCTGTTCGAGTGGCTCAGCGAGCACGTGGACAGCCCCTGGGTGTTCCTGGGTCTGCTGAACCTGTTCCTGCTGGCCGTGGGCATGCTGCTCGACATCTTCTCGGCCATCGTCATCCTGACGCCGCTGCTGATCCCGGTGGCAGCGGCCTTCGGCATCCATCCGGTGCACCTGGGCATCGTGATGCTGGCCAACCTGCAGCTGGGCTACTTCACGCCGCCGGTGGGCATGAACCTGTTCATCGCCGCCTACCGCTTCGGCAAGCCGATCGGCACCCTGGTGCGGGCCTGCTGGCCTTTCTTCCTGGTGCTGGGGCTGGCGGTGGCGCTGCTGACCTGGTGGCCGGCGCTGAGCCTGGCGCTCCTATAACCGGCTATAATGCCGCGCTTCACTCTCCCCGGAGCCGCTCCATGCTGCGCATCCAGGCCGAAGCGCTGACGTTTGACGACGTCTCCCTCGTTCCCGCCCACTCCGCGGTCCTTCCCAAGGACGTCAGCCTCGCCACGCAGCTCACGCGCGGCATCCGGCTGAACCTGCCGATCATCTCGGCCGCGATGGACACCGTCACCGAAGCGCGCCTGGCCATCGCCATGGCCCAGCTCGGCGGAATCGGCATCCTGCACAAGAACATGTCCGTGCAGCAGCAGGCCGCGCACGTGCTGCAGGTGAAGAACTTCGAAGCCGGCGTGATCCGCGAGCCCTTCACCGTCGGGCCGGAAACGACCATCGGCGAAGTGATCAAGCTCACCCGCGCCCGCAACATCTCCGGCGTGCCGGTGGTCGACGGCGGTCGCCTGGTCGGCCTGGTGACCAGCCGCGACATGCGCTTCGAGAAAAAGCTCGACGATCCCGTGCGCCACATCATGACCAAGAAGGAAAAGCTGGTCACGGTGCACGAAGGCGCCAGCGACGACGAAGTGCTCGAGCTGATGCACCGCCACCGCATCGAGAAGGTGCTGGTGGTCGACGACCAGTTCGCGCTGCGCGGGCTGATCACCGTCAAGGACATCCAGAAGGCCCGCGACAACCCCTACGCCGCCAAGGACGCCGACGAGCAGCTGCTAGCCGGCGCCGCGGTCGGCGTGGGCGGCGACACCGAAGCGCGCATCGAGGCGCTGGTCGCCGCCGGCGTCGACGTGGTGGTGGTGGACACCGCCCATGGCCACAGCCAGGGCGTGATCGAACGCGTGGCCTGGGTCAAGAAGACCTACCCCAAGCTGCAGGTGATCGGCGGCAACATCGTCACCGGCGACGCCGCGCTGGCGCTGATGGACGCCGGCGCCGACGCGGTGAAGGTCGGCGTGGGCCCGGGTTCGATCTGCACCACCCGCATCGTCGCCGGCGTCGGCGTGCCGCAGATCACCGCCGTGGGCATGGTCGCCGATGCGCTCAAGGGCCGCATCCCGCTGATCGCCGATGGCGGCATCCGCTTCTCCGGCGACATCGCCAAGGCCCTGGTGGCCGGCGCCAGCGTCATCATGATCGGCGGCCTGTTCGCCGGCACCGAAGAGGCGCCGGGCGAGGTCGAGCTGTTCCAGGGCCGCAGCTACAAGAGCTACCGCGGCATGGGCTCGCTGGGCGCGATGGAGATGGGCAGCAAGGACCGCTACTTCCAGGACGCGTCCGACGCCGACAAGCTGGTGCCCGAAGGCATCGAAGGCCGCGTGCCCTACCGCGGCCCGGTGCGCAACATCGTGCACCAGCTGGCCGGTGGCCTGCGCTCGTCGATGGGTTACGTTGGCTGCGCGACGATCGAAGAAATGCGCACCAGGCCCAAGTTCGTCCGCGTCACCAATGCCGGCACCCGCGAGGCGCACGTGCACGACGTGACGATCACCAAAGAGCCGCCCAACTACCGGATGGGCTGACGCCACCCATGACCGACATCCATAGCGACAAGATCCTGATCCTCGATTTCGGGGCGCAGTACACCCAGCTCATCGCCCGTCGCGTCCGCGAACTCGGCGTTTATTGCGAGATCTGGGCCTGGGACCACGATCCGGCCGAGATCGCCGCCTACGGTGCGCGCGGCATCATCCTCTCGGGTGGCCCGGAATCGACCACCGAAGCCGGCTCGCCGCGCGCGCCGCAGGAAGTCTTCGACGCCGGCGTGCCGATCCTGGGCATCTGCTACGGCATGCAGACCCTGGCCGCGCAGCACGGCGGCAAGGTCGAGGCCGGCCACCACCGCGAGTTCGGCTACGCCGAGGTCGAAGTGACGGCGCCCTGCGACCTGTTCGACGATCTCAAGGACCACGCCGGCAGCCCGCCGCGGCTGGACGTGTGGATGAGCCACGGCGACCGCGTCACCCAGGTGCCGCCGGGCTTCGAGGTCGTGGGCCGCACCGAATCGGTGCCGATCATCGCGATGGCCGACAACCAGCGGCGCTGGTACGGCGTGCAGTTCCATCCGGAGGTCACCCACACCAAGTCCGGCCAGCAGATGCTGCGCCGCTTCGCCGTGGACATCTGCGGCTGCCGCACGCTGTGGACCGCGGCCAACATCATCGAAGACCAGATCCAGCGCGTGCGCGAGCAGGTGGGCGAGGGCACGGTGCTGCTGGGCCTGTCCGGCGGCGTCGATTCCTCGGTGGTCGCGGCGCTGCTGCACAAGGCGATCGGCGACAAGCTGACCTGCGTGTTCGTCGACACCGGCCTGCTGCGCTGGCAGGAAGGCGACCAGGTGATGGCGATGTTCGCCGAGCATATGGGCGTGAAGGTCATCCGCGTCAACGCCGCGGACCGCTACTTCACTGCCCTCGAAGGCGTCTCCGACCCGGAGGCCAAGCGCAAGATCATCGGCCGCCTGTTCATCGAGATCTTCGACGAAGAGGCCGGCAAGCTCGACGACGTGCGCTGGCTGGCCCAGGGCACGATCTACCCCGACGTCATCGAGTCCGCCGGTTCCAAGACCGGCAAGGCCCACGTCATCAAGAGCCACCACAACGTCGGCGGCCTGCCCGAGCACATGAAGCTGGGCCTGGTGGAACCGCTGCGCGAGCTGTTCAAGGACGAGGTGCGCCGCATCGGCGTCGAACTCGGCCTGCCGCGCGAGATGGTTTACCGGCATCCGTTCCCGGGCCCCGGCCTGGGCGTGCGCATCCTGGGCGAAGTGAAGCGCGAATACGCCGAGCTGCTGGCCCGGGCCGATGCGATCTTCATCGAAGAGCTGCGCAAGTGGGACTGGTACGACAAGACCAGCCAGGCTTTCGCGGTGTTCCTGCCGGTCAAGTCGGTGGGCGTCGTGGGTGATGCCCGCGCCTACGAGTGGGTGATCGCGCTGCGCGCCGTGGAAACCGTGGACTTCATGACGGCGCACTGGGCGCACCTGCCCTACGAGTTCCTAGATACCGTTTCTCGCCGTATTATCAATGAGATACGGGATATTTCTCGCGTTGTTTATGACATCAGCGGCAAGCCGCCCGCGACCATCGAGTGGGAATGAAACACGCGTTTTCCCCGCAGGACGAAGTCTGGATGCAGCAGGCCCTGGCCCTGGCCGGCAGGGCCGAGGCCGAAGGTGAGGTGCCGGTCGGCGCCGTGCTGGTCGGGCCCGACGGCGCCCTGGTCGCCGAAGGCTGGAACCGCAACATCGCCGACAACGACCCGACCGCACACGCCGAGATCGTGGCCATGCGCCGCGCCGGCCAGGTGCTGGGCAACCACCGGCTTATCGGCTGCACGCTGTACGTCACGCTCGAGCCCTGCGCGATGTGCGCGATGGCGATGGTGCACGCCAGGCTGGCGCGGGTGGTGTACGGCGCGAAGGATCCCAAGACCGGCGCGGCCGGCAGCGTGTTCAACCTGCTGACCGACTCGCGGCACAACCACCGGCTGCAGGCCGAGGGTGGGCTGCTCGGCGAGCAGGCCGGGCAGCGGCTGACCGACTATTTCCGGCGCAAGCGGGCCAGGCCCGGGCTCTGATCAGCCGCCGCCGCGCCGGGACATCTCGATGTCCAGTTCGGCGTCGAAGTTGCGCACCGCCATCACCACCTCCAGGCCCATGAACTGGCTGGCGGCCAGCATGCTCAGCACCCCGGCGATCGCCAGCACCGTCGGCGCCAGGCCCAGCCGGAAGCCGCTGAAGGCATCCACGGCCAGCGCCAGGCTGGTGCCGACGAAGCAGCCCAGCGAGACGTAAAGCATCACGCAGGCGCGCATCACGTGCGTGGCGCGGGCCCGGTGGCGGCGGATCTGCACTTCCAGCACCGGCCGGTGTTCGCCCGCGGTGTTCTCCCACTGGCCCAGCAGGGCCCGCAGCCGGTCCACCACGCGCGCAAGCCGGTTGTTGGCCGATATCAGCAGCGAGCCGGTCGCCGCCATCAGCAGGGCAGGGGCCAGCATCGAGCCGAGGATGCGGTAGTGGTCGAGGTTCTCCATGGGAAACATGGGCGGGCCTGGGAGCGTGGGGGGAGCGGGGTATGATGCCGGCTCCGCCACCAAGCCCGCCAGCCGCATGCCCGCCAATCCCAACAACCTGGTCTGGATCGACCTGGAAATGACCGGCCTGGACCCGGACACCGACTCGGTGATCGAGATCGCCACCCTGGTCACCGACAGCGAGCTCAACATCCTGGCCGAAGGCCCGGAGCTGGCCATCCGGCACCCGCTGGAGCGGCTCGAGGCCATGGACGAATGGAACCGCGGCACCCACACCCGTTCCGGCCTGTGGCAGCGCGTGCTCGACAGCCAGGTGACGATGGCCCAGGCCGAGGCGCTGACGGTCGCGTTCCTCGCTGAGTGGGTGCCGGCCGGCAAGTCGCCGATCTGCGGCAACTCGATCTGCCAGGACCGGCGTTTCCTCGTGCGCCACATGCCGCGGCTGGAGCGCTACTTCCATTACCGCAACCTCGACGTCTCCACGCTCAAGGAACTCTCGCGACGCTGGTCGCCGGACGTGCTCGCGGGCGTGCAGAAGGTCGGCGCGCACACGGCGCTATCCGACATCCGTGAATCGGTGAAGGAACTGGCGCACTACCGCCGGCACATGGGCCGGCTGGGCGGGCTGGCGGAACTGGCCAACCCCGGCGGAGGCTAAGCAGCCGTCAGTCCTTCGCGACGGCCTCGTAGGCCGCCTTGGGCAGGTCCAGCACCTGGCCGTCGGCGCCGTGGTGGTAGATGTGCAGGTCGCGCTGCGGGAACGGGATGGTGATGCCGATCTCGCCGAAGTTGCGGTGCACGGCTTCCTTCAGGTCGCTGCCGGTGGCGATGTAATCGGCGGTCTTCGTCCAGGCGCGCAGCACCAGGTCGACGCTTGATTCACCCAGCCCCGTGACCAGGACCTCGGGCGCCGGATCCTCGAGCACTTTGTCGTGCCCGCGGGCGAGGCCGAGCAGGGCTTCGCGCGCCTTGCGCACGTCGTCGCCGTAACCGATGCCGACCGCCAGGTCGATGCGGCGTTCGCCACGGGCCGTGAAATTGATGATCGGCGCGGTGGTGATCTCGCTGTTGGGCAGCACGATGTCGTGGTTCTGGTAGGCGCGCAGGACGGTCTGGAAGATGCCCACGCGTTCGACCACGCCCTGCTGGCCGGCGGCCTCGACGGCGTCGCCCGCGCGGAACGGACGCAGCACGATCAGCATCACGCCGGCGGCGATGTTCGACAGTGAATCCTTCAGCGCCAGGCCGACCGCCAGGCCCGCGGCGCCGAGCACCGCCAGCAGCGAGGTGGTGGGCACGCCGACGGCGTCGAGCACCGCCACCAACACCACTACCAGGCCGACGACCTTGATGATGTTGCCCAGGAAGTCGCGCAGGATCTGCTCCATGCCCGAGCGGACCATCACCCGGTCCGCGCCCTTGGTGAGCAGCTTGATCAGGAACCAGCCGATCAGGCCGACCGCCACCGCCAGCATCAGCCTGGCGGCCCAGGGCGGCATGTTCAGCAGCTCGGCAAGCTGAGCCTCGAGACCGTCGATCCGGCCGGCGGCACGCTCCGCCGCGTTGGCGGCTTCAGTGGCCGATTCCGCCGCCTGCTGAGCCTTGTCGGCGACGTCGGCGGGTGCTGGATTGTTGGGTGTCGGGTTCGCTTGGGTCATCAATTCGCCTTGAGTTTGGCCAGTCGCAGCCAGGTGTCGATGACGGTATCGGGGTTGAGCGACACGGACTCGATGCCCTGCTGCATCAACCAGTCGGCCAGGTCGGGGTGGTCGGACGGCCCCTGGCCGCAGATACCGATGTATTTGCCCTTGGCCTTCGCGGTGGAGATCGCCATGGCCAGCAGCTTCTTGACGGCGGCGTCGCGCTCGTCGAACAGATGGGCAACGATACCCGAGTCGCGGTCAAGGCCAAGTGTAAGCTGCGTGAGGTCGTTCGAACCGATCGAGAAACCGTCGAACATCTCCAGGAATTCGTCGGCCAGCAGCGCGTTCGATGGCAGCTCGCACATCATGATGACCTTCAGGCCGTTCTCGCCGCGCTTGAGGCCGTTGGCCTCCAGCGTTTCGATGACAGCGCGGCCTTCGGCCAGCGTGCGCACGAAGGGGATCATGATCCAGCAGTTGGTCAGGCCCATTTCATCGCGGACCTTGCGCACGGCCTGGCATTCGAGCGCGAAACACTCGCGGAACTCCGGGTGCACGTAGCGCGAGGCGCCGCGGAAACCGATCATCGGGTTTTCCTCGTGCGGCTCGTACTGCTTGCCGCCGACGAGGTTGGCGTATTCGTTGGACTTGAAGTCCGACAGCCGCACGATGACGGCATTGGGCGCGAACGCCGCCGTCAACGTGGCGATGCCCTCGGCCAGGCGCTCGACGTAGAAGGACACCGGATCGGCGTAGCCGGCGGTGATCTGGTCGATCTGCTTCTTCAGGTCGGCGGGCTGCTTCGCGTATTCGAGCAGGGCACGCGGATGCACGCCGATCTGGCGGGCGATGATGAACTCCAGGCGGGCCAGGCCGATGCCCTGGTTGGGTAGCTGGGCGAAGTCGAAGGCGCGCTCGGGATTGCCGACGTTCATCATGATCTTCAGCGGCGCCGGCGGCATGTTGCCCAGGTCCGTGGTGGTGACCTCGAAGCCCAGCTTGCCGTCATAGATGTAGCCGGTATCGCCCTCGGCGCAGCTGACGGTGACTTCGGCGCCGTCGGGAATCGACGTCATCGCGTCGCCGGTGCCGACGACCGCCGGCACGCCCAGCTCGCGGGCGATGATCGCGGCGTGGCAGGTGCGGCCACCGCGGTTGGTGACGATGGCGGCGGCGCGCTTCATGATCGGCTCCCAGTCGGGGTCGGTCATGTCGGCGACCAGCACGTCGCCGGGCTGGAACTTGCTCATCTCGGCCAGGCTGCGCACGATGCGCGCGGTGCCGGCGCCGATCTTGTGGCCGATGGCGCGGCCTTCGGACAGCACCTCACCGCGCTTGTCGAGGTGGAAACGCTCGATCTGGGTGGCGTGGGCGCGCGACTTCACCGTTTCCGGGCGCGCCTGCACGACGTAGAGCTTGCCGGTGTTGCCGTCCTTGGCCCACTCGATGTCCATCGGGCGGCCGTAGTGCTTTTCGATGACCAGGGCCTGGCGGGACAGCTCCTCGACGTCGGCGTCGCTGATCGAGAACTGGCGCTGGAGTTCGGCCGGCGTCGGCTCGGTGCGCACGCGCTCGCCCGGAGCGTCGGAATAAACCATGCGCAGCTGCTTGCTGCCCAGGGTGCGACGAAGCACCGCCGGCTTGCCCTGCTCCAGCGTGGGTTTGTAGACGTAGAACTCGTCCGGGTTGACCGCGCCCTGCACGACCATTTCACCCAGGCCGAAGCTGGAGGTGACGAAAACGACGTCACGGAAACCCGATTCGGTGTCGAGCGTGAACAGCACACCCGAGGCGCCAATGTCCGAGCGCACCATCAGCTGCACGCCGGCGCTGAGGAACACGTCCTCGTGCTTGAAACCGTGGTGCACGCGGTAGGCAATGGCGCGGTCGTTGTAGAGGCTGGCGAAGACTTCCTTCACCTTGCGCACCACGTCGTCTTCGCCGGTGACGTTGAGGAAGGTTTCCTGCTGGCCGGCGAAGCTGGCGTCGGGCAGGTCCTCGGCGGTGGCCGAGGAACGCACGGCGACGGCGATGTCGCTGGCGCCGGCTTCCCCGCACATGCGGCGGTAGCCGTCGCGGATGGCCTGGTCGAGCTCGGGCTGCAGCGGGGCGTCGATGACCCAGCCGCGGATTTCAGCGCCGGCGGCGACGAGCGCGTCGACGTCCTCGACGTCGAGCGTCGCCAGCCGGTCGAAGATGCGCTGGCTGAGATCGTTGTGGGCGATGAAACGCCGGAAGGCGTCGGCGGTGGTGGCGAAACCACCCGGCACCGAGACCCCCAGTCCGGCCAGGTGGCCGATCATCTCGCCGAGCGAGGAGTTCTTGCCGCCGACCTGGGCCAGGTCGGACAGGCGGAGTTCGTGCAGCCAAAGGACGTCGGCGTTCAAGGGTGTCTCCAATCGCTCGAAGCTGCGTATGATGCGACCCGAGCGCACGCCATACAAGCTTGAATTCTCAGGGGAAAGCAGGGCATGGAAGGGGTACGGCCGGTTTTTTACGTCTCCGACGGCACGGGCATCACGGCCGAAACCATCGGCCACAGCCTGCTGACCCAGTTCAGCGGCACCGAGTTCGCCACCCGTCGCATCGCTTTCGTGGACAGCGTCGAGAAGGCCGACGCGGCCGTCGCCGAGATCCGGGCGGCCGGCGTGGAAACCGGGCTGCGTCCGGTGGTGGTGAACACCGTCGTCGACCCCGACCTGAATTCCCTGCTGGCCGAAAGCGGGGCGCTGATGCTGGACGTGTTCGCGCCGTTCATCAGCCCGCTGGAGCAGGAGCTGCAGCAGAAGCGGCATCCGCGCGTCGGTCACGCCCACGGCCTGGTGGACTTCGCCGCCTACGAGCAGCGCATCAACGCCACCAACTACGCGCTGACCCACGACGACGGCATGGACGTGCACTACGACGACGCCGATGTGATCCTGGTCGGCGTCTCGCGCTCGGGCAAAACCCCGACCTGCCTGTACATGGCGCTGCATTACGGCGTGAAGGCGGCCAACTACCCGCTGACCGTCGAGGACCTGGAAGGGCGCGAGTTGCCCAGGCGCCTGCGCGCCCACCGGCGCAAGCTGTTCGGGCTGACGATCGACCCCGAACGCCTGTCGCAGATCCGCGAGGAGCGCCGGCCCAATTCCCGCTACGCCACCCTGGCCACCTGCCGCTCGGAAGTGGTCGCGGCCGAGGCGCTGTTCCGCCAGGAAAACATTCCGGTCCTGAGCACCACCCACACCTCGATCGAGGAAATCGCGGGCAAGGTGCTGGCCAACCTGGGCATCCACCGGCACATGTTCTGAGCCCGGTTCCGGCGACTTTCCGCTTCCGGGCCGCGTGCTAGCATCCGGCCATGCCTGCCGCCGCGCCATTTGCCAGGAACCTGCCGCGCATGGGCCGCTTCGAGTGGCTGATGGGCCTGTACGGCGAGAATTTCACCCGGCTCACCCGCATGTTCCAGCCCCAGGTCCTGGCCCAGGGCAGTTACCTCTCTCGCGTGCCCGACGGGCTGGACCTGCACGTGGAGGTGCTGGCTCAGCATGCGTACACGGTCGAGCTGCGGCTGAGCTACGCGATGATCGACGCCCGCACCGGCCAGCCGGATCCGTCCGCCTACGTGCGCCTGTATCGCGACGCCCGGCAGGCCGAGGCCACTCACTGTTATGTCGGGCGCCACTGGCAGGACGTGCTGGGCCTTCGCCCGAGCGTGCAGGCCATGGTCGGCCATCGCCTGAGGATGAACGGTTTCCTCAACAAGTGGCTGGACTATCTTGAAGGGCAGGGGCATGGCCCACACTCCCTGTCCGATGCGGATCCGAGTGCCGCGGAGAAAAAAAACGCGGCATGCGCTTGACGGACCCGCGGCTCATGTCTAAACTTCCGCTTCTTCCTTCGGTGGGGCTATAGCTCAGCTGGGAGAGCGCTACAATGGCATTGTAGAGGTCATCGGTTCGATCCCGATTAGCTCCACCACCGATTTAGTTAGAGAACGCTGTCCCCATCGTCTAGAGGCCTAGGACATTACCCTTTCACGGTAGCGACCGGGGTTCGAATCCCCGTGGGGACGCCATCTAGCGTCGTTGAAAAGCCCGGCTCCGGCCGGGCTTTTTCTTTGCCTCCGCTGCGGCGAGGATGTGCCGTGGAGTACGCCGGGGAGCGTCAGCGCATGCACAACCGATTCGTGGTTTCGGACTGGTCCGCGTTCGCACCGGGGCTGGAAAGCCGCGGGCAGTGGCTCTGCTGGGCCAGCAAGCCGCACCTGCCGGACGGCGACCAGGTGCCGCCGCTTTCCGAAATGCCGGCGATGCAGCGCCGGCGCCTGGAAAAGCTCGGACGCATGGCCCTGCAGGTGGCGTGGCAGCTGCAGCCGGAGCCGGAGCCGTCGGTGCCGGTGGTGTTTTCATCGCGGCACGGCGACATCACCCGAACCTTCCAGATGCTGCGCGGGCTGGCTGGCGGCGAAGCGCTTTCGCCCACGCATTTCGGCCTGTCCACGCACAACGCCGTGATTGCCCAGTATTCGATCGCGCGCGGCCTGACCGGCAACTACCTGGCGACCGCCGGCGGCATCGAGTCGCCGGAAGCCGCCGTCACCGAAGCCCTGGGCCTGCTCGCCGACGGCGAAACCTCGGTCCTGGTCGTTCACTGCGACGACCTCACGCCGCCGGACTACGCCTGCTATCGCGACGAACCCGAGGCGCCTTACGCCTGGGCCTGGCGCCTGCGGCGGCCGGCCGCGGATGAATCCGCGCTGGCGCTGGCGCCGGCCGGGCAGGGCAGGCCGGCACCGGCTTCGGTCCCGCTGCTGCCACACGGCCTGGACGTGATGCGCTGGCTGCTGTCCACGGACCCGGAACTGGCCGCCCCGGTGTCCGGGCGCCGCTGGACCCGCGATGCCTGAGCGTTTCAACCACGCCTGGCGCGTCCTGGGCACCGCGGTTTCCTTCGCGGCCTTCGGGCTGGGCGGGTTGCTGCTGGGCCTGCTGGTGTTTCCGCTGCTGCGGCTGCTGGTGCGCGACCCGCAGCGCCAGGGCCGATTCGCGCGGGCGCTGATCCGCCTCAGCTTCGCCGGCCACGTGGGGCTGATGCACCGGCTGGGCGTGCTCAGCTACGAACTGCACGGGCTGGAGCGGCTCGATCGTCGCGGCCTGCTGGTGCTGGCCAACCACCCGACCCTGATCGACGTCGTGTTCCTGGTGTCGCTGATCCCGCAGGCAGACTGCGTGGTCAAGTCGCGCCTGCTCGGCAATCCCGTCACGCGCGGCCCGGTCAGGGCCACCGGCTACATCTGCAACGACAGTGGCGCCGGGCTGGTCGAGGACTGCATCCGCACCGTGCGCTCGGGACGCAATCTGGTGATCTTCCCCGAAGGCACCCGGACCCCGCGTGGCGAGGTCCTGGGGCCGCTGCAGCGGGGCGCCGCGAACATCGCCGTCCGCGGCCGGATCGACGTCACGCCGGTGCTGGTGACCTGCCGGCCACGCACCTTGGGCAAGGGTGAGAAATGGTATCGTGTGCCTTCACGGCGGTTTCACGTCAGGATCGAGGTCTTGCCGGACTTCCCGGTGGCTCCCTTCCTGGACGAGGCCGTGTCCGAGGCCCTCGCGGCCCGGCACCTGACCCAATCCCTGGACCACTTCTTCAAGACGGAGCTGTCGCGTGTCGGCGCTGCAAACTGAAATCAAGGAACTGATCATCGCCACCCTGTCCCTCGAGGACATCGGCCCGGACGACATCGACGCCTCGGCGCCGCTGTTCAACGAAGGCCTGGGCCTGGATTCGATCGACGCGCTGGAACTGGGCCTGGCCCTGCAAAAGCGCTACGGCGTGACCCTCGCGGCCGATTCGGCCGAAACCCGCCAGCATTTCGCCAGCGTCGACGCGCTCTGCGCCTTCGTCGCCGCGAACCGGACGCAGTAAGGCCCGCGGGCCGCAGTACGAGTTCCAGGAAAATGACCAAGGACCAGCTCTTCCAACGCATCGTCGGCATCCTGCACGACACCTTCGACATCGATCCGGCCCGGGTCACCCCGGCCTCGCGCCTGGGCGAGGATCTCGACATCGACAGCATCGATGCGGTCGACCTGATCGTGCAGCTCAAGCCTCTGCTGGGCGGAAACCTCAAGCCCGAAGCCTTCCGCTCGGTGCGCACCGTGCAGGATGTCGTCGATGCGCTGCACGCGATGATGCAGGCCGGCGACGGTTCCGCCGCGGCTGGCTGACCATGCGCGCCGCGACCGGCCTGGCCTGGCTGGCGACCCTGCTGTACCCGCTTGCCGTCTGGTTCGGCCTGGCGCACTGGGAAGCCCGCTGGGTCGCCCTGCTGCTGTTGGGCGTGGCAGGGCTGCGGGCCCTGGCTTCGCCCGAACCGGTCTGGCGCGTGGCGGCCGCGGGTGCCGCCCTGCTGGTGCTGGCCAGCTTCCTGGCCAATGACGGCCTGCCGCTCAAGCTCTATCCGGTGCTGGTGAACCTGGCGCTGCTCGGCGTGTTCGCGACCAGCCTGTGGCGACCGCCCACCGTCATCGAACGCCTGGCGCGCCTGCAGGAACCGGACCTGCCGCCCGAAGCCATCCCCTACGTCGCCCGGGTCACCAAAGTGTGGTGCGGGTTTTTCGTGATCAACGGCGCCATCGCGCTGTGGACGGCGCTGGCCGCCTCCGACGCCGCATGGGCGCTCTACAACGGCCTGGTCGCCTACCTGCTGATCGGCGCCCTGGTACTGGGCGAACGGCTCGTACGGCCCAAGCATGGCCACTGAAACACGACTGCCGCTGGCGCGCATGTGCGAACCGGGACAGCTGCCCGGCGAGCGCGAAATCGCGCCCGGCCTGCCGGCCTCCGCCTGGCTGGCGCGGGTGGCGGCGTGGCGCGAGGCGCTTGCCGGATCAGCACCGGGCGACGTCGCGCTGTTCCACGACGATGCCGCCGAGTTTTCCGCCGCTTTGTTCGGCGCCTGGCAGGCCGGCCACACGCCCTGGCTGCCCGGCGACGTGCTGCCGGCGACCTTGCAGCGCCTGGCCGAAAAAACGGTCGTACCTGTCGGCGAACTGCCGGGCGCGCTGCCGGTCCCGGCGACCGGGGAGGCGGGCCGGCTGACCGGCTTGGACCCGGCGGCCTGCCGTCTCGTGCTCTACACCTCCGGATCCACCGGCGAACCCGCGGCGATCACCAAGACCCTCGAACAGCTGGACCGCGAGGTGGCGGCGCTGGAAGCCGCGTTCGGCGCGCGCCTGGGCAGGGCGGCGGTGCAGGGCACCGTTTCGCACCAGCACATCTACGGGCTGCTGTTCCGCGTGCTGTGGCCGCTGTCGGCGGGCCGGGCCTTCCATCCGCGGCGGCTGGCCTACAACGAGCAGATCGCGGCCCTGGGTGAAACGCCGCTGGTGCTTGTCGCCAGCCCCGCCCACCTGAAGCGGCTGCCGGCCAGCCAGGATTGGTCGCAGCTGGCCGGCGGGCTGCGGGCGGTGTTTTCCTCGGGGGGTCCGCTGCCACCGGATGCGGCGATGGACGTGCGCCGACTCTGGGGCCAGGCCGCGATCGAAGTCTTCGGCAGCACCGAAACCGGCGGCGTCGCCTGGCGGGCGCCGGGCGGCGAGCAGGCGCCCTGGCAACCCTTGCCCGGTGTCGCCTGGCGGGTCGAAGCGGGCCGGCTGCAGCTGCAATCGCCACACCTGGGCCACGAGGGCTGGCAGGCCACCCAGGACCGCGCCGAAGCCTCGCCCCTGGGCGGTTTCGTACTGCTAGGGCGCGCCGACCGCATCGTCAAAATCGAAGAGCGGCGGATTTCGCTGGAAGCCGTCGAAGCGGCCTTGCTGGCTTCGCCGTGGACCGCCGAAGCCCGGGTCGTGCCACTGCCCGGGCATCGCATCCTGCTCGGCGCGGCCGTCGTGCCGTCGCCGGACGGCCAGGCCGTGCTGGCCGCCGAAGGGCGCAACGCGCTGGCCAACCGGCTCCGCGAGGACCTCGCCGGACGCATCGATCCCATCGCCTGGCCGCGCCGCTGGCGTTTCCCGGACGCGCTGCCCAGCGACGCCCGCGGCAAGACGACCCAGCGTGACCTGCTCGGCCTGTTCCGGCCGCACATGCCGACGCCCGCCTGGCACGAGCGCGGAAACGGCCGTGCCCGGCTGGAGCTGGTCGCCGACCCGGGCCTGGCCGTTTTCGACGGACATTTCCCCGGTGCGGAAATCCTGCCCGGCGTGGCCCTGCTGGACTGGGCCACCCGCCTGGGACGCGAAGCCTTCGGACTGTCGGGCGCGTTCGAGGGCATGGATGCGGTGAAATTCCAGCACCTGGTGCGCCCGGGCACCCGGCTCGACGTCGAACTGACCTGGCAGCCGCTGAAACAGCAGCTGGGTTTCCGCTTCGCATCCGCCACCGGCGTGCACGCCAGTGGCAGGCTGCGATTCCGGGCGGAGCAGGGCGAATGAGCGCCCCGTTTTCGCCGGTGGTGGTCGTGCCGGTCTTCGACCACCCGCAGGCCATTGCCGGGCTGGTGGAGACGCTGCGCGGACTGGGCGTGCCCTGCCTGCTGGTCGATGACGGTTCGGGCCCCGAATGTGCGGCGCTGCTGGCCGGGTTGGCGCACCGGCATCCGGACGCGGTTTCGCTGGTGCGCCTCGAAACCAACCAGGGCAAGGGCGCCGCGGTGATGGCCGGCCTGCGCGAAGCCGGACGACGCGGCTTCAGCCACGCGCTGCAGATCGACGCCGACGGCCAGCACGACGCCCGCGACGTGCCGCGGTTCCTGGCGATGGCGCGGGAGACGCCGGACGCGGTGATCAACGGGCGGCCGATCTACGATCAATCGGTGCCCCGGGCCAGGCTTTACGGTCGTTATGCCAGCCACGTCTGGGTCTGGATCAACACGCTGTCGCTGGCGATCCGCGATTCGATGTGCGGCTTCCGGGTGTATCCGCTGGCACCGACGGTTGCGCTGATCGACCGCGAACACATCGGCACGCGCATGGATTTCGATACCGAGATCATCGTCCGCCTGTACTGGCAGGGGCTTGCCGTGCGCGACTGTCCGACCCGGGTGACCTATCCCGAACACGGCGTTTCGCATTTCCGGATGCTGCGCGACAACGTGCGCATCAGCGCCATGCATACGCGGCTGTTCTTCGGCATGCTCCTGCGCCTGCCGCGGCTGCTGGCCCGCAAGGTGCGCGGCTGATGGCTTCCCAGCACTGGGCCGAGGTGGGCGAGTCGACCTTCGTCGGTGGCACCTGGCTGCTCTACGGCGTGCACCGTGCCTTCGGGCGGTGGCCGTTCCTGCTGTGCCTGTACCCGGTGGTGCTGGCCTACTGGCTGGGCAGCCCGCTGGCGCGCCGCAGTTCGCTCGAATACCTGCGGCGGCTGCACGCCGCCGAACCGGGCCTGTTCGACCGCCGGCCAGGCTGGCGGGCCAGCCTGCGCCACTTCACCTTCTTCGCCGAAACCCTGCTCGACAAGATGCTGGCGATCGGTGGCCGCATCCCGCGCGAACGGGTGCGCTTCAGCGGCTACGAACCGATGCTCGCCGCGTCGCGCGCAGGGGAGGGCGGCATCATCGTCACCGCGCACATGGGCTGCCTGGAGCTGATGCAGGTCGCCGCCACCTGGCGCGAGGGCCTGCGGGTGTCGATCCTGGTGCACACGGCGAACGCGCAGCGCTTCAACCAGATCCTGGACCGCATCAATCCCAAGGCCAGCGTGCGGCTGCTGCAGGTCACCGATTTTTCGCCCGCAACCGCGATGATGCTGGCCGACCGCGTCGCCGCCGGCGAGTTCATCGCCATCGCCGGCGACCGCGTGCCGGTGGCCGGCGACCGCCTTGCCCGCGCCGATTTCCTGGGCCACCGGGCCGAGTTGCCGGCCGGCCCCTACCTGATGGCGGCCGTGCTGCGCTGCCCGGTCTGGCTGCTTTCCTGCCAGCACGAAGGCGAGGGCTACCATGCCCGCATCGAGCTGATGACGCCGCGGGTGAACCTCGCCCGGCACGACCGCCAGGCCGGGCTGGACGAACACGCCTCGCGATTCGCCGCCTGGATGACCGCGCGGCTGCGAGAATCCCCGTATGACTGGTTCAACTTCTATCCGTTCTGGGAACCCAGCCCCCATGGCAAGCGCCCCGACTGACCTGCGCTCCTTCCTTGTCGACGGCAGCCCCCTCCGTATCGGGGACGTGGCCGACCTGGCCCGCGGCGAGGCCCGCTGCCGGCTGTCGGACGAGGCCGGTTTCCAGGCCCGCATCAACCGCGGCGCCGAGTTCGTCGACCGGCTGATCGCCGAGGATGGCGCGGTCTATGGCGTCAGCACCGGCTACGGCGATTCGTGCACCGTGGTGATCCCGCCGGCGCAGGTCGCCGAGCTGCCGCATCGCCTGTACACCTACCACGGCGTCGGCCTGGGGCGTTTCCTGGACGCCGAGGAAACCCGCGCGGTGCTGCTCGCGCGCCTGGCCTCGCTGTCGCAGGGCATGTCCGGCGTCAGCCTCGGCCTGCTGCGCCAGCTGCAGGCGCTGCTGGAACACGACATCCTGCCGCTGATCCCGGCCGAAGGCTCGGTCGGCGCCAGCGGCGACCTGACGCCGCTGTCCTACGTCGCCGCCGTGCTGTGCGGCGAACGCGAAGTCCTGCATCGCGGCCGCATCCGGCCCGCGGCGGAGGCCCTGGCCGAACACGGCCTGGCGCCGCTGAAGCTGCGCCCCAAGGAAGGCCTGGCGATCATGAACGGCACCGCCGTGATGACCGCGCTGGCCTGCCTGGCCTGGCGCCGCGCCGACTACCTGGGCCGGCTGGCGACACGCATCACGGCGTTCAACGTGCTGGCCAGCGACGGCAACGCCCATCATTTCGACCAGGCCCTGTTCGCCGTCAAGCCGCACGCCGGCCAGCAGCGCGTGGCCGCACGCCTGCGCCAGGACCTGGCGTCGGACCGACCCCCGCGCAACGAGCAGCGCATCCAGGACCGCTATTCCCTGCGCTGCGCCCCGCACGTGATCGGCGTGCTCGAGGACGCGCTGCCCTGGCTGTGCAACACCATCGAGAACGAGCTCAACAGCGCCAACGACAACCCGATCATCGACGCCGCGCAGGAAATGGTGCTGCACGGTGGCCACTTCTACGGCGGCCACATCGCCTTCGCGATGGATTCGCTCAAGAACCTGGTCGCCAACCTCGCCGACCTGCTCGACCGGCAGATGGCCCTGCTGGTCGACGCGCGCTACAACCACGGCCTGCCGGCCAACCTGTCGGCGGCCTCGGGCGAACGCGCCGCGCTCAACCACGGCCTGAAGGCACTGCAGATCAGCGCCTCGGCCTGGACCGCTGAAGCGCTGAAGCTGACGATGCCGGCCTCGGTGTTCTCCCGTTCCACCGAATGCCACAACCAGGACAAGGTGAGCATGGGCACGATCGCGGCCCGCGACTGCCTGCGCATCATCGAGCTCACCGAGCAGGTGACGGCCGCGCTGCTGATCACCGCGCGCCAGGGCGTGGCGCTGCGGCGTGCGCTTGAATCCGACACCGGCCTGTCCGCGGCCCCAGAGGCCATGCTGGCCGACCTGGGACGGCGCGTGCCGCTGGTCGTCGAAGACCGCGCCCTGGACGGCGAGCTGCGCCAGCTGATCCAGGCCATCCGCGACCGCGCCTGGAGCCTGTATGAAGACTGAGTTCAGCGCCGAGGTCCGCCTGACCCCGGCCTTCCACGACATCGACCCGATGGAAGTGGTCTGGCACGGCCACTACGTAAAGTACTTCGAGCTGGCGCGCTGCGCGCTGCTGCAGTCCTTCGACTACGACTACCCGCAGATGCGCGACTCGGGCTACGCCTGGCCTATCGTCGACCTGCGCGCCAAGTACGTGCGTTCTGCGCGTTACGGCCAAATGCTGGTGGTGCGGGCGACGCTGGTGGAGTGGGAGAACCGGCTCAAGATTGACTACCGGGTCAGCGACGCCGACACCGGCGAAGTGCTCACGCGCGCCACCAGCATCCAGGTGGCGGTGGACGTGGCGACCGGCGAGATGTGTTTCGCCTCGCCGAAGGCGCTGCTCGAACGGCTGGGCAGGGCAGGCTGATGCGGCCCTGGTTCGCCATGCTGCTGCTCGCCGCCAGCCTGGCCCAGGCTTCGCTGGCTGTCGCCGCCGACGAAGCACTGGCCGGCGTGCGCAGCCGGATCGAGCAGCCCGACGTCCTGCGCGGGCGTTTCGAACAGGAAAAGCACCTCAAGGGCTTCCGCAACCCGCTGCGTTCGGCGGGCACGATGCTGCTGGTGCGGGAAAGCGGCATTGCCTGGGACACCGCCGAACCCTTCGCCTCCAGCGCCGTGCTGACCCGCGAGAAGCTCACCAGCGAACTGCCCGACGGCAGCCGGCAAGTACTCCTGGACGCCGCCGATGGCCCGGCCGCCAGCGCCACCGCCGGCCTGCTGATGGCCCTGGTGGCAGGCGACCTGGACGCGCTCGCCGAACGTTTCGAGATCGCGGAAACCCTGCTCGACGATGGCGCCTGGCGGCTTGAACTGCGTCCCCGCGAGCCGGCGCTGAAGCGCGTGTTCGCAGGTTTCGAACTCGGCGGCGACCGCCACGTTCGCGAAGTGCTGATCGAAGAAACCGGCGGCGACACCACGCGTGTGCGCCTGCTGGACCTGTCCAGCGAACCCGCCACGCCCAGCCCGGCCGAGGTGGCGCGTTTTGACTGAAGCCCGTCGCCCGCGTGCCTGGGCCTGGCTGGCCCTGGCCTGGCTGCTCGCCGTGGGCGCGCTGGCCTGGCAGCAGGCCGGCTTCT
Organism: Arenimonas sp.; assembly: GCF_041919775.1. Taxonomy (GTDB): domain Bacteria; phylum Pseudomonadota; class Gammaproteobacteria; order Xanthomonadales; family Xanthomonadaceae; genus Arenimonas. The sequence goes on along the minus strand of NZ_JAYRTE010000004.1, from coordinate 52,522 downwards.
GGCGCGAGGGCCGGCTCGACAGCGACGTGCTGGCGCTGCTTCCCGGCGCGCACGAAGACCCGCGCCTGGCGCAGGCCAATGCCCGCCTGGCCGAAGGCGGCACCCGCCAGCTGGTGGTGCTGCTGGGCCACGCGGACTGGCCCACGCTTCGGCGCGGCGCCGAGGCCTTCGGCGCCAGCCTGCGCGAGAACCCACGCCTGGCGCCGCTGCCTGACGACACCGCCGCGGAGGCGGCGATGTCGGCTTACGCGCCTTACCAACGCGGGCTGCTGACCCGCGAACAGCGGCAGCGACTTTCGGACACCGATCCGGCCCTGCTGGCCCGCCAGGCGCTGGCCCGCCTGTTCGCACCGGGTTCGGCGCCGGGCTGGACGGCGGACCCCCTGGGCCTGGAACTGGACTGGTGGCAGGCGCGGGCAGGGCAGGGGCCGGTGCCGCGGGACGGCCTGCTTGCGATCGAAGACGCGGACCGCCACTGGGTCGTGCAACGTTTCGAACACACCGGTTCGCCCTTCGCGCTCGACGGCGAACGCCACCTGCAGCTGGCGCTCGACCGCGCCCACGCGGCGGCCGAAAGCGCCGCCGGCCAGCCGCTGCAGCGCCTGCAGGCCGGCGTGCCGCTGCATGCCGAAGCCGCCGCGGCACAGGCGAGCCGGGAAGTCGCGACCATCGGCCTGGGCTCGCTGGCCACAGTACTGCTGCTGGCCTGGCTGGCCTTCCGCAGCCTGCGGCCGATCCTGCTCGTGGGGCTTTCGCTGGCCATCGGCGTGGCCGCCGGCGTCGCGGCCACCGCCTGGTGGTTCGGGCAGGTGCACCTGCTCACCCTGGTCTTCGGCGCCAGCCTGGTCGGCGTGGCCGAGGACTATGGCATCCACTATTTCGCCAGCCGCCAGCGCGACCCGTCGCCGCCGCGGACGCTGATGCGGCGCCTGCTGCCGGCCCTGTCGCTGGCCCTGGCCACCAGCGTGCTGGCCTACCTGACGCTGGCGATCGCGCCGTTCCCGGGGCTGCGGCAGATGGCGCTGTTCTCCGCGGCCGGTCTGACGGCCGCTTTCCTGACCGTCGTGCTGTGGTTCCCCTTCCTGGACCGCAGTGCGCCGCGGCCCAGCGGCTTCAGCCGGGTGGTGGCCGCGAGCCTGGCGCGCTGGCCGCGCTGGCCGCGTGGGCTGCCGGGACTCGCGCTGTCCCTGCTGGTGGCCGCGGGCATCGCCGGTGGCCTGTGGCAGCTGCAGGTGCGCGACGACCTGCGCAGCCTGCAGGCTTCGCCGGCGGCGCTGGTGGCGGGTGAACGCGACACTGCGCGCCTGCTGTCGCTGCCCAGCCCGGCGCAGTATTTCCTGGTCCAGGCACAAACGCCGGAAGCGCTGCTGCGCGCGGAAGAAAGCCTGGTCGACCAGCTTGCCGGGCTGCGCGAAAAGGGTGTGCTGAGTGGCTGGCGCGCGGTGTCGGACTTCCTGCCTTCGATGGCGCGACAGTCCGACGACGCGGCGCTGCGCCAGGCCGCGGAAACCGCTGCGCTCGCGCTGGCCTCCGAGGTGCTGGAAGAAGACCTGGCGGCCGCGCCAGCCCCGGTGCAGAGGCTGCAGCCGGACACCTGGCTGGCAACGCCCGCCTCGCTGCCGCTGCGACCGCTCTGGCTGGGTGAACGCGACGGCCAGTGGGCCAGCATCGTACTGCTCGAAGGCCTGGCGCCGGCGTCGGTCGAATCGCTGGCCACCGTGGCCGCCGGGTCCCCGGACGTGCGCTGGGTGGACCGCACCGCCGCGTATTCCGACCTGCTCTCGCACTACCGGCGCATGATGGGCTGGCTGGTGCTCGCGGCCTATGCCGCCGTCGGCCTGGCCCTGGTCCTGCGCTTCCGCCGCCGCGCCTGGCGGGCCCTGCTGCCCACGGCGCTGGCCGGCGCCGCCAGCCTGGGCCTGCTGGGCTGGCTGGGCGTGCCGCTGGACCTGTTCGGCGTGCTGGCCCAGCTGCTGCTGCTGGGCTTTGGCATCGACTACGGCATCTTCCTGCTTGAACACGACGACGACCCGGCCAGCTGGCTGGCGGTGTCATTGGGCGCGGCCAGCACCACGCTGGCCTTCGGCCTGCTGGCGCTTTCGGCCACGCCGGCCCTGCACAGCTTCGGCCTGAGCCTGCTGCTGGGCATCGGCCTGGTCTGGCTGCTTTCCCCCTGTTTCCGCATGCGCCGCGACAATGGCGCATTGGCCCACTGAAAACGACCTGCGAGACTGCCCCGATGAACGCCCGCACTGAAACCACCCAGGTACTGATCGTCGGCGCCGGCCCGGCCGGTTCGGTCGCCGCCGCGCTGCTGCGCCAGCAGGGCCGGCAGGTGCTGATGCTCGAGAAGCAGCGTTTCCCGCGCTTTTCCATCGGCGAAAGCCTGTTGCCCCAGTCCATGGAATACCTGGAACAGGCCGGCATGCTGCGCGCCGTGGTCGAGGCCGGTTTCCAGCACAAGAATGGCGCCGCCTTCGCCCACGACGGCCGCCACACCACCTTCGATTTCCGGCAAAAATCCAGCCTTGGCTGGGGCACGACCTACCAGGTGCAGCGCGCGGACTTCGACCAGGTGCTGGCCCGCGAAGCCGAGCGCGCCGGTGCCGAGCTGCGTTTCGAACACGAAGTGTTGGCCGTCGATGTATCCGGCGAAAAACCGCGTGTCAGCGTCCGCGCCCCGGACGGCGAGGCCTACGAGGTGGCTGCCGACTTCCTGCTCGACGCCAGCGGCTTCGCGCGCATCCTGCCGCGCCTGCTCGACCTCGAGCGCCCCTCGCGTTTCCCGGTGCGCGGCGCAATCTTCACCCACGTGCGCGACGGCATCACGCCGGGCGCCGAAGGTTTCGACCGCAACAAGATCCTGATCACGGTGCATCCGCGCCACCAGGACGTGTGGTACTGGACCATTCCGTTCTCGAACGGCACCTGCTCGCTGGGCGTGGTGGCCGAACAGGCCTTCCTGGCGCAGTACGAAGGCAGCGAAACCCAACGCCTGCAGGCCATCGTCGGCGAAGACCCCGGCCTGTCGGCGCTGCTGGCCAAGGCCGAGTGGCCGATGCCGGCGCGGCAGATCGTGGGCTATTCGGCCAACGTCGATTCGCTCTGGGGCCGCAACTATGCGCTGCTGGGCAATGCCGGCGAATTCCTGGACCCGGTGTTTTCCTCGGGCGTCACCATCGCCTTCAAGTCCGCCAGCCTGGCGGCGGCCTGCCTGGCCCGGCAGTTCGGCGGCGAAAACGTGGACTGGGAAGCCGAATACGGCCGTCCGCTGCGCGCCGGCGTCGACACCTTCCGCACCTTCGTCGAAAGCTGGTACGCCGGCGGCTTCCAGAAAATCATCTTCCACGAGAACGCCAACCCCGCGATCCGCGAAATGATCTGCTCGATCCTCGCCGGTTACGCCTGGGATACGTCCAATCCCTACGTCGCCGATTCGAAGCGACGCCTGGGCGTGCTGGAGCAACTGTGCGCCGCCTGATCGTCCTGCTGCTGGCTGTCGTGCTGGCGGGCTGTGCCAGCCAGTCGGTGCGTGCGCCGGCCAGCGGCATGCCGACGCTGGCGCTGGCGCCCGCGGCGCTGGGCGGCACGCTGGCGCTGGAGCAGCGGCTGGTGTTCGAACACGGCGAGCGCAGCGACACCGTCGATGCGCTGGTGGAAGCCAATGCGCGGGCCGTGAACATCGTGCTGCACCGCCAGGGCCAGGTGCTGCTGCGCCTGGCCTGGGATGGCGATGACCTGCAGCAGGAACGCGCCGACCAGCTGCCCGCGGCGCTTTCCGCGCAGCGCGTGCTTGCCGACCTGCAGCTGGTTTATTGGCCGGCCGCGGCCATCCGCCAGGCCTTGCCGGCCGGCTGGACGCTGGACGAAGCCGGGAAGCAACGCACGCTCGCGCACCGCAGCGAAACGGTCGCCACCGTGCACCGGACGGGCGCGCACGATGCCCGCCTGGAAAACCGGCGCGAAGGCTACCGCCTGCACATCAGCTCGGTCCCGGTGCAGCCATGAGCCCGGTTTTCCTCAATGAGCTGGCCATGGCCTGCGCACTGGGCACCGACCTGGAAACGGTGGCCGCGAACCTGTTCGCCGCGGATGCACCCGGCGGCCTGGTGGAAAGCGACTTCGCCAGTCCCGGCCGGCCGCTGGCCATCGGCCGCGTGCCCGGCGAACTGCCGTCGCTGGACAGTCTCGACGTGGCCCTGCGCGGCCGCAACAACGCCCTGCTGGAACTGGCCCTGGCGCCGATCCGTCCCGCCGTCGAACGCCTGGTGGCGCGCCACGGTGCGTCCCGCATCGCGGTTGTGCTGGGCACCAGCACCTCGGGCGTGGGCGAAAGCGAAGCCGCGCACCGCGCCTTCCTGGCGAACGGGCGTTGGCCCAAATCCTTCCACTACACCCAGCAGGAAATGGGCATGCCGGCGCGCTTCGTCGCCAGCCGGCTGGGCCTGACCGGCCCGGCCCACGTCATTTCCACCGCCTGTTCGTCCAGCGCCAAGGCCCTGGCCTCGGCCGCGCGGCTGCTGCGCGCTGGCCTGGCCGACGCGGTGGTCGCAGGCGGCGCGGACTCGCTCTGCGAGTTCACGGTGGCCGGATTCAGCGCGCTCGGCTCGGTGTCGGCCGAACGCTGCCAGCCCTTCTCGCGCAACCGCTGCGGCATCAATATCGGCGAGGGCGCGGCGCTGTTCGTGCTCAGCCGCGGCGAAGGCCCGGTGCGCCTGGCCGGGTGGGGCGAAAGCTCGGATGCCCACCACATGTCGGCGCCGGAGCCGGAGGGGCAGGGCCCCGAACGCGCGATCCGGGCCGCCCTGCAGCGCGCCGGCTTCCCGCCGGGCGACATCGACTACGTGAACCTGCACGGCACCGCCACGCCGCAGAACGACGCCATGGAAGCGCGGGTGATGTCCCGGGTGTTCGGCGCCGGCACGCCCTGCAGTTCCACCAAGGCGCTGACCGGCCACACGCTCGGCGCGGCCGGCGCCATCGAGGCCGCCATCGCCTGGATCACCCTGGCGCGCAACCCGGGCCGGCACCTGCCGCCGCACTGGTGGGACGGCGCCGTCGATCCCGACCTGCCGCCGATCCACCTGGTGGCACCGGGCACGCGGGCCCTGCATGCGCCGCGCCGGGTGCTCAGCCAGTCCTTCGCCTTCGGTGGTTCCAACGCCGCGCTGGTGCTGGAGGCCGTATGAACGACGCCGTGCGCGCCGCCGTCGAACGCCTCGTGCCGCATCGCGGCGGCATGCTCTGGCTCGAACGCATCCTGGCCTGCGATGGCGATGGTGCCGTCGCCGAAGCCGTGGTCCGCGAGGACCATCCTTTTTTCGACGTCGCGGGCGTCCCCGCCTGGGCCGGCATCGAGTACATGGCGCAGTGCATCGCCGCCTGGGCCGGTGGCCAGGCGCTGGCCAGGGGCAAGCCGGTGAGCCCGGGTTTCCTGCTGGGCACGCGGCGCTATGACAGCCGACGCCCGGTCCTGGCCGTCGGCACCCGCCTGCGCATCGAAGCCCGCCGCGAACTGATGGGCGACAACGGCCTGGGCATGTTCGCCTGCCGCATCCTCGATGGGGACGAAGAAATCGCCGTCGCCAACGTCTCGGTCTTCGAGCCCCCCGACCCCGACGCCTACCTGGGAAACACGAACGAATGACTCACCGCACCGTCCTGATCACCGGCGCCAGCCGCGGCATCGGCCGCGGCATCGCGCTGCGCCTGGCCCGCGACGGCTTCGACCTGGTCGTGCACTGCCGCAGCCGGCGCGAGCAGGCCGAGGAAGTCGCGACCATGGCGCGCGCGCTTGGCCGCGAAGCCCGCGTGCTGTGTTTCGACGTCGCCGACCGCAAGGCCTGCGCCGAAGCGATCAGCGCCGACATCGACGCCCACGGCGCCTACCACGGCGTCGTCTGCAACGCCGGCATCGCCCGCGACAGCGCCTTCCCGGCCATGCCCGGCGAAGACTGGGACGCGGTGGTGCACACCAACCTCGACGCCTTCTACAACGTGCTGCAGCCGGTGGTGATGCCGATGGTCCGGCGTCGCAAGCCGGGCCGCATCGTCACCCTGTCGTCGGTGTCGGGCCTGGCCGGCAATCGCGGCCAGACCAACTACAGCGCAGCCAAGGCCGGCATCATCGGCGCCAGCAAGGCGCTGGCGCTGGAGCTGGCCAAGCGCGGGATCACCGTCAACTGCGTGGCGCCGGGCCTGGTGGACACCGAGATGCTGGACGAACACGTACGCGAGGAAGCGCTGAAGATGGTGCCCCTGCGCCGGGTCGGCACGGTGGACGAAGTCGCGGCCGTGGTGTCCTTCCTGATGTCCGACGACGCCTCCTACGTGACCCGCCAGGTGATTTCGGTGAACGGGGGCATGCTGTGAGCCGCGCCGCAGCCGAACGCCGCGTCGTGGTCACCGGCCGCGGTGCGATCAGTCCGCTGGGCCACGACTGGCCGTCGGTGCTGGCGCACCTGAAGTCCGGCCGCAACGCCGTGCAGCGCTTCGACGATTGGGGTAAATACCGCGGCCTCAACACCCGCCTGGGCGTGCCGGCCGCCGACTTCGAGCTGCCTGCACACTACAACCGCAAGACCACGCGCAGCATGGGCCGCGTGGCCCTGCTGGCGACGCTGGCCAGCGAGCGGGCGCTCGCCGACGCCGGGCTGCTGGGCAACCCGCTGCTGCAGTCGGGCAAGGTCGGCATTTCCTACGGCAGCTCCGCCGGCACGCCCTCGTCGATGAGCGACTTCGGCCGCACGCTGGCCGAGCTCAATACGCAGTACGTCAACGCCACCACCTACATCAAGATGATGAGCCACACCGCGCCGGTGAACATGGGCGTGTTCTTCGGCATCACCGGCCGCATCATCACCACCTCCAGCGCCTGCACCTCGGGCAGCCAGGGCATCGGCTACGCCTACGAAACCATCCGCGCCGGCCGGCAGCTGGCCATGCTGGCCGGTGGTTCGGAGGAACTTGACGTCACCGCCGCCACCGTCTTCGACACGCTGTTCGCCACCAGCAATGCCAATGACACGCCGGAACTGACGCCGCGTCCCTTCGACGCCGACCGCGACGGCCTGGTGGTGGGCGAGGGCGCCTGCACCCTGGTGCTGGAAGACCTGGAGCACGCGCTGGCCCGCGGCGCCACCATCCACGCCGAGATCGTCGGTTTCGGCACCAACAGCGACGGCCAGCACGTCACCCAGCCCAATGCCCCGACCATGGCGCAGGCGATGCGCCTGGCCCTGGACGACGCCGGGCTGGCGCCGGACGCCATCGGCTACGTCAACGCCCACGGCACCGCCACCGGCCACGGCGACATCGCCGAAACCACGGCCACGCACGAAGTCTTCGGCGAACGGATGCCGATCAGTTCGCTCAAGAGCTACACCGGCCACACCCTGGGCGCCTGCGGTGCGCTCGAGGCCTGGGTGACGCTGGAAATGATGCGCGAGCGCTGGTTCCATCCGACCCTGAACCTGCGCAACGTCGACCCGCGCTGCGGCCGGCTCGACTACATCACCGGCGAGGGCCGCATGCTCGACACCGACTACGCCATGAGCAACAACTTCGCCTTCGGCGGCATCAACACCTCGCTGGTGCTGCGCCGCTGGAACGATTGATTGACCCGAGGAGACCTTGCCCCGATGAAGAATCTCGTCCCGATTTTCCTGTTCGCCGTCCTGGCCGCCTCGACCGCCCAGGCACGCGATACCCGCCTGCATCTCGACTTCGCCGAAGCGGTTAAGTCAGGACTTTCCGACGGCACGCTCGACGGCTCGGTCAGTTTTCATCTGGCCGGCGCGCCGACCCCGGCAATCAGCAAGCGCCTCGGCGTGGCCAATTCCAACCGAAAGACCAACGCCGTCAACAAGAGTGACGAGGAAGCCTGCCGCTGGGTGCTGATGAGCGTACTGCTGGCGATGCAGGACCAGGCGCGTTCGCGCGGCGCCAATGCGGTGGTGGACATCACCAGCAACTACAAGAAGCAGGAGTTCTCCAGCCCGACGCAATACGAGTGCGCGGCCGGGGCGATCATGGCCGGCGTGGCGCTCAAGGGCACCTACGCGACGGTTTCGCGCTGATCCCGAACGATGGCCGACTGCCACGTCGAGCTGGCCGCGCTGGAAGCGATCGAATCGCTGGCCACCGTCGGCGTGGACTGGTTGACCGCCGCCGAACGACAGCGCCTTGAAGCGATGACGGCGCCGCTGCGGCGGCGCCAGTTCCTGGCGGGGCACTGGCTGGTGCGCGACCTGGCGGCGCGCTGCCGCGGCGGTGCAGCCGCCGACTGGCAGTTGGAGAGCGACGAACGCGGCCAGCCGTCCCTAGGCCTGCGCAACACCCGGCTGTGCGTTTCGCTGAGCCACAGCGGCGGTTTTGTCGCTGTCGCCGTGGCCAGCCAACCCGTGGGCCTGGACCTGGAATACCCCGGCCGCCCGCGCGATCTGGCCGCGCTCGCCGGCTTCACGTTTTCGCCGGAAGAATGCCGCACGCTCGAAGAGACGCCGGCGGACGGGCAGCTGCGACAGTTCCTTTCCACCTGGAGTCTGAAGGAAGCCTTCGGCAAACGTTGCGGCGACGGCCTGCAGCCTTCGCGTGCGCGACGCATGCTTGCCCGCGAAGCGGATTCTGCCGCCGCCGAAGCCTGGCGCTGGGACCTGCCGGGGCAGGGCGTGCTGGCCCTGGCCGCCTGGCCTGGCGCCCGGGTGCAGGTGCAGGCGGCCCAGGCGCTGCCTGCGCCCGACGCCTGGTGTTACGAGAGCCTGCCGGACTGAAACTCCTGCCCGACTGAGGCCACGCCGGCGGCCGCTTACGACTCGTCGGCCGCCAGGTCGTCCAGGATCGGGCACTCGGGCCGGTTGTCGCCGTGGCAATTTTTCGCCAGCTTTTCCAGCGTGCGCTGCATCGCCTGCATCTCGGCGATGCGCTGCGACAGGTCGCGGGCGTGCGCCAGCGCCAGCTTTTTGACCACGGCGCTGCTGCGCCCGGGATCGGACCACAGCCCCAGCAGCTGCCCGATCTGCTTCATCGAGAATCCCAGCGTGCGCGAGCGCTTGATGAAGCGCAGGCGATGCAGGTCGGCGTCGCTGTAGAGCCGGTAGTTGGCTAAAGTGCGGCTGGCCGGCGGGATCAGGCCGGTGCTTTCATAGTGGCGGATCATCTTCGCCGACACGCCGGTCAGCGCCGACGCCTCGCCGATGTTGTGCAGGCCCTGGCCCTTGGCTTCGGACAGTTCGGGACGGGTGGCGCGGGTGGCCATGGCGACCTCCTGTGAGTCAGTGCCGCGCCTGCGGCTTCCAGCGCCGCAGCAGCAGCGTGTTCGATACCACGCTGACGCTCGAGAGCGCCATCGCCGCACCGGCGACCACCGGATCGAGCAGGCCGGCCGCCGCCAGCGGGATGCCGACCACGTTGTAGACGAAGGCCCAGAACAGGTTCTGGTGGATCTTGCGGGTGGTGCGGCGGGAGACGTCGATGGCATCGGCGACCAGGCGCGGATCGCCGCGCATCAGGGTGACGCCGGCGGCATGCATCGCCACGTCGGTGCCGCTGCCCATCGCGAAACCGACCGCGGCCGCGGCCAGCGCCGGGGCGTCGTTGACGCCGTCGCCGACCATGCCCACCGGACCGTCGGCGGACAGTTCGCGCACCACGCCGGCCTTGTCGGCGGGCAGCACCTCGGCGCGCACGTCGGCCGGATCCATCCCCAGCGCCGTGGCGACGGCGCGGGCGGCGCCGGCGTTGTCGCCGGAAACCATGACCGAACGGATGCCCTGCGCCTTCAGCAAAGCGATGGCCTCCGCGGCTTCCGGACGCGGCGGGTCGCCGAAGGCCAGCAGGCCCACCAGGCGCGGCGCCTGCTTCGTTCCTGCCGCCAGCCATGACACCGAGTGGCCCTGGCTGGCCTGGTCCTGGCCCACCTGCGCCAGTGAACCCAGATCGACACCCAGCTCCTGCATCAGCCGTGCGCTGCCCAGCACAACGTGTTCGCCACCCACCGCGCCTTCGATGCCGCGACCCTGCAGCACCGCCGAATCGGCCGCAGGTGCGGGCAGGGGGCCACGGACCGATGCCGCTTCCAGCACCGCGCGTGCAAGCGGGTGTTCGCTGCCCTGCTGCAGTGCAGCGGCCAGCGCCAGCAGCCGGCCGTCGTCGCCATCCACGGCCTGCAGGGCCGCCAGCTTCGGCTGGCCCAGCGTCAGCGTGCCGGTCTTGTCGAAGGCGACCGTGCGCAGACTACGGGTGGTTTCCAGTGCTTCGGCGTCCTTGATCAGGATTCCGGCCCGTGCAGCAACGCCGGTGCCGGCCATGATCGCCGTCGGCGTGGCCAGGCCCAGCGCACAGGGGCAGGCGATCACCAGCACGGCGACGGCGTTGAGCACCGCATTGGTCCAGTCGCCGGTGGCCAGGCCCCAGCCCAGCAGCGTGGCCAGCGCGATCACCACCACCACCGGCACGAACACCGCGCTGACGCGATCGACGAGGCGCTGGATCGGCGCCTTCCTGGCCTGGGCGTCTTCGACCAGGCGGATGATGCGCGCCAGCGCCGATTCCGCGCCCACCGCGGTGGTGCGCACCAGCAGGCGGCCTTCGCCGTTGACGGCGCCGCCGGTGATGCGGTCTCCGGTTTCTTTCGGGACCGGCAGCGATTCACCGCTGATCAGGGATTCGTCGGCGTGGCTGCGGCCTTCGAGCACCTCGCCATCGACCGGGAAACGTTCGCCCGGCAGTACGACCACATCATCGCCGACGCGCACCTGCGAAACTGGCACCTGCGTTTCGCGTCCGTCGGCCTGGCGCACGCGCGCCGTCGTCGGCCGCAGTGCCTGCAGGGCACGGATCGCTTCGGTGGTCTGGCGCTTGGCGCGCGCCTCGAGCCACTTGCCCATCAGGATCAGCGTGATGATCACCGCCGAGGCTTCGAAGTACAGCGGTGGTTCGCCGTGGTGCGGCTGGGTGAACAACAGATGGTAGACGCTCAGGCCGTAGCCGGCGCTGGTGCCCAGCGCGACCAGCAGGTCCATGTTGCCGGTGCCGGCACGCAGCGCCTTCCAGCCGGCGCGATAAAAGCGGGCACCCAGCCAGAACTGCACCGGCGTCGCCAGCGCGAACTGCCACCAGCCCGGCAGCGCCCAGTGCTGGTCGAACAGCATGCCCAGCATCGGCGCGGCCAGCGGCAGCGACAGCAGCGCGGCGATCAGCAGGTGCCGGCGTTCGCGGCTGGCCAGCTCCTCCCTGGCGGATGGCACAGCGGCCTCGCCCGGGACAGGGGCGTCCGCGGCTTCATTTTTCTCAGGCGCCACCTCGTAACCGGCGGCGGCGACCGCGGCGACCAGGTCTTCGGAAGCCGTGCCCGCCAGCACCTGCACCCGGGCGGTTTCAGTGGCCAGGTTGACGCTGGCCGACTGCACGCCCGGCACGGCCGCCAATGCCTTTTCGATGCGGCCGACGCAGGACGCGCAGCTCATGCCCAGGATCGCCATCGACACCTCCTCGATGGCGACGCCGTAGCCGGCTTTTTCAACGGCCGCCGCCAGCGTGGCAGCCGACGGGCTGCCGTCGGTGGTGACAGCCGCCGTTTCCGTGGCCAGGTTGACGCTGGCCATCAGTACGCCCGGCACCTGGGCCAGGGCCTTTTCGACCCGGCCCACGCAGGAGGCGCAGCTCATGCCGGTGACGCCGAAGCGGAAGCTGGCGGGCGAAACGGCGGGCAACTCAGGCGGGTGCGTGTTCATGGCGGATTCCTCTGGACGATGCACGCAGCCTGGGCCTTCCCATCATGGCAAGGTCAAGCCATCAGTCGCCGTGGCGGGCGAAGGGTTCGGCCTTGCCGTCCGGGGTGATCAGTTCGACGGTGTAGGGCTGCACGCGGCCGTCGGGCATTTCCATGCCCGGCGAACCGGCCGGCATCCCCGGCACGGTGAGGCCGCGGGCCTTCGGACGTTCGGCGAGCAGGCGCTTGACGTCTTCAGCCGGCACGTGGCCTTCGACGAAATAACCGTCCACCTCGGCGGTGTGGCACGAGCCCTTGGCCGGCGGGATGCCGACGCGCTGCTTCACCGGGCCCATGTCTTCGGTCTCGACCACGCGCACTTCGAAACCTTCGGCGCGCATGTGGTCCACCCACAGCTTGCAGCAGCCGCAGTAGGGACTCTTGTGCACAGTGACCAGGGGCAGGCTGTTGTCCACGGGGCTGGCGTTGGCGGGCGCCGCGGCGGTCGTTTGTGCGGCCAGCGGCGCGGCGAACAGCAGCGCGGCCAGGGCGAGGGTGGTGGCGAAAACTTTCATCGGGTTTGCTCCTTCTCAGGTGTTCTGGCGGCGCACCGGGGCGCCGAAGGCGGGATCGTTGCTGACGCGGCGGGCGACCGTGCCGGGCGGATTGGCGTACCAGCCGGGATCGCTGAAATCACCGGGCGCGATGTCGTCGCGCACCTTGACCACGGTGAACATGCCGCCCATCTCGATGTTCCCGAACGGGCCCTTGCCGGCCATCATCGCCAGCGTGTTCTCCGGGCCCTTCATGTGGCCGCTGTCGGTGTGCTCCTGGTGTTCGGACATGCCGTGCTGGCCCATGGCCATGTAGCCGGGCAGCATGCGCCGGATCTTTTGCTCGACGCCGGACTGGTCAACGCCCTGGGTGTTCGGGATCTCGTGGCCCATCGGACCCATCGTGTGGTGCGACATGTGGCAGTGGAAGGCCCAGTCGCCGGGCACGGCGGTGAACTCGATGTCGCGCATCTGGCCGACGCCGATGATCTCGGTAACCTCCCGTCGCCACTGTGCCTTCGGCCAGCGGCCGCCGTCGCTGCCGGTTACCTCGAACTGCACGCCATGCAGGTGGATGGGGTGGTTCCACATGCTCAGGTTGCCGACGCGGATGCGCACGCGTTCACCGGTGCGCGCCACCATCGGTTCGATGGCCGGGAAGACCTTGGAGTTGAAGGTCCAAAGGTCGAAGTCCTGCATCACCGACGGATCCGGCCGGTACGTGCCCGGGTGCAGCGCGAAGTTGTGCAGCAGCAGCGCGTAGTCGCGGTCGACTTGGTCGCCGCCGCGCGGATGGATGACCAGCAGACCCATCATGCCCATCGCCAGCTGCACCATTTCGTCGGCGTGCGGGTGGTACATGTGGGTGCCGTGCTGCACCAGGTCGAACTCGTAGGCGAAGGTCTCGCCGGGCTGGATCTGAGGCTGCGACAGGCCACCGACGCCGTCCATGCCGCTGGGCAGGATCAGGCCGTGCCAGTGGATGGTGGTGGCTTCCTTCAGGCGGTTGGTGACGTAGATGCGCACGCGGTCGCCTTCCACGGCTTCGATGGTCGGGCCCGGCGTGGAGCCGTTGTAGCCCCAGACCACGGCCTTGGAGCCGGGCGCGAATTCGTGCTCGAACTCTTCGGCCACCAGGTGGAATTCCTTGACGCCTCCGTTCATACGATGGGGCAGGGACCAACCGTTGAGCGTGCGCACCTTGCCGTGGGCGCGGCGGGCGGCGGGCGCGTTTTCGGTGGCCGTGCGCGCCGCCGGCGCGGCCTGGGCGAGGGCGGGCAGCGCGGCGGCACCGGCCAGTCCGGCGCCGGCGCCGATCAGCAGCTTGCGTCGGGACAGGCTCATGGGGTGGCTCCGTGGTGATGGTCGTGTTGATCGGATGATGTGTCGTCGTCGGATTCTTCGTGAACGTCGGCGGGTCCAGGCTTCGACGGCATGTCGTGGCCGGAGTGGTCCATGCCTTCATGCATCGAATGGTCCATTTCTTCTGGTTCGGCAGCCTTGGCGTCTCCGTGCATCGAATGGTCCATGCCTCCGTGCGCCGAGTGGTCCATGGCCGGCGCTTCTTCCGGGCCGAGGATTTCCTGCAGCGACGGTGTGCGCGCATCGATGCGGGCGTCGCTGGGCAGGCGACGGCCGACCTGGCGGGCCAGTTCGACGCGGGCCAGCCAGTAGTCGCGCACGGCTTCGAGGTAGGCCTGGTAGGCGTCGTATTCGGCGACCTTGGCCTGGATCAGCTCGAACACGCCGATCAGCATGAAATTCTGCCGTTCCTGCTGGCGTGCGACGATCGACTCTCGCTGCGGCACCAGGGCGAGGCGGTGGATGTCCACCACCTCGCGCAGCGCGGCCACGGTCTGCGCACCCGTGCGCACGCCGTTGTCTGCCGCCAGTTCGGCCTGCTCCACGCGCGCCAGCGCTTCCATCAGCCGGGCCTCGGCGCGGGCCAGCTTTGCCTGGCCCTGGTTGAAGATCGGCAGCTCCAGCGAAATTTCCGGGCCCTGCAGGCGGGCGCCATCGGCTTCGCGCTCGCGTTCGTAGCCGATCTCGCTGCCGCCGAACCAGCGCAGGGTGCGGGTCAGGCCCAGTGCGTCGGCCAGCACTTCCGCCTCGGCGCGGGCGGCGAGCACGGCGAGGTTGCCGTCGCGGGCCAGGCTCGCCAACTGCTCCGGGTCATCCTCGGTGGGCACCGGCAGCGGCAGGGAGTCGCTGGCTTCCCAGTTCGCTTCTTCGCCGCGCAGGCCCAGCAGGGTATGCAGCGCGAGGCGGTGGCGACCGGCGTCGGCGCGCGCCTGCAGGGCCTCGATGTAGGCCTGGCTGGCGGCGGCTTGCTCCTGCGCCAGCTGCAGCGCGCTGATGTTGCCGGCGGCGTGGAACCGTTCGGCAAGTTCTGCGCTGGCCGCGGCCGCTTCGCTGACCGCCTCGCGCATGCCCGCGACCTGGCGGGCGGTGACGTAGGCATACCAGGCCGCTTCGACCTCGGCCACGGTGTCGAGCACCGCGCCGGCGACGTCGTAGCGCGCCCGGTCGTAATCGGTCGCGGCCAGTCGCACCCTGGCGGGCAGCAGCAGCAGGTCCAGCAGCGGCATCGAGAGGCCGGTGGTGCGGCTGTGGCCGCCGCCGTCGATCGACATGCGCTGGAAGGACAAACGCGGGTTTTCGATTTCCACGGCTTCCAGCACTTCGGCCCGGGCCAGGCCCAGGCGGGCGTAATGTTCGCGCAGGCGCGGGCTGCGCAGCATCGCCACACGGGTGGCTGCATCGAGGGTCATCGGCTCGGAGAGCCAGCGGCCGAGGCGCGTTTTTTCTTCGTCGGTCGCCGCCACGGCAGACCAGTCCACTGCAGGGCCGCCGCGTTCGGCAAGCAGCTCGGTGATGTCGGCGTCGCGTGGCTGCGGCGCCATCGAGGCACAGCCGGCCAGCGCCGAAACAAGGACCAGCGCCAGCAGGGCGCGGGAGAGGAGGGCAATCATGGAAGTCTCCGGAAACGTCCCGGGAAGGGACCCGACCCGGCTTCAGCCGGGCAGCAGCAGGCGTGGCGGACGGGCGTCCGCCCTGGCTTCAGGCGATCGGAGGTCGGATCGCGGGAATCGTACGCGCCGGCAAGCGAGTGGCCGCGGCGGGCATGACGAGCTGGCCTGCGGCTGGCATCTGCGCCAGCTGGCGCAGCATCACGACGCCGGCCGGGCTGTGCTGCAGGCAGTCGCAGCGGCACTCGCCGCCGTCGCAGCAGTCGCCATGGCCGGCGGGCTCGACGGCCGTGTCCACCAGTTCACCGTCCATGCCATGGCAGGGCGACTGCATGCCCGTTTCAGGCATCGGCTGCGCTTCTTGGGCAAAACCCGGCGCCACGCCGCCGGCCACCAGGGCCAGGACGAGCACCAGATACCTCAGGACGCGGAAAACGGACATGGGTGAAGTTTACACCTGACTTGTCGGGCGAGCGTGAGCCTTGCCCCCGGGACAAGGTCAAGCCGGCCCGGTGCGGTCGCTTGAGCAAAGACGCGCTGCGACCCGCCGCGCTTATTGCGGCCCCTGCAGTTCGAGCGGCCGGTCGCGGTGCAGCAGGATCCACTCCGCGTGTTCCTCCAGGCAGGCGCGCCCGAGCGCCAGCAGCAGCTCGCGGCGTTCTTCGTCAGAGGACGCCCGCGCCAGGCGTACGCTGCAGCTCGCGAACAGGCGCGCCATGAACTGGAACTGCTTGATCAGCTCCTTGTCGGCCTTCTTGAACGAATAGGCTTCCCGGATGCCGGCGATCAGCGGCAGCAGGCCCATGAAGATCAGCAGCCCGGCCTGGCTGGCTTCGTCCAGCTGCGGACCCGCGATCGCCAGCACCAGCGCACCGCCCAGGCCTGCCAGCAGCGCCAGGCGACCAAGGCGTTCGGTGTACAGGTAAGCAGTGGCACGTTGCTGGCTTCCCCGGCGGAAATACTCGAGCTGGCCACCTGTGCCATCGGCATCACCGACCCAGTTGTGGATCGTCCACCGCAGCCAGCGCGGATCACCGCCGGCGCCGCTGTCCTGGACCAGGCTGGTACCGCGCATGGCGTGGCGGATCCAGCTCAGTTCCACGTCCTGTTTTTGCAGGAAACTGTCGTAACCCAGGCTGCCGTCGGCCGGCACCTGCACGCCGGCCAGGCGCCAGTACAACTGCACGCGAAGGCCTTCGGAGAGACCGCGGTAATCGAGGTACTTGCGCTGCCACTGCCGGCGCCGGCCAACCCAGGCCACGGCGTAACCCAGCGCGAACAAGCCCAGGAAAGCGAGCACCAGCTCCCGCCTCGGCAACAGGTCGGAATAGACGATGAAGCAAAGGCCCATCAGCACCGCGGCGAAATGGCTTGCCTGCAGGTTGAGCCGGACCCGCTGGCGGAAATGCAGCGCCAGCCAGTCGGCGGCACCGAACAGGCGCTCGATGCGAAGGATACCGGCCGGCACCGGAACGGGCGGATCTGCGGGCAGCAGGCGAGGGTAGTTGGCCTGGATGGCATGCCAGTGTCGCTGGGTGTCGGCATTGAAGGCCGCCATCTGGTTGAAGACGCGCCGATAGGCCTCGGGCAGTCCGCGGGCCTCGGGTACCGAACCATCGGCGGTCACCCAGTGCGCCAGGGTCGGCGCATGCAGTGGCCGCTGGCTTCCCGGCGCCAGCCGCCGCGAGCAGGCGATGTGGAACACCAGGTCGCTCTCGTCGTCGGCCAGCAGGTTCGGGGCGACGTCGCGTTCGCCAAGCTCGGGCATGACGTTGGCGATATGGAAATCAACCACCTGGCCGGTGCCGCCCAGGGCCGTGCTCGGGCGGCCGTCCCACAGCGCCAGCAGCACCTGGCAGTGCGAAGAAACGAACATGCCCAGCTGCGCGTACTGGCGGTTGCGCGCTTCGCCGCGCTGCCGGATATCTTCGGCGCTGACGCCGGGCGCCAGCGGCAGTACGCGGACCTCGCTGCCGTCCAGCAGGTCCCGGAACTCGGCCAGGGAGTCCGGGGTTTCGAAATCCTGCTCGTATTCCTCGACGGCAAATGGCAGTGGCACGAACAGCGGCACCGCCATCGCTCGGGCCGCACGGGCCGCGATGCGGTCGCCACCCTCGGCCAGCGGGTTGAGCATGAGCAGCGGAAGGTCCGGGAAGTCGCGCCTGAGTCGCTGGATCAGCTGGACGACGCGCGCCTGCAGGGCCTCATGTTCCCCGACCGGGATGTCGCGATGGCCGGTGACGCCGATCACCAGGTTCAGGAGGGCATCGCGAACCTGGGGCATCGGGAGGAGGCAGCCGGTATGGGATTCCGTTTCAGCCAACGCATGCGGGGGCTGGGGTGGGACAGATCGTATTTGACATAATATACATTATGCGCACCTACTCAAGCTTGACCCAGAGCAGGTTCGCTCCGACAACCCCCAACGTAAACTCCGGCCATGGCCACCCCGAAGCCCGCCGTCCCGACGCTACCGGAAGCACGCCGCAGCCCGCTCTGGTTCGGCCTGCTGCTGTTCCTGGCAGCGCTCGCCGGCTCGGTCTGGTTCGTCGGCAAGCTCACGGCCTTCGGCGAATCCCTGGAGAAGCGCCACGGGCTGGCCATCGTCAGCACCGCGGCCGCGCTGCTCGACGCCGGGAGCATCGCCTCGCTGCGGGGCCATCCGGATGATGCGGGCACCGCCACCCATGAACACGTGCGGGTCCAGTTGGCCAAACTGCACCAGGCCAACCCGGGCTTCCGGTTCGTTTACCTGATGCGGCCGGTGGATTCCGGTGCACAGAGCTTCCTTTTCCTGGCGGACGCCGAAGACCCCGAATCGCCAGACTACTCGGCGCCAGGCGATGTCTATAGCGGCCCCTCGGAAAACCTGCGCCTGCTGGTCAACACCGAACAGCCGGTGTTCTCTGGCGTGGTCGAGGATGAATGGGGCACCTGGGTCAGCGCGCTGGCCCCGATCCACCATGAAGGCCGGCTGGTGGCCCTGCTTGGCGTCGACCTCGCCCAGGAAGACTGGCTCAGCGCCCGTGAGCGCTACCGCGGCATGGCGCTGCTCATTTCGGGCCTCGTGCTGGCGCTCATCGCGCTTTTCCTGCTGGGCCTGGAACTGCAGCGCCGGGCCGGCCTGCGCACCGCGGCGCTCGGGCAGGTGCTTTCGGAGCGACTGGCCGAACTCTACCGGGCTCAGGAAGGCCAGCGCCTCGCCGACGTCGTGGTTCGCCACACCAGCGAAGCGATCATGGTGCTCGACCCGCAGCTTCGCATCCTGCGCGTCAACCCGGCCTACGAAAAGCTTTCCGGCCGCCGCGCCGAGGACGTCATCGGCCGCGTGCCCCCTGCCCTGACCCTGGACCCGGGGCTGCAGGCGCGCGTCGAAGCCGCGATCGCCGCCGGCGACCACTGGCAGGAGGAGATCTGGGCCCTGCGCGACGACGGCAGCCAGTATCCGGTCGGCGCGCTGGCCGAAGTGGTTCGCGACGACGCCGGAGACATCGAACACTTCGTCGTCGTGCTGCAGGATGTCTCGGCGCAGAAGGAACTGGAAGAGCGCCTGCGCGAACTTTCCGCCACCGACGGCCTGACCCGCATCGCCAACCGCCGCAGCTTCGACGAAGGGCTCGTGCGCGAGTGGGAGCGTTCGATCCGCCAGGGCTGCGAACTCTCGGTGATCATGGCCGACATCGACTTCTTCAAGCGCTACAACGACCACTACGGCCACGTCGCCGGCGACGCCTGCCTGCAGCAGGTCGCGGCGGCGCTGAAGGCGGGCGTTCGCCAGGGCGGCGACCTGGTTGCCCGTTACGGCGGCGAGGAGTTCGCGGTCATCCTTCCGGGTGCCGACGCCGCGGCTGCGCTGGCCGTGGCCGAGGCCTTGCGCCGGCGCGTCGAGGAACTCGCCCTGCCCCACGTCGGCAACGAGGCCACCGGCGTGGTGACCATCAGCCTCGGCGTCGCCACCATCCGGCCCTCGCATGAGGTCGCGCCCACGACGCTGGTGGAAAAAGCCGACCAGCAGCTTTACCGGGCCAAGGCAGGCGGCCGCAACCGCGTCGAGGCCTGAGCCGGCCGCGGGTACAATGCCCGCATGGCCAAACCCAATCCGCTACAGGAACAACTGCTCAAGGCCGGCCTGGCCAAGAAATCGAAGGTGGCCCAGGTCGCCCGCGAACAGGACAAGGCGCGCCTTGGCAAGGGCAACATGGACCCGGACGACATCCGCCGCGAAGCCGAGCGCGTGCGCGAGGAAAAGGTCGCCCGCGATCGCGCCCTGGCGGCGCAGCAGAAAGCCCGCGTCCAGGCCGCCGAGCTCAAGGCCCAGGCGCGCCAGATCATCCGCGACAAGAAGCTGCCGCCCGAAGGAGAAAGCGAATACCGCTTCACCGCCGACGGCGCCATCCGGACGGTGCTGGTCAGCGACGAACTCCGCCGCAAGCTGTCGGCCGGCCAGCTCGTGATCGCACGACTGGATGACCGCTACGTGCTGCTGCCACGTGCCGCCGGCGAGAAGGTGCGCGAGCGCGACGCCTCGCTTGTGGTGCTCGACCACGGCGTACCGGCCGGCACCCCGGCGGACGCGCCATCGTCGGAAGACGACGCTTATTACGCGCAGTTCAAGGTGCCCGACGACCTCATCTGGTGAGGCCAGGCAACCCGGACGCCCGTGCAGGCTGCACGGGCAGCCTGCATTTTCCAAGACCAATCCCGGTCAGCGCGAGCGGGCTCAGGACGAATTCTTCCGCCCCGAGCCGGACTTGTTGCCGCCACCGTCCTCCTTGTTGACGGTGGCCCAGGCGCGTTTCTCCGCCTCTTCCTGCGACACACCGCGCTCCTTGTAGCTTTCCTCGATGTGCTCGGCCTTGCGCTTTTGCTTGTCGGTGTAGCTGGACTTATCTCCGCGCGGCATGGCGTCCTCCTTGTTGGTACGGAACTTGGAAGGTACTTGGTGCAATCCACGAACCATGCCAATCCGGAGGCTGCATGAACCCCTATCTCCGCTTCGCCCTGATGCTGCTCACGTCCGGCCTGCTGATGTACGGGCTGATGTACCTGCACACCTACGAAACCGGCCACGTTTTCTTCAGCCAGACGCGCGCGTGGATGACGGTGATCATGGTGGCCGGCATGGCCGTGGCGATGCTCGGTTTCATGCGGGGCATGTACAAGGACAAACGCATCAACCTCGGCATCCTCGTCGCCGCGGTGGGCGTCTTCGCCGGCAGCCTGTGGCTGGTCCGCAGCCAGTCGAC
The DNA here is from genome assembly GCF_041919775.1 of Arenimonas sp. Lineage (GTDB taxonomy): Bacteria > Pseudomonadota > Gammaproteobacteria > Xanthomonadales > Xanthomonadaceae > Arenimonas. The sequence continues at coordinate 32,043 of NZ_JAYRTE010000004.1, read as the reverse complement.
GGTGGACGACGTCTCCTACATGAAGGCGATGATCCCACACCACTCCATCGCCATCCTCACCAGCAAGCGCGCCCGCATCGAAGATCCCCGGGTACGCGAACTCGCGGATGAAATCATCGCCGCCCAGGAGCGCGAGATCGCGGAAATGAAGAAGCTGATCGAGGATCTCGAATCACGCTAGCAAATGGCTGCCGGTTCACCGTTCACCGTCGGGAAACAGCCACCCGTGTATAGCTGGTGGTGACTGCAAACACAGCGGAGGCAAACACCATGAAGACCAAACATGTATTCCTCGCGCAGGATGTTGATGTCGCCGCCAGCGCCGTCGGCGCCTTGCGCCAGGCCGGCGTCGCGGACGAGGACATCGCGCTGATCGCACGTTCGGACCTTGAGATGGAGGTGATTCCCGAACAGTTCCGCGAATCGCGCACCGATTTCATGCCCGCGGCCGCGAAGGGCGCGCTGGGCGGTGGCGCCACCGGCCTGGTGGCCGGCCTGATCGCCGTGGCGATTCCCGGCTTGGGCGTCACCCTTGCGGGCGCGGCCGCCATCGCCGCCGCCGGCGCGGCGGCGGGCACCTGGTCCGCCGCGCTGATGGGCTCTGCCCTGCCCGACCCGGTGCGCCAGAAGTTCGAGGACGAGGTCAAGGCGGGCCGTCTGCTGCTGGTCGTGGATGCCACGGATGAAGACCACGCGAAGCTCGAGCCCCTGCTCGTCCAGGCCGGCACCCGCCGGCTCGCGTTCGAGGAAAGTTCGCAGATGACCTGAGTCGATTTCACGGCCCGAATGCGGGCGGCGGGGCAAGCTGTCGGCCTGGAACTTCCGTCAGGTGCCCCATGTCCCGCCATCTCCGACTCGTCTACGCCAGCCGTTCGACCTTCGCGCCCATCCGCGAAGGCGCCGGCATCCACCCGGAAGTCGCGCGCATCCTGGTGCAGTCGCGGCGCAACAACGCCCGGCAGCGCATCGTGGGCGGTCTGTACTTCGCCGATGGCAGCTTCTTCCAGTGCCTGGAGGGACGCGAGTCCGAAGTCCAGGCGCTCTACGACCGGCTTGCTGCCGACCCGCGCCATCGTGATGTCCGCCTGCTCGACCGACGCGAGATCGACGAACCGAGCTTCGGCGAATGGGCCATGAAGCACGTACCCAACGCCCCGGAGGTGCAGAAGCTACTGGCCCGCCACGGCCGCAGCGGCTTCGACCCGCACTCTTTCCCGCCCGCCCTGGTCGATGAAATGGTCGGCTTGCTCCTCGAGCGCCCCGACGTCGCGCCACCCGGGGAGCCAGTGACCGGCCTCGAACCATCGGCGCGGCACATGCTGCTGGCGCGGGTAGCCGTGGCCACCGGCTTGGTCGTGGCCGTCGGCGCAGCGGCGGCGAGCTGGCTGCGCTGAGCCTGGGGTCCTGGGAGGCCCCGGGGTTCAGGCACTTGACCCGGGTCAAGCCACTGCCCGGGGAATCGGCGTAGTGTGTGCGCTGAAATGAAGCGATTGCGACGCCACCGCCTGTGCGCACCCCTCTCCATCCTGGCGATGGTGGCGCTGCTTTGGACGCAGCTCGCCCTGGCCAGCCATCCGGCCTGCACCTTGGCGAGCATGGCCTTTGGCACCGCCCATGCGGCGTCGGCGGCCCAGGCTGCAGCTGACGAGCCTCCCTGCCATCCGCCGTCATCTGCGACCGCGGAAGCTTCGCCCGTATGTGACACGCATTGCAGCCGGACCGACCTGAATTCCGACGCGGCGCGCGTGCTTGCCGTTCCGGCCCTGGGTCCGCTGCCGATCGTGCCCGTCGTGACGCTGCGACGCTTGCCGCGGGAACCCGAGGCCAGCCAGGCGCCGGGGCCGCAGCCATCCTGGCACGGGCCGATCCGACACCCCGCCAGTCTTCTGCTGATTTGATCTCCTGTCGCTGACCGGCCGGCGCTGCTGTGCGCCTTGGCCGGGTGCATCGGCTCGGCCGCAATCCGTGGCCGCCGCCGTCCGACCCACTTCTGCGGCCCCGCTGGCCTGCAGCCGTGCAAGGCGACCTCCATGAGATCCCCGTATTCCCATTCAGTGCCAGGGCGCCCCCCTGCCCCTTTCCCCGGTCAGGTGCTGCATGCCCTGGCCTTGACCCTGGCCATTCTGTTTTCCGCCCAGCCATTGGCGTTGGCCAAGACGCCGGTTCCCGGCGCCGACCTGGCCTCGGTGCGCACCTGGCTGCTGACCCACAATCCGGACCTGCAGGCCATGCAGGCCGACGCCGAGGCCGCACAGGCACGAATCCATCCCGCCGGGGCCATGCCCGACCCGAGGGTCGAGATCAGGCTGCAACGCATGGGCGACACCGGCTCGGCGTTTTACGGCGTGAAGCAGCCCATACCGCTATGGGGCAAACGCGGTCTGGCACGCGACATCGCCCGACGACAGGCCGATGCCGCAGGCCTCGAACGCGAGGCCGCGGCCCTGGACCTGCTGGCCCGGGCCGAGCAGGCCTACGTGCGCTTCTGGCATGCGGGCACGGGTGTCGAAGTGCTGGACCGCCAGGTCCGGTTGCTGGCGCAGATGGAAGAAATCGCCCGCCTGCGCTATTCGTTGGGCGTGGCGGCGCAGCAGGACTCGATCCGCGCCCAGGTTGCCCGCACTACCCTCCAGGCGGAGCGAATCCGCCGGCTGGCGGTCCGCGACGAGGCGATGGCCGCTTTGAACGCTGCCTTGGGCCGTCAGGCTGATGCGCGCCTGGCCGAACCCGCGGACGAACCCGTGCTGGCCTTGCCCACCGCCTCGCTGGGCGACGCCCTGGGCTTGCTGGCCATGTCCCGGCATCCCGCCCTGGAAGCCAGCACCGCGATGGCCGGCGCGGCCGACATTGCCGCCCTGCTCCAGCGCCGCCAGCGCTTTCCCGACCTCACGCTCGGCGTCGGGCGCATGCGGCGCGACGACCAGGCGGACGCCAACGAAATCATGTTCGAAGTGGAGATCCCGCTGCAGCAGCGTGCACGCCGCGAGCGCGAGCGCGAAGCCCGGCAAATGGCTGTCGCCGCAAGGGCGCGAACCGAGGCGCTGGAGACGGCGCTTCAAGGCCAGTTGGGCCAGGCATGGGCGCAGGCCGGCAGCGCACGCGAACGGCGCCAGCTGATCGAACAGACCCTGCTGCCGCAGGCCCAGGCCAACTTCGAATCCGCCCTCGCCAGCTACCGGGTCGGCGAGGTCGACTTCGGCACCCTGCTCGAGGCCCTGGATGGGTGGCTGGGTGCCGACCTTGCCCGGGCCGATGCCCGTCGCGATGAACTGATTGGCGCTGCGGCCGTGCGCGCCCTGCTCGGGAGTGTCGAATGAACCGGAACACCATGATCATGCTCGTCACCGCCGTTGTCGCGGCCCTGGCGATCGGCTGGTGGGCCGGGCGTGAGTTCGCGCCGGTCGTTGAAACCGCGGGCACGCACGCCAGCGACGCCGCGCCTGCCGAACGCCAGATCCTCTACTACCGCAATCCCATGGGGCTGGCCGATCCGTCGCCGGTTCCCAAGAAGGACTCCATGGGCATGGATTACATTCCCGTCTATGCCGGCGAGGAGCCCGAAACCGAGCCGGGAACCGTCGTCATCCCTCCCGGCAAGGTCCAGCTTCTGGGCGTGCGCACGGAAGAAGCCGTGCACGAAGCGCTGTCGGGCACCGTACGCGCCAGCGCGAGCGTCGAGATCGACGAGACCCGGGAATTCGCGGTCGCCCCGCGCTTCGAGGGCTGGATCGAAACCCTCCATGCGAACCAGACAGGGATGGCGGTCGAACGCGGCCAGCCGCTCATGGCGATATACAGCCCGGAACTGGTCGCGGCCCAGGGCGAATACGACGTGGCGGATGCGGCGGCCAGGCGCCTGGCGCAAAGCGACCCCGCCAGCGCCGCCACCATGCGCCGATTGCGTGATGCAGCCCGCACGCGCTTGCGCAACTGGGAGGTGTCGGGGGCCAGCGCCACGCGCCAGGGAGATGCGGCACGCCTGCTGATCTCGTCGCCCGCCGATGCCGTGATTGTCGAAAAACCCGTCGTGCAGGGCGACCGGTTCGAGCCTGGCGAGACGGTCCTACGGCTTGCCGACCTTTCCACGGTGTGGGTCGTTGCGCAGGTACCGACCTCGTCTTCGGGGGACCTGGCGATCGGTTCCCGGGCCATCTTCGAGACCCCGAGCCTGCCCGGCCAGCGCTTCGAGGGTGAGGTGAGTTTCATCCAGCCCGTGGTCGACATGGCAAGCAGGACCGTCGGTATCCGGGTCGTCCTGCCCAATCCGGATGGCGTCATCCGTCCGGGTCTTTTCGGAACCGTCGAACTCGTCGGTGGTGCCGTCGAACACTACGTCACGATTCCCCGTTCGGCCGTCATCGATTCCGGGACCCGCCAGCGCGTGTTCGTGCAGACGGCACCGGGCCGCTTCGCGCCGCGCGACGTCGAGCTCGGCGCACGCGCGGGCGACCGGGTCGCGGTGCTTTCTGGCGTCAAGGCCGGTGAGTCCGTCGTAGTGTCGGCGAACTTCCTGATCGATGCCGAGAGCAATCTGCGCGCGGCTCTGGAGTCGATGGAGTCCGCCGGGCCGCCGGAGCCGACGGCGCCGGCCGACCCGCACGCCGGTCACGACGGAGACCACTGACATGCTGGCCCGCCTGATCGAATGGTCCGTGCGCAACGTCATCCTGGTGCTGGTGATGACCGTCGCCGTCACCGCCGCCGGCATCTACGCCGTGGCCAGGACCCCCCTTGACGCCCTGCCCGACCTGTCCGACGTGCAGGTGATCGTATTCACCGAAGTGCCTGGGCAGGCGCCGCAGGTGGTCGAGGACCAGGTCACCTATCCACTGACCACGGCCATGCTGGCCGTGCCCAAGTCGCGGGTGGTCCGTGGCTTCTCCTTCTTCGGCGCATCCTTCGTGTACGTGATCTTCGAGGACGGCACGGATATCTACTGGGCACGCTCCCGCGTGCTCGAATACCTCAACAGTGCGTCCAGCCAGATGCCCGATGGCGTCACCCCCACGCTGGGGCCCGACGCCACGGGCGTGGGCTGGGTCTACCAGTACGTCCTGGAGGGCGAACAGTGGTCGCTCGACCAGCTTCGCGCCATCCAGGACTGGTACGTGCGCTACCAGCTGGCCAAGGCCCCGGGAGTGGCCGAAGTCGCCAGCGTCGGCGGCTTCGTGCGCCAGTATTCGGTAACGGTCGATCCCGGACGCCTGCGCCAGTACGGGGTGCCACTTTCCCGTGTCTCCGAGGTCATCGCCGCGAGCAACCGCGACGTCGGCGGACGCGTCCTGGAAATGACCGAAACCGAATACATGATCCGGGGCCGCGGCTACCTGCGCGGCATCGGGGACATCGAGCAGCTGGTGGTAAAGGCCGAGGGCGGAACCCCGGTCCTTGTCGGGGACGTGGCCCGGGTGGAGCTGGTGCCGGCCGGGCGGCGCGGCATCGCCGAACTCAACGGCGAGGGCGAGGTGGTCGCCGGCATCGCCGTGGCACGCTATGGCGAGAACGCCCTGGCGGTCATCGACGGACTCAAGCAAAAGATCGCCGAGATCGGACCGGGACTGCCCGAGGGCGTCAGCATCCGGACGGTGTATGACCGCTCCGACCTGATCCACCGGGCCATCGCCACGCTGCGCTGGACCCTGGTCGAAGAAAGCCTGATCGTCGCCCTGGTCTGCTTCGTTTTCCTGCTGCATGTCCGCAGCGCCCTGGTGGCCATCATCATGCTTCCGGTCGGCGTGCTCATTGCCTTCCTGGCCATGCGCCTGCTGGGCATGAACTCGAACATCATGAGCCTGGGCGGCATCGCCATCGCCATCGGAGCCATGGTGGACGCCGCCATCGTGATGATCGAGAACGCGCACAAGCACATCGAGCGCGACGACGGCGGCACGCCACGCATGCAGCTGATCATCAACGCCTGCCGCGAGGTCGGCCCGGCCCTGTTCTTCAGCCTGCTGATCATCACGGTGTCGTTCATGCCGGTATTCGCGCTCGAGGCCCAGGAAGGCCGCCTGTTCCAGCCGCTGGCCTTCACCAAGACCTTCGCCATGGCCGCGGGCGCATTGCTGTCGGTAACCCTGGTGCCGGTGCTGATGCTGCTTTTCATTCGTGGCCGGATCCTGCCCGAGGCGAAAAACCCCGTGAACCGGGCGCTGATCGCGGCCTATCGGCCGGTCATCGCCGTCGTGCTCAGGCACAAGGCCGCCACCCTGGTGGTGGCCCTGGCCGTCATGCTGGCCTCTGCCTGGCCCGCCATGCGACTGGGCAGCGAATTCATGCCGACGCTAAATGAAGGGACCCTGCTTTACATGCCAAGCTCCCTGCCCGGCATGTCGGTGACCAAGGCCGCCGAGCTCCTGCAGCAGCAGGACCGGATCATCAAGACCTTTCCCGAGGTCGAGTCGGTTTTTGGCAAGGCAGGCCGCGCCCGGACCGCCACAGACCCGGCGCCGCTGGAGATGTTCGAGACGACCATCAACCTCAAACCCGCAAGCCAGTGGCGCGAGGGCATGACCGTGGACAAGCTGGTTGCCGAAATGGACGCGGCCCTGCAGTTCCCGGGCGTGGCCAACTCCTGGACGATGCCGATCAAGGCCCGCACCGACATGCTCGCCACCGGCATCCGCACCCCGGTCGGCATCAAGGTCTTTGGCTCCGACCTGGGCGAAATGGAGCGGCTGGCCAGGAAGATCGAAGCAGCCGTTCGCACCGTGCCAGGAACGACCAGTGTCTACGCCGAGCGCCTGACCGGCGGCTACTATCTCGACATTGATCCCGACCGGCAGCAGCTTGCCCGCTACGGGCTTGCGGTCGGCGACCTGTTGCAGGTCGTCGCCACCGCCCTGGGCGGCGAACGGGTCACCACGACGGTCGAAGGTCGCGAACGATTCGCGGTCATCGTGCGTTACCCACGGGACCTGCGCGACAGCCCGGAAGCCATTGCCCGGCAGGTGCTGGTGGCGACCCCGGACGGCGCCCAGGTGCCGTTGGGCGAAGTGGCGACCATCAGCATCCGCAAGGGGGCGCCGTCGATCCGCACGGAAAATTCGCTGCTTTCGGCCTACATCTACGTCGACACCCGCGATGCCGACCTGGGCGCCTACGTCGAGGCGGCGCAGGAAGCGGTGGCCCGGGACGTCACGTTCCCGCCAGGTTACTACGCCACCTGGAGTGGCCAGTACGAGTACATGCAGCGTGCCACCGCCAGGATGAAGATCGTGGTGCCGGTCACGCTGGCCATCATCTTCCTCCTGCTGTACCTCAACTTCCGCCGGGTCACCGAATCACTGATCGTGATGCTTTCGGTGCCGTTTGCGCTGGTGGGTGGCGTCTGGCTGCTCTGGGCGCTTGACTACAACCTCAGCGTTGCCGTCGCCGTGGGCTTCATCGCCCTGGCTGGCGTGGCCGCCGAAACAGGCGTGGTGATGCTCATTTACCTCGACCACGCGCTCGAAGGTCGAATCACGGCCCGCGGCCACCGGGGCGAGCGACTGACCCGGGGCGACGTCGTAGACGCGATCGTCGAAGGCGCGGTCGAGCGCGTCCGGCCCAAGATGATGACGGTGGTGGCGATCATGGCCGGCCTGCTGCCAATCATGTGGAGCACCGGCACCGGATCGGAAGTCATGCGCCGCATCGCAGCGCCCATGGTGGGCGGCATGGTGTCCTCGACCGTATTGACCCTGGTCGTGATACCAGCGATCTACGCCCTGCTGAAGATCCGGCGCCTGCCGGCACCGACAAAGGACCACCGATGAGCACCCACGAGCACGTCCACCCGCAGCCAATGACCCCGGCACCGGTAGATCCGGGCACGGTCTACGTCTGCCCGATGCACCCACAGGTCCGCCAGCCCGGCCCCGGCAACTGTCCGATCTGTGGCATGGCGCTCGAGCCGGAGATGCCTGCACTGGACGACGAAGAGAACCCTGAATTGCTCGACTTCAGCCGCCGGTTCTGGTGGACCCTGCCCCTGACCCTGGTCGTACTGACGCTGGCCATGCTTGGACACCGGTTCGAGGCGTGGCTGCCCACCGACTGGCGCACCTGGGCAGAACTCGTGCTCACCGCCCCCGTGGTGCTCTGGGCCGGCTGGCCGTTTTTCGTCCGCTGCGTGCAGTCCGTCCGCAACCTCAGTCCGAACATGTGGACGCTTATCGGCATAGGCGTCGCGGCTGCGTTCGGCTACAGCGTCGTGGCGACGCTGGCACCCGACCTGTTCCCGGACTCGTTCCGCGAACACGGCCGCATCGGCGTCTACTTCGAAGCGGCCGCCGTCATCGTCTCCCTGACGCTGCTCGGCCAGCTGCTTGAGCTTCGCGCACGCTCCAGGACGTCCGCCGCCATCAAGGGCCTGCTGGGGCTGGCGCCCAAGACGGCCCGGCGCCTTCTGGACGACGGACGCGAGGAAGACATCGCGCTCGGTCATGTCCACGTGGGCGACCGACTGCGGGTGCGTCCCGGTGAAAAGGTCCCGGTGGATGGCCGGGTACTCGAGGGCCGGTCCAACATCGACGAGTCCATGCTGACCGGCGAGCCCATCCCGGTGGGGAAGTCGGAGGGTGACGCCGTCATTGGCGCCACCATGAACGGATCGGGCAGTCTGGTGATCCGTGCCGAGAAGGTGGGCTCGGAGACCGTGCTGTCCCAGATCGTCCAGTTGGTCGCGCAGGCCCAGCGCTCCCGCGCACCCATGCAGCGCATGGCGGACAAGGTCGCATTCTGGTTCGTGCTTTCGGTGCTGGCGATAGCGGTGGCGACGTTCCTGGCCTGGGGCCTGCTGGGCCCGGAACCTTCCTGGACCTTCGCCGTGCTCAATGCCGTTTCCGTCCTGATCATCGCCTGCCCCTGTGCGCTGGGACTGGCTACGCCCATGTCGATCATGGTGGCCACCGGCCGGGCTGCGCAGGGTGGCGTGCTGTTCCGTGACGCCGAAGCGATCGAGAATTTCCGTCGCATAGACACCCTCATCGTGGACAAGACCGGCACACTGACCGAAGGCCGCCCCGCTTTCCGGACCGTGATCGCCGCGAACGGGTTCGCGGAAGAGGATGTCCTGCGGCTGGCAGCCAGCCTCGACCAGGGCAGCGAACACCCCCTCGCCGACGCCATCGTCGCCGAGGCCCGCCGCCGCAACCTGGCGCTCGACACGCCGGACGGGTTCGAATCGTCCACCGGCATCGGCGTGCGTGGCGGTGTTGGCGGAAGGGCGCTTGCCATCGGCAATACCGAGCTGATGCGGGAACAATCCGTCGAAACCGACCTGCTGAGGGACGAGGCCGAGAGCCTTCGCCAAGAGGGCGCGAGCGTCATGTACCTGGCCGTGGACGGGAAACTGGCCGGCCTTCTTGCCGTCTCAGATCCGATCAAGGCGTCCACCCGTGAAGCCATCAGGTCGCTGCAGGACGACGGCCTGCGCATCGTCATGGCGACCGGCGACGGCGCCACCACGGCCCGCGCCGTGGCGCGCGAACTCGGCATTGACGAAGTGCAGGGGGAAGTGCGGCCCAAGGACAAGATCGAGCTCGTGCGGCGGCTCCAGGCAGAGGGCTCGCGGGTCGCGATGGCGGGCGACGGCATTAACGACGCCCCTGCCCTCGCCGGGGCGGATATCGGCATTGCCATGGGCACCGGCACCGACGTGGCGATGTCCAGTGCCCAGGTGACACTGGTCAAGGGCGACCTGCGCGGCATCCTGAGGGCGCGGCGCCTGTCGACGGCCACCGTGGCCAACATGAAGCAGAACCTGGTGTTCGCCTTCCTCTACAACGCGCTTGGGGTGCCGATCGCGGCTGGCGTGCTCTACCCGCTGACCGGCCTGCTGCTCAGTCCCATGATCGCGGCGCTCGCCATGAGCCTTAGTTCGGTATCGGTCGTAGCCAACGCACTACGCCTGGGCAGGCGTAAAATGCCTTGAATCAATCGGGCCAGCGGATCTCAGGCAGCGATTCGAACGCCGGCCTGGCCAGGAAATAGCCCTGGAACAGGTCGATGCCTTCGTCCTGCAGGAATCGCAGTTCGTCCCGGGTCTCCACGCCCTCGGCGATCAGCTCCACGCCCAGGTCGGCGCACAGCGCGACTACGTGGCGGATGATCTTGCGGCGCCGCGGATCGGCCGGCAGGCCGCGCACCAGCGCCATGTCCAGCTTGACCAGGTCGCTGGCCACGTCCGCGAGCAGGTTCAGCCCGGAGTAGCCCGAACCAAAATCATCGAAGGCGGTCAGGAAACCCCGCTGCTGGTAGTGCTGCACGATCTCGCGCAGGTGGCCGTGGTCATGCACCTGCTCGACCTCGGTGAACTCGAAGATGATCCGGTCCACCGGAAAACCGTAGGTGCGTGCCGCCTCAAGCGTGGTGCGGATGCACAGCTCGGGCCGGTAGACCGCATTGGGCATGAAGTTGATGCTGACGTAACCGGGCACGCCGACCCGGCTGGCCAACTCGATCGCCTTGACCCGGCAGGCCTGGTCGAACTGGTAGCGGGTATCGGCATTGACGTGTTTGAACACCTCGCCCGCCCCTTCCCCACCCTGCCCGCGCACCAGCGCCTCGTGCGCGAACACCTCGCGCCGCGACAGCCGCACGATCGGCTGGAAGGCCATCGTGAACGAAAACCCCAGGCCAGCGCCTTCCCGGCACTCCCGGCAGGCCAGTTCGCGGTAGTTCTTCTGTTCCTTCATGCCACCTCCGGCCCGCAGCCCGGGCACTGTGGATCCGCCCGCAGGCGGGTTTCTCGGAATCGCATCGCCAATGCATCGAAGTGCAGCAGCCTGCCCGACAGCGGTTCGCCAATACCAAGCAGCAGCTTGATCGTTTCGGTGGCCTGCAGCAGGCCGATGACGCCGGGCAGCACGCCCAGCACGCCGGCTTCGGCGCAGTTGGGCGCATCCCCGGCCGCCGGCGCCTCCGGGAACAGGCAGCGGTAACACGGCGCTTCGCCGCGCCGCCGTCCGGCATCGAACACGCTGACCTGGCCTTCGAAGCGATGCACCGCGCCGTAGACCAGCGGCTTGCGATGGCGCAGGCAGGCAGCATTGAGCACGTAGCGCACCGGGAAGTTGTCCGCGCCGTCGAGCACCACGTCGACGTCGCGCACCAGCGCATCGACCGTGTCGTCGGTGACCCGCACCCGTTCGGCCTGCATCTGCACGCGCGGGTTGAGCGCCTCCAGCGCCCTTTTCGCGGACTCCACCTTGGGCTGGCCGATGCGGTCCTCGGTGTGCAGCACCTGGCGCTGCAGGTTGCTGCGGTCGACGACGTCGTCATCGGCGACCACCAGCTGGCCGACGCCGGCGGCCGCCAGGTAAAGCGCTGCCGGCGAACCCAGGCCACCGGCGCCCACGAGCAGCACGCGTGACTGCGCCAGGCGGCGCTGGCCTTCGAGGCCAACCTGCGGCAGGCGCAGGTGGCGCGAATACCGCTCCAGGAAATCGGCGTCGTCCGGTGCGCCGGAGACGGTGGGCAAACCTTCCCGGCACCAGTCCTCGAAACCGCCGGCCACCGAACACAGGCGTTCGTAGCCCCGCGCCTGCAGGGCATGCGCTGCCAGCATGGAGCGCCGGCCGCTGCCGCAGATCAGCAGCAGCTCGGCGCCGGTGTCGGGGGTGATGCGCGTGGGATCCGATTCCAGGCTGGCACGCGGCACCGGCAGCGCGCCTTCGGGCAGGCCCAGGGCGTGCTCCCCCGGTTCCCGCACGTCCAGCAGCCGGCTGCCCTGCGCCATGCGGCGACGGGCTTCGGCAGGCGTGATTTCCTCGATCGGCGGCATGGGACCAGTCTAGCCGCGACCCGCCGCGCAGGGCAGGCACTCGATCACGGTGCCGGCGGCGAACTCGCCGGCACCTTCCGGAAGCACCAGCAGCACGTCGTTGGCCGCGGCGGCGGCCAGTCGGTGCGAACCGGTGGCGGCGTCGGGCGCCACATGCAGCTGGCCGTCGTCGTCCATCTGCAGCCGGCCGCGCATGAACTCACGGCGCTCGTGGCGTTTATGCACGGTATCGGTGAGCCTGGCGCGCCAGCGCATGCGCGGTTCGGTGCGGCCCTGCAGGCCATCGATCAGGCGGCGACCCAGGGTCAGGAAGGTCGCCAGCACCGAAACCGGATTGCCCGGCAGGCCGAGCAGCAGCGATTCACCCAGGCGCCCGAACAGCAGGGGCATGCCCGGCTTCATGCGCACTCTCCAGAAGCAGGTTTCGCCGCGCGACTGCAGCAGGGCCGGCAAATGATCCTTCTCGCCAGCCGAGACGCCGCCACAGGTGATCACGAGGTCGAAGGAGAAGGCCGCGTCTTGCAGCATCGAACGGATGCGCTCGGGATCGTCTGGCAGGATCGGCCAGGCCACCGGTTCCAGGCCTTCGGCCAGCAGCAGCGTCTGCAGCATGGCGCGGTTGGAGTCGTGGATCTCGCCAGGCGCCAGCGCTTGGCCCGGCGGTTTCAGCTCGTCGCCGGTGGTGAACACGGCGACGGTCGGCCTGCGTGCGACGGCGAGTTCCGGCAGGCCCAGCGCGGCGGCCAGGCCAAGGCGGGCGGGCGTCAGCACGTCACCGGCGCAAAGCAGGCGCGTCCCCGGCATCACGTCTTCGCCGGCAGGGCGGATATGGTCGTTCGCCGATGGCGCGTGGTCGGTGCAAAGGCGGTCGCCATCAACCCGCGCGTTTTCCTTGATGACGATGGCCTCGGCGCCGGCCGGAAGCGGTGCGCCGGTGGTGATGCGGCTGCCCTGCCCCGCCGCCAGCACCAGGCCCTGGTCCGCGCCGGCGTACTGCTCGCCCACCAGCTGCCAGCCACCGTGCGGCATCGGCAGGCCACGCACGGCGAAACCGTCCATGGCCGCGTTGTCGAAGTTCGGCAATGCGATCGTAGCCACCAGATCCTCGGCCAGCACGCGCCCAAGGCCGCGCTGCAGCGGGATTCGCTCGGTGGACAGCCGGCGACCGGCGGCGACCCGATCGATGATTGCGGCGGCTTCGTCGAAGCTGATGCGCGTGGGGAAGTCAGCAGTCATGGCGTTTGATCATAAGCCTCGGGCGTATTGGCATTGCCCAGGCGTGCGGGGGAAATGTCCAGCGTGGCCGGACGCAGCGTAGCCAACGCACGATGTACGGTGGCTTCACCGGCGTCGAGTGCCGATGTCGCAGCCGCGTGCAGCTCGCCACGCGGCCACAGGCCCACCAGCGGCTGCAAGCCGCCGGCGTCGCGCAGCCAGGCGCCTCGCGTCGCTGCCACACTGGCGAATTGGTCGAACAGGTTTGCCGGCAGGTCGAAAACATCCACCGGCAGCACCAGCAGCCAGGGCGTGCGGCAGGCCGACGCCAGCGCTTCCAGACCGGCCAGCGGGCCCGGCTGGCCAGGGCGGCGGTCCTGCACGCAGGTGAAGCCCCGCTCGCCCCAGCGCAGGTCGGGTGCGCGCACGCTGGCAAGGCGCGCGGCGAAGCCCGCGTCCGTGAGTTCCTGCAGCAGGGTGTCGATCGCCGGCCTGCCGCGTCGCGGCAACCAGGCCTTGTCGCAACCGCCGACGCGCTCGCCGCGTCCACCGGCCAGCAGGCCCAGGGTGACGGCGTCGGCCGCGATCACTTCCCGCGCTTGACGTGCCGCATCAGGCGGCGCTTGGCCTTGATCTGCCGGTCGCTGAGCGGGTTCTTCTTGCCCTCGTAGGGGTTTTCGCCTTCCTTGAAGATGAAGCGGATCGGCGTGCCCACCAGCTTGAAGCGCTTGCGGAAGAAGTTCTCGAGATAACGCCGGTAGCTTTCGCTCAGCACGCGCAGGCGGGTGCCATGCACGATGAAGGTCGGCGGGTTGGCGCCGCCCGGATGGCAATAACGAAGCTTCGAGACGTGGCCGCGCACCGCCGGCGGCGGGAAGCTCTGGTAGGCGATTTCAAGCGCCTTGGTGACTTCCGAGGTGCTGAATTCCTTCGTCGCCGAGGCATGGGCGCGATGGATCGCGCGGAACAGCTCGCGCATGCCGGTGCCGTGCAGCGCCGAGATGGTGATGCGCTCGGCCCACTCGCAGAACGAGAGCTTGCGAACCAGCATGCCCTGGGTTTGCTCGCGCTGGTATTTCGACTGCCCGTCCCACTTGTTGACGGCGATCACGAGCGCCTTGCCGGCCTGCAGGATCAGACCCAGCACGGTGGCGTCCTGTTCGGTCACGCCTTCACCGGCGTCGAGCAGCACAACGGCGACCTGGCAGTTTTCGATCGCCTGCAGGGTCTTGAAGACGGAGAACTTCTCGACCGCTTCTTCCACCTTCGAACGCCGGCGCAGGCCGGCGGTGTCGATCAGGCGGTAGTCGCGGCCGTCGCGGGTCAGGTCCACCGCGATCGAGTCGCGGGTGGTGCCGGGCACGTCGGAGGCGATCATGCGCTCCTCGCCCAGCAGGCGGTTCACCAGCGTCGACTTGCCGACGTTGGGGCGGCCGAGGAAGGCGATGCGGATGCGGTCCGGGTCGTCGGCCAGCACGGCGGCGTCGCCGTCCTCGGGCAGCTCGGGAATGACCTCCTCGAGCAGCTCGGGTACGCCGCGCTGGTGCGCCGCGGCCACCGGGATGACCTTCTCGACGCCGTAGCGCGCGAACTCGGCCAGCACCGGCGCCAGCTCGAGGCCGTCGACCTTGTTGATGACCAGGAAAAAGCGCCGGCCGGTCTTGCGCAGCCAGGCCAGGATCGCGTCGTCGACCGACGACGGCCCTTCGCGGCCGTCGACCACGAACAGCACGAGGTCGGCTTCTTCCACCGCCGCACGCGCCTGGCGCGCGGTGGCGCCGGCGAGGCCTTCTTCGTCACCCGAGAGGCCGCCGGTGTCGCACAGCCCGAAGGGCCGGTCTTCGACCAGCCGGCAGAAACCATAATGACGATCCCGGGTGACCCCGGGTTCGTCGTGAACGAGCGCGTCACGACTGCGCGTCAACGCATTGAACAGCGTTGACTTGCCGACGTTGGGACGGCCCACGAGAGCGACCAATGGCAACACGCGGAACTCTCCCGTGGATTACGTCGCGGCGCTTACTGCGCCGGCGACGGGTAAGCGGACAGGCGACCCTCGGAGTCCAGCACCACCAGGGTGCCGGTCGGGGTGACCTGGGGGGTGCCGCGGATCGGCGCCCGGCTGGCGCGGTCGCGGCCGACGATGACGCCATCGTCCGCCCGCAGCCAGTGCAGGTAGCCTTCGACGTCGCCGACCACGACGTAGTTGCCGTGGATGGCCGGCGTGGTCAGCCAGCGGCGGGCCAGGGCTTCCTGGCGCCACAGGGCCGAACCGGACGTGCGGTCGAGCGCCCAGACCGTGCCCGAGGGATCGGACAGGACGACGCGGTCGCCCAGCAGGGCCAGGCCGGAATAGCCGCCGGTGTCGCGGTTCCACAGCGGACGACCGTTCTGGGTCGAGATCGCCATGGTCTGGCCGGCGAAGCTGGTGGCGTAGAGCTCGGAATAACCCAGGGCGAGCTCGCCATCGACGTCGGCCATGCGGTCGAGGTCGTTGCGGCCTTCGGACTCGGCGACCAGCTGGGTCCACGCGACCAGACCGTCGGCAATGCGCAGCGCGACGACGGTACCGTCGTCGTAACCGAGGTAGGCCAGCTGGCCGTCGCTGACCGGCGCGCCATTGCCGCGCACGCTCAGGGCCGGCACGCCGCGGTCGAACACCCACTTGCGGCTGCCGTCGGCCGGGTCGAGGCCGAAGGTACGGCCGTCGTTGGCGCGTACGATGATGCGTTCAGGGGTGACCAGCGGCGCGGCGATCACTTCGGACGTGACCTTGGTGCGCCAGCGTTCGGCGCCGGTTTCGGCGTCCAGCGCGATCACCTCGCCATTGCGGCCACCGGCCACGACCAGGCCGTTGCCGACGCCCGGGCCGCCGCTGAGGCCACCGTCGATGGCCTTGCGCCGCCAGAAGAACAGCCGGCTGCCTTCCTTGCGGGTCGGGGCGACTTCCGAGTCCCAGAGCACGTCGCCGGTGTTGGCGCTGATCGCGAGCACGCGGCCTTCGTCGTTGGACACGTACAGGCGGTCGCCTTCGATGGCCGGGCGCTGGCGCAGGCCCAGGCTGGCGTTTTCATCGCCAAGCTTGCGCGACCAGGCCTTGTCGACGGCGATGGCGCTGCTGATCTCGGTCAGCTCGGCGGGTTCGATGGCCTTGCTGGCCTTGTCGCCAAACCAGCCCTTGAGGGTGGAACAGCCGGTGGCGGTGGCCAGCAACGCGGCGATGATCAGGGTACGACGCAGCATGCGCTCAGGCCTCCGGGGTCTCGGGCAGGCGGCCTCCGGCCGCGGTGAACTTCATTTCGATGATGCCGCGGGTGGCGGCACCGACGTCGAGCGCGGCCAGGGCTTGCTCGTAGGCCGCACGGGCCTGCTCGCGATTGCCCAGCGCCAGTTCGGCGTCGCCGCGCAGCTCGCTGGCCACGCCCGGGTAGCTGGGCAGCGGGTGGGCATCGAGCCGCTTGATGACGTCCTCGTGCCGGCCCAGCGCCGCCAGCAGGCGCATCGCGCGCAGCTGCAGCAGTTCGGCCATGGCCGGGTCGAGCTCGCTGGCATCCACGGCGTCGAGCCGGGCCAGGCCTTCTTCGGCCTTGCCGGCTTCGAGCAGCCGCTGCGCTTCGTTGATCGCGACCAGGGCCACGTAGGGCGTTTCCGGGTGGTTCTGGCGCAGCGCCTCGGCGTGGGCCAGGGCCTTGTCGGTCTGCTCGCCCTCGGACGCGCGGGTATAGGCCAGGAACTCGGACGCAGCCTCGACCTTGCGCTGTTCGCCCTGCCCCTGCCACCACTGCCAGCCACCCAGGGCGGCCAGGCCGAGGGCGATGCCGGTGATCAGGGAAGAGCCGTTGTTCTTGAGCCAGGCGCGAACGCGTTCGCCCTGTTCGTATTCGTCAATCTGGTCCATGGATCACTTCTTCGGGCCCGCGCACGGACGGCGCGGGCAGTGGGTCGGGTGGCCGGGGCGCGGCGGTTTACCGCGCGGGCTGGGGTTCGCCGCCAGAGGATACCGTAAAGCGGGCGACGTTCGCCGCGCGGAAGGGCTCGAGGTCGACGGGCTGGCCGTCACGCAGCACTTCCACCGCGGCTGCGTTGCCCAGTTTCACGTAGCCCACCTCGCCGTCGGCGTAGCGGCGCTCGGCCCCGGCATCGAGCAGCGCGCGTTCAAGCGGCCGCCCCTGGGGATCGTTCACTTCCAGCCAGCTCTGGGCGCTGAAACGAAGCACCAGGCCATCCTGATCGAGGACGGTGGCCGGCGTTGCCGGCACCGGCGCCTTGGCCGGAACCGGGGTCATCGAGGCCATCACCGGTTCGGGACCGGCGGGCTTGCTGTCCGGAGCCGGCAAGGTGGCCGGTTCCTCGAGGGAACCTTCGCCGGCCGGTTCCAGGGCGGCCAGCACCGAGGCATCCGGCTCGAGGGTCAGCGACACCGGGCGGTCGGCGTTCTGGTAATGACGGGCGACCAGCACCACGGGCACCACCAGCACGGCGGTCATGACCAGGTACACGACATTACGCAGGGACTTGTCCAGGGTGCGGCGCAGCCGCGACCGCGAGGCCATCGGTACCAGGGCCGGCGCCGGCGTGGGCGCGATCACCTTCTGGAGCATGTCCTGGGGCAGCCCCAGAAGACGCAGGTAGCTGCCGAGATAGCTGCGCACGTAGATCGAGGCACCCAGGCGCTGCCAGTCCTCGCGCTCCATCGCATCGATGACGGCCACCGGCAGGCGCAGCTGCTGTCCCGCCTGCTCCTGGCTCAGGCCAGAGGCTTCCCGGGCCATGCGCAGGCGCAGGCCGATCGGATCTTCAAAAAGCGCTTCCTGCCGGCCTTCGGTGGTCATGACTGCGGAGCTTCCTCCCTGGCGGTTGGCGTGTGGTCGGGATAACCCTGGCGCAAACGGGTGCGGTAACGCTCGGCGGCGGCGCGGTCGCCGGCGCCTTCTTCGATGGCGATGGCCAGTTCCAACAGTTCGGCACCGACCTCGCCCACCGCCTCGCGACGCTGGAAGAAGGCCCGGGCGCCGAGGAAGTTACGCTGCTGGTATTGCAGCCTTGCCATCTGTTCGAGCAGCGCGGCGCCGTCGGGGTCGATGTCCAGCCCCTTGCGCAGGGCGGGTTCGGCCCGGTCCAGCCGGCCGCCCAGCATCGAGCAGCGCCCGGCGTTGAAATAGGCCTGGGCCTTGGCTTCGTAGAACGGATCGGCGACGGCACGGCTGAACACCTCGTCGGCCTCGTCGTACTGCTGGCGTTCGCAGAGCCAGGCGCCGTAGGCGTTGAGCACGTGGCCGGTGTCCGGGGCCAGTTTGGCGGCCTGGGCGAAATGCTCACCGGCCCGGGACTGATCGTCCAGGGCCTGGCGGATCATGCCCATCACCACCTGCACGTCGGCCGAGCCGGGATCGCTGCGCATCGCGCGCTGGGCGCGATCCATGGCGACGTCGAGCTTGCCCGAGGCCAGGTAGTTCTGCGCCAGCTGCAGGTTGGCCATGCCCTTGTTGCTCATCTCCGGCTGCGCCTTGAGCGCGCGCGGGGTGCCGCCGCCGGTCCCGGCACAGCCGGCCAGGGCCAGTGCCAGGGCACCGGCGAAGAGGAACGGGTGGGACTCAGGCCGCATCGGAAACCCCCTGTTGTTCGAGCTTGCGCTTGAATTCGGACTGGCGACGCGTGCGGTCCATGACCTGGCCCTTGAGCTGGCCACAGGCCGCATCGATGTCGTCGCCGCGGGTACGCCGGACCATGGCGAGCACGCCGGCGTCGAGCAGGATCTTCTGGAAGGCGCGGATGTCCTCTTCCCCGCTGCGCTCGAAGCGCGTGCCCGGGAAGGGATTGAACGGGATCAGGTTGACCTTGCCCGCGTCCGCGTACTGCATCTTGTTGGAGAACGACTTCATCAGCTTCGCGAGTTCGCGTGCGGTGGCCGGGGAGTCGTTGACGCCCTTCATCAGGGTGTATTCGAAGGTGACCGAGTCGCCCTTTTTCTTGCGGCGCAGATAGCGCACGCACGATTCCATCAGTTCGGCGACCGGGTATTTCTTGTTGAGCGGGATCAGCGCGGTGCGCAGTTCGTCGTTAGGCGCGTGCAGCGACACCGCCAGCGACACGTCCGACTCTTCGGCCAGGCGGTCGATCATCGGCACCAGGCCCGAGGTGGACAGGGTGACGCGCTTGTTGGCCAGGCCGAAGCCCAGGTCGTCGCGCATCAGGCTCATCGCGCGCACGACGTTGTCGAAGTTCAGCAGCGGCTCGCCCATGCCCATCATCACCACGTTGGTGAGCTTGCGATTGAGATGGGTCTTGTTGCCCAGGTGCTTCGAGGCCACCCACACCTGGCCGATGATCTCGGCGGTGCTGAGGTTGCGGTTGAAGCCCTGGGTGGCGGTGGAGCAGAACTGGCAGTTCAGGCCACAGCCGACCTGGCTGGACACGCAGAGCGTTCCGCGGCCCTTGTCGGGAATGAACACCGCCTCGATGGCGTTGCCCGCGTCCATGCCCAGCAGCCATTTGTGGGTACCGTCCGCCGACGGCTTGTCGAAAAGCACGTTCGGCGGGCGGATTTCAGCGACCGCCTCGAGCCTGGCGCGCAGCGCCTTGCCCACGTCGGTCATTTCGGCGAAATCGGTGACGTGCTGGTGGTAGATCCACTTCATCACCTGCTGGGCACGGAAGCGCTTTTCGCCGATGTCGGCGAAAAAGCGCTCCATGCCCTCGCGATCGAGGTCGAGCAGGTTGATCTTGGCAACGGCCTCGTTCACGACATCAATCAACGCGGGCAGAGCTCGGTGGCGCTGAAGAAGTACGCGGTTTCGATCTGCGCGTTCTCCAGGCTGTCGGAACCGTGCACGGCATTGGCGTCGATGGTTTCGGCGAAGTCGGCGCGGATGGTGCCCGGCGCGGCTTCCTTCGGGTTGGTGGCGCCCATCAGGTCGCGGTTCTTCGCGACGGCGTTTTCGCCCTCGAGCACCTGGATCATCACCGGACCCGAGGTCATGAACTCGACCAGGGCGTTGAAGAAGGGACGCTCGCGGTGCACCGCGTAGAAGCCTTCGGCCTCCTTGCGGGAAAGGTGCTTCATCTTGGCCGCGACGATCTTGAGGCCGGCCTTCTCGAAGCGGGCGTAGATCTCGCCGATGACGTTCTTGGCGACCGCGTCGGGCTTGATGATGGAAATGGTGCGCTCCAGCGCCATGGTCTAACTCCGTAGGTTGCAGGGGGTTTGGGAGCCCGTGAATTTAACACAAAACCCCGGTACGGCGAGGGTTTAGCGCAAATCCCTGATTATTTCCAGCAGTATCGGCCACCCCACCCTCACCCCCTGCCGGCGAGCCTCGGGGCCGTCACTTGTTTGAATTGCCCATTTGACCCGGGCCCGGCTCCGGGTACACTCGCCAACACCTGTTTGAATCGAACACTGGCAAGCCATGACCTCGAGCCATTTCAACACCAAGGAACGCATCCTCGGCGCCGCCGAAGAACTGTTCGCCCAGCACGGCTTCGCGGGCACCTCGCTGCGGCAGGTGACCAGCCGGGCCGACGTGAACATCGCGGCGGTGAATTACCACTTCGGCAGCAAGGAAAACCTGGTCAACGAGGTCTTCCGCCGGCGAATGGACGAGATGAGCGAACGCCGCCTGGCGCTGCTTCGGCAGGCCCAGGAGAAACACCCCGGCGACCTGGAAGCCATCCTCTCGGCCTTCATCGAGCCGCCCCTGGCCCTGACCATCGACCGCCACGGCGGCTCGGCCTTCGTGCGGGTGCTGGCCCGGGCCTTCGCTGAAAAGAACGACCGCCTGCGCAAGTTCCTGTCCGACAACTACGGCCACGTGCTGCGCGAATTCGCCAAGGCCCTGGGCCAGGCCCTGCCCGACCTGGCCAAGGAAGACCTGTACTGGCGACTCGATTTCACCGCCGGGGCCCTGACCTACGCCATGGCCGATTTCGGCCTGATCAAGCGCCCGGCGGGCGTTTCCGAGAAGGTCCACTGCGAGAAGGCCGCCCAGGCCCTGATCAGGTTCGCCGCCGCCGGCCTCCGGGCCGGCTGAGCCGAAGCCACCCCTTTCCCCTCCTCCCACGGAGCTGTTCCCATGCCTCAACTTCTCATTCGCAAGGTCGCCGTGCTTGGCGCCGGCGTGATGGGCGCGCAGATCGCCGCCCACCTCGCCAACGCCGACGTCGAAACCGTCCTGTTCGACCTTCCGGCCAAGGAAGGCAAGCCCAACGGCATCGTCGACAAGGCCATCGCCAACCTGGGCAAGCTCTCGCCCTCGCCGCTGGCCAGCAAGTCCAAGGTCGCGGCCATCACCGCCGCCAACTACGACCAGCACCTGCACCTGCTCGCCGACTGCGACCTGATCATCGAGGCCATCGCCGAGCGCATGGACTGGAAGAAGGACCTGTACGACAAGATCGAGAACCACGTGGCGCCGCACGCCATCCTGGCCTCGAACACTTCTGGCTTGTCTATCAATGGCTTGGCCGAGGTTCTTCCGGAATCACTTCACTCGCGGTTCTGCGGCGTGCATTTCTTCAACCCGCCGCGCTACATGCACCTGGCCGAGCTCATCCCCTGCGCGAAGACTGACCGGGAAGTCCTTGAAGGACTTGAAACTTTCCTGGTCACCACCCTGGGCAAGGGCGTGGTCTACGCCAAGGACACCCCGAATTTCATCGGCAACCGCATCGGCGTGTTCTCGATCCTGGCCACGCTGCACCACACGGCCGAATGCAAGCTCGGCTTCGACGAGGTCGATGCCCTGACCGGCCCGCTGCTGGGGCGCCCGAAGTCGGCGACCTACCGCACCTCCGACGTGGTCGGCCTGGACACCATGGCCCATGTCATCAAGACCATGGCCGACACCCTGCCGGACGATCCCTGGCACAAGTACTTCAAGGCCCCGGACTGGCTCAAGGCGCTGATCGAGAAGGGCGCGCTGGGCCAGAAGACCGGCGCCGGCATCTTCATGAAGAAGGGCAAGGAAATCCAGGTCCTGGACCTCAAGGCCCAGGACTACCGCCCGGCCACCGGCGCGGCCGACCCGGAAGTCGTGGCCATCCTGAAGAACCGCAACCCGGCCGAGAAGTTCGCCCAGCTGCGCGCCAGCGAGCATCCGCAGGCGAAGTTCCTGTGGGCGATGTTCCGCGACCTGTTCCATTACAGCGCCTACCACCTGTCTTCCATCGCCGATACGGCGCGTGACGTCGACCTGGCCATCCGCTGGGGCTACGGCTGGAAGCTGGGCCCGTTCGAGACCTGGCAGGCCGCCGGCTGGAAGCAGGTGGCCGAGTGGATCGCCGAGGACATCGTGGCCGGCAAGGCCATGTCCAGTGCGCCACTGCCCGACTGGGTGTTCGATGGCCGCGACGGCGTGCACGCCGCCGAGGGCAGCTTCAGCCCGGCCAAGGGCGAGAAGCTGCCGCGCTCCAACCTCGCCGTCTACAACCGCCAGCGTTTCCCGGACCCGGTACTGGGCGAACGCGCCAGCCCGGGCGACACCGTGTTTGAAACCGACGCCGTGCGCATGTGGACCGACGGCGACGGCATCGCCGTGCTCAGCTTCAAGACCAAGATGCACACCGTCGGCGACGGCGTGCTAGCTGGCCTCCAGGAGGCCGTGGACCGCGCCGAGAAGGATTTCCGGGGCCTGGTGATCTGGCAGCCGAGCGAACCGTTCTCCGCCGGCGCCGACCTGGCCGGGGCCCTGGGCTCGCTGCAGGCGGGCCGGATCGCCGAGTTCGAGGCCATGGTCGCCACCTTCCAGGCCACCAGCCAGCGCATCAAGTATTCGCTGGTGCCGGTGGTCGCGGCCGTGCGCGGCCTCGCCCTGGGCGGCGGCTGCGAGTTCCAGATGCATGCCGCACGCAGCGTGTTCGCGCTGGAAAGTTACGTCGGCCTGGTCGAGGCCGGCGTCGGCCTGCTGCCGGCCGGCGGCGGCCTGAAGGAAATCGCCGTGCGCTCCGCGCAGGCGGCCGGCCCGGGCGGCGACGTCTTCGCCGAACTCAAGCCTTATTTCGAGGCCGTCGCGATGGGCAAGGTTTCGACCTCGGCCTTCGAGGCCAAGGAGCTCAAGCTCGCCCGCGAAGCCGACCTGGTGGTGTTCAACGCCTACGAGCTGCTGCACGTGGCCAAGGCCCAGGCCCTGGCGCTGGCCGAGTCGGGCTATCGCCCGCCCCTGCCCGCCCGCGCGATTCCCGTGGCCGGCGACGTCGGCATCGCCACCTTCCGGATGATGCTGGAGAACATGATCGAAGGCCGCTTCATCTCCGAACACGACTACGAGGTCAGCAAGCGCATCGCCACGGTGATGTGCGGCGGCGACGTGGATCGCGGCGCCCTGGTGGACGAGGAGTGGCTGCTGCGGCTCGAGCGCGAGCATTTCGTCGCGCTGGCCCAGATGCCCAAGACCCAGGAACGCATCGCCCACATGCTCAAGACCGGCAAGCCGCTGCGTAACTGAGCGACGACGAGGACAAACAAATGACCAAGCAAATCCAGGACGCCTACATCGTCGCCACCACCCGCACCCCGGTGGGCAAGGCCCCGCGCGGCGTCTTCCGCAACACCCGCCCCGATGAAATGCTCGCCCACGTGCTCAAGGCCGTGGTCGCGCAGTGCCCGGGCATCGACACCAGCCGCATCGACGACGCGATCATCGGCTGCGCCATGCCCGAGGGCGAGCAAGGCATGAACGTGGCGCGCATCGGCGTGCTGCTGGCCGGCCTGCCCGACGTGGTGGCCGCGCAGACCATCAACCGCTTCTGCTCCTCCGGCCTGCAGGCCGTGGCGCTGGCGGCCGACCAGATCCGGCTGGGCAACGCCGACCTGGTGCTGGCCGGCGGCACCGAGTCGATGTCCATGGTGCCGATGATGGGCAACAAGGTGGCCATGAGCCCCAAGGTCTTCCAGGACGACAACGTGGCGATCGCCTACGGCATGGGCATCACCGCCGAGAAGGTCGCCGAGGAATGGAAGGTCAGCCGCGAAGACCAGGACGCGTTTGCCCTGGCCTCGCACCAGAAGGCGCTGGCGGCGCAGGCGGCCGGTGAATTCAAGGAAGAGATCTCGCCCTACGGCGTGGTTTCCCGCCAGCCGGTGCTCGGCGGCGAAAAGATCCAGCAGCGCGAGTTCGTGGTCGAACACGACGAAGGCCCGCGCCCCGACACCAGCGCCGAAGGCCTGGCGAAGCTGCGCGCGGTGTTCCGCAACGGCGGCTCGGTGACGGCGGGCAACAGCTCGCAGATGTCCGACGGCGCCGGTGCGGTGATGCTGGCCTCGGAATCGGCGATCAAGCAGTACGGCCTGACCCCGCTGGCGCGTTTCGTCAGCTTCTCGGTCGCCGGCGTTCGCCCGGAAGTTATGGGCATCGGCCCGATCGCGGCGATTCCCAAGGCGCTCAAGCAGGCCGGCCTGAGCCAGGACCAGCTGGACTGGATCGAGCTCAACGAAGCCTTCGCCGCGCAGGCGCTGGCGGTCATCCGCACCTGCGAACTGGACCCGGCCAAGGTGAACCCGCTCGGCGGCGCCATCGCCCTGGGCCACCCGCTGGGCGCCACCGGCGCGATCCGCACCGCGACCATCGTGCACGGCCTGCGCCGTCGCCAGCAGAAGTACGGCATGGTCACCATGTGCATCGGCACCGGCATGGGCGCCGCGGGCATCTTCGAAGCCCTCTGAGTCGCTGAACCGGGGACGGACCCGCCGGGTCCGTCCCCTTCCCGGCTACGCCATCCGGGTGCCGTTGGGGACCGGGCGTTCGAGAGTGGTGATGACGACGCCCTCTTCCGTGGGAAATCCCGTGAGCAGGAATTCCGAGCGCACCGGCCCAACCTGCTTGGGCGGAAAGTTGATGACGCCGACGATCTGCCGGCCGACCAGGTCTTCGGCGCGGTAGAGGGTTTTCACCTGGGCGCTGGTCTTGCGCACGCCGTGCGGGCCGAAGTCGACCCAGAGTTTCCAGGCCGGCTTGCGCGCCTCGGGGAAATCCTCGACCCGTTGCACCGTGCCGGCGCACAGCATCACCTTCTCGAAGTCGGCCCAGCTGATCAGGCCCGTTGGCTGTTCCTGGTTGCTCATCGTGATTCCCGCCAGTCCTTCCAGGCGTCGCGGGCCTGGTACCACCAGTAGCTTAGCTGGGCGCCGGCGAAACCGGCGGGTTTGAGCGCCGACACCAAACCGTAATCGGCCATCTCGCGCCAGCGCGGGTCGCCATGGGCGATCGCGGAGGCCAGCAATTCGCCGGCGAAGGTCGTCGGCGCCACGCCGTGGCCACCGAAGGCCTGCGCGAGCCACAGGCCCTCTTCCACCTTCCCCACCTGCGGCATCTGGTGGCGGGCGTAGCTCATCAGGCCCGACCAGGCGCGTTCAATGCGAAGCCCGTGCAGCTGGGGGAAGACGCGCAGCATGTCCCGGCGCAGCAAGCGCCGGACGGCCCCGGGCGAGCGGTCCCGCACCGAAATCCGCCCGCCCCACAGCAGCCGCGTGTCCGGAAGCGGCCGGTAATAATCGAAGGCGAAACGACTGTCGTAGATCGCCGCGCGCGTCCGCAGCACCTCGCCGAGGCGCGGACCCAGCGGCTCGGTCACCATCACGTAGGTGGCGATCGGCATCACCCCGGCATCCACCTCGCGGCGAAGTCCCGCCAGGTAACCGCCGCAGGCCAGCACCACGTGCCGGGCATGCACCTCGCCGCCGGGCGTGCGCACGCGCCAGCCGCCGCCGTCGCGATCGAGCGACACAGCCGGACTGGCTTCGTGGACGCGTACGCCGGCCGCCGCGGCCACCCCGGCCAGGCCGCGGGCATAGGCGAGCGGGTCGAAATGCAGGGCATTGGCTTCGTACAGGCCCTCGGTGTAGCGCTCGCTGACGATGCGATGGGCCATCTCGGCGCGATCGAGCCACTGCCATTCCACCCCGAAGTCTTCGGCCAGCAGGCGCTGGCGTGTGCGCAGCGCGGTGGGGTCGCGGAACCAGTTCGCCCAGATCACGCCGGCGTCGGTCGCGTCGCAGGCGATGCGGTGCTGCCGGATCCGTCGGCGGATCAATTCCACGGCGTCCAGCGTGCCCTGGTAAAGGGCCTGCGCCCGCTGCTGGCCCAGCTCGGCCAGCAGTTCGGCCTCGCCGCGGGAAAAGCCTCCGAAGACGAAGCCACCGTTGCGGCCCGAGGCCCCGTGGCCGATCTCACGGGCCTCGAGCAGCAGCACGTCCTGCCCTCCCCGCTCCGCGAGGCCCAGGGCCGTGTTCAGGCCGGCGAAGCCACCGCCGACGATGCAGGTATGGACCTCGTGCCGCCCGGACAGTGGGGCACGCCCCGGCGGCGCCGGGGTGCGGGCGCGATAGAAGCTTGTGGCGTCCACCCGCCCCTGCCCTGCCGACGCGAGGCCGGAGCTCAGCGCGCCAGCGCGGCGCGCATGTATTCGCGCGCGGGCTCGGCCAGGTCCTCGTGGTCGAGCGCGAACTCGATGGTGGCCTCGACCAGGCCGATCCGGCTGCCGCAGTCGAAGCGGCGGCCTTCGAAGCGATACGCCAGCGCGCGTTTTTCCGCCATCAGCGCCGCAATCGCATCGGTGAGCTGGATCTCGCCGCCCGCGCCGGGCGCGGTCTTGCGCAGCAGTTCGAAGATGCTGCCGTCGAGCACGTAGCGGCCGACCACGGCCAGCGTGCTCGGCGCGTCCTCGGGGTGCGGTTTTTCGACGATGGCTTCGATCTCGCCGAACCGGCCCGAGAAATCCCGGGTCGCGACGATGCCGTAGCTGCCGGTCTGCTCGCGCGGCACGTCCTGCACCGCGATCACGCTGGCGTCTTCGGCTTCGGCCAGGTCGGCCATCTGCCGCAGCGCGCCGGGGCCCTTGTTCCAGATCAGGTCGTCGGGCAGCAGCACGGCGAAGGGTTCGTTGCCGATCACCGGCTCCGCGCACAGCACCGCATGGCCCAGGCCCAGGGCTTCGGCCTGGGTCACGAACACGGCGCGCACGCGGCGCGGCAGCACGTCGCGGATCAGCGAAAGCAGCTCGGACTTGCCCTTCTTCTCGAGCTTGTGCTCGAGCTCGTAGGCCTTGTCGAAATAATCGGCCACGGAGTGCTTGTAGCGGTTGGTGACGAACACGAGCGTGTCGCAGCCGGCCTCGACGGCCTCGTCCACGGCGTACTGGATCAGCGGCTTGTCGACCACCGGCAGCATTTCCTTGGGCACGGTCTTGGTCGCCGGGAGGAAACGCGTGCCCAGGCCCGCAACGGGGAAGACGGCTTTTCTGATTCGGGAAGTCATTCGTTACCTGTCAGTCGGGTTTGAGGTCCGCCGGGTACGGGTCGTCGCCCTGGCGGGCGTCGGGCCGGTACTCCGGCACGGCTTCGCGCAGCAGCGCGACCAGCGCGTCCTGCGCGCCCGGCTCGGCCAGCAGCAGCTCCAGCTTCGCCATCAGCTGGCGGAGCGGATCGACGGCGAGGTCCCGCGGCCGGGCCTGCAGGATGCGCGGGTGCCGGGTGCGCTGGTAACGCTCCTGCGGGTGGAAAAGGATTTCGTGCAGCTTTTCGCCCGGGCGCAGGCCAATGTAGCTCACCTTGATGTCGATCCCGGGTCGCTTGCCGCTCAGGCGGATCATCTGCTCGGCCAGTTCGCGGATCGGCACCGGCCGCCCCATGTCCAGCGCGTAAACCGCGCCATTCTCGCTGGCCAGGCCCACCGAGTGCAGGATCAGCTGGCAGGCCTCGGGGATGGTCATGAAATAACGCGTCACCTCCGGATGGGTGACCGTGACCGGTCCGCCGGCGGCGATCTGCTGCCGGAACAGCGGCACCACGCTGCCGGCCGAATCGAGCACGTTGCCGAAGCGCACCACCGAAAGACGAACGGCGCTGCCCTCGAGTTCGGCTTGGCAGGCCAGCTCGGCGAAGCGCTTGCTGGCGCCGAGCACGTTCACCGGGCAGATCGCCTTGTCGGTGGAGATCAGCACGAAGTTCCCGACGCCGGCGTCGCGGCAGGCCCGCGCCAGCACCGACGAGGCCAGCACGTTGTTGCGCAGGGCCTCGCGGGTCTGCGTCTCGAGCATCGGCACCTGCTTGCAGGCGGCCGCATGGAAAACGTAGTCCACGCCGCCCTGCAATGCGATCGCGCAGGCCACCGGATCGCCGCAGTCGGCGAGCATCGGCAGCACCGGCACGCCGGGGTAAAGGCGCGCCAGCTCCTCGGTGATCTCGCACAGCGGCAGTTCGGCGCGCTCGAACACCACCAGTTCCGCGGCGCCGGCGGCGGCGCACTGCCGGGCCAGCTCCGAACCGATCGAGCCGCCGGCGCCGGTGACCAGCACGCGCTTGCCGGCCACCGTGCCCAGGCCCAGGGTCGGGTCGAACTCCACCGGCGGGCGTCCCAGCAGGTCCTCGATGCGCACTTCGGCCAGCTCCAGCCGATGCGGCCGGCCGGCCAGCACGTCGGTCAGGCGCGGGGCGGCGCGGAACGGCAGGCCGGTGTCGTCGCAAAGTTCCACCACGCGCTGCATCTCGCTGGCGCTGGCCGAGGGCATCGCGATGACCAGCAGGTTCGGCGCGGTTTCCTGGGCGATGTAAGGCAGTTCGCTGATGGCGCCGAGCACCGGCACGCCGCGCACCTTGGCACCCTTGAGCGCCGGGTTGTCGTCAAGCATGCCGACCGCCGAGTAGCGACCATCGCTGGCCAGTTCCCGCAGCAGGTTCTCGGCGGTGCGCCCTGCCCCGAGCACCAGCACGCGCTTGGCGTCGACGTTGGTGGTGCGCAGCCGGTAGTCCTTCCACAGCCGGTAGAGCACGCGCGGCAGGCCCAGCATCACCACCAGGGCCACCGGATAAGGGAACAGCACGCGTCGCGGCACGTCCGGCAGCAGGCCGATCAGGAACAGGATCGCGACGATCAGCAGCACGCCCAGCAGCGCGCCGCGCACCAGGTTGGCCAGGTCCGGCACGCTGGCGAAGCGCCACAGGCCCTGGTAAAGGCCCACCAGCTGCAGCACCACGCCCTGGGTGAGCACCGCGACCACCAGCTCGGTCTGCAGCGACGGCGCCGGCGGCGCACCCGCCATCGCGGCCAGCCAGCGCAGGCCCAGCCAGACCGCGACGATCATCGCCAGGTCGTGCAGCACGATCAGCAGCCGCGGCATCAGGCTGGTGACACTTTGGATCGCGGATCTCATCCGGCGGGACTTCCGTGGGAGGAACGCCCGGTCGCTGCCGGCCGTGGCCAGGCGCGCCCCAGGAGCGAATAGGCAATGATGCCAAATCCGAGCAGCGCCAGGCTGCCTGCGGGCGCCAGCGTCGCCGGCTGGCGCTGCAAGCAAAGCGCCAGGCCACAGGCGACGGCCGTCCAGCCGGCATACAGCGCGCAGATGCCGGCATGGCTCCAGCCGTGGCCGACGGCGCGCTGGTAGAGATGTTCGCGATGGGCACGCCAGAGCACCTGGCGGCGCCGCGCGCGCGAAAGCAGGGTCAGGCCCGCGTCGAGCACGAAGGCCGATACCGGCAGGACCAGCAGCCAGGGCGACACGCCGCCCGGGCCGGCGGCCATCAGCAGCAG
Organism: Arenimonas sp.; assembly: GCF_041919775.1. Classification (GTDB taxonomy): domain Bacteria; phylum Pseudomonadota; class Gammaproteobacteria; order Xanthomonadales; family Xanthomonadaceae; genus Arenimonas. The sequence continues at coordinate 2,538 of NZ_JAYRTE010000004.1, read as the reverse complement.
GGCGGCGATGCCGTAACCCAGCGCGTGGCTGCCCACGTCACCCAGGAACAGGCGCGCCCGGGGGAAATTGAGCGGCAGGAATCCGAGGCAGGCAGCCGCCAGCGCCACCGCCAGCCAGGCCGCGGACGCCGGCGCCAGGGCCGCCAGCCCCAGCGCGGCCAGCAGCGCCTGGCTGGTGGCCAGCCCGTTGCTGCCGTCCATGAAATTCCAGAAATTCACCATGACCAGCACGAGCGCCCAGGCCATCAGGTGGCCCGCAAGCGGGCCCACCGCCTCGGGCAGCAGCGGGAAGGCCGCTGCGAGACAGGCCGCGCCCAGGGCCTGCAGCAGGCCTTTGGCCAGCGGTGGCAGCGGCCTGAGGTCGTCGACCAGGCCGGCGCCGGCACACAGGAGCAGGCCGAGGGCGAACCAGCCCCTGCCCGGCCCCAGCCACGCCGAGGCCAGCAACAGCGCCACCGCGATGCCGATGCCGCCCCCGCGGGGCGTCGGCACGACGTGCAGCCGCCGCTCATCCGGCGCGTCCACGACGCCACGGCGCAGGGCCCAGCCGCGCCACGCCAGCGCCAAAGCGAAACCGGCCACCAGCGAGAGCATCGCCAGACCCCAGAGCGGTGGTGCCGGCATCACTCGCTGACCGCGCCGTGCACCGGCTTGATGCTGCCCCAGCTCTTGCAGCCCGGGCACTGCCAGTGGTGGGCACGGGCGCCAAATCCGCAGCGCTGGCAGCGGTAACCCGGGGTGCGCACCACCAGCTGTTCGGTGACCTGCTTGAGCGTCTTCAGGGCCACCGCCGGATCCGAGCCGGCGTCGCGCAGGCTCAGTTCGATGAAGGCCGCCTCGCCGCGCACCGACGGCCGCTGGCGCAGCTGGGCGGACAGGAATTCGAGCGCGGCGCCCTTGCCTTCTTCCTGTTCGTACATGCGGGTCAGCGCCAGCACCGGCGAAACGCCCGGGTAATGTTCGATCATCTCGAGCAGGAAACCGCGGGCGCGCGCGGTCTCGCCGCGGCGCTCGTAGCAGGCCAGCAGGGGTTCGAGGATCTCCGGCAGGAACTCGATGTCGTGGCGGGCGACGCGTTCGAAGGCGCGGATGGCGGCCGCGTCGTTGCCTTCGGCCAGTTCCAGCCGGGCTTCCACCAGGCCCGCGCGCACCGAGTGGCTGTCGGCGGCATAGGCTTCGGCGACATGGCTGCGCGCGGTCGCCAGGTCGGACTTGAGCCGGGCCATCTCCGCCAGCTCGCAGTGGAACTGCGCGATCAGCTTGCCCATGGGTTCGCCGCCGGCGTCCTCGAGCTTGCGCGCGTGTTCGATCGCCTTGGCCCAGTCGCGCTCGGCCTGGTAGACCGAAATCAGGTGGCGCAGCGCCTGCGGCGCCAGCACGCCCATGCGCACCAGGTCGGTGAACAGGGTTTCGGCGCGGTCGAGCAGGCCGGCGCGCATGTAGTCCTCGCCCAGAGCCAGCACCGCACGGGTCTTTTGCTCATCGCTCAGTCCCGGCCTTGCGACCAGGCTCTGGTGCAGGCGGATGGCGCGGTCGACTTCGCCGCGGCGCCGGAACAGGTGGCCCAGCGCGAACTGGGTTTCGACCGTGTCCTTGTCCACCGCGGCGATCTGCAGGAAGACTTCGATGGCCTTGTCCTGCTGTTCGTTGAGCAGGTAGTTGAGGCCACGGAAGTAGGTATTGGACAGGCGCGACACCCGCGCGCCGCCGCGGCGTTCACCACCGCGCCGGCCGGCCAGCCAGCCGCCGGCCGCCGCCACCGGCAGCAGCAGGAACAGCCAGACGAGTTCAGTCATGCGTGCCCGGCCCGGGGGCCGGCACCTGTTCCACGGGTTTGTCGCGGCGCAGGCGGTGGCGCAGCGGCCAGATCACCGAAGCGGTCAGCACGAAGCCGGCCAGCACGGCGCCCGCCAGCACCGCCAGCAACAAACTGGTTCCCAGCGAGAGGGCCTGCACCTGCCACAGACCGAGGTCGATGCTGACCGGATCGCGGTTGAGCGCGCCAAAAAGCACGCCGAACGCGACGAACAGCAGTGCGAGCAGGGCCTTGATCAATCGCATGCGGAAGATTCCCGGTGCCAGTCGGCGGCAAGCTTAGCCGATCCGGGCCGGTGGACTCAGCCTTCGGCGAGCGGGGTGGCCGCGACGGCGGCGACGGGCGCGTTGCGCGCGTTCACGCGGTCACGCAATTCCTTGCCCGGCTTGAAGTGCGGGACATACTTTCCGGGCAGGGCCACGGACTCGCCGGTCTTGGGGTTGCGACCCAGGCGCGGCGGACGGAAATGCAGGGAAAAACTGCCGAAGCCGCGGATTTCGATGCGTTCGCCCTGCGTCAGCGCGCCGCTCATCATCTCGAGCAGGGTCTTGACGGCCAGGTCCACGTCGTCGGCCTTGAGATGCGCCTGGCGCCGCGACAGCACCTCGATCAATTCGGACTTGGTCATCTCCGGGCGATCCCTCGGTCTTCTCTGGGTGGCGGCGGGGGGGCCGCCGCCCCCCACCGCCCCCCCCCCCCACCAACACCGGAAATACACGACC
>NZ_JAYRTE010000003.1:164076-207624 GCF_041919775.1 Arenimonas sp. | reverse complement strand
TGAAGCTTTTGAGAAGATTCGCGCCTGAAGGCGCTCCTACAATGTTCGTCAGAGCACGTAGACGAACATGAAGAGGCCCAGCCAGACCACGTCCACGAAGTGCCAGTACCAGGCCACGGCCTCGAAGCCGAAGTGGTGGTCGGGGCTGAAGTGGCCCTTCAGGCAGCGCAGCCAGATGATCGTCAGCATGATCGTGCCCAGCAGCACGTGCATGCCGTGGAAGCCGGTGAGCATGAAGAAGGTCGAGCCGTAGATGCCCGAGCCCAGCGTCAGGCCAAGGTCGGCGTAGGCGTGGTAGTACTCGTAGCCCTGCACCACCATGAAGATCGCGCCCAGCGCGATCGTGGCGCCCAGCCAGAACAGCAGCGAGCCACGCTTGTTGGCCTTCAGGGCATGGTGGGCGATGGTGATCGTGACGCCCGAGCTGAGCAGCAGCAGGGTGTTGACCAGCGGCAGGCCCCAGGCCGAGATGGTCTGGAAGGAACCGCCGATTTCCGCCGGGCCGTTGCTGGGCCAACCGGCGCTGAAGCCCTGCCACAGGAACTGGTTGGTCAGCGAACCGTCGCCCACGCCCGACAGCCACGGCAGCGCGAACTGGCGGGTGTAGAACAGGGCGCCGAAGAAGGCCGCAAAGAACATGATCTCCGAGAAGATGAACCACATCATGCCCATGCGGAACGAGGCATCGACCTTCTCGTTGTACTTGCCCGACACCGACTCGGCGATGACGTTGCCGAACCAGCCGAACAGCACGGCCAGCGTGGCCACCAGGCCGATGTAGAACACCGGCTGGCCCCAGGCGTGGCCGTTGAACCAGTTCGTCACGCCCACCATGGTGGTGAACAGGGTGATCGAACCGACGAAGGGCCAGGGGCTGTGGTGCGGGACGTAATAGATGTTCGGGTCGTCGTGGGTGTGTGCCATGGGGTTCCCCGGTACTCCTGGTGGGCCTTGGATCACGGCGCCGTGCGGGCGGCGGCGGGGGCGTGGGCGCCCTCGCCGACCCGGGCCGTGGCCGCGTCGTTGCTGAAGAAAGTGTAGGAAAGGGTGAGCGTCTGCACGTTGTCCGGCAGCGCCGGGTCGACGATGAAACGCACCGGCATCAGGCGCTCTTCGCCCGCGGCCAGCAGCTGTTCGGTGAAGCAGAAGCACTCGGTCTTGTTGAAGAAGGTGGACGCCGTGGACGGCGCCACCGACGGCGCGGCATTGCCGACGATCGCATGGTCGGAAATGTTGCGCGCCACGTAGTTCATCTCGTACATCTTGCCCGGGTGCACCTGCATCGTGAGCTGGGTGGGCTTGAACTCCCAGGGCAGCTTCGAGTTCACCGTCGCATCGAATTCGATGGTGACCGTGCGCGACTCGTCGACCTGCAGCCCGGCCACCTGCGCTTCGCCGGCAGGACCCTGCTCGAGCTTGATGCCGAACACCTTCTCGCAGGCGATGCGGTACAGCGGCACCAGCGAGAACGCGAACACGAATGAAGCCGCCGACACCAGCGCGATGGTGCGGAAGGTCTTGAGCGCGCTGGGCTTCATGGCAGCACCGCCGTGAGCATGAAGGCCACGAAGATGCCGCCGGCCACCAGCGCAAGCACCAGCGCCGTGCGGCGGGCGTTGCGGCGGCGGTTGGCGTCGGTCGTGGTCGGGCTGGGCGTATTCATGCCGGGCTGGCGGCGCCCCGGGCGGGGCGCCTGCACTCCTTAGTGGGTGATGTCGCCGTGGGCGAGGTCACCGTCCTTGATGACCGGCGGCAGGGTGAAGGTGTGGTGCGGGGCCGGCGACGGCACCGTCCACTCCAGGCCCTTCGCGCCTTCCCAGGACCGCGCCTCGGCCTTGACGCCGCCACGGGCGGCCGACCAGACGATGTAGGCGAACAGCAGCTGGCTGAATCCGAAGCCGAAGCCACCGATCGACGACCACATGTTGAAGTCGGCGAAGGCCATGTTGTAGTCCGGCACGCGGCGCTGCATGCCCGCCAGGCCCAGGAAGTGCTGCGGGAAGAACAGCAGGTTCACGAAGATCGTGGACAGCCAGAAGTGCAGCTTGCCGAGCTTCTCGTTGTACATGTGGCCGGTCCACTTGGGCAGCCAGTAGTACACGCCGGCCATGATGCCGAACACGGCGCCGGTGACCAGCACGTAGTGGAAGTGCGCCACCACGAAGTAGGTGTCGTGGTACTGGAAGTCGGCCGGGACGATGGCCAGCATCAGGCCCGAGAAGCCGCCGATGGTGAACATGACCACGAAGCCCAGCGCGAACAGCATCGGGGTTTCGAAGGTCATCGAGCCGCGCCACATGGTGGTGACCCAGTTGAACACCTTCACGCCGGTCGGGATCGAGATGAGCATGGTGGCGTACATGAAGTACAGCTCGCCGCCCAGCGGCATGCCCACGGTGAACATGTGGTGGGCCCACACGATGAACGACAGGAAGGCGATCGCGGCGGTGGCGTACACCATGGCCTGGTAACCGAACAGCGGCTTGCGGGCGAAGGTCGGGATGATTTCCGACACGATGCCGAAAGCCGGCAGGATCATGATGTAGACCTCGGGGTGGCCAAAGAACCAGAAGATGTGCTGGAACATCACCGGGTCACCGCCGCCGGCGGCGTTGAAGAAGCTGGTGTCGAAGAACTTGTCGGTCAGCAGCATCGTGACCGCGCCGGCCAGCACCGGCATCACCGCGATCAGCAGGAAGGCGGTGATCAGCCAGGTCCAGACGAAGATCGGCATCTTCAGCAGGTCGACGCCCGGGGCGCGCATGTTGAGGATGGTGGCGATGACGTTGATCGCGCCCATGATCGAGCTGATGCCCATCAGGTGGATCGCGAAGATGGTGAAGGCCGTGCTGTTGCCGCCCTGCAGCGACAGCGGCGGGTACAGCGTCCAGCCGCCGGCCGGGCCGCCGCCACCGATGCCGAAGACCAGCTGGAGCACCAGCGGCATCAGCAGCAGGGTGAAGGCGAACGGCAGGATCCAGAACGACCAGTTGTTCATGCGCGGCAGCGCCATGTCCGGCGCGCCGATCTGCAGCGGGATCATCCAGTTGGCCAGGCCGACGAAGGCCGGCATGACCGCGCCGAAGATCATCACCAGCGCATGCATGGTGGTCATCTGGTTGAAGAATTCCGGCTCGACCAGCTGCAGGCCGGGCTGGAAGAGTTCGGCGCGGATCACCAGGGCCATCGAGCCGCCGATGAAGAACATCACCAGCGCGAACACCAGGTACAGGGTACCGATGTCCTTGTGGTTGGTGGAGTAGAGCCAGCGCTGGACGAAGCCCTGCTTGTGCTCGCCGTGGTGGTCGGCGGCGTGGGCGTCAGTGTGTGCCATGGTCTTGTGCCTCTCTCAGGTTCTGCTCAGCCCTCGCCGCCCGCTTCAGCGGGGGCGGTGGCAGCGATGCGGGCGGCTTCGGCGAGGTCGCCGGCCTTCTGGGCGGCCAGCCAGGCCTCGTACTCGGCGCGCGGCACGGCCTTGACCACGATCGGCATGAAGCCATGGTCCTTGCCGCACAGTTCGGCGCAGACGCCGCGGTAGGTGCCCGGCTGCTTGATTTCCGTCCAGGCCTCGTTGATCAGGCCCGGGATCGCGTCCTGCTTCCAGCCCAGGGCCGGCACCCACCAGGCGTGGATGACGTCGTCGGCGGTGACCACGAAGCGGATCTTGGTGTCGGTCGGCAGCACCAGCGGACGGTCGACGTCGCGCAGGTAGTGCGGGACCACGCCGGCGTCGGGCCGCTCGCCGGACTGGCGGATGCGGTCGGATTCGCGGTCGAGGCGGGAGATGAAGTTCACGTCCTCGCCGACGATCTCGTAGCGCCACATCCACTGGTAGCCGGTGATCTTCACCGTCATCTCGTGGCCCTTGGCGTCGTACTGCTGGATCACCATCGTCGTGGCCGGCACCGCCATCACCACCAGGATGATGATCGGGATGACCGTCCAGATGATCTCGAGCTTGGTCGAGTGGGTGAAGCCCACGTCCGGCTTGGCGCCCTTGGACTTGCGGAACTTCACCATCGCATAGGCCATTGCGCCGAACACCGCGATGCCGATGGCAACGCAGATCCAGAGCATCAGCATGTGCATGAAGTAGGCGTTCTCCGCGGTGCGGGTGACGCCCTCGGGCATGTTGAGCTGCCAGCGCACCGGCTCGCTGTTGGTGGCGGCCCACGCCGAGACACTGGCCAGCGCGGCCAGCAGGCCGGTGGCGACCCTGGCGACGATGGCGCTTGCTTTCTTCGCTTTCATCCGAACATACCCCAACGTGTGGTCTTGGCTCCGCCCGGCTCCCGTGCGTCGCCGGCTGCCATGGGGCGGCCAGCGGCGGGGAACGCAGGGCAGGAGAACTGGCGGATTTTAGCGACCCGCGCGACGGGGGGGCAAGCTGAACCGGCAACCCGTCGTCCGGAAAGGTGAACGCCGACCGCTTCCGGCACCCCCGGGCGCGGCCTTAGAATCCGCGTTCACGCGCTGCCAGCGCCGACCACCACGGACCCCTGTGACCCCGATCCTGAGCCCTGAACTGCCCGGCGCGCCGTCGGACCTGCGCGCCCGGATCACCGCGGCCTTCCACCGCGACGAGGCCGAACACCTGGCCGGCCTGCTGGAAATGGCCCGCCTGCCGGCCGTCGAGCAGGCGGCGGTGCAGGCCGCCGCCGTGGGCCTGGTCGAGCGCACCCGGGTGCGCGGCGCCGACCCGGGCATGGTCGAGGCCTTCATGCGCCAGTACGACCTGTCCAGCGAGGAAGGCGTGCTGCTGATGTGCGTGGCCGAGGCCCTGCTGCGCGTGCCCGACCGGGCCACCGCCGACAAGCTGATCCGCGACAAGCTGGGCGACGCCGACTGGGACAAGCACATGGGCCGGTCGAGCTCCGTGCTGGTCAATGCCTCCACCTGGGGCCTGATGCTGACCGGCCGCATGGTCAACCTGGCCGAGGAAACCCGCCGCAACGCCATCGGCGCCTTCCGCCGCCTGGTCGGCCGGGCCGGCGAGCCGGCGATCCGCCTGGCCGTGCGCCAGGCCATGCGCATCATGGGCCACCAGTTCGTGATGGGCCGGACGATCGCCGAGGCGCTTGAGCGCAGCCGCAAGGGCGAAGCCGCCAACTACCTGTATTCGTTCGACATGCTGGGCGAGGCCGCCTTCACCCAGGCCGACGCCGACCGCTACCTGAAGGCCTACCGCGACGCGATCGAGGCGATCGGCGCCAGCGGGCCGTTCGACGACGTGTTCCGGGCGCCGTCGATCTCGGTGAAGCTGTCCGCGCTGCACCCGCGCTACGAGCTGGCCCAGCGCGCCCGCGTGCAGGCCGAGCTGACCCCGCGCGTGCTGGAGCTGGCCCGGCTGGCCAAGGCCCGGGGCATCGGCTTCACGATCGACGCCGAAGAATCCGAGCGCCTTGAACTGAGCCTTGACGTGATCGCCGGCGCCTACGAAGACCCCTCGCTGGAGGGCTGGGAAGGCTACGGCCTGGCCGTGCAGGCCTACCAGAAGCGCGCGCCCTACGTGATCGACTACATCGCCGACCTGGCCCGCCGCACCGGCCGCCGCATCCCGATGCGCCTGGTGAAGGGCGCGTACTGGGACAGCGAGGTCAAGAAGGCGCAGGCCGACGGCTACCCGGGCTTCCCGGTGTTCACCCGCAAGGCCAACACCGACGTGAGCTACCTGGCCTGCGCGCGGCAGATGCTGGCGGCGACCGACGCGATCTACCCGATGTTCGCCACGCACAACGCGCACACCATCGCGGCGATCCACCATTTCGCGAAGGGCGCGGCGGCGAAGTTCGAATACCAGAAGCTGCACGGCATGGGCGACGACCTGTATGCCGAGGTGGTGCCGGCCGACAAGCTGGGCGTGCCCTGCCGCGTGTACGCGCCGGTGGGCTCGCACGAGGACCTGCTGCCCTACCTGGTGCGGCGCCTGCTGGAAAACGGCGCCAACTCCAGCTTCGTCAACCGCATCACCGACGAGTCACTGCCGGCCGCCGACCTGGTCGCCGACCCGGTGGCCGTGGCCTCGGCCTTCGAATCCAAGCCCCATCCCCGCATTCCCCTGCCGCGCGCGCTGTTCCGGGCCGCCGGCGAAGACAGGACCAACTCCATGGGCGCCAATCTCGCCAACGACGACACCCTCGCCACCCTCGCGCGCGACATGAACGCCGCGCTCGCCCCGGTCTCGGCGACGCCGCTGGTGCCGGGCGCCAAGTTCTCCGGCGACACCGTGAAGGTGAGCAACCCCGCCGACCGTCGTGAACAGGTCGGTGAGTACGTCAACGCCGATGCCGCCACGGTCGAACTGGCGATCGCCAACGCCGTGGCCGCGCAGCCGGGCTGGGACAGGATGCCGGCCGCCAGCCGCGCGCGGATTCTTGAACACGCCGCCGACCTGCTGGAGCAGCGCATGGGCGCGTTCATGGCGATCTGCGTGAAGGAAGCCGGCAAGTCCATTTCCTCGTCCGTCGGCGAGGTGCGCGAGGCGGTGGACTTCCTGCGCTATTACGCGATGCAGTCGCGCAAGCTGTTCGGCGCCCCCGAGAAACTGCCCGGCCCCACCGGCGAATCCAACGAGCTGTGGCTGCACGGCAAGGGCGTGTTCGCCTGCATTAGCCCCTGGAACTTCCCGCTGGCAATCTACCTGGGCCAGGTGGCCGCGGCGCTGGCCGCCGGCAATACCGTGGTGGCCAAACCGGCCGAGCAGACCACGCTGACGGCCTACCTCGCCACGCAGCTGCTGCACGAAGCCGGCGTGCCCAGGGATGTGCTGCAGCTGGTGCCCGGCGACGGCGCGACCGTCGGCGTGGCGCTCACGAAGGACCCGCGCATCGCCGGCGCGTGTTTCACCGGCTCGACCGAAACCGCCTGGGCGATCAACCGCGCCCTGGCCGCGCGCAAGGCGCCGATCGCCGCGCTGATCGCCGAGACCGGCGGCCAGAACGCGCTGATCGCCGACTCCTCGGCCCTGCCCGAGCAGCTGGTGAAGGACGCGATGGTCTCGGCGTTCGATTCGGCCGGCCAGCGCTGCTCGGCGGCGCGCGTGCTGTACGTGCAGGCCGACATCGCCGACAAGGTGATCACGATGCTCTCGGGCGCGATGGACGAACTGCGCGTGGGCAACCCGGCGCTGCTGAGCACCGACGTCGGCCCGGTGATCGACGAGGATGCGCGCAAGGTGCTGGAGGCGCACGCCGAACGCATGGACCGCGAGGCCAGACTCATTAACCAGGTGAAGCTGCCGGAAGACACCGCCAACGGCTGCTTCTTCGCGCCGCGCGCGTACGAACTCAAGAACCTATCCCAGCTCGAGCGCGAAGTCTTCGGCCCGGTGCTGCACGTGCTGCGCTACGAGGCCAGCGAACTCGACCAGGTGATGGCCGACATCAACGCCACCGGTTACGGCCTGACCCTGGGCATCCATTCGCGCATCGACGCGACGGTGGAGAAGATCGCCAACACCGTGCGCGTGGGCAACTGCTACGTCAACCGCAACCAGGTCGGCGCCGTGGTCGGCGTGCAGCCCTTCGGCGGCGAAGGCCTGTCGGGCACCGGCCCCAAGGCCGGCGGCCCGCACTACCTGCTGCGCTTCGCCACCGAACGCGTGCTGACGGTGAACACCACCGCGGCCGGCGGCAACGCCTCGCTGCTGACCCTCGACGACTGAGCGATTCCTGTAGGAGCGCCTTCAGGCGCGAATCCTTTCTTTGCCAAAGGCAAAGTCAAAAGATTCGCGCCTGAAGGCGCTCCTACAACGGCCGACGGCGAACAACGGCCGACGGCGAAGGCCCTCCGACGGAGGGCCTTCGTGTTTCCGGCCCTCAGGTCGGGTCGGGCTGGCGTTCGACCACGTACACGCAGGCACAGGTGGACCCGGCGCCGCAGACGCCGCTGCGGTAGTGCGCGCTCATGCCGATCGAGGCGCATTCCTCGAGGCAGGCGTTCTGGCGGCCCTTCTCGGCGGTCAGGCAGGCGTCGAAGATCATCCACACGACCAGCGGGCCCAGGCCGCCGCCGCCGCGCATGACCGTGCGCCGCGGCGGGTCGGCCGGGCGCCGGGCGCGGCGGTTCTGCAGGTCGACGCCGTGTTCGTAGTAGTGGTCAAGGATGAGGTTGGCGCGCGCCTCTTCCTGTGCGGTCAGGATCCTGGGGCGGGGCGGGAACTCGCGCACCCCCTCGCCAGGCAGGTACAGCCGCAGGCTGCCGTCGATCGCGATCACGGCGCGGCTGCGCCGGCCGCCGCTGTCCTCCCAGACCAGGTGCGTGCTGCCGTCGGCGGGGAATTCGGTGGCCTCAGGCACCGCGGAGGTGACGGTGAGCACCGCCGGTCCGGGCGGGCGTTCGACGGTTTCTTCGTCCGGGCCGGAAACAGCCCAGGCAAACGCGGTGGCCGACCACAGGGCGGCGATGGCGAAGCAGCGGGTCAGGATCATCGGGATTCTCCTTGGCGCCGGAGTGGCGCAGGCACAGCGTCCGCCCGCGGCGCCGGCGACGAATCGGCACATGTACGGACCACCGGTAGGCAAGCGACGGCGCGGGCGCGTGGAAAGCCACCCGCCGCGGGCAGGAAGGCTGCGGTTCCTGCGCGAAGGGGCGGCGTGGCATGCTGGTCGCCCCTTTCGCCCGGACCTCGCATGTATCTCGAGCACTACGGCCTGGACGAGCCGCCGTACTCGATCACGCCCGACCCGCGCTTCGTCTACCTGAGCGAGCGCCACCGGGACGCGCTCGCGCACCTGCTGTTCGGCATCGGCCAGGGCGGCGGCGGCGGTTTTGTGCAGCTCACCGGCGAGGTCGGCACCGGCAAGACCACGCTGTGCCGCCTGCTGCTGGAGCAGCTGCCGGAAAACGTGCGCGTGGCCCTGGTGCTGAACCCGCGCCTGGACCCGGTGGAACTGCTCGAGACGATCTGCGAAGAGCTGCGCATCGACGTCGCCGGCCGCCGCGGCAGCCTCAAGGGCCTGGTGGACGCGCTCAACCACTTCCTGCTCGACGCCTACGCGCAGGGCCTGCGCGTGGTGCTGATCATCGACGAGGCGCAGAACCTCAGCCCCGAGGCGCTGGAACAGGTACGCCTGCTGACCAACCTGGAAACCCCCACGCAGAAACTGCTGCAGATCCTGCTGCTGGGCCAGCCGGAACTGCGCGACATGCTGGCGCGCCCCGACCTGCGCCAGCTCGCGCAGCGCGTCACCGCCCGCTTCCACCTGACGCCGATGGACGGCGCCGAAACCGAGGCCTACCTGCGCCATCGTTTCGCGGTGGCGGGCGGCAGCCGGTTCCCCTTCACCAAACTGGCGGTCAAGCGCATCCACCACCACGCCGGCGGCGTGCCGCGGCTGGTGAACATCATCGCCGAGCGCGCGCTGCTGGCCGGTTACGCCCACGACGAAATGCAGGTGGGCGAACGCTGGGTGGACCGCGCCGCGCGCGAAGCCATGGCCCCGCGGCTGTCGAAGCTGCCGCGACTGAACCTGGCCTGGGGCGTGGCGGCGGTGCTGGCGGTGCTGGTGATCGCGCTGGCGATGCGCGAGCGCACGCCGCTGCCGCCCGACGCCGAACCGGAAGCCGCGCCCCCGGCCGAAACCGCCCCGGCCGCGCTGGTCGCCGTGCCCTACCTGCCCGGCGCGCAGCTGGCCGACCGCATCCGCCTGGCCGGTGCGCCGGCGCAGCCCGCCTGGGGCCAGCTCCTGGGCCTGTGGACGGTGCGTGCGAACGAAACCACCGTCGACCGCGCCGAGGCCTGCCCGCCGGTGCTGGCCCCGGGCCTGTACTGCCACCGCGGCCGGGCGAGCCTGGACAAACTGGCGGCACTGGGCCGGCCGTCGCTGCTGCGCCTGCGTGCCGACGGCAACGAGGCCTGGGCGCTGCTGCTGGGCGCCGACGCGCTGCGCGTGCGGCTGTGGCTGGGCGGCGGCCGCTTCGATACCGACCGGCTGGCGCTGGAGCGCCGCTGGGACGGCGACTACGCCACGCTCTGGCGCGGTCCGGATTTCCTGTGGCCGGCCCCGGTGGCCGGCGGCAGCGGCCCGGCCGTCGACTGGATCCACGACCGCCTGCGCGACCGCGCCGGCCTGCAGTCGGCCGAAGCCGGACCGGCGGTGCTCGACCCCGACAGCATCGCCGCCGTGCGCCGGCTGCAGGAGGCCAACGGCCTGGCGCCCGACGGCGTGATCGGCCCGGAAACCCTGATGGCGCTGGCCGCCCGCGAAAACGAGGGCCCGCGCCTGCGCCGGGTGCTGGACTGATGTCGCTGATCCTGGAAGCGCTGAAGAAGTCGGAAGCCGAACGGCAGCGGGGCAAGGCGCCGGGGCTGTTCGTCGAGCAGGCGGCGTTGCCGCGGCGCCGAGGGTCCGGCGCGCCGGCGTGGGCGTATGCGCTGGGCGTGCTGTTCGTGGTGGTGGTGGCGATGTTTGGCTGGAGGGAGTGGTCGCGGGGGGATTTGGCGGGCAGTCCGCCCCCGCCCCAGCCCTCCCCCGCGGGCGGGAGAGGGAGCCCGGAGGTTGCGAGTACGGCGGGGATTGCGGAGGTCGCGGTTGCTCCCCCTCTCCCGCCTGCGGGAGAGGGCCGGGGTGAGGGTGCGCCGGGTGCCGGGGCGCTTCCTGAGACTTCGGGGCTGCCCCCTCCCCAGCCCTCCCCCGCACGCGGGGTAGGGAGCGCTGACGTCGCGGCGGCTCCCCCTCTCCCGCCCGCGGGAGAGGGCCGGGGTGAGGGCAAGCCCGACGCCAGCGAGATCCCGATGCCCACCAACGCCCTCCCCCGTCTCGCCGACCTGTCCGCCGCCGAACGCAATGCCCTGCCGCCGCTGAAGATCACCATGCATGTCTTCGCCGACGACCCGGCGCAGCGTTTCGTGATCCTCGACGGCCGTCGGCACGCCGAAGGCGCGACACCGGCCGACGGCGTGGTGATCCGCGAGATCCGCCGCGACGGCCTGGTGCTTTCGCTGCGCGGCCGCGACGTGCTGCTGCCGAGGCCCTGAGCGGTGTTCGTCGACCTGCCGACCCGCCGACGCACGCAATGGCGCTGGGCCACGCCGCTGCTGGCGCTGCTGATGGTCGGCGCCTACATCTGGATCTTCCTGCTGCCCGACGACGCCGCCTGGCGCGCAACGCTGCTGCGCTGGGGCACGCTGTCGGGCAGCGTCACCGAATGGCGCGCGGCGCTGCGCGACGAGCGCCTGCTGACCCTGCTCACCGCGCTGTTCATCCACGCCGGGCCCGTGCACCTGGTCGGCAACCTGCTGTTCCTTCTGATCTTCGGCCTGCCGTCGGAGCGCACGATGGGGCCCTGGCGCTACCTGCTGCTGTTCCTGGCCGGTGGCGCGCTGGCGAACCTGGCTGCGGCGCTGCTGATGGGCACGCCGGCACGCGCGATCATCGGCGCCAGCGGCGGCGTGTCGGCGGTGATCGGCGCCTACCTGGCGCTGTTCCCGCGCGCGCGCCTGGGCGTGGTGGTGCCGCTGGGCCTGTGGCTGGAATTCATCAAGGTGCCGGCGGCGCTGCTGATCGGCCTGTGGGCGACGCTGCAGCTGATCTTCACCTTCGTCGGCCCCAGTTTCGGCGCGGTGGCGTGGTGGGCGCACCTGGCGGGCTTCGTGGTCGGGCTGGTCTACGCGCTGGCGCTGAAACCCATGCTGGCGCGGCGTTCACGCGGCCGCTAGGGCCGGGAATATAATCGCCGCCATGAGCACGCGCATCCTCTACAAGGTGACTTTCCTCAATGCCGGCAAGGTGTACGAGCTGTACGCGCGCCGGGTGGCCGCCAGTTCGCTTTGGGGTTTCACCGAAGTGGCCGACCTGGTCTTCGACGCGAAGGAAGGCGTGGTCGTGGACCCGACCGAAGAACGCCTGCGCGACGAGTTCGCCGATACCCGCGTGCTGCACCTGCCGATGCAGAGCGTGATCCGCGTGGAGGAGGTGGACCGCAAGGGCCAGCTGAGCATCCGCGACGCCAGCACCGGCGAGAAGGTGGTCACCCCGTTCCCACTGCCGGCCAAGCCGCGCTGACACCGGCGCGTTTCACCGGCGGTCGAGCGGACTGAGCACGCCGCCGGCACCCCGGTTCAGGACGTGCGTATAGATCTGCGTGGTGGCGACGTCCTTGTGGCCCAGCAGCTCCTGCACCGTGCGGATGTCGTAGCCGGCTTCGAGCAGGTGCGTGGCGAAACTGTGGCGCAGCGTGTGCGCGCTGACGGGTTTGACCAGCCCCACGCGACGGGCGGCGCCCTTGAGCGCGCGGCCGACGACCTGGTCGTCGAGGTGGTGCCGCCGTTCGACGCCGTCGCGCGGATCGACCGAGCGACGCTCCGAGGGAAACAGGTACTGCCAGCCCGGCTCGCGGCCCGCGTTCGGGTATTTACGCGACAGCGCAAAGGGCAGCCAGGCCTGCCCGAAACCTTCGCGCAGGTCGGCGGCGTGCACCGCCCGCGCCCGTTCGACCTGGCGCTGCAGCGGCTCGACCAGCGACACCGGCAGCACCGTGCGCCGGTCGCGGGCGCCCTTGCCTTCGCGCACGGTGATCTCGCCGCGGCCGAAATCCACGTCCTTGATGCGCAGCCGCAGCACTTCCATCAGGCGCATGCCGGTGCCGTAAAGCAGGCTGGCCAGCAGCCAGGAGCGCCCTTCCAGCACCGCCAGCAGCGCCCGCACTTCGGCGACCGACAGCACCACCGGCACCCGCTCGGGCCGCTTGGCGCGCACGACCTTGTCCATCCAGGGCAGCTCGGTCCCGAGCACCTCCCGATACAGGAACAGCAGCGCCGCCAGCGCCTGGTTCTGGGTGCTCGCCGCCACCCGCCCGCGCACCGCCAGCAGCGAGAGGAAGGCCTCGACCTCGCGGCCTCCGAGCTCGCGCGGATGCCGCCGCCCGTTGGCCTGGATGAACCGTTTGATCCAATCCACATACGCCCGCTCGGTGCGGATCGCGTAGTGCTTGACCCGCATCACCCGCCGAACTTCGTCCAAAAGGCGCGGAGCGCGCGCCGGCGGCCCGACAGCGGCGGCATTCTCCTCGCCGCCCGAGCGGCCTGCGGAAGTCTCGTTTGCACTCCGATAACCACTTGGCCGTCGCGTTCGATGCATAAGCACCGATGCTGCCGGCCCGCCGCCGCCCCGCAAATCAGCCAAGCCGTTGATGTGGGGTAGGAATTCTCGCTTGACCGGCACCCCGATCTGTCAGAACGTACCCGCAACGCCCCGCGTCAGGGGCCGAATAGGTGTTAGGCCTATGTTCGCTTGCCCGTCGTGCGGACAACGCAGCATCGGATTAGTCCGACGATTTACTGCGACTCCAGCGTTCCCGACCCGATGCTCGGGCTGCGGCGCCCACGTTCATCCATCCGTAATTGGCGCCTCTGTTCTCGCATTTGCTCCGTTTCCACTGCTCTTAGCTTCGGTTGTCTCTGCCATCTATTGGGGATCAATCTGGGGCCTGCTCTTGTGGCCCGCGTCGCTCCTTGTCCTACTGGTAGCAGTTGGGGCGTTTGGAGCAATTGAGGTGACTGACGCGGCTAGCATTCGCTCGGAGCAAAAGCAGCTATTGGCAATCATCGTGGCGGCACTTCTGGCCTTGGCCTTGGTTCTTGCGCTTCTGCTTTGAGATCTTCGGGCCTCGATAGGCCTAACCAATCATTCAAGCCGACGCCTTCGGCGCGGCTTAACTCAAGGTGTTAGGCCCCACAAGGCATCTCATGTTCGCGAAGATCTCAGAATTCATTTTTGGCGGAACTCGAGGTTTTAACGACGCAGAAACTCGTCTCCTTACGAGCGTCGCGGATTCCTTGCCCGCGCAAGATCGGGACGTTCTGAGAAGTCAGGTCAACCTGACCATTAGTTCAAGCCGACGCCTTTGGCGCGGCCTAACCCAAGGCGCCAGGCCGCTCATGATCAAACTTGCACGGGACCAGAAGTTTTGGTGGCTCGAGCCATTTGCTTTCGCCCGGGCACGGCGCGGCCGAATGCCTGGCATGAACACTCCAGCCTTGGCGATCATCCTGTCGGTCCTATTCGGGGTGCCACTCTTCCTCGTTGCCTTCCCAGACAGCTCCGCTGAGCTCGCCGTTATTTGTCTTATCGCCGGCATCAGCGGCCTGACGACTGCATTGACACTTCCTTGGATAACTCAGCTCCCGAACGACGTGATGATTGCAAGTGATCGAATCGTGCTTGGTCGAGACGTCGTGCCATTCGATCAGATCAGCCACGCTTTGGTGGGAGAAACGATGCTCGCCGGGCGAAGCTTCCGGGTGCTGAGCTTCACGACCAAGTCCGGGCGATCCTACTTGTTCGGACTGAGCCGCAAGGTAGACTCGAAGGAACTGGAAGCGTTCTTGAGGCAGGCCGGTGTTCGTGAGCCAGCGGCTTAACTCAAGGCGAGTTCCGATTATTGTTCTTCTGGGCAGATCTTGTCCGACATCAAAACGGAAACGTCATGACCTCATTCACTTGCCAAAAATGCAATGGCACTGAGTACAGTCGCAGGGAGATGCGCGCCGAGGGCGGCATTTTGTCGGCGGCTTTCGACATATCAACCAATCGCTTTACGGCGGTCAGCTGTGAGACCTGCGGCTACACCGAGCTATACCGCGCGAACGCAGGCACCGGGTCCAAGATTTTTGATTTCCTGGTCTCGTAGGGCTAAGCAATCATTCAAGCCGCCGCCTTCGGCGCGGCTTGGGTCAAGGTATCAGGCCGCCCAGGAGGCTTCGTTGCAGCCAAGCCAAGTACAGAACGAACCAGGCGTGGCACTCGGCAGCGGCCTGATTACTGTTCTGGTCGTACTGCTAGTGGCCACGCTCGCCTCCGGGCTTGAGGCAGGCCCGATTCGCCCCGGCCCGAGCAGCATTTTTCTTGGCCTGTACCTCATGGCTTGGGGCGCCATGTTCCTGGCGAGCTACTACTTCAGCCACAAGACATTCTTCTTGCGTGGCCTTATCTGGCTCTGTGAACATTGGTCCAGCCCCAAGGGTCGAGGCATGGCTTTGTTCTACGCGGCACTTGCCATGTTCCTTGGCGGCTTGGCCGTGCTATCCGGGCTTGGGCTGATCGATGTCGCGGCCTAAGTATTCATTCAAGCCGACGCCTTCGGTGCGGCTTAGCTCAAGGCGTTAGGCATGCGTTTCAGCTATCGACAAGGGAGTAAAGCTGGACTCCTCTTCGGCACGGCCCTCGCAGTTGCCGGTGTCCTCACCGTAGTTTTCGCGCCATCGCATACGGTCTACCACGGGCCTGTTTTTAGAGTTCCTAGCGCCTCCTCCGTGCACAAGCCGGAAAAGGTCTCGCCATCGCGGGCTCGGTTCTACGGCGGGTGCGGGATTGTTGGCGGTGTCTTGTTCTCGCTATTCTCACTTTATGTTCCAAGACCAAGACCCTCAGGTAGCTCCACGGAGCCTAACTAGTCATTCAAGCCGACGCCGGATGCATATCTGGCACATGTCATTGCCGCGGCCGGCGCGGCTTAACTCAAGGCGTTAGGCGCCTCAGGTGAGTTCCTCAATGATCTATACGTCCATTCGAAGCTCTCTGCTCTGGTTTGTCGTGGCGGTGATTCTGACCACGTTCGTGGTCAATGCATTCGGCTTCGCCAGCCCTCTCGTTGCTTCCGCGCGATACGGCGAACATGCAGCCAAGCACTCTCGCGACCTGTTGGTTGCTGGCCAATTTCTGGTGCCATGGCTCTCCATCAGCTTCATCCTGCCTGCCATCTACCTTGCACGCGCCTTACCAACGAAAGCCGCAAAGTACATTTGCATTTGTCTGGGCTTTCTATTGCCTGCGTCATATTTCGCGGAACACTACGGTCCTACGATCTTCGAGCTCATTGGTGTTGCGCTCCGAACCCTTGCTCTTGTTGCGTACGCCTTACTTCTGCGCACCGCAATCAGCCCGCAGGACGTCGCCTAACTATTCGTTCAAACGGACGCCGGACCGCCTATTCCGGTAAACCGACTATCGCGGCCGGCGCCGCCTACCTCAGGTGTTAGGCCTCGCCCTTGGGCACCTTGACAGACCATATTGCGTCTAGACATAATTGCGTATGTGGCGAATCGAAGAACACCGGGATGTAGACAAAGAGCTGTCTGGCCGCGTCCCGGTGGACATCCTTAAGCGGTACGAAAAATGGAAGGACATTGCCAGCTTGTCAGGGCCGCCGGGCCTTCGCGCCATCAAGGGCTTTCGCGACGAGCCGCTTAGAGGCAAGTGGAAGGGATTTCGTTCTTCCCGGCTCAATGAGCAGTGGCGTGTCATCTACAAGGTTGTGGCTGACGCGCTACTCGTTCAAGTGGTCCGTGTCACCCCTCATGACTATGGGAAAAGCTAATGCGCAACTTCAGCCCTGCCAAAAAGCGCGTGGACGTCTCCCCTGGAGAGTCGGTGCGCATCATTCGTGAATTGCAGGGACTCAGCCAGACCCAGCTCTCGGAGCTATGCGGCATCCCGCAAACGACGATTTCCAGCATCGAGAACGGTCGGGTCAATCTCGGCGTTGAGCGGGCGAAGGTCCTGGCTATCGCACTTCGCTGCCACCCTGCGGTTCTTGTTTTTCCAGGCTGGGAGATCCCGCATAAATCGGCGGCCTAACCAATCATTCAAGGCCTAACCAATCATTCAAGCCGCCGCCTTCGGCGCGGCTCAACTCAGAACGCCAGGGCGAAACCCAAGACATGATTTCAGCTCTCAGGCTACTGAAAAGAAAGGTCGCTGCCGCATTGCTGCGCAGGTGTTGTGATGACCCAATGGTCTTCGCACTGATCAAGGCCGATCACTCACGGTTTGTGGCTTGTGGCTCGCACCCCAATACAATCCTCGGCCTGTTCCTGTTCAACCTGGAATTCAGGTCGGTATTCTTTTATCGCGTTGGATCGGAGAGAACCGCAAGCAGGATTCTCCATCGCCTCTATCCCCCTCTGCCCAGCTTGCACCTGGGCATGAGAAGTTGCGGCCCGGGGCTCTATATCGAGCATGGCTTCGCGACCATCGTCACTGACGTCGCCATGGGCAAGAATTGCTGGATCAACCAGCAGGTGACCATTGGCACCACGGACAAGGGCAGCCCCACGATCGGAGACAATGTAAGAGTCTGCGCGGGTGCAATCGTCGTCGGGCCAGTTTCAATTGGCAATGGCGTCACGGTCGGGGCAGGAGCCGTCGTCGCCAAGTCCGTCCCTGACGACTGCGTCGTCGTGGGCAATCCGGCCTACATCCTCAAAAGGAACGGATTGAGGGTCAACGAGAAGTTATGATCGCCGCACCCCCAGGCGTTCGACCGCGACCATTCCCTGATGCCCGACATCTCCGCCCTCGTCCCCTTGGCACTGTACTTTGGCGGCCCCCTCTGGATCCTGGTCTGGCTGGGGTACCGCTACGGCTACAGGCAGCAGGTCACCGGCGCCGGGCTACTTTGGCGAACGTTGCTGTTCTGCAGCATCCTGGGTTGGTCAGTCGCTGGCGGGCAGTCGCACGACACCGGCTGGGCCATGCCGTTGCCGTCGATTGTGGCGCTCTACATGTGGGCGACGGATTCGCTACATGGCGCGCTCGTCATTCCACCGGTGTGGGTTGTCCCACTTTTCCACGTGGTGTTCTACCTGCTAGCCGTAGCCTATGGCTACCGGAGCCGTGAGAAGACGTATTCCCCGTTCCCGGACGAGAACCCATGAAAGCATTGCTGACATCCCTGGCCTTCCTGCTTGCAGCCCCGGGTGGTGCCGCGGACATCCTTCGGGGACCCGACCCCGTCGCCTTCGACTCAGCCCTTTAAGGGCAGATATTCTGCGTGGAAAGGCGGGGATCTGGAATATAGCCGCGCATGAACCGTAATCGCATCCTGGTGCTTGCCGGTGCTCTTTTTGCGGCTTTGGTCCCGATCGGGGCTTGGGCGTTCTTCAAGCCCGTTCGCATCATTGCGCCACAGCTGAACGGGGTCACCTGCGTCGACTCGGTCTGCGTCGATGACATGGCTGCGTTGCCGGCCGCCCAGCAGCTGCATTCGGATGCAAGGTCGAATGTCGCGCGCAAGCTTCGCCCGCTCAGGGTCCCGCCCCGCACTGTCTTCTGCTCAACCCGAGCCTGCTACGAGTCCTTCGGCGGGATCGGGCGTGGCATCACCGTGTTGCATCTTGGCGTGGTGATACCGCCAGAGTCGTGGCAAACCTACATCGTCGAGCATGAGTTCATCCATATGCTCCAGGCCCAGGAGCTGGGCCTTCGTGGCAGGGAGCGCACGCCGGCCTGGTTCAAGGAGGGCATGCCGTTCTTCGTGAGCGCGCCGCCGTCCTTCGACCTCCCCGACTACGCCAGGCCCCTTGTCGGGCAGTACGCTGCGTGGGAACGTCGAGTAGGCCGCGAAAACGTCTGGACCGAGTTCGGCGGGCGTTGAACCTTGTAGCATTCCGGGGGCGGCACACTCGCCGTGTTGATCCGGCACCGGGCGGCAATGGTTGATTCGCTGGCACGAGCACTATCCATCGCGGGCCACCCTGCCGTGCTGATGCCCGCAGCCGCCGTGATCGCGTCGCCCGGCGAAACCGGCCTTGCCGCACTCGCTGTTTCGCTGGCCTGCGGCGCTGCGGTGCTGGGCTACAGCGTCTACAAGGCGCATCGCGCCGACTGGGTCCACATCGATGCTTCGGTGCCCGCCGAGAGAGCCCAATTGAATACCCGCGTCAGCGTCGGCCTTGTGTTGGCGGCTGGCGCGCTTTGGTTCGCCGGGCTCCCCCTCGGGATTTCTATGGCCGCTGGCCTTTCCGGCCTCATCGTCGCCGCCGGCCATGTACTTCGGCACGTGGCCAAACTGTCGCTGCATGTTGCCTTCGCGGCGTTCGCTTCCCTCCTGGTTTGGCCGGACCTCGTGGCGGCATTCGCACTGATGCTGGTGGCGGTGGCTGTGGCCTGGTCCCGCATTGCGTTGCGCCGCCATGTCCCGGCGGACATCCTCCTCGGAGCCCTTGCCGGCGTCGCGGCGGGGTTGGCATTCCAGGCGTGTATGGCGTGAAGGACACCATGAAGGTAATCCGATACTTCTGCCGCTTGCCTGTATGCTGCGCGGATTGACCCCAGGTGCCAGGGCTGATGTCGGACATGCGCAGTACGCAAACCAGCAAACTCCATCGGCTCTGGGCGCTTCCCCTCCTGGGGTTTGGAGCCTGGTTCCTTGGTCGCGGCGCAGAGTCCGGGCAGCTCAATTTCGGGCTCCTCGGCGTCGGCATGTTGCTGGGCGGCGTTTTTGCGCTGCGGCACAATTTGCTGGATCTTTCACCCGCCGGGCTGGACCCGCGCCAGGTTGGATTTGGCTGGGTGTCGTTGCTCTTGCTTGCAGTGTTGCTTGTTCTTGCCGCTGCGGCGGTGAGCATCGCCACATGAACGTTCGTCCCACCTGATGATTCCTTCGCGGCTGTTCACAGGGAGTCCCCCGCATGGATCCGTTGATGTCACCCGACCAGGCTGAATCGGTTGCCGAGAAGCTGCTCGGCCCCGCGCGTGAAGAAAGTGCCAGGGCGCAGGCGCGTATCGCGCGGCGGAGGCAGGCGTTTTCCCGGCTTTCCACGGGTGCGGCGACCCTGGTCGCCTACTACTTCGGGCACAAGCTTGCGCTGGAGATGACCGACAGCCCGCTGCTGCAGCAGGCGCTGGCGGTCACCATCGGGCTGGTGGCCGCGGTGCTTTGGCAGCCCGGCCGGCGCCAATCCTGAACGTCCAGGCTGGCGTTGTTGGCCAGAGTCGGAGGAGCCACGAGCGGATGCAGGTGAAACCACCGTGAGGCTTGCCCTGCCCGGATGGCTGTTGGGCGCCGCCCTGCTCCTGGGCGCGGCGCAGACTACGCGGGCCGCCGAGCAGTTCCTTGAGTTCGACATCAACGGCCTGACGCGCCGCGTGCTCGTCGTCGTCCCTGATTCGCCCGCCTCCGGGCCGCGCCCGCTGGTGGTGGTTTTCCACGGGCGGGGCGACGACGACCGGGCGTTCGCGAACGCCGTGCGGCTGCACAAGGACTGGCCGGACGCCATCGTCGCCTACCCGCGCGGCGAGAAGCGCGAATCCTCGCCCTCGCGCGGCTGGCAGGTCCGCGTTGGGGACCAGGGGGATCGCGACCTGGTGCTGACCGATCGCCTGCTTGAGGAAATGGCCACGCGCTACGGGACGCGACCCGCGGATACCCATGTGGCCGGATTTTCGAATGGCGGCCACTTCGTCCTGTTGCTCCTGGCCGAACGGCCGGAGGCGTTCGCGACGTTTACCGTCATTGGCAGCGTCATGCCGGGGTTCGCCAGTGATTCGCCGCCCAAGCCCGTGCTCTACCTCTTTGGCCGCGGGGAAGACCGGCGGTACAAGGAAAGCTGGGCAGGTACCGTCGAGGCCCTGGCGCGGCACAATCGCGGCAAGGGGCCGCTGGAACCGTTCATGGGCTGCTGCCAGCTGCAGTCGCCGGCAGCGGGCGGCGCCCCGTTCGTGTTCGGCCTCTATGGCGCCGGCCACATCTGGCCTGCTCAGGGGAATGAGTGGCTGAAGGATTTCGCCAGGCACGAGTGGTCGGCACCCTGAGTCCGCCCCGCCTGCGGAACACACACGGTCCTGGGCCCAGAGGCCCGGTCAAGCTGGTAAGGTTTTGACAAACCCTACGCGGAGGACGCGACGATGACGGACGCATGGCTGACAACCCTGATCACCGACACGCCGCAGGCCGGCTTTGAGCTCGCGATCGTGCTCAGCCGTCGCGGCGTGAAGTACACGCAGCCCGATCCAGGTGTGCTCAAGCAGCTTCGCGCCGATTACGCGAACTCCGCCGACGGCCTCACGGCCGCGTCGCATGTGATCGCCCTGAACTTCCAGACGATTGCCGCGGCCAACGACTACTGGCGAAAGTAGCACCCGGTCGCGTAAGCGCGATTCCCAGGGAGGCAAGAACCGCCCATGTCACTGCTTGACCACAAGATTCCGCCGCCCATCGTGGGCCTGGTTTGCGCCGGCCTGGCCTGGACCATCGCCCGCTACCTGCCCGATGCCGGGTATGCGTCGCCCTACCGGACGTGGATCGCGCTGGCCCTGGCGGTCGCCGGCATTTCGCTCGACCTGTCGGGCCTCGTGGTTTTCCGCAAAGCCAGGACCACGATCAACCCGCTCTCGCCCGACAAGTCCACCGCCATCGTCCAGGCCGGTCCCTACGCCTTCACCCGCAACCCGATGTACGTGGGCATGGCGCTGATCCTGCTGGGTTATTGCGTCTATCTCGCCAATGCCGTGTCACTGGTTGCGGTGGCGATCTTCTGCGCCTACATCACGGCCTTCCAGATCATTCCGGAAGAACGGCTGCTGCTGCGCAAGTTCGGTGATTCCTACGCGCGCTACATGCAGGCCGTCAGACGCTGGATCTGACGGCCTGCAGACGGGCTGCCCGCCCGGTGCAGCAGTTACATCGCGACGTTGCAGGCCCGCGATTCGCTGGGCGACGTGGCGGCCATCACGCAGCGGTAGTCTTCCTTGGTGACCTTGCCGCTTTCCACGCATTCCTTCGCGGCTGCGACGATCAGCTCGTCCATTACGCCGCCGGGAATGCCCTGCAGCTCGGCGCCTTTCTCGAACATCTGGCGGCACTCGGACTCCGTCACCGGCTCGCCGCCGGAACCACCACCGCCGCCCGAACACGCCGCAAGGGCGAACACGCCAGCGGCCATCAGCACGATCTTCAACGTCATTTTTTTTCCCCAGGAAAGTCTGAAATCCGGCGGGCAGTTCAAGCTGCCGCTCGGCACATCCCGGCCTGCAAGGGGCCCGGTCGGGAAATCCTAGACGCACCGGCCGTGCTTCGCCAGACTGCGGCGGACCCTGCTCGGCCTGAATCCTTCCCATGACCCCATCCCCCGCCCTGCGCGGCCCGCGCCTGGCCCTTGCGGTGAGCCTGGCCTTGCTGGCCTTCGCCGGCAATTCCGTGCTGGCGCGGCTGGCCCTGCGCGACGGCGCCATGGATCCGGCCAGCTTCACGGCGCTGCGGCTGGCCTCCGGCGCGCTGGTGCTGTGGGTGCTGGCGACCCTGTTCCGGAAGGGTGCCGAAGGCCACGGGCGGTGGGGATCCGCGCTGGCGCTGTTCGCCTACGCGGCGTTCTTCTCGTTTGCCTACGTGCAACTTGAAGCAGGTGCCGGCGCCCTGCTGCTGTTCGGCGCGGTGCAAGTCACGATGATCGGCCGCGGCCTGTGGCGCGGCGAACGACTGGCCGCCTGGCAATGGCTGGGCCTGGCGCTGGCGATAGCGGGCCTGGCCGGCCTGCTGCTGCCGGGGCTGACGGCACCACCGCCGGGACCGGCGGCGATGATGGTGGTGGCCGGCGTGGCCTGGGGGGTGTATTCCTTGCGCGGACAGGGCGGCGGCGATGCCATTCGCGTGACGGCCGGCAACTTCACTCGCTGCCTGCCGTTCGCGGTGGTCTGGAGTCTTCTGATGGTCAAGGATATTCGGCTCGACCCCGCTGGCGTGGGCTACGCGCTTGCTTCCGGCGCCCTGGCATCCGGGCTGGGCTACGCGGTCTGGTACACCGTCCTGCCCACGCTGCGGCCCAGTGCGGCCGCCACCCTGCAGTTGCTCGTGCCACTGCTGGTGGCCATCGCGGGAGTCTCCTTGCTGGGCGAGCCTGCGACACTGCGGCTGGCCCTGGCCGCGCTGGCCATCGTCGGCGGCGTGGCGCTCGTGGTGCAGGTTCGGCCGTCGTCCAGGATCGCCAGCCGATGAAGAGCACGACCGACGCAACCCGGCGTTTTCGCCTCTCCTCCAACCTTGGTGTCGACTTCCCGACCATCAAGACCGGTCGTGTACGCAATCGCCTCGGCCGGGTGCGGGGAGTGGACTGCGAACTGTTCGGAAGCGCGTTGCGATGCGGGCTGGTCGACGGCGCTCCAAAACTTCGGGAGATCAGGCTCACAACTCTTGCCTCCGACCGGGAGGCGGTGGCTGGTGAGCCGATCTTCGAAAAGGGAACGGTCAGCGTCACCGTGCTTTTCGACGCGCGCGAGGCCCTGGATGCGTCGGAAGACGAGATCAGATGGCGCATTCTCCGGGCGGGGCTGCTGGCACTGGGCGCGGTCGCGCGCAGAGCGGAGGCAGGGCAAGCCGTCGTCGCGGCGCTGGAATCAACGCATGAGGTTGTGCCTGCCGGTAACTTCCCGGCTTTTCCGGAAGCAAGCCAGCAGGACGTCGACCTCTACTATCGCTACGAGACCTTTTCGAAAGGCAAGGCAAGCCGGCGACTGACCATCGTGCTCTCGCCCTCGGGACGCGATTGCCCCGACCACGACTTCCAGCCGGTCTTCAATGCCCTGATGGAAGCGTTCACCCAGCACCGGCTGGGTTCCTGGGTCGGCGACAGCCAGGATGAAATCGAGTTCAAGTGCCGGGACGTACAAGCCGCAATCGCATTCGTGGAGAGCTACCTGCCGCGAATATTCGATGGTGGTTTTACCTTGGTTACGGATAAGGACTGAGCACCGGGTTCCGCGAGCCCCTGCCCTGGTAGTAGTGCCCCGCTTCAGAACCGGCGCCGCGCCCGTGCCGTGGCGGCGCCGCCCTTGAGCGCATCGAGCGCGCGACCGATGGCGATGTCGCCTTCGATCACTTCGCCGGCCTTGGCCACGGACTCGCCCTCGCCGGCCAGGTGTCCGGCCAGGTCCTGTTCGCGCAGGCCGCGGGCGGCTTCGCCGCGCAGCACGATGTCGGGACGGATGCCGCGGGCCTGGATCGAGCTGCCGCTGGGCGTGTAATACCGCGCCGTGGTGAGCTTGATCGAATCGCCGTTGTCCAGGGGCACGACCGTCTGCACCGAGCCCTTGCCGTAGGTGCGCGAGCCCATGACGCTGGCGCGGCCGTGGTCGCGCAGCGCGCCGGCCAGCACCTCGGCGGCGCTGGCGGTGCCGGTGTCGACGAGCACGATGACCGGCGCGCCCTTGATCAGGTCGCCCGGCTTGGCGTGGAAGCTGGCGTTCGAATACGGCAGGCGGCCCTGGGTGCGCACGATCAGGCCCTCGTCAAGCAGGGCATCGGCGGCTTCGACCGCGGCGCTGAGCAGGCCGCCCGGGTTCGAGCGCAGGTCCAGCACCAGGCCACGCAGGGCGTCGCCGGTGTCCCCGGCCAGCTTGCGCAGCTGGCGGCGCATCTGCGGGCCGGTGTCGGTCTGGAAGGTGCTGATGCGCAGGTAGGCGTAACCGGGCTCGAGCAGGCGGCTGGAAACCGATGTGACGGTGATGGCCTCGCGCACGATGGTCAGGTCGATCGGATCGACCGCCCCGACGCGCGTCAGGGTGATGGTGACCGGCTCGCCGGCGTCGCCGCGCAGGTCGTGGTGCGGGCTGGTGTTGCCGCTGAGCGGTTCGCCGTCGATCGCGACGATGATGTCGCCGGCGCGCAGGCCGGCCCGGTGCGCGGGCGTGCCGTCGATCGGGGCGACCACCAGCAGCGTGTCGTCGGGGCGACGCTCGGTTTCGACGCCGATGCCGACGTATTCGCCGCGGGTGTCGTCGAGCAGGGCCTCGGCGGCTTCCTTTTCGAGGTAGGCGCTGTGCGGGTCGAGGTCGGACAGCAGGCCGCGCAGCGCAGACTTCATCAGGCGCTGGTCGTCCACCGGTTCGACGTAGGCGTCCTTGACCGCGTTGTAGACGGACACGTAGCGGCGGATTTCGGCCAGCGGGACATCGGCCGGCTGCGTTTGCGCCACGACCGGGTCGGTGGGATCCACCGGCGCGGCGACGGGCGCCTGCGCCTGGGCGAGGGCCAGGGCGGGGAGCAGGGCGAAGCTCAGGGCAACCAAGTGGCGCATCACCGGATTATGCGCCCGTAAGCGCGTGTAGGAGCGCCTTCAGGCGCGAATTTGTTCCTGGCCAGGGGCCAAGTCAAAAGATTCGCGCCTGAAGGCGCTCCTACGGGGGTGCCGGATTCAGGGTTTGAACCAGGGCTTGGGGTCCTGGGGCTGGCCGTTGCGGCGCAGTTCGAAGTACAGGGCCGGGCGGCCCTGGCCACCGGAGCTGCCGACCGTGGCCAGCGGATCGCCGGCGCGCACCCAGTCGCCGACGTCCTTGAGCAGGGCGTCGTTGAAGGCGTAGAGGCTCATCCAGCCGTCGCCGTGGTCGACGATGACCAGCAGGCCGTAACCCTTCAGCCAGTCGGAAAACGCCACCCGCCCCGGGGCCACCGCGCGCACCTCGGCGCCGGCGGTGCCCGCCACCAGCCAGCCGTCGCTGCTGCGGCCGTCGGGCAGCTTGCCGCCGAAAGCCGCGAGCACGGTTCCGGCCAGCGGCCTGCCCAGCTGCCCGCGGCGGCTGGCGAAGGGCCGGGTGTCGTCCACCTGCCGCGGGATGTCGGCGACGGCGTCGCGCAGCTGTTCGAGCAGCTTGACCACCGTTTTTTCGTCGCGACCGAGCGCGGCCAGGCGTGCGGCCCGGCCCTTGAAGCCCGATTCGAGGTTGGCCAGCACCTTGGCGCGATCGGCGCGCTGGGCTTCCAGGGCATCGAGGTCGGCCTGCTGCTGGGTCAGGGCCGCGGCCAGCACGTCGCGCTGGTCGCGGATGCGCTGGGCGACGGTGGCCAGGGCCTGCAGCTCGTCGAGCAGGCCGGCGATGCGCTCCTGGCGGTCGGCCTGGAAATAGCGGTGGTAGGCCAGCACGCGGGCCAGGTCGGCCATGCGGTCCTGGGCCAGCAGCAGCTTGAGCTGTTCGTGCCGGCCGAGGGCGTAGGCCGAACGCACGAGTGCCGCGAGGGCTTCGCGCTGCTCGGACAGACCGGCCTCAAGCCGGGCCTGCTGCGCCTGCAGGTCGCGCAGTTCGGTTTCGGTGGTGGCGATGCCGGCTTCGGTGCGGCGCAGGGCGCGCACGGCGTCGCCGACCTGGGCGTCGGCTTCGCGCAGGGCCTTGCTGGCTTCACTGCGTTCGCCTTCGAGCTGGCGCTGTTCGGCGGTGATGGCCTTGATCTGCTGGCGCAGCGCCTGCAGCCGCTGTTCGGCGGCGGCTTCCTTTTTCTCGCGGTCGGTCGACTGGGCGAAGGCCGGCGCGGCCAGCAGGGCCAGGCAGGCCGCCAGCACCAGGCGACGGATCAAGCCAGCTCCACCAGCGAGCGGCCGCTCATCTCGGCCGGCTGGGCCAGGCCCAGCAGGGCCAGCAGGGTCGGCGCGATGTCGCGCAGCGCGCCGCCGTCGTGCAGCCGCGCCTTGCGGCCGCAGTAGACGAAGGGCACCGGGCCGACGGTGTGCGAGGTGTGCGGCTGGCCGGTGTCCGGGTCGCGCATCATTTCCAGGTTGCCGTGGTCGGCGGTGACGATCATTTCGCCGCCCACGTCTTCCAGCGCGCCGCGGATGGCGCCAAGTGCGTGGTCGACGGCCTCGGCGGCCTGGATGGCGGCGGCCAGGATGCCGCTGTGGCCGACCATGTCGGGATTGGCGATGTTGCAGATGATCACGTCGTGTTTGCGCGCGCGGATGTCGTCGGTCAGGCGCGCGGTGAGCTGGGGCAGGCTCATTTCCGGCTGCAGGTCGTAGGTGGCGACCTTGGGCGACGGGATCAGCGCGCGGTCTTCACCTTCGACCACCGCTTCCTTGCCGCCGCTCATGAAGAAGGTGACGTGCGCGTACTTTTCGGTTTCGGCGATGCGCAGCTGGCTCAGGCCGTTGGCGGCGAGCACTTCGCCCAGCGTGTTCTTCAGGTCTTCGGGGCCGAAGGCGACCGGAGCCGGCAGCTTCGCGTCGTATTCGGTGAGGCAGACGAAGCGGCCAAGCTTCGGCACGCGGCGCGCGAAGCCGTCGAATGCCGGGTCCACGAAAGCGGACGTGAGCTGGCGGGCACGGTCGGCGCGGAAATTCATGAACACCACGGCGTCGCCGTCGCGCATCGGGTGGTGGCCACGGATGACGGTGGGAAGCACGAACTCGTCGTTCTCGTCGCGGCCGTAGGCGGCCTGCAGCGCGGTGACGGCGTCGGAGGCGGTGTCGTCGGCGTCGGCTTCGACGATGGCTTTCCAGGCGCGCTCGAGGCGATCCCAGCGCTGGTCGCGGTCCATCGCGTAGTAGCGGCCGATCACCGTGGCCACGCGCACGTCGCCTTCATCGCACAGGGCGTGCAGGCGCTGCAGGCTTGGTTCGGCCGAACGCGGCGGCATGTCGCGGCCGTCGAGGAAGGCGTGCACGGCGATGTCGGCCACGCCTTCGCGGCGGGCCAGTTCGATCATCGCGAACAGGTGGTCTTCGTGGCTGTGCACGCCGCCCGGCGACAGCAGGCCGAACAGGTGCAGGGTGCCGCCGGCGGCTTTCGCGGCGCGGCAGGCGGCCACGAGTTCGGTGTTCTCGAAGAAGCTGCCGTCTTCGATGGCGGCGTCGACGCGGGTCAGGTCCTGGTAGACGATGCGGCCGGCGCCGATGTTCATGTGGCCGACTTCGGAATTACCCATCTGGCCGTCCGGCAGGCCCACGTGCCTGCCTTCGGTGTGCACCAGGGTGTGCGGGCAGTCGGCCAGCAGGCGGCGCCAGTTGGGCAGCCGGGCCTGGGCCAGGGCGTTGTCGGTGGGGTCTTCGCGATGGCCCCAGCCGTCGAGGATCAGCAGCAGCAGGGGCTTGGGGCGGTTGGCGGCAGACAAGGCAGGCTCCGGGACGTGTGGCACGGGCGAATTGTAGCCCCGGCGGGGATAGTGGGGCTGTCGGGGCTTTAAACCCCTGCCCCGGGTGCGGCATCAGACCCGGTACTTTCCAAGGAGTCCCGCCATGCGTATTCGCCCCCTCGCCGTCCTGGTTCCCCTGTCGCTCTCGCTGGCGCTGGCCGCCGCGCCCGCGTTCGCCGAGCAGGACATCGAGAAAATGAACGGAGCCGTCACCGCCGAAGCCGGGCGCGAGTACGGCGAGGTTTCAAGCTTGAACGGCCGCGTCACCATCCGCGAGGGCGCCACCGTGCGCAAGGCCGACACCGTCAACGGCGCCATCCTCATCGAGGCCAACGCAAAGGTGGGTTCCGCCGAGACCGTGAACGGCGGCATCGAGCTGGAGGAAGGCGCCACCGTTGGTGAAATCGACGTCGTGAACGGCGCCGTGAAGCTGGGCCGCGATGCCCGGGTGACCGGCGACGTGGAAGCCGTGAACGGCGGCGTGCGCGTCCATCCCGGCGTGGTGGTCGGCGGCGACGTCGGCAACGTCAACGGCAGCCTGCATTTCGACCGGGCGGAAGTGGGCGGCAAGGTGGTGACGACCCAGGGCGACATCACGCTTGAAGCCTCCACCGTGCGCGGCGGCCTGCTCGTCGAGAAACCCAACCGCAGCTGGTGGTCGACCGGCCGCAAGCGCCTGCCGCGCATCGTGATCGGCGCCGGTTCGGTGGTGGGCGGCGAGATGGTGTTCGAACATGAAGTCGAGCTTTACGTGCACCCGGACGCGAAGGTGGGCAAGCAGAGCGGCGTCTCGCCGCGGATGATCGACAGTCCGGATGCGCCGCGCGAGGACTGACCTCCCCTCCTGTAGGAGCGGCTTCAGCCGCGAAGCCTTTGCCTTCGGCAAAGCAGAAATTCGCGCCTGAAGGCGCTCCTACACGACCCCCGGGATGGGGCTAGAATCGGGGTTTCCGTTCAGCTGGAGACCCCACGCATGAAACACACCCTGCTTTTTGCCGCCGCGGCGCTGGCCCTGTCGGCCTGCAGCCCGGCGCCCGAGCCTGCGGAGTCCGCGGACACCGCCGCGGCCCCGGCCGCGACCGCCGCGCCGTCGGCCGACCACGGCTTCGGCCCGGAGATTTCCGCCGAAGACTTCGCGGCGCACGTGAAGGTGCTGTCCTCCGATGAATTCGGCGGCCGCGCCCCGGGCACCCCCGGCGAGCAGATGACCGCCGACTACCTGGTCGCGCAGTTCGAGCGCCTGGGCCTGCAGCCGGGCAACGGCGACAGCTGGTTCCAGGAGGTGGCGATGGTGGAAACCACCGCCGACGAATCGACCTCCAGCGCGAAGATCACGCTCGGCGGTGAAGACCGTCCGCTGGCCTTCGGCACCCAGATGGCGCTGGGCACCCGCACCGCCCAGACGGAAGTGAAGGTTGACGCCAGCGAGATGGTGTTCGTGGGCTACGGCGTGAACGCGCCGGAAGCCGGCTGGAACGATTACGAAGGCCTGGACGTGAAGGGCAAGACCGTCGTCATGCTGGTCAACGACCCGGGCTTCCACGTCGACAGCGCCGATCTCTTCAGCGGCAAGAAGATGACCTACTACGGCCGCTGGACCTACAAGTACGAAGAGGCCGCCCGCCAGGGCGCCGCCGCCGCGCTGATCATCCACGACGATTCCGGCGCCGGTTACGGCTGGGACGTGGTGAAGAACAGCTGGTCCGGTGCGCAGTACGACCTGACCGTTGCCGACGACCCGGAGCCGCGCCTGCCGATGCAGGGCTGGATCACCGGCGAAGTGGCCGAGAAGCTCTTCGCCGACGCCGGCCTGGACCTCGCCGCGCAGCGCACCGCCGCCAACCAGCCCGGCTTCAAGGCCGTCGACCTGGGTGACGCCACCTTCAGCGCCACGCTGAACTCGACCATCAACCAAAGCAGCTCGCGCAACATCCTGGCCAAGCTGCCGGGCAGCGAGCGTCCGGACGAAGCCATCGTCTACACCGCGCACTGGGACCACCTGGGCGACCACAGCGCCACCCACGGCGGCGACGGCAACGCGGTGTCGGCCGGTTCCGAGGGTGAGGACCACGTCTACAACGGCGCCATCGACAACGCCACCGGCGTGGCCGGCGTGCTGGAGATCGCCGAGGCGTTCACGGTGCAAGACCCGAAGCCGGCGCGTTCAGTGGTGTTCCTGCTGGTGACGCTTGAAGAGTCGGGCCTGCTGGGTTCGAAGTACTATGCCGCCAACCCGGTGATCCCGCTCAAGGACACGGTGGCGGTGGTGAACCTGGACGCGATGTCGGTGGTCGGCCCGACCAAGGACTTCGTGGTCATTGGCCTCGGCAACAGCGAACTTGACGAGGTGCTGCGTCCGATCGCCGACGCCCAGGGCCGCACCCTGGTCGAGGAGGACGGCGTCGAGAAGGGCTTCTTCTTCCGCTCCGACCACTTCAGCTTCGCCAAGTACGGCGTGCCGGCGCTGTACGCCAAGGGCGGCATCGACCACGTCGAAAAGGGCAAGGAGTACGGCCGCGAGATCCAGGCCAACTACCAGACCGTGGCCTACCACAAGGCCGCCGACGAGTACGATCCGAACTGGGACCTGCGCGGCGTCGTGCAGGACCTGCAGGCGCTGTACGGCGTCGGCCGCGAACTGGCCGGCAACGAGGCCTGGCCGAACTACGTCGAGGGCAATGCCTTCAAGGCCGCCCGCGACGCGTCGCGCGCCGGCGAATAAGTTCGCCCGGCAGTGACGAAAAAGGCCGCCTCCGGGCGGCCTTTTTTTGCTCTTGTAGGAGCGCCTTCAGGCGCGAAGTTTTTCTTTGCCAAAAGCAGTGTCAAAAGATTCGCGCCTGAAGGCGCTCCTACATGAAATTGCGGAGGGCTTCGGCGACGTTGCGGGGCTGGGCCATCATCGGCATGTGGCCGCAGCCGCTGAGGATGACGGTGCGGCTTTGCGGCAGGCCCTTGGCGAAGACTTCGGCGGCGCTGATGTCGATGACCTTGTCTTCGCGGCACCACAGCAGCAGGGTCGGCGCGCTGATGTTGCCGAGCTCCGCTTCCAGCGCGAACGCGTCCGGGCCGCGGCCGATGCCGTCGAGCACGCGCTGTTCGAAATCGGCGTCGGCGCGCCGGCGCCGCACCAGCGCTTCGCTGGCCGGCCAGGGCACGAAGGGCGGGTCGGCGAAGACGATGCCGAGGTAGCGCTTGAGCTCGGCGCGGTTCGTCACCTGGAAGGGGTTGTCGCCGGCCAGCACCGCATTGGCGAAGGCGTTTTCTTCGTAGCGCACGCCGGCCGAGGACATCAGCACGATGCGCGGCGCGGTTTCGGGATGGCGCGCAGCCAGCAGGCCGACGATCTGTCCGCCCATCGAATGCCCGACCACCAGTTCCGGCGCCTGCGGCAGCGCCTTGATGAAAGCGGCCAGCCGCGCCGCCTGCGCCACCGGGCCGTAGTCGGCCCCCGACAGGCGGTCGCTTTCGCCCCAGCCGGGCAGGTCCACCGCGATCACACGGTGCGTGCGCGACAGCTCGCGCATCAGCGGCAGCCAGTTCTCCTTGCTGCCGGTGAAACCGTGCACCAGCACCAGCACCGGCGCGTCACGCGGGCCGGCGGCGACGCTGGCCCAGCGATGGCCGGCGACTTCGAAATCCAGCGGATCGGCGCCGGCGAGCCAGCGCTGGCGCGCGAACTCGGCCTGCAGCAGGCGCTCGGGCGCGCTGGCGGCCAGCCCGATCGCACCGATGGTGACGCCCAGGGCGCCGGCCAGCAGCAGCTTGTTGCGCGAGCTCGCCGGGCGCGCGGAGGTCATTGCGTTCCTGCGTCGGCGGCCTTGCGGGCCTTGGCCAGCAGCGACTCCACCGAGCCACGGGTGATCGGGTGGTAGCCGGCCCTGGACATCGCGTACACCTGCGTTGCAAAGGCCAGGCCTTCTTCGCTGGCGACCAGCGCCTCATAGGTCGGCATGATCAGCTTGCGGCGGCCGATCTTGCGCAGGAACAGCGACATCGCCGGCCGCGCCTCGAAATACTGGCTGCGTTCGGACAGCGGGTACCAGCGCTGCGCCAGTTCGCCGTTCGCGGTGCCGGTGAAGCGGAAGGCCTGGTCGAGTTCGACCATCTGCGCCGGTTCCAGCGACTCCGGCATGCCTTCGAGGAAGTACACCCACTCCTGCGTGGTCCACTCGGCCGTGCGCAGGTCGCGGGCAGCCTCGCGGCTTTCCAGCCAGTCGGCGCGCGCGGCGTCCACCGCGGCGAAACGCGGCGACTCGATCTTCGGCGCAAAATCGGGGATGCCCGGCGCGGTCATCCACGCCATCACTTCCTCGCGGGTGACGGCCTCGGGCTGCTTTGTCATCAGCTCGCTTTCCAGGAAGGCCAGGAACTGTTCGCTGGTGGCCGACTGGAAGGCGTGCTGGTCGAACCAGGCGCGCAGGAAGGGGTCGAAGCTTTCGCGGCCGAAGCGCTGCTCCAGGAACTGCAGGAACCACGCGCCCTTGTCGTAGGCCACCGCGCCCAGCGCTTCCTCGGGGTCGGAGCCTTCGCGCGCCGGCAGCATCAGCACCTGCTGCGCCTCGGGCACTTCCTTGAGCTCTTCGCGCAGGCCGTTGCGGCTGATCGTGAACTCCATGTCGGCGCGGGCCTTGCCGAACAGCTCCTCGACGATTCGGTTCTCCACGTAGCTGGTGAAGCCTTCGTTGAGCCACATGTCCTTCCAGGTGGCGTTGGTGACCAGGTTGCCCGACCACGAATGCGCCAGTTCGTGCGCGATCAGCGACACCAGCGACTTGTCGCCGACGATGACGGTCGGCGTGATGAAGCTCAGGCGCGGATTTTCCATGCCACCGAAGGGGAAGGACGGCGGCAGGATCAGCAGGTCGTAGCGGCCCCAGCGGTAGGGCCCGTAAAGCGACTCGGTGACCTGGATCATCTTCTCGGTGTCGTCGAATTCCTTCACCGCGCGGTCGATCACCTGCGGCTCGGCCCAGACGCCGGCGCGTTCGGAGATCGGCTTGAACACCAGGTCACCGGCGGCGATCGCCATCAGGTAGCTCGGGATCGCCTGCGGCATCGTGAAGCGGTAATCGCCGTCGCGTTCGGCCTGCGGGTCGTTGTCGGCGCTCATCAGCGCCATCACGTCGGCCGGGGTGCGGATGCGCGCGGTGTAGGTGAAGCGCACCGACGGCGTGTCCTGCAGCGGCACCCAGCTGCGGGCGTGGATGGCCTGCGACTGGCTGAACATGAACGGCGTCTTGCCGCCCGAGGTCATGCTCGGCGCCAGCCACTGCAGGCCGGAGGCGTCGGGCGAGGTGGCGTAGTGGATGCGCACCTGCTCGTACTGGCGCGGCAGCGTGATCGTGAGCTTGCTGCCGAAACGCTCGTCCTCTTCGGCCAGGGCGAACTCGAGGTCGCGCCACTTGCGGGTGCCGTTGCGGCCTTCGATGCGCTCGATGGCCAGGTCGCGGGTGTCGAGCACCAGCTCGCGGGCGTCTTCATCCACCCAGTCCAGGCCCAACGTGGCGTGGCCCTCGAGCTGGCGGTCGCCAAAGTCCACGGCCAGGTCCAGGCCCAGGTTGGCAATGCGAACCTTGTCCGGCTGGGCATAGGAGTGTTCGTCGCCGCGGCGGTCGTCTTCGGCCGGGGCCGGGACGGGTTCCTGGGCAAGGACGGGCGGGGACAGCATCAGGGCGAGCAGAAGGCTGAAGCGGCGCATGGGCGTTTCCGGAATGCGGGACCGCCCGATTCTATCGCAGGCCGGGCCCGGTTCCCGGACCGGGAGGCAAACGTGACATGGGACAAACCCGCCCTCCGGGAGGCGCGGCATACTGGCCTGAAACCACTGCCGAGCCCGCCCATGTCCACGCCCGCCCCGCCGCGCAGCCCGACCCTGATCACCGAACCGGGCGCCCTCGCCCAGTGGCTGGAGTCCTCCCCCAGCGGCTCGCCCTGGAACCATGACGGCGGCAAGCTCAGCCCCGAGGACTGGCTGGACCTGGGCGACGACACCACGGAAGCCCATTTCCACAAGGCCCGCGCCCTGGGCGTACCCCTGGTCCGGCTGGCCAACCTTTCGCCCGACCAGGCCGCCACCCGCCTGATCCGCCCCGAGGTCGCCCGCAACCTGCGCGCCGTGCCCCTGCTGGTGCGGGGCGGCAGCGTCGCCGTGGCGATGGAGGACCCGGGCAACAACGAAGCCCTGAGCACCCTGGATTTCCTGTCGCGCCAGCGGGTGCACGCCCTGCTGGCCACGCCGCGCGAAATCCGCGAGGCCATCGCCCGTCACTACGACCGGGTCGAGGACCAGGACATCGCCCGGCAGCTGGGCGTGGACCCCACTGGTACCACGGTCGAAACCAGCGAACAGGAAGCCCAGCGCCTGTCCCGCGAAAAGCCGGTGGTGCGCATCGTGCACGGCCTGATCGCGGATGCGGTGGCCCGGCGCGCCTCCGACATCCACCTGCGCCCCGGTGAAAGCGGCACCGACGTGCTTTACCGCATCGACGACGAAATGGTGCCGGTGCGCCGGCTGATGAGCAGCCTGCATCCGGCAGTCACCAGCCGCGTGAAGGTGTTGGGTTCGATGAACCTGGCCGAACACCGCAAGCCGCAGGACGGCCGCACCACCTTCACGCTCGACGACGGGCGCGAAGTGGACCTTCGCATTTCCGTGCTGCCGGCGGTGTATGGCGAAAGCGTGGTGATCCGCCTGCTCGACACCAATGAAAGCCTGTGGGACCTGGACCAGCTGGGCCTGACCGATGACGACCGCCGCCGCATCGAGGACGTGATGGGCCGCAGCCACGGCATGTTCCTGACCACCGGGCCCACGGGCTGCGGCAAGTCGACGACGCTGTACGCGATGCTGCTGGAGCTGCGCAAGCAGCGCATCAACATCCTGACCATCGAGGACCCGGTCGAGTTCTACATCGACGAAATCCAGCAGATGCAGGTCAACCGCGCCGCCGGTTTCACCTTCGCCAGCGCGATGCGCAATTTCCTGCGCCACGACCCGGACGTGATCATGGTCGGCGAGATCCGCGACCAGGAGACGGCCGGCATCGCCGTGGAGAGCGCGCTCACCGGCCACCTGCTGCTGTCCACCCTGCACACCAATACCGCCGCGACGACGGTGACGCGCCTGCTGGACCTGGGCGTGGAGGCCTACCTGCTGCGCGCCTCGCTGCTGGCGGTGATGTCGCAGCGGCTCGTGCGCCTGACCTGCACGCACTGCAAGGACGTGGAGGACGTGGACCCGCATATCCGCGAAAGCCTGGGCGTGGGACCCGAAGAGGTGTTCCATGCCGGCCGCGGCTGTTCGCACTGCGAGGGCCTGGGCATGTTCAAGCGCCGGGCCGTGTACGAATTCATGGTGATCACGCCGCGGATCCAGTCGCTGATCGTGCCCGGCGCCGAAGCCGACAAGATCCACGCGACGGCGCTGGAAGAAGGCATGGTGCCCATCACCCAGGCGGCGGTGAACCTGGCGCGGCAGGGAATTATTTCCCTGACCGAAGCCTGGCGTGTGCGCGCGGATTGACGCGTCACCTGTAGGAGCGCCTTCAGGCGCGAATTTCTTCTTGGCCAAAGGCCAAGTCAAAAGATTCGCGCCTGAAGGCGCTCCTACAGTTTGTAGCCGGAGTGGATGGCGCAGATGCCGGCGCTGAGGTTGCGGTAGTCGCAGCGGCCGAAGCCGGCGGTTTCCATCATGGCCTTGAGCTCATCCTGCGGCGGGTGCTTGCGGATGGACTCGGCCAGGTACTGGTAGCTGTCGGCGTCGTTGGCGAACAGCCTGCCCAGGCGCGGCAGCACCTGGAAGGAATGGAAGTCGTAGACCGGGCGGAACCATTCGGGCTTCACCTGGGAGAACTCCAGCACCAGGGCGCGGCCGCCGACCTTCAGGACGCGGTGCATTTCCTTCAGGGCATTGGCCTTTTCGGTGACGTTGCGCAGGCCGAAGGCGATGGTGACGAGGTCGAAGCTGGCGTCCGGGAAGGGCAGCGCCTCGGCATTGAGCTGCACGTACTCGAGGCCGCGGACCAGACCACGGTCGGTGAGGCGGTCGCGGCCGACACCCAACATTTCCGCATTGATGTCGCCAAGGACCACGCTGCCGGTGTCGCCGACGCGTTCGTGCAGCAGGGCGGCGATGTCGCCGGTGCCGCCGGCCAGGTCGAGCACGCGGTCGCCGCGCTTCACGCCCGAGGTGCCCACGAAGTAGCGCTTCCAGACCCGATGGATGCCCAGGGACATCAGGTCGTTCATCAGGTCGTACTGGCGCGCGACCGAGCTGAACACCTGCCCGACCAGCTTCTTCTTCTCGCCCACCGGCACGTCGCGAAAACCGAAGTGGGTGGTCTGCTCGCCGCTCTTCTCGTCCATCGCGCAAGTATAAACCCGGGCCAGCAAAACCGGGGTCAGAGTCGAATTTTGAATGTCCGCTGCGGTCCGGCCGGAAATTCGACTCTGACCCCGGTTTTGGCATCATGGGCACATGAAGACGATACGAATCTGGCATAACCCGCGCTGCAGCAAGTCACGCGAGGCGATGAAACTGCTCCAGGACCGGGGCGTGACGGCCGAGGTGGTCGATTACCTGGGCCAGCCGCCCTCCCCGGCCGGCATCGAGGCCCTGCTGGGCAAGCTGGGGGGCGACCCGCGGCTGCTGGTGCGGTTCAAGGAGGACGAGGCGAAGGCCCTGGGGCTGTCGCCTGACGACCAGCGCCCGGCGGCGGAATGGGCGGCGGTGCTGGCGGCGCAACCGAAGCTGATCGAGCGGCCGGTGCTTGAGGTGGGCGACAAGGCTGTGATCGGCCGGCCGACCGAACGGCTGCTGGAGCTGCTGGACTGATCACCATTTCCCTTTGTAGG
Source organism: Arenimonas sp. (assembly GCF_041919775.1). GTDB lineage: Bacteria > Pseudomonadota > Gammaproteobacteria > Xanthomonadales > Xanthomonadaceae > Arenimonas. The sequence goes on along the minus strand of NZ_JAYRTE010000003.1, from coordinate 171,159 downwards.
AGCGCCTTCAGGCGCGAATCTTTTGCCTTGGCCTTTGGCCAAGAAGAAATTCGCGCCTGAAGGCGCTCCTACAGTCCCGCCCACAACAGCCTTTAGCGGGAGAGGCCGGCGCCTTCCAGGGCGGCCAGGTAGGCGGGCCAGCGGGTGTCGAATTCCTCGCCGAGGGTGGCCAGCAGGCGCCAGCTGTAGAGGCCGCTTTCGTGGCCGTCGTCGAAGCGCAGCAGCACGGCGTAGTGGCCGACCTGCTCGATGGCGCGGATATTGACGTTGCGCTTGCCGGCCACCAGCACCTTCTGGCCAGGGCCGTGGCCCTGCACTTCGGCGCTGGGCGATTCCACGCGAAGGTATTCGCAGGGCAGCCGGAATCGGCGGCCGTCGTCGAAGGCCACCTCGAGCTCGTGCGAAGCCTGGTGCAGGATGATGTCGGTGGGGCGCGGCGGATTGTTCATTCGCGCATTCTAGGGCGCGCGCGCCTGTTCCTGCAGGGCGAGCAGGCGCCTGCGACGGGCCCGGACTCCGTGGCTGCGCCACGCGCCGTAGACGCCCACCAGCGGGATCACGATGACGTACAGCAGCACCAGCCCCCGCAGGCTTTCGCCCTGCTCCGGCGGACATCCATCGGCCAGGCACCAGAGCCAGTAGGCGTAGAGGCCCAGCCAGAGCGCGAGCACGCTCCACATGCCGAAACGCCAGTAATGCAGGGTGGTCGCGCAGCGACGGATCTCGAGGTCCAGCAGCGCACCCCCGTCCAGCCCCGTCTCGCTCCACTGGCTGCGGCGGATCCACAGCATGTAGGCCTGGTAGAGGAAGGTCAGCAGGCCCAGCACGCCCATCAGGCCGCGCCGGTAGTCCCCGCTGTCCGCATTGAGTGCGATCAGGGCACAGGCAACGACCACCAGCACGGCCAGGCCGGTTTCCCCGATGATCGTGCGCCGCATGGCGCGACCACGCCGGGCGACTTCGCGACGCAGCGCCTCGACGTCGATGGTCGGCGCCTCCTGCTGCTTCCAGGCGGCCGACAGCACGTCCCACTCCTTGTTGGCGTTCATGCGCCTGCTCCCAGCCATTCATTCAGTTGCCGGCGCGCGCGCGAAAGCCGCTGCGTCACCGTGTTCTCCTCCAGGCCCAGGCTGTCGGCGATTTCGCGCTGCGAGAATCCCTCCAGCGCCAGCACCACCACCTGGCGCTGGCCCAGCGGCAGGCGGCGCACGGCGATCACCAGCTCGTTGCGCTGCTGGTGGGCTTCGGCGTGGCGGAAGGGGTTGGCGACCGGGTCCGGGTGTTCGTCGTGCAGCTCGTCGCCCTGGGCGCGTTTTTCCTTGGCCAGGTGGTCGAGGGCGCGGTTGTGGGCGACGCGGGCGGCGAAGGTGCGCAGCGAGGCGTCGCCGCGCCAGGCCGGCAGGGCCTTCCAGACCGCCAGGCTGATTTCCTGCAGCAGGTCGTCGCGGCGCGCGGGTTCGGCTTCGTAGCTGCCGGCGATGCGCGCAAGCATCGGGCCGTGCTCACGCAGCACGTCCTCGATGCGGGGGGCGTCGGCGGGTGCCACGGCCGGCCGCGGCTCAGGCACTGGCCGGGGGCGCGGCGCCGGCCGGTCGGCAGCCAGGTTGGAAACGGCGGAAGCGGCGGTCATGTCGGGTTCCAGGGTCACTTGGAGCGGTAGACACCGCCTGCGCTGCAAACCTGACATTCATGCCCGCGATCATAAACCCGGGTTTTAGAGGATGTAGCGGCTGAGGTCGGGGTCCTGGACGGCGTCGCCCAGCTGTTCGTCGACCATGGCCTTGTCGACCATCAGGGACAGGCCGCCCTTGTCGGGGGCTTCGAAGCTGAGTTTTTCCAGCAGCTTCTCGAGCACGGTGTGCAGGCGGCGGGCGCCGATGTTTTCCTGGCGTTCGTTGATCAGGAAGGCGATCTCGGCCAGGCGGTCGACGGCGGTTTCGTCAAAGCCGATGTTCACGCCCTCGGTGGCCAGCAGCGCCATGTACTGGCGCACCAGTGCATTCTTCGGCTCGGTGAGGATGCGCTTGAAGTCGTCGCGGCTGAGCGCGCCCAGTTCGACGCGGATCGGGAAGCGGCCCTGCAGCTCCGGGATCAGGTCGGAAGGCTTGGCCACGTGGAAGGCGCCCGAGGCGATGAACAGGATGTGGTCGGTCTTGATCGAGCCGTACTTGGTGCTCACCGTCGAGCCTTCCACCAGCGGCAGCAGGTCGCGCTGCACGCCTTCGCGGCTGACGTCGCCGCCCTGCACGTTCTGGCGCTTGGCGACCTTGTCGATCTCGTCGATGAAGACGATGCCGTTCTGCTCGCAGGCGTTGACGGCCTGGGCGCGGATCTCGTCCTCGTTGACCAGCTTCCCGGCTTCTTCCTCGATCAGCAGCGGCCGCGCGGCCTTGATCGCCAGCGTGCGCTTCTGCGACTTGCCGCCGCCCATGGACTGGAACATCTGCCGCAGCTGCTGGCCCATTTCCTCCATGCCCGGCGGCGTCATGATGTCCATACCGGCGGCCATCGGCGGCTGCAGCTCGAGTTCGATCTCGCGATCGTCGAGCTCGCCCTGGCGCAGCTGGCGGCGCAGCTTGTTGCGGGTTTCGTTCTCGCCTTCGGAATTGACCTCGATGGCGAAACCGGGGCCGCGGCGCTTGGGCAGCAGGGCGTCGAGGATGCGGTCTTCGGCGCGTTCCTCGGCCTGGGTGTGCACGCGCTGCTTGGCCTGTTCGCGAAACATCTTCACGGCCATGTCGGCCAGGTCGCGGATGATCTGCTCGACGTCCTTGCCGACGTAGCCGACTTCGGTGAAGCGCGTCGCCTCGACCTTCACGAACGGCGCGTTGGCCAGCGCCGCCAGGCGGCGGGCGATTTCGGTCTTGCCGACGCCGGTGGGGCCGATCATCAGGATGTTCTTGGGCATCACCTCGTCGCGCATCGACGGATCCAGCTGCATTCGCCGCCAGCGGTTGCGCAGGGCGATGGCGACGGCGCGCTTGGCGCCGGCCTGGCCGATGATGTAGCGGTCGAGTTCGCCGACGATCTCGCGGGGGGTCAGCTCGGACATCAGAGTTCCTCGATCACGATGTTGCGGTTGGTGTAGATGCAGATGTCGCCGGCGACGTTGAGCGCGGCTTCGGCGATCGAGCGGGCGTCGAGTTCGGTGTGGTTGTAAAGCGCCCGCGCCGCGGCCAATGCATAGGGTCCGCCGGAGCCGATCGCGACGATGCCGTCCTCGGGTTCGATGACGTCGCCATTGCCGGAAATCACCAGCGAGGTGTCCTTGTCGGCCACCGCCAGCAGCGCCTCGAGCTTGCCCAGGCGGCGGTCGGTGCGCCATTCCTTGGCCATCTCGACCGCGGCGCGCACCAACTGGCCGCCGTTCTGCTCGAGCTTGCCTTCGAATATCTCGAACAGCGTGAAGGCGTCGGCGGCGGCGCCGGCGAAACCGGCGACCACCTTGCCGCCGGCCAGCTTGCGGACCTTGCGGGCATTGCCCTTCATGACGGTGTTGCCGAGCGTGACCTGGCCGTCGCCGGCGACGACGACGCGGTCGCCGCGGCGGACCGAGAGGATGGTGGTGGCGTGGAAAACAGTGGGGTCCATGGGGGATTCCGTGGGGGCTTGGGACTGTTGTGGGGGCGTCGGCGCGTGCTTCAACCCGGGCGGGCCCTGTGGGAGGGGGGACGGGTGCAATTAGGCCCGGGGCCGCCTCGAGGGCGACACCATCCGAGCCTAATTGCACCCGTCCCCGTTCCCGTCCTTCTTGCGGCGGGCGCGGGGATGGGCGGCGTCGTAGACCTTGGCCAGGTGCTGGTAGTCGAGGTGGGTGTAGACCTGCGTGGTGGCGATGTCGGCGTGGCCCAGCAGTTCCTGGACGCCGCGCAGGTCGCCGCTAGACTCAAGCACGTGGCTCGCGAAGCTGTGGCGCAAAAGATGCGGATGCACGCGCTTGAACAGGCCCTGCTGCATCGCCAGCGCGCGCAGCCGCACCTGCACCGTACGCGGGCTGATCGGCCCGCCCTGCCGGCCCGGGAACACCGGTGCGGTCGGCGATGCCGGCGCCGAAGCCGTCTTCCAGTCGGCCAATGCCTTGCGGGCATGGCTGCCCACCGGGATCACGCGGCTCTTTTCGCCCTTACCCAGCACGGTGACCAGACCGTCGGCCAGGTCCAGGCCGCCCCAGCGCAGGCCGCAAAGTTCAGACAGGCGCAGGCCCGAGGAATAGAACAGTTCCAGCATCGCCCGGTCACGCAGGCCCAGCGGCCCGTCGGTGTCGACTTCGACCAGGCGCGAGGCTTCGTCGGGGTCGAGCACCTGCGGCAGTTTGCGCGGCGACTTCGGCGCCCGCAGGCCCAGCGCCGGATTGAGCTGGGTGCCGTGTTCGCGGTTGAGGAAGCGGTAAAGGCTGCGCACCGCCGAAAGCCTGCGCTGCAGGCTCTTGCCCGAAAGGCCGCGCCGGTGCGCGCCGGCGACGTAGCCGCGCAAGGCTTCCTGCCGCAGCTTCGCCCATGCGCTGATGCCGTTGTCGCGCATCCAGCCGGACAGGTCGGCCAGGTCGCGCCGGTAGGCATCGAGCGTGTGTTTCGACATGCGCCGCTCGACCGCGAGCCAGGCCAGGAAGGCGTCGATCTCGGGCTGCAGCGGCGCGTCGGGTGCCATGTCAGTCGGCGGGCGGGCGGCCCAGCGCCGTCACCAGCGATTCGGCCATCAGGCGCAGGAACAGCGTGCCCATTCCGGGGAAAAAGCGGTTGGCATCGGAGCTGCCGACCGCCAGCATGCCGACACCCGGCAGTGGCAGCAGCACCGCGGAAGCAGCACGCGCCTGGTCGTCGCCGAACAGCAGGGCCAGCTTGTCCTGGTTGAGCCGGCCGGTCAGCGGTTCACCGCCGGCGAGGAAATCGACGAAGGGCTTGAGCGCGGCGTCGTTTTCCGGGATCACCTGCAGCCAGTCGGCCTGCAGGCCATCAACCGCCTCGAACAGCACCACGCGCACGTCTTCGCCGCGGAAATCCTCGCCCAGCACGGCGACCATCGTGCGCAGGGTCTCGGCCTTGCCGCGGGCGCGCATCAGCGCCAGCGAAAGCTGGTGGGTGCGCACGGCCAGGCGCTCGTTTTCCTGGGCGTTGGCGAACAGCTCGTTCAGGCGCCGGGTGAGCTCGCGGTTCTTGTCGCGCAGCACGTCCAGCTGGTAGCTGGCCAGCGAGGCCGCCTGCCCTTCTTCCTTGGGCACCAGCAGCGACACCGCGAGGTCCGGGAACTGGCCCAGGAACTTCGGGTGCCGGCGCAGGAAGGCGGCGACTTCGTGGGCGCCGAGGCGCTCGTTCTTCTCATCGATCATTCGGGTTGCTCCAGCAGGAAGTCGCCTTCGAACACGAAGGCGGTGGGTCCGGCCATGGTGACCGGAGAACCGTCGCCGGGCCAGGTGATTTCAAGGGTGCCGCCGGGCAGCTCGACGAACACGTGGCGGCCAACCCGACCGCGCCGCGCCAGCACCGCCACCGCCGCGCAGGCGCCGCTGCCGCAGGCAAGGGTTTCACCGGCGCCGCGCTCGAACACGCGCAGGCGGATCCGGTCGGGCGCCAGCACCTGGGCGAAGCCGACGTTCACGCCTTCAGGGAATTCGTCGCGCGCCTGCAGCGCCGGGCCGATGCCGGCGACGTCGGCGGCGTGCACGTCGGGCACTTCGATCACCGCGTGCGGGTTGCCCATCGAGGCGATGCCGAAGGCCACGTCCTGGTCGCCAAGCCTCAGTCGATAGGCGTCCGCAGCTTGGTCGGCATGAAACGGCAGGTCGGCGGGTTCGAAGGACGGCACGCCCAGCGCGAGCGCATAGCGGCCCGCACCCAAGGCCTCGACCATCACGGGTCCCGGCGGCGCTTCAAGCACGAAGCGGGCGTCCGGCGCCGCGCCATCGCGCTGCAACCAGGCCGCGACGCAGCGCGCGCCGTTGCCGCACTGCTGCGCCGCCGAGCCATCGGCGTTCCAGATCCGGTAACGCGCGACGGCGGCGGGATCGCCGGCATCCTCGATGGTCAGCAGCTGGTCGAAGCCGACGCCGGTGTGCCGGTCGCCCAGCGCACGGGCCAGGGCCGGCGACGGCGACGACCGGCCGCCGCGCAGGTCGAGCACGACGAAGTCGTTGCCCGCCCCGTGCATTTTCGTGAACCGCAGGCTCGCGGCGCCGGTCATGGCGCGGCGGCGGCCCCGGTTTCGGCGGGACGCACCAGGTCGCCCTTGTTGCCGCAGGCGGCGACCAGGGCGAGGCTGAGCAGCAGCATCATTAATCGGGCGGTTTTCATGCGGCGAGTATAGTCCGCGGCAGGACCCGGGCGAATGGAGCAGACGATGTCGCTGTCGAACTGGTTGTTGCTGGCCGCTGGCCTGCTGGCCCTGCTTGGACTGCTGCCCTGGCTGCGGCCGCGGCGCACGCGTCGCCACGGGCGCCGCGGCGGCTTCGGGCGATTCCTCGGCCTGATTGTGCTGCTGCTGGCCCTGGTCCTGGCCGGCCTGGGCGGCCTGCTGCGCCAGTACCACTGGCTGACGGCCGACGTGCCGGTGGCGACGATCAGCCTGCGCCAGCTTGGCAGCCAGCGCTTCGAAGCCACCCTAATGCGCCCGGGCCAGCCCGACCGTCAGTTCGAAATTTTCGGGGACGAGTGGCAGCTCGACGCGCGGGTGATCCGCTGGACGCTGCCCGGCCAGCTGGCCGGCATGCGTCCGGTGTATCGCTTCGAACGACTGTCGGGCCGCTACGGCGATCCCAAGCAGGAGCTGGTGGCGCCGCGCAGCGTGCACGACCTGCGCGAAGGCTGGGATTTCTGGGAATTCCGCCAGCGCTGGCTGGCCGGCCTGCCGGTGGCCGACGCCCGCTGGGGCAGCGCCGCCTACCTGCCGATGATCGACGGTGCGACTTACGCGGTGTCGCTGAACCCGCGCGGCGGCCTGGTCGCCAAGCCCGCCGACGCCCGGACAGAGCTCCTGCTCCAGCAGGCCGGCTGGTGAGGCAAGAAGGGGGGGGGGGTTTCAAATGAACTGGTTATTTTAAAAAGAACCCCCGGTTTTTGTTGGGGGGGGGGCCCCCCGGGGGGGGGGGGG
>NZ_JAYRTE010000003.1:0-164066 GCF_041919775.1 Arenimonas sp. | reverse complement strand
TGGTGGGCCATGTTGGGGGTCTGTTAAAATTATCCATGTATATTTTACCCTGACCCCCTTCTTTTGCTAGCGGGCGGGAACACCGAGGTGGTGGAGGACGAAGGCGTACTCTTCGGCGCGTTCGCGATAGCGCTGGAAGCGGCCGGACTTGCCGCCGTGGCCGGCTTCCATGTTGGTGCGCAGCAGCAGCGGGTTGTCGCCGGTCTTGCGGTCGCGCAGGCGCGCCACCCATTTGGCCGGCTCGAAATACTGCACCTGGCTGTCCCACAGGCCGGTGGTCACCAGCATCGGAGGGTAAGCCTGCGCGCTGACCTGGTCGTAGGGCGAATACGACAGCATGTAGTCGTAGTAAACCGGGTCCTTGGGATTGCCCCACTCGTCGAACTCGTTGGTGGTCAGCGGGATCGATTCGTCAAGCATCGTCGTCACCACGTCCACGAAGGGCACGTGGGCCACGATGGCCGCGTACTTTTCCGGCGCCATGTTGGCGATCGCGCCCATCAACAGGCCGCCGGCGCTGCCGCCCATCGCGGCCACGCGGTCTTCGTGCGCATAGCCTTCCGCCACCAGGAAATCGGTGACGTCGATGAAGTCGGTGAAGGTGTTGACCTTCCTGAGCAGCTTTCCGTCTTCGTACCACTGCCGGCCCATTTCCTGGCCGCCGCGGATGTGCGCGACGGCGTAGACGACGCCGCGGTCCACCAGGCTGATCACGTTTTCGTTGAAGCGCGGGTCGCTGCTGCTGCCGTAGGACCCGTAGCTGTACAGGTACAGGGGCGCCGTGCCGTCCTTGCTGAAGCCCTTGCGGTACAGCACCGACACCGGCACCTTCGTGCCGTCGCGGGCGGTCGCCCACAGGCGCTCAGTGGCGTAGTTGGCCTTGTCGAAACCGCCCAGCACGGGCTGTTCCTTCAGAAGGCGACGCTCGCCGGTGCGGGTGTTGATCTCGTAGGTCGTCGCCGGCGTGGTGAGCGAGGTGTAGGTGTAGCGCAGCCAGTCGGTGTCCGGCTCGGCGTTCACGGACAGGCCCATGGCGTAGGCCTCCTCGTCGGCTTGCACGAACTCGTTGCGGCCGCCGTCCCAGTCGCGCAGGCGCAGGCGCTGCAGGCCACCGCTGCGCTCGGACACCACCACGAAGTCCTTGAACAGCGTCACGCCCGACACCAGCACCTCCGGCGAATGCGGGATCATCTCGCGCCACAGGTTTCGATCGCCCCAGGGCTGGCCGTCGGCCAGGCTCATGACCCGGAAATTGGTCGCGTCCCAGTTGGTGGTGATCACCCAGCGGCCGTTGAGGTGGTCGGCCTGGTATTCGAAGTCACGCTGGCGCGGGGCCAGCACCCTGAACTCGCCCGGCGCGTCCGCGTCGGTGCAGCGGGTCTCCGAGGACACCGTGCTGCTGACCGAGATGCACAGGTAGTCGTCCGACCGTGTGCGGCCGATGCCCATGTAGAAGGTGTCGTCCTTTTCTTCGTAGACGACCGTGTCGCTGGCCGCCGGCGTTCCCAGCACATGACGCTTCACGCGCTTGCTGAGCAGGGTCTTCGGGTCGTTTTCGATGTAGTAGAGCGTGCGGTTGTCATCGCCCCACATCAGTCCGTTGGACGCGCCGGTGATGCGGTCGGGCAGCACCTCCCCGCTTTCCAGGTCCTTCACCTGGACCACCATCTGCCTGCGGCCGACGTCGTCGTAGGTGAACGCGGCCAGGCGACCGTCCGGACTGACCTCGATGCGGGCGAACTGGAAGAAGCTCTTGCCCTCCGCCATCTGGTTGACGTCGAACATCACCTGCTCGGCCGCGTCCATGCTGCCCTTTCGGCGCGCGTGGATCGGATACTCCTTGCCGGTTTCGTAGCGTGTGTAATACCAGTAGCCGTCGCGCAGGTAGGGCACGCTGGCGTCGTCCTGCTTCACCCGGCCGACCAGTTCGTCGTACAGGCCGTCGCGCAGCGTCGCCAGCGGCGCCATGGCCTGATCGGTCCAGGCGTTTTCGGCCTTGAGGTAGGCCAGCATGTCGGCGTCCTTGCGGGTGTCGTCACGCAGCCAGTAATACTCGTCCTGGCGGGCGGCGCCGTGGGGGGCCGTCACCAGGAAGGGCCGCTTCTGCGCAACGGGCGCCGAAGCAATGGCCGGCGCGGCCGCCGGCACCGCGACGCCGGCCGGCGCCGGGGCCACGGTCGGCTGGCTGGCGCATCCCGCCAGTACGCATGACAGGAATAACGCGGAATACGCCAGCGGTCGCTTCATTTACTTGCCCTTGAACAGCTGCTGCTTGAGGAAGGTGTAGGCCAGCGCGCCCATGTACGCCGACTGGGCGTTGTTGGCGGCGCCGCCGTGGCCACCTTCGATGTTTTCGTAGTAGGTGACGTCGTGGCCCTGCTCCATCATGCGCGCCATCATCTTGCGGGCATGGCCGGGGTGCACGCGGTCGTCGCGGGTGGAGGTGGTGAACAGCACCGGCGGGTAGTCCACGCCCTTTTTCACGTTCTGGTAGGGCGAGTACCTGCGCAGGAATTCCCAGTCCGAGGGCACGTCCGGGTCACCGTATTCGGCCACCCAGGAAGCGCCGGCCAGCAGCTTGTCGTAGCGGTACATGTCCAGCAGCGGCACCTGGCAGACCACGGCGCCGAACAGCTCCGGGTACATCACCGTCATGTTGCCCATCAGCAGGCCACCGTTGCTGCCGCCCTGGATGCCCAGGCGTTCCGGACGGGTGACCTTGCGGGCGATCAGGTCCTGGGCCACGGCCGCGAAGTCCTCGTAGGCCTTGTTGCGGTTCTCGCGCAGGGCCGCCTGGTGCCAGCGCGGGCCGTACTCGCCGCCGCCGCGGATGTTGGCGACCACGTAGACGCCGCCGGCCGACAGCCAGTTCTTGCCGACGCTGGCCGAGTAGCTGGGCGTCAGCGAGACCTCGAAGCCGCCGTAGCCGTAAAGCAGGGTCGGGTTGTCGGCGTCGAGCTGCAGGGCCTTTTCCGACACCATGAAGTAGGGCACGCGAGTGCCGTCCTTGCTGGTCGCGAAATGCTGTTCGATGCGGTAGGGGGAGGCGTCGAAGAAGGCCGGCAGCTGCTTCAGGACTTCCGGCTTCTTGCCGATCTCGCCCATCAGCAGCGAGGTCGGGGTCAGGTAGTCGGCGACGGTCATGAAGTATTCGTTCGACTCATCCGAATCGACCGCGCCGATGCTGACGGTGCCGAACTCCGGCGCACCCACCAGCGGCTCGCGCTTCCATCCGTCCTTGTCCGGAGTCAGCACGTAGATGCGGTTCTTCACGTCCTCGAGGACGTTGATGAAGAAGTAGTCCTTGGTCGCACCCGAGCTGGCCAGCGAGCTGTTCTCGGTCGGCGCGAACACGACTTCGAAGTCGCGGCCGCCCTTCATGAAGTGATCGAAGTTGATCGCCAGCAGCGAACCGGCCGGATGGGTCTTGCCCTCAACTTCCCAGGGCTGGCGCAGCTCGACGGTGAGCCATTCGCGGAACACGCCCTTCTGCGAACCATCGGGCAGGTCGAGCTTGGCCAGCTCGCCGCCGTCCTTACGCAGGTAGAGTTCGTTGGTGTAGAAGGTCAGGCCGCGATAGACGAAATCGCGCTCCCAGCCGGGCGTGTCGTCGTGGTATGCGCCGACCGAAATGTCGGTCTTCGCGCCTTCGTAGACGACCTTCGCGTCGGCCATCGGCGTGCCGCGCTTCCATTCCTTCACCACGCGCGGGTAGCCCGAATCGGTCATCGAGCCATCGCCGAAGTCGGTGCTGACGTACACGGTGTCGATGTCGATCCAGCCGACGTTGCCCTTGGCCTCGGGGCGGCTGAAGCCGCCTTCGACGAAGGCCTTTTCGGAGACGTCGAACTCGCGGGTCACGGTGGCGTCGGCACCGCCGCGGGACAGGTCGACCAGGCAGCGGTCATAGTCCGGGCGCAGGCAGTCGGCGCCGCCCCAGACCCAGTTCACGCCCTCGGCCTTGCCCAGCGCATCGATGTCGAGCAGCACTTCCCACTTCGGATCGTCCTTGCGGTATTCGGCCAGCGTGGTGCGGCGCCAGACGCCCTGCGGGTTCTGCTTGTCGCGCCAGAAGTTGTAGTAGTACTCGCCCTGCTTGGAGACGTAGGGGATACGGGCGTCGGAATCGAGGATGTCCAGGATGTCCTTGCGCACCTTCTCGAAACCCGGGTCCTCGGCCAGCTGCTTTTCGGACACGGCATTGCGGGCGCGGACCCAGTCCAGGGCCTTTTCGCCCTCGACGTCCTCGAGCCACAGGTGGGGGTCGTTGTTCATGTCGGCAGGTTCGGCGGCGGAAGCATTCATGGAAAGGGCGCCGGCAACGAGCCAGGCAAGGGCGGTAATGCGCATCGGTATCCCCGTTGTTGAAGCGATCCTCGACGCTAACATGGCACCCCGTTAAGGGGCCGTAGGCCTGAAGTCATGCCCGGGATCAGTCGCGGCCGTAGCCGAAACCGGGTCAGGGGCACTTTCCGCCGCGCCGTGGGCGCGGCGGAAAGTGCACCTGACCCCTTTCGTAGCGCCAACCGGGGGTGCCGTCGTCGTAGTAGTCCGGCAGGGCCGCCACGCGGCGGTAGCCGGCGGCTTCGTAGAGGGCGGCAGCGGCGCGGTTGTCCTGGCGGACCTCAAGGCGCAGGCCGGTGCGGCCGGCGGCGTGGGCTTGGCGCTCGGCGTCAGCCAGCAGGCGGCGGCCGAGGCCTTGGCCGCGCGCGGCCGGGTCGACGGCGATCGAATACAGCCGGGCCCAGGCGCTGCCCTGGCGCAGCAGGACCAGGTGGTAGCCCAGGAGCCCGCCGGCAGCAACCGCCACCCTCAGGCGGGCCCGGGGATTTCCCAGGTGGTGCCGGAACTGGCGGGCGGAAAGCCGGTCGCCGGGGAAACGGGATTCCAGCGCCAGCAGGGCCGCGAGGTCGGCGGGACGGGCGTCTCGGAGCTTGGCGAGGGAGGACATGGCGGCAGTCTATCCAAGCGCAGGGGGAAGGCTCATGATTCGCGCCGTCGCCCCCAGCCTGCCGCCATGAGCCGCCTCGTCATCGTCGTTGAAAAGCCCTCGGACTGGGGCGCCTTCTATCCGTCCGACAACGTGGTGGCCGCCGCCGACTATCTGCGCGGGGAGGTCGCCGCCGACGGCGAACGCACGCAGGTGATCAACCTGTGCCGCAGCTACAAGTACATGGGCACGGGTTATTACGTGTCGCTGCTGGCCGAGGCCCGCGGGCACAAGGTGATCCCGAGCGTGCGCACCATCAACGACCTGCGCCGGCGCTCGCTGTACGGCATCGACATCGAGGACCTCAACACCCAGCTGGGCAAGTTCCTGCCCGAGGGCTCGCGCGACGCCAGCGACTTCGGGCTGCTGGTGTATTTCGGGCGCACGCATTACGCGCCGCTGGAAGACCTGGCCCAGCAGGTGTTCGAAACCTTCCCCTGCCCGGTGCTTCGCATCGAGTTCGAGCGCCAGCGGGTCTGGCAGATCGCCGCGATCAAGCCGGCCAGCCTGCACATGCTGTCGGACGACCAGGAAACCGCGTTCGCCGACGCGCTGGACGCCTTCAGCAAGAAGATGTGGCGCAAGCCGCGGGCGCGCCGCAAGTACCGCTACGACCTGGCGATGCTGCAGAACCCGGGCGAGGTGATGCCGCCCTCGAACAAAAAGGCCCTTAAGCACTTCATCGAAGCCGGCAAGGAGCTGGACATCGAGGTCGATCCGATCGGCCGGCGCGATTTCGCCCGGCTGGCCGAGTACGACGCGCTGTTCATCCGCGAAACCACGGCGGTGGACAACCATACCTACCGCTTCGCGCATCGCGCCGAGCGCGAGGACATGGTGGTCATCGACGACCCGCAGTCGATCCTGCGCTGCACGAACAAGATCTACCTGCACGACCGCCTCGGCAGCCGGAAACTGCCGACGCCGCGCACCGAAATCGTGTTCCGCGACGACGCCCGAAAACTGGCGGCCCTGCCCGACCTGCTGGGCCTGCCGCTGGTGCTGAAGATCCCGGACGGCAGTTTTTCCCGCGGCATCCACAAGGTTGAAACGCCGGAGCAGCTGAAGCTGGCGGCGGACCAGCTGTTCCAGCAGACCGCGCTGCTGCTGGCCCAAGAGTTCGTGCCGACCGAATTCGACTGGCGCATCGGCGTGCTCGACGGCGAACCGCTGTATGCCTGCCAGTACTTCATGTCGCGCGGGCACTGGCAGATCTACGACCACGCGCCGAAGCCAGGCAGCAAGCCGGGCGCGGTGCGTTCGGGCGGCTTCAGGACCCTGCCGGTGCGCGAGGCACCCTCGGAAGTGGTCCGCCTGGCCACGCGCGCCAGCAACGCCATCGGCAACGGCCTTTACGGGGTGGACCTGAAGGTGGTCAAGGACCGGACGGTGATCATCGAGGTCAACGACAATCCGAGCATCGATGCCGGCGTCGAGGATGCTTATCTGGGCGAGGACCTGTACCGAAGGATCATGGGGGAGTTTCTCAGGCGGCTTGAGCGGAAGAGGCTCGGCGTGCGCGACTAGACCGGGGAAATGGGGTCAGAGCACATTTCCCCGGCGGGGCCACGGGATTTGCCGTGACTGCCTGGGGAAATGTGGTCTGACCCCTGCGCCGGGAGACCGGGGTCAGAGCACACTTCCTCCCGGAATCCTTCGTGATCTTGTGAAAGAGCGAGAGGAAATGTGATCTGACCCCTCGGCGATGCAGCGTGAGCAGGGCCGCGGCAGGAGCCGCCGGCAGCCAGAAGGGCAGGAATCCGAAGGCGGACGCTCCGCCCGGCGCCAGCGGTAGCGCCAGCAGGGCCAGGGAAACCAGCGCCCCCAGCGCCAGCGCCTGCCAGAGCAGGCGCGACAGCACGGGGAATTCCGGTTCAGGGCGGATCGCGAGGGCTTTCAGGCGGGACATGGGGCGCTCCTGCGTTTGGCGTGGAGCCAGCTTCCCAAACGGATGTCTCACGGGCCGAGACGGGATTGACGCGCCCTTCGCCCGGCGCCCGATAGGCTGTTCCGACATTGAACGGAGCCACCCCATGCGCCGTCTCGCCCTGATCCTGCCGCTGCTGCTGCTGGCCGCCTGCGCCAGTACCGGAGGAACCATGCCGCCACTGACCACCGACGCCAACGTCAACCTCGAGCGCTACATGGGCCGCTGGTGGGTGATCGCCAACGTCCCCTACTTCGCCGAGCGCGGCAAGGTCGCCGCCGCCGACGTCTATACGCTGCGCGACGACGGCCGCATCACCAACACCTACGTCTACCGCAAGGATTTCGACCAGCCCGAGAAATCCATGAAAGGCGTCGCCGAAGTCGTGCCCGGCACCAACAACGCCCAGTGGCGCATCGCCTTCTTCTGGGGCCTGGTGAAGGCCGACTACCTGGTGATGGAAGTGGCGCCCGATTATTCTTGGGCGCTGATCGGCCATCCCAAGCGCGAGCTGGCCTGGATCTTTTCGCGCAGCCCGGAGATGGACGAGGCCCTGTACCAGGACCTGCGCCAGCGCTTCGCCACCTGGGGCTACGACCCGGAGACGATCCTGAAGGTGCCGCAGAAGGCCGACCAGGTCGGGCAGCCGGGTTTCCAGTAAGCCCTACAGGCCGGCCGCGTCGAGCGCCTTCTCGGCCACGGCGCGGCCTTCGTCGACCAGTTCGCGCGCGCGCCAGAACTCGTAGAAAGTCGCCGCTTCGCGGGACATCTGGATCAGCAGGTCCGGCGGATCCTGCGCCAGCTGCACGCGCGACATGTGCGCCTGCATGGTGTCGAGCGAACGCGACATCAGGTCCATCACGCCCCGGCTCTTTTCGTGCCCGCGGGCATGGCGCGAAGGCGTGACCGACGAGGCGATGCCGTCCCAGATCGACGCCATGCGCTCGCGCAGGCCAGCGCCGGCGCGCTCGTCGGCGGGTTCCTCGTCGTCCCCGTGGCTGGCGTGGATCTCCTCGTGCCGCGGCTCGAGCGCGGGATTCATCCACGGCACCGGTCCATTCACGTCGACGGCAATGACGCGGTCCACGCGCATCTGCCGGGTGGCGGCGATCGGCACCGGCGCCAGCAGGCCGCCGTCCACCAGTTCGCGGCCGTCGACGTGGGCGGGCGTGAAGATCATCGGAATCGCGATGGACGCGCGGATCGCATCGAACAACCGGCCGCGGGTCAGCCAGACCTCGCGCTGGCTGGCGAGGTCGGTGGCGACCGCGACGTAGGGCATCGGCAGCTCTTCGATGAGATGGTCGCCGACCAGTTCGCGCAGGGCGCCAATGACCCGGTCGCCGCGGATCAGGCCCGGATAGCCGTAGACGAAATCCAGCAGGCGCAGCACGTCGCCGCGCTGCAATCCCCGGGCCCAGTCGGAATACTCCTGCAGGCGACCGGCCGCGTAGATGCCGCCCACCAGCGAGCCCATCGACGCACCGGCGATGCCGGCGATCTCGTAGCCGCGCGCCTCGATCGCCTGGATGACGCCGACGTGGGCGATGCCCCGCGCGCCACCGGCGCCCAGCACCAGCGCGACGCGTTTCCCGCGCGGTGACGGCGGCCGCGAGGGCTCAGCGGTCATAGGCCGACAGCGCCAGCTGCAGCATCGTGCGCGCCTGCGCGCGCAGTGCCGGCGGCTCCATCACCTCGGCGTCGGCGCCATAGCGCATGACGTCCATCAGCAGCTCCTTGGCATTGCTGTAGGGCAGCTTCAGCTCGTAGCGGCCATCGGGCAGGAAGCGGCCTTCCTGCTTGGAATGCCAGTGTTCGTCGGCCACCCAGCGCGCGGCCTTGGGCGAGAACACCAGGGTGGCCATGCCCTTGGGCGCGCCGGAGAAGATGCCGTAGCTCGAGGCCAGGTGCTGGTTGAGCTCCTCGTCCGGGATGTCGCGCGCGGCCGGGTCGAGCAGGCGCGCGTGCTGCACGCGGTCGACGGAAAAGCTGCGCAGGCCTTCGCGGTCGTGGTCCCAGGCGTCGAGGTACCAGTTGTCCTTGTAGTGCGTGAGCCGCTGCGGCGAAACCTTGCGGTGGGTGCGCTCGTTGGTGGAGCGGGCCAGGTAGTCGAACTCAAGCTGCCGGCGCTCGAGCACGGCGCTGGCGACCAGGCGGAAGGCCAGTTCGTCGCGCCGGCGCACGCCCGAGGCGATGACGCGCACGCGCTCGACCGGCCAGCGCTTGCCGCCGGCCTGCTGGGCCAGCAGCGATTCGATGCGGCCCTTGAGCGGCGCGAGCGCGCTGGAAAGCACGCCCTGGCCGGTGCGGTCGAGCAGCTGGTGGGCGGCGAGCAGGGCGTGCAGTTCGTCGGAATTGAGCCACAGGCCGGGCAGCTCGAAGCGTTCGGCTTCCTTCTCGTCGTAGCGGATGCTGCCCTCGCCTTCACTCTCTACCGGTGCGCCCAGGGCGTCGCGCAGGAAGGCGATGTCGCGGTAGAGCGTGGCGCGGGAGCAGGCCAGCTCCTCCATCAGGCGCTTGATAGGCACCGGATAGCGGGCGGTCTTGAGGCTGCGGTGCAGGGCGAGGATGCGCTCGTAGCGGTCCATGGGGGTCGGGTCCGGCGGTTCGCGGCAAGGTCCCTAGGATGGCAGTTCCGGGCCCTGCCCCGCCACCGCGGCCGCCGCCCCTCGCACCCGCCGCCCGCGACCGGCACAATGCGCGCCATGCACGAGCCCGTCCTCGATCTGCAAAAGCCGGTGGGGGACCAGGTCCGCCAGACCACCTGCTACATGTGCGCCTGCCGCTGCGGGATCAACGTGCACCTGCGCGACAACAAGGTGCGCTACATCGAAGGCAACCCGGCGCACCCGGTGAACCGCGGCGTGCTGTGCGCGAAGGGTTCGGCCGGCATCATGCAGCACTACTCGCCGGCGCGGCTGGACAAGCCCCTGCTGCGGGTCGGCGAACGCGGCGAAAACAAGTTCCGCGAAATCGGGTGGGACGAGGCCCTGGAGCTGGCCGCCGGCTGGCTGCGCGAGACCCGCGCGAAGGACCCCGACCGCCTGGCTTTCTTCACCGGCCGCGACCAGAGCCAGGCCCTGACCGGCTGGTGGGCGCAGCAGTACGGCACGATCAACTACGCGGCGCACGGCGGCTTTTGTTCGGTGAACATGGCCGCCGGCGGCCTGTACACGCTGGGCGGCAGCTTCTGGGAATTCGGCGAGCCCGACTGGGAGCACAGCAAGTACCTGATGCTCTGGGGCGTGGCCGAAGACCACGATTCGAACCCGATCAAGCTGGGCCTGGGCCACATGAAGGGCCGCGGCGCCAAGGTCGTGGCGGTGAACCCGGTGCGCAGCGGCTACGGCGCGATCGCCGACGAGTGGGTGGGCATCCGGCCTGGCACCGACGGGCTGCTGGCCTTCGCGCTGATCCACGAACTGCTGAAGGCCGACAAGATCGACCTCGACTACCTGGTGCGCTACACGAATGCGCACTGGCTGGTGGTGCGCGACCCGGGCGGGGCCGAGGATGGCTTGTTTGCGCGGGATGAGCAGGGGCGCGGGCTGTGCTGGGACCGCCGGGCTGGTGTAGGAGCGCCTTCAGGCGCGAATCCCTTCTTGGCCGAAGGCCAAGGTAAAAGATTCGCGCCTGAAGGCGCTCCTACAGGGGCCGTCGCGGCGGCCGAAGCGACGGGAATTCAGCCCGCGGTGATCGGCGAGTTCACCCTGCCCGACGGCCGCAAGGCCGTGCCGGTCTTCCAGCTGGTCGCCGAACGCTACCTCGACCCGAAATACGCGCCCGACGCGGTGGCCGAACGCTGCGGCGTGCCGGCGGCCACGATCCGCCGGCTGGCCGCGGAGCTGGCCGCGGCCGCCTTCGACGACCCCGTGGTCATCGAACAGCCCTGGACCGACGTGCACGGCGTGCGCCACGAGCGCATGGTCGGCCGCGGCGTCTCCTTCCACGCGATGCGCGGCATCAGCGCGCATTCGAACGGCTTCCACACCTGCCGGGCACTGCACCTGCTGCAGCTGCTGCTGGGCGCGGTGGATACGCCGGGCAGTTTCCGCTACCAGCCGCCCTTCCCGCGGCCGATCCCGCCGGCGAACCGGCCCGGCAAGGCCCGCCAGGCCAACGGCACGCTCGATGCGGCGCCGCTGGGCTTCGTGCACGGCCCCGAAGACCTGCTGGTGGACGCCGACGGCCAGCCGCGGCGCATCGACCACGCCTATTCCTGGCGCTACCCGCTGGCCGTGCACGGCATGCTGCACACGGTGATCCGCAACGCCTGGGCGGCCGACCCGGCGCCGGTGGACGTGCTGTTCCTGTTCATGGCCAACATGAGCTGGAACTCGGCCATGAACACCGCCGAGACCATGCACTGGCTGACCGACAAGGACGAAGCCGGCGAGTACCGCATCCCGAAGATCATCTACTCCGACGCCTACGCCAGCGAGATGGTCGCCTACGCCGACCTGGTGCTGCCGGACACGACCTACCTCGAACGCTTCGACGCGATCTCGCTGCTCGACCGGCCGATTTCCGACGCCGACCGCGCCGCCGATGCCATCCGCCATCCGGTGCTCGATCCGAAGACGCAGCGCGAGGGCCGCGACGTGCGCGGTTTCCAGGACGTGCTCCTGGACCTGGGCGCCCGCATCGGCCTGCCTGCCCTGGTGAAGGACGACGGCAAGCCGCGCTACGCGGGTTACGCCGACTACATCGTCAACCACGAACGCGCGCCGGGCGTCGGCCTGCTGGCCGGCTGGCGCGGCGACGGCACGCAGCACGGCAAGGGCGCGCCCAACCCGGAGCAGCTCGACCGCTACCGGGAAAACGGCGGCTTCTGGAGCGCCGAGGTTCCCGCGGCCGGCCGCTATTTCAAGATGGCCAACCGCGACTACCTGGAGTGGTCGCAGCGCATGGGCTTCATCGCCAAGGCCGAGCCGGTGGTGCTGCAGCTGTATTCGGAAACCCTGCAGAAATTCCGCCTCGCCGCACAGGGCCACGGGCCGGTGCAGCCGCCCGCGGCCGAACGCGAACGCGTGGCCACCTATTTCGACCCGCTGCCGACCTGGTACGAACCCTTCGAAGGCAGCCAGCTCGACCTCAGGCGTTACCCGCTGAGCGCCGTCACCCAGCGGCCGCCCTTCATGTACCACGCCTGGGGTTCGCAGAACGCCTGGCTGCGCCAGATCACCGCGCGCAATTTCCTGTACCTGCATCCGGACACCGCGGCGCGGCATGGCCTGGCCAACGACGACTGGGTGCACATGGATTCCCACCACGGCCGCATCACCGTGCAGTGCCGCCTGGCCGGCAACGTGCAGCCCGACACCGTCTGGACCTGGAACGCGATCGGCAAACGCCGCGGCGCCTGGAAGCTGGCCGCGGACGCGCCGGAGGCGACCAAGGGCTTCCTGCTCAACCACCTGATCTCCGACAAGCTGCCCGACGGCGGTTACGCCAACGCCGACCCGGTGACCGGCCAGGCCGCCTGGTTCGACCTGCGCGTGGCGATCCACAGGGCCGACCCGGCCGATGAAAGCCATCCCCAGTTCGCCGCGCTGGGCGGGAACGGCGACAATGCCCCCTTGCGCTACGGCGCCGATTTCAGGAAAGCCTGACGATGGAAATGGATGCCATCCTGACGCTGCTGGTGCTGGTGGGCGCCGTCACGCTGTTCGTCACCGAAAAACTGCCGGTGGACGTGGTCGCGATGCTGGTGCTGGCCAGCCTGCTGGTGCTGGGCCTGGTGACGCCGGTGGAGGCGCTGTCGGGTTTCTCCAGCGAGGCGACGATCACGGTGGCGGCGATGTTCGTGCTCAGTGCGGGCCTGGCGCATACGGGTGCGCTGGCTTCGCTGGGGCGACTGTTCGGACGGGTGAAGAACGGATTCCTGTTCATGCTGCTGCTGATGCTCATCGTCGGGCCGATCTCGGCCTTCGTGAACAACACGGCGGCCGTGGCGGTGCTGCTGCCGCTGGTGCTGGCGGCCTCGGCGGCCAACCAGCAGTCGCCCTCGCAGATCCTGATCCCGATGTCCTATGCCGCGCAGATGGGCGGCGTCTGCACGCTGATCGGCACCTCGACCAACCTGCTGGTCAACTCGCTGGCCAAGGACCTGGGACATCCGGGCTTCGGCCTGTTCGACTTCGCACCGGTGGGCCTGATCACGATGGCCGTGGGTTTCGTCTACCTGCTGCTGATGCGCCGCTGGCTGCTGCCCAGGCACGCGCCGGCGGCGATCACCGAGACCTACGAACTGGGCAAGTACATCACCGAGCTGCGGGTGATGCCGGACTCGCCGCTGATCGGCAAGTCGGTGGCCGAAGCGCAGCTGGGCGAGAAACATTCGGTGTACGTGCTCGAGCTGATGCGCGGCGAGCACAAGCACTGGTCCCCGCGCGCCGAGGAGCTGCGCGAGGGCGACGTGCTCCTGGTGCGCGGCAACCTCGAGAAGATCAAGACGCTCAAGGAAGGCAGCAAGCTCGACTTCGAGCCCGAGTTCAAGCTCCAGGACAGCCAGTTCAGCGGCGACGAGGACGAGCAGTCGCAGGTGCTGGTGGAGGCGATGGTGGCGCCCGGCTCCCGCCTGGTCGGGCACACCCTGCTCGAACTGGACTTCCAGTGGACCTACAACGCAACCGTGCTGGCCGTGCACCGCCGCGGCGAAGTGCTGCGCGAGAAGATCCGGGACGTGAACCTCAACGTCGGCGACGTGCTGCTTTTGCTTTCGCCGAAATCCGAACTCGAAGTTCTGCGCGCCAACCACAACCTGATCGTGCTCAACGAGCGCGAGGAAGCCGCGCCGCCCAAGCGCAAGGCGTGGCTGGCGATGGGCATCATGGTCGCCGCCATCACGGTGGCCGCGGTGGGCTGGCTGCCGATCGTCGCCTCGGCGATCCTGGGCGGCATCGCGCTCGTCGCCACGCGCTGCATCGGCAACGACCAGGCCTACCAGGCCATCGACTGGCGCGTGATCGTGCTGCTGGCCGGCGTGCTGCCGCTGGGCATCGCGATGCAGAAGTCCGGCCTGGCCCAGGGTATCGCCGACTTCTCGGTGAACTGGGTCGGCGGCTTCGGCCCGCTGGCGGTGCTGGCCGTGGTGTACCTGACCACCGCGCTGCTGACCGAGCTGATGAGCAACAACGCCGCGGCGGTGCTGATCACGCCGATCGCCTTCACCACGGCCGTGTCCATGGACGTGAGCCCGACGCCCTTCCTGGTGGCGGTGCTGTTCGCCGCGTCCACCAGCTTCGCCACGCCGGTGGGTTACCAGACCAATACGATGGTCTACAACGCCGGCAACTACCGCTTCGTGGACTTCATGAAGATGGGCATTCCGCTGAACCTGATCTTCTGGGGCCTGGCCGTGTACCTGATCCCGAAGTTCTTCCCGTTCTGAGATGACCTCGCTGCCGCCGCCGTCGAAGAAGAAGCTGGGCCTGGTGATCGACCTCGACACCTGCGTGGGCTGCCACGCCTGCGCGGTGTCGTGCAAGGAATGGAACGCCGGCGGCATCGCCGGCCCGCTGACCGACGAGCGGCCCTACGGCAAGGATCCGAGCGGCGTCTGGTTCAACCGCGTACACAGCTACGACGTGGCCGCCACCGACGCCCAGCCGGCAAGCACCCTGCACTTCCCGCGCAGCTGCCTGCACTGCGAAACGCCGGCCTGCGTCACCGTCTGCCCCACCGGCGCCAGCTACAAGCGCGCCGAAGACGGCATCGTGCTGGTGGACGAGGACAAGTGCATCGGCTGCAAGCTGTGCAGCTGGGCCTGCCCCTACGGCGCGCGTGAGTACAGCGCGGTCGAGGGCGTCATGAAGAAATGCACGCTGTGCGTGGATCGCATCTACAACGAAAGCATTCCCGAGGTTTCGCGCGAACCCGCCTGCGTGCAGGCCTGCCCGACGCGTGCGCGGCATTTCGGCGACCTGGGTGACCCGGACTCGAAGGTTTCGAAACTCGTGGCCGAACGTGGCGGTGTGCCGCTGATGCCCGAACTGGGCTACGCGCCGGTGAACCGCTACCTGCCGCCGCGGCCGCGTCGTGCCGGTCCGCCCGGCGAAGCCGCCGCCGCGCCGGAAGCGCCGCGGGAAACCGTGGACCCGACGCAACTCAACCCGCTGCTGCGCTGGCTCGACCGCGCCCTGAGCCGCTGACATGCATCCCGCCTTCTCCGTGCTCTTTTTCTCCACCCTGTCGGGCGCCGGCTACGGCCTGCTGGCCTGGACGATGCTGCTGCTGGCCTTCGAGCGCCCGGGCGCACTGATGGGCAAGACGCCGGTGCTGTTCCTGGGGCTGCTGGCCGTGGCGATGTTGCTGTTCACCATCGGCCTGCTCAGCTCGCTGGGCCACCTGGGGCAACCGCAGCGCGCGTGGCGGGCGTTTTCGCAGTGGCGTACCTCGTGGCTGTCGCGCGAGGGCGTGATGGCCGTGCTGGTTTACCTGCCGGTGCTGGCGCTGGCCTGGTGGCTGTCGGCGCCGCTGCGCGGCGTGGAGACGGGCGCCGGCCTGCCCGACGAGGTGCGCTGGGTGATCTGGGCGGCGCTGCTGGCCGCGCTGGGTACGGTGGTGTGCACGGCGATGATCTACGCCTCGCTCAAGCCGATTCCCGCCTGGCGGCACCCGCTGGTGCTGCCGGTGTACCTGGTCTTCGCCCTGCTCTGCGGGCTGCTGCTGCTGATGCTCGGCCAGCGCCTGGCCGGCGGCGTGGCCATCGCGCCGCTGCTGGTGGTTGCGGGCGGGCTGGCGGTGTTGCTGGCGCTGATGAAGGGCCTGTACTGGCGAGGCATC
Organism: Arenimonas sp.; assembly: GCF_041919775.1. Taxonomy (GTDB): domain Bacteria; phylum Pseudomonadota; class Gammaproteobacteria; order Xanthomonadales; family Xanthomonadaceae; genus Arenimonas. The sequence goes on along the minus strand of NZ_JAYRTE010000003.1, from coordinate 148,362 downwards.
GATCGCAAGCCGATGCCCGTTTCGAAAGCCTCCGCGCTGGGACTGCCGGAAGGGCGCGAGGTGGGCGTATTCGAACGCCCGCACACCGAGGCCAATTACCTGACCACCGAGATGGGCTTCGTGCTGGCGCGCAAGCACTCGCGCAAGCTGCGGCTGATCGCGGTGCTGCTGTTCGGGCTGCTGCCGGCGTTGTGCTGCTGGCTGGCGTGGATGTTCCCGGCGGCCGCCTCGCCGGTGCTGGCGGTAGCGGTGCTGGCGTCGCTGCTCGGCGCGCTGGTGGAACGCTGGCTGTTCTTCGCCGAGGCGAAGCACGTGGTGATGCTCTACTACTAGCCGACGCAACTGTAGGAGCGCCTTCAGGCGCGAATCTTTTGACCTCGCTTTGCCTGCGGCAAAGAAGAGATTCGCGCCTGAAGGCGCTCCTACATGTTCTCAGGGCAGCAGCGCGTCGGCGCCGCGGGCGACCAGCATGTCGGCCACCTGCTCGCCCAGCTTGTCCGGCTCGCTGGCGGGGCCGCTGGCGTAACCACGCACCGTCTTGCCGGTTTTCGCATCGCCCACCAGGCCTTCGAGCGACAGCTTGTCGCCCTTGAGCGTGGCGAAGGCGGCGATCGGCACGCGGCAGCTGCCGCCCAGCAGGCGGGTCATGGCGCGTTCGGCGTCCGTGCAGGCGGCGGTGTCGGCGTGGTGCAGCGGCGCGAAAAGCGCGGCGGTGGCCGCGTCGCCGGCGCGCACTTCCACCGCCACCGCGCCCTGGGCCGCGGCGGGGATGAAGCGCGGGGCCTGCAGGCGCTCGCGGATGCGCGCGCCCATGCCCAGGCGTTCCAGGCCGGCGCAGGCCAGCACGATGGCGTCGAAATCGCCGGCGTCGAGCTTGGCCAGGCGCGTGTTGACGTTGCCGCGCAGGTCGCCGATGACCAGGTCCGGCCGGTGCGCGCGCAGCAGCGCCTGCCGGCGCAGCGAGGAGGTACCGACGCGGGCGCCGAAGGGAAGCTCCTCGAAGCCGGCGAAGTTGTTGGACACGAAGGCATCGAAAGGATCGGCGCGTTCGAGCACCGCGGCCAGCGCGAAGCCCGGCTCGAGTTCCATCGGCACGTCCTTGAGCGAATGCACGGCGGCGTCGGCGCGATCTTCCAGCATCGCCACCTCGAGCTCCTTCAGGAACAGGCCCTTGCCGCCGATTTCGGCCAGCGGCTGGTCCAGCACCTGGTCGCCGCGCGTGGTCATCGGCACCAGTTCGACCTGCAGGCCGGGATGGGCCTGGCGCAGGAGCGCGGCCACGTGTTCGGTCTGCCACAGCGCCAGCGCGCTTTCGCGCGTGGCCAGGCGGATCTTTTCCATTCGTCCTTCCCCTAGAGGTGTTTCAGTCGTTCGCGCAGCGTCGGCAGGCAGCGGCGGCTGACCTCGAGCGCGGCGTCGTCGTTGCGCAGGATCGCGCGCACCTGGCCGTCGGTGCCGCGTCGCAGTTCGGCGAATTCGTCGGCGGCGACCAGGCAGTTGCGGTGGATGCGGATGAAACGGTCGCCGAATTCGGTCTCGAGCGACTTCAGCGATTCTTCGATCAGGTCTTCGCCGCGGGCGTGGTGCACGACGACGTATTTTTCCTCGGCCTGCAGGTAGCGGATTTCAACGACCGGGATAAGCCGCAGGCTGCCGCGCAGGCGGGCGCTGAGATGGCTGCGCTGGCGCGCCCGGGCGCCGCCGGGTTCGGGCAGTTGCTGGGCACTGCGGTGGCGGCGGGCGCGTTCCAGCGCTTCGGCCAGGCGCTCGCGGCGTACCGGCTTGACCAGGTAGTCGACGGCGGCGGCTTCGAAGGCCGCCAGCGCGTGCTGGTCGTAGGCGGTGCAGAACACCACGGCCGGCGCGGGCCGCAGGCCGGCCAGGTGGTGTGCGGCCTCCAGGCCGTCCATCACCGGCATTGAAATGTCCAGCAGCACGATGTCCACGCCCAGGGCTTCGGCCTGTTCGACGGCCTCGCGGCCGTTGGCGGCCTCGCCGGCCACGACGTGCCCGCCCAGCTCGCCCACCAGCGCCTTGAGGCGCTCGCGGGCCAGCGGTTCGTCGTCGACGATAAGCAGCTTCATCCCCGAAGTATGCCCCAGAGACGCCGGCGACTCAGCCCGGGCGTGTCACGAGCAGCCTTGCCGGCGCGGATCGCTGGCTGTCGGCGTCGAGCAATACGGCTTCGTAGTCTCCCGGGGCCAGGAAAAGCTGGCAGGACCCACCGGCCGCTTCGATGACGCAGCGGTCGCCGGGCACTGCCTCGGGGTCTTCGCCGACGCGACGGGCCTCGAGCAGGCAAGGAGCGCTTTCGCAGGTAAGCGGTACTTGCGGGGCGGGCACGCGCCAGCCACCCAGGCTTAGCCATGCTGCGTCGGCGGAGCGTGGAGCCGGCGCCGGGATGAAGGCCACGCGGTCGTAGCCCTCGCTGGAATAGGCGCCTTGGTCCGTTTCGGCAAAATAGGGCTGCCCGGCCAGGGCGCCATCCCGCCCGGGATCCAGGTAACCGGCTTCCCCCAGGGTTCCCGGAAGCTCCTCCAGCCGCGACACACGATTGGTGATCGCAAGTGGCTCCACGTCGAGCATGGCCGCCAGGCGCCGTCCCATCATGCCGCCCTCCATGCTTCCGCCCGCCGCCTTGGAGGTGTGGCCGCCCCCGCCGATGACGACGATTCGGGCATCGGGATCGTCCTTGAGAACGCAGGCGATGTTGCGTGCCTGCTCCTGTTCGCGCTGCGGGCTTCGCGGGTCCGGAAAAGAATGTTCGTAGGCGACCAGCGTGTATCCCTCGGCGAGCGCCATTCGCACCAGCTCGCCGTAGACCGGATCGTTGAGGTAGAAGCCAGTGTCCTTGAGCGCATAGCCACGTTGTTGCAGCGCCTCGTCCTTCATCACCGAGCTGCGACAAGGGTCGTCAGTAACGGGTTCGTGGAAGAGGGCCTCCAGCGCCAGATGCGTATACCCGAGCTTGCGCAGTTCACGCACGAACATGAAGTTGGCGGCGCGCTGGTTCGAATGCCCGTGGGATTCGTTCAACATCACGACCTGGCGGCCTTCCACCAGGCTGGCCAGGGCCGGCAACGCGGGATACAGGCGTGTGATGCCTATCCTCATGGCGTCGGCCTTGGGCATGCCGCCGAAATAGTTGGCATGAGCGTAGTCGTAGTCGCCCACCAGGCTGGCGCGCTGGGCCTGCATCTGGCCGAACATCCCCACGGTGTGGGGGGCGGCACCGCGGTTCGGGTGCGGCCCGCTGTCGTCCGCCAGGGCACGCCAACCCGCCGCGTATTCGGTCCACGGCGACTCGGGCCGGTCGCGTTTGAAGTCGATGACGGCGATCCACGGATTGCGGACCTCGAATGCCGTGACCAGCGCCGCCCAGTCCTCACGTTCGCGCAGCGCTGCCAGTGCCGGCTCGTTGCGCAGTGCGTGGTAACCCTGGAAACCGGCGTCGATGGCGTTTCGAAGCGACTTCATGGCGGCGTCGGGCTCGCCCGCATCTGCTTGCGCGACTACCTGCTTGTACAGGGCCAACGGCGTGCTGGTCGCTTCATCCCCGGGATTGGTGGCGACGTCTTCCGCCGCGAAGGCGAACTGCGCCGCGGGCAGCAGGAGGATCAGTACGAATCCATGGAATGCGTGGCGCATGCCGGCTCCTTGGTTTTTGTCTCAGCCGGCCTTGAACCGCCGGTCCATCCACTCACCGAGGTCGCGGATTTCCTCGGCGCAGACGCTGTGCTGCATCGGGTAGCTGTGCCAGTCCACGTCCACGCCCAGGGTCTTGAGCAGGTCGCGGCTGCGGGCGCCGAAGCCTTCGGGCACCACCGGGTCGTGCGAGCCGTGGGCCATGAAGACCGGCGTGGCCAGGGCCTGGGGCGTGGCTTCGGCTTTCGTGGTCGAGCCCATGGGCAGGTAGGTGGACAGGCCGACGAGGCCGGCGACCGCGCGTTCGCGGCGAACGCCGGCGGCCAGGGCGATCGCGCCGCCCTGGGAGAAGCCGGCGAGCAACAGGCGCTCGGGCGGCACGCCGCGGGCGTCTTCGCGCTCGATCAGCGCTTCGACCTGGGCGATGGATTCGCGCACGCCGGTTTCGTCGGCGCGCTGGTCGAGGTCGAGGTTCTTCAGGTCGTACCAGGCGCGCATCGGCACGCCATTGTTAAGCGTGACCGGCCGCACCGGCGCATGCGGGAAGACAAAGCGCAGCGCCGGCCAGCCGGGCCGCAGCAGCTCGGGCACGATGGGTGCGAAGTCGTTGCCGTCGGCGCCCAGGCCGTGCAGCCAGAGGATGGACCAGGCCGGGTTCGGGCCGGTTTGCTGTTCAACGGTTTCAAGCAAGGGCATCAGCGCGGAAATCCCGAGGCGGAAAGCCGCATTATGCCCGGCGCGTGCGCGGCACCGACCGCGCGCAAACGCTACTTGACCAGGATGAGCTTGTCGTTGCGCGTGTGGCGCAGGCGATAGACCTGGTCGCCGTGGCGGATAAGCACTTCCCGGCTGCCGCGCATCAGTTCACGGCTGTCGTGGTCGGCCTGGGAATTGGCGGATTGCGGCGAGTTCGGGGAAACAGGGGGATGCGAGACGTGCATGGCCGGCTCTGGGTGGATTTGGCCTTGATGATAATGATTCGCATTTGCGTGTCAAGCATCCCCCATCCGATCAGGCCGCCAGGGCCTTGAGCGACTTCTCGATGTCCTCGACCGGCGAATTGGTCAGGGTCTTGGCGACCTCGGCCAGCAGGCGCTGCTGGACCTCCTTGTGCAGCTGCGGCCGGATGCGGCCCAGGGTGATCGGGTCGGCGACCAGCACCAGCTGCTCGTAGCGGTGGTTCAGGGCGCCTTCGTTGAGCCCCTTGGCCAGCAGCTTGGCGAAGGTGGCTTCTTCGATCTGCTTGTCGGAGGCCTCGCCGGGCATCGCCCCGCCGGGGCCCTGGTCACCCGTATCCATCAGCTCGATCAGGTCGAACTGGTGCAGGGAGATGGACGTGGGGGTGCCCTGGTTGCGGAACAGGCGGGCGCCTTCGCCATCGGCGACGACGATCAGGGCGTTCTCGGGGATCTTGGTCATGGGCGTCTCCCTTTCGGTCATGGCCCCTGACTGTCTCGCACGCGCCATAAACCTGGGGTGAGTGGCCCGTTATGGCGTTCAGGGGCGGTCGGCAAGTCCTGTATCTTGCACGGACTTGTCCCCGGGAGCTTCGCCATGTGGATCCGGCTGTCCGTACTTCTGGCGATCGCGCCGGCGCTGCAGGCCAACGAGCCCCGGGAGCTGCGCTACGACTGGCTGACCCAGGGCGAGCGCAGCGGTTCGCTGGTGACCCGGGTGGCCGCCGATGGCCAGCGAAGCAGCCATTTCGAGTTCTCGGACCGGGGCCGCGGGCCTGAAATCGACGAAACCATGCGGCTCAACGCCGCCGGCCTGCCCGTGGACCTGAAGGTGCAGGGCAAGAGCTACATGGGCGCGCCGGTGGCGGAGTCGTTCAGCCGGGACGCCGAAACCGCACGCTGGACCTCCACCCTCGACAGCGGCGAACGCCCGGTCGAAGGCCCCGTGTTCTACGCGGCGGTGGACGGTACGCCGGACCAGACAGCCGTGCTGGCCCGGGCGCTGCTAAACGCCAAGGACCAGCGACTGGCCCTGCTGCCCGGCGGCGAAGCCCGGATCGATGCCTTGCAGACCCATACCTTCAAGGTCGGCGGCCAGACCGTGCAGGCGACCTTGCATGCGATCTCCGGCCTGGGGTTCACGCCGACGTTCGTCTGGCTGGACGAGGACGACGAACTGTTCGCACTGAGCTACGGCTGGATGGGACTGGCGCCCGAGGGCGGTTCGGCCGTGCTCGAGCAGGTCGGCCCCCTGCAGGAGGAAGCCGAGGCGGCCTGGCTGCGCCAGCGTGCGGTCGAACTGACCCAGGCGATGCAAGGCCGCTGGTGCCTGCGCGATGCCCGGTGGCTGGACGTGGACGCCGGCGAACTCAATCCGGCGTCGGACATCCTGATCGACGAGGGCGTGATCTCGGCCGTCGGCGCGGCCGGCACGGCCGGGTGTGCCGGCCTGCCCGGCATCGATGCCGGCGGCCGGGTAGTGCTGCCCGGCCTGTGGGACATGCACGTGCACGCGGGGGCATCCGACGGGCTGCTGCACATCGCCAACGGCGTCACCGGTGCCCGCGACCTGGGCAACGATCACGACGAGGTCCTGCGTCTGACGGCGGCCTTCGACAGCGGCAAGCTGATCGGGCCCCGGCTGCAGCGCGCCGGCTTCATCGACAAGAAGAGTCCCTATACCGCGCCGACCGGCATGCCGGTGGATACGCTGGAACAGGCGCTGGCGCAGATCGACGACTACGCCGAGAAAGGGTACCCGCAGGTCAAGATCTATTCGTCCATCCCGCCGGAATGGGTGGCGCCGATGGCCGAACGCCTGCACGGCCATGGCATGCGCCTGTCGGGGCACATCCCGGCATTCATGACCGCCGAACAGGCGGTGCGCCAGGGCTTCGACGAAATCCAGCACATCAACATGCTGTTCCTCAATTTCGTCGCCGATGCCGAAACCGATACGCGCACGCCGGCGCGCTTCATGAAGGTGGCCGAAGAAGCGGGCACGCTGGATCTCGACAGCGCCGAAGTGGGCGCCTTCATTTCGCTGCTCAAGGAACACGACGTCGTGGTGGACCCAACGGTGGCGATCTTCGACCAGATGTTCCGACATCGCTCGGGCGAGCTCGCGCCGATCCTGCGCGACGTCGTCGACCACATGCCGCCCGCCGTGCAGCGTGGCGCCCGCGCGGGTGAGATCGATATCAACGACGACAACGCCGCCACCTACGCGGCCTCGGCCGACGCCCTGCTGGGGCTGGTGCAGCGGCTGCACGCGGCGGGGGTCAGGCTGGTGCCGGGCACCGATGGCCTCGTCGGTTTCACCTTGCACCGGGAGCTGGAGCTCTACGCCCAGGCCGGCATCCCGAATGCCGAAGTCATCCGCCTGGCCACGTCGTCCGCCGCGGACATTGCCGACATGGGCACCCCGGTCGGTCGCATCGCCCCGGGCCAGGCCGCCGACCTGCTGGTGGTCGACGGCGACCCGCTTCAGGACATTTCGGCCCTGCGCCGCGGCGTGCTGGTGGTGCGCGGTGACCGCGTGCATCGACCGGATGCGATCTTCCGCAGCCTCGGGATCAAGCCGTTCGCGGCGTCGATACCGCGGGACTGAAGCCAGGCCGGCTACCTGCAGGCGCGGCTGACCTTCGCTTCCGCTGCGCGCATCGCTGAAACCGAGCGTCCGATGCGGGCGAGCTGCTTTTTCTGCTCGTCCCTGGCCTCCTGGCAGTCGTCGTAGCGCTGGGCCGCCCGGATTTCTTCGTCCTGTTTCTTCTGCTCGGGCGTGCGGGACCGGTTCAGCGGCGAACGTCTCTCCCGCTTGGCCACCCGTGCGTCCTGCTCGGCGGTCCCCAAGCCCGGGTAGTGGCCATCCGGTGCCGGCGTAATCGTGGCCTCCTGCGTCGGCGGCGGGGCGGGCTCCCTGGCGTATTCGCGCACGGCCTGTTCCTGCGACGCCTCCGCGCAGGGCACTTGCTGATAGGTCGCGGCGCCCTTGCCGTCGCTGCACTTGTAGACCTGCTGGGCCAGGGCCGGCGGCGCAAACAGCACCGCGAGCACCAGAAGCGCCGAAGCCGATGGGGCGCAATCGCCGCGATGCGGTTTGTTCATTGGTGGATCTCCTGTGCCCGGCTTGTGCGATCAGCCTAAGGCGCGGTTCGGCCTGGCCCGCCCCGCTGGGCGTCGCGGGCCTGGTCGATGCGTTGTTTCAGCGGCGGCGGCAATCCGGACGCGGACTCGAGTGTTTCAAGCACCTCGTCCGCGTCCGCCAGGCGACCGGTCGAGACCAGCAGTTCAGCACGGGTGATCTTGAGCGACAGCGTCAGCAGGCTGTCGGGCCCGGCGTGGGCCAGCGCCATGGGTTCGGCCTCTTGAATCAGCGCCAGCGCCGCTCCCGTTTCATTTCGCTGCTGCATGACGCGGGCGTAGTTGCCGATAAGCGCGGCCGTGGCAGCTGACGGGCCATAGGCCTGGCGCCTGATCTGCAGCGCCTGCTCGAAACTCGCGCCCGCCTGGTCCAGGTCGCCGCTTCGGAAGTACGCCGCGGCGAGGTTGTTGAGCGTGTTCAGCGCATCGTTGCCGTTGTCGAGCCCAAGCGCCCGCCACAACTTCATCGCCCGCTGCGATGCCTCGATGCCTTCCTCGATGCGCCCGGCCTGGATATAGGCTGCGCCGAGATTGCTGAAAAGCGCGGCGGTTTCGAAGTGCACTTCGCCCGAACGCTGCAGGCGAAGGGGAACCGTGGCTTCCAGGGTCTGGATACCCAGTTCGACGTCGCCGCGCTGGCGCTCGAGCTGCGACTGCAGCATGCGGCTGGTCAACAGCCGGTCCGCGTGCCGCGACGCGTCCGCCTGCCAGAAGCTTTGCGCCGCGTGCAGCAGTTCCACGGCCTCGTCGGCCTGCCCCATCCGGAACAGGGCTTCGGCCAGCGCGGAACGCACGTCGGCGGCGGCCGCCGGGTCGGCGATGGCCTCCTCGCGTTCAAGCCAGTTGCGCAGCAGCGGCTCGGCGCCCGCGTAGTCGTTGAGGTACAGGTGCAGTTCGCCCAGCGCATGCAGCACCTGGCCCGCGGTAGCCGGGTCGTCGCTGAAATCACGGTCGATGCGCTCGGCGGCCTGCGCGAATATCTGTTCGGCGGTCAGCGCCATGCCGTCGCCCGATTGCTGGCCGGCATCGCGGAACATGTGCGCCAGCGCATCGCGAACCGACTTGGCGCGCCTGGCTTCGGTCTGGGCGATGTCGCGTTCGCGTTCGGCCTGGCGCTGGGCCTGCATCACCCCGACACTGCCGGCCAGCGCGCTCGCCACCAGCACGAAGGAAACGGCGGCGGCGAGCCAGTAGCGACGAAGACCACGCCGCAGCCGGTACGAGAACGCATCGCCGCGGGCGCGGACCGGACGCAGCTGGCGGTGGCGCTCCAGTTCTTCGCGCATAGCCTCCACCGAGGCGTAACGTTGGCCGGGTTCGGGCCGCAGCGCCTTGCCGACGATGGCGTCCAGGTCACCTCGCAGGCGGCGGGCAAGGCCTGGCGTGCGCGCCTGCGTGCTGGGCGCCGGCGGCGGCCCGGACATGGCGCGCTGCATGATGGCCATGGCCCCCTGCCCCACCAGGTCGCCCCAGGGCGATCGCCCTGCCAGCAGTTCGTGCAGCAGCAGGCCCAGGCTGTAGACGTCCGTGAGGGTGGACTGTGGCTGGCCGGCCAGCTGTTCGGGCGCGGCGTACTGTGGCGTCAGGCGGATGGTCCGCGTATGCGCTTCACCCGATTCGCCTTCCTCGATATCCACCAGGCGGGCGATGCCGAAATCAAGCAGGGCGACGCGGCCATCGGCGCGCACCAGGATGTTCTGGGGCTTGAGGTCGCAGTGCACGACCAGGTGGCGATGCGCATACGCCACGGCATCGCAGATCTGTTCGAACAGCTCCAGCCGTTGCGCGATCGACAGGCCCGCTGTTTCGCAGTGCTCGACCAGGGTGCGGCCATCGATGTATTCCATGACCATGAAGGGCTGGCCATCGGAAGTGCTGCCGGCGTCGATCAGCCGGGCGATGCCCGGGTGCTCGAGCCGGGCCAGCAGGGCCTGTTCGCGTTCGAAGCGCGTGGCCGTGCCGTCGCCCCAGTGGCGCAGCAGCTTCACGGCTACCTGCTGTTGGTAGCGACCGTCGGCGCGTTCGGCCAGCCACACTTCGCCGGCGCCCCCGCGTCCTAGCAGGCGGACAAGGCGCCAGGGGCCGGCCAGGGTGCCGGCGAGGCCGGATGGTTCCGGCGAAGAAGCACCCGATGGTTCGAGAAAGCCCGCCGATGCGTCGATGGCGGCCAGGAAGCGGCTGGCCTGCTCCAGCAGTTCCGCGTCTTTGCCACAGGCCTCGCGAAGCCAGGCCTGGCGTTCATCGGCGGGGCGTTCAAGGGCCTGGTCGACGAGGTTTTCGATCCGGGCGAAACGGGCGGCGTCCATGGATGAGGCTTACTCCTGGGGCAAGGGGCCGCGGCCAGCGGCGCCTTCGCCGAGTTCCGTGAAGAGCCAGGCGCGTGCCTTGGCCCAGTCGCGCCGCACCGTGCGCGCGGTCAAGCCAAGGGCCTGGGCGGTTTCGTCGTCGCTGAAGCCCGCGAAGTAGCGGCATTCGACCACCTGCGCCAGTCGGGGGCTCAGGGTCGCCAGCTTTTCGACCGCGTCGTTGACGAACAGGATCTGGTCGTCGGTTTCGTCGGGCGCGTCCAACGCGTCGTTCAGCGGCAGCAGCGGGTGTCCGGGGTCGCGTTTTTCGGCCCGGCGGGCCACCACGTCGTTCACCAGCACCTGGCGCATCGCCAGCGCCGCCGTGCCCAGGAAGTGCTGGTGGTTCTGCCAGCCGGCGTTTTTCTGCAGCTTCAGCCAGGCCTCGCTGACCAGCGCCGTGGTGCACAGGGTCGCGCCCGCGCCAAGCCGGAAACGCTCCCGGTGGGCCAGCTTGCGCAGCTCCCCGTAGAGCAGGTCGACCAGCGCCTGCAGGGCGATCGGGTCGCGGGCCGGAAGTGCGCCTGCCGGCGAGGCGCTGATGTCCACGGTCATGCGGCGGAGTTTCGCACAGATGTCCGCGCCCGGCGCCTGATCTTGTTTCTACCGGGGAGCCACCCGCTGCCGCCATCTGGAGAAGCCTGCATGACCCCCCCGAAAGTCCCCGCCCGCCGCCACCAACCGGCCCTTCCCCTGCGCCGCGCACGCCAGGCGGCCTTGCCGGTTGCGCTCGCCATGAGCGCCCTCGCCACCGGCGCCCCGGCTGCCGGCGCGGCCGACGATGCGTCGGCCGACGTCCTGGTCTTCGACGCCTCGGGCTCGATGTGGGGCCAGCTCAAGGGCGGCGAGAACAAGATCGTCGTCGCCCGCGAAGTGATGGCGGATTTCTTCAAACGACGCGACGTCGATACGCCCCTGGCCGTGATCGCCTACGGCCACCGCCGCCGCGGCGACTGCAAGGACATCGAGGTCATCGCCGCCTCGGGCAAGCACGACGCCGGGCGCCTCTCGAGCCAACTCGCCGCAATCAACCCACGCGGCATGACGCCCATCGCCGACAGCCTGCGACAGGCGGCGGCGCAGATACCGCGCACTGCGGAACGTTCGAACATCATCCTGGTCACCGACGGCCTGGAAACCTGCGATGCCGACCCCTGCGCGGTCGCCGCCGAGCTGGCAGCGTCCGGCCACCAGATCCGCGCCCATGTCGTGGGTTTCGGCCTGACGGAGAAGGAAGCCTCGGCACTCTCGTGCGTCACCGAACAGACCGGCGGCCTGTTGCTGCGCCCGCAGTCGGGCGCCGAGCTGGCCGCGGCGCTGGATCAGATTGCCGAGGACGAGCCGGCGCCGGAACCGGTGGTCGAAGAGGCCTTCTTCGACATTGGCGACAAGGCCGAAACCGGGCATACCTATCGGATCAGCTACCAGGGCACCGCCGCGAACACCGACTACGCCGGCTTCACGCCACGTGGCGAGGACAGTCCGACGGTGGGTCCTTCGTTCAACACCATCGGCGGCGGCGCGACGGCAAACAATCCCTTTTCGGTGCGGGCACCGCTGGAGCCGGGTGACTACGACCTGATCCTGTTCTCGAGCACCGGCCGCAAGATCATTGCCCGCCAGCCGATCGAGGTGGTCCCCGCCGCCAACGGTTTCGACCCGGTCGGTTCGGTGCCGCCGGGCAAGCGCTTCGTGTTCACCTGGCGCGGGCCCAACCAGGTGGGGCAACGCGTCGTGATAGCTCGTGCCGGCGACGATCCCGGCACCTACGACAAGAGCGCCTGGGGCTACCCGCTTAGCGGGAAGGGGAAGATGGGACTCAAGGCTCCGGACGAGCCCGGCATGTACCAACTGCGCTATCTCTCCGCCAACGGCAAGTCGGTGATGTTCCATCGCGACTTCGGCGTCGGCGTTCCCTACGAAGACAAGGACCTCACCACCAGCGCGGCACTCGCCGAGCAGGCGGCCATCGCCACCCGTGCCGCGCCGGGCCAGGACGCGTTGCCGCGGGTCCGGGCGACGTTCCGGATTCCCGCTGGCTTCCCCAAAACACCGGTGTGGTGGTCGGCCGTGCCTTTGGACGCCGATGCCACGCCTGATGCCTGGGCCTTGCCCGAGGCGCAAGTCGTCGGCCAAGGCTCGTTCGAACCAGGCCGCTACGAGGTGACCGCCGTGGGGCCGGGCGAAGTCGAGTTCCGCAAGACCGTGGAGATCGCCCCCGGCCAGTCCAACGAGTTCGTGCTCGACCTGGTGCCGGAACCGGACGGCGATTCGGAACCGACACCGGTTCGCAAGCCCGCCGCCAGGCCGGCGCCGGCTGGTGGTGGCGCAGCCTCGCCCCAGGCCGCGATGAAGGCGCTGGGCGGCAAGCCCGTGAAATCGAAGGCGCTCAGCCGCGAACAGATGGACACCCTGCTTTCCACCCGGGACGAGAAATGACCATGCGCACCTATGGCCTGTTGACCCTGCTTTTCGCTGCCTGCTTCGCGGCGCCCGCCCACGCCGAATTCGCCATCGCACAGTGTTCGATAGCGGGCGGCTGCAGCTGCCGGATGGCGGACCTCACCGTGGCGGACTTCGAGCTGTTGACCAACACCACCGCGCCCGACGGGGCACGCGACATGACCCTGGTGCACGTGCCGGGAAGCGACCCGTATTGGACGTCCGCCGACCGCACCCAGATCAACAACACCTACGGCGGCACCGGCCAGTGCGATCTGGAGCTGTTCAACTCCCATGGGCCCGAAGACGGCAACTGGAAGATCACCGCCGGCCAGCCCGACCTGTCCGCCTGCCCGATGCTCAAGGGAAAGATGCCGGCGGGCGGAATGATGCAAAGCGCCACGCGCCGCATCGAATGGGAGGGCACGTTCCATCCTTCCCGCCTGTCCGATGCGGGCCCGCCCGTCGATTGGCGCAAGGTGGGCCGCAACAGCTGGCGGGGCACCCTGTTCAACGACCAGCGCGGGACCTCCGGCGCCAAGGTCGTGCACGGCATGACGCTGGAGAACCCCCGGCTGATCCGTGGCTGGTCGCTCTTCGAGTTCAAGATCGAGGTGCCCGCGGAGGAAGCGGCGATCCTGAGTTCGATGGGCATGCCGATGCAGTGCCGCAGCTATACGCCCTTCGTCGCCAGGCGGACTTCCTGATCCACCCGAACCTCGGCTCCCGCGCCAGCGGCTAGCCATTTTGTCCCTCACACCAGGAGTAGCCTCCATGCACCGCAATACCCAACGCACCCTGCTCGCCGCCCTTCTGCTGCCTGCCCTCGCCGCCTGCGAGAACAAGGACGGTTCCGCGATCGTCGCGGACGGCGGCACCGACCGGATCATCGCGCCGCACGTCGCCAGCGCCGTGGCGGACAAGGTCATGGACGGACCCGGCATCGTCCTGGACGTCGCAGGCCAGCGCCTCCACGCCGGCACCGGCGTGCAAACCGGCTTTCGCAATTCCGGTGACGGCTTCCTGATGATCAGCCTGGAAGCCAGCCGGATCGAAGGCCAGGAAGCCTTCAAGACCGCGGTCGTGGTCCACCGGATGCTGGCCGAGCAGGGCACCCAGGACCTGGGCGATGAAGCCAGCGGACAACCCTATGTCGAAGTGACCGGCGTCCCGGGCCACGACGGCACGCTGCGGTCGATCGACGGCGAACTGGACGTGATTGCGCTGGAGCTGTCCGAGAGCAAGCTCCCCACGTCGGGCCAGGCTGACTTCACTGGCCACTTCGTGCCGGTCAATGCCGACGGGGCCACGCAGCCGTCGGCCACGCCGGTTGAACTGTCGGGCGAGCTTCGCTTCAAGAGCGCCTGGTAAGACACTCGCTGCCGTAGCGGCCGCCGCATGGCGTGCCGCCTACGGCTGCGCGGCGAATCAAGGAATCATGGGCCCACCAGGACTCGAACCTGGAACCAAGGGATTCGCGTGGTTCCGGAGTTTCCCCCGGCGCGGACTATCTCTTCACCCTTCGCCGAAGCGGGTGGGGTGCGGGACGCTCTAGCCTGTGATCAAGGGCACTCAAGCCCCCAGGTAGTCTCTGCACCTTCCGGCGGTGTACCGCCGGCTTGGCTCAGGATTGCCGCCGGCCGTGTCGCCACGCCGCTGCGGTTTCCCTGAATTCATCCCGTTCTCGTCCGCCCATTCCTGGGCGGCGACACCTTTCGATGAGTCCCCTGCTCTAACCATTGAGCTATAGGCCCTTTGAAGCGACGCCATCATAAGGCCGAGGCGTTCTCCTGTACCAGTAGGCATAGCGGACTGCTAGCTTGCCTGGATGGTCAGCCGGGCATGCTCAATCTGCACCAAGCCACTGCGTGGACGCCAACGGAAATTCTGTTCGAGGCACTGCAAGAATTCCGATACGAACAATCGCCACCAGACCTACCTGGCACAAATGGCGAGGGGCCTGAGGAGAAAGGAGGTCCTGATTTCAGCTGCCGGCGGATGCTGCTCCAACTGTGGGTATGACAAGAATCTTGCCGCGCTGACGTGGCACCACCTTGTCCCATCAGAAAAGTCGTTCGAATTGGACCTTCGAGCGCTTTCGAATCGTTGCGATGCTTCGATCATGGCAGAGGTGAGGAAATGTGTACTGCTGTGCGCCAATTGCCACGCCGAGGTGCACTTCCCCCACCTACAGAGGCATAGCCAGCTCGCCAATTGAAAACGGCCGCTTTCGCGGCCGTTTTTCCCTCACCCCGGCCCTCTCCCGCAAGCGGGAGAGGGAGCAAGGGCGTGGCTCTCCCGCAGGCGGGAGAGGGGGGAAGGCTTTACTCGAGGTCGAGGAAGCTGCGCAGCTGTTCCGAGCGGGTCGGGTGGCGCAGCTTGCGCAGGGCCTTGGCTTCGATCTGGCGGATGCGTTCGCGGGTGACGTCGAACTGCTTGCCGACTTCCTCGAGGGTGTGGTCGGTGTTCATGTCGATGCCGAAGCGCATGCGCAGCACCTTGGCTTCGCGCGGGGTCAGGCCGGCCAGCACGTCGCGCACGGTTTCCATCAGGCCCAGGTTCGTGGTCGCATCGATCGGCGACTCGATGCTGATGTCCTCGATGAAATCGCCCAGGTGCGAATCCTCGTCGTCGCCGATCGGAGTCTCCATCGAGATGGGCTCCTTGGCGATCTTGAGCACCTTGCGGATCTTGTCCTCGGGCATCTCCATCTTCTTGGCAAGTTCTTCCGGGGTCGGTTCACGGCCCATTTCCTGCAGCATCTGGCGGGAAATGCGGTTGAGCTTGTTGATGGTCTCGATCATGTGCACCGGGATACGGATGGTGCGCGCCTGGTCGGCGATCGAGCGGGTGATGGCCTGGCGGATCCACCAGGTGGCGTAGGTCGAGAACTTGTAGCCGCGACGGTATTCGAACTTGTCGACGGCCTTCATCAGGCCGATGTTGCCTTCCTGGATGAGGTCGAGGAACTGCAGGCCGCGGTTGGTGTATTTCTTGGCGATGGAGATGACCAGGCGCAGGTTGGCCTCGACCATTTCCTTCTTGGCCTTGCGGGCCTTGGCCTCGCCGTAGGCCATCGCGCGGTTGATTTCCTTGATGTCCGGCAGCGACAGGAACAGGGACTGTTCGATGCCCACCAGCTTCTGCTGCTCGGCGACGATGTCGTCCTTGTGCTCGCGCACGCCCGAGGCCCACTTCTGCTTGCGACGGATGACTTCGTCGGCCCAGTCGAGGTTGATCTCGTTGCCCGGCCAGGCGCGCAGGAAGTCCTTGCGCGGCATGCGGGCGCCGCGCACGCAGATGTCGAGCACCTTGCGCTCGTGTTCCTTGACCGAATTGACCACCTCGCGCAGCTTGCGCACGAAGGCGTCCATCAGCGCCAGCGGGAGCTTGAGGCGCAGGAACTCGGCGGCCATCTCCTCGCGCACCTTGACGGTCTTCTTGTCGGACGCGCCGTACTTGGCGTGGGTCTTCTGGAACTTGGTGTAGAGCGCCTTGAGCGCGTCCATCCGGCGGCCGACCTCGGCCGGGTCCGGACCGGTGTCGACGACGGTTTCTTCTTCGTCGTCGCCGTCGGCGGCGTCATCGTCGTCTTCGGACTCGGTGTCCTCGTCGCTGGCGGTGGCCGCGTCGGGCACCACTTCCTCAGGCTCTTCCATGTCCAGGAAGCCGACCACGACCTCGTTCAGGCGCTTCTTGCCCTCGAGGTGCTGGTCGTAGTCCTCGAGCAGCAGCTGGATCGACCACGGGAAGCTGGCCAGCGAGGCGTGGACCTGGTTCAGGCCTTCCTCGATGCGCTTGGCGATGGCGATCTCGCCCTCGCGGGTGAGCAGTTCGACCGAACCCATCTCGCGCATGTACATGCGCACCGGGTCGGTGGTGCGGCCACCTTCGCTGTCGAGCGCGGTCAGCGCGGCGGCGGCTTCTTCGGCGGCGGTGTCGTCGGAGTCGCGCTGCGAGGACGAATCGGACAGCAGCAGCGTCTCGGCATCCGGCGCAACTTCGTGCACCTCGATGCCCATGCCGTTGATCATGCCGATGATGTCTTCGAGCTGTTCGGCATCGACGATGTCATCGGGCAGGTGATCGTTCACCTCGGCATAGGTCAGGTAACCCTGCTCGAGGCCTTTGCTGATCAGCTGCTTGATTTCGGACTGCTGCGCCGGACGATCGTTGGCCATGAAAACGTGTCCCGAGACGAGGGAAAATGGAACCGCGCAGTATACAGGAGGCTCGCCCGCCTAGCTATCTGTTTGATTAACAGGGAGTTTTGGGCGCCTAGGACTGCAGCCGGAAGGTCACCGGGCCGTCGTTGGCCAGGCTGACCACCATGTGGGCGCCAAACCGGCCGGTTTCAAGCGCCGGGTGCCGGGCCCGGCACAGCTCGACCAGCCGGTCGAAGCCCCGCCTCCCCTCCTCCGGGCTGGCGGCGGTGGTGAAGCTGGGCCGCATGCCGCTGCGGGTGTCGGCCGCCAGGGTGAACTGGCTGACCAGCAGCAGGCCACCGCCGATGTCGGCCAGGGACCGGTTCATCCGGCCCTGGTCGTCGGCGAAGACCCGGTAGCCCAGCAGGCGCTCGGCCATGCGGGCGATGCGGGGCTCGTCGTCCCCGGGCTCCACCGCCACCAGGGCCAGCAGGCCGGGGCCGATGGCGCCGACGAGTTCGCCGTCGACGCGGACACTGGCTTCGAGCACGCGCTGGATGAGGGCGATCATGGGGGGATGGTCGCCGTCGCCGGTGCGGGCGGTCAATCCGCAGGGGCGGTTTGGCGATTCCCTTACACTCCGGCGATGCCTTCCGTGCCCGTCGCCAGCCGTTTCCTTTACGCCGCCGCCTGGCTTCTGGGGCGCCTGCCCCGGCGCCTGCAGCGGGGCCTGGGCACCCGCCTGGGCGAGCTGGCCTGGCGGCTCAACGGCCGCGAGCCCCGCGTGGCCCGCCGCAACCTGGAACTGGCCCTGCCCAACCTGCCGCCCGGTGAACGCGAAGCGCTGGTGCGCGAAGTGATGCGCGACACCGGCCGGACCGCGCTGGAAACCCTGCGCCTTTGGACCGCCCGCCGCGCCGCCACGCTGCGTCTGGTCGCCGGCACCGAGGGCCTGGAACACCTGGAGGCCGCCGAATCCGCCGGCCGCGGCGTGCTGGTCGCCGCCCCGCACTACGGCAGCTGGGAGCTGCTGGTGGAATTCATGGCCGCGCGCGGGCCCTTCAGCCTGGTCTACCGGGTGCCGGAAAGCCCCGCCGGCGACGGTTTCCTGCGCCTGGCCCGCGGCGGCGAAAATGTGCGCCTGGTGCCGGCCGAGGCCACGGCGATGCGCCCCCTGCTGCGCGCGCTGCAGGCCGGCGAAGCGGTGGGCATCACGCCCGACCACCAGCCCAAGCTGGGCGGCGGTGAGTTCGCGCCCTTCTTCGGCGTGCGCGCGCTCACGCTCAGCCTGATCCCGAAACTGGCCGCGCGCACCGGCGCCCCGGTGCTGATGGGCTACGCCGAACGCCACCGGGACGGTCGCTTCACCGTGCATTTCGAGCCGGCGCCGGCGGACATCGCCAGCACCGACCTCGGCGTGGCGACCACCGCCATGAACGCCGCCGTCGAAGCCATCGCACGACGTGACCTGCGGCAGTACCAGTGGACCTACAAACGCTACACACTCAGGCCGCCCGGTTCGGGCGAGCCCAATCCCTACCAGCGTCCCCGCAAGGAATCCGGATGAATCCGACCGATCCCGCCGTCCACCCCTTCCGGCCCTTCGGCCAGGACTGGGAGCCGCTGCCGCCGGCCGCCCGTAAGGTAGGCGTGGGCCTCGGCGTACTGTCGGGCCTGGTGATCGGCGTCGTCGCGGGCGTGCCGCTGGCCGTCGCGCTGGACCTGGGCCTGGCCGCCAAGGTCGGCATCGGCCTGGCCGTGGCCCTGCTGCCGGCGCTGCTGTTGCTGCTGCTGGCCCGGGCCCGCTGGCGGCGCACGCAGTGGCGCCTGGACCCGGGCGGGCTGCGGGTGCGGCGCGGCGTGGTCTGGCACAGCGAAGTGCTGGTGCCGCGCAGCCGCGTGCAGCACCTGGACCTCGAGCGCGGGCCGATCGAACGCCATTTCGGCCTGGCCACGCTGGTGGTGCACACCGCCGGCACGCGCATGCACGCCCTGCGCCAGTCGGGTTTCCTCGACGCCGACGCCGTGGCCCTGCGCGACGCGCTGCTGCCGGAAGCGGACCGCCATGACGACAGCCTCTGAGTCGATCAACCCGGGCGGCGGCGAACGCCGCCTGCATCCGTGGTCCTGGCTGTTCGTGCTGATCCAGCAGCTCAAGAGCTTCGCGCTGCCGCTGCTGGTGCTGCTGTTCACCGGCCGGGGCAACTCCTGGGAGCTCTGGGGCCTGGCCGGCGGCGGCGTGCTGGTGCTGGTGTCGCTGCTGCAGTACTTCTTCTACCGCTTCCGGGTGGAAAACGACGGCATCGTCATCCGCAGCGGCGTGCTGCAAAAGAGCCACCGCCACATCCCCTACCAGCGGGTGCACAACGTCGCGCTGCACCAGTCGCTGCTGCACCGCGTGTTCGGCGTCGCCGAGGTCCGGCTCGAGTCCGCCGGCGGCATGAAGCCGGAAGCCGAGATGCGCGTGCTGTCGCTGGACGACGCCCAGGCGCTGGAGGAACTGGTGCGCGCGCAGGGCGCCGGTGCGCCGGCGATCGCCGATGGCACGACCGACGCGCCCGCCCTGCCGGAAAGCCGCGTGCTGCTGTCGCTGTCCACCGGCGAAGTGGTGCGGCTGGGCCTGATCTCCAACCGGGGCCTGATCGCCGTCGCCGCCGCCTTCGGCCTGCTGGCCCAGGCCGACATGCTGGACGTGCTGATCGCTCCCTGGGCCGCCGATGCGGTGGACTGGGGCCGCAACCAGCACCTGGACTGGATGGGCTGGCTGGTCGGTGCGCTGGCGCTGCTGCTGTTCTTCGTGGTCGCGCTGCGCGTGCTGTCGGTGGTGCTGGCGCTGCTGCAGTTCCACGGCTTCACGCTCACCGAACAGGGCCGGCGGCTCAGCGCCCAGCGCGGCCTGCTGACCCGCCTGCGCGCGAACATGCCGCGCTCGCGCATCCAGGCCTGGAGCCTGCGCGAAGGCCTGCTGCACCGCTGGTTCGGCCGCCAGAGCCTGCGCGTGGACAGCGCGTCTATCGAAACCGCCAACGACCAACGCTCCCTGCGCGAGCTGGCGCCGGTGGCCACGCCGGAAAAAATCAACGAGCTCATCGGTCACCTGCTGCCGGTCGGGCACTGGCCGATGCAGGCCTGGCGCCGGCTGCATCATCGCGCCTGGCGGCGGCAGTTCACCTTCCCGGCGCTGCTGAGCCTGGCGCTGGCCGGCGCGGCGATCTTCCTGCACGGCCCCTTGGGCGGCGTGGCGCTACTGCTGGTGCCGCTGTTCCTGGTGCGCGCCATCGTCTGGGCGCGCCATGCCGGCTGGAGCGAGGAAGACGGCGTGATCGCCGTGCGCGAGGGCTGGCTGGACAAGCGCTGGCGTTTCGCCGAAGTGCGCAAGATCCAGTCGCTGGTGCTAGTGCAGTCGCCGATCGACCGCTACCACGGCATGGCGACGCTGCTGATGGACACCGTCGGCGCCAGCCCCTTCGACGCGCCGCTGCGCATCCGCTACCTGCCGGCCGACGAAGCCATGGCCCTGCGCGACCAGCTGGCCGCGGCGATGGAGGCCGCGGTTACTCCCGCCAGAACGCCGGCGTAAGCAGCACCAGCAGCGAGAACACTTCCAGGCGGCCCAGGATCATGCCCAGGGTGCCCAGCCAGATGGCCGGGTCGCCGGCATAGGCCCAGGTGACGGCGACGCTGCCGAGTCCCGGGCCGAGGTTGGTGAGCGTGGCCACGGCGCCGCCGAAGGACGACTCCAGGTCCAGGCCGGTCATGTTCAGGCCGACCATCAGTGCGACGAAACAGAGCATCCAGATCGCGATGAAGCCACTGACCGACAGCACCACCGACTCGGACACGCGGCGGCCACCCATCTTCACCAGGAACTGCGCCTTCGGGTGCACCAGCTGCTTGATCTCGCGGAAGCCCTGGCGCACCACCATCACCACGCGCGCGACCTTCAGGCCGCCGACGGTCGAGCCGGAACAGCCGCCGATGAAGGCCAGGCCGACGATCAGCAGCGGCGCCGGATGCGACCATTCGTGGAAGGACATCGTGGCGAAGCCGGTGGTGGTCATCGACGACACCACCTGGAAGGTCGCGCGCCGGAAGGACTCACCGAAGCTGTCGAAGGTGCCGCCGGCCCAGGCGACGAAGGAGATCACCACCGCGGCCACGGCCAGGATGCGCAGGTATGAACGCAGCTCGGAATCGCTGCCGTAGACGCTCATCGAAGCACGCCGCCAGGCGACGAAATGCAGGCCGAAATTGATGCCTCCCAGCGTCATGAAGATGATCGCAATCCAGTCGATCAGCGGGCTGTTCCAGTAATCCAGCGCCGCGTCGTGGGTCGAGAAGCCTGCGGTCGATACGGTGGACAGCGAATGGCAGATGGCGTCGAACAGGCTCATGCCCGCCGCCCAGTAGGCGCCGGCGCACAGCACGGTCAGGCCGAAATACACGCCCCAGAGCGCCTTGGCGGTTTGCGCGATGCGCGGGGTCAGCTTGGTGTCCTTGGTCGGGCCGGTGCTTTCGGCGCGGAACAGCTGCGTTCCGCCGATCTTGAGCATCGGCAGGATCGCCACCGCCAGGATCACGATGCCCATGCCGCCGAGGAACTGCAGCAGCTGCCGGTAAAACAGCACGCTGCGCGGCAGTGCATCCAGGTTTGCGATGACCGTGGCGCCGGTGGTGGTCAGGCCGGAGGTGGCCTCGAAGAACGCCTCGGCGAAATCCAGATGCGGCGGCCCGTGCACGAAGGGCAGCGCCGACACCAGGCTGGCAAACAACCAGGTGAAGGTGACGATCAGGAAGCCGTCGCGCAGGCGCAGGTCGTAGTTCACGTGGCGCACCGGCAGCCACAGCGCCAGTCCAACCATGCTGCTGGCGACGAAACTGCCGAAGAACACCGGCGCCGTGCCCTCTTCGCCCCAGGCCAGGGCCAGGACGCCCGGCAGCAGCTTGGTCAGCGACGACAGGACGATGATTACGCCCAGGATGCGCTGGATCGCGCGGAAGCGTTGGCTCACAGCCAGGTCGCCCCGGTCTGGAACAGGGCGCTGACACGCGCCATCTCGCGCTTGTCCATCACGAACAGGATGACGTGGTCGCCCTGTTCGATGACCACGTCGTGGTGGGCGATCAGCAGCTTCTCGCCGCGCACGATGCCTCCGATCGTGGTGCCCGGCGGCAGCTCGAGCTCGTCGAGCGCGCGGCCGATCACGCGCGAAGTGCGGGCGTCGCCGCGCACCACGGCTTCGATCGCCTCGGCGGCGCCGCGGCGCAGCGAATACACCCGCGCCGGTGCGCCTTCGCGGATGTGCGCCAGCAGCGCGCCCAGCGTCACCAGCTGCGGACTGACGGCGATATCGATGCTGCCGCCTTCCACCAGCTCGGCGTAGCTGGGCCGGTTGATCAGCGAGATCACCCGCGGGCAGCCCATGCGCTTGGCCAGCATCGCCGACAGGATGTTGGCCTCGTCGTCGTTGGTCATCGCACAGTAGACGTCGGTCTGGTCGATGTTTTCCTCGCGCAGCAGGTCCTCGTCGGCGCAGTCGCCGACCAGCACGATGGAATTGAGCAGGTCCTCGGCGATGCCGCGGGCGCGTTCGCGCGAGCGTTCGAGCACCTTCACCGAATAGCGTCCTTCCAGGCTGCGCGCGAGGTTGCGGCCGATGTTGCCGCCTCCGGCGATCAGCAGGCGCCGGGCCGGGCGCGCGTCGACGCGGCGCAGTTCGGCCATCACGGTCAGGATGTGCTTGCGCTCGGCCAGGAAGAACACCTCGTCGTCGACCTCGATGACGGTGGTGCCCTCGGGCTGCACCGGCCGGCCCTTGCGGAAGATGGCGGCGACGCGGGCATCCACGCCGGTGGGCAGGTGTTCGCGCAGTTCGCGGATCTCGTGGCCGACCAGGGCGCCGCCGGGCACGGCGCGCACCGCCACCAGCTGCACGCGGCCTTCGGCGAAGTCGAGCACCTGCAGGGCGCCGGGGTATTCGATCAGGCGCTCGACGTGGCGGCAGACCAGCTGTTCGGGGCTGATCGCGGCGCTGACCGCGGAATGTTCCGGGTCGGCCAGCGCGGCCACGTCCAGGTACTGGGCCTCGCGCAGGCGGGCCACGCGGGTGGGCGTGCGGAACTGGTGCTGGGCGACCTGGCAGGCGATGAGGTTCACTTCGTCGCTGGAGGTCACGGCGACCAGCAGTTCGGCCTCTTCGGCGCCGGCCTGGGCCAGCACGTCGGGCAGCGAGGCGTGTCCGACGACGGTGCGGATGTCGAGCTTTTCAGCAAGATCGCGCAGGCGCTGGTGGTCGGTGTCGACGACGGTGATGTCGTTGTTTTCGGACGCCAGCGCCGAGGCCACCGACGTACCGACCTGCCCTGCACCCAGGATGAGGATCTTCATGCGGCGCTAGTCTACTCGCGTGGCTTCGGCGGAACAGCCTTGCAGCGCGGCCTGGCCGAGCAGCCACCATTCGCGCCGGTTGGCCATGCCGACGGGGCGGGCATCGGCCGCGGCGTCGAAGTCCACGCAGGCCAGGGCATCGGTGCGTTGGGCCAGCAACAGGCGCGAGCCCGGGTCGGCCATCAGCCAGGCCCGGGCCCGCTGCAGCTGCAGCGCCGGTGGCGCGCGGAAGCCGAACTCGGCCACCGGGCCGACGGCCTGCAGCAGGTTCTGCTCCTTCCAGTCGACCAGGCCCACGGTGGCCTCCGGACCGGCCAGCACACGGGTCCGCTGCATGAGTTCACGCGCGGAACTTTCGTCGTCGAGCACCGGATGCACGACGAAGCCATAGCCCGACCAGAGCAGCGCCAGCAGCAGCGCGCAGGCCGCGAGCGCCCGGCGCAGCCTCGCCAACGCGACCGCAAGCAGGGACAGGCCGCCTACCGTCGCCAGCATTCCCCAGATCCAGCGCACCTCGTCGCCCAGGCCGCGTTCGGCCACCTGGCGTGCGAACAGGCCGACGTCGCTCCACAGCCCCAGGGCGCCCACCGCCAGCAGCAGCGCGGCCAGCAGGCTGGTGAAGACCATCACTGCAAGCCGCAGGCCGCGCCGTCCCGAGATCGCGTCGAGGAACGGCGCCGCCGCCAGCGCCAGCGCCGGCAGGGCCGGCAGGATGTACATGTCGCGCTTGCCTTCGCTGGCACTGAAGAACAGCAGCACCAGCACGACCCAGGCCAGCGGCAGCCATACCCGCGCATCCCGTTCGCGCCAGGCCCGCGCCCAGGGTTTCGCCAGCCAGGGCAAGGCCAGCGAGAACGGCAGCCAGAACAGCATGATGACCTGGCCGAAGTACCAGAAAGGTTCGCTGTGGTGCCAGGGATCGGCGTAACGCTGCGCAGTCTGCTTGAACAGGATGTTGCGCAGGTATTCGGCGTGTTCGGGATTGCCGCTGGAAAGGCCGACGGCAAGCACCGGCCCCAGCCACAGGCCGATCGCGGCAAAGAACGCCAGCGCACCCGCCGCCCAGCGCCAGCCGTTGCCCGTGCCCATCGGCGCGAGTCCCTGCCAGCCGCGCCGCGCCAACAGCGCGAACGGGACAAGCGCCAGCATCGGCAGGAAGCCCACGCCCTTGGTCACCACGCCCAGACCCGCGGCAAAACAGCCGGCCAGCCACCAGCGCCAGTGCGGTCCGAGCAGCAGGTGCCGGCAAAGTCCGTAGAAGGACAGCGTGGTCAGGAACACCAGCGTCGGGTCGATCTGCGCGCGCTTGGCCTGGTAGACGAACTGCAGCGCGGCCAGCACCGCGATAGCCGCCCACAGCCCGGCGCGCGGTGACCAAAGTCGGCGGCCCAGGTCCCAGGTAAGCGCCAGCGTGCCCATCGCCGATAGCAGCGACGGCAGCAGGAAACTCCAGCGCCAGCTGCCGACCAGGCCGAAGGCCGCCGACAGCAGCCAGAAATAGATCGGCGGTTTGTCGGGGTAGAGCTCCTGGCCGCGATGCGGGAACAGGAAATCACCCGACTCCACCATCTGCTTGGCGACCAGCACGAAGCGCGGCTCGTCGGCGGGCCAGGGATCACGCAGTCCGAAGCCTGCGGCCAGCACGAAGAATGCGATGGCGAAGAAGAAAAGCGCGTGGCGACGGTCGGTGGCGGTCATCGCGCGCACTATAAAGCCCATGGTGGCTGTAGGAGCGCCTTCAGGCGCGAAGCCCTTCTGTGCCAAAGGCAAAGGCAAAGGCAAAGGCAAAAGATTCGCGCCTGAAGGCGCTCCTACACACTCGTCTTTTCCAGGCGCGCGTAGAAGAATCCGTCCATGCCGTCTTCACCCGGCAGGCGCTGGCGGCCGGCGCCGCAGGCGTGACCGAAGCGTTCGGGCAGCTGCGCCGCGCGGGCGTCGGGATGGCGCGACAGGAAGGCGTCGACCTGCGCCTCGTTTTCCTCGCGCAGCACCGAACAGGTGGCGTACACCAGCCGCCCGCCCGGGCGCAGCAGCGGCCAGAGCGCGTCGAGCAGCTGGCGCTGGGTTTCGGCGAGCGCGGCGATGTCGGTGTCGCGCCGGTGCCATTTGATGTCGGGCTGGCGGCGGATGATGCCGGTGGCCGAACACGGCGCGTCGAGCAGGATGGCGTCGAAAGCCCGGCCGTCCCACCACGCGTCGGGCCGGGCCGCGTCGGCGACGCGGACCTGCACGTTCGGCGCTTCCAGCCGCAGCCGGCGCAGCAGCTCGCGCACCTTGTCCAGGCGACGGGCATCGACGTCCAGGGCCAGCAGTTCGCCCTCGCCGAGGTGTTCGGCCAGCTGCGCGGCCTTGCCGCCGGGGGCGGCGCAGGCGTCGAGCAGGCGCTCGCCGGGGCGCGGTTCCAGCGCCAGCACCGCCAGCTGCGCGGCCCCGTCCTGCACGGCCATCGCGCCCTGTTCCCAGCCCGGGAGGCGGTCCACGGGCACCGGGGTTTCCAGGCGCACGGCGCCGGGCACGGTGTCGGGACACTCCGCGGGAAGGCCGGCTTCCTGCAGCGCGGCGGCCAGTGCGCCGGCGCTTCCCTGGCGCGGATTGGCGCGCAGCCACAGGGGTGCGGGCTGGTCGTTCGCGGCCAGGATGTCGTCGGCCTGCCCGGGCCAGTCCTGGCGCAGGCGCTGCACCAGCCAGTCGGGGTGGCTGCAGCGAATCGCCGGGTCGTCGCTCTCGGGCAGCGGCTCGCGGGTGGCGCGGCGCAGCAGCGCGTTCACCAGACCAACAAGACCGGTGCGGCCCAGGTCGCGGGCGGCTTCGGCGGTGGCACCGACGGCCGCATGCGGCGCCAGGCCCAGGCCTTTCACCTGGGCCAGGCCCGCCAGCAGCAGCCAGTGCACGGCCTGGTCACGCTGCGCCAGGGGCCGGGCAAGCCATTGCGACAGGGCGAATTCGTAGCGCCGGCGGTGGCGCAGCGCGTCGAAACAGATCGCCTCGAGCAGCGCGCGGTCGCGCGAATCGGGCACGTCGGGCAGCGCACGGCCCAGCACGGCCTTCAGCGAACGGCCGTCGCCCAGCACCGTGCCCAGCACGCGGGCGGCGGTGGCGCGCAGGGCCGAGCCGGGTGCGCTCATCGACCGGCCAGCGCCGGGCGGGCGTTGAGGTAATCGGCGACCGGCAGCGCGCGGCCGCCGTCACGCTGCACGGTCGTCAGGCGCAGCAGGCCCTCGCCGCAGGCGACGTCGATGCCGTCGCGACTGGCGGACACCACGCTGCCGGGCGGCTTGTCCGTCGTGCCTTCGAGCGCGCAGGCGGCGTGGATGCGCAGGCGTTCGCCGGCCAGCTCCGCCTCGGCGACCGGCCAGGGATTGAAGGCGCGAATCTTGTTGGCCAGTTCGGAGGCGGGGCGCGACCAGTCCAGCCGCGCCTCGGCCTTGTCGAGTTTGTGCGCGTAGGTGACGCCTTCGGCCGGCTGCGGTTGCGGCACCGGACGCATGCCCGCGCGCAGCAGCTTCAGGCCGTCCGACAGCACCTCGGCGCCGAGTCCGGACAGCCGGTCGTGCAGCGAACCGCCGGTGTCGTCGCCGGACACCGGCGTCGAAAGCGACAGCAGGACCGGACCGGTGTCGAGGCCCTTTTCCATCTGCATCAGGCAGACGCCGGACTCGGTGTCGCCGGCCTCGATCGCGCGCTGGATCGGCGCCGCGCCGCGCCAGCGCGGCAGCAGCGAGGCGTGCACGTTCCAGCAGCCCTGGGCGGGGATGTCGAGCACCGACTGCGGCAGGATCAGGCCGTAGGCCACGACCACCATCAGGTCGGGCTCGAGCGCGCGCAGCTGCTCGCGCGCGGCCTGCGACTTGAAGTTTTCCGGCTGGAACACCGGCAGCTGGCGCGCCAGTGCCTCGACCTTCACCGGCGAGGGCGCGAGCTGGCGGCCGCGGCCTGCAGGGCGGTCGGGCTGGGTGTAGACGCCCACCACTTCGCCGCGTCCGGCGGCCGCGCGCAGGCAGGGCACGGCGAAGGCCGGCGTGCCCGCGAAGACGATGCGCAGGGACATTGGCTAGGCGGCGCTGTCGCGCTGCTGCTTGGCGAGCTTCTTGCGGACCTGTTCGCGCTTGAGCGGCGAGAGATAGTCCACGAAGACCTTGCCGGCCAGGTGGTCCATTTCGTGCTGGATGCACACCGCCAGCAGGCCGTCGGCCTCGATCTCGAATTCCTTGCCGTCGCGGTCAAGGGCCTTCACCCGCACCTGGTTGGCGCGCTTGACGTCGGCATAGATGCCGGGCACCGACAGGCAGCCTTCCTGGTAGACCTGGTGGCCTTCGGCGGACAGGATCTCGGGATTGATGAACACCATTGGCCGGCTCTGGTCCTCGCTTACGTCAAGGACGAGGAGGCGCTGGTGTACGTCGACCTGGGTCGCGGCCAGCCCGATGCCCGGGGCCGCGTACATGGTCTCGAACATATCGTCCACCAGGACCCGCAGCGCGTCATCGACGGTTTCGACCGGCTTGGCGACGGTACGAAGGCGGGGATCGGGGAATTCCAGGATAGGGAGCTTGGCCATGGACGGAAAGATGGGGAACAAGGGCCCGGACCTCAAGGGGCCGGCACGACAGTATACCCCCGGCGGGCTTGCAACCCGGGGCCGGATCTGGGCTATAGTCGCCCAACCTGTCCGGGGAAATCAGGTGGATAGCCGCCATGCTTAAACGGCTTCTTGCAGTTACCGCTGCCATGTTGCTCACCTTCGCTGCGGCCGCGCTTGCGGTCGATCTTCGCGAAGACCACCCAACCACGTACGTGGTCAAGAGGGGTGACACCCTCTGGGACATCGCGGGGCGCTTCCTTGCGAAGCCCTGGCTCTGGCCGGAAATCTGGCAGGCCAACCCGCAGGTGGAAAACCCGCACCTCATCTTCCCGGGCCAGGTCCTGAGCCTGGTCTATGTCGACGGCGAGCCGCGCATCCGCGCAGACGGCCCGCAGGTCGGCGAGGCGGTGGACACCATTCCGCTGTCGGATATCGAGGCGCTGCTCAAGCACTTCACCGTGGTGGAAGACCCCAAGGTCCTGCCTTACGTCATCGGCACCGAGGAAGATCGCCTCTACAGCGTCGCCGGCCAGCTGGTCTACGTGCGCGGCCTGCAGGGCGCGGCGCCGGGCATGGTGGTCGACCTGGCCCGTCCGGTCAGCGTCTTCGGCGGCGGCAAGGGCCGCCACCTGCCGGGCGCCACGCCGCTCGACTTCCGCGGCGACCGCCACCACTCGCACTGGTACGTGCCGGACGGCTTCGGCGAAGCGACCGGCGAGAAGCTGGGCTACGAACTGGCGATCCACGCCACGGGTGAAGTCACCCGGGTGCAGGGCGAAGTGGCCACCGTGGTGCTGCGCGACGAAGGCCGCGAGATCCGCGTCGGCGACCGCGTGATGCCCTCCGAGGCCCAGCCCTACGACCTGCAGTTCCTGCCGCGTGCGCCTGACGTGGTGCCCCCGGGCGCCCGCATCCTGGCGGTGGCGGACGGCCTGCAGGCGGGTCCGAACCTGGTGGTCGCGATCTCCGCCGGTGCCCGGGACGGCATTCGCAACGGCCACGTCATGTCGATCTGGAACGAAGGCAGCTGGGTGCCCGACACTGTCGCCCACCGCAGCGGCGCGGCGGCGAAAGCCGACAAGGTGCGCCTGCCGGACGAATTCGTCGGCAACCTGATGGTGTTCCGCACCTTCGACAAGGTCGCCTACGCCCTGGTGATGAACGGCATCCGCCCGGTCCGCCACGGCGACCGGCTCAAGCATCCGGACGCCACCGAATAAGCCGACACCGGCTTCAGCGTTTTGCCTGTATCGCGGCGCCTCCGGGCGCCGCGATGCTGTCCGGGCCATGGAAAACCACGACGCCCTGCTGGTGCTGGCCCGCGCCCGGCTGCCCGACGCCCTGCTCCGGCACCTGCTGGCCAGCCATCCCGAACCCCGCGACGCGCTGGCGGCCGCGCGTCAGGGCGCCGGCCTGCCCCTGGCCTGCCGGGAGGCGCTGGCCCGCCCCTGTCCGCGCCAGCTGGCCAGCGACCGGGCCTGGCTGGACCAGCCCGGCCGGCACCTGCTGGCCTGGGGCTCGCCCGACTACCCGCCCATGCTGCAGCGCACGCCGTGGCCACCGCCGCTGCTGTTCCTGCACGGCGACCCGGACCTGCTCTGGCATCCGCAGGTGGCCCTGGTCGGCAGCCGCCGGCCCAGCCCGGCGGGGCGCCAGCGGGCGCACGACTTCGCCGCCGCGCTGGCGCAGGCCGGCTGGGCGGTCACCAGCGGCCTGGCCGAAGGCATTGATGCGGCGGCGCACGCCGGGGCGCTGGCGGCCGGGGGCCGGACCCTGGCGGTGGTCGGCACCGGCCTCGACCGCAGCTACCCACCCGCCAATGCCGCCCTTATGGCGCGCATCGCCGGCGAGGGCCTGGTGCTGGGCGAACATCCGCCCGGTACGCCGGCAATGGCCAGCCACTTCCCCAGCCGCAACCGGGTCGTGGCCGGCCTGGCCCTGGGCACCGTGGTGCTGGAAGCGGCGCTGCGCTCGGGCGCCCTGATCAGCGCCCGGCTGGCCGGCGAAGCGGGGCGGGAGGTTTTCGCCCTGCCCGGCTCGGTGGACAACCCGATGGCGCGTGGCTGCCACCGCCTCATCCGCGAGGGCGCCACCCTGGTCGAGTGCCCGGACCAGGTGATCGAAGCCCTGGAACCGCTGGCCACCAGCCTGGCCGCGGACCTGCGCCGACGGCTCGGGCCGGCGCCTGAAACAACGGCTCGCGACACCCCTCCAGGCCGCGCCACCCGCTCAGCGGGCGGACAGCCGCCGCAGGCTTCCGACCACAAGCGATTGTGGTTGGCGCTCGGCCACGACCCCACCCCTTTGGATGAACTGGTCCGGCGCACAGGATTGACGGTGGCCGAACTGTCCTCCATGCTGCTGCTCATGGAGTTGGAAGGGCGGGTGGTCGCCGACAATGGCCGCTTCGCCCGGCACCCCTGACCTTCCCATCGCGCCGATTGGCGCAGGCTGAGGGTAATGAAAGAGACCATACTGGATGTCCTGCTGTACCTGTTCGAACACTACTTCTACGACGACCCCGACGCCGTCCGGGACCGCGACTCGCTCCAGAACGGCCTGATCCAGGCCGGTTTCAGCCCTTCCGAGATCAACAAGGCCTTCGACTGGCTCGACGAGCTGGCGCGACAGCGCCCGGCCGTCGCGGCGCCGCGCCTGCAGGTGCCGGTGCGGGTGTATTCGGAACCCGAACTCGACCGCCTCGACGCCGACTGCCGCGGCTTCCTGATGTTCCTCGAGCAAAGCGGCGTGATCGACGCCGACCAGCGCGAGCTGGTGGTCGACCGCGTCATGGCGCTGGACCAGGACGAGGTGGACGTCGACGACATCAAGTGGGTCGTGCTGATGGTGTTGTTCAACCAGCCCGGGTCCGAGGCCGCCTACGCCTGGATGGAAAGCCAGATGTTCGAGGACGAGCCCGAACCCGTTCACTGAACCCCGGTTCGCGATTACCCTGTGAAGACGCCCGGCCTGGCCGGGCGTTTCCATTTGCAGGGCGCGATGCGCGCCGGGGAGAAGGGGCAGGATGAGCACGTGGTACTACGTCGATGCCCGGCACGACCGGCAGGGCCCCGTTTCCGACGAGGAACTGGCCCTGGCTTTCCGCCAGGGCCGCGTCAACCGCGACACGCTGGTCTGGCGCGAGGGCCTGTCGCTGTGGGTGCCGCTCGAAGGCCACCTGGCGAGCCTGCCCCAGCCGCCACCGGTCCTGCCCCCGGCGGGCGCGACCACCGGGCCGGCCAATCCCGCCGCGGTTACGCCCGCCGGGGCCGTCTCCGCGCAGGACTTCGAAGGCGTCGTCGACGCTGGCTTCATCCGTCGCCTGGCCGCCTACCTGATCGACGCGATGCTCATCGGCAGCGCCTTCTACGTGGTGCTTCTGGTCGGCGTGCTGGGGCTGGCGGTCGTGGGCGCCGGGCAGGACATGGGCCAGGACGCGTTCGCCATCGGCTTCGCCGGCCTTTACCTGCTGTACCCGGCGATGAGCCTGGCCTATTTCGCCGGCATGGAGTGCTCCAGCCTGCAGGCCACGGTCGGCAAGCTGGCGCTGGGCATCAAGGTCGTCGACGGCCAGGGCCGGCGGCTTGGCTTTGGCCGCGCCGCCGGACGCTGGGCCGGCAGCATCGTGTCCTACCTGATCCTCTACATCGGCTTCTTCATGGCCGGCTGGACCCGGCGCAAGCAGGCGCTGCACGACCTGATGGCCGGCACCTTCGTCGTGGACAAGTGGGCCTATACCGACCAGCCGGGACGCCAGGTGCGCGAGCTGCATGGCTGCCTGGTCGCGGTGGTCGCGGCGGTCGTGGTGATGAGCGTGCTGGCGGTGGCCGGCATCCTGGCGGCAGTGTCGGTGCCGGCCTACCAGGACTACGTGGTGCGCTCGCGGCTGGTGGCCGCGTATGCCGAAGGCTCGGCCGCCTACCTGCAGGTGGCGCAGTTCCAGGCGCAGACCGACCGCTGCCCCCGGGACGGGGCCGAACTGGGCCTGGCCGCCCCGACCAGCGCCGATATCCAGGAAATCCTGGTCATCGAGAACCCCGACGGAACCTGCGAGATCGCCGTGACCCTTCGCGACCTGGACGCGCTGAAAGGCGCCGCCGGCGGCGTTTTGTACATCGGCCAGGACCCCGACGGCGTCCGGACCTGTAGCGCCGAAGGCGTCCCGGACGGCCTGCTGCCCGGTGCCTGCCACTGAACCGGCCCCCACCCCCGGCCCGGGCCCTTGCTTGACAGGCCCGGCCGGAGTGGTGCCTTAATGAAAAAAGACCCCCCGGCCCGCGTTCCCCGCGGGCCTCGCCATCTGGGCGCCCCGAAAGCGGGCCCGCCCTGGAGCAAGCACCGGCATGGCCAAGAACCTCCTCATCGTCGAATCGCCCGCCAAGGCCAAGACGATCAACAAGTACCTGGGCAAGGACTTCCACGTCCTGGCCTCGTACGGCCACGTCCGCGACCTGGTGCCCAAGGAAGGCGCGGTGGACCCGGAGAACGGGTTCGCGATGCGCTACGACCTGATCGAGAAGAACCTCAAGCACGTCGAAGCCATCGCCAAGGCCGCGAAGTCGGCCGAAGCCATCTACCTGGCCACTGACCCGGATCGCGAGGGCGAGGCGATCAGCTGGCACATCTCCGAGATCCTGAAGGAGCGTGGCCTGCTCAAGGACCGCGCCCTGCACCGCGTGGTGTTCACCGAAATCACGCCGCGCGCCATCAAGGCCGCCGTGGAGAACCCGCGCCAGGTGGCCGGCGACCTGGTCGACGCCCAGCAGGCGCGCCGCGCCCTGGACTACCTGGTGGGCTTCAACCTCTCGCCGGTGCTGTGGCGCAAGGTGCAGCGCGGCCTGTCGGCCGGGCGCGTGCAGTCGCCGGCGCTGCGCATGATCGTCGAGCGCGAGGAAGAGATCGAAGCCTTCGTGCCGCGCGAGTACTGGAGCGTCGAGGCGGAGATGAACCATCCGCAGCAGGCCTTCACCGCGCGCCTGGTGAAGCTCGACGGCAAGAAGTTCGAGCAGTTCACGCTCACCAACACCGAAGACGCCCAGGCCGCCCGCGAGCGCCTGGTCAAGGCGGCCGGCGACGCCCTGCGCGTCACCGACGTCATCAGCAAGGAGCGCAAGCGCCGCCCGGCGCCGCCCTTCATCACCTCCACGCTGCAGCAGGAGGCCGCGCGCAAGCTCGGCTTCACCACCTCGCGCACCATGCGCGTGGCCCAGAAGCTGTACGAAGGCATGGCGATCGGCGAGGAAGGCACGGTCGGCCTGATCAGCTACATGCGTACCGACTCGGTCAGCCTGTCGGTGGACGCGGTGGCGGAAATCCGCGACGTCATCGCGCGCGACTTCGGCACCCAGGCGGTGCCGGACAAGCCCAATGAGTACAAGTCCAAGTCCAAGAACGCCCAGGAAGCCCACGAGGCCATCCGCCCCACCTCCGCGCTGCGCACCCCGGCCTCGGTGGCGAAGTACCTCGACGACGACGGCCGCCGCCTCTACGAACTTATCTGGAAGCGCACCGTCGCCTGCCAGATGGTGCCCGCCACCCTGAACACGGTCTCGGTGGAACTCGCCGCCGGCAGCGAACACGGTTTCCGCGCCAGCGGCACCACCGTCGTCGATCCCGGCTTCCTGGCCGTCTACGAGGAAGGCAAGGACCAGAAGGCCGCCGAGGACGACGACGAGGGCCGCAAGTTGCCGCCGATGAAAACCGGCCAGAGCGTGCCGCTGGGCAACATCCACACCGACCAGCATTTCACCGAGCCGCCGCCGCGTTTTTCGGAAGCGTCCCTTGTGAAGGCGCTTGAGGAATACGGCATCGGCCGTCCGTCCACCTATGCCAGCATCATCCAGGTGCTGCAGGGCCGCGAGTACGTGTACCTGGACAACCGGCGCTTCCGGCCCAGCGACGTCGGCCGCGCGGTGGCCAACTTCCTGACCAGCCACTTCACCCAGTACGTGGACTACGACTTCACCGCCAAGCTCGAGGACGAGCTCGACTCGGTGGCCGCCGGCGAAAGCGCCTGGATCCCGCTGATGGAGCGGTTCTGGAAGCCGTTCAAGACCACGGTGGACGAAAAGAGTGAATCGGTGGACCGCACCGAGGCCACCGGCGCGCGCCAGCTGGGCACCGACCCGAAGTCGGGCAAGCCGGTATCGGTGCGCCTGGGCCGCTACGGGCCCTACGCCCAGATCGGCCACATGGACGACGAGGAAAAACCCAAGTTCGCCTCGCTGCGCCCGGGCACCAGCATGCACACGATCACGCTGGAAGAGGCGCTGCCGCTGTTCGACCTGCCGCGCACCCTGGGCGAGATGGACGGCAAGCCGGTGACGGTGGCGATCGGCCGCTTCGGCCCCTTCGCCAAGCGCGGCGACACCTACGCCTCGCTGGGCAAGGAAGACGACCCGTACAAGATCGGCTTCGAGCGCGCGGTCGAACTGATCCGCGCCAAGGAGGAAATGATCGCCAACCGCACGATCAAGACCTTCGAAGGCACCGACATCCAGGTGCTGAACGGGCGCTACGGCCCCTACATCACCGACGGCGAGAAGAACGGCAAGATCCCCAAGGACCGCGACCCGGCCAGCCTGACCCAGGCCGAGTGCGAGGCCCTGCTGGCCGAGGGCAAGCCGGTGCGCAAGGGCGGCCGCTTCGGCAAGAAGGTGGCCGCGAAAAAGGCCCCGGCGAAAAAGGCCGCGGCGAAGAAGGCGGCCGGCCAGGCCGGGGCGACGGATGGCGCCGTCGCGAAAAAGGCCACGAAGAAGGTCGCGAAGAAGGCGACGAAAAAAGCCGCCAAGAAGGCCGTGAAAAAGGCCCCGGCGAAAAAGGCCGCCAAGAAGGCCGCGAAGAAGGCCGCCTCCCCAGCCTAGGCCGGGCGCCCCGACCGCTGACGCGGCTGAACCGCCCCGTCATTGCATCCGCCCCGGCAGCGACTAAACTGCCGGTTCGAGTCGATGACGGAGCAACACATGAACAGCCGCACCCCCTTGGCGCTCGCGCTGGCACTGGCGATGGGCAGCACCGCCGCCTGGGCCGAAGCCCCCCTGCGCGTGGAGGGCGAGCGCGCCCTGGCCACGAAAGTCGAATCCTCGCCGGCCTGGGTCATGCCCGAGCTGGCCGAATCCCAGCGCGCCGTGGTGACGCTGCCGGCCCTGCCCGCGGAGAAGATCCGCCCGGTGCAGCGCCGCAATGAACGCTCCGATGCCATCTCCACCCAGATCGGCGTGGCCCGCGAGAACGACGTCGCGCCCCGCCCGGCGCTGAAGTGGCTGCCGGCGGCCGGTGGCCAGGTCGCCCGCCTCGACGTGCGTTCGACCGACGCGCTGGCGATGCGCGTTGGCCTCGACATCTCGGCCCTGCCGGACAATGCCACCCTGCGCTTCGCCGGTGACCTGGCGCCGGACCAGCTGCTGGAAGTGTCGGTCGCCCAGGCGAAGTCCCAGCTCGCGGACGGCGTCTACTGGTCGCCCGTCACCGACGGCGAACTGCAGTCGATCGAGATCTTCGTGCCCGCCGGCGTCGCCGTGAAGGACCTGGCGGTCGGCCTGCCGACCATCTCGCACCTGCTGACCAACAGCTTCGAGCGCTTCAACCTGGCCAAGGGCATCGGCACCTCGGGCGCCTGCAACGTCAACGCGATCTGCCGCGTCGGCACGCTGGGCCAGGGCTACGTGAACGCCAAGGACGCCGTCGCGCGCATGGTCTTCACCGAGGGCGGCCAGTCCTTCACCTGCACCGGCACCCTGCTCAACGACACTGCGGCGGGCACCCAGATCCCCTACTTCTACTCGGCAGACCACTGCATCTCGACGCAGACCGTCGCCAGCACGCTCAACACATTCTGGAACTTCGAGTCCACCAGCTGCGGCAGCAACGTCCAGGCCGCCACGGTGCAGCGCAGCGGCGGTGCGACCTACCTGTACTCCTCGGGCACCACCGACGCCCTGCTGCTGCGCCTGAACGACGCGCCGCCCGCCGGCGCCTACTTCGCCGGCTGGGACGCCAACCCGCTGGCCAACAACGCCAATGTCGTCGCCATCCACCACCCGGACAGCGACCTCAAGAAGAGCTCGCTCGGCCAGAAGAAGGGCGAGGACGCCGAGGTGCATTACGTCGGCTGGAGCAGCGGCACCACCGAAGGCGGCAGCAGCGGTTCGGGCCTGTTCGTCGAAGCCGGCGGCGCCTACCTGCTGCGCGGCGGCCTGTGGGGCGGCACGGCGTCCTGCGCCAACAGCGGCACGGTCAGCAATCCCGACAACTCCGACTACTACTCGCGCCTGGACGTGGTCTACCCGAACATCCAGCAGTACCTGTCGCCGGCAGCCCAGGGCAACGGCCCGTCGGCCGGTCGCGACTACACCGGCGCCTGGTACGTGCCGAGCGAGTCGGGCTGGGGCATGACGGTCTACCAGTACGCCGCGCCGACCTACAACCAGTTCGTGCTGTTCTTCATCTACGACGGCACCGGCAAGGCGCAGTGGTTCGAGCTTGATTCGACCTGGACGGCCACCGACGTGCGCTCGGGCACGGTGTACGCGTCCAACGCGGCGCCGTGGACCACCACGTACAACCCGGCCAACCGCGCCTTCACGGCCGCCGGCAACGCCTCGATCACCTACACCTCGGCCACCACGGCGAACCTGCAGCTGACGGTCAATGGCGTCACCCGCAACGTGGCGCTGCAGAAGCTCTGACCGCGCGGAAAAACAAAGGCCCCGGCAGTCTTGCCGGGGCCTTTTTCTTGCCCGGCCGGCCCGGGCACGGGGCCAGGGGGCTTACGGCTGGGGGAGTTCGTCCACGCCCCGCCGCGACTTCTCCGCTGCCACGATCGCACGCACCTCGCGCAGCAGCGCCGGGGCGTCGTACATGATGCCGTCCTTGAGGGTGTAGCGGACGCCACCGACGCGGGTGGGCTCACCGCGCTCGTCGAGGCGGATGTGGCCGGTGCCGTAAAGCACCTTCAGGTTGGCCAGCGGATTCTCCGACAGCACCACCAGGTCGGCCAGCTTGCCGGCTTCGATCGAACCGATGCGGTCGTCGGCGCCCAGCGCTTCGGCGCCCGACAGCGTGGCCGCACGGATCACCTCCAGCGGGTGGAAACCGGCCTCGCGCAGCAGCTCCAGTTCCTCGATGGTGCCAAACCCGTAGGTCTTGTAGATGTAGCCCGAATCGCTGCCGACGGTGACGCGGCCTCCGCGGTTCTTGTAATCGTTCACGAAGGCCATCCAGCGCCGGTAATTGTCTTTCCACGCGGCCTCCTCTTCGCTGCCCCAGTCGAAGAAGAAGCTGCCGTGGTTGTGCCTGCTCGGCGTGAAGAAATCCCACAGGGCCGGGTGCGTGTACGCGGCATGCCATTCGGCGGTGCGCGCGCGCATCAGGTCGCGGGTGGCCTGGTAAATGGTGAAGGTCGGGTCGAGCGTGAAGCCGAGCTCGAGCAGTTCGCCGATCACCGCCTCGTAGCGCTCGCTGCCCTTCTCCGAGGCCTGCGCCCACAGCTTGCCGGCCTCGCCGAAGCGATGCTGTTCGTCCATGTAGTTGTAGCCGGCAGGGTACTGCTGCACGGTCTGGCCGTCGAACAGCGCTTCGGGCAGGCCGTACCAGTGCTCCATCGTGGTCAGGCCCCAGCGCGCGGTGGTGAGCACGTTGACGCGGGCGACGTCGAGCTGGGCGTGGTGGCAGGCGCTGCCCATGCCCTGCTTGCGCAGTTCGTCGAAGGTGGCCTCCAGGATGTCCGGCCGGTAGCCGAAACACTTCATGCCCAGCGCGCCCTTCGACTTCATTGAACGCACCCACTGGCGCGCCTGCGCCGCCGTGGTGATCGGCCCCTCGTGGCCCTGGGCGAAGAAGACGTAGGGAAAGATGCGCGGCGCCGTGATCGCGTTGGCGGCGCTGCGCGAAGCTTCGGAAACGCACCAGTCGATGCCGTTGCCGCAGCCCGGTTCGCGCACGCTGGTGATGCCATGCGCCAGCCAGAGCTTGTAGACGTATTCGGCATCGACGCCCTGCTCGTCACCGCCGATGTGGCCGTGCATGTCGACGATGCCGGGCATGACGTAGTGGCCGGCGAGGTCAATCTCGCGGCCGCCGGGCTTCAGCGCCGGCCGGTTGGCGGCATCGATCGGCGCATTGGCGCTGCCGACGATCTGCACCCGGGCGATGCGGTCGCCTTCAATGACGATGTCCACCGGGCCGTAGGCCGGCGAGCCGGTGCCGGTGATGACGGTGACGCCGCGCAGGATCAGCTGTGGCCAGGGGCCCTCACCCTCGTCGCGCTCGGGCGCGGGCGTGATGGCCGCCCGGGCCAGCGGTGCGCAAAGGAGGACGGCGAACAGGGCGAGCAAACGCAGCGGTCGGGTCATGGCGGGCCTGGACTGGTGGGGACGACACGGGCGGCGGAGAATGCGCGCATGCACAGACCCGGCTGGCCAAGCTTAGCCATTTTGCTGGTCCTCGTCGGCCCGGCCCGCGCGCAGGACATCACGGTGTATCGCTGCACCGACGCCAGCGGTCGCGTGAGCCTGCAGGACGAACCCTGCCCCGCCGGGCAGGCCCAGCAGCAGCGCAGCATGGTGCAGCCGAAGGACCCGCCGCCGCGGCCTGCCGGCCCGGCGCCGGCGGCTTCCGCGCTGCCGTCACCGCCGCCTTCGCCGGTGCCCGCGCCGGCGCCGCTCTACCTGCCGCCGCCGCCGATTTACCAGTGCACCACCTACGACGGCGACACCCGCTTCAGCGAAAACCCCGACCCCAATCCGCGCTGTGTTCCGCTGGCGGTGCTCGGCTATGACGCCGGCCCGTTCGGGGCGGCCTGCCGCTGGGTGGAAGACTCGTGCGTGCGTCTCGACGACGCCTCTGCCTGCGAGGTGCTCCGGGAAAAACTCGATGAAGCCGAGTCGGATGCATTGCATGCCTTCAGCGACACCGCCGCGTATCGCGATTCCGAAGTGCTGCGCCTGAAGCAGATCGTGCGCGAAAGCTGCCGCTGACCCGGGTAGGAGCGCCTTCAGGCGCGAATCCCTTCTTTGCCAAAGGCAAAGTCAAAAGATTCGCGCCTGAAGGCGCTCCTACAGGTGGGGCATAACCTAGAAACCGTAGCGCAGGAAGCCGCCGTCGACGGCGATGCACTCGCCGGTGATGTAGCTGGCGGCGGGCAGGCACAGGAAGGCCACGGCGGCGGCCACTTCCTCAGGTTCGCCGATGCGGCCCATCGGCGTGCGGTCGAGTACTTCGTCCAGGTAATCCGGATCCGCCAGCTTCACCGAAGTGCGGCGGGTGCGGATGTACCAGGGCGCGACCGCGTTCACGCGTACGCCGTCCTCGGCCCATTCGCAGGCCAGGTTCTTCGTCAGCTGGTGCAGCGCGGCCTTGGACATGCCATAGGGCGAGCCGGTGCGCACATGCGCCAGGCCTGACACCGACCCGACGTTCACGATCGACGACGTCGCGTGCTGGCTGAGCAGCGGGAAT
Source organism: Arenimonas sp. (assembly GCF_041919775.1). GTDB lineage: Bacteria > Pseudomonadota > Gammaproteobacteria > Xanthomonadales > Xanthomonadaceae > Arenimonas. The sequence goes on along the minus strand of NZ_JAYRTE010000003.1, from coordinate 109,258 downwards.
GCAAACCGGCTCAGTTCGAAGGCCGAGAACAGGTTGGTCTCGAAGATGTCCCGCCACTCGTCGTCGGCGTAGTCCATCGTTGGCTTGCTCAGGTTGGTGCCGGCGTTGTTGACCAGGATCTGCAGACCGTCGCCCAGGTCCTCGACCCAGTCGAAGACCTCGCGACGCTGTTCGGTGTCGGAGACGTCGGCAGCGAAGGCGCGGACCTCGGCATCGGGGAACTGGTCCTCGAGCTCTTCGACGGCGACGTCGAGCGCGTCCTGGTCGCGGGCCACGAGCATCACGTCGGCTCCCAGCTCCAGCAGCTCGGCGGCGATCGCCCGGCCGATGCCCGCGCTCGCGCCCGTCACCAGCGCCACCTGCCCGTCCAAACGCCAGCGGTTCGTGCCCATGGCCATCTCCTCGTCGCCGGGGCTTAGGATAGCGGCCAGCGACCCCGAGGAGGAAAACATGCGCCGATCCCTGTTCACGCTGGTCGCCTGCCTGGCGCTGTGCGCCTGCTCCGACCCGGCGCCGACGCCCACGCCCGACCCCCCCGAACCGCAGACCGTCGCGGCGGCCACCGACGAGCACACCGAACTGCGCGACGCGATCCAGGCGCCGCAGGACAAGGCCCGCGCGGTGGAAGTGACCCTGCAGGACAGCGCGGCCAGCCGCGACGAGGTCCTGGAGGAAAGCGGCGACTGAATGGAAAACGCCCGGGACGAGCCCGGGCGTTTTTCAGTTCAGGCCTGGCCCGGGATCCGGGTCAGAAGTCGCACAGGCAATGCGCGACGGCCCGGTAGGGCGTGCGCGACTGGCCTTCCAGCCAGCCCAGTTCGTTGCCGATGCGCGCCGCGGTGGCGCGGTCCAGGCCCAGCGCGGCCGGCGCCAGCAGGCGCACCGCACCCTGGAATCGCGCCTGGCCACCGACGTCGACCAGGAACTTTTCGAACGGCGTCAGCGGCTTCTCGACGTAGCGCACGCCGTACTTGCCTTCCTCGAGCTTGGCCAGCTTGGCGGCTTCGGCCAGTGCGGCCTCGAGGCCGCCCAGCTCGTCGACCAGGCCGCGTTCCTTGGCCTGGGCGCCGGACCAGACGCGGCCGCGCGCATGCATGTCGATCTGCGCCGGCGTGCTTTCGCGCGCCTCGGCGACCTTGCCGATGAAGTCGGCGTATCCCTTCTCGATGACCGACTGGATGATGACGCCGACGTTCGGGTCCATCGGGCGCGCCGGATCGAACGCCCCCGCCAGCGCGGTGGTGCCGACGCCGTCGGTGTTCACGCCGAGCTTGTCGAGCACGCGCGGCGCGGTCATCCAGAGGCCGAAGATGCCGATCGAACCAGTGATCGTGGACTCGTCGGCGTAGATCTTGTCGGCGTTCATGGAAATCCAGTAACCGCCCGAGGCCGCGACGTTGCCCATCGACACCACCACCGGCTTGCCTTGGGCCTGGATGAGTTCGACCTCGCGGCGGATCTGCTCGGAGGGGAACACGCCGCCGCCCGGGGAATCGACGCGCAGCAGCACGGCCTTGACGTGTTCGTCCTCACGGGCCTGGCGCAGCAGCTCCGACGTGGACTCGCCGCCGACCGTGCCCGGCGCCTGTTCGCCGTCGGTGATCGGCCCCTGGGCAACCACCACGGCGACCTGCGGGCGACCGTCGAGTGACAGGTGCTGCAGGGACTGCTGGCGCAGGTAGCTGCGCATGTCGACCTGCTGGAAGGTGTCTTCCTCCTCGTCGAGGGCGCCGCGCGCGACCAGCATTTCCCGCATTTCCTCGCGGGTGCGCAGGCCGTCGACGAGCTTCTCGTCCACGGCCAGCTTGCCCAGGTCGCCGCCGACGGCCTGCACGCGCTGCGGCAGCTCGGCGATCATCGTGTCGATGGCGGACGGCTCCAGGCCACGCGCCGCGGCGATGTCGGCGACGTAGCGGTCCCAGAGGTCGTTCATCCAGTACAGGTCGGCTTCCTTGGACTCCGGCGAGGCGGCGTCGAGCACGTAGGGCTCGGCCGCCGACTTGTATTCGCCGACCTTGAACAGGTGCACGTCCACGCCCAGCTTGTCCTGCAGGCCTTCGCGGTAATACATGCGGTAGCGGCCCAGGCCCTCGAGCAGGATCCCGCCCTGCGGGTCCATGTAGACCTCGTCGGCGTGCGCGGCCAGGTAATAACCCATCTGGTCCATGCCGGTGCCATAGGCCACGACCTGCTTGCCGGACGCGCGGAACTCGCGCAGCGCCGCGGCGACGTCGCGCATCGCGGCGAAACCGCTGGCGCTGAAACCGTCGGTCAGCAGCACGATGCGGTCGATGCGCTTGTCGTCCTTCGCCAGTTCGATGGCGCGCAGCACGTCGCGCAGCTGCACCTCGACGCGGCCCTGGCCCATGGCCTGGTTGAGCACGCGGTCGACCGGATGGGCGCCGTACTGTTCGACCAGCGCGCCGGAGAGATCCATCACCAGGGCGCTCTGCTTGGCCACCGGCTTGATGCCCGGGCCGGAGAACAGCACCACGATGAAGAACACCAGCAACACCACGAACAGCAGGTTGAACACCAGCCGGCGGGTGAAGTTCAGGGTGTTCCAGATCCCGACGAAAAAGCGCCGGATCGGACCCGGCTTCGACTCAGACATTAGGTGGCTCCAGTGAATCCAGGCGCCAGCATAACCAGCCCGTCGTGAAGGCGCATAAGCCTCAGGTCATGGTCACGGCCGGCAGCGGGCGCCGCGCCATGCGCCAGAAGCGCCAGCCCAGCAGGGTCGCGGCGACGCTCAGGCCCAGGATCAGGCCGGTCCAGAGGCCGGGCGCGCCCAGCCCCCGGGAAATGCCCAGCCACGCGCCCAGCGGCAGCCCGAAACCCCAGTACGCCAGCACCGTGATGAACATCGGCACCCGGGTGTCCTTCAGGCCGCGCAGGGAGCCGGCCGACAGCGCCTGCAGCCCGTCCGGGTACTGGAACACCGCGGCATAGGCCATCAGCAGGCTGGCCAGCGCGATCACCGCCGGGTCGCTCGTGAACAGCGCCGCCAGCCAGGCCGCGCCGACCACCAGCACGATCGCCGACAGGGTCTGGGCGATCATCGCCAGGCTGTAGCCGGCGGCCGCCGACCAGCGCACGCCGGGCAGGTCGCCGGCGCCGACGGCATGGCCGACGCGCACGGTCGTGGCCATGGCCACGCCCAGCGGCACCATGAAACACAGGCTGGCCATCAGGATCGCGATCTGGTGCGCCGCCATCTGGGTGGTGCCCAGGGTGCCCACCAGCAGCGCGGTGGCCACGAACAGGCTGCCCTCCATGAAAACCGAGACGCCCATCGGCAGCCCCAGCTTCAGCAGCGCGTGGATCGGGGGCCAGCGCGGCGGATCGAAGCGCGCGAACAGGCCCAGGTCGGCGAACCGGGGCGCCCGCCACAGGTAGACCGCCATCGACGCCGCCTGGCACCACAGCACGATCGCCACCGCGTAGCCCAGGCCAGCGGCGCCCAGGCCGGCGCCGAACATCAGGCCCCAGCCCAACGGCACCAGCAGCGCCAGCCCGACCAGGCCGAACACCATCGACGGCAGCGTCCAGGCCACGCCTTCGCTGAGGTTGCGCAGGCAAAAGAACAGCGCCAGGCCCGGCGCGCCCCAGCTGATCGCGCGCAGGAAGGCGACGGCTTCCGGACGCGCTTCGGCGGTGATGCCCAGCGGCTCGAGCGCCACCGCGCCGGCGCGCACGACGAAGATCAGCACCAGGCCCAGCGCCAGCGCCAGCCACAGCGCCTGCCGGAACACCGGCCCGATGTCGGCGCGGCGACCGGCGCCGTTGAGCTGCGACACGGTCGGCGGCACCGCCATCAGCACGCCGATGCTGACCAGGATCACCACCGACCACACCGCGCTGCCCACGCCGACGGCCGCCAGCGTCACCGGCCCGTGGCGACCGGCCAGCACCGTGTCGACGATGTTCATCGCCATCGACGAGACCTGGCTCAGCACCAGCGGCAAGGCAAGCACGAAGCTGACCCGCATCTCCCGCAGCAGGCGGGCGAAGCGGCTTTCGGAGGCACTCATGGGTTCACGGTCGGTCCGGCCGGGACGGCGGCCCGCTATATTAGCCGCAGCCCTGCCGGAGTCCGTGATGAGCGTCGAAACCAGCCCGCCCCCGCCGACCGCCGCCGAACCCGGACGCCGGTGCGCCAACTGCGGGGAAGCGCTGCTGGGCGAACACTGCTACGCCTGCGGCCAGCCAACCAAGGGCCTGGTGCGGCATTTCAGCTCGATCATCGGCGACTTCATGGACTCGGTGTTCGAACTTGATTCGCGCATCCTGCGCACGCTCGGGCCGCTGCTGTTCAAGCCCGGCTACCTGAGCCTGGAATATTTCGCCGGCCGCCGGGTGCGCTACGTCAGCCCGGTGCGGCTGTTCGTGTTCCTGAGCCTGTTCGCGTTCTTCGCGGCGCAGCTGCGCTTCGACGCGGCGTTCGACGAAGGGCAGGACACGCCGGCGGCAAGCACCGAAGCCCCGGCTGGCGAAGACACCGGCGGGGCGACTGCCGATCCGGAGGCTCCGGACGCCGATGCGGGCGTGGCCGCCAGTACGGGCACGGAAACGGCAGACGGTGCAGACGCGGCGACGCCCGGTGACGAGCGGCAGCTCGCCAGCATGCGCCAGGCGACCACCGTGGCCGAGGTCGAGCGCCTGCGCGACCTGGCGCTGGCTGACATCGCGGAGGCCCGCGCCGAGAAAACCGGCGTGCCCGGCGTGGATTTCGGCCTGGGCATCAGCATGGACGTCGCCGAGGAAGCCGTGAAGGGCGAGGCCCGCAGCCGCATCCGGGAAATCGAGGCCGCCCTCGCCGCCGGCGAACCCGTGCCCGTCGCCCCGGCGGTCGACATGGACAACGCGATGTCCTTCAACGGCACGCCCTGGCACCCGACGGAGAACCCGGTCGCCATTGGCTGGCTGGGAGAGTCCGGCCACCGCTGGATCAACGCCCAGCTGGGTCGCGCCCAGGAAAACGCCGAACGCATCAAGAAGGACCCGAACCTGCTCAAGAACGCCTTCCTGTCGATGGTGCCGACGACGCTGTTCCTGCTGCTGCCGCTGTTCGCCCTGTTCCTGAAGCTCATCTATGTGTTCAAGAAGCGGCTTTACATGGAACACCTGATCGTCGCCCTGCACAGCCACAGCTTCCTGTGCGGCGGCCTGCTGGTGGTGGTGGTCCTGGACGCGCTGTCGGAGTGGACCCAGGCCTGGGCCTGGCTGTCGCGGCCCCTGGGATGGCTGGAAATCGCGCTGCTGTGCTGGATGCCGGTGTACCTGCTGCTGATGCAGAAGCGCGTCTACGGCCAGGGCTGGATCATGACGCTCTTCAAGTACTGGGTGCTCGGCACCATCTACCTGGTGCTGATCAGCTTCGGCGCCACCTTCGCCCTGCTCGCCAGCCTGGTGAACATGTAACCGGCGGCTACTGCGCCAGGCGCGCGTGCACCAGTGCCTCGCGCTCGTGCTCCGGTGCCTCGAGCAGGGCCCGCCGCAGGCGCTCGCGCTCGGCAGCGGGCAGGCGGCGGGCCAGCAAAGCCAGGTCCTCGCGTGCCTGCGGCGACAGCGCCCGCAGCATCGACAGCAGCGGCGGCCGCTGGTCTTCAGGGACATAGGCGAACAGCGGCTGCACCGGCGAGAACCATTCCCCGAGCGCCGGCCCCAGCCACCAGGGCTCACGCGCCTGTGCCGGCAGGGCTTCGAAGGCTTCGCGGGCGGCGACCTGCGCGGCGGCGTCGCTGGCGACGAAGCGGCTGGCCGATTCGCGCACCCAGGCCTGCTCATCCGGGGACAGCGAGGCCCAGGCCGCCAGGTGGCCGCGACGGGCGGCGCGATCGGCCGCCGGGAGTCCGTCCCACTCGGCCAGGCGCTGGCGCAGCGCCTCGCGGGCCGGGCCGTCCAGGGCCAGCCAGTGGCCGGCCTGGCCGATCAGCTGGCGGCGCGTGGCCGGGTCAAGCCGGGGCCAGGTCGACGCCAGCGACGCCAGCAGGCGGCGCTGGTCGGTGGGCAGGGCCTCGAACGCGGGCTGGTCGCGGTCGGCCGGGCCGGGGGGCGGCACCGCGTCGGCGGCGGCCGTGGCGGTGGCCTGCGGCGGCGACCCGTCGCGGGCCGCAAGCCAGCTCAGGAAGGCCAGGTCGCCGGCCAGGCCGGCGTCTTCGGGCCGGGCCAGCGCGGCGTAGTCCGGATGGATCACCTGGCTGGCGTCTTCCGGGACCTCCCCGGCGGGGTCTGCCGCCGCTTCGGCGGGCAGGTCCTGCACGGCGCCCGGAAGCAAGGGCGGCGCCGGTTCCCACCAGGTGGCCGCGAACGCCAGCACCAGCAGCGCCAGCAGCGCCCAGGCAAGCCGTCGGGGCCAGGGCGAAGGCGGCGGTGGCGCGGCCGGGGCGGGCTCGTCCTCGTCGCGCAGCACGCGGCCGCGAAGCACGGCCAGGGCCTCGACGTGCTGCGCGGGCAGCGTCTTGACCTGCCGGTGCAGGCGCTCGCGCAGCTGGCCCAGGGCGGCATAGCTGACACCCGCCTCGCGCAGCTGCTGCAGGGCGCGCTGCAGGGCGAAACGATAGGTTGGCTCGGCGACGCCCAGCACCTGGGCCGCATGCACGAAGTCCAGCCCACCCACCAGGCGCAGCAGCAGGGCCGCCCGGGGGCCGGCGCCCAGGTGGGAAAGCTCGGGTTCGGGGGCCTCGCCGCCCGACAGCTCGGCCTGGGCCAGCAGCAGGGACCAGAAGCTCGCGGGCCAGCCCGCCAGCGGCGTCACCGCCGACACCGACCGGAAGGCACGCATGGCCCGGCCCACCGAGGCCAGGGCCTGTTCGTCGCGGCCGGACTGGACCTGGGCGAACACGAAGGCCCGGCGCTCAATGCCGCGAAGGAAGGCCGCCAGGGCCGGGGAAGGGGTCGGGGAAGCAGGCATCTGAGGGTCGGAAATCACCCCCCATTCTAGCCAGCGGTCGTCCCGAAACAGTGGTTGACATGCGGGAAATTCGCGCTCAGCCAAGCCCGGCGCGGCTTCCGGCGTGGAACGTTGTGCACAGAGGCAGCCGGGGTCCGTGAATCCACGCCTTCACGCCGCGGCGACGCCTGGTTAATGATTCATGGCATTGGCAAGCCGTTGATTTATATCGAATATGTCAGCGTGGTTAAAAAATCGCCAACCCGGCGTGGGGGCCGTGGGCACGGGGGTGCGCAGTCCTGCCCGTTGTCCCTTCCACAGACTTATCCACAAGCCGTGTGGATAAAGGCGTTTCGTTTTTATGAACAGTGGCTTACCCGTGCTTTGTGATGCCCTTGGCAGCTTTGCGCTGCAAGTCGGGTTCTGGCCCCCGGCCTCCGGTCACGGGCCGGCCTCAGGCTAGACTTCGCGGATGCCTCCTGCCGCCCCCGACGTCCTGCGCGTAGCCCTGCCGGTGCCGCTGCCGCGGGAGTTCGACTACCTGCCGCCGGCCGGAACCGGGGCGGGCCCGGACTGGGTGGGTTGCCGGGTCCGCGTGCCGTTCGGGCGGGGTGGCGGCGAGATGGTGGGCGTGGTGGTTGCCACCGGCCCGGCCGACGGCGACCCGGCCGCGCTCAAGTCCATCCATGAGCGGCTCGACAAGGGCGCGCTGCTGCACGGCGAGCTGCTCGAAAGCCTGCGCTGGGTCGCCGCTTACTACCACGCGCCGCTGGGCGAGGTGGTCGCCACGGCCCTGCCGACGCTGCTGCGCACCGGCCAGCCGCTGCCCGACACCCGCCGCCACGGCTGGGTCGCCACGGCGGAGGGCCGGGCCCAGGCCACGGAGGCCGGGCGCGAAGGCCGCCCGCGCCAGCTGCTGCGGCAGCTCATCGACGGCCCCTGCGACGAAGACGACCTGGATGTGCGCCTGCCCGGCTGGCGAAGCGCGGCGCGCACCCTGGCCCGGCGCGGGCTGGCCGAACGCGTGGTGTGCGAAGGGCCGGTCGCACCGCGGCCGGTCGCCGCTCCCGAGCCGATGCCCGGCCAGGCCGCGGCGATGCAGGCGCTGCGCGGCGGCGAGGGTTTTCGCGCGGTGTTGCTCGAAGGCGTCACCGGCAGCGGCAAGACCGAGGTCTACCTGCAGGCGATCGCCGACTGCCTGGTGGCCGGCCGCCAGGCCCTGGTGCTGGTACCGGAGATCGGCCTGACGCCGCAGACCCTGGCCCGCTTCCGCGCCCGGCTCGGCGTGCCGGTGCTGGCCTTCCATTCCGGCCTGGGCGACGGCGAACGCGCGCGCGCCTGGGCCGACATGGCCAGCGGCCGCGGCCGGGTGCTGGTGGGCACCCGCTCGGCCGTGTTCTGCCCCCTGCCCGACGCCGGGCTGCTGGTCGTGGACGAAGAACACGACGGGTCCTACAAGCAGCAGGACGGCGTGCGCTACCACGCCCGCGACCTCGCCCTGGTGCGCGGCAGCAAGCTGGGCGTTCCGGTGCTGCTGGGCAGCGCCACGCCGTCGCTGGAGTCGCTGCACAACGCCCTGTCCGGTCGCTACCGGCACCTGCGCCTGGCCGAGCGGGCCGGCGGTGCCCGGCCCCCGTCCGTGCGCGTGCTGGACGTGCGCAAGCGGCCGCTGCGCGACGGACTGTCTGAAGACCTGCTCGATGCCGTGGGCGCCTGCCTGGCGCGCGGCGAGCAGGCCCTGGTGTTCAAGAACCGGCGCGGCTACGCGCCGGTGCTGATCTGCCACGACTGCGGCTGGAGCGCCCACTGCGCCCGCTGCGACGCCGCGATGACCGTGCACGCCGGAGGCCGCCGGCTCATCTGCCACCACTGCGGCGCCCGCGCGACGCCGCCCAATGCCTGCCCGGACTGCGCCAGCCTCGCCCTGCAGCCGCAGGGCGCCGGCACCGAGCGCCTGGAGCAGGCCCTGGCGGCGCGCTTCCCCGATGCCTGCCTGGTCCGCGTCGACCGCGAAACCACCCGGCGCCGCGATGCCCTGGAAAAACACCTGGCCCGGCTGGGCGACGGCCCCGGCATCCTGGTCGGCACCCAGATCCTGGCCAAGGGCCACGACCTGCCGCGGCTGACGCTGGTGGCCGTGGTGGGCGTCGACGAAGGCCTGTTCAGTGCCGACTTTCGCGCCGGGGAAAAGCTCGCCCAGCTGCTGATCCAGGTGGCCGGGCGCGCCGGCCGCGCCCAGCTGCCCGGCGAAGTCGTCCTGCAGACCCACCACCCCGACCATCCTCTGCTGGGCACGCTGCTCAACGGCGGCTACCCGGCCGTCGCCGCGCTGCAGCTCGCCGAACGCGAAGCCGCTGCCTTCCCGCCCTACGCGCACCTCGCCCTGCTGCGTGCCGAAGCCGGCACCGAAGCCCTGGTGCAGGCCTTCCTGCACGAAGCCCACGCCGCCTTCGAAGCCCGCGAGGGCGTGCACGCCAATGGTCCGATGCCGGCGCCAATGGCGCGCCGTGCCGGCATGGCGCGCGGCCAGCTGCTGGTGGACGCCAGCCAGCGCGGCGCCCTTCATGCCGCCCTGCGCGACTGGCTGCCGGCGATCCGGGCACTGCCGTCCGCGCGGCGCGTGCGCTGGTCGCTGGACGTGGATCCCACCGACCTTTACTGAATCGGTCGGCCGGAAACTCAGCGGCCGGTGCCGGGGGCGCCGTCCTCCTGGCGCACCATCAGGTGCAGGCGCAGCCCGGGCGACAGCTGGTGCAGGTACAGCGCCCCGTTCAGGGCCAGCACGCGGTCGCGCATGCCGGTGATGCCGTTGCCGGGCAGCAGCCGGTCCAGGCGCCCAAGCCCGTCGTCGCGGATGTCCAGGAACACCCAGAGCGCATTGCGCCGCCGGCTTATCCGCAGCGTCAGCTGGCAGCGGCGGGCATCGGCATGGCGCACGATGTTGGTCACCGCCTCCTGGGCCATGCGGTAGATGGCGGTGGCGTGGGTGCCGTCGAGCTGGGCCAGCAGCCGGGCATCCCCTTCGAGCCGTACGTCCATTTCCAGGCCGGCGTCCTGGGCCAGCCGGCGCACGCTGCCGCGATCGACGGCGCCGAACAGGCCGAGCTGCTCGAGGCCGGCCGGTCGCAGATCGGACAGCACGCGGCTGATGTTGCGCTGCATTGCGCGGGTGATCTCCAGCAGCAGGTCGGCCATGCCCGGACGGCCGGCGCTGGCCAGGTGCGGCGCGGCCAGCTTGAGATGGGTCTGCAGCGCGGCCAGGTTCTGGCCGAACTCATCGTGCAGTTCCCTTGCCAGGCGCTGGCGCTCGCTTTCCTCCAGCTGCAGGTTGCGCAGCGCGGCGTCCTGCAGTTCGTCGAGCAGCCGGTGTTCCTGCCGGCGCGCGCGGACGAGGTCGGCGGCCTGGCGCCTGAAGTCGTCCACCGAGGCGCCGAACAGCAGGGTCAGCGCGCCGACCACGCCGACATAGGCCTGGGTCACGATCGGGCTCATGCGCGGATTGCCCAGGGCTTCCTCCAGCGCGACCGCGGCGCTGATCATCAACATCGCCGCCACGGCGCCGCGCCACCCCTGCCAGAGCGTGAAAACAACCACCGCGGCCACCAGCAGCAGCCGGAACAGTTCGGCGAATTCGGAACCGGGAAACGCCAGGCCCAGCCACAGGTACAAACCCGCCACCGGTCCCATGACGAACACCGCGCGCAGCAGCACCGCCACCGACGGCGTGACGTGCCGGACGGGCGCGGCCGCGGCCCAGTAGGCCAGCGGCAGCACCAGCAGGATGCCGATGAAGTCGCACAGCAGGTGCCGCAGCAGCAGGTTGCCGAGCAGCGAAGCGCGGCCGCCGTCGCCGAAGGGGGCCGCACCGGCCATTTCGCGCAGGTCCGGCTGCCAGGCTTCCGGGCCCACCACCGCCATCAGCACTTCCGCCAGCGCCATCGCGACGGCCGTCAGCAGCGCCACCACGTGGATGCGGCCGATCCGGCGCAGGCTCACTTCGGCGCCGGGCCGCACGCTCCACGCGTGCAGCACGATCACGCCGGCCATCACCAGCAGCGGTTCCAGGACCGGGGCGACCAGGCCCGGATGCGGGTGCGAAAGCATGGCTGCCACCAGGGCCCAGGGCCACCAGCGGCGCGGGAAGGACCAAAGTGTGACGAACAGCAGGCCGGTGCCGAGCTCCCAGTGGTAGAACTCGAGTGCGGCGATCCCGGACAGCAGGACGCCCAGCACCAGGGCACCCAGTGCGCCGGCGATGACGTAGCGGGGGCGCGTGGAGGCCCAGGCCTGCAAGGCTTCCATGTGGTTCCGTTTCGCGTTCCGCCCAGGCATCGGCCGCTAGCTTAACGACGCGCCGGCGCTGTCGCTGGGAAATTTTCTCGCCGTTGACTGCGACGGCTTTGCCAGACTGTGTCCATGCCACGCATCCTGCTGATCGATGACCACGCCATGGTGCGCGAGGGTTTCCGCCGCCTGCTCGAGGAAGCAGACGGCTTCGAGGTGGTGGCCGAAGCCGGCACGCCGTCCGAAGCGCTGGCCGCCGTGCGTGACCTCGCCCCGGACCTGGCGCTTGTCGACCTGAGCCTTGGCAGCGAGGCCAGCGGGCTGGTGCTTTTGCTTCAGCTGCACGAATCCCATCCCGAAACCCGCTGCGTCGTGCTGAGCATGCACGACGACCCGGGCCTGGTGGTGCGCGCGCTGGAACGTGGCGCCGCCGGCTATTTCAGCAAGGCCGTCGCGGCCGAGGAGCTGATCGAGGGCCTGCGCCGCGTGATGGACGGCGAACGCGTGCTCAGCACCGACCTGGCGCCGCCAAAGGCGGACGGCGACGCGTCCGCACTGACCCAGCGGGAACGCGAAACCCTCCGCGGTCTGCTTTCCGGCCTGCCGCCCAAGGTGGTGGCGGCCGCCCTGGGCATCAGCGACAAGACGCTCTACCGCCACCGCGCCAACCTGATGGAAAAACTCGGCGCCCGCCACCCCGGCGAACTCGCGCGCATCGCCCGCGAACGCGGGCTGCTGGTCGATACGGACTGAACCAGCCAAAAAGAAACGGCCCCTCGCGGGGCCGTCGGTGTGCTTGCTTGCGTGGGCGCGGTCAGGCCGCGAACAGCGCCCGCATCTTCTTGAGCGCGTTGGCCTCGACCTGGCGGATGCGTTCGGCGGAGACGCCGTATTCGTCGGCCAGTTCCTGCAGCGTCGCCTTGGGCTCGCCGAGGAAACGACGCTTGAGGATGTCGCGCGAACGCTGGTCGAGGCCGGCAAGGCCTTCGCGCAGCAGTTCGAGCTGGTCGTCTTCGTGCGATTCGCGCTCGTAGGCCATCGCCGGGTCTTCGCCGCCGTCGCGCAGGTAGGCCACCGGCGACGGCGGGCCGTCCTCGTCGCCGTTGTCGGGCGCGTCGAAGCCGATGTCGCGGCCGGACAGGCGCGACTCCATCTCCAGCACTTCGCGCTTGGAGACATTGAGGTCCTTGGCGACCGCGGTGACCTCGGCGTCGTTCATCCAGCCCAGGCGCTTCTTGGACTTGCGCAGGTTGAAGAACAGCTTGCGCTGCGCCTTGGTCGTGGCGACCTTGACGATGCGCCAGTTGCGCAGGATGAACTCGTGCATCTCGGCGCGCACCCAGTGCACGGCGAAGGACACAAGGCGCACGCCCTGGTCCGGGTCGAAGCGCTTCACGGCCTTCATCAGGCCGATGTTGCCTTCCTGGATCAGGTCGCCCATGCCCAGGCCGTAGCCCTGGTAACCGCGGGCCACGTGCACGACGAAACGCAGGTGCGACATCACCAGGGCCTTGGCGGCGTCGAGGTCTTCTTCTTCGTGGAAGCGGCGGGCCAGCGCCTGTTCTTCCTCGACGCTCAGCACCGGCACGCGGTTGACCGCGGAGATGTAGGCATCCAGGGAACCCAGCGCACTGGGAACCGGCAGGTTGTTGGCGATCAGGGCCGTCGTGGTCATTCGATCCTCGCTCATGGGTCCGGAGTTTAGCACTCGGGCGTTTGGAGTGCTAAAGAGGCGCAAAGTTCCCTGTCCGTTCCATGAATGGAACGACCTCTCCCCTGGCCGTTTTGCTGATCTGGGGGCGTCCGGACCGGGTTCAAGGGCCTCCGGGAGCGTCCTGCGCCAGCAGGGCCTCGACCGCCTCGCGCGGCGGCAGCGACCAGTCCACCGGCGCCTTGCCTCCCCCCTGCAGCCAGCGGTTGGCCTTGGAGAAGTGGCCGCAGCCCAGGAAACCCCGGTGCGCCGACAGCGGCGAGGGATGCGGCGCCCGCAGCACGCAGTGGCGCCCCTGCAGCAGCTTGCCCTTGGCCTGGGCGTAGGCACCCCAGAGCATGAAGACCAGGCCTTCCTTCTCCCGGTCCAGGGCCTGGACGATGGCGTCGGTGAAGCCTTCCCAGCCCTTGCCCTGGTGCGAACCGGCCCGGCCCTCCTCCACCGTCAGCACCGCGTTGAGCAGCAGCACGCCCTGGCGGGCCCAGGGCAGCAGGCAGCCGTGGCCGGGCGGCGCATGACCCAGGTCGGCCTGGATTTCCTTGTAGATGTTGGCCAGCGAGGGCGGCACCGGCACGCCCGGCAGCACCGAAAAACACAGGCCGTGGGCCTGGCCGGCGCCGTGGTAAGGGTCCTGGCCCAGGATGACGACCTTCACCTGGTCGAAGGGCGTGGCGTCGAGCGCCGAGAAAATGCGCGGGCCGGGCGGAAAGATGTGCTTGCCGGCCGCTTTTTCCCGACGCAGGAACGCCGAGAGTTCCTGCATGTCCGGACGCTGCAGGTAGTCGCCGACCCGGGCCTTCCAGCCCGGCTCGAGGCGGACGCGGTCTTCGGCCACCCTACTTGCCGAGCTTGGCCCGCAGCAGCCGGCCGACGCGCAGCTGGAAGAGCAGTTTGGTCACCAGCAGGCGCTCTTCGATGGGCTTTTGCACCAGGTCGTTGGCGCCGGCGCGCAGCAGGTCGCTCTGGTTGGCCGGGTTGGCGTCGCCGGTCATCACCAGCACCGGCAGCAGGCCCTTGGCATAGCCGTAGTGCTCGCGGATGGACTTGAGCAGGTCCTTGCCGGTCAGCTCGCCCTTCAGGTAGACGTCGGTCAGCACCACGTCCGGGCCCGGTACCTTGCCCTGGGCCCTGGCCGTCTCGAGGTGGGCAATGGCGTCCTCGACGCCGGTGGCGTGGGTGACGGTGAGGCCGTGTTTTTCCAGCATGCGCCGGGTCGCCATCGCGACGACGCGGCTGTCCTCGACGTAGAGCACTTCGCCGCCGGCCTCGGATTCGGGCGCGACATAGCCCTTGATGAAGGCCGCCAGGGCGTTGAAGCCCAGCGACTTGTCGAAGTAGTCGGTGACGTCGTCGCTGATCGACCGGCTTTCCAGGCGCTCCTGCACGTCGCCGGAGACCACGATGATCGGGATGTAGGCCTGGGGCGTGTGCTCACGCAGGTAGCGCGCCAGTTCCAGGCCGTCCATGTCCGGCAGGCGCAGGGCCATGGTGACCAGGTTCACCGCGCCGGCCTGCAGGGCGGCCTTGGCCTCCTCGCCGGTTTCGCAGCCGACGAACTCCATGTCGGGCAGCTGCTGGCGCAGCACGCCCTCAATCATCTTGCGCACGACCTTGGAGCCGTCCACGACCATGATGCGCGGGCTGGTGGTGTCGAAGCTTCGGAAACTCGGGCTGTTCATGTCACACGTCCGTCGGACGGGTCCGACGTAGATGATGCCCGGTTGCGAGCCACGCGCCCAGCCACCCCATCGCCGCGGCGCCCAGGAGCAGCAGGGCGGTGCCCCGCCAGCCCGGGCCGGAAAGGGCGAACTGGCTGCCGTAGCTGGCCACCAGGGCGGTCAGGCGGCCCTGCAGCAGCGCGCCGGCAACCGCCAGCAGCACCAGGGCCAGCGCGCCCGCGGCCAGGCCATACCAGGCTCCCAGGTACAAAAACGGACGCCGGACGAAGCCGTCGGTGGCGCCCAGGTGCTGCAGGACGGCGATTTCCTCGCTGCGGGCGCCGATGTCCAGGCGCACCGTGTTGCCCACCACCAGCAGCACGCCCAGGCCCAGCAGCACCGCCACCACCTGCACCACGCGTTCGCCGAAGGCCAGCCAGGCGGTCAGCCGCTGTCGCCAGACGGCATCGTGTTGAACCACTTCGGCCTCGGGCAGGGCCCGCAGGGCCTCGGCCAGGGCCGTGCCGTCGTCGTCGCCGGCCGGCGAGACCACCAGCACGTAGGGCAGCGGGTTGCCTTCCAGCACCTCCAGGGCGCCGGCGAGGTCGCTCATTTCGCGGAACTCGGCCAGGCCGTCCTCGGGCGTGCGCACCGCCACCGCGGCCACGTCGGGGCGGGCGCCCAGTTCTTCCGACAGGACCGCGACCCGTTCGCCGTCGACGTCCGCGGCGAGGAAGACGCCGATGTCGCGCGATTCGCTGACCGTGCCGGAGAAGCGCTCGAGGTTGCCCAGCGCCAGGGCCAGGCCCAGCGGCAGCGCGATTGCCACGGCCATCACGCCGACGGTGAGGCTGGTGGCCACCGGTCGCTGCAGCAGGCGGCCGAGGCTGGAGAAAAGCGAATACAGGTGCTGTTCGCGCCAGGCGCGCAGGCGGGCGCCCAGGCCGCCGGGCTTCACCCGCTCGGCGGCGGCGGGGCGCGCGCGGTTCTCGGCCTTCGCGGTCATGCCGCCAGGTCCTCGGGCGAAATGTCGTCGACCAGCTTCCCGTGGTCGAGCACCAGCACGCGCTGGCGCATGCGCTTGACCAGGGCCAGGTCGTGGCTGGCGATGATCACGGTGGTGCCCGAAGCCGGCAGCGCGGCAAAGAGCTGCATGATTTCGGCCGCCAGCTGCGGGTCGAGGTTGCCGGTAGGTTCGTCGGCGACCAGCAGCTGCGGCTGGGCGACCAGCGCGCGGGCGATGCCGACGCGCTGCTGTTCACCGGTGGACAGCTGCAGCGGCAGCGCGCGCTCGCGCTCGCCCAGGCCGACCTTGTCGAGCACCGTGCGCACGCGCTTGCCGACTTCCGAGCGCGGCGTGCCGGCGATGAGCAGCGGCAGGGCGACGTTGTCGAAGACGCTGCGGTCGGTCAGCAGCCGGTGGTCCTGGAACACCACGCCGACCTGGCGCCGGTGCAGCGGCACCTTGCGGCCGCGCACCTTGGCCAGGTTGCGTTCGTTCACCAGCACGGTGCCCCGGCTGGGGCGCTCGGACAGGTGCACCAGGCGCAGCAGCGTGGACTTGCCGGCGCCCGAGTGGCCGGTGACGAAGAGCATCTCGCCCTCCTCCACCGCGAAGCTGACGTCGCTCAGCGCCGGCGCGCTGCCGGCGTAGGTCTTGGTGACGTTGTCGAAGCGGAGCAGGGCCATCGGCAGGAATCTAGCAGAGACAACCTGTCTGGCTGTAGGAGCGCCTTCAGGCGCGAAGCCGTGCTCTGCCGAAGGCAAAGTCAAAAGATTCGCGCCTGAAGGCGCTCCTACAGGGGATTGGTGCGTTTGGTCAGTGCTTGGCGGGCGGGTTGCGCTTGACCAGGCTGCTCAGGCCGGCCTTGATGCGGCCCAGCAGGGACGGCTTGGCGTCGCCGGCGGGCTTGGCCGCGGGCTTGGCGGCCGGCTTGGCCTCGGGCTTCTTGCGGGCCGGCTCCTTGCGCGGGGTATCGCTACGCGGCGCGGCGGTGCCGGCCTCGGCGCCGGCTTCGCCGACCGGACGGCCGCGACGACGACGACGGCGCTTGCGGGCCGGCGCATTCGGATCTTCCTGCATCGGCGACGACGGCGCCGGGCGCTTGGCCGGACGCTCGACGGCGGTTTCGGCCGGCGCGGACGACGCGGCCTGCTCGGTGGCCGGCGCGCCTTCGGCGCCTTCCGCCGGGGCCGGACGCGGACGACGCTCGCGGCGCGGACCGGCACCGGCTCCGGCACCACGGCTGCCGCCGCCGGAACGACCGCCTTCGCGGCCACCCGAACGGCTACCCGAACGACCGCCACCCCGACGCTCGTCCTCGGCGGCCTTGGCCTCGCGGACTTCGCGATAGATGGCGCTGACGCTTTCGGTTTCGCCGGCCTCGTCGCCTTCGACCGGACGCGGGGTGCGCGGCATCGGCACCAGCAGTTCCGGCGTGACCTGCTCGACCGGCAGCTTCTGCTCGATATAGGCCTCGATGTCCGGCAGCGACATCGCGTAGCGCTCGCAGGCGAAGCTGATCGCGTCGCCTTCGGCGCCCAGGCGGGCGGTGCGGCCGATGCGGTGCACGTAGTCCTCGGCGTCGAAGGGCAGGTCGTAGTTGTAGACGTGCGAGACACCGTCGATGTGCAGGCCGCGGGCGGCGACGTCGGTGGCCACCAGCAGGTCCAGCTGGCCCTTCTGGAAGCGGGCCAGCAGGGTCTCGCGTTTCTTCTGCGGCACGTCGCCCGACAGCACGCCGACGCGGAAGCCGGCGCGCTCGAGCGCCTTGGCCACGCGTTCCACCCAGACCTTGGTGTTGACGAAGACCATCGTGCGCTGGCCTTCGCTGCGGGTCAGCAGGCCGATCAGCAGCGGGATCTTTTCCTCGTCGGCCGGCAGGTAGACGCGCTGGCGCACCCGGGCGGCGGTGATCGTCTCGGTTTCGACGACCAGCTTCTCGGGCTCGTTCATGTGTTCGTAGGCCAGCTCCAGCACGCGGTGGCTGAGCGTGGCGCTGAACAGCAGGGTCTGGCGCTCGGTGCGGATCGGCATGCGCCGCAGCAGGAAGCGGATGTCCTTGATGAAGCCCAGGTCGAACATGCGGTCGGCTTCGTCGAGCACGCAGACCTCGCAGGCGTGCAGGGACACGACCTTGTGCTGCTTGACGTAGTCGATCAGGCGGCCGGGGGTGGCGATGATGACGTCCACGCCCTGCTGCAGGAGTTCGCGCTGCTTGTCGTAGTCGACGCCGCCGTAGACCAGGGCGAAGCGCAGGCCCAGGTCGGAGCCGAACTTCACGGCGTCCTTGTGGATCTGGATGGCCAGCTCGCGGGTCGGGGCGAGGATAAGGGCGCGCGGGTCCTCGGGCTTGCGGTCGGCCAGCGCGGGGCGCGTGAGCAGCCGGTTGATCAGCGCGACCAGGAAGGCCAGGGTCTTGCCGGTGCCCGTCTGGGCCTGGCCAGCGACGTCGCCGCCGCGAAGCGCGATCGGCAGGGTCAGGGCCTGGATGGGGGTGCAGCGGGTGAAGCCCGCGGATTCGAGGCCGGCCTGGAGGTCAGGATGCAGCTCGAAACTGGAAAAAGCGATATCAGTCAGTGGTTTGTCGGACATGTAGGTCTCTGGTTGCGCGTCTCTGCGCTTGCGCGGCCTGCCCGGGGGGTCGCAAACTGGCCCGGACCCGGGGCCGCCGATGGCGGTTGAATTAACGTTCGAAGCGCCCCAGTTTAACCCAACGGCAGGCCCGACCGGGCCGCTACCTTCAAGTAAATCAGGAGTTTGACGCATGAGCGACCAGGTGCTTCATGTGGGTGACGCCGACTTCGAGGCCCAGGTGCTCCAGTCCGATACCCCGGTGCTGGTGGATTTCTGGGCCGAGTGGTGCGGCCCCTGCAAGATGATCGGCCCGATGGTGGACGAGCTCGCCGACACCTATGCCGGCAAGGTCAAGGTGGTGAAGCTCAACATCGACCACAACCCGCAGGTCCCGCGCCAGTACGCGGTGCGCGGCATCCCGACCCTGATGCTGTTCAAGGACGGCAAGGTGCACGCCACCCAGGTCGGCGCGGTGGGCAAGGCCCAGCTCGCGCAGTTCGTCGACAAGGCGCTTTGAGGCGCCCCGCCCCGGCTTGCCGGGGCCCCGCGGGGGCCGGGCGCTTGTCGCGCCGCCCCCGGCGGTGGTAGTTTGAAGGTCATTCGGGCGCCCCTGGCGCCGATGTCTAGCCAGACCCCCTTTCTTCCCCCACTCGCGTTCGCGAAGTGAATCCTGTGTCCGAAAACGAAACCGACTCCGGCGCCAGCGCCGAGAAGCGTCCGCGTAAATCGCGCGCCGCTGCCCCCACCAACGACGCCCCGGCCGCCGGTTCCCCGGCACCGGCGCCCGCCCCCGCACCGGCAGCGGCACCCGCGCCGGTCTCGGCGCCGGCCCCCGAGCGCGCCAAGGCTGAACCTGCTGCTTCCGGCGACGCCGGTGGTGGTGGCGGCCAGGGTGGCGGGGGCAGTGGCCAGGGCGGCAATGACGACGGCGGCCAGCACGGCCAGTCCGGCGGCGAAGGCGGCCAGCAAGGCGGCGGCGACCGCAGCCGCGAAGGCCGGCGCAACCGCCGCGACCGTTTCCGCGACAAGCGCGACCGCTTCAAGGGCCGCGACCGCGAAGGCGGCGGCGACGACGAAGGCAATGCCAACGCCGGCAATGGCGGCAACGGCGGCCAGAACGAGCGCCCGCTGCCCCAGCTGCCGCCGGACTTCCCGGTCTACAGCCTCAACGACCTCAAGCGCATGCCCGCGCACAAGCTGCTCGAGATCGCCGACAAGCTGGGCCTGCACGAAGGCGTCGCGCGCATGCGCAAGCAGGACGTCAACTTCGCCCTGCTCAAGGTACTGACCCGCCACCCGCAGGGCGTGGCCGGCGACGGCGTGCTGGAAATCCTGCCCGACGGTTATGGCTTCCTTCGCAGCGACGACGCGAGCTACCTGGCCGGCCCGGACGACGTCTACATCTCGCCCAGCCAGATCCGCCGCTTCAACCTGCGCACCGGCGACCACATCGCCGGCCGCATCCGCAGCCCTAAGGACGGCGAGCGCTACGTCGCGCTCAACATCGTGGACACCATCAACGGCGAACCGCCGGAGGCGTCCAAGGGCAAGGTGCTGTTCGAGAACCTGACGCCGCTGTTCCCGCGCGAGCGCTTCAAGCTCGAGCGCGGCAACGGCTCGTCCGAGGACATCACCGGCCGCGTCATGGACCTGATGTCGCCGATCGGCAAGGGCCAGCGCGCGCTTATCGTCTCGCCGCCCAAGGCCGGCAAGACCATGCTGATGCAGAACGTCGCCCAGTCGATCCTGTACAACCACCCGGAAGTGCACCTGATCGTGCTGCTGATCGACGAGCGCCCCGAGGAAGTTACCGAGATGCAGCGCAGCGTGCGCGGCGAGGTCATCTCCTCGACCTTCGACGAGCCGGCCGCGCGCCACGTGCAGGTCGCCGAGATGGTGATCGAACGTGCCAAGCGCCTGGTCGAGCACAAGAAGGACGTCGTGATCATGCTCGACTCGATCACCCGCCTGGCCCGCGCCTACAACACCGTGGTGCCCAGCTCCGGCAAGGTGCTCACCGGCGGCGTCGACGCCAACGCACTGCACCGCCCGAAGCGTTTCTTCGGTGCGGCCCGCAACGTCGAGGAAGGCGGTTCGCTGACGATCATCGCCACCGCGCTGGTTGAAACCGGCTCGAAGATGGACGAGGTGATCTACGAAGAGTTCAAGGGCACCGGCAACTCCGAAGTGCACCTGGACCGCCGCATCGCCGAGAAGCGCGTCTACCCGGCCATCAACATCAACCGCTCGGGCACCCGCCGCGAAGAGCTGCTGATCGAGCCGGACATGCTGCAGAAGATCTGGATCCTCCGGAAGCTGCTGCACCCGATGGACGAACTGGCCGCCATGGAATTCCTCCTGGACAAGATGAAGAACACCAAGTCGAACGACGAGTTCTTCAGCTCGATGAAGCGCTGAGCCCAGGCTTCTGTGGGAGGGACTTCAGTCCCGATCAGCCCAAAGAAAAAGCCGGCCCCATGGCCGGCTTTTTCGTGGCCGCTCCCGCCCCGGCTCAGCCGTCCCGCCGCGGATCCAGCGGCGTCAGCAGGCGCAGCTTTGACGAAGCGCGGGTCCCGTTCGACGCCAGCTCCACCACCTGCGCCTCGCCCTCGAGCGCCTTGCCCAGCCAGGCCGGGGTTTCCTGCGCCACGGGGTAGACCCGCTCCCAGCCCGCGCGCGGCGGCGAGAAGGCCGGCGGCGTGTACTTGACCGGAATTCGCACCAGCCCGTCGGCGTCCGCACCCTCGAGGCGCCAGCGGCGGGCCGCGGCCTTCGACGCATTGGCGAACTGGGCGGCGAGGCGCCGGCCCTGGTTGCCCGGATCGCGGCCGGTCAGGTGCAGGTACTCCACCGCGACGTCCTGCGGCTCACCCTCCCCGTCCACCCGCGCGACCAGGACCACCACGGCGCCGACGCCGTTGCGGACGGCATCCGCGGGATAAACCGGGTGGCGGTTCATGCCCTCGGGCAGCGCGCGCGACTGTTCCGGGTCGGGGAACCAGGCCTGCTCAATGGCGAAATACGCGGTCTTCTCGACATCGTTGCGCACGGCCGCCAGGCGCAGGCGCATCGGGCTGCTGGCGTTGACGGGCTCGCCGTTCTCGAGCACCGGCTCGAAGCGCCAGCCGCGGATCTTCTGCTTGTAGCCCTCCACCACCGGCTCGCCCATCCAGTCGGCGTCGTCGAGCTGCACGTCCAGCACCTGGCCTTCGGTTCCGATGGTCAGGCGCCCCTGCACTTCGGCCGTGAACCGGGCCGTGTCCGTCGCCTGCACGCCGCCCGCAAGGGCCAGCAACAGGCCCACCATCCAAAGTTTCATGTGTGTTCCCCGGTAGTCCGCAGACCGGAGTAAACCATCGGGGAACGAAGGGTTCAATGCCACGCAGGCCGGCGCATAATCACCGCATGCACGATTCCAGCGGTTTCCTCGCCCTGTTGCTGGTCTTCCTGATCGCCGCGGTAATCGCGGTGCCGCTGTTCCGTCGCCTGGGCCTGGGCGCGATCCTCGGTTACCTGGCGGCCGGCGTGGTGATCGGGCCGGACGGGCTGTCGCTGGTGCCCGACCCCGACGACGTGCTGGCCGCGTCCGAGCTGGGCGTGGTGATGCTGCTGTTCGTGATCGGCCTGGAGCTGAGCCCGGCGCGGCTGTGGGTGATGCGGCGCAAGGTGTTCGGCACCGGCGGCCTGCAGGTGTTCGTTTCGGCCGCGGCCATCGCCGCGATCGCGGCGCTGGGCGTGGACGGCTGGAAGGCGCCGCTGGTGATCGGCATGGGCCTGGCGCTCTCGTCCACCGCGGTCGGCCTGCAGCTGCTGGCCGAACGCAAGGAGCTGACCACCGAACACGGCCGGGTGGCATTCGCGATCCTGCTGTTCCAGGACCTTGTCGCCATCCCGCTGCTGGCGGCGATCCCGCTGCTGGGCGCGGCCAAGGCGCTGGAACGTTCGGCGCCGCCGCTCGACAGCGTGGTGATCGCGGTCGGCGCGATCCTGGCGGTGGTGGTCGGCGGCCGTTTCCTGCTGCGCCACCTGCTGCGCGCAGTGGCCAAGGCCCGCTCCGTGGAGGTGTTCACCGCCAGCGCACTGCTGGTGGTGGTGGGCAACGCCTGGGTCATGGACCAGGCCGGGCTGTCGATGGGCCTGGGCGCCTTCCTCGCCGGCGTGCTGCTGGCCGAATCGGAGTTCCGGCACGAACTCGAGTCGCACATCGAACCCTTCAAGGGTCTGTTCCTCGGCCTGTTCTTCATCGCGATCGGCATGAGCATCGACCTCAATGTCATCGCGGAGGAACCGTCGCTGATCGCCGCCGGCGTCCTCGGGCTTCTGGCGATCAAGTTGCTGGTGCTGATGACGGTCGGGCGCTTCACCGGCGGCCTGGACTGGCGCCAGGCGGTGCAGCTTGGCGCGGTGCTGGCGATGGGCGGTGAGTTCGGCTTCGTGGTGTTTGCCGAGGCACTGAAAGCCGGGCTGATGGATGCGCAGCTGCGCGACCAGCTGTTCGTGGTGATCGGCCTTTCGATGGGGGCGACGCCGCTGATCCTGCTGGCCGTGTCGCACTGGCTGCGCGAGCACCCGTCGCAGCAAAAGAAGCGCGAACCCGACGACATCGACCACGAATATCCCCGCGTGATCATCGCCGGCTTCGGCCGCGTCGGGCAGATCGTCGGGCGCATGATGCGCGCGCAGAAGATCCCCTTCACCGCGCTGGAGAACAGCGCCGACCAGGTGGACGTCTCGCGACGCTTCGGTACCAAGATCTACTACGGCGACCCGGCCCGCGCCGACCTGCTGCGCGCGGCGCACGCCGACCGCGCCGAAGTGTTCGTGCTGACCACCGACGACCCGGACGCGAACGTGCGCACCGCCCGCCTGGTCAAGCGCATGTATCCGCACCTGAAGGTGTTCGCCCGCGCGCGAAACCGCCAGCACGCCTTCCGGCTGATGGACCTGGATGCCGACGTTACCCGCGAAACCTTCCACTCCAGCCTGATGATGGGCCGCAAGGTGATGCAGGCGCTGGGCGTGCCGGAGGAGGAAGCCGCGCGCAACACCGAACGTTTCCGCCAGCACGACGAACAGCTGCTGCGCCGCCAGCACCTGGTCTACGACGACGAAGCCGCGCTGGTCGCGTCCTCGCAGGAAGCCCTGGCGGACCTGGAAACGCTGTTCGAAGCCGACCTGAGCCCCGACGAGGCGGCCGAAGACGACGGCGACGCCGGGCGCTAGCCGGCTCTAGTCGCGCTCGCGCAGGAAGCGCGCCAGCGACGGCGGGCCGGCGCGGCCGGGTTCGAACTCGGCGGCGACGTCGACGAAACCGCGCAGCACCGCCAGGTCATGCGGCGTGCGGCCGAGGATGTCGCGGGCCTGGCGGTCGGCGCCTTCGCGCAGCAGGCGCTGCACGACGCGGGCCAGTCCGTGGATCGCGGCAAGGTGCAGCGGCGTCAGCCCGCGCTCGTCCGCGGCATCGAGCGCGACGCCTTCCGCCAGCAGGCGCTCGAGTCCGGCCAGCAGCACGTCCTCGTCGCAGGCCGTGCCGGGTTCGGCGCGGGCGCCGAGCAGCAGCAGCAGCGGCGTCTGGCCGGCGGCGTTGGGCGAATCCGGTTCGACGTCGGCCAGCAGCAGCACGTCCACCAGCGCCAGCACGCGCTGGCGGTCACGCGAGGAAAACGCATGCAGCGCCGCACAGTGCAGCGGCGACAGGCCCTGGGCATCGCGGGCCTCGGGGTCGGCGCCGTGCGCGAGCAGGCGCGAGATCAGTTCCGGCTGCCCCAGCGCGGCGGCCAGCATCAGCGGCGTGACTTCGCCGGGAAGCGGCAGGTCGGGTTCGGCGCCGGCGCGCAGCAGGCGATCGACCACGCCGGCGTGGCGCATGCTTATCGCCGCAGAAAGCGGCGTGGCGCCGGTACGCGCCGCGATGCGGGTATCGGCGCCGCGGGCCAGCAGCGCGTCGACCACTGCTTCATGGCCGCCGCCCGCCGCGCGCAGCAGGGCGGTGCAGCCCTGGGCGTCGGTGCCGTCGACCGGCAGGTCCAGTTCCAGCAGGCGGGCCACGGCGTCGGCGTCGCCGGCCATCGCGGCCGCCGGCAGGTCGGCCGGCTGCAGGGCGCGCCCGGGCAACTGCCAGTTCCGCCATTCCAGCCAGTGCGAAAGCTCGCGCCGGTCCGCTGCCAGCGCCAGGCCCAGCGGCGTCTGGCCGTCGGGACCGCAAAGCGCCGGCGATGCCCCGTGCCGCACCAGCAGCTGCAGCGCCGCCTCGCGACCCAGCGCCGCGGCGGCATGCAGCGGCGTGTGGCCGTGGCCGTCGCGGGCATTGGGATCGGCGCCGGTGGCCAGCAGGGCCTGGGCCAATCGCAGCCAGCCCAGGCGGATCGCCAGGCCCAGCGGCGGGTCGGCGGACGCACCGCCGAAGGCGTCGGCACCGCGTTCAAGCAGGGCCAATGCGAATTGCTCGTGACCGCGGCTGACATGTTCGCCCTGCAGGCAGGCCTGCAGCCAGCGCGCGAGACCACCCCGCCCGGCCACCGGCTGGCCGCGCTCGAGCAGCCGCTGCAGGGCCAGGCCGGCCAGGCCGCCGCGATCGAGCAGGTGCATGAACACGCTGTCCTGGCCATCGACGAGGGTATCGGCGTCGGCGCCATGGCGAAGCAGCCAGTCGAACAGCGCCAGGTCGGCGTCGCCGGCGAATTCCAGCAGCAGCGCCGCCAGGCCGGTGGCATCCGGGCCGGCGCCGAGCCGCTGCATGGCTTCGGCCGACTCCAGGCGGCCAGCGACCAGCGCCTCGCGCAGCAGCTCCCGAGGGCTCTTCTCGAAGCTGCCCTGGGCCAGGCCTTCGGCGACGCTGGCCGGCAGCGGGTAGCCCGGGTCGAGCACGGCGACCAGGGGCCAGCGGCCCGCGCCCAGTGCGTGCTCGAGGGCGCGACGGCCGTCCTGGTCGCGCTGCTCGGGGTCCACGCCCATCGCGATCAGGTGGCGCAGGAACTCGGGGCCGGCATCCGATCCGGCGGCGAGCACCAGCGCGTTGCGCCCGTGTTCGTCCACCGCCGTGACGTCCGGGCGCGCCTGCGCCAGCCGGGCCAGCACCGCCGACTGGCCGTGGCGGGCGGCTTCCAGCAGCGGGCTCACGCCGTCGGCGTCGCGGGCATTGCGGTCGGCGCCGGCATCGAGCAGGCAGCCGGCCACGTCGGCATTGCCGGCGGCGCAGGCCACGTGCAGCGCGCAACGCTGGCCGTGGCCGCGCGAATCCACGCGCGCCTTGTGGCGCAGCAGCAGCTGCACGCCGGCGGGGTCGTCGTCGCCGCCGGCCGCGGCCAGCAGCGCCGGCTGGCCGTCCGCGGGTTCGGGTTTGGCGCCGCGTTCGATCAAGAACTTGGCCAGGCGCCAGTTGCCGCTGGCGCAGGCGACGCCGAGGGCGCTGAACCCGTCGGCGTTGAGCGCCTCGAGGGTCGCGCCGGCGTCGAGCAGCAGCGCCGCGACGGCCGGGTCGGTGCTGCGCGCGGCGTGGTGAAGGGCGGTATTGCCATCCGCATCGGCATGGCGCGGGTCGGCGCCGTTGGCCAGCAGGGTCATCACCGCTTCCGGGCGACCGTGCCAGCTGTCGCGGGTGGCGGCCAGCAGCGGCGTCAGGCCGGCATGTTCGGCATTGAGGTCGACGCCGCGGGCGATCAGCTCCCGCAGCAGGCGCAGGTCGCCCAGCAGGGACGCGAGCATCGGCAGGCTGCGCTGGTCGCGGTCGGCCGGCGCCGGCAGGGTCTCCGGGTCGGCGCCGTCGGCCAGGGCGGCCAGGGCTGCTTCGATGCGGCCCGCGCGGGTGGCGGCAAGCAGGCGTTCGTCCGGGTCCTGGTCCTCGTCGGCCGGCGCGGGCACGGTCTCGTCATCGTCGCCAACAATCGGAAGGCTGGCCGGCAGGCGGTTACCGGTCGCGTCCGGCGCCCTGCCGAAGGACTGCACGAGGCCATGGCCCAGCAGGGACAACAGCACGAAGCCCGGCACGGCCAGGAGCCGGGCCGCCGGCGGAACCAGGCCGGGCCAGGCCAGCGCCAGAAGCCCTGCCAGCACGACGAATACCGCCACCGCCACCACGAAACCGCGCCCGGCCTCGGCGAGGCTGCCGGTGCCCACCTGGGCGGCCAGGACCGGCCAGGCCCCGCCCGTGCGTCCGGCAAGACCGAAGGCCGGCCAGGCGCGCCAAAGCCCGAGCAAGGCCAGGCCAGCCAGCGTCCCCAGGCCCAGCGCGGCGGCCAGCGTTCCGGTTTCAATCAGTGCCTGCAGTGGCCAGGCCACGGCCAGCCAGAGGCCGGCCAGGCCCAGGGCCCAGAGCAGCGCCAGGGCGCCCGCGTCACGGCGCTGCGCCGGCGCCGGCAGGTCGGCGCGCAGGCCGCGCAGCCGCGCCAGGCCCAGGGCGAACGCCGGCTGGGCCAGCAGGCCCGCGACCGCCGTCCAGGCCTGGCCCAGCAGCAGCGCCGCCGACAGCGCGGCACCCAGCGCCAGCCAGGCCCAGGCCTGCCAGGCTCGGGACGGCTCAGCCATCGACCATCGGGTCCAGCACGGTGGGCGGGAACTGCAGGTGGAAACCGTGCGCCTGCAGGTTCGCGCGCACCACCGCCGGGTCGGCGCGGGCCAGGCGGCGGTTTTCGGTCAGCGCGAACTCGAGCACGAAGACCAGTTCGCCCAGGGGTTCGCGCACCGCCGGTGGCAGCACCGTGAAGTCGTCCCGCTTGCGCAGGTAGAGGTACGTGTCGGGCTTGCGCAGGGATTTGTAAACGTAGGCTTGCATGGCATCGCCGCGCTGGGTTGGGCGATTGTCGCCGCAAACGCCGGGTGGGAAAAGTCGCACACGCGCCGGCTGCGCCGGCTTTGTTAGGCTTGCCGGCCAGATTCGACTCCCGGAGCCCCCATGCGACTTCGCCTTGCCGCCCTCGCCCTGGTTGCCGCCTGCGTCCCGCCGGCGCTGGCCCAGGAACCGCTCACGCTCGACCAGGCGATGGCGAATCCCGACTGGATCGGCCCGCCGGTGGAGTCGGCCTGGTGGTCGCTGGACGGCCAGCGGGCGCTGTACACGCTCAAGCGCGAAGGCAGCCCGGTGCGCGACACCTGGACGGTGCCCGTCGCCGGCGGCGAGCCGGCGAAAGTCGAAGGCGCCGCCCTGGCCGACATCGACGCCGCCCGTCCGGTCTTCGACCCCAGCCGCCGGCAGGCGGTTTTCATCCGCAACGGCGACGTCTTCCTGCGCGTGCTGGGCGGGCCGCTGCTGCAGCTGACCCGCAGCACCGACACCGAGGCCGAGCCGCGCTTCGGCGCCGATGGCCGCAGCGTCATCTGGCGCGTGGGCAACGACTGGTTCCGCTGGGCGTCGGATACCCGCCTGGTGCAGCCGGCTGCGTTGCCGCGCGCCGAAAAGGACCCCGCCGCCGATCCGGAAAAGGACGCGCTGCGCGACCACCAGCTGCGCCTGAGCGCGCAGCTGGCGCGCGAGAAGGCCTTCCGCGAGGCCCAGCGCGACAACGCCAAAGCCCTGCGCGAAGCCGACCCCAGCCGGGCCGCCGTGCCGGTGTACCTGGGCGAGAAGGTCACGATCGCCGACAGCGCGATGTCGCCGGACGGGCGCTGGCTGCTGGTGGTCACCGAAGCCAAGGACCACGAGGAAGGCCAGGCCGGCAAGATGCCCAAGTACGTGACCGAGTCCGGTTACGAGGAAGTCGAGGACGTGCGCGTGCGCGTCGGCCGCAACCCGCCGCAGGGCCAGCAGCTGCTGCTGGTCGACCTGCGCGACGGCAGCCAGCGCGAGCTCAAGCTCTCCGCCCTGCCGGGCATCGATCGCGACCCGCTGGCCGAGCTGCGCAAGGCCGCTAAGCTCGATCCGCTCAAGGGCGAGCGCACCGTGCGTTTCGACAGCCTGCTCTGGAGCGACGACGGCGCCAACGTCGCGCTGATGGCGCGCGCGGTGGACAACAAGGACCGCTGGATCGCCACCGTCGACCTCGCCGGCGGCAAGCTGGTGCCGGCGCACCGCCTGACCGACCCGGCCTGGATCAACTGGGGCTTCAATGATTTTGGCTGGCTGCCGGGTGGTCGCACGCTGTGGCTGCTCAGCGAGGAGTCCGGCTTTTCACACCTCTACACCGTGGTGCCCGGCCAGCGCGCCAACCGCCTGACCAGCGGCCGCTGGGAAGCGTCGTCGCCGCAGTGGTCGCCGGACGGCGTCACCGCGTATTTCCTGTGCAACCGCGAATGGCCGGGTGACTACGAAGTCTGCGCGGTGCCCAGCACCGGCGGCGAGGTTCGCGAGCTGACCGCACTCGACGGCGTCGAGGACTTCGTGCTGTCGCCGGATGGAACGCAGCTGCTGCTGCGCTGGTCGCAGTCGCACGTGCCGCCGCAGCTGGCGGTGCAGCCGGTGGCCGGTGGCGACGCGCGCAAGCTCACGGATACCCGCAGCGCCGGGTTTGCGTCCCGCGACTGGCTGGCGCCGAAGTTCGTGCAGGTGCCTTCGAGCCACGGTGCCGGCGACATCTGGGCCAAGCTTTACCGTCCCGAGACGCTGGAAGAAGGCCGCAAGTACCCGGTGGTGATGTTCGTGCACGGCGCCGGCTACCTGCAGAACGTGCACGAGCGCTGGCCGGCTTACTTCCGCGAGCAGATGTTCCACCAGCTGCTGGTCGAAAACGGCTTCATCGTGCTCGACATGGACTACCGGGCCTCGGAAGGCTACGGCCGCGACTGGCGCACGGCGATCTACCAGCGCATGGGCCACCCGGAGCTGGAGGACTACCTGGACGGCGTGAAGTACATGGTCGCGCAGCACCAGGGTGATCCGGAGAACGTCGGCATCTACGGCGGCAGCTATGGCGGCTTCATGGCCTTCATGGGCCTGTTCCGCGCGCCCGAGGTGTTCAAGGCCGGCGCCGCGCTGCGGCCGGTGACCGACTGGACCAGCTACAACCACGAATACACGTCCAACATCCTCAACACGCCGGAGCTGGACCCGGAGGCCTACAAGCGCAGTTCGCCGATCGAATACGCGGAAAACCTGCGCGGCCACCTGCTGATCAGCCACGGCATGATCGACGACAACGTGTTCTACCAGGACTCGGTGCGCCTGGCGCAGCGCCTGATCGAACTCAAGAAGCACGACTGGGAGCTGGCCAGCTACCCGCTGGAGCGCCACGCCTACCAGCACCCGGAAAGCTGGTACGACCAGTACCGCCGCATCTACGAGCTGTTCGAAGAGAATTTGAAGTAAGGGCGCACCGGCCGCGGATCCACGCGGCCGGGAGACGGCCTCAGGCCGCCACGAACACGCCTTCGAGTTCGACGTCGAGTTCGCGGCGGCAAACGTCGCCGCGCAGGTAGCTGATGCGCTCGCCCGGCAGGCCGGCCGTGGCCAGGATCGCCTGGGCGGCGGCCAGGTCGCCGGGGTGGCGCAGGTAGACGCGCAGGGCCTCGCAGCGGGCCAGCGGGAAGTCGCGGCCGGTGGCCTGGTGGCCCTGGTCGAGCAGCGTCGCCAGGTTGTCCAGGCTCTCGCGCAGCTGGGCGGCGAAGTCACCGACGTGTTTGGAGACATGCCCGACGATGCTGGCCGTGCCCGAGGCCAGCAGCCGCGGCTGCACCGTATCGCCATCGAGCACCGCGCCGCGCGAGAAACCCGGCGAGACCGGCCCGTGCTCGCGCGGATAGCGCCAGGCCGGGGTCTGCCGCGGGTTTTCCAGCGCGATGCCCGGCGCCTTCGAACACAGGGCGACGACCTGCAGCCGGCCCGGCGCGCCGTCGCTGCCGATGGCCGTGGCCGCCGGCGGCGGCTGGTTGAACATGTCGTCCACCGCACCGGCGCGGCCGACGCAGAAGCGCCGGTAGCGCTCCTGGTCGCCCTCGCCTTCGTTGATGGCGGCGAAGTAGTTCCAGATGCGGATCAGGTAGGGATGGGTCGAGGGCCGCACCTCGGCCAGCAGCCGGGCATAGGCCGCGGCGGTGGCGGCTTCGATGTCGCCGCCGGTTTCGGCCTGCTCGATCACGCGCACGGCGTAATGGCCGTTGCCACCCCAGGCTTCCACCGGCGGACCGGCCAGCAGGCCGCAGTCCACCGCGCTGGGCACGGCGGCGGCGGTTCCGAAGATGAAGGCGACCAGGGCGTCGGGACCGGTGTCGGCCGTGACGCGCAGGCGCGGGGGCGTGGGGGAGTTCATTGCTGGCGTGGATTATAGCGGCCGGCGCGGGCGGCTATCATGGCCGCCGACCCGGAACGGACGCCGCCATGACCGATTTCAACGCCGTGCACGCCTTTCTCCGCGAGCTGCAGGACCGCATCTGCGCGGGCCTGGAGTCGGTGGACGGCGGCCGCTTCGAGCAGGATGAATGGACGCGCGAGCGCGCCGATCCCAGCAAGGGCCCGTCCATGGCCGGGGGTGGCCGCACCCGCGTCCTGAAGGAAGGCGCGGTGTTCGAGCAGGCCGGGGTGAACTTCTCTGACGTCTCCGGGCCCTCGCTGCCGGGCTCGGCCAGCGCGCACCGGCCGGAGCTGGCGGGCGCGCCCTGGCGGGCAGCGGGCGTGTCGCTGGTGATCCACCCGCGCAACCCGCACGTACCCACCTCGCACGCGAACGTGCGCTTCTTCGAGGCCAGGCCGGAAGGCCGGGATCCGATCTGGTGGTTCGGCGGCGGCTTCGACCTGACGCCCTTCTACCCGGTGGACGAGGACGTGCGGCACTGGCACCAGGTCGCCCGCGACCTGTGCGCGCCCTTCGGGGACCAGCGCTACGCCGAGCACAAGGCCTGGTGCGACCGGTACTTCTTCCTCAAACACCGCGATGAAACCCGCGGCGTCGGCGGGCTGTTCTACGACGACCTGCACGCCGACGGCTTCGAGGCCTGCTTCGACTACACCCGGGCGGTCGGCGCGGGCTTCCTGGACGCCTACCTGCCGATCGTGCAGCGCCGCAAGGACACGCCCTACGGGGAGCGGGAGCGGGAGTTCCAGCTCTACCGGCGCGGGCGCTACGTGGAGTTCAACCTGGTCTGGGACCGGGGCACCCTGTTCGGCCTGCAGAGCGGCGGCCGCACCGAATCGATCCTGATGAGCCTGCCGCCGCGCGTGCGCTTCGAATACGCCTACAGCCCGGAGCCCGGCAGCGCCGAGGCCCGGCTGGCCGACTACCTGAAGCCGCGGGACTGGCTGTAGCCGCTCTCTGTAGGAGCGCCTTCAGGCGCGAATTTCTTCTTGGCCAAAGGCCAAGTCAAAAGATTCGCGCCTGAAAGCGCTCCTACAAAGGTAAGGCA
Source organism: Arenimonas sp. (assembly GCF_041919775.1). Taxonomy (GTDB): domain Bacteria; phylum Pseudomonadota; class Gammaproteobacteria; order Xanthomonadales; family Xanthomonadaceae; genus Arenimonas. The sequence goes on along the minus strand of NZ_JAYRTE010000003.1, from coordinate 77,867 downwards.
AATAAAAACCCCGCGGGCCAGGGGAAGCCCGCGGGGTCAGGGGGTGGAGCAGCAGGTTGGGGAGAACCCGGTGCTCCGATGGATCCACTCAGGGGAGGGAGTGATTGATCCTGCGCCGGACCTTGCATCCGACGCGCCTAGTAGACCCCCCTGTGCATGAGAAGTTCGTGAACAAACGCGTTAAACCAATGTTCGGTTCAGGACGCGTTCACTTGCCTCCAAGCGGTTGATATTGCAGCGGATTTCTGCACCCAAATCAGTGCGCTTCGTCCCAGTTTTCGCCCACCCCGACGTCCACCACCAGCGCCACCTTCAGCTCGGCCGCGGCGGACATGCGCTGGCGGACCTCGGCGACCAGGGTCTCGACGAATCCGGCCTCGGCCTCGAACACCAGTTCGTCGTGCACCTGCATCAGCATCGCGGCCTGGTCGCGATGGCCGTCGAGCCACTGGTCCACGGTGACCATCGCCCGCTTGATGATGTCGGCCGCGGTGCCCTGCATCGGCGCGTTGATCGCCGCGCGTTCGGCGCCGGCACGCTGGGCCTGGTTGCGTGAGTGGATTTCGTTGAGCTGCAGGCGGCGGCCGAACACGGTTTCAACGTAGCCCTGCTCGCGCGCCTGCTGGCGCACCCGCTCCATGTAGTCGCGCACGCCGGGGTAATGGCTGAAATACAGCGCGATGTAATCCTGGGCCTCGCCGCGGCCGATGCCGAGCTGCCGCGCCAGGCCCCAGGCGCTCATGCCGTACATCAGGCCGAAGTTGATCGCCTTGGCGGCCCGGCGCTGGTCGCCGCTCACTTCGTCCACGGCGACGCCGAAGACTTCCGCCGCGGTGGCCTTGTGCACGTCCTGGCCGCTCGCGAAGGCCTGCAGCAGTCCTTCGTCGCCCGAGAGGTGGGCCATGATGCGCAGCTCGATCTGCGAGTAGTCGCAGGCGACGATCCTGCGGCCCTTCGGCGCGATGAAGGCGGTGCGGATGCGGCGGCCGTCGGCGGTGCGGATCGGGATGTTCTGCAGGTTCGGATCGTTGGAACTGAGGCGGCCGGTGGCGGCGCCGGCCTGGTGATAGCTGGTGTGCACGCGGCCGGTGTCGGGGTTGATCATTTCCGGCAGCTTGTCGGTGTAGGTGTTGCGCAGCTTGGCCAGGCCGCGGTATTCGAGCACCAGCTTCGGCAGCTCGTGCTGGTCGGCGATCGCTTCGAGCGCCTCTTCGTTGGTGGACGGCGCGCCGCCCGGAGTTTTCACCACCACCGGCAACTTGAGCTCGTCGAACAGCAGGGCGCCGAGCTGCTTGGGCGAGTCGAGATTGAAGGCGCGGCCGGCGATCTCGTGCGCGCGCTTTTGCGCGGCCATCATGCGCTGGGACAGGTCGGCGCTCTGGCGCCGCAGCTCGTCGGCGTCCACCAGCACGCCGGTGGCTTCCATGCGCGTGAGCACGGGCACCAGCGGCATTTCGATGTCGCGGTAGACAGCCTGCAGGCCGGGTTCAGCGGCCAGCTTTTCCGACAGCACGCCGTGCAGGCGCAGGGTGACGTCGGCGTCCTCGGCGGCGTAGTTCGTGGCGTCGTCCAGGGCGACCGCCGAGAACAGGATCTGCTTGGCGCCCTTGCCGGCGACCTGTTCGTACTTGATGGTTTCGTAGTCCAGGTACTTGCGCGCAAGCGTGTCCATGTCGTGGCGCAGGCCGCCGGCATTGCAGACGAAACTCTCCAGCATCGTGTCTTCGGCATAACCGCGCACGTCGAGGCCGTGGCGGCGCAGTACGTGCAGGTCGTACTTGCCGTGCTGGCCGAGCTTGGGCTTGCCGGCGTCTTCGAGCACCGGGCGCAGCGCGTCGAGCACCGTTTCGCGCGGCAGCTGTGCCGGCGCACCCGGGTAGTCGTGGCCGACCGGGATGTAGCAGGCCTTGCCGGCTTCGACCGCGAAGCTCAGGCCGACCAGGTTGGCGCGCATCGGGTCGAGCGAATCGGTTTCGGTGTCGAAGGCCACCAGCGGGGACTCGCGCAGGCGCTGCACCCAGGCGTCCAGCGCGGCCTCGTCGGTGATGCACTCGTACTCGCCCTTGGCGGCCAGCGCCGGATCGGGCGCGGCTTCGCCTTCCGCGCTGGCCTGCGCGGCGGCGGCCAGGCTGGCCTGGGCCGGGCGCGTGGCCGGGTCGGGCTTGCCGCCCTCGAGTTCGCGCAGGGCGGCGGTGAAGCCGTAGCGGGTGTAGAGCCCACGCAGGGCCTCGACGTCGCGGCCGCGCAGCTTGAGCTCGCGCGGGCCCTGGTCGAGCGGCACGTCGGTCTTGATGGTCACCAGGTCGCGGTTGAGCGGCAGGCGGTCGAGCGCGGCGCGCAGGTTGTCGCCGATCTTGCCCTTCACCTCGGCGGCGTTGGCCATCACGCCGTCCAGGCTGTCGTACTGCGCCAGCCACTTGGCGGCGGTCTTGGGGCCGCACTTGTCGATGCCGGGCACGTTGTCGACGCTGTCGCCCATCAGGGCCAGCAGGTCGATGATCTGGTCCGGGCGCACGCCGAACTTTTCCATCACCCGGGCTTCGTCGGTGATGCTGCCGGTCATGGTGTTGGTGAGCGTGATGCCCGGCCGCACCAGCTGGGCGAAGTCCTTGTCGCCGGTGGAAATGGTGACCGGGATGCCGTCGGCCTGGGCCTGCAGGGCCAGGGTGCCGATGACGTCGTCGGCCTCGACGCCGGACACGCGCAGGATCGGGAAGCCCAGGGCTTCGACGATCTGCATCATCGGTTCGACCTGGGCACGCAGCTCGTCGGGCATCGGCGGGCGGTTGGCCTTGTAGTCGGGGTACATCTCGTCCCGGAAGGTCGGCCCGGAGGCGTCCACGACGAAGGCCGCGAAGTCCGGGTTCTCCTTCAGAGTGGCGCGCAGCATGTTGACGATGCCGAACAGCGCGCCGGTGGGCGACCCGTCGGGCGCGGTCAGCGGCGGCAGGGCGTGGAAGGCGCGGTAGAGGTAGGACGATCCGTCGATGAGGACGAGGCGCGACATGGCGGTGTTCCGGTTCGGCAGGGGCCTGATTCTACGCGCCCCGGCCTGCCCGCTTGAGCGGCCCCTGCGCATTTGCCATGCTGCGGATCCCGCGTGCAGGAGCCTGCCATGAACGCACTGATCCCCCTGCTTCTTGCCCTGGCCGCCCAGGATCCGGCACCCCCGGCGGAACCGGCGGCGGCGCCCCCGGCACGTGAGGAAGCGCCGATCCCCGACAAGGTGAATGCCGCCCCGGACGACGACGCGCTGCCTGCCGTCAGCATCCGCACCGAAGCCAATGGCGACAAGGTCGAGGAGTACCGGCAGAACGGTGTGCTGTACATGGTGAAGGTGACGCCGGCGCGCGGCGTGCCGTATTACCTGATGGATACCGACGGCAACGGCAAGTTCAACCGCCAGGACGTCGTCGAGCACGTGGCGCCGGTGTACTGGACGATCTACGAGTGGGATTGAGTTCCCGGGCCCCGGACTGGGCCGATGCGCTGAGCGAACTCGCCGGCCGGCTAGCGGCGCTGATGGCGCTGGCGCTGGTGGCGCTGGTGTTCGGGCTGGTGGTGGCGCGTTACGTCCTGGGCATCGGTTCGGTGGCGGCCCAGGAGGCGGTGCTGTGGCTGCACGCCGCGATCTTCCTGCTCGGCCTGGCCTACGCGCTGCGGCACGGCGCGCACGTGCGCGTGGACGTGTTTTCGCAGCGCTGGTCGCCGCGCACGCGGGCCTGGGTCGAGGCCGGTGGCGGCGCACTGTTGCTGCTGCCGCTGTGCCTGTTCATCGTCGCCGTCAGCGGCGACTACGTGGCCGCCAGCTGGTCGGCGCGCGAAGGGTCGCGTGATCCCGGCGGCCTGCCGGGCTGGTACCTGCTCAAGGCCCTGCTGCCGGCGTCGGCCGCGCTGCTGTTCCTGCAGGGCCTGGCCGAAACAGCGCGCGCGCTGCGCCGCGCCACCTCGCGCCAGGACTCCTGACCGTGTTCGAACCCCAAGCGTGGATGCTGCTCCTGCTGCTGCTGGGTCTGTTCGCGGGCCTGGCCAGCGGCTATCCGGTGGCCTTCGTGCTGGGCGGCGTGGCGCTGCTGTCGGCGGGCGCGGGGATCGCGCTGGGCCTGTTCGACGCGAGCTTCCTGGAGGCGTTCCCCAATCGCATCTTCGGCGTGATGACCAACGAGACGCTGGTCGCAGTGCCGCTGTTCGTGTTCATGGGCGTGATGCTGGAACGTTCGCGCATCGCCGAATCCCTGCTTGAAGCGGTGGCCTCGCTGTTCGGCCGCAAGCGCGGTGGCCTGGTGGTGGCGGTGCTGCTGGTCGGTGCGGTGCTGGCGGCGTCCACCGGCATCGTGGGCGCCACGGTCGTGGCGATGGGCCTGATCTCGCTGCCGACGATGCTGCGCCACGGGTACTGCCCGCGGCTGGCCAGCGGCGCGATCTGCGCCTCGGGCACGCTCGGGCAGATCATCCCGCCCTCGATCGTGCTGGTGCTGCTGGGCGACCAGCTGGGCAATGCCTACCAGCAGGCGCAGCTGCAGCAGGGGGTGTTCGCTCCGGAAACGGTTTCCGTGGGCGACCTGTTCGCGGGCGCACTGTTGCCGGGGCTCGGCTTGGTCGGCCTGTACCTCGCTTACGCGCTGTGGGTGGCCTGGCGACAGCCCGAGCGGGCGCCGGCGCTGCGCGACCTGCCGCCGCGCTCGTGGCGGGACCTGCTGAAGGCGATCGTCCCGCCGCTGGCGCTGATCGGCCTGGTGCTGGGCGCGATCCTCGGCGGCTTCGCGACGGCGACCGAAGCTGCCGCGGTGGGTGCGGTGGGCGCGACGGTGTTCGCGACGCTTTACGGCCGGCTTGGTTTCGCACGCCTGGCGGAAGTCGCGCGCGAAACCGTGAAGGTCACGGCGATGGTGTTCGCGATCCTGGTCGGCGCGGCGCTGTTTTCGCTGGTCTTCCGCGGCTACGGTGGCGACGAGCTGGTGCACGCCGCGCTGACCGGCCTGCCCGGCGGCACCTGGGGCGCCATCGTGGCGGTGATGCTGCTGATGTTCGTGCTGGGCTTCGTGCTCGACTTCATCGAAATCGTGTTCGTGGTGGTGCCCATCGTCGGGCAGGTGCTGCTGGCGCTGGGCGTGGACCCGGTGTGGCTGGGCGTGATGATGGCGATCAACCTGCAGACCAGTTTCCTGACGCCGCCCTTCGGCTTCGCGCTGTTCTACCTGCGCGGCGTGGCGCCGCCGGAGCTGCAAACCAGCGACGTCTATCGCGGCGTGCTGCCCTTCATCGGCCTGCAGCTGCTGATGCTGGCGGCGGTGGCAGCCTTCCCGTGGCTGGCCACCGCGCTGCCCGATTACCTCTACGGCTGAGCCCGCAGGCTTCAACCCGGCGCCCGGGCATGAAACCGGTGGCCTCAGCCGCGGGTGGCGTAATAGGCCTCTTCCGACACCGCGTGCCAGGACTTGGACTGCGCGCGGAAGGCACGCATCGAGTCGAGCGCACGGCGGGCCAGCGGATCGGCGCCCGCGACCTCCTCGAGCACCTTGTCCGAGGCTCGGCGAAGCGCGAGCAGCACGTCGTCGGGCAACTGGCGAAGCTCGACGCCGTGTTCGCGCACCAGGCGATCGAGCGCCTGCTGGTTGCGGGCGGTGAACTCGGCCAGCATCGCATCGTTCACCGCGCGGCAGCAGGTGTCGACGATGCCGCGCAGGTCCTGCGGCAGCGCATCGAACGCGGCCTTGTTGACCATGCACTCCAGGGTCGGACCCGGCTCCTGCCAGCCCGGGTAGTAGCAGTACTTCGCGGCACGGTGCAGGCCGAAGGCGAGGTCGTTGTACGGGCCCACCCACTCGGCGGCGTCGATCGCGCCGGTCTGCAGCGAGCTGAAGATCTCGGCGCCGGGCAGGTTCACCGGGGTCGCACCGACGCGCGCCATCACCTCGCCGCCGAGGCCGGGGATGCGCATCTTCAGGCCCTGCAGGTCGGCCAGCGAATCGACCGGCTTGCGGAACCAGCCGGCCATCTGCACGCCGGTGTTGCCGGCCGGGAACGGCACCAGGCCGAAGTGCGCGTAGAGCTCGCGCCAGATCTCCAGGCCGCCGCCTTCGTACAGCCAGCCGTTCATTTCCTGGGCGTTGAGCCCGAACGGCACCGCGCAGAAGAACGGCGCCGCGGCCGCCTTGCCCTTCCAGTAATAGCTGGCGGAGTGGCCCATTTCGGCGGTGCCGCGACCGACGGCGTCGAAGACCTCGAAGGCCGGCACCAGTTCGCCAGCGCCGTAAACCTTCACCGTCAGCCGGCCGCCGCTGGCGGCGGTGATCATCGCCGCGAGCTTGGCGGCACCGGTGCCGAGGCCAGGGAAATTGGTGGGCCAGGACGTGACCATCTTCCACTGCAGGCGTTCGGTGGACGCGGTGACGCCGCCGTCGGCCGCGCCCTCGGGCCGGGCGCCGCAGGCGGCCAGGCCGGTGGCCACGGCGGCCAGGCCGGCGCCGCGCAGGAGTTCACGTCGTTTCATTCGGTTTCCCCAGAGAAAAACTGCGGTTGCTTTGCCGCGAAGTATGCCGACTTCCCCTAGCCTGTTGTAGGAGCGCCTTCAGGCGCGAATTCCTTCTTTGCCAAGGGCAAAGCCAAGAGATTCGCGCCTGAAGGCGCTCCTACAAGGAAAGGGTCTACGCGGGTTGGAGGTTGGCGTAGCCGAGGACGAGCCATTTGGCGCCGCCGTCTTCGAAGTTGACCTGGACGCGGGCGTGCGAGCCGCTGCCTTCGGCGTCCATCACCACGCCGACGCCGAAGCTGGGATGCACGACGCGCTGGCCCAGCCGCAGCGCGAGGCCGGACGGGGTTTCCAGCGCGGCCGGGCGCGGCGGGCCAAAGCCGGTGGGGCGACTGACCTGGACCTTCGGGCGCACTTCGCGCAGCAGGCCCGACGGGATCTCGCGCAGGAAACGCGAGGGCGTGCCCAGCATTTCCATGCCGTGCAGGCGGCGCGATTCGGCGTAACACAGCACCAGCTTCTGGCGCGCGCGGGTGAGGCCGACGTAGGCCAGGCGGCGCTCTTCCTCGAGCCGGCCGGTTTCCTCGAGTGAACGGCCACTGGGGAACAGGCCCTCTTCCATGCCCACCAGGAACACGTGCGGGAACTCCAGACCCTTCGCGCTGTGGAGGGTCATCAGCTGCACGCCGTCCTCGCCGGCTTCTGCCTGGCCTTCACCGGCCTCCAGCGCGGCGTAGCCCAGGAAGGCGACCAGGTCGGACATGCCGGCCAGCTCCTCGTCGTCCGGTCGTTCGAAGCGGCTGGCCACGGACACCAGTTCGTCGAGGTTGTCCACGCGCGAATCGAGCTGGCCGCGCGATTCATTGGCGTAATGAACGCGCAGGCCGGACGTGGTGATGACATGGTCGAACTGATCGTGTAGCGGCGAATCCTGGATGTCGGCCTCGAGGCCGGCCATCAGGTCGATGAAACCGCGCAGCGCATTGCGGGCGCGGCCGGCCAGGCCACTGCCCTCGCCCGACATGGCTTCGGCGGCGGCAAACAGCGGCACCGCGCTTTCGCGCGCGTGGCGGCGCACTTCGTCCAGGGTCTTGCCGCCGATGCCGCGCGGCGGCGTGTTCACTGCGCGCTCGAAGGCAGCGTCGTCGCCGCGGTTGGCGACCAGGCGCAGGTAGGCCAGCGCGTCCTTGATCTCCATGCGGTCGAAGAAGCGCTGGCCGCCATAGACGCGGTACGGCAGGCCGGCCTGAACGAGCTGTTCTTCCATCGCTCGCGACTGCGCGTTCGAGCGATACAGCACGGCGTTGTCGCCGGCGCTGCCGCCGTCGCGGATCCAGGCCTGGATGCGTTCGACCACGAAGCGCGCTTCGTCGACTTCGTTGTAGGCGGCGAACAGGTCGATCGGCTCGCCCTCGCCGTCGGCGGTCCACAGCTGCTTGCCGACGCGTTCAGGGTTGTGGGCGATCACCGCGTTGGCGGCGGCCAGGATGTTCCCCGAGGAACGGTAGTTCTGCTCGAGCTTGATCGTGCGCGCACCCGGGTAGTCGTGCAGGAATCGCTGCACGTTCTCCACCTTGGCGCCGCGCCAGCCGTAGATGGCCTGGTCGTCGTCGCCGACCACGAATACTTCGCCGGTGTCGCCGGCCAGCACGCGCACGAAGGCGTACTGGATCGAGTTTGTGTCCTGGAACTCGTCGACCAGCAGGTGCCGGAAGCGCTGCTGGTAGTGGTGCAGCAATGCCGGGTGCTGCAGCCACAGCTCGTGCGCACGCAGCAGCAGCTCCGCGAAATCCACCAGGCCGGCGCGCTGGCAGCGCTCTTCGTAGGCCTCGTACACGCGCTGCATGGTCTGGCCGTAGAAGTCGCCGCCGGCGGGCTGGATGTGTTTCGGACGCCGGCCCTCGTCCTTCTGGGCGTTGATCCACCAGGCCATCTGCCGCGGCGGGAAGCGGCCGTCGTCGAGGTCGAGGTCGGCGCCGATGCGCTTGAGCAGGCGCACCTGGTCGTCCTGGTCGAGCACCTGGAAGGATTCGGGCAGCTTCGCTTCCTGCCAGTGCAGGCGCAGAAGGCGATGGGCCAGGCCGTGGAAGGTGCCGATCCACATGCCGCGGCTGCCGTGGCGAAGCAGGGCCTCGACGCGACCACGCATCTCGGCGGCGGCCTTGTTGGTGAAGGTGACCGCCAGGATGCCGTGTGCCGGCACGCCGACGACTTCGTTTAGCCAGCCGATGCGGTGGGTCAGTACGCGGGTCTTGCCCGAGCCGGCGCCAGCGAGCACCAGCAGATGGCCCGGCGGGGCCGAAACAGCCTCGCGCTGGGCGGGATTGAGGTCGTCAAGCAGGTGGGAAACATCCATGCCGCCATTCTAGTTCCAATCTGAATGAGCGTCGGCCCATTGGAGGACGGTGCCTGTCCGATGGAGAAGGAAATGGGCGTTCATCCGGTTGGGCAGGCCGCCCCATGACCACCCCTGGAGTTTCACCATGAAAAGGCTGATCGCAATTTTCGCATCCATTCTGGCGCTGGCTGGTGGAACCCAGGCAATGGCCAGCGACAAGACCCAGGTCCACGTTGTTGACGCCAGGGTTCTGATCGACGACAAGGAGGTGATGGCACCAAACATGCAGCTTGTCCCGGGCAGGAGAGCATACGTGAGCCTGTCTGACGAAGACCGGAACCCCTTGTTTTCGCTTGAAATGGAGATCCTGCCCGACCTGGAGATCGGTAGCGTCAAGGGCACCGGCCTCAGGACGCGCCTGTGGAACGGCGACATCGGCAAGGGCGTTGAGTTGATGGATTCGACGCTGGTCCTTTCACCCGCCCCGAAGGACGCGAAGGATCCGATCTCCGCCACGGTTGTGTCGGCGGATGGGAAGAAGATCCAGGTCCAGATCATCTCCAGCGCGGTGACGTACGTGGAGACCGCCGCACTTGGGCAAGCTCGAGGTGATTGACCGAATGACGACGGGCGAAATGCCGGCCCGGGTGAGGCCTCGAGCCTCGCCCGTGGCGCAGTCGGTGCGCCACGGGCAAGCACGAGGAATCTAGTGCTTTTTGCTGGCCGCGGCGGCGTGCGACATCAGTTTGTCGGTCCACGCAATGCCGATGGCCGACACGATGAAGGCCATGTGGATGATGGTCTGCCACATCACGCCTTCGGTCGTGTAGTTCGAACCCGGCGAGCCCAGGCTGCCCGCCTCGATGAAGGTCTTGAGCAGGTGGATCGAGCTGATGCCGATGATCGCCATCGCCAGCTTCACCTTCAGCACCGAGGCGTTCACGTGGCTCAGCCACTCGGGCTGGTCCGGATGACCCTGCAGGTTCAGGCGCGACACGAAGGTTTCGTAACCGCCGACGATCACCATCACCAGCAGGTTCGAGATCATCACCACGTCGATCAGGCCCAGCACGATCAGCATCATCTGCTGTTCGCCCAGCGTCGTGATGTCGGTGACCAGGTGCAGCAGCTCCTTCAGGAACAGGAACACGTAGGCGCACTGGGCGATGATCAGGCCCAGGTACAGCGGAAGCTGCAGCCAGCGCGACGCGAAGATCAGGGTGGACAGCGGGCCGAGCTTCGGCGCGCCCAGGGGAGCAGGGTTTGACATGGGTTTCCTTGGATTATTTCTTGCTCGCGACGCCGATCACGACAGCGACCGCGCCGGCACCCAGGAGGATCCAGCCGAGGTTGAGCGGCGGCGACTTTTCCTTGGTGACGCTGAGTTCGATGGGCCCGATTTCGGCGGTTTCCTTGCTGTCGTACTTGAACATGCCGGCAGAGATCAGCCCGCCGATGATAAGCAGGATGACGCCGATGACGATGGCAGGCATGCGCATGGTGTACTCCAGGAAGGCGCCCGGGACCGGGCCCGGCAAGCGTAGTGGCAAGGGCCGGCTCTGCCAAGCGCTGCCTTCAGGCCAGGCGCACGCCCGGCAGTGACAGCACGTAGTCGGCGCCCATCAGCTGTGAGGGCGTGTGGAAGCCCGGCGTCGGGGCCGGCTCGACCAGCAGCCGCTGAACGATGCCCAGCGACGCCGTCACCGTGAGTTCGTAGCCATTGGGCGTGCGCAACTGGCGCTTGAGTTCGCCTCCCTGGTCGTCGCGCACCTCGCCCCAGACCACGCAGCCGGTCTTGCCGCGGGTGGCGTCCGAGGGCCCGCGCACACGTTTTTCGACCTGGCGCTTGAGCAGCGACTGCACCGGGCCCAGGCCCAGCAGCGGACCCAGCAGGCGCAGCCGGCGCAGCTTGATCGCGCTCGAGGGCGGCACGCCCATGTAAACCTCAACGTCGGGGATGCCCGTGGACAGGTAGGCGGTGTAGACGTCGCCCCAGGGGATGGTCATCGCGAAGCGCTGCTCGCCGTCGCGTTCGAAGGTGCGGGTTTTCCAGGCCAGCGGCACGCGCCGGAGTTCGCCGCCGATGCGCGCGCGCCCGCCCTTGCCCAGGCCCTCGACGCTGGTCTTGGCGGTACCCGGGCTGGGTCCGCCGCCGGCCTCGAAGGCGAGCACCAGCGAGGTGGCCGACGGCAGGTCACGCTTGAGCATCGCCGCCAGGCAGTCGGTCGGCACCACGTCGAAGCCGGCGCCGGGAAGCACCACGATGCCCTTCTGGCGCGCTTCGGCGTCGCGTGAGTGACAGTGCGCGAAGACGTCGATCTCGCCGGTGATGTCCAGGTAGTGCGCGCCGACGTCCAGGCAGGCATCGAGCATCGGCGCGCTGGTGGCGGAGAACGGCCCCGCGCAGTGCAGCACCAGGCCGATGCCGTTGAGCCCCGAACGCAACGCCTGCGGATTGTCCAGGGCGAAGGCGCGCACGGGCAGGCCATGCTGCTGCGCCAGGGGTTCAAGCGAGGATGCGTTGCGACCCGCCAGCACCGGGCGAAGTCCTCGCCGCACCGCTACTTCCACGACCATGCGCCCGGTGTAACCGTTGGCGCCGTAGATCATCCAGTCCATGTCATTTCCCTGCGCCCCTGGCCTTGGCCAGCTTCAGGAGCTGATTGAAGTAGGTTTCCGGGAACCAGCGCTTGAGCCGCCAGCGCATCGGTTCGCGTCGCGTCGGCAGCACCAGGAACTGGCCGCGTTCGACCGCCGCGAAGCAGCGGTCGGCGACGCCGTCGAGGGTGTCCGGCGAGGTGTCCATCATGCGCCCCGCAAAGGCCTTCAGACGCGGGTCGCCCTGCCAGCTTTCGAGCAGGTTGGTGCGGAAGAAGGCCGGGCACAGCACGCTGACCCGGATCCCCTTGTCATGCAGTTCGGCGCGAAGCTGTTCGCTCAGCGCCACCACGGCGGCCTTGGAGACGCCGTAGCTCATGATGCTGGGCGCGCCGGCGAGGCCGGCGAAGCTGGCGGTGTTCACCACCTGGCCGCTGCCGGCGGCGATCATGCCCGGCAGGAACAGGCGGCAGCCGCGCACCACGCCCATCAGGTTGATGTCCAGCGCGTTTTTCCACTCGGCCGGCGTGGTGTCGACCATCGCGCCGCCGGTGGCGATGCCGGCGTTGTTGACCAGCACGTCCAGGCCGCCCCACTCGCGGGCGATGCGCTCGTGCACCTGTTCCATGGCGTCGTCGCTGGCCACGTTGGCGGCCATCGCCAAATGCCCTTCGCCGGCGAGCGCAGCACGCGTGAGCTCTGCGCGTGCCGCGTCGAGGTCCACGCAGGCGACCTTGTCGCCGGCACGCGCATACCGATGCGCAAGCGCCTGGCCCAGGCCACTGCCCGCCCCCGTGATCAAGACCCGCCGTTGCCCCATGGTGTTGCTCCCGTGTGCCGGGCCCCGGACGGGGCCTGTGCTAGATTCCCGAGCATATCAATCCTGCCGTTAACCCCTTGTCCCCGGAGCCTTTCGTGACCGACCCCCTGTTCAACCTCGCCGGCAAAACCGCGCTGGTAAGCGGTGCCTCCCGCGGCATCGGCGAGGCCATCGCCCACCTGCTGGCCGCCCACGGCGCGCACGTGATCTGCACCAGCCGCAAGCTCGACGGCTGCGAAGCGGTGGCCCGCGCCATCCGCGACGCCGGCGGATCCGCCGAGGCCCATGCCGTGCACGTCGGCGACACGGCGGCGATCGAAAAACTTTTTGAATCCCTGGATGCGGCCGGCACGCGGGTGGACATCCTGGTCAACAACGCCGCCGCAAATCCCTACTTCGGCCCGGCCGTGGACATGACGCTCGATGCCTACGAAAAGACCGTCGAGGTGAACCTGCGCGGCTACTTCTGGACCACGGTGCAGGCGGCCCGGCGCATGAAGGGCCACGGCGGTGCGATCGTCAACGTCGCCTCGGTGAACGCCGAACGCGCGGCGCCCGGCCAGCTGGTGTATTCCATGACCAAGGCCGGCATCGTCAACATGACCGAAGGCTTCGCCAAGGAACTGGCGCCGCTGGGCGTACGCGTGAACGCCGTGTTGCCGGGCCTCACGGATACGAAGTTCGCCTCGGCGCTCACCGGCAACCCCAAGATCATGGACATGATGCTGCGCCTGATCCCGCTGGCGCGCATGGCGCAGCCGGACGAGATCGCACCGGCCGTGCTGTTCCTCGCCTCCCCCGCCGCGTCCTACCTCACCGGCGCCGCCCTGCCGGTCGATGGCGGCTACCTCGCCTGAGGAGGTAGCCATGATCGACCTGCATTACTGGCCGACGCCCAATGGCCACAAGATCACGCTGTTCCTGGAGGAAGCCGGTTTGGAATACCGGATCCTGCCGGTGGACATCGGCGCCGGCGACCAGTTCAAGCCGGAGTTCCTCGCGATTTCACCCAACAACCGCATGCCCGCGATCGTCGACCATGCGCCGGCCGACAGCGGCCAGCCGGTGAGCGTGTTCGAGTCGGGCGCGATCCTGGTCTACCTGGCGGAGAAAACCGGCCAGCTGCTGCCTTCGGCACCGCGCGAACGCAAGACGGTGTTCGAATGGTTGAACTGGCAAATGGGCGGATTCGGGCCGATGCTGGGCCAGAACCACCACTTCAGCCGCTACGCCCCGGAAAAGATTCCTTACGCCATCGATCGCTACCAGCGCGAGACCAACCGGCTCTATGGCGTGCTTGACCGCCGCCTGGCCGGCCTGGAATTCATCGCCGGCGACGCCCTGTCCATCGCCGACCTGGCCTGCCATCCCTGGGCGCACGCCCATGCTTGGCACCATGTCGACCTGTCCGGATTCCCGCAAGTCCGACGCTGGCACGACGCCCTCGCCGCCCGTCCCGCCTTCGTCCGTGCCTACGCGCTCGAAGACCAGTACCAGCGCCCCACCGAAATGACCGACGAGGCGCGCAAGCACCTGTTCGGCGCCAAGCCTTGAAGAAACCATGAAGACCCTGCTGCTTATTGCCGCCATGACCCTCGCCCCCGCCGCACACGCCGACAAGCTGACCCTGGAAGCCATCACCGGCGACAAGCCGCTGTCCGGCCCCAGCCTGATGAAGCCGGCGATCTCGCCCGACGGCGCGCGCGTCACCTTCCTGCGCGGCAAGGACGAGGACCGCTTCCAGCTGGACCTGTGGGAATACCACGTCGCCAGCGGCGAAACCCGGCGCCTGGTGGATTCGAAGGTCGTGTTGCCGGGCGAGGAGACGCTGTCCGACGAAGAAAAGGCACGGCGCGAACGCCAGCGCATCGCCGCCTTCAGCGGCATCGTCGATTACCAGTGGGCGCCATCCTCGCAGGCGCTGCTGTTCCCGCTGGGCGGCGAACTCTACCTGTACGACCTGGGCGACGACGTCGCCGACCCGGTGCGCAAGCTCACCTCCGGCACCGGCTTCGCCACCGACCCGAAGCTGTCGCCGGGCGGCCGTTTCGTCGGCTTCGTGCGCGAGCGCAACCTCTGGGTGATCGACCTGGCGACGGGCCGCGAGCTGCAGCTGACGGAGGATGGCAGCGACACCATCGGCAACGGCGTGGCCGAGTTCGTCGCCGACGAGGAAATGAACCGCCACACGGGCTACTGGTTCGCGCCCGACGATTCGGCTGTCGCCTTCACCCGCATCGATGAATCGCCGGTGCCGCTGCAAAAGCGCTACGAAATGTACGCCGACCGCACCGAGGTCGTGCAGCAGCGCTACCCGGCCGCGGGCGACCCGAACGTGCGCATCAGCCTGCACGTCGCCGACCTGGTGTCGATGCGTGCGGGCAAGGCGGGCGTGGATCGTCCGGCGACGCTGTCGGTTTCGGAAGTGGACCTGGGCAAGGAAACCGACATCTACCTGCCGCGCGTGCAGTGGCGCGCGCCCGGAGTGCTGACCTTCCAGCGGCAGTCCCGAGACCAGCGCAAGCTCGAGCTGATTGAAACCACGCTCGCCACCGGCCGCCAGCGCACGCTGCTGACCGAAACCAGCGACACCTGGGTGCCGCTGCACAACGGCCTGCGCTTCCTGGCCGACGGCCACTTCCTGTGGATTTCCGGGCGCAGCGGCTTCGAACACCTGCAGCTGCATGCCGCCGATGGCTCGCTCGAGCGCGTGCTGACTTCCGGCGACTGGGTCGTCGACGCCTTGCTGGGCCTGGACGAGGAGGCCGGACTGGCCTACATCGCCGGCACCAAGGATTCACCGCTGGAAAAGCACGTGTACGCCGTGCCGCTGGCCGGTGGCGAGCCGCGCCGGCTCACTGCCGAAACGGGCATGCACGAGGCCAGTTTCAGCGCCAACGCCGCGGTGTTCGTCGACCTGTGGTCGAACCCGGCGACGCCGCCGCAGACCGGACTGTTCAAGGCCGACGGCAGCAAGCTGGCAACGCTGGTGGTCAACGACCTGGCCGACCCGGCCCACCCGTATGCGGGCTACCGCGCCGCGCACCGGCCGGTTGAATACGGCAGCTTCGACGCGGCCGACGGCAGCGAGCTGCACTACAGCCTGGTCAAGCCGGCCGGCTTCGACCCGGCCCGCAAGTATCCGGTGGTCGTGTACGTGTACGGCGGTCCCGCCGCGCAGACGGTTACCCGCGCGTGGCCCGGACGCAGCGACCATCTTTTCAACCAGTACCTTGCCCAGAACGGCTACGTGGTGTTCTCGCTCGACAACCGCGGCACCCCGCGCCGCGGCGCGAAGTTCGGCGGTGCGCTGTACGGCAGGCAGGGCACGGTGGAGGTCGAGGACCAGGTCGCCGGCGTTGAATTCTTGCGCAGGCAGCCCTGGGTGGATCCGGCGCGCATCGGCGTGCACGGCTGGTCCAACGGCGGCTACATGACGCTGATGCTGCTGGCCAAGGCCAGCGATCACTACGCCTGCGGCGTCGCGGGCGCCCCGGTCACGGACTGGGCGCTCTACGACACCCACTACACCGAACGCTACATGGACCACCCGGCGCGCAACCCGGACGGGTACCGCGAGGCCTCGGTGTTCACCCACCTCGACGGCCTGCGTTCGAAGCTGCTGCTGGTGCACGGCATGGCCGACGACAACGTGCTGTTCACCAACTCGACCAAACTGATGTCGGAGCTGCAGAAACGCGGCACGCCTTTCGAACTGATGACCTATCCGGGCGCCAAGCACGGCCTGCAGGGCGCGGATGCCCTGCACCGCTATCGTTTGGCCGAAGACTTCTTCGCGCGCTGCCTGCGCGACTGAGCCCCGCGTGCCGGCGCCCGCTGGCGCCGGTGTCGCATCGCGGCAGGTTTACTGGTCCGGCGCCCTGACGGTGAAACCCTCCGCCTGCAGGGCAGCCGTCACGCCGTCGTCGTCCAGCAGCCTGGCCACCGGCAGCGTCGCGAATACTACGTCGTGCGCGGCCAGCGCGCTGCGGACCGACTCGAGCCACTTCGCCTGGACCTGCGCGTCCAGGTCCACGATGCCCTGCTGGCGCGCAATTTCATTGCTGGCCATGGCCCGGCGGCAGGCGCGCTTCTGGTCCACGTAGGGCAGCGCGCGCAGGACGTCGAGCTCGCCATTGGCCCAGGCATTGGCGCGCACCACCATCGTGGACAGGTCGTCCTGGAGGCGGTCCATGGTCTGGACCAGGCACTGCTCGTCGCCGAGTTCGATGGCGTTGAACTGGCGCAGCGTTTCCTTCGGATCCTCGATGGTCAGGCGCAGGGACGTCGACTGGATCGGAATGTCGTTGGCCTTGGCCACGCGCTTCACCACCGGATCGACCAGGCTCTTGTCGGTCATGCCGGCGTCGCGCACGGCGGCGTCGAAAAGTTCCCTGGCGGCATGCAGCGGACGCAGCTTGTCGACCTTGCGGTTGCCGGCGAGGTGGCGCTGCTTGAACGCCGCCCAGCGTGCGAACACGTCCGGCGACAGCACCTCTTCCAGCGTCTGGCCGTCGGGATTGCGCTTGCTGCGGCGCCAGGCCGGCCAGAGCATCGCGCCGCCGAAGAAGCCGACGTCGGCGGACACCGAGACGCCCGGTGGCCCCAGGATGAGGTCGGCCCCGGCGATGCGCGACTCGACGCGCTCGGAGCTCCAGACCATGCGCCGCGGCGCCGGCGACAGCGTACCCATCACCAGCAGCGTCTTGCCCTCGCGCGTGAACTCCCACAGGCCGGGAGCCGGGTAGGTGCCGGTCACCACCACGGCATCCAGCATGGGGGCCGCGGAATCGGTACCGGCCGCGGCGCCGGTGGCATCGACAGCCGCGTCGGCGTCGCCGACGGAGGGACTGGCCAGCGCGGCGGCCAGCAGCAGGGCGGGAAGGGACAGGCTCATCGGGACATCCTTTTCATCGCGACGGTTGCAGGCCGGGCGCCATCGCCGCCACGGGATCGATGCGGACACGCGGGTCCTGGAGGAAAAGCGCGGACAGCCTGGTGAACTCCTCGCCTTCCAGGCGCGGCGGCGCGGGGTCGCCGAGGAAATGGCCGCGGCAGTACTGCCAGTGCAGCAGGCGCGTGCCCATGAAGGCTTCGAACTTCGCGAACAGCTCGGCGGTGACGCGGTAATCCGCGCACAGGGCCTGCACCTGGCCATCCGCTTCGGGCTGGGCGTCGCCGGCAACGGGCTCGATGCGGGTACCGAAGCGCGTGCGAAAGCCAAGGCCCGCGTCCGACGGATCCGACAGCATCGGCAGGATCGCCGTGCCCGTGCGCCGCGCCAGCACTGCGGTTCCCAGCATCACGTTGCGCGAGCGACCGCAGAAAGGCACCTGGTAGGTGTTCTCACGGCCCTTGTAGACGTCGGGCATGATCACCACGAAAGCGCCCTGCCGCAGCTGCCTTATGGCCGTCGCCAGGCCGTTGCGGTTGTTGTGCAGCACCGTGACGCCCGAGGACGGGTCGGCGAACAGGCGCTGGTAGAGAATGTCGAAGATCTGGTTGGCGGCGTGCGCCTCCGGGGCTTCGTAGAAGACGAAGACCGGGCGCCTTTGGCGGATCCGTTCGGCCAGGGCGACGATCGAGAACACGAAGGCGCCGTGGTGCGGCGTCGCCACCAGCATGCCGCGCGGGTCGTCCAGGCAGGGCTCGAACGCGGCATAGTCGGTGCCATCGCAGCGCGCGATCAGCGCCAGGGTGGCGCGCTTGTCGAGTTTGCGGAAGGTCATCGACTGCGCCACCTGGGTGAGCTTCCAGTAGTAGTACGCGCCCAGCGGCTTGCCGGCGGCCGCGCAGGCGGCGCGCACCGAACCCAGTTCGTCCGCCGACAGGTCCAGGCCCAGCAGCCATTCGATGGCCATCCAGCGGCGGTCGGAGCGGCGAAGCGGTCGCAGCAGGTAAAGCGCGAAGACCAGCAGGGCCTGCGTCATGGCGCAACGCTCCGGGGAAGCTGCTGCTGCAAGTCCACGAGCGCCTTCAGCACCTCCATGCGCGAGCCTGCCGCGGCGGCGTCGACGTCCGCCAGCATGACCACGGACTGGTAATAACGAAGCCGGCTCCTGGCAGCTTCGACGCGGCCGGCCAGGCTGCGCTGGTGCTGGCGGGCGCGCATCAGCCAGGCCTCGCCCAGCCCGTCGCAAGCCTGGTAATACCCGGCGAGCGCCGTCAGGAGCGCGGCCTGGTCGCCGGCCGGGAAAGCCTCGACCACGCGGTAGCCTTCCGGATGCCAGCAGGCGATGCGGAAGCCGTACTGCGCCGCGGCGACCAGCTCCAGGGTCGGGATGAATTGCTCCCCGTCGCCGAGGGTGGCGCGCAGCGGCGCGTGTTCGGCCGAGACGAACTGGTCGGTGAAAACGATCGTTTGTCGGGGCCGGTCGCAAGCGGGGCGTTCGCGGCAGGCGGCAAGGAAGCCCGCGGGCGATTCGGGCCCGGTAGCGTCTTGCCCGGCCATGGCGAAGGCGTCGGCCAGACCGATCACGCACCAGTCCGGGTCGTGCAGCCGGCCTGCGGCGTCGGCCAGGGTGGCGTGCGTGCTGGGAAGCAGATGCAGGGTGCGGGTTTCGCCCGCAGGAAGAAGGGTCATAAGCGTCCGGTCGGCGTTCCAGGGTTGCCCCGGGGAAAGCGCCAGGCGGCGACTTCCCCGGGGCAGGTGTTACTGGATCACGCCCACTCGCAGCGGCAGATCTCGCAGGTCGCTTCGTCGCCGGCGACGTAGGCGCCCTGGGCGACGCTGCCGATCTGGTCAACGACCATGGCGCCGACGCGCATCGCCGCTTCGATCGACTCGATACCAACTCCCATCATTTCCATGACTCTCTCCGTAGTTAACGATCACGCGTCCGCAAGGATTGGCGGACGCCGCGGAATCGTGCACCACGTCACATTTTTTCGCCCCGTGATTATTGTTCACGCAGATAGCGATGGCTGACAGTTTGACCAGCGATAGTGTCGGGCTGCGGAAATTGTTATCGCTGCAGGACAGTCAGCCCGCGAGCTGCACCATCGCCGGCGCGTGGTCGCTGGGGCGCTCCCAGGTCCGCGGCTCGCGGTCGATTTCGGCGCCGGTGCAGTGTTCGCGCAGCGCGTCCGATACCAGGCACAGGTCGATGCGCAGACCCAGGTTCCGGCGGAAGCCGGCGGCGCGGTAATCCCACCAGCTGAACACCCCGCCCTCGTCACTGTGCAGGCGGAAGCTGTCGTGCAGGCCCAGGTCCATCAGCCGTCGCAGCGCCGCGCGCTCGGCGGTGGAGGTGAGGATGTGCTCGTCGTTCCACACGGCCGGGTCGTGCACGTCGCGATCGTCCGGCGCGATGTTGAAGTCGCCCATCACCACCAGCTTCGGGTGCGCCTTGATCTCCTGCGCCAGCCAGGCGTGCACGGCCTCGAGCCAGCGCAGCTTGTAGTCGTACTTGTCGGTGCCGACGTCCTGGCCGTTGACCACGTACAGGTTGACGATGCGCAGGTCGCCCACGGTCGCGGCGATCACGCGCTTCTGCTCATCCCCGAAACCCGGGATGCCCATCACGCAGCTGGCTTCGTCGATCGGCCGGCGCGAAAGGATGGCGACGCCGTTGTAGGTCTTCTGGCCACTGAAAACGCTGCGATAGCCCAGCCCGGCCAGCACCGAATCGGGGAAGCGCGGATCCTCGAGCTTGGTTTCCTGCAGACCGACGATGTCGGGCTGGCGAAGTTTCAGCCACTCCTGCAGATGCGGCAGGCGCACGTTGAGGGAGTTGACGTTCCAGCTGGCGATGGTGGTGGTGTCCATGGCGCGAATGCTAACCGTTCGCGCGGGCCGCGGCGATGGCTTGACCCCAGTCAAGGCGGTACGCGCCAAAGGGCGCAGGCTGGGGCTGGATGTTTCCGCCCGGAGAAACGTGATGAACAGCTTGCGATCGCGATACGCGCCCTCCCGCCGCGCCCTGCACTGGGGCATTGCGCTGCTGATGGTGCTGGCCTATGTCTTCATCCTCGGCCGCGAGAACTTCGAACGCGGCTCCGAGGCCCGCCTGGCCATGGTGCAGGCGCATTTCTGGATCGGCATCGCGATCCTCGCGCTGATGCTGCCGCGCCTGCTGCTGTTCTTCTCGCGCCCTGCGCCGGCAGTGCAGCCGCCCCTGCCCGCCTGGCAGGCCATTCCGGCCAAGGGCATCCACCTGCTGCTGTACGCGATGCTGGTGGCGCAGCCGGTGCTGGGCCTGCTGACGGCCTGGACCGATGGCAAGGAGCTGCTGCTGCCGTTCACCCAGGTCGTCGTGCCGGCCCTGCTGGCGCCGGACGAGGCGCTGGCGCATCGGTTCGAGGACCTGCACGAACTGATCGGCACCGCGTTTTACTGGGTCGTTGGCCTGCACGTGGTGGCGGCGCTGTACCATCACGTCATCCGCCGCGACGATACCCTGCGGCGCATGACCTGACCGGAGGCGTTCAAGCATGAAGTGGGTGGACCTGCGCAGCGACACCGTGACCCAGCCCACCCCGGCGATGCGCCAGGCCGGCCTGGCTGCCCCGGTTGGCGACGACGTGATGGGCGACGACCCCAGCGTCAATGCGCTGCAGGACCGGGTTGCGGCCGAGCTGGGTTTCGAAGCGGCGATCTACGTGCCCAGCGGCACCCAGTCCAACCTGCTGGCGCTGATGGGCCACTGCGAGCGCGGCGACGAATACCTGGTCGGCATGGACGCGCACACCTACAAGTACGAAGGCGGCGGCGCGGCGGTGCTGGGCTCGATCCAGCCGCAGCCCATCGTGCATGCGCCCGACGGTACGCTGCCGATCGAGTCGCTGGATGCCGCGGTGAAACCGCTGGGCGACCCGCACTTCGCCCGCACCCGCCTGCTGGCGCTGGAGAACACCTGGCACGGCCGGCCGCTGCCGCTGGACTACCTGGCCCAGGCCGGCGCCTTCGCACGCGAGCGCGGGCTGGCGTTCCATCTCGACGGCGCGCGGCTCTACAACGCAGCGGTGGCCTGCGGGGTGCCGGCGGGGCAGATCGCCGGGCATTTCGATTCGGTGTCGGTGTGTTTGTCCAAAGGCCTGGGCGCGCCGGTCGGTTCGGTGCTGGCCGGTTCGCGGGCGCTGGTGGACAAGGCCCGGCGCTGGCGCAAGGTGCTGGGCGGCGGCTGGCGCCAGGCCGGCATCATGGCCGCGATGGCGCACCACGCTCTGGACCACCACGTGGCGCGGCTGGCCGACGATCATCGCCGTGCCGGCGAACTGGCTGACGCACTGACGTCATTCGGGCTGGTCGTGGACGGCGCGCACACCAACATCCTGTTCGTCACCGTGCCCGACGGCCGCCAGCTCGAGCTGGCGAAGGCGCTGGAGGCCCGCGGCGTGCGCATTTCCGCAGGCCGCGGCGCGCGCGTGCGACTGGTGACGCACCTCGACATCAACGACGCCGGCCTGGAACGCGCCATCACCGGCTTTCGCGAGTTCTTCGCCTGACCAACTGCCTGGAGGAGCGCCTTCAGGCGCGAATTCCTTCCTTGCCAACGGCAAGGTCGAAAGATTCGCGCCTGAAGGCGCTCCTACAGAATCTGTCGCTCACGTCCCCGTGCGCTGCTCGGCCTTCTGCTCCGACACTTCCTTTCCCACTTCAGCGCGACCGGCCATCTCTGCACCGGCGTCATGCGGCAGCCGGAACATCATCCAGGCCGACAGCGCCGAGATGACGCCGACGGTGAGGAAGGCCCAGCCGAAGTTCGCCGGGTCGGCGTAGTCCTGGCCGGTGAAGCTGCCGGCCACCTGCAGCGCGTAACCGCCGATGGCCACGCCCAGCGCCAGCGAGAACTGCTGCAGCATGCCCGACAGGCTGCTGGCCTGGCCCATGCGCGCCTGGTCCACTTCGGCGTAGCTGATGGCGTTGAGACTGGTGAACTGCAGCGAACGGAAGCAGCCCGAAACCAGCAGCACCGCCATGATCACCCAGTGCGCGGTGTCGGCGCGGAACAGGCCGAAACCCGCCAGCATCGCTGAAGCCAGCAGCGCGTTGATCCACAGCACGCGCCGGAAGCCGAAACGCCGCAGCACCGCCGCCGCCATCGTCTTCATGAAGATCGCGCCCACCGCGGATACGAAGGTGAGCAGGCCCGACTGCAGCGGCGTCAGCCCGAAGCCGAGTTGCAGCATCAGCGGCAGCAGGAAAGGCGTGGCGCCGATGCCGATACGGAACAACATGCCGCCGACCACGCCGGCGCGGAAGGTCGGCAGCCGCAGCAGGCCCAGGTCGATCAGCGGATGCGGATGCCGGCGCGCGTGCCAGACATAGGCGGCCATCGCACCGAGGCCCACGACCAGCGTCGCCAGCGCCACCGGCGTCGACACCAGGTGCCGGCCCAGCGTCGAAAAACCGAACAGCGCCAGCGCCAGGCCCAGCCCGGACAGCGCGAAACCGGTCCAGTCCAGCGGCTTGACCGGCTCGCGCAGGTCGGGCACGAAACGCCAGGCCAGCGCGATGCCGACCAGGCCCATCGGGATGTTGATCAGGAAGATCCAGCGCCAGTCGCTGTAGGTGGCGATGAAGCCGCCGACCGGCGGCCCCAGGATCGGCGCGACCAAGGCCGGAATGGTGAGCCAGCTCAGGGCCTGCACGAGTTCGTTCTTCGGCACCGTGCGCAGCAGCACCAACCGGCCCACCGGCACCATCAGCGCGCCGCCCATGCCCTGCAGGAAACGCGCGGCGACCAGCTGTTCGAGGCTGGCGCTGACGGCGCAGGCCAGCGAACCGATCAGGAACACGGCGATCGCCAGCATGAAGGTGCGCTTGGCGCCGAATCGGTCGGCCACCCAGCCGCTGACCGGAATGAACACCGCCAGCGCCAGCAGGTAGGCGGTGAGCGCCAGCTTCAGCGCGATCGGCTCGGTGCCCAGGTCCTCGGCGATGACCGGCAGCGAGGTCGCGATCGCCGTCGAGTCCATGGTCTCGATGAACAGGGTGGTGGCGACGATCAGGGAAAGGCGGCGGCCGGCGTCCATGCCCTCCCATTCTCCCACCCCGAATGGGGTCAGAGAACATTAACGGTTGAAGTGTGCGCTTCAATCGTTAATGTTCTCTGACCCCATTCAGCGCAGACCAAGATGGGCGTCGCCGCCGGCCACCAGGGGCGCGGCATCGGCCGCCGGCTTCTGGCGACGGCCATCGCAGGCTTTCGCGAACTGGGCGGACGCGAACTGTTCCTGGAGTCGAGCAGCAAGCTCGGGCCGGCACTGAAGCTCTACCAGAGCATGGGCTTCGAGCTGCAGCCGGGCATCAAGCCCGGCAGCCACTACCAGCGCGCCGACGTCTACATGATCTGGCGGGGCTAGCTACTGGGGACAGGTGCCATTTTTCAGTGTTAAATTGCCCCCTGCCCCACACCCCCCCACCCGGCAGCTAGGCCGCCAGCCCATAGCTGCGCAGAAGCGCGTCCGGATCGGGCTCGCGGCCGCGGAAGGCGACGAAACTTTCCAGCGCGGGGCGCGAGCCGCCGACGGCAAGGATCTCGCGGCGATAGCGGGCGCCGGTGTCGGCGTCGAACACGCCGGCCTGCTCAAAGGCCGAAAACGCGTCCGCGCTGAGCACTTCCGCCCACAGGTAGCTGTAATAGCCCGCCGAATAGCCGCCCGCGAAGATATGCGTGAAGGCATGCGGGAAACGGTTGAAGGCCGGCGGCCGGATCACGGCGACCTCGTCGCGCACCTCGTCCAGGATCTCGAGCGTGCGCGGGCCACGCGCCGGGTCGAATTCAAGGTGGATGCGGAAGTCGTAGAGCGCGAACTCGAGCTGGCGCACCAGGAACAGGCCGGCGTGGAAGTGCCGCGCCTTGAGCATCTTCGCGTACAGGTCGTCGGGCAGGCGTTCGCCGGTCCGGTAGTGCCTGGCGAACATGTCCAGCGCCTCGCGCTGCCAGGCGAAGTTCTCCATGAACTGGCTGGGCAGCTCCACCGCGTCCCATTCGACGCCACTGATGCCGCCGACGCTGGGCCAGTCCACCTCGGTCAGCAGGTGGTGCAGGCCGTGGCCGAATTCGTGGAACAGCGTGACCACGTCGTCGTGGGTCAGCAGCGCCGGCTCATCGGCGTTGGGCGGGGAGAAGTTGCAGGTGAGGTAGGCCACCGGCTTGTGCGCGCTGACGCCGTCATTCAAGCGCGCGCGGCACACGTCCATCCAGGCGCCGCCGCGCTTGCCGGCACGGGCGTAGTGGTCGAGGTAGACGCCGGCACGCACGCTGCCGTCGGCATCGACGACGTCGAAGAAATGCACGTCCTTGTGCCAGGCGTCGACACCCTTTCTTTCGACCAGGCGCACGCCGAACACGCGTTCGGCGACGGTGAACAGGCCCTGCATCACCGCCGGCAGCGGGAAGTAGGGCTTGAGGTCTTCCTCGCTGAAGGCGAAACGCGACTCGCGCAGTTTTTCCGACGCGTAGGCCACGTCCCAGGGCTGCAGGCCGGCGATGCCCAGCGTGCCGGCGGCGAAGGCGCGCAGCTCGTCCAGCTCGCGCTGCGCCACCGGACGCGCCTTGGCGGCGAGCTCGCGCAGGAAACCCAGCACGCGTTCGGGCGTGCCGGCCATCTTGTCGTCCAGCGATTCATGCGCGGCCGATGCGAAGCCCAGCAGCTGCGCGGCTTCGTGACGCAGCGCGAGGATCTGGCCGATGCGTTCGCTGTTGTCCCAGCTGCCGGCGTTCGGCCCCTGGTCGGAGGCGCGGGTGTTGTAGGCGGTGTATACCTCCTCGCGCAGCGCGCGGGTGTCGGCGAAGGTCAGGATCGCCTGCACCACCGGGCCCTTCAGCGTCGCCAGCCAGCCCTCGGCCTGCTTTTCCCGGGCCATCGTGCGCAGCATGTCGCGGGCGGAGGCCGGCAGGCCGGCGAGTTCGCTTTCCGCCACCGGGCGGGTCCAGGCGTCGGTGGCGTCGAGCACCGCTTCCTCGAACGCCGTCTCGAGCTTGCTAAGCTCGTTCTGGATCGCCTTGAATCGCGAGCGCGCCGGCTCCTCCAGCGCCACGCCGCTGAGCCTGAAGCCGCGCAGGCTGTCTTCGACCAGCGTGCGCTGCGGGCGGTCCAGCGTTTCGAAGGCCGGCGATTCGCGCAGCGCCTTCACCGCGGCGTAGAGGCCGCGGTGCTGGCCGAGCTCGGTGGAATGTTCGGTCAGCTTCTCCAGCGCCGCTGAATACGCTTCGCGCAGTTCCGGCGAATCCTTCACGCCGTGCAGGTGCGAGACCGGCGAGAACGTGCGGCCCAGGGTTTCCTCCCAGCGCTCGAGCGGCGCCATCAGCGTGGCGAAGTCGCGCGCCTGCGGGTCGGTGGCCAGGCGCTCGACCTCGGCGCGGAAGCCCGCCAGCACCTCGTCGATGGCAGGGTTCACGTGGTCGGGCGTGATGGCGGAGAACGCCGGCAGTTCGGCGTCGGCGAGCAGGGGGTTGGTGTCGTTGGTCATGGAAGCCTCATGGCGTCGGCGACGCCTCAATTCAAGCCTGTAGGAGCGCCTTCAGGCGCGAATTTGTTCTTTGCTGCAGGCAAAGCCAAAAGATTCGCGCCTGAAGGCGCTCCTACACAAATCCTCAGCGGGTCAGGAACTTGACGACGAAGTCGGCCAGCTTCCCGAACGGCGGGTCGAAGATCTTCATGCCGTTGAGCCGCGACTGGTACATCACCGGCATCGGCTTGGTGAAAGCCATGAAACCGGCCTCGCCGTGGTACTGGCCCATGCCGCTGGGCCCGACGCCGCCGACCGGCAGCGAGTGCTGGCCGAACTGGATCAGGGTGTCGTTGACGCAGACGCTGCCCGTGACCACGCGCTCGAGCGTGTTGCGCAGGCGCCGGCCCTGGTTGTCGAAGGGATAGAACGCCAGCGGCCGGTCGCGGCCCAGGATGTAGTCGATCGCCGCGTCGTGGCTGTCGTAGGACTTCACCGGCAGCAGCGGGCCGAAGATTTCCTCCTGCATCACCCGGGACTCGTCGGGTGGGTCGAGCAGCACGGTCGGCGGGATCACTTCCACGCCCGGCGGCGGCGGATCGCCGTCGGGCCGGTGCTGGACGACGCCGACGCCGCGCTCGCGGGCGTCATCGAGCCAGCTGCGCAGGCGTTCGGCCTGGCGCGGATTGACGATCGCGGTGTAGTCGGGATTGCTCGCCAGGTTCGGGTAACGGCGGCGCACCGAGGCCATGTAGGCACGCACGAAGGCGTCGCGCTGGTCGCGCGGCACCAGCACGTAGTCCGGCGCCACGCAGGTCTGGCCGCTGTTGAAGCACTTGCCGGCGGCGATGCGGTCGGCCGCCTGTTCGATCGGGTAATCCGGCGCCACCAGGGCCGGGGACTTGCCGCCCAGCTCCAGCGTCACCGGCACCAGGTTGGGCGCCGCGGCCGCCATCACCGCGCGCCCGACCGTGGTCGAGCCGGTGAACAGCAGGTGGTCGAAGGGCAGCCGGCTGAAGGCCGCGCCGATTGCCGCGTCGCCCTGCACCACCGCCACGCGCTCGGCCGGGAACACTTCGGCCAGCAGCCGGGCCAGCAGCTGCGAGGTGCGCGGCGTGTGCTCGGACGGCTTGACCATGACGTGGTTGCCGGCGGCGATGGCGTCGGCCAGCGGGATCAGGGCCAGCTGGATCGGGTAGTTCCAGGGCGCCACGATGCCGACCACGCCCAGCGGCTGCCGGCGGATCTCGGCCCGCGCCGGCAGGAAGGCCAGGTTGACGCCGCGGCGCTCGGGCCGCATCCAGCGACGCAGGTGGCGGCGCAGGTGGCTGATCTCGTCCAGCGTGACCATGACGTCGGCGGCCAGCGTTTCGTGGCGCGAACGGCGGCCGAAATCGGCCGATACCGCCTTCACCAGTTCGTCCCGGTGCCGGCGCACGGC
The DNA here is from genome assembly GCF_041919775.1 of Arenimonas sp. Taxonomy (GTDB): domain Bacteria; phylum Pseudomonadota; class Gammaproteobacteria; order Xanthomonadales; family Xanthomonadaceae; genus Arenimonas. The sequence goes on along the minus strand of NZ_JAYRTE010000003.1, from coordinate 50,799 downwards.
CTCGCCGAGACGCTGGAGATCGTCCATGCGCTGGCGGTAGCCGGGCACCTGGCGCTGGTGGGCGGCGCGCAGGTGGGCCAGCAGCGGGCGCAGGTCCTGGTCGGGGTGCGGGGGCGTGTCCATGGGGCCAGTGTAAAGCCTGCCATCCCCCTGTAGGAGCGGCTTCAGCCGCGAAGCCCCTCCTGGCCGAAGGCCAGGCAAAGATTCGCGGCTGAAGCCGCTCCTACGGGGCGCCCGGGCTAGAATGGCGGCATGAACCTACGAGCTTTCAAGGGCATCGTGCCCACCCTCGGCGCCCGGGCCTACGTGGACCCGGCCGCCACCGTCATCGGCGACGTTCACCTGGGCGAGGACAGCTCGGTCTGGCCCGGCTGCGTGGTGCGCGGCGACGTCAACCACATCCGGATCGGTGCCCGCACCAATATCCAGGACGGCACGATCATCCACGTCACCCACGAAGGCCCGTTTACGCGGCCGGGCGGCTGGCCCACGCTGATCGGCGACGACGTCACCATCGGCCACGGCGCCATCGTGCATGCCTGCACGATCGGCAACGCGGTGCTGATCGGCATGGGCGCGACGGTGCTCGACGGCGCCGAGGTGATGGACCACGGCTTCGTCGGCGCCGGCGCCGTGGTGCCGCCGGGCAAGAAGGTGCTCAGCGGCGAACTCTGGCTGGGCAACCCGGCCAAGCCGGTGCGCAAACTCAGCGACAAGGAAATCGAGCAGCTCTACTACAGCGCCAAGCACTACGTGAAGCTCAAGGACGCCTACCTGGCGCCCTGAGCCCCGCGGGCCGCGGCTCAGTCCGCGGTCTGCAGCGAATCGGCGCGCGCGGTTAGCGAGGCGAACACCGGGTCGGTGTCCGGGCGCTGCCCGTGCCAGATCGCGAAACTCTCGGCCGCCTGTTCCACCAGCATGCCGATGCCATCGAAGGCGTGTTCGCAGCCGGCGGCGCGCGCCCAGGCCAGGAACGACACCGCCGCTTCGCCGTAGCTCAGGTCCACGGCCAGCGTGCGGTTGCCCGCCAGCGAGAACGGCAGCTCGATGCCGCCGCCGCGTCCGGCCGAGGTGGCGTTGACGATCATGTCGAAGGCGCCCAGGTTGCCCAGGTCGGCCCAATAGCGCGTATGCACGCGGCCCGGCTCGCCCAGGGCGTCGGCCAGCGCGTCGGCGCGCTCGGCGGTGCGGTTGACCACCCACAGTTCCTCGATGCCGGCATCGAGCAGGGCCGGCGAGACGCCGCGGGCGGCGCCGCCGGCGCCCAGCATCAGCACCCGGCGGCCGCGCAGGTCCAGGCGACGGCGTTCGGTGAGGTCATGCACCAGGCCGGTGCCGTCGGTGTTGTCGCCATGCCACTGGCCGTGGCGCCGGCTCAGGGTGTTGGCGGCGCCGGCGCGGCGGGCGCGGTCGCTGGCTTCGGTGCAAAGCGCCAGCGCACGCTCCTTGTGCGGCAGCGTGATGTTCGCGCCCAGTCCGCCGCTGGCCGCGAAGGCGCCCAGGGCGTTGGCGAAGTCTTCGGGCGAGGCATCGATGGCGGCGTACTGCATCGGAATGCCCAGCTGGGTGCCGAAGGCGGCGTGGATGCGCGGCGACAGCGAGTGCACCACCGGGTGTCCGAACACGGCGTAACGGGCAGTCATGTCAGTCCTCCTTGAGCCAGCGCGCGGCATCGAGCGCGAAATAGGTGAGCACGCCGTCGGCGCCGGCGCGCTTGAAGCCCAGCAGCGCCTCGAGCACGCAGGCGCGTTCGTCCAGCCAGCCGTTCATCGCAGCGGCCTTGAGCATCGCGTATTCGCCGCTGACCTGGTAGGCAAACGTGGGCACGCCGAAGTGGTCCTTCACCCGGCGCACGATGTCCAGGTAGGGCAGGCCCGGCTTGACCATCACCATGTCGGCGCCTTCGTCCAAGTCCAGCCCGACTTCGCGCAGGGCTTCGTCGGAATTGCCCGGATCCATCTGATAGGTCTTCTTGTCACCCTTGCCCAGCGCCCCGGCGCTGCCGACCGCATCGCGAAAGGGCCCGTAGAAGGCCGAGGCGTACTTGGCCGAGTAGGCCAGGATGCGGGTGTTGACGTGTCCCGACTCTTCCAGCGCTTCGCGGATGGCACCGATGCGGCCGTCCATCATGTCGCTGGGCGACACCACGTCGGCACCGGCGTCGGCGTGCGACAGCGCCTGCTTCACCAGCGCGTCGACAGTTTCGTCGTTGGTGACGTAGCCGTCGGCGTCCACCAGGCCATCCTGGCCGTGCGAGGTGTAGGGGTCGAGCGCGACGTCGGTGATCACGCCCAGCTGCGGGAACTCGCGCTTGAGCGCGCGGATGGCGCGCTGGGCCAGGCCGTCGTCGGCCCAGGCCGCGGCGGCATCGAGCGACTTGGCCTCGGGCGCGGTGACCGGGAACAGCACCAGCGCCGGGATGCCCAGCGCCACGGCGTCAGCGGCGGTGCGCAACAGCTCGTCAACCGATTGGCGTTCGACGCCCGGCATCGAGGCCACCGGGGCGCGGCCCTGGGCCTCGTGGACGAACACGGGAAGGATCAGGTCGTCCGCGTGCAGCCGGTTTTCGCGCACCAGGCGGCGCGAGAAGTCGTCACGGCGAAGGCGACGCGGGCGGGTGTAGGGAAATGGCATGGCGGGAAACCGGTACGGGCGCCCTCGGCGCGACCCGTCGATTCTACCCCTGCCGAAAAGAAGACGGGGCCGGCAAGCCGGCCCCGTCGGTGACGCAGGTGTTGCCTTGGGATCAGCGCGGGAACAGGCGGTAGCCGTTCTGCACCGAGCACACCACCACGCGCGAGGCCTGCGTGTTGGTCAGCAGGCCTTCGGCCGCCGCTTCCTTGGCGTAGTCGAGCAGGCACTGCGAGTACTGCGCGCGGGTGCTGGACGTGGCTTCGCACAGTGCGGCCTGGCCGGCGACGCTGCCGCCGATCGAGACGCCGTCGGCGGACACGGCCGGGATACCCGTATCGCAGTTGCCGATGCGCGAGCTGGTGTTGAAGTTCCAGCCGATGTCCTTGAACAGCGCCGGCGTCAGGTCGACGTCCACGTCGGCCCGCAGGGTCGAGGTGATCGACGGCTCCATCAGCGCATTCGGCGTCAGCACGGTGTCGAAGTGCGAGAACGTCGAACCCGGGGCGACGGCGGTCGGGGCGTACAGGCGCACGCGTCCGTTGGCGTCGGCGCCCGCGCGGCGGGCCGGGTTCAGGCCGGTGGTGATCATCACGCCCGGGGACGCCGCGCGGATGGCCGCGCCCGCAGCCTGGGTGATGCCCAGGGTCGGGATGGCCACCGCCGGATCGAAGCCACCCGGCAGGGTGACGCCCGGCTGGTTGTTCGCGATCAGCACCGCCGTGGCACCCGCCGCCTGCGCGTTCAGCGCCTTGAGGGTGAAGTTGCAGACGCCACGGTCGACCAGGGCGACCTTGCCGGCCACCGCCGCCGAATTGGTGAACGGCGTGCAGCCGTCCGCCGGCGTCGCCGGGACCACTTCGCCGCGGAAGTTCGCCGACGTGGCCTCCGGACCGAAGCTCGCCGCGCCCACTTCATAGGCACCCGCGATGCCGGCCGGCGCGGTCACGTTCATCGTGAACAGCGGGGCCAGGAACTGCGTGGCCGCGCCGTTGACGTTGGCACCGGTCCAGACCGTGTTGCCGTTGTCGCGGAACGCCGCCTGGCGCTGCACGTCGGTCAGCGCCGGGATGCTGGCCGCGAACGTGTTGTTGTAGGCGTTGCGGTTGTAGACGTCCGGCAGGCCCTGGAACAGCGTGCCGCTGCTTACGTTGGAGAAGGCCGAGAAGCCCAGGCCGTGCGCGATTTCATGCATCACGACGTTGAGGAAGTTGATCTGGCCGGCCGGGGTCTGGCCGTCGAGGCCGTAGTACCAGCTCGAGCCACCCAGGCAGGCCGGGTCGCCGTTGATGCGGCTGTTGAACTGGGAAATGATGTCCAGCTGGCCCGGGGCCAGGTCGACGCCGGCACGGGCGTCGGCCAGTGCGGAGTGGTACCAGGTGCCGGCGACATGCGCGCCCGGGAAGTCGCGGAACACGAAGGTCGTACCGGCCGAGCCAAGCGTCGCGCTGCTGACGGTGCAGGTCTGCGGGATGAAGCGGGCGCCGACGAACACGGGCACGTTGCTCTGCAGCATCGAACCCCACATGCGCGCCGCGTACTGGTAGGCGAGCTGGCGCTGTTCACCGAGGGTGGTGCCCGGGTTACCGCCTTCCGGCGCCTTCGGCGTCGGGTCGTCGAGGCCGGCGCCGGTGCCGGCGTCGAGGTTGACCAGCACCAGGTCGGCGGCGCTCGCGGAACCCGCCGCGAAGGCGAGCGAAAGGGCCAGGGCCAGGAGGTTCTTATTCTTCATGCGCGTGCTCCGCGGCCGCTTCGCCGTGTCCGAGGATGATCTCGCCGTTGGCGCCGATGGTGGCGGTGGCGGAGGTGTGCAGGTTGGTCGGCAGGCGGGCCTGCACGGTGCCGTCAGCACGCTTGACGATGGTCAGCGCGGCTTCCTGTTCGTTGCGCGGGTCCATCACCTTGCCGCGCTTGCCGGGAGACGGCAGGGCGGGAGCGGCGGGGAGATTGGCGGCGTCGGCTTCAAGCGCGGCGCGCTCTTCGGCGGTCGGCGCGCGGAACTCGCCGGTGGCCTTGTCGTAAGTGACAACAGACGAATTGGTCGTGGCTTCTTCAGCCGCGACGGCGGCGCCGGCACCGGTCGCGAGGACCAGCATCAGCGGCAAAGCAAGGGAACTATGCATTTGAAACTCCGGACATGATTGAATGGCGCAGAGCCACCCTGCCCGGGAACCGGCACGATTATTCCGCCGCCCCCGAACGGCTGACCTCCACAGGTGTGAAGTACGACGGTCGATGTGAGCGCGTCGTGACCGGAGCATAACTTGAAATCTGGGAACTGGAAGACCCGCCTCGCCGCCATCCGTCGCTTCCCGCCGCTGGCGTCGGTCAGCCTTGTGATGATCGGCCTGCTGGTCGCGTTGTGCTGGGGCTTGCCCTGGCTGGTGCCGGGCCTGGACCCGCACCGTCCCGACTGGACTGCACTCTCGTCGCCGCCGTCGCTTTCCGGCGGGCACTGGTTCGGCACCGATGCGATCGGCCGCGACATCCTCGCGCGCACGCTGGCGGGCGGCCGCCTGTCACTCACCATCGGCGCCCTGGCCACCGCGGTCGCGCTGGTGATCGGCCTGGCCTACGGCGCGGTCGCGGGTTATGCCGGCGGTCGCACGGAGCGCGCGATGGTGCGCGCACTCGACGTGCTTTCCGCCCTGCCCTTCCTGCTGATCGTGATCCTGCTGCTGGCGCTGTTCGGTCGCTCGCTTTGGCTGCTGCTGGCGGCAATCGGCGGCTATGTCTGGATCGACCTGGCCCGAGTCGCCCGCGCCGAGGCCGCGCGCCTGCGCGAGATGCCCTTCGTGCTGGCCGCGCGCGCCGCCGGCGCCCGCTTCGACCAGGTGCTGCGCTGGCACCTGCTGCCGAACCTGCTGCCGCTGGGCCTGGTCTACCTGGGCCTGATCCTGCCGCAGGCGATCCTGGTGGAAAGTTTCCTGGGCTTCCTCGGACTGGGCGTCGACGAACCCGCCGCCAGCTGGGGCAGCCTGCTGGGCGAAGGCACCCAGGAGCTGGACGTCGCACCCTGGTCGCTGCTGTTCCCGGCCGGCTTCCTGGTGGCGACGCTGGCGGCCTTCCAGTTCCTGGGCGACGGCCTGCGCGACTGGCTCGACGAACGCCGGGACGTCGCGTGAGTTCCTTCGCGCTCAATGACCTGGAAGTCCACGCCGGCGAACGGCGGCTGCTGGGGCCGGTCAGCCTGTCCCTGCCGGCCGGCGAATGCCTCGGCCTGGTCGGCGAAAGCGGCAGCGGCAAGAGCCTCACCATCACCGCCCTGCTCGGCCTGCTGCCTCCCGGCCTTCGCGCGCGCGGCGAACTCGAACTCGACGGCCGGCGCATTCCGCTCGGCAGCGCCGCGCACGCCGCGCTTCGGGGCCGCGTGCTCGCCTGGGTGCCGCAGGACCCGCAGGCGGCGCTACACCCGCTGCGCACGGTTGGCGCGCAGCTGGAGGAATCGCTGCGGCTGCTGCAGGCCATCGACGCCGCCGCGGCGCGGCGCGAGGCGGTGGCCCTTTTCGAACGGCTGCAGCTGCCCGATCCCCCGCGCCTGCTTTCGCGTTACCCGCACCAGCTGTCCGGCGGCCAGCGCCAGCGCGTGCTGCTGGCCCTGGCCCTGGCCGGCAAACCACGCGTGCTGCTGGCCGACGAACCGACCTCGGCGCTTGACCCGCGCCTGGCCGACGAAGCGCTGGCGCTGCTGGACACGCTGCGCACCGACCTCGGCGTGTCGGTGCTGCTGGTCAGCCACGACCTGCCCCTGGTCGCCCGCCACGCCGGCCAGCTTGCAATCCTGCGCGCGGGCGAACTGGTCGAACACGGCGACAGCGCCGCCATCTTCGCCGCCCCACGCCACGCCTATACCCGCGAACTGCTGGCCGCCGACCAGCTGCCCGCCGCCGAACCCACGTCGCCGGGCGCCGAACTGCTGCGCCTGGAGGCCGTGCAGGTGACCTATCCCGGCCAGGCCCGGCCGGCCGTCAGCGGCGTCAGCCTCAGCCTGCACCGCGGCGAATGCCTGGCCCTGGTAGGCGAGAGCGGCAGCGGCAAGTCCAGCCTTGGGCGGGCCCTGCTGCGGCTGCTCCGGCAGGGTGCTTCGGGCCGCATCGAACTCGACGGCGAAGACCTGCTGTCGGCCGGCCGCGGCCGGCTGCGCGCGCTGCGCCGGCGCATCGGCGTCGTCTTCCAGGACCCCTACGCGTCGCTCGACCCGCGCATGCGGATCGCCGACCTGGTGGCGGAACCGCTGCGCATCCACGGCATCACCCCGGCCGGCGGCCGCGAGGCGCATGTCGCGGCCCTGCTCGAATCGGTGGGCCTGGCACCGGCGCTGGCCGCCCGCTTCCCGCACCAGCTGTCCGGCGGCCAGCGCCAGCGCGTGGCCATCGCCCGCGCCCTGGCCACCGGCCCCGACCTGCTGGTCTGCGACGAAGCCGTCTCGGCGCTCGACGCCCAGCACCGCGCCGGCGTGCTGGCCCTGCTGGCCCGGCTCAAGCGGGAACGGGGCCTGGCCCTGCTGTTCATCACCCACGACTGGCCGGCGGCGCGGGCGCTGGCCGAGCGCTGCGCGGTGCTCGAGGACGGACGCCTGGTGGCCATGGGTCCGACCGCCGCCGTACTGGCCGGCGGCCGCGCGACGGGCTGATATAGTCGGTCGACCTTCAGGGGAAGGGTTCGTCGTTTGAAGCCTCGCAGTCCGCTTTCGTCCAGCGCCGCCACCGCCTTGCCACCCGCCGGCCCCGTGCGCCTGCGCGCCGACGACCCCGCCGAGCTCGCGGCCGAGGTCCAGCGACTGCGCGTGGACGTCGAGCGCCTGGGCCGGGCCGAACGCCTGCAGCGCGCGCTGTTCGCCATCTCCGACCTGGCCAGTTCGGGCGAGGACACCGCGACGGTGATGCGCGGCCTGCACGAGATCGTCGGCCGGCTGATGTACGCCGAGAACTTCTACATCGTGCGCTACGCCCCGGAAACGGACACGATGCGCTTCATCTACTTCGCCGACAGCCAGGACCCGGTGTGTCCGGACCCGGACGAGGAAATCCCTGCGTCGGAGATGGGCAACAGCCTCACCCTGGCGCTGATCCGCCACGGCAAGCCGGTGCTGGGCCCATCGGTCGACGTGCGCCAGGAAATGGGCGTCGGCCGCGACGAGGCCCTGGGCCCGGACAGCGAGGACTGGCTGGGCGTGCCGATGGTGGACGAGGGCGTGGTGCGCGGCGCCGTCGTCGTGCAGAGCTACGACCCGGACACCCGCTACAGCGAAGACGACCGCGCCCTGCTCGGCTACGTGGCCCAGCACATCCTGACCGCGCTGGCCCGCCGCGACGCCCAGGAGGAACTGGAGCGGCGCGTCGACGAACGCACCAGCGAACTGCGCCAGCAGGTCGCCGAGCGCGAACGCAGCGAACGGCTGCAGGCGGCGCTGTTCCGCATCGCCGAACAGGCCGGCCGCAGCGAAAGCATCGAGGTCTTCTACGCCGAGGTGCACGGCATCGTCAGCGCCCTGCTCGACGCCCGCAACTTCTTCATCGCCCTGCTCACGCCCGACGGCCAGGAGCTGGACTTCCCCTACTCGGTGGATGAACGCGACCAGGCCCGCCCGCGCCGCAAGCTGGCCCGCGGCCTCACCGAATTCGTGCTGGCCACCGGCGAACCGCTGCTGACCGACCGAAACGGCATCCACAGCCTGGTTGCCGAGGGCAAGGTGCAGTCCTTCGGCACGCCGTCGGTGTGCTGGCTGGGCGTGCCGCTGCAGATCGAAGGCGCCGTCGCCGGCGTGATCGCGGTGCAGAGCTACACGCCCGATTACCTGTACACCAAGCGCGACCAGGAACTGCTGAGCTTCGTGTCCTTCCACATCGCCCAGGCGCTGGAGCGCCGGCAGGCGCATGAATCGCTGCGCGAGGCCTACGCCGAACTCGAACAGCGCGTGGCCGCACGCACCAGCGAACTGGCCGACGCCAACCGCGAACTGCTCGACCAGATCTCGGTGCGCGAGCGCATGGAGCACAAGCTCAAGCACGAGGCCATGCACGACACCCTGACCGGCCTGCCCAACCGCAGCCACCTGCTGGGGCGCATGGGCCTGGCGCTGTCGCGCTACCGCCACGACCCGAAGCAGCTGTTCGCGGTGCTGTTCCTCGACCTCGACCGTTTCAAGGTGGTCAACGACTCGGTCGGCCACCTGGTGGGCGATGAGTTGCTCAAGGAAGCCGCCCGACGCATCAGCCGCTGCGTGCGCGACCCCGACATGGTGGCGCGCCTGGGCGGCGACGAGTTCGCCATCGTGCTCGATTTCATCCATACCGCCGACGATGCCGTGGCGGTGGCCGAACGCGTCATCTCCTCGCTGGCCGAGCCGATGCGCATCGCCGGCAAGGAGCTCTACACCTCGGCCAGCATCGGCATCGCGCTGGTGGACGCGCGCTACCGCAGCCCGGAAGAACTGCTGCGCGACGCCGACGTCGCCATGTACCGCGCCAAGGCCAACGGCCGCCAGCGTTTCGCGATCTTCGACGAACACCTGCACGAGGCGGCGCTGAAGCTGCTGGAGCTGGAAGGCGACCTGCGCCGCGCGCTGCACCGCCAGGAGTTCGTGCCCCACTACCAGCCGATCCTGAGCCTGTCCGACGGCCACCTGGTCGGCTTCGAGGCGCTGATGCGCTGGCACCACCCGCAGCGCGGCCTGCGTGGCCCCGACGAATTCCTCGGCACCGCCGAGGAAACCGGCAGCCTCGAACTCATGGACTGGCAGCTCTACGACCTGGTGTGCCGGGACATCCGCCGCCTGTCGGTCGGCCGCGCCTACACGACGCTCAATGTCTCGCCGCGGCACCTGCGCGCGCCGGACTTCGACGAGCGCATGCTCGAACTGATGTCGCGCCACGGCGTGCGCCCGTCCTGCCTGCGGCTCGAGGTGACCGAGGGCGCGCTGCTCGAGCAGCCCGAACAGGTCCAGGCCTGCCTTGGCCGCCTGCGCGACGCCGGCGTGCTGACGCTGCTCGACGATTTCGGCACCGGGTATTCGTCGCTGAGCTACCTGCACCGATTCCCGCTGCACGGACTGAAGATCGACCGCAGCTTCGTGCATGAACTGCGCAGCGGCGAAAGCGGCGGCAGCACCGCGATCGTGCGCGCGATCCGGCTGCTGGCCGATTCGCTGGGCCTGGAAGTGATCGCCGAAGGCATCGAATCGGAAGAGCAGCGCTACCAGCTGCGACTGCTTGGACTCAGCCTGGGCCAGGGTTACCTGTTCTCGAAGCCGGCCTCGGCCGACGAGATCCTGGAACGATACGGTCTATCCGTGGACTGACCCCGCCGCGGCCGGCGCGTTATGGTCCGTGTATTGGTTCAGGACACGGAGAAAACCATGGGATTGCTCGTCGACGGCAAGTGGCAGGACACCTGGTACGACACCGACAAGAGCGGCGGCCGCTTCGAGCGGTCGCAGGCGAAATTCCGCAACTGGGTCACCGCCGACGGCGCACCCGGGCCTGATGGCGAGGGAGGCTTCAGGGCCGAACCCGGGCGCTACCACCTGTATGTCTCGCTGGCCTGCCCCTGGGCCCATCGCACGCTGATCTTCCGGCGCCTGAAAGGCCTGGAGAAGATGATCGGCGTGTCGGTGGTGAACTGGCTGATGGGCGACGAAGGCTGGACCTTCGAGCCCGGCCCCGGCGTGGTGCCCGACCCGCTGTTCGGCGTGGACCGCCTGTACAAGCTGTATCTCAAGGCCGACCCGAATTATTCGGGCCGCGTCACCGTGCCGGTGCTGTGGGACCGCGAGCGCGAGACGGTGGTCAGCAATGAATCGGCCGACATCATCCGCATGTTCAACAGCGCCTTCGACGGCGTCGGCGCCGCGCCCGGCGACTTCTACCCCGAACTGCGGCGCGCGGAAATCGACCAGGTCAACCGGCGCGTCTACGACGACATCAACAACGGCGTGTACAAGGCCGGCTTCGCCACCACCCAGGAGGCCTATGAAGACGCCGTGGTGCCGCTGTTCGCCGCGCTCGACTGGCTGGAGGAAAGGCTGGCGAAAACCCGCTACACCTGCGGCGATACGCTGACCGAAGCGGACTGGCGGCTGTTCACCACGCTGGTGCGCTTCGACGCGGTGTACGTGGGCCACTTCAAGTGCAACCTGCGCCGCATCGCCGACTACCCGAACCTGTCGGGTTTCCTGCGCGAGCTCTACCAGATGCCCGGTATCGCCGAGACGGTGGATTTCCGGCACATCAAGGGCCACTACTACCAGAGCCACGACATGATCAATCCGACCGGCATCGTGCCCAGGGGGCCGATCCTGGACCTGGAGGCGCCGCACGGGCGGGGGTGAGGCCGGGCCGTGGGCAGATGGGTGAAGTCCGTACCCGGGAGGAACCATAGGGTGCCCCGGATTTAGGCTTGTCAGTACGGACTATGCTTCTCTTGAAGCGGCATATTCCGTACGGGCCTTTTTATTCAATGGGTTAGGCGCCTTCCCAGTTCGAACTCCGGGATGCTGGCCGGCATAGCCCGTACGTTTTCGCCCCTCCCGCGGGCGCCTACCTGCCCGTCGAGATTCGATCGCCTCCGGACGAGTCGCAGCCGGTGAGAGTTCGACCAGCCAGTCTGAAGCACGCGGAGACTCTCCAGTGCGTCTCGCGGGCCGATGATACGGGGTCAGCTTCCTGAGCACGGCACGCTCTTCTTTCTCTCAAAGTGCGAAATCGGAGCAACATCATGTCAACACCAGAAGAACGGTTACGTGCGTTGGTCTGGGCCGGCGGGCTTCTCGTCGAGTTAGCGAAAGACGACAGCCTTCCTCGCTCTCTGCGGAGGCGGGCGGTTGTGATCGCCCGACACTTCCCGACCATCGAAGAACTGGCCGGCGCAGCTCGAGCAAACAAAGTGTTCGGAGGCGGACTGAACCTTGAGTCGCCAGATAAGATCCCTGAATGGTCTGAATCGCTGACCTCTGGCCCATTGCAGAATTCAACGCGGCTCGCAATTCCCGAGTGAAACGAACGAAGTCACGCTTATGGCGTCCGCTACCGGCCAGGTGCGGACCGGTGTGGAATCTCGGAGCGTCCATCTGCCGCAGTGTTGTCGCGGCACAAGATGCGAATTCAGGAGTGTCAACGATGGCGAACTATCGAATTGCCGTAACCGTTTCGGATGAAATCATTCGATCCCTTGACTCTGTAGCTCAGCCTCGCTCCATCGCTTTCGCTGAGCTACTACGGAAGGCGCTCACTCTCTACACCGCCGCGAAGAAGGCTCAACGAGATCACGGATTTGAAGTCTGTTTCTACGATCCAGGGAGCATGAAGATTGAAGTTGAAGTGATCAATCTTTAGTAGGAAGGACGCACGGGGGACAAGAATGCCTCTTGCCTGAATTCCAGTCTCCAAGGCGAATGGCTCTCGAAGTCGTCGCCGAGCAGATTGTTAGTTCGCGAATCCGGCGCCTCAAGAATCGTCCCACAGGAGCAGGTCACCGCCTTCGATTTGGGGGTCTCCGATGACTCGTAAACCTTCGCCTCGGGTTGGGATCCGACCAAGCAACATGGCTGGAATCGGCCAAGAGCGGACCTTGATCGCCCGCAACCAATGGCGATTCTTCAGATGGGGCGATGAACATCCTCGCGCTTTCTTGAGGAGGCTCGCGGCGCCGACTGTTGCAGCGCGCCCAAAATCGCGCAGGCCGCCCGGCGTCCGCCAGCGCATCCGGCGATGGTCCGCTCCAGTTCCCGGGCGATGCGGCGAAGCTCCTTCTGCCTCGCCTGGATCTCCGCCAGATGGTGGCGAGCGAGAGAGTCCACCTGTTCGCAGGAAAGCTCCGGATCTTCGGTCAACCGCAGCAGGCTGCGAATTTCGTCCAGGCTGAATCCCAGTTCCCGGCCTCGGCTGATGAAGCGGATGCGCGCAACGTCCTCGGCGCTGTAGGCCCGGTAGCCGCTGCCGGTTCGGCTCGGGCGGGGCAACAGGCCGATCCGCTCGTAGTAGCGAATCGTTTCCAGATGGCAGCCGCTGACGGCCGCCGCCTCACCAATCTTCATGGGACCCTCCAAGAGGCCTTGACCCTGTAGCAGCTACGGGCTTTACGGTAGCGCCAACAAGGAGAAGCCGCCATGTCTGGTTGCCATTGCAATGACGCCCCCTCGACACCTCAGGACAGGCCGGATCGCGCCCGACGCCGGGTGCTCTGGACCGTCCTGGCCATCAATGCCGGCCTTTTCTTCGGTGAATTCACGGCAGGCTGGTGGGCGGACTCCAGCGCGCTGCAAGCTGACTCGCTCGACGCCCTGGGCGATGCGGGCGTCTATGCCCTGAGCCTGGCGGTGGTGGGTGGCAGCCTTCGCCAACGCAATGGCGCCGCCGTGCTGAAGGGCGTACTGCAGGGCCTTTTCGGGCTGCTGGTGCTGGCCGAGGTTGTGCGCCGGCTCGTGGCCGGGGCCGAGCCATTGGCGCCGATGATGGCGGGCGTGGCAGCCATCGCGCTCCTGGCCAATCTGGCGTGCTTTCTTCTGCTGATGCGCTTTCGGGGAGATGACCTGAACATGCGCTCCGTGTGGCTGTGTTCCCGCAATGATCTGGCCAGTAACGCCGGCGTGATCGCCGCAGCGGGCATCGTGGCGCTCACGGAAAGCCCCTGGCCGGACGCCGCGGTAGGTACGCTGGTGGCGCTGCTCTTCCTGCACACCTCATGGCAGGTCCTGCGCGAAGCCTGGCCGGGGTGGCGAAACGCTGGAAACAACGATCCTCAGGACGTAAACCCATGAACATCCTCGCCTCCGCATTTTCCAAAGAATGGTCGCTCGCGGAAGCCGCGCGACGGGCGGGCGACCTCGACCTCGCCTTTCATCACCTCGAGCGCGCGCACATCCTGGGACAGCGCCGCACCTGGCTGCATGTGAAGAGCCACCTGGGCATGCTTCGGATTGGCTGGCAACGCCATGACTTCAAGGAGATCGCCGGGCAACTCACCCGAATCGCTGCAGCGGCGATTTTCTCGAGGATCTGGGTGCCGATCGGAAATACAGGCGGTGCGAACGTCAGCCCAACCCGGCCGATGCCGATGCCGGCCGACCTGCAGGTCGTGCTTGACGCGCAAGATCCCTGAAATTGTGTAACCACGACATGAGCCGGTACCCTCACCGCCGATGATCTCCCTGTTCCGCCCATCCCTGCGAGTCGCCAAAGCTCTTTTCTTCGGCCTGGCGCTCCTCTGCGTACTGGCGCAGCCCGTGCTCGCTGCAGGCCACGAGCTGCATGAGGCCGAACACGAGCGCGCGGCGTCGATGGCGGCGGAACATGGCGTAGCCCTGGAAGTAGATTCGTCCGAACCGGGAACCCTCGACGGTTTGCTGCACGTCTTCGACTGCTGCCTGCACGCCACGGCCGTGCCGGCGCCGGCCCTGGACTGGATTGCCCAGCGCCTCGAGGCATTGCCTCCACGGGAATGTTTGCCAACGCATACGCCATCACAGCCTTCCCGGTTCCTGCGTCCTCCGATAACGGCCTGACGCCCTGACGTCACCGGGGCCATGCCCCGCTTGCCCGTTTCCGGAGATTTCCAATGTCGAAGACCAAGGCGGCCCTGGCCGTCCTGTGGTGCTGCGCCGTGCTGGCCCTGCCGGCCCACGCAACGCCGTTACAACCGCCCCTGGACCTGCGCCAGGCCTTTGCGCTCACCCTGGAACGCCATCCCGACTTGCGGCGATTGCCGCTGCAGCAGGCCGCGCTGGGCGCCCAAGTCGACGAAGCGGCACAGAAGCCTGCCTGGGTGGTCGGCGCGAGCCTGGAGAATGCGCTGGGCTCGGGCGCATACCGCGGCGCCGACGAGACCGAACTGACCCTGAGCCTGGGCTCGGTGATCGAGTCGACGGCGCGGCGCGAAGCCCGTGTCGAAGTTGCCCGGTCACGCTTGTCCGCCCTCGACACCGAGCGCGAGGCGCGCCGCCTGGACCTGTTGGCTGAGGTCGCCAGGCGCTATCTCGACGTGCTCGCCTTGCAGGAGGAAGCGGCGGCATGGGACGCCACCTTGGCGCAGCGTCGTGACGCCGCTGATGCGGCCGGTAAGCGGGTGGCGGCTGGCGCCTCGCCACGGTCGGTCCAGCTCGGCGCCGAAGCGGCGGTCGCCCGCGCTGTACTCAGCCGCGCGCGCCTCGAGGCCGCCACCGACGCGGGCCTTCGTCGCCTTGCCCTCATGTGGGGCGGCGAAACGACCGGCCCTGTCGCCGGCAACCTGCTGGCCCTGCCCGAAACGCCGGGCTTCGAGCAGCTGGTGAAGCTGCTGGACAGCACGCCGGAACTGAAAGGGTTCGCCAGCGAAGCGCGGCTGCGCGAGGCCCGCCTTCGCCTTGCGCGTGCGCAGGCACGTCCGGACATCGAGTGGGAGATCGGCGTCCGCCGGCTGCAGGGCTCGGGCGATTGGGCCCTGATGGGCGGCGTATCGGTGCCCTTGGGCAGCCGACGCCGGGCCGAACCCGCGATCCGGGGTGCACAGGCCGAACTCGACGCGCTCTCCCTGGAACGGGAAGCAGGCGCCCTGGACCTTCGCGCCACCCTTGCCGACGCTCACGGCCGCATGCAGGCCGACGGCATCGCAGTCCGGCAATCCGCCTCGAAAGTGCTGCCTGCACTCGAACGCGCCGAGCGGGCGGCCGCCCAGGCTTATCGCGCCGGCGCCCTTAGCTACCTGGAATGGGCGCAACTGCAGTCGGAACTTCTTGACGCGCGCCGCGAACGCATTGCCGCCGCGCGCGACTTCCACCTCGCCCTGATCGAAATCCAGCGCCTGACCGCCGAGCCGTTCGTGCTTGCGGAAGTCGCCCCGAACGAGACCACGCCATGAGCCTGTACCGGATTCTTTTCCCCCTCCTGATCGGTCTGGCCGTGTCGGCCTGCGGCGGCGGCGACGACCACGCCCACGACGAAGATGGCGACCACGACGACCATGCGGCTGCCGAACCAGCCAAGGGCGAGCACAATGGCCGCCTGCTCACGGACGGACCCTACACCGTCGAGCTCGCCATCTTCGAGGACGGCGTGCCGCCCGAGTACCGCGCGTGGCTCTACAAGGACGGCGAACCGTTGCCGCCCGAAGCCGTCGAGCTTAGGGTCGTGCTCGCGCGCCTGGGTGGCACGACCGACACGCACGCGTTCACGCCCCGGGGCGACCACCTTGTGGGCAGTCTCGAGGTGTACGAGCCGCACTCGTTCGATGTCACGGTGACGGCACGCATCGACGGCAAGAACCTGTCCTGGACCTATCCGAGCTACGAGGGCCGCACGACGATCGCCGCCGCGGTGGCCGAGGCGTCCGGCATCGTCGTTGCGCCCGCCGGCCCTGGCGTGATTCGCGATGAGCACGAGGTGCAGGGCCTGCTGACGCCCATCGAAGGCCGCTATGCCCGGGTGGTGGCACGCTTCCCTGGGCCGGTGAAGGCGCTGCGCGCCGGCGTCGGCGATACCGTGCGGGCAGGCGAAACCCTGGCGACGGTCGAGAGCAACGTCAGCCTTTCGGATTACGCCGTGGCCGCGCCGCTGGCCGGCACCGTGCTGGCGCGGCACGCCGCGGTCGGCGACCTGGCGGGCGAGCAGCCGCTGTTCGAAGTCGCCGATCTGTCGGAGCTGTGGGTCGACCTGCACCTGTTCGGCACCGACGCGCAGCACATCACCCAGGGCCTGCCTGTCGACGTGACTCGCCTGAGCGACGGGGTATCCGTACAGACCACGCTCGACCGGGTATTGCCGGGCACCGCCACCGCCAGCCAGAGCACCGTGGCGCGCGCCACCGTTGTGAACGCGGACGGCCGCTGGCGGCCTGGTGCCGCCGTGCGTGCCCGCGTCACCGTGGCCGAACAGCCGGTGCCGCTGATGGTGCCGCTGGCGGCGCTGCAGCGCTTCCGCGACTGGGACGTCGTGTTCGTGCGCCATGGCGACGACTACGAGATCCGTCCACTCGAACTTGGCCGACGCGACGGCGTAAACGTTGAAGTGCTTTCGGGCCTGGAAGCCGGCGATCCGGTGGTGGTGGCGCAGAGCTACCTGGTGAAGGCCGACATCGAGAAGTCGGGGGCCTCGCATGACCACTGAAGAGCCAGGACTGCTTGAACGCTTCATCCGCCTATCGATCGCGCACCGCTGGCTGATGCTGCTGCTCACGCTGGCGCTCTGTGCGCTGGGTGCGTGGAGCTTCACCAAACTGCCGATCGATGCCACGCCGGATATCACCAATGTCCAGGTGCAGATCAACACCGAGGCCCCGGGCTACTCGCCGCTCGAAGCCGAACAGCGGGTCACGTTCCCGATCGAAACCGCGCTGGCCGGCCTGGCCCGGCTGGACTACACCCGCTCGCTGTCGCGCTACGGGCTGTCGCAGGTGACGGTGGTGTTCGAGGACGGCACCGACATCTGGTTCGCGCGACAGCAGGTGGCGGAGCGGCTGCAGCAAGCCAAGTCGCAGCTGCCTGAGGGGATCGAGCCCGAGATGGGTCCCGTGGCCACGGGCCTGGGAGAAATCTACATGTACACGGTGGAGGCCGAGCCTGGCGCCACACGGCCTGATGGAACCCGCTGGACGCCCACTGACCTGCGCACCCTGCAGGACTGGGTGGTGCGGCCACAGCTCCGCAACACCCGGGGCGTGACCGAGGTCAACACCATCGGCGGCTACGCCCGGCAGATCCACGTCACGCCCGCCCCGGCCAAGCTCGTCGCCTTCGGCTTCACCCTGCAGGACGTGGTGGATGCGGTGGCGCGCAACAACCAGAACGTTGGCGCCGGTTACATCGAGCGCAATGGCCAGCAATACCTGGTGCGCGTGCCCGGCCAGGTGGCTGATCTCGACGCGCTGCGCCGGATCGTGCTCGACCGTCGCGACGGCGTTCCAATCCGGGTCGGCGACGTCGCCGAGGTCGGCGAAGGGCCCGAGCTGCGCACGGGCGCCGCCACCCAGAACGGCGAGGAAGTCGTGCTGGGCACGGTCTTCATGCTCGTCGGCGAGAACAGCCGCGAAGTCGCCCACGCCACCGCCGATCGCCTGGCCGAGATCTCGAAATCCCTGCCGGACGGCGTCCGGGTCTCGCCGGTTTACGACCGCACTGCGCTGGTGGACCGCACCATCGCCACCATCAGCAAGAACCTGGTTGAAGGCGCGCTGCTGGTGATCGTGGTGCTGTTCCTGCTGCTGGGTAACTTCCGCGCCGCGCTTATCACCGCCGCGGTGATTCCCATCGCAATGCTCATGACGATCACCGGCATGGTGCGGGGCGGTGTTTCTGGAAACCTCATGAGTCTGGGTGCCCTGGACTTCGGCCTGATCGTGGACGGCGCGGTGATCATCATCGAGAACTGCATCCGGCGCTTCGGCGAACGACAGCATGCGCTTGGACGGATTCTGGACCGCCAGGAACGTTTCGAGCTGACGGCCTCCGCCACGGCGGAGGTCATCCGACCCAGCCTGTTCGGCGTTGCCATCATCGCGGCGGTCTATCTGCCGATTTTCGCGCTCACCGGTATCGAAGGAAAAATGTTCCATCCGATGGCCTTCACCGTGGTCATCGCGCTGACGGCGGCCATGCTGCTGTCGCTGACCTTCGTGCCGGCGGCGGTGGCTGTTTTCCTCGGCGGGAAAGTCGAGGAGAAGGAAAGCCGGGTGTTGCAGGCGGTCCGCCGCGCCTACGCACCGGCCCTGGATTGGGCGCTTCGTTTCCGATTGCCGGTGGTCGCGGCGGCCGCCGGCCTGGTCGTGGTGTTCGGACTGCTTGCCGGTCGCATGGGCTCGGAGTTCATTCCCAGCCTGGATGAGGGAGACATCGCCCTTCACGCGCTACGCATCCCGGGCACCAGCCTGGGCCAGGCCGTGCAGATGCAGGGCACGCTGGAGGCGCGCATCAAGCAGTTCCCAGAGGTCGAGCGCGTATTCGGCAAGATCGGCACGGCCGAAGTCGCCACCGATCCGATGCCTCCGTCCGTGGCCGACACCTTCATCATGCTCAAGCCGCGTGATGAGTGGCCCGACCCGCGCAAGACCAAGGCTGAGCTCGTAGCCGAAATCGAGACGGCGGTAAGGGCCCTGCCGGGAAACAACTACGAGTTCACCCAGCCTATCCAGATGCGCATGAACGAGCTGATCTCGGGCGTGCGTGCCGACGTGGCCATCAAGCTCTTCGGCGATGATCTCGATACCCTGGTCGAGGTCGGCGAACGACTCGAAGCCGTGGCCCGGACGGTTCCTGGAGCGGCTGACGTGAAACTGGAGCAGGCCACCGGCCTGCCCCTGCTGACCATCACGCCCAAGCCCGAGGGACTCGTGCGCTACGGCCTGAACCAGATTGCGGTGCAGGACGCGGTGCAGACAGCCGTTGGCGGCACGGTGGCCGGGCAGCTGTTCGAAGGCGACCGACGCTTCGACCTTGTGGTTCGCCTGCCCGAAGCCCTGCGTGCGGACCCGGCGCGCCTGGCCGACCTGCCGATCCCACTGCCCGGCCACGACGACGGCGACGAGGCCAGCCGTGGCGCCAACTGGACCACCGGCACGCCGCGCACGGTACCTCTACGCGAACTGGCCACCCTGGAGGTAGTGGAAGGCCCCAACCAGGTCAACCGCGAGAACGGCAAGCGACGCATCGTGGTGACCGCCAACGTGCGCGGCCGTGACCTCGGCAGTTTCGTCGAGGAGCTGCGCCAGCGCATCGATGCCGAGGTGGAGGTGCCGCCGGGGTACTGGGTGGACTACGGCGGGACCTTCGAGCAGCTGATCGCCGCGAGCCAGCGGCTGTCGGTGGTGGTGCCGGTGACGCTGGTGCTGATCTTTGGCCTGCTGTTCATGGCGTTCGGCTCGGGTCGCGATGCCGCGGTGATCTTCAGCGGCGTACCGCTGGCGCTGACTGGCGGCGTACTGGCGCTGTGGCTGCGTGACATTCCGCTATCCATCTCGGCCGGCGTCGGATTCATCGCACTGTCCGGCGTGGCGGTGCTCAATGGCGTGGTGATGATCGCCTTCATCCGCAAGCTTCGGCAGGAAGGAGACCGCTTGGACGACGCCATCCGCGACGGCGCGCTCGGACGCCTGCGACCGGTACTGATGACGGCGCTGGTGGCCTCGCTGGGCTTTGTCCCCATGGCATTCAACGTTGGCGCCGGAAGCGAGGTGCAGCGGCCGCTGGCAACCGTCGTGATCGGCGGTATCGTTTCCTCGACACTGCTGACGCTGCTGGTATTGCCAGCGCTGTACCGGCTACTGCATCGTGACGACGACGGACCGGACGTGGTCTCCTGAGGCGCCGCCATGAGCCTGCCTGCCGCCCTCGGATTGTTCGCACTGACCGCGCTCGCGGAGATCGTCGGCTGCTGGCTGGTCTGGCTCTGGGCCCGGCACCAGGCTTCGGCCTGGTGGCTTGTTCCCGCGGCGCTGGCGCTGGCGGCCTTCGCCTGGCTACTCACCCTGCACCCGGCAGCCTCGGGCCGCGTCTACGCGGCCTATGGCGGTGTTTACGTCACGCTGGCACTGGGCTGGCTGTGGGCGGTCGACGGCATCCGCCCGGATCGCTACGACTTGCTGGGCACCGGACTGATCCTTGCAGGCGTCGCGGTGATGCTGGTGGCCCACTGGCAGAGGTAGCCAAGTCGCCCCCGCTGCGACCAAGCCGGCGCACGATTGCAGTCCCGCACAGGTGACTGCCATGTCAACCCAGACCATCGCTCGGCGCCAAGTCTGGAACAAAGGGAGGCTGGTAGGACAGAAGGCCCCGCTTCGTCTCAATGAAATCTATGCCATTCGGGTCAGGCTGCAGATCGCGGATCGCTCCAGGGATCTGGCGCTATTCAACCTCGCCATCGATTCAAAGCTCCGCGCCTGCGACCTCTTGGGCTTGCGCGTCAGGGATATCAGCCACGGCGCGCAGATCCTTCATCGCGCAATGGTGATGCAGCGCAAGACGCAGACGCCGGTACAGTTTGAGATTACTGAACAAACGAGGTTAGCGCTGGCCAGATGGATTACCGAGAAGTCGCTCGACCCCTGCGACTTCCTGTTCCCGAGCCGGAACGCCGGATCGACACACCTCACAACCAGGCAATACTCGCGCATCGTCCATCACTGGGTGCGTCAAATCGGGCTCGACGATTCGCGCTACGGGACGCACAGCCTGAGGCGGACCAAGGTGGCGCTGATCTACAGACGCACACGGAACCTGCGGGCTATCCAGCTCCTGCTGGGTCACTCCAAGATTGAAAGCACCGTCCGCTATCTTGGCGTCGAGTTGGATGATGCGCTTGAGCTCGCGGAGCAAACCGAGGTCTGATCAACGAAGGTCCGCTTTGGGTCTATTCTGTTGAAAAACTCGCTTTCTGGCGGGCGGCTGGGTCTAGCGGTTCGGCCGGATCAATGATTATTTGGCCAGGGGCGACGAGAAAATGGGCGCGCAAGCGCCCTTTGTCCTCAAAGGGCCGTTGCCATTGCCGCTTCGGGGCTTTTCGGCATCAACCACGCTGCCATTCTTCGTAAATTCTGTGCCGTTGCGGCCAGTAGGAACTCGTCTCTAGCGCCCTTCAGGCCGCGTAGACGCAATCTGTCCAACCGCAGGATGCGTTTGAGGTGCGCGAACAGCATCTCGACCTTCTTCCGATGTCGCCGTGACTGGGCATATCTCTTCGTCGTCGACAGCTGGCGCGCCACGTCCCGTGCGGACTCGTTCACCTGGCGGGCGATCCTTCGATGCGTCGTGTTGGGGCAGCACCGCGCCTTCAGTTCGCAGTTGGTGCAGTCGTGAAGGCTGCTGCGATAGATCAGCGTGTTGTCGGCGGTTGGCTTGCCGCTCGATAGCAGTGGCTTGCCCTGGGGGCAGCGGTACTCGTCAGCTTCCGCGTCCCAACTGAAGTCGGACCGCCCCAGCGACCCATCCTTGCGCTCGGCTTTGTCCCAGACCTGCACGTGGGGCTCGATGCCCTTCTCATCCACCATCCAGCCCAACATTTCCGACGTGCCGTAGGCGGTGTCGCCGATCAGCCGGGTCGGCTTGAGGTCGAAGCGCTGCTCGACCCTGTCGACCATGGTCCGTGTCGCTTGGACCTCGTCGGTCCGATACGCAGGCGTGGCTTCCACATCGACGATGACGCCCGCCTTTACATCGATCAGGTAGTTGGTCGAATAAGCGTAGAAGGCCGGGCCGCCGGGCGCGGCGGTCCACTGCGCCGCCGGGTCGGTCAGCGACACATTCTTGGGTGGGGTGCGCGGCGTCTCAGCGTCGTCCAGCGCCTGCAGATACTCCCGGACCGGGCGCGCGAGCGGCGACTCCCGGTCCCAGGCCGCATCGGCACCCGGCACGCCCCGCTGCCGGTTAGCATCGGCCTTGATCACGCTGGCGTCGATCGCGAAGCCCTCGCCGCCGACCAGGCCTTCGGCCAGGCAGCGCTCGAGCACCTTCTCGAATACGAAGCGCAGGGTGTCGTTGTCCCGGAAGCGGCCGTGGCGGTTCTTGGAGAATGTTGAGTGGTCCGGCACGGCATCTTCCAGGCCCAACCGGCAGAACCAGCGGTACGCCAGGTTCAAGTGGACCTCTTCGCACAACCGACGCTCCGAGCGGATGCCGAAGCAGTAACCCACGATCAGCATCCGGATCAGAAGGCCCGGATCAATCGAGGGGCGGCCGGTGTGGCTGTAGTGCGGGGCCAGGTGCTGGTGCAGCTCGCCCAGGTCCAGGAAGTGGTCGATGCCGCGGAGCATGTGGCTCGCCGGGACGTGGTCTTCGAGGTTGAACGCGTAGAACAGGGGCGCTTGCCCGGCTTCCTGACGTCCCATCATCGCTGCGATTTCCGCTGGATCGATGGGAAATAATTTGACCACTTCAGTTGCGGTCAATCAATAGCATTACGTAGCTACTGGCGAGATATGGCGGCAATTATGTCGGTGCGCTTAGCACGTTAGCCACAACACGACTTCTGTTCCTGGATCGGCGGACAGGCAACCGTGCCGTATGAGCAGAACACACAGCAGTCACCCGGTTTCGGGCGCAGCAGTTGGCCGCAGCCGAGGCATTCGTAGAAGAACTGACAGGCGTTGGTCGGCATCGTCTCTGTCGCCTGATGACCACAATGGGGACAAGTCAACGTACTTTGTAACTCCAGCTCAGCCGCCATCTGCGCGAGCCTTGGCCGGGAAGCCTGCATCAGTGATCGCACGGCTGACCGCGCTTATCGATGTGCGGCTTGGATCGAAGACCACCGTCACCGTCGCCGCCTCGGCATCGACGTGGTTGCTTTGCACGCCGGGAACCTTGTCGAGCGCCTTGCTGATGGTGATGCTGCACGCGGCGCAGGTCATGTTCTGCACGTCCAGCACCGCCTTCTTCGGCGCCGCGGCGGCCGCTAGGCCAGCCGACAACGCCAAGGTAAGGCCAACTATCCATTTGTTGCGCATCGGGACTCTCCTAGAGGAACCAGACCACGTAGTAGGGAAACAACAACAGTACTGCGATGCCGATGGCGGCCAGCCACAACCAGCGCCGCCGCCGGGCGAGGACCTGCGGGCTGACGCAGACGCCGTCGCTGCGGCATCGCGACGACGGGCCATAGAGATTCCAGAAAGCCAGCGCCAGGCACAGCAGTGTGGCGGCGCTGAACCAAGGCCGCCAGGCGTCCATGGCCGTCAGGTTGGCAATCCATGCGCCGCTGATGCCCATCAAGACCAGCACCAGCGGCACGACGCAGCATACTGATGCGCCGATGGCGGCGAGGGATGCGACCAGGATCGCCGGTGTGGTCGACTTGGGGGGATTACTGGACATGGGCGCATAATACCTTCCGTACCCAAGTACGGAGTCAAGCCATGGACTTGCAGGCCCTCACGATCGGTCAACTGGCTGCCTCGGCGGCAGTAAACGTTGAGACAGTGCGCTATTACCAGCGGCGCGGGCTGCTGTCCGAGCCCAAGCGCCCTGCTGGCGGCATCCGTCGCTACACATCGAGCGACCTCGCTCGCCTCCGCTACATTCGCCGTGCCCAGACCATGGGCTTCAGCCTCGATGAGATTGTTGGCCTGCTGGAGCTCAATGGCAGACGCGCTTGCGAGCAAACCAAGCGACTAACCGAAAACAAGTTGCTCGACGTTCGAAAGCGGCTCGGCGAACTACGCAAGCTCGAGCGTCAGCTATCGCAATTGGTCGCGAGCTGCGGCGAGGCCAGCGTAGGCGCGTTTTGTCCCACTCTCGAACTGCTTGAGCATGCGGGTACCGAGCCGTTGCCGCGGTCGCGGGGGCAGCACGTCAGGTCGAGCCGTGCTGATGCGGCCTGAGTTGGAGATAGTTTTTCAACACAATAGGTCGGTAGCGGAAGTTGGCCTGCCTAAGAGGTGCCGGTCGCTGCCGCCCCAGCGGGCTGGCTCAGCAAGCACCAGAACCGCTTTTTAGCACTTGCCGCCACAGAGGTCCCAGTCGTAGAGCGCCCGCTGGATAACCTGAAAGCTAATCCACCGGCTCCAAGATTGCGACGTTTTTGCTCACCTTGCGGCGCGCTGCTTCCCCCCTGTGGAACCCAAGCTTCGCGCTTTCACGCAGCGTACGGTTCGCCTCCTCCCACGACGTTGATGTCAGGCCTAAAAGCACTTCTGAGACAACTTCCGTTAGCGCGCTGACCGAAAGCCTGCGCATGGGCTTGCCCGGGAGCATATAGAGCGAGGCCCCAGCTTCGGCCTCCCGAATGAAGGCACATGCGAAGTCCATAGCATCCTCATGGAATCGAACCCTGTGCCCGCTCACTTTCAGCCCGCGCACGTAGGTGAAACCGAAATAGGACCAGATTTCCCGTGCCATTGGGGCAAACAGATCATCAACGGCTAGCATGTGGAGTGAGCGGGCAAGCCTCATCGAAAGCAGACCCGCAAGCACGTCGAATCGCTTGAGTTTGGCTAGTCTGGTCGCGCAGATGTAGGTGACTACAAGCCCGAGGTCGTAAGGGCCGGACTTCAGCGATCGCTTCGCGAGAGCCTCGAGCAATTGCTCCAGAGGAAGAAGGTTGACCTCGCTGCCGACGAGCGCTCGAAGCTTGGACTCAAGCGGCCCCTGTGTCTCGGCCTGGTCGAGGCACAGCCAAGCGGAGGAGTTCCAAGCGAGGCTCACCGCTGGAAGCTCGACGATCAGCCGGTAAAGCAGCTTCGGCGATATCGCTCGGTCGCCTAGGCAGTAGAGGCCCCTCCTCTGTGGACCCATTCCCATCCAGGTGGGCGACACCGGACAGAGATGGCCCGCCCGCTCAAATCCAGGATTGAGGCGCGCCGCCTCCAGCAGCCCAGCGGTCGCTCGGATTCTCGCTCGCCTAAGGGAGTTCGGGCTTGGCACTGACCGCCCCTCGCATCTTGGGCGGAACAGTGTCTCCTGAACGCGCTTCGCTGAAAAGGAACCCCCGAGGCTATATGACTCAATGGGTTACAGAACTTTGGCGTTCAAAATTGGGGGTGCCCGGGAGCCGATTCAGCCAGTAGGCTCGATCTAGCATCCTCCAGGGAGATCGCATGTAGCCCAGCCCCCAGATCGAATTGAACCGACGGAAAGTAAAACGGCCCAGGGGGCGGCAACCCCCTGAGCCGGCTCGTTCATGCAAGTAGTGAATCCCTGCAGGTCCGAGATTACTCCGTCCCCACCCCTTGTCAACTTGGCCCCTCCGGGGCCCTTGGTCGCGCCTTTGCGCCGGCCTAGGGACCCGTGCGCCTATGACGGAAAGGACCAATCTCATGACGACCCTCGACGATCCGGTCTTCGTCTGCGAACCCCATGCCACCGGGCAATCGACCACAAATGGTTCCAACCGAATAGAGGCTGAGAACGCGCAACAGCAAAACACGAACCGGCTTCTCTCCGGGCTCCTCGCACCTGCCTTCGTACCGCCCCCTTCGCCCTGTGGGCCTGATGATCGGCGAGCCATCTATGCCAAAGCCGGAATACCTAGGGAGAACTGGCCTGAGCTAGAGCGGATCATCCAGGAGGCCCCGGCCCGACCTGTTGGGAAAGGGGCTCTCGACAATGTTGTAGGTGGGCTGTTCTCGCAGAAGTGCCTTGATGTATGGCCGTTCGAAAGCCATACCGTTGAACGCGCATATTTTTACATGCTCGAACTCGACCCAACGGTCATTGCGTACCGAACACAGGTGCGGCTTCCCAACGTAGAAGGCAGGGATCGAACAGACAAGCGCTACGTCACATCCGTAACCACGGACGTTCTCGTACTAAGGGAGAACTCTGTCACGCTCGTCGAATGCAAATCCGCAAGCTGGCTGGAAAAGCAAGCCAGAAAAGCACACTCGCAATGGGAGCTAGAGGACGGGAGCTGGACAAACCCGACCCTCGCGAACTGGGCGGCGACTAGAGGACTCCGGTTCGACGTCTTCGCCCAAGCGAATGTTTTCGGAGTGGAGCTCCAGAACCTGGAGTTCATCTACGCGATGTCCCGTGAAACCACAACGGTGAGAGACGAATCGCTTCTCAGAAGAGCGACGAATGTCCTCGCAGAGGGGCCGCGGACGACTCTCGAAATCTGCGCAAATGTGCCTGGTTTCAATAACCGGCACACCGGCCTCATGCTCGCTCGCGGCCTCGCCCATGGAATGCTTAGGAGTCAGTCGATAACACTGGAAGACCACTTCCTGCTCTTTGAGGATGCATCTCATGCTGCCGCCGCAGACGAGCTTATATTCGACAGATCCGTTGCCTCCCTCGCGCCCATTGACCTTTCGCGGCCAATCCTCACAGCCACCACCAACGACGTCGCAATAGCCAAGAGGAGACTTAAGAAGATCAAGGCCATGCGAAATGGCAAAGGACCGGTGAGTGAACGGACGATACGCCTAGAACGCATGATGCGACGCAAGGTGAAGGATGGACTTACTGAAATTGAGGCACTGCTAGGAAACACGCACAGATGCGGAAACCGTCGGCCACGGCTAGATAGCCAACATCCGGAGATCCTGACCGAAGTCATTCACAAGTTCTGGGAATCCGGAAAAGTAACCGACCTCGACGAGCTACACGTCGAGTTGACGCAGGCCTGCCAATCGAAGGGGTTCGCCCCTTGCTGCAAGTCCACTCTTCGAGTTGCCGTCCAGGCATCTAACGCATTGAAGCGAGCACTCGCGTTGGGCGGCATGCGCGCCTACCAGGCATTAAAAGGAATCACGCCCCCGGATAGACGCTCGCTGCCGCCAATTGCCTACGGACACACCCTGCACATTGACTCTTCCTCCCTGGACAATCGGTCTGCGCCAAACCTGGCAACGAACTTCCCAGCAGAGAAAGCACGATTCTACGTTGGGATCGACGGCGCGACGAAGAAGCCAATGGCACACGCGCTCATTTTCGGTCCTGCGCGGACAGATGGACTAGCCATCTTACTGAGGGAGTACGTCTCACGAAACGGATTCCTGCCTTCTCTCATCCTTCTCGACCGTGGATGTGAGAACACCTCCAACTGGTTCAAAACTTTTTGCTGGGAGGTAGGCATCAGCTGGATGTATAGCCCCACCGGGGGAAGCAGATACAACGGCCTGGCCGAGAATGTGATCGGAAGAGTTAATTCCCAGTTCGCCCACAAGCTTGCCGGGTCTACGAAACCAGACCAATTTGGGCGCGCAGTCGATGGGAAATTCAAAAGCCGTCGGACTGCACGGATAGCTTTTACCAGCATTACGGAGGAGTTCACGAGATTCCTCTACGTAGACCTGGCCAACAGCCCAAACGAAGACAACATCTCCCCCAATGCGCATGCGGACGAGCTACGAAGTTTTGGCGAGTTCGCAGGTCGCATTGCGAGCCTCGACGCCGCACTTCTCGTTTGCACGTCTATCTCGACCGGCACAACGCCGCGAATAGAGCGCGGATACGTTCGTACCTCTAACGGCAGGTTCTCGTCCATTGAGTTTCAGGCAGCGGCGCAAGGCGTCAAGCAGGTGGATGAGCTTCGCCGCGACTGCGTCAATCCGTCGGTTATGTATGCCCGTCTTGACACGAAATGGTACCAAGTCTTCAACCGAGCGGTTCTCACGTATCTCCAGGTTCCGGACCCCGAGAAGCTCTGGATGCTTCTGACTCAGCCCATCACCTCTTCGGAGGCACGCGCCACAAAGCGCGAGGAGAAGAAGGAACGTTATAACCGCCACAAGGCGATAAACGAAGCTGCGTCAGCACATGTAAGTGTCGCCCCTCCCATCGGGGAAGACGATGGTCGCGCCGGCTCCCAAGATTATCCTGCGGACGACGACGACTGGGAGACGCTAGATGGATTCGTTTGAAAGCGCTAGTCCCCTGCTCGTCCCTCACCCAGAGTTCTGCGGACCATGCAAGGCACTCAGGAAGTACCTACTCCAGGCTGTTCCAGGCCGAGTAATCTTTCTGGTTGGAGTCTCGGGCTCGGGCAAAACCTGGGTTCGTCATACGGTCGCCCGGGAGCTCTATGGGCAACCTGAGAATTGGCCCCCTGGAAGGGTTCCTTTTGTCGAAATAATGAGCCTGCTTGGCGATCGCGGCTTCTTCTCGCCAAAGGATCTCGCTGTCTCACTTTTTGAGCAGATTCACGTCCCAAAGATTGATTGGCTTTACAAAGAGCCGGAGGCTGATCGCTCTCCCTTCCTGAGGATGGAACGGGAGATTGAGGTTCTGGAGGAGACATGGAGAAAAGAGCGGCTGCCTCGCACCGAATGGGAGACGTGGCGCGCAAACATCTCTTCCGGAAGCCATCGGATGACGCAAGTCGTCTCCATTGAACACGCTTCGCTGATGGTGCAGAACAGAGTGAACGGAAGCGCTGTTCAACACACGCTCAACCTGATGTCCGCGGCAACGGGCATGGGGTCCAGCATAATTCTCACCACCACGCCTGAGGGCTGCGGTCTCTGGTCCACGTACGCAGAGATTAACCGGCGATCCCGCCATGTCTTCATAAACCCTTACGACCTAAACGAGCCCTCCGGTCGAAGAAACTTCGCGTTTCTAGTGAAGTCGCTTTCGAAAGGTCTCAAGTTCGAGCCGAAACACCTTCCCTTGCAGCTTCTGGCCGCCATTGGCGAAGCCACGCAGACGGCCATTGACGGAGTCAGCAGGATTCTTTACGGCGCCCGTGACGAGGCGCTGGCTCGAGGCTCCGAAGTGATCAGTAGGAAAGACTTGCAGCAATCTTTCCCCAGCCCATTTGAGGTGATGAACTTGCGCAAGAGCGCGCAGAGGCTCAAGGAGATCCAAACGCGATATACCCACCCCACATTCAAAGATTGTGATGGGGTGGAAACGTGACGCCTTCGCAACGGTTTAAGTTCACGCTCTTCCCTCCCGTCCCCTTACGTGAGGACAACGAAGGCAACGTCGAGTCCCTTGACCATTACCTATCGAGGCTTGGCGGCTGCCTCGGCATGTCCGTATTTGCCGTAACGCGCCTAATAGCGAACTGCCCAGCCACGGCCGGCCCAATGTTTCGTGATTTGCGCAATAGGAATGCCCTGATCGGCCCAGGACCTAGAACCGAGGGGTGCGTTTCCAGCATAAGGGCCGCGACCGGTGTGCCGGACCTATATCGGGGCAGCTTCCTGAACCTGTCTCCTGTTTTGACGGGGATCGGATTCGCGAACTGCAACAACTCAGCCAGCGCACGCAAATGGTGCCCACGCTGCTACCTCGAGTGGGATGATGACTACAGCTTTGAGCCTCTGTATTGGGCGTTCGGAGCGCTCACGGTGTGTCCAATCCATCGGTGCCAGATGGCGACGCGCTGCGCTAGATGTGGCTCTAAGCAGAACCATGGCGCGAAGTACAGCAAGCGCCGGAAATGCCGTTCCTGCCTGCACACACTAGGTTCGCGGCCTCAGGCGATGGATATTGGCCACTACGAAGACTGGGTCAACCTGCAGTGCGTACTGACTGCACGGGTGGCCTCGGCCACGGAAGCGCCGCTAAGGGCAGATACGTTTGACCGCTATTTTCAAAGAGTTCTTGCCCGTTGGCAGGAGGGCGAGCCGATTTCCGGCTATGTGAAAGCCAGCATGTTGAATCTTGAGTTGCGCTGGAAGAAGGGGGATCGACAGCTCAAGCCCACGATGACGCAGTACTTGAATTTTGCTTCGTTTCACGGAACGAGCGTCGAGGAGATACTGCTTTCACCTGAGTCAGCAGCGGCCGAACCCTTGATCGAGGGTGCGCGCAGGTCATTTACCCATTTCTCGCTACGCCGGCCGTTGAAGCAAACACTTGAGAGCCTGAAGCTGGCCATGGAGAGATTGGTCGAGAGCGATATAGCTCTGCTTCCGTCTGCTTCAGCAATCACTGATGCTTTCGAGGTTGATCTTTCGTATGTGCGTGAGCGGATGCGCGACGTTGTGGAGAGCTATTCAACCGCAAGAGAGCAGAGTGGCAAACGTTACAGCAAGCAGGAGTTGCGCCGGGCCTTTTGCTGTGCGGTATCGCTGATTCGAGAACAGGGGGCGGATGCGAGCGCATCCGCTCATGACGAGCTAGTGACGCGTGTGGCAGCTGCGGCGCGCTGCAGTGAGGATGTTGCTCTATGTGCAACTCAGGCGGGGTTTATCGCTGTCTCGAGCTAACCATGGGGGTCTATTCCGTTCAGGACCGGTGTCGCAAGCTTCCCCGGTTGGCAAACGCCCAGTAGTTAGAAATCTTTGGCGTCTTTCACCAACCTTGATGTCTACCCAACGCACCAATCAGTTCGATGAATAGATTGGCGACGGCACAGTTGGATAGACCCGCCAAACGTGTTCGTACACAGCATCTGTTTTCAGCTCCACGTCCTCCTCGTCGTACTTGTCTACCGGCAGGCCCGTTGCGTCCGCGAACAGGTAGTCGTGGATAGTGATGCGCACGGTGTCGCGGTTGGTTTCGGTGGCCTGCCAGTCGGCGATCTCGGCCAGCCGCACCTTGATGGTGGCCAGCAAGCCCTTGGAGACGTTTTTCAGCTTCTCGATGCCGGCCTTGTCCAGATCCGGCTTGCGCAGCAGGTCGTACATCGCCAGAGACTCCTCATCGAGCCCCATCTCGACCGCACGCTGCTCCTCTTCGCTCAGCCCCTGCGTCAGCAATAGCAGGCGCTGAAACGTGGCCTCGATGGTGGCGCGATCGACGTCGCGGTTGTAGTCAGCCACGATCTCCTCATAGCGCTCCTGGTAGTCCTTGCGCATGGGATTCATCGCAAGCAGCTTGGCCAGACGCGATTCGATGACGGATTTCAGGCTCTGGACCGCCGTCTGCTTGCGCTTGCTGCGCTGGAACTCGGCCAACAGCTTTGCGAAGTCGATCTTGCTGATATCGAAAAGCCGGCTCTCCTCGACGCGATATCCGCCCTCGGCAGTCTGCTCACTCGTAGTGACGATGGCCTGGTTCACCTCATTGCGCAGCGCCTGGATGATGTGGCTGATGTCGGCACGTTCGATGTCCTCGCGTAGACTCTTGTAGAGAATCTTCACTGCATCCACTCGCGCACGCCGGTCATTGACCCCGGCCACATGCACGCAGGACTTGAAGCGGCCCAGCACCGCGCGCGCCATCAGCTCGAAGCGTTTGCGGGTCTCGTCGTTCTCGTTGATCGACTCCTTGGCGTCCAGAATCGCCTTGTTGCGCTGGAAGCCGGTGCTGTCCACGATCGCGGACAGCGGCACCTGCCGCTGGTTCAGCCACACCGTCACCTCGGACAAGGCCCCGTCCAGCAGCTCCAGCAGTCGCTCCTCGGGCTGCGCGGGGTCCACGCCCTCGCCGCCGGGTTCGCCCTCTCCCGTCGCCCCGGCGAAGGTCGCCAGCGCGCGGCGCAGGTTCTTCAGTATCCCGCAGTAGTCCACGATCAGGCCGTTGGTCTTGCCCTCCGCCACGCGGTTGGCGCGGGCAATGGCCTGCATCAGAGTGTGCGCCTTGAGGGGCTTGTCCAGGTACAGCGTGCCCAGCGTCGGCACGTCGAAGCCGGTCATCCACATCGCGCAGACAATCGCCACGCGGAACGGGTGGTCGGCCTTCTTGAAGGCATCCTCCATGCTCAGCGGCTTGGGCGCGCCGGGCATGCTCCAGCCTTCCTTGATCAGCCGGCGGTGCGGCTGGATGTCCAGCCCCAGCCGGCGGAAGCGGTCCACCTCGCCCTGCTCCTCGCTGACCATCACGGCGAAGCGGGTCTCGCCCATCCACTTGAGCTGGCGGGTCCGCTCCGCCAGCGTCTGGTCGTCGGTCTCGCTGTTGTTCCGGACCGTCAGCGCATGGATGTGTTCGGTCCAGTACTTCTCGATCAGCCCGTGCATCCGCACGCAGGTGGGCTTGTCGATGCAGACGAACATCGCCTTGCCGCTTTCCCAGCCCTCGGCGTAATGCCGGACAAAGTCGCGGGCGATGCGGTCCAGGCGCTCATCGGCGGTGATGACGTGGTAATCGCGGCCCATGGCCGCCTCCAGCCGCCGCTGCGCGTCCGGGTCGGCGTTGAGCTCGTCCTCGAACTCGGCCAGCTTGTCGGCGATGCGCTGGTTCAGGTCATCGGTGGCGACCTTGAGCTTCTCGCCGCGGGCGTCGTAGTACAGGGGCACGGTGGCGCCGTCGTCCACCGCGCGCCGGAAGTCGTAGGTGGAGACGTAGTCGCCGAAGACGCGGCGCGTGACCTCGTCGTCGCCCATCAGCGGGGTGCCGGTGAAGCCGATGTAGCTGGCGCCCGGCAGCGCGTTGCGCATGTTCAGCGCCAGCGTGCCGTACTGGGTGCGGTGCGCCTCGTCGCTGATCACGATAATGTCGTCGCGCCGCGAATAGGGGTTGTCCGGGTCCACCTGCTCGTTGAACTTCTGCACCAGGCTGAAGACGTAGCCCTTGTGCTGGCCCAGCAGGGCCTTCAGGTGCGCGCCGCTGGCCGCGCGGGCGTCGTCGCCCTCGCCCACCACGCCGCAGCCCACGTAGGTCTGGTAGATCTGGCCGTCCAGGTCGTCGCGATCGGTGACGATGACGAAGGTGTAGTTGCCGCCCACCCGCCGGTGCACCTTGCGGGTGAAGAACAGCATCGAATAGCTCTTGCCGCTGCCTTGCGTGTGCCAGAACACGCCCAGCTTGCCCTGGTTTTGCGCGCGGTTGGCCACGGCGCGGATGGCGCGGTTCACACCCAGGAACTGGTGGTTGCGCGCCACGATCTTGATGGTGCGCTCACCCACGTCGTCGAACAGGATGAAGTTCTCGAACAGGTCCAGGAAGTTGCGCTTGTCGCAGACACCTTTCAGCAGGGTTTCCATGTCCACCACGCCGGGCTCGGCTTCCTCCAGCCGCTTCCAGTTGTGGAAGTGCTCGTATTTGCCGCCCAGCGCGCCGACCTTGGCCTCGCTGCCGTTGGCCAGCAGCAAGAAGGCGTTGTGATGGAACAGATGCGGGATGGTGTCCTGGTAGTCCTTCAGGTTCTGATCGAAGGCCTTGCGCAGGTTCTTGTGGATGGTCTTGCATTCGATGAACAGCAGCGGGAGGCCGTTGACGAAGCCGATGATGTCCGGCCGACGGCGGTACAGCTCGCCCTTGACCCACAGCTCGCGCACGGCCAGGAAGTCGTTGTTCTCCGGGGTGTCGAAGTCGAACACGCGCAGGGTGCGCGCTTCCAGCGTGCCGTCGGGCTTGCGGTAGCTGACCTTCACCCCGTCGCGGAGAAGCTGGTATTTCTCGCGGTTGGCCGCCATGCCGCGCAGGCCGGCGCCCACCTCCACGATCTGGCGCAGCGCATCCCGGTAGGCGGCGTCGGGCAGGCCCGGATTCAACGCGATCAGTTTCTCGCCCAGGATGCGGGTCAGCACCACCTCCTGTTCGCTCTTGCGGCCGAAGCTGCCTTCCGGGCCCAGCGCCTCGGTGTTGTACGCATACTCGCTGCGCCAACCCAGCACATCGCGCAGGTAGTCGGCGGTGGTCTGCTGGACCAGCGTGTCTTCGTTCAACGCCATGCGGAAGCCCCCTGTGCCCAGCCTATCAAACCACCAGGTCGCCACTCATCAGCCGGGGGAGCAGGAGATCGCGCGCTAGGCTGAGAGCTTCATTCTGATCGAGGAGGTTGACGATCAGCCTGATAACGGGCGACATCTGATCCTCGAACTCACTTGCGATTGATGAACTCGGAACCAAAATCGAGAGCGCAGATACGTCATCACGCGAAAGTTCGGTTTGATTAGTTGCGCCACGCCCCATTGTCTTCAGCAACTCTTCGAACTCGGAAATAGCTCGACCTAAATAAAGCGATCCAATACGTCCAGATGGGCGAACGATGGTGACATGGGAATCCACGGTGCAGTTGGGAACCTCCTTCAGGACCTGTGCCACTCGCCCCAACGTACCTTCCCCTGTTGAGTTGATTAAAACATCCCCAAAACGAACAATTTTCTGATCAGGCACAACCTTCGACTGCCTTCTTGCTTGATTCAAATTGAGCAGACGATCCCTGATGCACTTTTGGTTGATCACAAGCCCATCGGCCTCGTCGTCATACGCGGGCGTGATGCCCCGCCCGACGAAATCAGCCTCCTGGCCGACATTTGAATTTCGCCACCCCTCCGGCACGCCATCCACCACCTTGACGTGCTCGTGGCCGGGGAAGCGCAGGTGCACGAACCATTCGCGGTACAACAGGCGGGCGGATTGCTCCAGCAGCGCAATGCGGCGGCGGTTGTTTTCAATGAGGTCGTCGTAGGCGGAGAGCGTGTCGGCGATTCGTTGCTGGGCGGACAGGCGCGGAAGTCGCACCTCAAAACGAGGGAATCTGGCAATCGGAATGCGGTCGACCGTCGCACCCGTCATGACATTGGAGAGCATTAGCGCCTTCCAAGCAGGCGACAGAAAATAGTAGTGAAGATACCGAGGAACCACTTTGGTTGTGTCAGGGCGAACCAGAGCCATTCGCCTACCCAGGCAGCCGCGGAACCCTTCCGGAATCAACGCATATAAGTGCAGCGTCGCTTCGTAAGAAAAAACAATGTCATCTTTACGGGGCACGACACGCCGAGTCCACTGCGTAAACTCCTGCTCGGAAACATGCCTGATTTCCGACAGGTCTAGACGGCCGTCCTTGGTGACATTCTTGATTCCAAGAAACACCGGACCAACATCAGACTCTTTCGGAGTAGCGTGCGGTCCATCATAGATACCCAGGCAGACGTCTTTGATCGGACCAACAAATTCGATCACGCCCCCAACTCCTCAAAGTTGCGCGCAATCTTCGCCGCCAGCGCAACAGCCTCCTCGTTCAAGCCCGTCAGCTCGACGTGGATGTCGCGCAGTGCGGCCTCGAAATCGAAGTCCTCGTCCACGTCTTCCGGCGCCACGCCGACATAACGACCGGGCGTCAGCGACCAGTCGTTGGCTTCGATCTCGGCGCGGCTGACCCGCTTCACCAGCCCGGGCACATCGCGCAGCTCGGCGTCCGGGAAGCGTTCCTGCAGCCACAGCGCCTGCCGGTGGAAGTAGCGCACCGGCTTCAGCGCGTCCACCGCGGCCTTGCGGGCCTCGTCCGCGGCCTTGCGCTGGCGGTTGAGGTCGCGGCCATTGGCGTCGCCCTGCCTGGCGTCCAGCGCATGCCCGGCGAGCTTGTAGAGGTGATCCACCGCCTTGACCAGGTCGCGGCTGGCGTCGGCCAGCGGCGCCAAGCGCGCTGCGGCTTTATGGAGCTCGGTGTTGCCCGCACCGTCCGGGATCCCGTCCGCGGCGACGGTATTGGCCTGGGCGTTGAAGGCCACGAAGTCCCGGTTGAACTGTTCGACGGCATCATCCAATGCCCTTTGCGCCGCGAATGCCTCTCCCTCTTGCAGTTGGCTGCGCAGCAGGTTGGCCCACGCGGCCAGCGCCCCGTACGCCTCGCGCAGCGGGGCCTGGCTGGCCAGGGCGGCCTGGATGCTGGCATACAGATGCTCCCGCACCAGCGCCAGGAAGCGGCCCTGCTGGCCGCGGTAGAGCCAGACGATGCTGGTCAGGTTGGCCAGTTGCTCCGGGCTGAAGTCGTAGATCTTGCGCGTCACCTTGCGGTAGACGTTGCGGGCATCCAGCATCAGCACGTGGTCGCGGTGCTGCGCGGGCTTGGCCTTGTCGAAGAACCACAGTTCGCAGGGCACGGTGCGGGTGTAGAAGAAGTTGCCGCGGATGGCCACCATCACGTCCACGTCGCCGGTTTCTACCAGCTTCTGGCGCACCTTGGCTTCGTCGCGCCCGGCGCTGGACGCCTGCGAGGACATCACGAAGCCGGCGCGGCCGCGCTTGGACAGGTAGCTGTAGAAGTAGGAGATCCACAGGTAGTTGCCGTTGCTGACCTTGCCCGCCTTGTTCACGCCGGGCAGGCCGAACGGCAGGCGCGGGTCGTTGCGGACCTTTTCCGCGTCCACCTCGTCCACGTTGAACGGCGGGTTGGCCATCACGTAGTCGGCCTTGCCCACCAGCTCGTGCGGGTCGCTGTAGTAGCTGATGGCCTCGGCGATGTTGCCCTGCAGCCCGTGCACGGCCAGGTTCATCTGCGCCAGCTTAATGGTGGTGGCGTTCTTCTCCATGCCCCAGAAGGTCAGCGCCTTGCTGGGGTCGCCGTGGTTGCGCTCCACCAGGTTGGCGCTCTGCACGAACATGCCGCCGGACCCGCAGGCCGGATCCAGCACGCTGCCGCGCTCCGGCTCGATCAGGTTGGCGATCATCTGCACGATGGAGATTGGGGTGAAGAACTCGCCACCGTCGTGCGCGCCCTGGTCGGCGAATTGGGTCAGGAAGTACTCGTAGATGCGGCCGAAGATGTCGCCGTTGGCGGACTTGAGCTCTTCGGGGTTGAGCTTGCGCAGCAACTCGCCCAGGTCGTCGTTGCCGATCTTCTGGTAGTCCGCCTTGGGCAGCACGCCGCGCAGGGCGGCGTAGTCGGCCTCGATGCCCTCCATTGCATTGATGATCGCCGCCGCACGGTCGGCCGAATCCGGCAGGGACACCAGGTAATCGAACTGGGCTTCCGGGCGAAGGAAGATAGCGCCCTGCTGGCTGAAATCCTCCTTGGTCAGCGCGCGGACCTTGCCGCCCCGGGTGGGCAGACCCGCCTCGATCTGCGGCTTAACCGCCAGGTAGCGGCTGTAGGCATGGCGGAGGAAGATCAGGCCCATCACGGGCATGAAGTACTCGTTGCTGGCCAGGCCGGAATTGGCGCGCAGGAGGTCGGCGGCGCTCCACAGGCGCTTCTCGATAGCTTCGATGTTCTGGAGTTGGCTCATTGGTATTTACGTGCGCCCAAAAAATGACCACCCCTGCGCGCTGAAAATTGCCCAGGGAATGGACCGGGGGAATCCAGCCCCGGGTTTGGTCGCAGTGTAGCCTCAGCCACCAAGTCCCTTGGCTGGTTCGGCGCTCTCCCTCGCCTTTTGCACCCGGGCCCGGATCTTAGTTTTTGCTGTGCGGCTGCTGTACCGGAACCAGCACGAGTCGTTCCCGGCCTCGACGATGTGTCAGTGGTGGGTCAGCCGGTCAAGCGGCGTCGCGGTCATCCTGGCGTCGAATAAGGCTTGAGATCCACGGACAACTCCAAACCTCACCCCCTTCCGGCCGCCGCGAGGCAGGACGCGCCTTCCCCTTTGAGCAGGTCCTGCTGAAAGTCCGCCCACCGTACTGGAATACAGCAGGTCGTTGATTCTGAAGCAATTTGGGCCTTCTTAAAAACACCATAGTCCGTACGTGGGCAAGAAATGACCAGAAACACCATAAGCCGTATTTCCAGTACGGACTTTGGTGTTCTGCCCAGCCGGCCAGGTCCGGCAGCGGGGTGGCCGAATTCCGGGAACAGTCACGTTAACTAGACTATGCTTCAGAAACCCCGGCTAAGTAACTGGCAACCATGACATTCATGTCCCCGCTCTTGCCCCTGCCGATGCCCCTCGCCCCCCTGGCCTGGCTGACCGGCTTTCGCCGGGTGCCGGACAACAGCGTGGTCACCGTGCACCGCTTCGGGCGCTTCGTCCGCGCCCTGGGGCCGGGCTGGCGCTGGACCCTGCCGGGGCTGGACCAGCTGGGCCAGCCGGTCTGCCTGATCGGCCACCACCTGTCCGTGGTCGGCGCCAAAGGGGCGCAAGCCGAGCTGTACTACCAGATCCTCGACCCGGCGCTGGCCGGCGAGGCCCTGGACGACATCGACGCCCTGGTCATCCGCGAGGCCCTGCCGCTGCTGGATGCCCCCATCGCCGCCGACGCCCTCAAGACCGCCATGAACCTGCAGCTGGCCCCCAAGGGCCTGCGCGTCATCCGCTGCCGCGTCGCCTGAAACCGGGAGTCCAAAACCGGGGTCAGAGTCGAATTTCGCGCGAAGTGGGACCTCGGTGCGACGCGACGCGAGGGAAATTCGACTCTGACCCCGGTTCTACGCCGATAATGGCGGCATGAACCAGCTTTCCCACCTCCTGCCCGAGCTTGAAGCCGGGCTGGCCGCGCTTGGCCTGCCGGCGCAGCCGCTGACCGGCCGGCTGCTGGACTACCTGGCCCTGCTCGACCGCTGGAACCGCACCTACAACCTCACGGCCGTGCGCGACCCGCGCGAGATGGTGGCCAGACACCTGCTCGACTCGCTGTCGATGTGGCGCCACGTGAAGCCCGGCACCCTGGCCGACCTGGGCACCGGCCCCGGCCTGCCCGGCATCCCGCTGGCCCTGGCCGTGCCCGGCCTGCAGGTCACGCTGGTCGAAAGCATCGCCAAGAAGACCCGCTTCCTTCGCGAAGTCGTCCGCAGCCTGGGTTTGGACAACGTGCGGGTGCTGGAATCCCGCGCCGAAGCCGTGGACGAGCCCGGCGCCTTCGACCAGATCACCGCCCGCGCGATGGACACCCTGGCCGGCATTCTGGAAGTCGGTGGCCACCTGCTGGCGCCCGACGGCCGCCTGCTCGCCATGAAGGGCCAGCGCCCCGACGCCGAAATCGCCGCCATGCCGCCCGGCTGGCGGGTCGAGGCCCTGGAAACCCTGGTCGTCCCGGGCCTGGAAGGCGACCGCCACCTGGTCACGATCACCCGTGACCCGGCCAAGCCGGCATAATCCCCGGTCCGGGCCGCGCAAGGAGACCCCATGGGTCGCATCATCGCCATCGCCAACCAGAAGGGCGGGGTCGGCAAGACCACCACCGCCGTGAACCTGGCCGCCGCGCTGGCGCAGACGCCCCGGCGTGTGCTGCTGGTCGACCTCGACCCCCAGGGCAACGCCACCATGGCCTCGGGCGTGGACAAGCGCGAGCTCGCCAATTCGGCCTGCGAAGTCCTGCTGGGCGAATGTTCGGCCGAATCGGTGGTGGTGAAGTCGCCCGAAGGCTACGACCTGCTGCCGGGCAACATCGACCTGACCGCGGCCGAGATCCGGCTGATGGACGAAACGGCCCGCGAACAGCGCCTCAAGACCGCGCTGGCGCCGCTGCGCGAGAAGTACGACTACCTGATCATCGACTGCCCTCCCTCGCTGTCGCTGCTGACGCTCAACGCGCTGGCCGCGGCCGACGGCGTGATCGTGCCGATGCAGTGCGAGTACTTCGCGCTCGAGGGCCTGAGCTCGCTGGTGGACACCATCAACGCGCTCAAGGGCAAGCTCAATCCGCAGCTCGAGATCGAAGGCATCGTGCGCACCATGTTCGACGTGCGCAACAACCTCGCCAACGCGGTCTCGGGCGAGCTGACGCGCCACTTCGGCGACAAGGTGTTCCGTTCGATCATCCCGCGCAACGTGCGCCTGGCCGAAGCGCCCAGTCACGGGCAGTCGATCGTGGGTTACGACCGCTCGTCGCGCGGCGGCATCGCCTACCTGGGCCTGGCCGGCGAGATCGTGCGGCGCGAGAAGAAGATGCACAAGGAGATGGCATGAGCAGCAAGAAGCGCGGCCTCGGCCGCGGCCTCGACGCCCTGCTGGGCACCGGTAACAAGGGCGCGGCGCCTGAAGGCGAGGCCTCGTCCGGCGGCGAAGGCCTGCACACGCTGCCCATCGACCAGCTCCAGCCCGGCAAATACCAGCCGCGCAGCGGCATGGACCCGGACAAACTCACCGAGCTGGCCGAGTCCATCAAGGCCCAGGGCCTGATCCAGCCGATCGTCGTGCGCGCCATCGGCAAGGACAAGGCCGGCGTCGCCCGCTACGAGATCATCGCCGGCGAACGCCGCTGGCGCGCCGCCACCCAGGCCGGCCTGACCGACGTGCCGGTGGTGCTGCGCGAGGTCGACGACCGCGCCTCGATCGCGATGGCGCTGATCGAGAACATCCAGCGCGAAGACCTCAACCCGCTCGAAGAAGCCTTGGCGCTGAGCCGGCTGATCGACGAGTTCTCGCTCACCCACCAGCAGGCTGCCGAAGCCGTCGGCCGTTCGCGCGCCTCGGTGTCGAACCTGCTGCGCCTGCTCGAGCTGCCCGAGGGCATCCGCAAGCTGCTCGAGGAGCGCCAGCTGGAAATGGGCCACGCCCGCGCCCTGCTCACGCTGGCGCCGCAGGCCGCGCTGGCCCTGGCCCGCGAAGCCGTGGCCGAAGGCTGGTCGGTGCGCGAGGTCGAGCGCCGCGCCCAGCTGATGGCCAAGGGCCAGATCCCCGGCAAGAAGCCCGCGAAGGGGCCGGAGAAGAAGTCCGACGCCGACATCGCCGCGCTCGAGCGCGAGCTGTCGGAAAAGCTGGGCGCCAAGGTCGCCGTGCAGCACGGCCGCGGCGGCCGCGGCAAGCTGGTGATCAGCTACCACGGCCTGGACAGCCTCGAGGGCATCCTCGAGCGCCTGCGCGGCTGACGGGCGTAGCCAAGTCTTAACGGGCGACCTGCGAGAATCCGCCATCGATCCGCACCCAGGCCCGTCCACCCCGTGAGTTCCCCGCAGCTGTCGGTCGTCATCCCCGCCTTCAATGAAGAAGGCAACGTGCTGGCGCTGCTGGCCGAAACCGTGGCCGCCCTGCGCGGCGTGCTGGACTTCGAAGTGATCTTCGTCGACGACCACAGCCGCGACGGCACCCTGGCGCTGCTTCAGGGCGCCCGCGCGACGACCCCGGAGCTGCGGGTGCTGGCGCACGAAACCCAGTCGGGCCAGAGCACCGCCATCCGCAACGGAGTGAAGGCCGCACGCGCGCCTTGGGTCGCCACCCTCGACGGCGACGGCCAGAACGACCCCGCTGACCTGCCCAAGCTGGTGGCGGCCCGCGACGCCGGCCCGGCCGACGTGAAGCTCTACGCCGGCTGGCGGGTCAACCGCCAGGACACCGGCAGCAAGAAATGGGCCTCGAAGTGGGCCAACGCCATCCGCTCGCGCCTGCTGCGCGACGCCACGCCCGATACCGGCTGCGGCACCAAGCTCTTCGAGCGGGCCGCCTTCCTGGACCTGCCTTATTTCGACCACATGCACCGCTACCTGCCGGCGCTGATGCAGCGGGCCGGCTGGCGCACCACCAGCGTGCCGGTGAACCACCGGCCGCGCGGCGCCGGGGCGTCCAAGTACACCAACCTGGGCCGCGCCCTGGTCGGCGTCCGCGACCTGATGGGCGTGGCCTGGCTGATCGCGCGCAGCCGGCGCACCGCCGTGCGCGAACTGGAGTAAGTCCATGATGAACCAGGAAATCATGTGGCTGGACTGGTCCGGCCTGCACGTCACCCCGTGGAAGCTGATCGGCTACACCGGCGCGCTGATGTTCGGCGGCCGCTGGGTGGTCCAGTTCTTCGCCTCGCGCCGGGCCGGCAAGCCGGTCATCCCGCGGGTGTTCTGGTACATGAGCCTGGTCGGGGCGCTGATGACCCTGAGCTATTTCCTGTTCTCGTCCAAACAGGACTCGGTGGGCGTGCTGCAGAACCTCTTCCCCACCTTCACCGCGGCCTACAGCCTGTACCTCGACATCCAGCACCGCGGCTGGCACCGCGACCGGGCCGGGCATTAGCCCCCCTGTGGATAAGTATTGCCCCGGGGCCCGCCTGCGGGCATAATGCGCGGCTCGCTCCGCATCTGCCCCCAGGCCCTGGCCCCGGTAGTGCGATCCCGGCCCCTGGCGGAGCGTTCGCTGTATCCCGCATCGCATGCGCCTGCAGGCCACCCGGCCCGCCGCGCGGGGCCGCCGCCGCCCGGGCTATGGGCGGCCAGTCCTGACCCAGGAGTTCTACAATGAGCCGAGTTTGCCAAGTTACCGGCAAGGGTGTGCAGAGCGGCAACAACGTCTCGCACGCCAACAACCGTACCCGCCGCCGTTTCCTTCCCAACCTGCACGAGCGCCGCTTCTGGGTCGCCTCGGAAAACCGTTGGATCAAACTGCGTGTTTCCATGAACGCCCTGCGCACCATCGACAAGAACGGCATCGACTCCGTCCTGGCCGAAATGCGCGCCCGCGGCGAAAAGATCTGAGGAGGACTGAACCATGGCATCCAAGCGCGACAAGATCCGCCTGACGTCTTCTGCCGGCACCGGTCATTTCTACACGACCGACAAGAACAAGAAGACCACCCCGAACAAGATGGAGATCAAGAAGTACGATCCCGTCGTCCGCAAGCACGTGATGTACAAGGAAGGCAAGATCAAGTAAGCCCCACGGCTTCGATCGCTTCCTGGAAAACCCGCCCTCGTGGCGGGTTTTTTCATTGCAGCGGTGAATCCAGGCGCAGGCCGATCATGAAGGTGCGCCCCGGCGCCGGCTCGAAGTAGCGTCCGTTGCCTTCGTTGACGATCACCGAGCCGATGACCTGGCGGTCGGCCAGGTTTTCGATGCGCGCCCAGGCGGTCCAGCGGCCGTCGCCGAAACGCTGTTCGGCGCCCAGGCCCAGCAGGGCGTGGCCCGGCGCGGCGGCGGTGTTGGCATCGTCGGCGTAGAAATGGCTGCTGGCGCGGGCCTCGAGCCACAGGTCGGTGCGCTCGCCGGCCTGCCAGCGCAGTTCGGCCCAGGCCGTGCGTGTGGCGATGCCGGGCAGGCGGCGGCCGGCTTCGATGCGCAGGCCGTCGGCGCAGGGCGGCGTGTCGCAGGCCGGCACGTCGCGCCGGTAGCGGGCGTCGAGCCAGGTGGCGCTGGCCGCCAGCGACCAGGCCGGCGCCAGCTCCATTGCCAGCGAAAGTTCGGCGCCGCGGCGACGGGTCAGCCCGGCGTTGGCGAACACCGTGCGCCCGCCCTGGCTGGCCGCCACCACCAGTTCGTCGGTGGTCGTGGCCTGGAACAGCGTCAGGTCGCCCTGCCAGCGCGCCTGCTGCCAGCGCAGGCCCAGTTCGACGTGGCGGCTGAGCGCCTGCGCCAGCTCGTTCAGGCCGCTGGCGCCGTCGCTGCGGTAGGCCAGCTCGGCGAAAGTCGGGGTTTCGAAACCGCGGCCGGCATTGGCGTAGAGGCTGGTGCGTTCGCTGGCCCGGTAAAGCACGCCCAACACCGGCGACACCCGGGAATACCGGCGCGTGCCGCTGTCGTCGGGATTGCCGGCGCGCACGTAGCGGTCGAGCGAATCGAAGCGCACCCGGCTGCTGCGCAGGCCGCCGTTGAAGCGCCAGCGATCGGTGGGCTGCCAGTCCAACTGCGCATACACGTCGTCGCTGCGCACGGCATTGTCTTCGTCGCGACGCAGCGCACCGACCACGCCCAGCTGGCTGCCGATGAAGTTCTCGAAGCCCAAGCGGGTTTCATCGGCGCGCTCCTGGCTGGCGCCCAGCACCAGCGACAGCGTGTCCGTGGCCTGCCAGCGCCAGCGGGCGTCGAAGCCGCGGTAGTCGCGATCCAGGTCGATCACGCCGCCGCCCGAGCTGGGGCTGGCCTGCACGAACACCGGGACCGACAGCACCTGGAAAGTCTGGCGACGGCCGGTGTAGGCCACCAGGGCCAGTTCGTGGCCGTCGCCGACCGGCTGCGCGAAGCGTGCGCCCAGCTGCTGCTGGGAGACGGTCTTGCGGGTGTCGAACAGCAGCGCGCCCTGGCTCGAAGCGCGGCGGTCGCCGGCAAGCTGGGCGGCGGTCAGGCCCTGCGGGTCGTCCGCGGCCAGGTCGAGATGGTTGCCCAGCACCGTCCACTCGCCGCCGTGCGAGGTCTGGCCGCGCAGCTGCAGCTGGGCCCCGTCGCGGCGCCAGGCCGAATGCCGGCGGTAGCCGTCGGCGGCGGCGCGCTGCAGGTCCAGGCGCAGCCCGGCATTTCCGGCCACCGGCCCGCGCCAGGAGGCCGATGCGCGCCACAGGCCGTCGGAGCCGGCCAGGCCTTCGGCGCCCGCCCCGGCCTGCGCCGGCGGCGCCTCGCTGAAAACCGACACCACGCCGCCGCTGGAGTTGCCGTAGAGCACCGAGAACGGCCCGCCCAGCACCTCGATGCGTTCGGCGGCCGGCAGCAGGAAGTGCGACACCTGGCCCTGGCCATCGGGCATCGTCGCCGGGATGCCGTCGGCGTACAGGCGCACGCCACGCACGCCGAAACTCGCGCGCGCGCCAAACCCGCGGATCGAAAGCTGCACGTCCTGGGCCTGGTTCTGCCGCTCGCGCACCACCACGCCCGGGATGCGCGGCAAGGATTCGGACAGCGAAAGCGCGGCGCGGGCACCGCGCAGGTCACCGGCGTCGAGCACGCTGATCGCCGCCGGCACCTCCAGCCGCGGCAACGGCTGCCGCGTGGCGGTCACCACCAGGGGCTCGAGCTGCACCGTCGGTGCCTCGGCCGGCGCCGGCTGCGCCGAAACCGCCGGCGCGGCGGCCAGGCCCGCCAGCGCGGCGGCGAGCAGCCGGCGGACGCCGCGACTCACAGCTGCGAACGCAGCGGGATGATCGCCGTTTCCATGAACTTTTCGGTCCAGGGACGTTCGCTCCACTTCTGGTGGTCGTAGGTTTC
This sequence comes from Arenimonas sp., assembly GCF_041919775.1. Taxonomy (GTDB): domain Bacteria; phylum Pseudomonadota; class Gammaproteobacteria; order Xanthomonadales; family Xanthomonadaceae; genus Arenimonas. The sequence goes on along the minus strand of NZ_JAYRTE010000003.1, from coordinate 6,441 downwards.
CGTGCGGCGCAGGTCCCGCTCGAACACCTCGCGCATCGCCAGCGCGAACTCGCGGTTGTAGATGTTCAGGCTGGCCTCGTCGTTGAGCTGGAAGCTGCGCTCGTCGAAGTTGGTCGAGCCCACCGACACCATGAAGTCGTCCACGATGATCATCTTCACGTGCATCATCGTCGGCTTGTACTCATAGACTTCCGCGCCGGCCTCGAGCAGTGGGCCCCAGAGTTTTTTCGAGGCGATGCGCACGGTTTCCGAGTCGATGTGCTTGCCGGGTACCAGGATGCGCACCTTCACGCCCCGCCTGATGGCGGCCTGGAGTGCGTCCACCGCCAGCTCGTCGGGCACGAAGTACGAAGCGTGGATGTCCAGGCTCTTTTCCGCCGCGGCGATGGCCATCAGGTACATCAGGTGCATCGTCGCGCCGCCGCCCACCGGCGAACTGACGAAAACCTGCGCGTCCATGTCGCCGGCTTCCGGCTGCGGCGGGAAATAGGCCGGCCCGTGCAGGACCTCGCCGGTGGACTTGATCCAGTTGTCGTTGAAGGCCGCTTGCATCTGCGACACCACCGGGCCACGCACGCTGAAATGCATGTCGCGCCAGTGCTGGGGATCCTCCGCATTGCCGCTCCAGACGTCGGCGATGCCGACGCCGCCGGTGAAGCCGACCTTGCCGTCGATGACCAGCAGCTTGCGGTGGGTGCGGTTGTTGAGGCGGCTGATGTTGTACCACTCCAGCGGCCGGTAGAGCTCCACGCGGGCGCCGGCGTCTTCCATCATCGCCAGCAGCTCCTCGTCCATCTTCAGGCCACCGACCCAGTCGATGATCACGTTCACCTTCACGCCTTCGCGGGCCTTGGCGGCGAAGGCCTCGGCGAACTGGCGGCCGACGTCGCCCGACCAGTAGATGTAGGTTTCGAAATTGATGGTCTGCTCGGCCGAGTTGATCGCCTCGAGCATGGCCGGGAAGATTTCCACGCCGTTGTTGTAGGCCTCGACATGGTTGCCGTTGACCACCGCGGGGCCCAGCAGCGAAGCCACCTCGCGCCGGAACTGGGCGCTGCCCACCCCGTGCAGGTGCTCGATCTTTCGTTCCAGCTGCTTTTCTGGGACGTCGAAGTTGGCGCCGATGGCGATCGCGACAATGGTCGCCGCCACGGTGTACAGCACCCATTTGAGTTTCCGACGGCGTCGGGGGTCCATGCGCGGTGCTCCGGTGGGGGGCGGCCCACGAGTGTGCCAGCCCCCGGGGGCTGCCGGCCAACCCGCCGTCGCTAGGCGGCCGGCAGCTCCAGGCGCGCGCACAGTCCGGACGGCTCCACCGGACCCAGCACGAGGCGGCCGCCGTAGCCTTCCGCCAGGTCGGATGCGATGGCCAGGCCCAAGCCTGAACCGGGCTGCCGCTGGTCCATGCGGACGCCGCGAGCCAGCGCCTGCTCGCGTTCCGACTCAGGCAGACCCGGGCCGTCGTCGCGAACCTCCAGCCACAGGCTGTCCCGGGAAGCGCCCCAGGCCACCCGGACGCAGGACCTCGCCCACTTTCCGGCGTTGTCGAGCAGGTTGCCCAGCATTTCCTCCAGGTCCTCGCGGGATCCGGCGAACACCAGGTCGTCGCCCGGCAAGCGCTCAAAGCGTAGGCCGCGTCCGTCGTGCACCCGCCGCATCAGGGCCAGCAAAGCGTCCACCACCGGTGCCACCGGCGTGCGCCCACGCTGGTCGATCGCCACGCCGCGCCCCAGGTGGCGGTCCACGGAGGCATGCATCCTCGCCACCTGCTCCGCCACCACCTCACCGGTTTTTTCACCCGGATGCGCGGCTTCCAGCGACAACACCGAAAGCGGTGTCTTCAGCGCGTGCGCCAGGTCCTGGGCGGCAGTGCGGGCGCGACGCACGCTGCGGTCGTGGTGGTCGAGAAGTTCGTTGAGATGGCGAGCCAGCGGCGCCACTTCGCTGGGCAGGCCCTTTTCGGGGAATCGGTCGGTGGCGCCGCGGCGCACGCGGTTGGCGGTGTCCGCAAGTTTGGTCAGTGGCCGCAGCGCGAACATCATCTGCAGAGCCAGCAGCAACAGCAGGCAAACCGTCACCAGCGCCACCGCGCCACCGGCCAGCCAGCGGAACTGCGCGGCTTCGGCCTCCAGCAGGGTCCGGTCCGCGGCTACCACGACCACCACCGGCGAGCGAACGCCTTCGAACGCCACCGCCTGCACCATCGCGCGCAGCGGTGTGTCGCGTGGACCCGGCATTTCAAGCACCTGCGCAGGTCCCGGAGCCGTGGGTACGGTCAGTTGCAGTTGCGCATCCCAGACCGATCGCGACCGGAACTGCAGATCGCCGGCCATCACCCACCAATAGTGGCCCGAAAGCGGCTGGGCGTAATGCTGGTCCTCGGGTTCGGCCTGCAGGAATATCCTGCCCTGTTCGTCGGCTTCCAGGGCCACCAGCAGGGTGTGCAGCTCCTCCTGCAGTTCCCGGTCGAACGTCCGCTGTGAAGCCTCGCGAAAGGCCTGGCCCAGCCACAAGGCGAGCAGCAAGGCCGCCACCGCCACGCCTGCAAGCCCGACCAGCAGAAGACGCAGGCGCAGCGAACGGCGGAAGCTCATGGCAGGTCCACCAGGCGGAAGCCCTTGCCGCGTTCGGTCACGATGCGGCCGCCGCCGATCTTTCGCCGGACCCGTCCGATCAGCACGTCCAGTGCGTTCGAATCCGGGTCGTAACCCTGCTCGTAGACGTGTTCACCCAGCTCGGCGCGACTGACCACCGCGTCGCCGCGATGCACCAGGTAGGCCAGGATGCGATGCTCCTGCGCTGTCAGCAGGACCGGGGCGCCGTTGATCTCGAATCGCCCTGCATTGTCGTCGAGCACCAGCGCGCCACGCTGGATGCGCGGGTGGGCGTGGCCGCTGGAGCGGCGGATGAGGGCACGCAGGCGCAGCACCAGCTCCTCGACCGGGAAGGGTTTGACCAGATAGTCGTCGGCGCCGGCATCGAAGCCCGCCAGCTTGTCGTGCCAGCGCCCACGCGCCGTCAGCACCAGCACCGGCAAGCGGCGCCCCGCGCCGCGCCAGGCGTCGAGCACGGCCAGGCCGTCCATGCCGGGCAGGCCCAGGTCCAGCACCGCAGCGTCGTAATCCTCGGTCTGGCCCCGGAACTCCGCGTCCTGGCCATCTTCGGCATGGTCGACCGCGTATCCGGCCGCGGCCAGTGCGCCTGCCAGCTGCGATGCCAGCGCGGCATCGTCCTCTGCCAGCAATACGCGCATCAGTCCTCGACCTCGACCTCGAGCAGCTCGCCGGTGCGCGCGTCGTACTCGAGCTCGCGAACCACCCCGTCGGCGCCCAGGATCTCTACTTCGTACTCGTCGTGCTCGAGCTCCACTTCGAGCACCCGGCCCGGGTGCCGACGCTGCGCGTCCGCCAGGATCGTTTCCAGTGGAACCATCTCGCCGCGCGCCACCGCATCGCGGACGCGCTCGTGGTCGCGCTGGCGCAGGACCGGTGCCTCCGCAGGCGCGGCCGTGACCGCGCGACCACCGGCGGCCGGCGGACTGGCCGTCAGGGGCTGCGCAATCGCAGCCAGGCTCAGCAGGGCAAGGGTTCGCAGTCGCATGCGCGCAGCATGCCCCAGCTCATTAACAGCAGCGTGAACGGCTCGATCATGGCCGCGTTAGGCCGGCTCCGGAAACTGGCCCCCGACGCGTCATCCGACGCCACCAAGGAGCCCCATCATGAAAACCCTCATCCTCACCTGCGCCGCGACCCTGGGTTTTGCCGGCCTCGCTGCCGCCCAGGCCACCATGCCCGACAGCCAGCAGGCGCTCGACGCCCTGCGCGCGGCCGGTTACGGGGAAGTGCGCGAACTGGAATTCGACGACGGCCTGTGGGAGGCCGAAGTGCAGCGCGACGACGGCCGCTGGGGCGAAGTATCGGTGGATCCGGCCAATGGCGAGATCTTCGACGCCCGTTCCCCGCGCCGCCTGATCGAACTCAGCGAAGTCCTGGCGGCGCTTGAGTCGGCCGGCTACCGGGAAATCCATGACGTCGACCGCGATGGCGCCCTCTGGGACGCCGACGCCATGGGCCCCGACGGCCAGCTGATGGAGCTGCGCATCAGCGGCTACGACGGTCGCATCATCGACGCGCGCCCCGACCACGACTGATGCCGTTCACCACAGACGACGCCCGCGCCCCCGTGGCGCGGGTTTGGCCCTGCCTGCTGGCGCTGGCCCTGGCGGCCTGCGCCGGCGACCCCGCTCCGGTGCTGCCGACGGGCGCGCACTGGCTAGAGGATCGGTCCCTCACCGAACTCAGTGGCCTGGAAACATCCCCGGGCCACGCCGGCGAACTCTGGGGCATAAACGACAGCGGCAGCCTGCCGCGCCTGTTCCGGCTCGACGAAAATGGGCGGGCCCTGGGCAGGGTCTGGGTCACCGGCGCCTGGCTGCACGACACCGAAAGCCTGGCCAGCTGGCGCGACGGCGGGAACGCCTGGCTGCTGCTTGGCGACACGGGCGACAACCGGGCACGCCGCGAATCCGTGGTCGTGCACGCCGTGCCCGAGCCCGGGCCCGGGCAGGCCAGCGTTGGCATCGCATGGTCGCTGCGCCTGCGGTTCCCGGATGGACCACGGGACGTCGAAGGCATGGCGGTGGACGCCCGTTCCGGCGACCTGCTGCTGGTGAGCAAACGCGACCCGGTCCCGCGCTTCTACCGCGTGCCGCTGTCCGCACGCGACGCAGCCGCGCCCGTCACCGCGACCTTTCTGGCATCGCCACCCGCGGGCAGCGTGCAGGGCGCAGCCACGGCGATGGACATCAGCGCCGACGGCCGCGACCTGGTACTGCTCACCTACACCGGGATGTACCGCTGGCAACGCGCCGCCGGCGAAGACTGGCCGCAGGTACTCGCGCGCCCTCCGAAGGCGCTGCCGCGCCCGGACATCCACAAGGCTGAAGCACTGGTGCTGTCGGCCACCCCGGGGCGGGTATTGGTCGCCGGCGAACGCCAGCCGGCGCCCCTGTGGGCCGGAACCTACGACGCCGTCGAAGCCGGGGCCGACGAACGCGGCGGACGCGGATGAGGACGCTGCGACAGCGTCCGCTCCGGCGGCCCGAACAGCTGGCCCAGCCGCGCCCGCGGCCCGCGCGCACGCCAGGCGTCGCGCAGCATGTCGCCCCACTCATGGAAGGTCAGCACCAGGGGGTTGTGGCTGCGCACGGGTTTGACCAGGCCGTAGCGGCAGGGCTCGCCCGCGTCCTCGGGTTCGAAGGTGCCGAACAGCTTGTCCCAGACGATCAGCACGCCGGCGTAGTTGCGGTCGATGTAGCGGCCGTTGCTGGCGTGGTGCACGCGGTGGTGCGAAGGCGTGTTGAAGACGTGTTCCAGCCAGCCCAGCCGCCCCACCGCCTGCGTGTGCACGAAGAACTGGAAGGCCAGGTTGATCGCGACCACGGTGACGATGTGCGTGGGCGAAAACCCGACCCAGGCCAGCGGCAGCCAGAACAGCCACATGCCCGAGATCGGATAGGTGATCGATTGCCGGAACGCCGTGGACAGGTTCAGACGCTCGGACGAATGATGGGTGACGTGCGAAGCCCAGCACCATCGGATGCGATGCGCGGCGCGGTGGAACCAGTAATAACAAAAGTCCTGCGCGACAAAGAGCAGCGCGATCGTCCACCAGGTGGTCGGGATCTCGAACAGCCGGAACTGGTGCACCCACCAGAACACGCCGATCAGCAGCAGCCAGGCCAGCGCGTCGGCGCCCTGGTGCATCAGCGCCAGGCTGGCGTTGGACAGCGTGTCACGCCAGCTGTACATCGCCGGCTGCCGGCGGCGCCAGTACCAGGCTTCCCAGATCACGAACCCCAGGAACACCGGCGCCAGCGCCAGCAGCAGCCATTCGCCCATCAGGGCGCGGCTTCCAGCGGGGCTTCGAGCGAACGGGCCATGTTCTTCAGGCAGCGGTGCATGGCGCGGCGCATGAACAGGTGCAGCACGACCACGGCCACCGGCGCCAGCCAGCGCCTGGCCAGCGTGAATTCGTAGTCCCAGCGCACGCGGCAGCCGAACTCGTGGCCGGCCAGGCTCCACATGGCCTCGCCCTGCGACACCAGCCAGGCCATCGGCGGGCGGAAGCCGCTGAGCGTGTAGCCGTGGCGCACCGGCGGGTCGTGTTCGACCACGCGTTCGGTGAGCACGCTGCCGTCCACCAGATGCACGCGGCGCTGGCTGCCGACCGCCAGGTCGGAGTGCAGGCGGATGCCGCTGATGCCGCGCACCGGGCCAAAGCCGGTGAAGAACACGGGGAAACGGTCGGGATTGGTCGCCAATTCGAAGGCGACTTCAGGGGTGCAGGGCAGGCTGCGTTCGGCGGAGACGGTGAGGCGCATGGCCTGATTTTGACCCGCGGCGGCGGGGGTGTCCACGGGAGGGGGAGAAGCTTCGCGGC
>NZ_JAYRTE010000002.1:0-262941 GCF_041919775.1 Arenimonas sp. | reverse complement strand
CAGGCGCGAATCTCCTGCCCTTGGTCGAGGGTCAAGGAGTTCGCGCCTGAAGGCGCTCCTACAGGAGGTGGGCGTCAGGCGCGGCGGCGTTTGTGGAGTTCGCGCCAGGTGACCACGCCCAGGGTGATGGCGGTCAGCGGGATGACGACGGTGCGCATCACCCAGCTGTATTCGTCCAGGCTGTCGTGGTCCTGCGCCCAGAGCACCAGGTAGACCGTGTAGAACACGTAGTAGGCCAGGAACAGCGCGCCTTCCCAGCGCGCGATCAGGTGCCCCGTGAACAGCACCGGCAGGCAGGCCAGCGACACCGCGAACATGACCGGCAGGTCGAAGGCCAGCAGCGCTGCCGGCACCTGCAGGCCCCCCGGCGCCACCAGCGCGCTGATGCCCAGCACGCAGACCAGGTTGAAGATGCAGCTGCCCATCACGTTGCCGACCGCGATCTCGCGCTCCCCGCGTGCCGCCGCGATCACCGAGGTTGCCACCTCCGGCAGCGAGGTGCCGGCGGCAACGATCGTCAGCCCGATCACCAGCTGGCTGACGCCGAGCATCGTCGCGAACACCGTCGCCGACTGCACCAGCCAGCGGGAACCGACCACCAGCATCGCGAGGCCCACCACGATCAGGAGCAACTGGACCCAGAGTTTGGAGAGCCAGGGCGAGGCAGTGCCCGTCACCATCGCATCGTCCATGTCGGACGCTGGCGAGGAACGGCCGATGTAATAAAGCAGTCCGACGTAGGCAAACAACAGCGCGACCAGGACCAGCCCGTCGCCGAAGGAAACACTCCGGTCCAGCGCCATCCATCCCACCAGAAGGCACAGACCCAGCAGGATCGGCACCTCCTGCCGGATCAGTTGCCGGTCCACGACCAGCGGCGCCACCAGGGCCGACAGTCCGAGGATGAAGAGGATGTTGAAGATGTTGCTTCCGACCACGTTGCCAAGCGCCAGGTCGGTCTGTCCGTCCATGGCCGCCTTGATCGAGATCGCCAGTTCCGGCGCGCTGGTGCCGAAGGACACCACCGTCAGGCCGACCACCAGCGGGGCGATGCCCAGCGACAGCGACAGTCGGGAAGCGCCGCGCACCAGCAGTTCGGCGCCGAGGATCAGCAGGGCCAGGCCGGCCAGGAAGAGCAGGATGGTCATGGGGTCTCCGGGGGTCAGGCGGCCATTATCACGCAACGATGTGTTCCCGCTGGTGACGAAGTGGATGACCGGGGGTGCCGGTGCCGCTATCGTCAGCATTCGTTCACCCGCAGGTCGCCCGCATGGCCCTGGTTTCCGCCTGGTTCCGCATTCCCTTCTGGCAGCGCGTGCTGGCCGGCTTCGTGCTGGGCGCCCTGGCCGGCTGGCTGATGGGCGAGGCGGCCGAAACCTGGCTGCAGCCGCTGGGCACGCTCTATGTCACGCTGATCAAGATGATCGCCACGCCGCTGGTGTTCTTCGCGGTCATCAATGCGGTGTCCAGCCTGGCGGGGCAGGAGTCGATCGCCGCGCTGGGCACTCGCACCTTCCTTTGGTTTGCGATCACGGCCGCGCTGGCGGTGATGGTGGGTCTGGGGGCCGGCTGGCTGCTCAAGCCCGGCCTGGGCCTGGGCGAGCTGGCGATGGCGCCCGACTACCAGGTGCGCGAGGTGCCGGGCCCGGTGCAGGTGCTGCTGGACGTGGTGCCGGCCAACCCGTTCAGGGCGCTCGCGGACGGCAAGATCCTGCAGGTCATCTTCTTCGCGGGCCTGCTGGGCTTTGCGCTGGTGAAGCTGGGCGAGAAGACCGCCCGGCTGCGCGCCCTGGCCGGCGAGGCCAGCGAGACGATGATCCAGGTGACGCGCTTCGTGCTCGAGTTCACGCCGATCGGCACCTTCGGCCTGATCGCCGCCCTGGTGGGCACCTACGGCTTCGAACGCCTGCTGCCGCTGGGTGGCTTCGTCGTGGCGCTGTACCTGGCCTGCGCGGTGCACATCGTGGTGGTCTACGGCGGCCTGCTGGCGGCGCACGGCCTCAGCCCGCTGAAGTTCTTCCGCGGCGCGGCGCCGGCGATGCAGGTGGCGTTCGCCACGTCGTCGAGCTTCGCGGCGCTGCCGGCGGCGCTGCGTTCGGCGGTGCACAACCTCGGCGTGAAGCAGGAATACGCGGCCTTCGCGGTGCCGCTGGGCGCCAGCATCAAGATGGACGGCTGCGGCGCGATCTTCCCGGCGCTGACGTCGGTGTTCATCGCCCAGTACTTCGGCATCGAGCTCAGCGCCACCCAGTACTTCATCATCCTGCTGGCTTCGGTGCTGGGCAGCTTCGGCACCGCCGGGGTGCCGGGCACGGCGGTGGTGATGGCCACGGTGGTGCTCAGTTCGGCCGGGCTGCCGCTGGAGGGCATCGGCTACCTGATCGCCATCGATCGCATCCTGGACATGATGCGCACGATGACCAACGTCACCGGCCAGGTGCTGGTGCCGGTCCTGGTTGCCCGCGAACGTGGCCTGCTCGACCTCGACACCTATCGCAACGCCGGCAGCAATGTCGGCATGGAAGCGGGCGAAACCGGGCGTTGAGGCGCCCATGACCTTCGTCACGGTGCGCCGGGTGCGCCGGGGCGGTTAGGCTCGGGACTTTCCCGACCACGAGTGGCCCCCCGATGAAACCGCAACCGCGACGCCTGCTGGCGCTAGGCCTGCTGATTTCCCTGTCCGCTTCCGCCCAGGCCTCCGACCGCTGGGAAATCCCGGTCCAGACCCGCACCCTCGACAACGGCCTCACGGTCGTCGTCTCGCCCGACGACAGCGCGCCGGTCGTCGGCGTGAGCGTGGTCTACAAGGTCGGCATGCGCCAGGAACCGCGCAACCGCACCGGCTTCGCGCACCTGTTCGAACACCTGATGTTCGAGGGCACGCCGGTGGCGGGCGAGGGCGTGTTCGACAAGGTGATCACCTCGGGTGGCGGTCGCAACAACGGTTCGACCCGCCCGGACTTCACCAACTACATCGAAGTCGCGCCGGCCTCGGCGCTCGAGCCGATCCTTTGGCTTGAAGCCGACCGCATGACCACCCTCGACTTCAACGAGCGGACGCTGAAGAACCAGCAGGACGTGGTGAAGGAAGAAATCCGCGTCAACGTGAAGAACCAGCCCTACGGCGGCTTCATGTGGCTGGACATCAACCAGCAGGCCTTCCAGAAGTGGGAAAACAACCACGACGGCTACGGCAGCTTCGAGGACCTCGAAGGCGCCACCGTCGAGGACGTGGCCGCCTTCCATCGCGACTACTACGGCCCCAACAACGCGGTGCTGTCGATCGCCGGCGACGTGACGGCGGAAGAGGGCTTCGCGCTGGCCGAAAAATACTTCGGCGGCATCGAATCGCGTCCGACGCCGGCGCGTCCGGATGTCTCCGAACCCATCAACACCGGCGAGAAGCGCCTCACCCAATCCGATGCACTGGCCCAGGTGCCGGCGCTCGCGGTCGGCTGGAAGATCACCGAACGCGGCAGCGACGACCACGCCGCCACCGCGGTGCTGGCCGAGGTGCTGGCCGGCGGCGATGCCTCGCGTTTCTACCAGGGCATCATCAAGGGCCGGGAGATGGCCATCAACGGCCAGGTCCTGTTCGGCCTGACCAGCCCCTGGGAGTTCGACGGCCCGACCCTGCTCACGCTGTTCGCGCTCTACAAGCCGCAGTACAGCGCCGACCAGGTGCTGGCGGCGGTGGACGAGGAGATCGCGCGTATCGCCGAGGAAGGCGTCGGCGACGAGGAGCTCGGACGCGTCAAGACGCAGATGCTGGCTGACTGGAACAACGGCCTCGAAAGTTTCCTCGGCCGCGCCGACACCCTGGCCCGCCTGCAGGCGATCTGGGGCGACGCCAGCGTGGTGAACCAGATCCCCGTCTGGGTCGACGAGGTCGATTCGGAAGACCTGCAGCGCGTCGCGCGCACCTACCTCACGGCGCAGAACCGCACCGTGATCGACCGCAAGCCCGCCGCGATGCTCGAAGCGGCCGCCGCCAAAGCCGGCCAGGAGTGAACCCATGAACCTTCGAAAGACTGCGATCGCCCTGCTGGTTTCCGTGGCCCTGGCCCCCGCCGCGTTCGCCGCCGACATGGTGGCGATGCCTGCGGGCCTGCCCGGTTTCGCCCCCGACCGCCCGCTGCCGGTGCCCGAGGTCGCGCGCCACACGCTCGACAACGGCCTGCAGGTCTGGGTGGTACCGCGCGACGGCGTGCCGCGCGTGGACTACGTGCTGGTGTTCAAGCATGCCGGCCTCGCGGCGGATGGCCCCGAAACCCCGGCCTTCGCGTCGATGCTGGCCGGCCTGCTGACCGAAGGCACGGCCGAGCGCGATTCGCGCGAAATCGCCGAGCTCGCCCAGGGCCTGGGCGGCGGCATCGGTGGTTATGCCAGCACCGACGGCCTGGCCATCAACGCCAATGCGCTGCCGTCCAAGGCGGCCGAGATGGCCGCCCTGCTCGGCGAAGTGGCGCGCACTCCGAGCTTCCCGCAGGCGGAGATCGACCTGGCGAAAGCCAACGCGCTGCAGGGCCTGAAGGCCGCCGAGGCCCAGCCGGGTTTCCGCGCCGAACGCGCCATGCTCAAGGCCCTGTACGGCGACCATCCCTACGCCCGCACGCAGGCCACCGAAGCCGGCATCACCGCGATGGACCGGGAACAGCTGGTGGCCGAACACGCGCGCCGGCTGCGCCCGGACAACGCCCTGCTGGTGATCACCGGCCGCATCGGCGAGGACGAAGCCCTGGCGCTGGCCAAGGCGCATTTCGGCGACTGGCAGGCGCAGGGTGAACCGCCGGCGGCCACCCCGGCCGCGCGCACCGGCGCGATGCCGACGCGCGTGCTGCTCGAGCGCGAAGGCAGCGTGCAGTCCACCGTGCGCATCGGTCGCCCGGCGATCCGCGCGACCCATCCGGACAGCATTGCGCTGGACCTGGCCGGAACCGTGCTTGGCGGCAGCTTCTCGAGCCGGCTGATGCAGAACCTGCGCGAAGACAAGGGCTACACCTACGGTGCCCGCCTCGGCCAGCGCAGCCTGGCGGCCGGTGGTGCCCTGGTGTCCAGTGCCGACGTGCGCAACGAGGTGACGGGCGCGGCGGTGGGCGAGTTCTTCGCCGAGTTCGACCGTCTCGCCAGCGAGCCGGTGCCGGCGCAGGAGCTGGAGATGAACAAGCGCTACGTCGCCGGCAGCTACCTGATCTCCAACCAGCTGCAGCGTTCGGTGGCCGGCCTGCTCGCCGGCAACTGGCTGCTCGGCCTGCCGCCGGAATACATCGGCGACTACGTGCCGCGCATCCGCGAGGTCACCGCGGAGCAGGTGCAGGCGATGGGCCGCAAGTATTTCCAGCCGGCGCAGCAGTCGATCGTGGTTGTCGGCGACAAGGCGGTGCTGGAGCAGCTGGGCCAGTACGGCGGGTTCAGCGTCGCCGAATAACTTCCGGCCCGGCACGCGAAGGCCGCCCACTGGGCGGCCTTTTTTGTTGGGGACGGGTGCAATTGGCCCCGTCATCTCTCCGCTGCGGAAATGGAGCGGGCCAATTGCACCCGTCCCCTTTCCCGCACTCAGCGCGCGCTGTCGGTGGTGCCCTGGCGACGCTCGCCGCCACCGCGCGGGCCATGGCCCTTGGGGCCGGCGTGCGCGTGGCGCTCACCACCGCCGCCGTGCGGACGACGACCGCGCGGGGCGCCTTCGCGGCGCGGCGGCGGGCGGTTGCCGGCAGGGCGGCCGCGCACCGGATTGTCGTTGCCCATGCGCAGGGTCCTGGTCGGGGTGTAACCCTCGACTTCGACCACCGCGATGTCGGCCTTGAGCACGCGCTGGATGGCGCGCAGCAGGCCGCTTTCGTCCTGGGCGACCAGCGACACCGCTTCGCCGCTGGCGCCGGCGCGGCCGGTGCGGCCAATGCGGTGCACGTAGTCCTCGGCAACCATCGGCAGGTCGAAGTTGATCACCAGCGGCAGCAGCGGAATGTCGAGGCCGCGCGCGGCCACGTCGGTGGCGACCATCACCCGGGCCTGGCCCGACTTGAAGTCGCGCAGGGCCTTCAGGCGCTGTCCCTGGCTCTTGTTGCCGTGGATGGCGACGGCGCTGATGCCGGCCTTTTCGATCTGCTCGGCCAGGCGGTTGCAGCCGTGCTTGGTGCGGCCGAACACCAGGATCTGGTCCTGGTGGCGCTTGCTGAGGATCTCGATCAGCAGCTCGCGCTTGCGGGGCGTATCCACCGGGTGCACGACGTGGCTGACGCTGGCGGCGGTGGCATTGAGCGGCGTGACCTGGACCTGCTGCGGGTTGGTGAGGAACTCGAGCGCCAGCTTCTTGATCGACTCTTCGAAGGTCGCCGAGAACAGCATGGTCTGGCGCTTGCGCGGCAGCGCCGAAAGCACGCGCTTGATCGCCGGCAGGAAGCCCATGTCGAGCATGCGGTCGGCTTCGTCGAGCACCAGGATCTCGACCTGCGACAGGTCGACGGTGCGCTGCTGGAGGTGGTCGAGCAGGCGGCCCGGGCAGGCCACCAGCACGTCGACGCCGCGGCGCAGGGCTTCGATCTGCGGCTGCATGCCGGCGCCGCCGTAGACGGTGGCGGTGTTCATGCGCAGGTGCTTGCCATAGGTGCGCAGGCTGTCGTTGACCTGCACGGCCAGCTCACGGGTGGGGGTAAGCACGAGCGCGCGCGGCTTGCGCGGGCCGCGCATCGGGCCGGCTTCGGCCAGGCGGTGCAGCAGCGGCAGCGCGAACGCGGCCGTCTTGCCGGTGCCGGTCTGGGCGCCGCCCATCAGGTCGTGGCCGGCCAGCGCCAGCGGAATCGCCTGCGCCTGGATCGGGGTGGGGGTGGTGTAGCCAACGTCCGACAGCGCGCGGACAAGCTCGGGCGCAAGCCCAAGGGACTGGAAATTCATCGATTTTGCTCCGTGGTGTAACCCGGAGCGTTCCCTGAAACCGCGCTGCGAGTCTTGCTTCTGATTTGTCGCAAGGCCAGGGCGGCCGGGCGTGTTTGCGCAACGAAAGGCGTGCGGAGTGGGGCCTGGCGCAGGTCCAGCGGGGCTGGGGCCTGGCGGCGGGGCATACCGGGGGAAAACGGTCAGCCGGTGCAGCAAACGTCGCGCACTCTACGCTATACGGGGGCCGCAGGCCATCCCCGGGCCTTTCGGCAGGTGAACGCGGTGTTCAGGCTGGCGTAGGATGGCGGCATGAAAATCAGCTTCGAACTCGAGCCCGGGGACATCGAGCGTTTCCACGAGGCCCTGGAACGGGCCGAACGGCGGGTGTCCTGCGCGGACGAATGCGACATCGTCGCCGCGGCCCGGCACAGCCTGCAGACCCTGCCGATCGAATGCGCGCCGGGCTACATCCGCCGCCGGCTGCTGCAGGTGGTGGAGCTGGTGGACATGCTCGAGGACGACGCCTGGTCGCTGCCGCGCCCCGAACGCGCCGAGGTGCTGAAGCTGCTGGCGTATTTCAGCGACCCCGAGGACCTGATCCCCGACGACGTCGCAGTGATCGGCCTGCTCGATGACGCGATCATGCTCGAACTGCTGCTGCGCCAGATCCGCCACGTCGTGGCGGCCTACGATGATTTTCGCCGGGCGCGCGAAGCGCTTGGCGCGGCCGCCGACGAAGCGGGCCGCATCAGCCGGGCCCGCGAGCTCGCCCGTCGCCGCGACCAGCTGCAGGCGCGCATGCGCCGACGCCGGGTGCGCGAGGCCGTGGCTTCTGCGGGAACGGCGTCGGCGCCAGGAACCAGGGAGCAAGTCCGATGAGCGGTGAACAGCGCGAGCTGACCTTCCGGTTCCTGGCCGAACCCACCGACGTCAACTACGGCGGCAAGGTGCACGGCGGCGTGGTGATGAAGTGGATCGACCAGGTGGGTTACGCCGCGGCGGTGGGCTGGTCCGGCCGCTACAGCGTCACGGTGGCGGTGGGCGGCATCCGCTTCGTCGCGCCCATCCGCACTTCGGACATGGTCACCGTCAGCGCCAAGCTGGTCTACACCGGCACCAGCAGCATGCATTTCTACGTGGACGTGTTCGCGCGCGACCCGATGACCGACGGCGAAGGACGCCTGTGCACGCACTGCATGATCGTCTTCGTCGCGCTCGACGGCCCCGAGGGCAAGCCGGTGCCGGTGCCGCCGTGGACGCCTTCGGACGCGTCCGACCAGGAGCTCGCCGAGTACGCGCTCAACGTGATGTCGCTGAGCAAGGACATCGAGCAGGCCGTCGCCAAGATCAACGCGTGAACCGGCCGATGCGCCCGCTCCACCATGCCCGGCGCTGGCTGTGGCTGTTGCTGGCCTACGTGGCGCTGGGGCTGGGGATCATCGGCATCTTCCTGCCCGGCCTGCCGACCACGCCCTTCGTACTGCTGGCCGCGTTTGCCGCGGCGCGCGGTTCCAAGCGCCTGCACGCCAGGCTGCTGGCGCACCGCACCTTCGGGCCGATGATCCGCGAATGGCAGGCCAGCGGCGCCGTGAACCGGCGGGCGAAATACTGGGCGATCGGCACGATGGCGCTGAGCAGCCTGATCATGTTTGCCACGGCGCCGAAGTGGTGGATGGCCGGCATCGGCACGGCGATCATGGCGGTGGTCGGGCTGTGGCTGTGGCTGCGGCCGGAACCGGAGCCGCCACCGGCGGCGTGATGCCGCGGCCTCAGTCGAGGATGCGCCGCGCGCCGGTGTAGTGCCGGCCCCAGTAGGGCCCGTCGAGCCGATCGAGCCGCACCGTGCCGCCGGTGCTGGGCGCATGCACGAAGCGGCCTTCGCCGACGTAGATGCCGACATGGAATATCGCGCCCTTGTCGCCGAACAGCACCAGGTCGCCGGGCGCCAGGCGATCGCGCGGCGGTTCGCTGGCGTCGAACCGGGCGATGTCGCGGGTGGTGCGCGGCAGGTAGATGCGCGCGGCATCCAGGAACACGTAGCCCACCAGGCCGCTGCAGTCGAAGCCGCCGTCCGGGGTGTTGCCGCCCCAGCGGTAGGGCGTGCCGACCAGGCCGAGGGCGCGCATCAGCACCTCGTTGGCCAGCAGCGGGTCGGCGGCGGCGACGTCGACCACCTGCAGGGCAGGGGCCGCGGGCGCCTGGGCGCGTCGAGGCGAGGAGCCGCAGGCGGCCAGCAGGGCTGCCAACAGCAGCACCAGCACGATGGCCAGGCGGGGAACTGGCGCCGGGCAGGCGGGGCCGGGATAATGCGCGCTCGCTTTCACGGGCGCAGTTTGCCCCATCCCCGCCGGTCGCGTCACCGGCCCTTTACCAGGCTTGCCATGAAGATCGAGAAGAACCGCGTCGTCCGTTTCCATTACACCGTTTCCGAGCCGGGCCAGGAGCCCGTCGAGACCTCGCGTGACCGCGACCCGATGGCCATCCTGGTCGGCCACGGCAACATCATCCCGGGCCTTGAGGCCGCGATGATGGACAAGGCCGAGGGTGATTCGTTCGAAGTCACCGTGGGCCCGGAAGAAGCCTACGGCGAGCGCCGCGAGAACTACGTGCAGCGCCTGCCCAAGAAGCACTTGCGCAATTCGCGCGTGCGCCCGGGCGACCAGATCGTGCTGGAAACCTCGATGGGGCCGCGTGCGGTCACCGTCGTCAAGGTCGGCGCCACCGTGGTCGACGTCGACCTCAACCACCCGATGGCCGGCAAGACCCTGCAGTTCCAGGTCGAGATCGTCGGCGTGCGTGAAGCCGAAGCGGTCGAGATCGAGCACGGCCACGTGCACGGCGACGGCGGCGTCCAGCACTGAAACTGGTTTAAGGTGGCGACGGGGCGGGGAGGCCCCATGCCATGACCCAGACGATTCCACTCGCGCCCGTCACCAGCGCCGACCGCATCCAGGCGCTCGACGCCATCCGCGGGTTCGCGCTGCTGGGCATCCTGCTGATGAACATCGAGGGCATGGTCGGCCCGCTGATGAACTCGATGACCGGCGTCGACCCGCAGCTCGCCGGCGCCGATCGCTGGGTCGACACGGCCATCTACCTGCTGGTGCAGGGCAAGTTCTTCCCGTTGTTCTCGATGCTGTTCGGCATGGGTTTCGCGATCATGCTGGCGCGCGCCCAGGCCGCCGGCCGGCCCTTCGTCGCTGTTTACCTGCGGCGGGTGCTGGCCCTGCTGGCGATCGGCCTGGTGCATGCGCTGCTGGTGTGGTCGGGCGACATCCTGGTCACCTATGCGCTGATGGGCCTGGTGATGCTGCTGTTCTTCCGCGGCACGCCGCAGTCGCGCCTGCCCAAGTGGGGCATCGGGCTGATGCTGGTGCCTGCGCTGGTGACCCTGGCCTTTGGCCTGATGGGCAGCGCCATGCAGGCCATGCCCGGCGAGGCCAGCGTGGAATTCAACAAGGCACTGGTCGAGCAGAGCCAGGAAATGGGCGCGCAGATCGAGGCGCAGCGCCTGGCCTATGGCAGCGGCAGCTTTGCCGAGGCAACGGGCCAGCGCATCGATGACTTCCTGAGCATGATCGGGTACGTGGTCGTTTATGGCCTTTTCATCCTGGGCCTGTTCCTCATCGGCGCCTGGTTCGCGCGCAGCGGCGCGATCGCGCGGCCGCAGGAGCATGCCCGCCTGTTTGCCCGCCTGCGCTGGGTCGCGCTGCCGGCGGGCCTGGCGATGGTGCTGGTGTCGTACTGGCTGGAGCCGACGATGGATTTCGGTCGCCTCGACATCCGCGCGTCCACGGCGCAGGCGCTGCAGATGCTTGGCGGCGCCGTCATGGCGCTGTCCTACCTGGCCTGGGTGGTGCATGCGCTGCAGGCACCGGCCACCGCGCGCCTGTTCGGCCTGCTCGGCCCGGCCGGGCGCATGGCGCTGACCAACTACCTTCTGCAGTCGATCGTGGCCACGCTGGTGTTCTATGGCTACGGCCTGGGCTATTTCGAACAGCTGCCGCGGGCCTGGCAGCCAGTGGCGGTGTTCGCCTTCTTCGTGCTGCAGGTGGCGCTGAGCCACTGGTGGATGGCGCGTTTCCGCTTCGGCCCGGGCGAGTGGGCCTGGCGCGCAGCCACCTACCTGCACCTGCCGGCGATGCGGCGCGGGTAAACTGCGCGGCATGAGCCACGATGCCGATGTGCTGGTGCTGGGTGCGGGCGTGGTGGGCCTGGCCTGCGCCCACTACCTGCTGTGCGAGGGACGCTCGGTGCGCGTGCTTGACGCCGGCAAGGTCGGCGCCGCCACCTCATGGGGCAACTGCGGCACGCTTACGCCCAGCCACGCCGCGCCTCTGGCGGCGCCGGGCATGGTCGGCCAGGCCCTGCGCTGGATGCTGCGGCCGGACGCGCCGCTGTACATCCGCCCGCGCTGGGACCCGGCGCTTGCCCGTTGGCTGGGCAAGGTGGCGGGCCGCTGCAATACCCGCCACTGGCGCGAGAGTGCCCTGGCCAAGGGCGCCTTGCTGAAATACTCGCGGGTCCTGGTCGAGGACCTGGTCTATGGCCAGGACCTCGATTGCGGCTTCGAGGCCGGCGGCCTGCTTTACGTCTTCCGCACGCCGAGGGCGCTGGCGCACCACCAGCGTGACCTGCCGATCCTGACCGAGCTTGGCATCGCGGCCCGCGTGCTGGACGGGGCCGCGCTGGCGGCCGACGAACCCGCGCTCAAGCCCGGCCTGGCCGGCGCCGTCCATTTCCCCGGCGACGCCCAGCTCCGCCCCGACCGGTTCACCGCCGAACTGGCGCGGATCGTGCGCGAGGCCGGCGGCGTGATCGAGGAAGGCGTGCGCGTGAATGGTTTCGAACGCGGACGCAACGGCATCGAGGCCGTGCAGACCAGCGAGGGCCGGCGCAGCGGCGCGCGCGTGCTGATCGCGATGGGCGCCTGGTCGGCGGGCTTCGCCGCCAACCTGGGCCTGCCGATCCCCATCCAGCCCGGCAAGGGCTACTCGATCACCTACGAGCGGCCGTCGCTGGCGCCGCGCCGGCCGCTGGTGCTCAAGGAGCGCAGCGTCTGCGTCACCACCTGGGACGACGGCTACCGGCTGGGCAGCACGATGGAGTTCAGCGGTTTCGACGACTCGGCCAACCCGCGCCGCCTGGACGCGCTCGAGCGCGGCGCCGCCGAATACCTGGTCGAACCCACGGGTCCGGCGCGCCGCGAGGAGTGGCACGGCTGGCGGCCGATGACCTGGGACGACCTGCCGATCCTGGGCCGCGCACCGGGACACAACAACCTGTTCCTGGCCACCGGGCACGGCATGATGGGCATGGGCATGAGCGCCGGCACCGGGCGCCTGATGGCGGACCTGATGACCGGCCGCACGCCGGCGATCGACCCGGCGCCCTACGCCCCCATGCGCTTCGCCGGCTAAACTGGCTCGCATGAGCGACGTTTTCAGCCTCCATCGCGGCGAACTGCCGCTGCTGGTCAGCCTGCCGCACGACGGCATCGCCTTGCCCGAGGACATCGCGGCGCGGGTCACCGATGCCGCGCGCGGCGTGCCCGACACCGACTGGTACGTCAGCCGGCTCTACGATTTCGCCCGGGCGCTGGGTGCATCGGTGCTGGTGCCGAACTATTCGCGCTACGTGGTCGATCTGAACCGGCCGCCGGACGACGTCTCGCTTTATCCCGGCCAGAACACCACCGGCCTGTGCCCGGCGCGACGGTTCACCGGCGATCCGGTCTACCTGCCCGGACACGAGCCGGGCCCCGATGAAGTGCGCGAACGCGTCGAACGCTACTGGCGGCCGTACCACGAGGCGCTGGCCGGCGAGCTGCAGCGCCTGCGCTCGGCCCATGGCCGCGTGGTCCTGTGGGAGGGCCATTCGATCCGCAGCGTGCTGCCTTTCCTGTTCGAAGGCCGGCTGCCCGACCTCAACCTCGGTACCGCCGGCGGCGAAAGCTGCGCGCCGGCGACGCAGGTGCGGCTCGAAGCGGTGCTGGCGGGGCAGGGTGACTACACCTGGGTGGCCAACGGCCGCTTCAAGGGCGGCTACATCACGCGCCACTACGGCGATCCCGCGCAGGGCGTGGAAGCGATCCAGCTGGAAATCGCCCAGCCCTGCTACATGGACGAGGACGCCGGGCGCTACAACCCGGACCGGGCCGAACGGCTGCAGCCGCTGCTGGCCTCGCTGCTGCGGGCATCGTTGGGCTGAGCCGCAGCCGGAAGAGCCGGGTGCCTGAGGGCCACCCGGGGCGCGCAGGCAGCCTGCCGCTGCTGCGGAGCCGGTTCGGCCTCGACCGCCCGGTGCCCCGCGGCCTTGCCTTCGCCGGCCTGCAGGGTGACGGCTAGCGCGACCGCCACGAACAGCACCAGCAGCCGCAGCATCAATCCGCGCTTGCGCGGCAACGGGGGTGCGTGGCGGTTCATCGCTGCCTCCTCGCGCCGATGTCCACGCGGGTGGTGTCGCGCACCCGCACCTCCACGGCCCGGCTGTCGCCGTCCTCGGCGAGGAACCAGGGCAGCGGCAGGTTGTCCGGCACGACCTCGATGGTGTGCGCACCGATCGCCACGCGCGGGAATTCGAACTCGCCCTGGCTGTCGGTGCGTACGGCGTAGCGGCCGTCGAGGATGACGGTGACGTTGGTTGCGGGCAGTTCAGACGCAGAGCGCAGTCCATCGTCGTTTTCGTCGAGGAACACCGACCCGGTGACCGTTCCTATGGCGCTGCCCGGACCGCCGCCGAGTACCGCCACTGGTGTGCCCGCTTGTTTTTCGTAGCGAATGCTCAGAAACACGGAGCTTTCGCTCGGCAACGGGAAGAACTGATCGGGTGGAGCCAGCGGGTCGATCTGGAATGGCGAGCGTTGCTCACCCGCGCTTCGGTAGACGCTGGCCTGAAGCGACCATCGCGACGCCAGCCGCCAGTTGAGGCTCAGGTTGATGTCGGCGCCACGATAGGCGGCGGGACCGCTGCCGCGCGTCCAGCGCACGTTGCCGTCCAGACGGGTGCGGTCACCGATGTCGATGCCGCCCAGCGCGGCCATCGTGATGGTTTCGGTGCGTCCTTCGCCATCGACGTCGACGCTCCCGAGGGTCGTCGAGATCGCCAGTCGCGAACCCTGCTTCATCGGCAGGTCCTGGTCGAGCGTCAGCTGCAGGTCTTCGCGGCGTCCGGAATCTGTCCGCGCCTGGTCGAGCTGGAGACGCGAGCGCCCCCACGGGCCGGCACGGTCCACGAACCAGCGTGTGCTGAAGTCGGTCGCGATCGCCGAGTCCCGTACGTTGATGTTGCCGCCGATTCCGAGGTTGTGGCGTACCTGGTAGCGGCCATACACCGTGGCGTAGTTGCCGCTGAAGCCGCTCCCGCTGACCGAGTCGATCTTGTCCACGCCGCCGTTCCAGTTCCAGCGTGCGCTTTCGTACCGGACCCGCAGATACCCGCCGGCGGCATTGCTGTTGATGGGCAGTGCGCCCCAGGCGAGATCCTCGCCGAGATGGAACAGGCCGTAGTTCCAGGTGAAGCGACCCAGCCGCGACACGCCGTCCAGCCAGGCTCCGGTGGCGTCGCCACGCTCGGCCGAGCTGCCCTGCAAGTTGAACTGGACCCGGTGCCTGTCGCCCGACCAGGCCGTACTGGCGAGGAAGGCTTCGGTCCGGCCGTCCTGGAACTGGCTGCCATTTAACGGATCGGGAACTATAAGCCCGTCGGTGGCAAGGGCGCTGACGGCGCCGGTCCACCTGTCGGACCACCGCCATTGCGATCCGAAGCTCGCAACATTGCCGTCGGCGCTGTCGAACGCAACGATTCGCGAGCCCGAAAACAGGCCGGCCCTGCCCATGGCCGCCTGCAAGTGCATGCCGCCTTCTCGGTCATGCCAGTGCGTACTGCCGCCAACAAAAGGCACGCTGGGCAGGAAAAACCGAAACTGTTCCCGCTGGACCGGCAAGGTCGGTGTGTTCAAGACGCCAAGTCCATTCTCGACCTGCCAGTGGCTACCCACATACAGCCCGCGCTGCCAGAGCGTGACGGTTCCGATCCAGTCGGCAGGCTCGCCTTGCAGGCCATCACGCCGAAACACGGTGCCGTCGAGCGAGAAGCTGCCCCAGCGCTCGGTCTCGCGATGGCCGCCGAAATTCAGGCCGAACTCGGCATAGTCCTCATCGGCGCGTTCGACGGCGCTCAGGACGGCTTCGATCCGAATGCTCCTTGGCACCCCGTCCGAGTTGAAGTCCTCTTCCTTGTCTTCCGGCAAGGGCGCGAGCTGGTCGGGGCTGATTACCCGGTCCTGGAAGATTTCGGGGTGGATTTCGTCCTGGCCGTGAACCGATCCGGAGAGGAGGGCTGAAACGATAAGGGCGGACCGGGCCAGCGTTCCCGCAGGCTGAGCCCTCATTGGCCCACCGTCATGTCCACCGGAATGCGCTCGTTTCGCCAGTCGAAGCTGCCGCTGATCACCACCGGAAATCCAACGGGGGGAACCTCGGACCCTTCAGGCTCGCCGATCGGGGAAAGCACGATGATTCGTTCCCTGCCCGGCAGGATGGGGTGGCTCGCGGGGGCGAAGGTCCAGCGCCGGCCCTGTGCATCCCGGCCATCAACGAAGCCCTGAAGTCGTCCGTGGGCTGTGCCCTCGTTGGCCACCAGCAGGGCAGGCAGCTGCCGATCCCCTGCCACCTCAATCCGGGACTCCAGCACCCGCAGGCGTGCGGAGACGTCGCCAATGTCGAGATAGACGACCACGCCGATTCGTCCGGAAACCGACATGCCCTGGGTGGTTTCCTGCGGGTCGCCCTCGATCATGATGGCGAAGCGGCATTGCCGGGCCGGGGTTCCTTCGGGCACCGCTACTTCGAAGCGGAAGCGCTTGCGGCCGTTGCCCTCCAGTTTGATCTCCAGGGCTTCCAGCCCTACCCAGGGGCGACAGCTGTCCGGGGCGAGTGCCTCGTCGAAGCCGATCTCGCCGCTCTCGTCAAGATCCCAGTCCGCGGTACGCACGCCGAAGCGCACGGCCTGCGGCGATGTGTTCTGGATCTCGATGACATTACGGTAGGTTTGACCCGCGGCTGCGCTGTCCTCGAAGCGGGGCGGAAGCACGTAAGCGGAGAAGCCCTGGGCCGCGGCCAGTTGCGGCAGCACCAGCGCCACCAACAGCAGGATGGCAGGCAGGTCGCGGCGAAGGTTCATGGGCTTCCCACCTCGAGTTCGAAATCAAAGTCCAGTACCTGCCTGCCCTCGAGCTGCGAGCCGTCGGCGACTACCGCGAGGCGAAGCACGTCGCGGATTTCATCGCTGGTCACGAGACCTGCGAAAACGAGCGTGCGTTCACCCTGGAGCAACTGGCCGGGCATCAGGCGCCCCTGGGATTGCCAGCGCACCGCCACCCTCGTGTTCCCGCGGCTGGCCAGGCGCTTGTAGATCCGGACCTGCTGGCCCTTCCAGCGCCGTACGTCCAGGCGTACGTCTACGGTGACGTCACCGGACATCAGCTGGGTGCTTCCGGGCTGCGGTACGGGATCCACCCAGCGCAGCCTGAGCGAGCTCTCGAGCACCCGTGTCCCGGTGTCATCCACGCTTATCGCCTGCGCCGATGCCAGCAGGGGCAGGAGAAGTAGCCAAACGGCTGCCAGCGCGCGAAAGGATGCCGCGTTCAAGGCTGTGCCAGCGTGTAGGTTGCCCGGGTCACGTACGTTCCTGCGGGATGGACGTCTGAATTTGCGTAGGTGAAGCTCATGCAGGCCTCGACCCAGTGGTTCGCGGGAAAGCTCGCGATCTGCACCGGCGTGGTGCCCAGTGTGCCGCCGCTGATGTGTGCATCTCCCGTGGACCAGCTTATTTGTGAAGCGGGGATCGTCCGGGCGCCATTCCTCAGGTCGTCGACCGCTTGCACGGTGAGTGCCGCGGGCGAAGCATTGCCCGGCTTGCGGACGAAGCCGCCGATATAAATCTCGCCGGCTCCACAGAAGCTGCGGCCGTCGTAGCTACTGCGTCGCCCGGAGGCCGTGCTGTCGCCGGACATGGCCAGGGCCGTGCCGTTGCCGGCCTGGCTGGCGGGGACAGTGACGGATACGGTGTTGACCGCTCCGCCCCGGCCTGCCGTAGGGCTTCCTCCGGAGCAGCGGACAAAAAATACACACGGGATCCCGTAACCGTCGGTGTAGTTCGTGTTTTCGTCCTGACGAGCGCGCTCGCCCACCCGGAGGTGGATCGCCCGGCTATCCACGAACCCGAGCTCCAAGGCCACTTCATAGCCTTTGGCCATCTGCGGGAAAAAGCTGCAGGTGACAAGCATCGCAAGGCTGGCGAGGACTCGGGTCATCATTCGCTCGAATGGGGATGGCCGCCCACCAAGGAGCGGCCATCCGGGCCATCACTTGGAATTAAGGCGTTGCAGCGGTGTAGGTGACGGTGCCGGTGTACGTACCGGCGCCAACCACGTTGGTGTTGTCATAGACGAAGGTCCAGTCGGCGCTGGCGTCGATAACACCGTCTGCGTCTGCCGTAACACCCGTGGAGCCATTGACCTGGGGAGCCGGAAGCGCGGCAACGTCCGAGCTGCTGGCCGTGATCTGGTCCCAGTCGATATCGTTCGTGCCGCCGGTGCTGCCAACCGCGTTAATCGCCAGGTTGCCGACGTTGCTGAGCAGGGTGACCGGGATGGCGGCGCCACCGGCGTTGCTCCGGCTCACGGGATTCTGGTCGCCGACGTCCGCGGCGGGCACATTGAATTGGACCAGGTCCACGGTGGTGCCGCTGGAACCGACCTGGAAGCTGATGAACTCGGGAATCACGACCTCGAAATTCAGGTCCGCCGAGGCACCCGTGGTGGAGTTGGTGGCGAAATCGGAATCGGCCAGGGCCGGGGTCATCGCGATCAGGCCGAGGGCCGCCACGCCGGTGAGGGCGAGGCCTCGGATGCTACGGACGTTCTTCATGTGCAGGGTTTCCTGAGTTGTTTGCCTAGGTGGAACGGCTGGATTGTTGGGAGGACATTCCGGGCCGGAACACCGACCGGGGGCACGCAAACTGCGGGCGAGGAAGTAGAAGCAGGAAGCGTGCCAACCAGGGCCGGCCGCCTGCCCGGCTTACCCCGGTCCGCGAAAATGTGCGCTGCGTCGCGGTATGCGAGGGGCGGGCCAGACGCAAATCGGGGCGACGGCCGGCCGTCCCGCCGACGAACGGCAGGTCGAGGGGGGCAAGCGGGGTGAAAATGTGACGCGCTGCGTCACATTTCCGGGAGGTGGGTCACGGTTTCGGGACCGGAGTCCCTCCCACAAAGGCCGCTTCAGACTTCCAGCGAGGCCAGGTCGCCCTTGGCTTCGAGCCAGGCCTTGCGGTCGCTGGCGCGCTTCTTGGCCAGCAGCAGGTCCATCAGGGACCGGGTCTGCTCGGCGTCGTCCACGGTCAGCTGCACCAGCCGGCGGGTGTCGGGGTGGATGGTGGACTCGCGCAGCTGCGAGGGGTTCATCTCGCCCAGGCCCTTGAAGCGGGTGACGCTGACCTGGCCGCGGATCTTCTCGCGCTCGATCCGGTCCAGCAGCAGGCGCTTTTCTTCCTCGTCCAGGGCATAGAACACCTGTTTGCCCACGTCTACGCGGAACAGCGGCGGCATCGCCACGAAGATGTTGCCGGCCCGCACCAGGGCCGGGAAGTGGCGCAGGAACAGCGCCGCCAGCAGGGTGGCGATGTGCAGCCCGTCGGAATCGGCGTCGGCCAGGATGATCACCTTTCCGTAGCGAAGCCCGTCGATGTTCTCCACGCCCGGGTCGCAGCCGATGGCCACGGCCAGGTCGTGCACCTCGTTCGAGGCCAGCACGCCGCCGGACTCGACCTCCCAGGTGTTCAGGATCTTGCCGCGCAGCGGCAGGATGGCCTGGAACTCCTTGTCGCGGGCCTGCTTGGCGCTGCCGCCGGCCGAGTCGCCCTCGACCAGGAACAGCTCGGTGCGGCCCAGGTCCTGGCTGATGCAGTCGGCCAGCTTGCCGGGCAGGGCCGGGCCCTGGGTGATCTTCTTGCGAACCACCTGTTTCTCGGACTTCAGGCGGGCGGCGGCGCGGTCGATCGCCAGCTGGGCGATCTGGGTGCCCAGCTCGACATGCTGGTTCAGCCACAGCGAAAACGCATCGTGCGCGGCGCCCTCGACGAAGGCCGCGGCCTGGCGCGAACTCAGGCGCTCCTTGGTCTGGCCGCTGAACTGCGGGTCGGTCATCTTCAGGCTGAGCACGAAGCTAATGCGGTCCCAGACATCCTCGGGCGCCAGCTTCACGCCGCGCGGCAGCAGGCTGCGGAAGTCGCAGAACTCGCGCAGCGCGTCGGTGAAGCCGCTGCGCAGGCCGTTGACGTGGGTGCCGTGCTGCGCGGTCGGGATCAGGTTGACGTAACTCTCCTGCACCAGCTCGCCCTCGGGCACCCAGGCCACGGCCCAGTCGGCGATCTCGGTGTCCTTGGCCAGGTGGCCCACGAACAGCTCGGCCGGCAGCAGCTCGCGGTCGGAAAGCGCACCGCGCAGGTAGTCGCGCAGGCCGTCCTCGTAGTACCACTCGTCCTTGTCGCCGCTGGCGACGTCGTGCAGCTTCACCGTCAGGCCCGGGCACAGCACGGCCTTGGCGCGCAGCAGGTGGCGCAGGGCGCGCACGGAAATCTTCGGTGAATCGAAATACTTCGGGTCCGGCCAGAAGCGCAGCCGGGTGCCGGTGTTGCGCTTGCCGACCGTGCCGACCACGTCCAGGGCCGAACTGCGGTCGCCGTCGCGGAACTCCATGCGGTGTTCCTGGCCCTCGCGCTTGATGAAGACCTCGACCTTCTTCGACAGCGCATTGACCACGCTGACGCCGACGCCGTGCAGGCCGCCGGAGAAGGTGTAGTTCTTGCCGCTGAACTTGCCGCCCGCGTGCAGGCGCGTGAGGATCAGCTCCACGCCGGGAATGCCTTCCTCGGGGTGCACGTCGACCGGCATGCCGCGGCCGTCGTCGGAGACTTCGACGCTGCCGTCGGCGTGCAGCACGACCTCGATCAGCTTCGCGTGCCCGCCCAGGGCCTCGTCCACCGAGTTGTCGATGACCTCCTGGGCCAGGTGGTTGGGCCGGGTGGTGTCGGTGTACATGCCGGGGCGGCGCTTGACCGGGTCCAGGCCCGACAGGACTTCGATGTCGGCGGCGTTGTAGCGGGTGTTCATGCGGGGGAAAGGCCTTCCTGGCGGGGTCTTGCGGTGGCGGGCAGGATGCGCGGCGGCCCGGGGCCGGTCAAGCCGCGCAAAGCCCGGTCCGGGCGCAAACCCTTGATAAGAAAATGTTTCTCGCCCGAACCGGCGCGAGCCGGTAGAATACGGTTTTCCAGCGCCCCCTTATCCCATGACCCGTCTGATCTTCGTAACTGGTGGCGTGGTGTCCTCGCTTGGCAAGGGCATCGCCGCGGCCTCGCTGGCAGCCATCCTGGAAGCCCGCGGCCTGCGGGTCACCATGATGAAGCTCGATCCCTACATCAACGTGGACCCGGGCACCATGAGCCCGTTCCAGCACGGCGAGGTCTACGTCACCGACGACGGTGCCGAAACCGACCTCGACCTGGGCCACTACGAACGTTTCCTGCGCGTGCGCCTGAGTCGCAAGAACTCGGTCACCACCGGCCGCATCTACGAGAACGTGATCCGCAAGGAGCGCCGCGGCGACTACCTGGGCGGCACCGTGCAGGTGATCCCGCACATCACCGACGAGATCAAGCGCTGCATCTTCGAGGCCACCGACGGCTTCGACGTGGGCCTGGTGGAGATCGGCGGCACCGTCGGCGACATCGAGTCGCTGCCCTTCCTCGAGGCCATCCGCCAGATCCGCACCGAGCGCGGCCCCGACCAGGCCATCTTCATGCACCTGACCCTGGTGCCCTGGATCGCCGCCGCCGGCGAGCTCAAGACCAAGCCCACCCAGCACTCGGTGAAGGAACTGCGCTCGATCGGCATCCAGCCCGACATCCTGGTCTGTCGCAGCGAAAAACCGCTGCCCGACAGCGAGCGCCGCAAGATCGCGCTGTTCACCAACGTGCCCGAGAAGGCCGTCATCAGCTGCGTGGACGTCGCCAACATCTACCAGCTGCCGCTGTGGCTGCACCAGCAGCAGCTCGACCAGATCGTGGTCGAACGCCTGCGGCTCGAGGACAAGGCGGCGGTTGCCGACCTGTCCGAGTGGGAGGCGGTGGTGGATGCGGTGGAAAACCCGGACGACGAAGTCACCGTGGCCGTGGTCGGCAAGTACGTCGACCACCAGGACGCCTACAAGTCGCTGTCCGAGGCGCTCAAGCACGGCGGCCTGCGCCAGCGCACGCGGGTCCGGCTCAAGTGGCTCGAGTCCGAGCAGGTCGAAAAGGACGGCGACGCGGTGCTGTCCGACGTCGACGCCATCCTGGTGCCGGGCGGCTTCGGCGACCGCGGCTTCGAAGGCAAGGTGCTCACCGCGAAATACGCCCGCGAGCATGGCGTGCCGTATTTCGGCATCTGCTACGGCATGCAGGCCGCGGTGGTGGACTTCGCCCGCCACGTGGCCGGCCTGGAAGGCGCCAACAGCACCGAGAACGACCGCCACTGCGCGCACCCGGTGATCGGCCTGATCACCGAATGGCGCACCGCCAGCGGCGAGATCGAGCGTCGCGACGAAACCTCCGACCTCGGCGGCACCATGCGCCTGGGCCTGCAGGAACAGCGCCTCAAGCCCGGCACGCATTCGCGCGAACTGTATGGCAAGGACGTGGTCGGCGAGCGCCATCGCCACCGCTACGAGTTCAACAACCGCTACCGCACCCAGCTCGAGGACGCTGGCCTGGTGATCAGCGCCAAGTCCATGGACGACCTGCTGGTGGAAATGGTGGAACTGCCGGGGCATCCGTGGTTCATCGCCTGCCAGGCGCACCCGGAGTTCCTCTCAACTCCGCGTGACGGCCACCCGCTGTTCATCGGCTTCATCCGCGCCGCGCGCGAGCACAAGGCCGCTGCTTCGCCTGTAGGAGCGCCTTCAGGCGCGAATGCTCCTGGGGAAAGCTTCGCGGCTGAAGCCGCTCCTACAGTGGCTTCTGCGACCTCCGGAGGAAACGCCTGATGGACCTTTGCGGCTTCAAGGTCGGCCTCGACCAGCCCTTCTTCCTGATCGCCGGCCCCTGCGTCATCGAGTCGCTGGAGCTGCAGATGGAAACGGCCGGCCGGCTCAAGGAAATCACCGGCAAGCTCGGCATCCCCTTCATCTTCAAGTCCAGCTTCGACAAGGCCAACCGCACTTCCGGCACCAGCTTCCGCGGCCCCGGCCTCGAGGCCGGCCTGAAGGTGCTGGCGGAAGTGAAGCGCCAGCTCGGGGTGCCGGTGCTGACCGACGTGCACGAATACACGCCGATGGACGAAGTGGCCTCGGTGGTGGACGTGCTGCAGACGCCGGCCTTCCTGTGCCGCCAGACCGACTTCATCCAGAAGGTCGCGAGTGCCGGCAAGCCGGTGAACATCAAGAAGGGCCAGTTTCTTTCGCCCTGGGAAATGAAGCACGTCACCGACAAGGCGCGCGCCACCGGCAACCAGCAGATCATGGCCTGCGAGCGCGGCGTCAGCTTCGGTTACAACAACCTGGTGTCCGACATGCGCTCGCTCAGCGTGATGCGCGACACCGGCTGCCCGGTGGTGTTCGACGCCACGCATTCGGTGCAGCTGCCCGGCGGTGCCGGCGGCAAGTCCGGCGGCCAGCGCGAGTTCGTGCCGGTGCTGTCGCGCGCGGCGGTGGCGGTGGGCGTCAGCGGCCTGTTCATGGAAACCCATCCGGATCCGGAAAAAGCCCTGTCCGACGGCCCCAACGCCTGGCCGCTGCCGAAGATGGCGGCGCTGCTGGAAACCCTGGTCGAGCTCGACCGCATCACCAAGAAAAACGGATTCCTGGAGCAGGACGCATGAACACGGTTGTCGTTGAACCCCTGAAGCACTCCGGCCTCGGTATCGCGGCCACCATCATCGCGGTCGTCGCGGGCCTGGCCCTGCTGGGCGTGTTCGGTTACGCCGGCTACCTCGGCATGAACGCGCCGGGCGGCGAGCTTTCCGAAACCGACCCGCGCGCCATGATGATCGGCGTCGGCATGCTGGCGGCGATGGCGCTGCTGGTGCTGGGCGCCATCCTCGGCGTCCTCGGTCTCTTCGCCGGCACCCGCAAGCGGCTGTTCGCCTGGCTCGGCCTGGTGCTGAACCTGCTGCCGCTGCTTGGCGGCATCGCCCTCGTCATCCTCGGCCTGGCGATGGCCGCCTGAGTCCCGTAAATCAAAAAAGTCAAAAGTCCAAAACCATGACCACCATCAGCAAAGTCCACGCCCGCGAAATCCTCGACAGTCGCGGCAATCCCACGCTCGAAGCCGAAGTCACCCTGGCCAGCGGCCACGTCGGCCGCGCCGCCGTGCCGTCGGGCGCGTCCACCGGCACCAAGGAAGCCGTGGAGCTGCGCGACGGCGACAAGAGCCGTTACCTGGGCAAGGGCGTGCGCAAGGCGGTGGCCAACGTCAACACCACGATTGCTGATGCGCTGGCCGGCTTCGACGGCGCCGACCAGGAAGGCCTGGACCGCAAGCTGATCAACCTCGACGGCACCGAGAACAAGGGCCGCCTCGGCGCGAACGCGCTGCTCGGCGTGTCGATGGCCAATGCCCACGCCATCGCCGCGGCGCGTGGCTTGCCGCTGTGGAAGCACCTGGCCGGTGACCGCGCGCCGGTGCTGCCGGTGCCGATGATGAACATCATCAACGGCGGCGCCCATGCCGACAACAACGTCGACATGCAGGAATTCATGGTGCTGCCGGTGGGCTTCGACAGCTTCTCCGAGGCGCTGCGCGCCGGCACCGAGGTCTTCCACGCCCTCAAGTCGGTGCTCAAGGGCAAGGGCCTGGGCACCGCGGTCGGCGACGAGGGCGGTTTCGCGCCCGACCTGCGTTCGAACGAAGAAGCGATCGAGGTCATCCTCGAGGCGATCGGCAAGGCCGGCCACCGCGCCGGCGAAGACATCCTGCTGGGCCTGGACGTGGCCAGCTCGGAGTTCTTCGACAACGGCAAGTACAACCTGGTCGGCGAGGGCAAGCGCCTGTCGCCGGAGCAGTTCGTTGATTTCCTGGCCGGCTGGAGCGCGCAGTACCCGATCATCACGATCGAGGACGGCATGGCCGAGAACGACTGGGACGGCTGGAAGCTGCTCACCCAGCGCCTGTCGGGCAAGGTGCAGCTGGTCGGCGACGACCTGTTCGTCACCAATCCGAAGATCTTCCGCGAGGGCATCGACCAGGGCGTGGCCAACGCCATCCTGATCAAGGTCAACCAGATCGGCACGCTCACCGAAACGCTCGACGCCATCGCGATGGCCGACGCCGCGAACTACGCCGCCGTCGTCTCGCACCGCTCGGGCGAAACCGAGGACACCACGATCGCCGACATCTCGGTGGCCACCACGGCCACCCAGATCAAGACCGGCTCGCTGTGCCGCAGCGACCGCGTGGCCAAATACAACCAGCTGCTGCGCATCGAGGAGGCGCTGGGCGACCAGGCGCGTTACGCCGGCCACGACGCTTTCGTCAGCCTCAAGCGCTGAGCCCCGCCCTTGCGCCGCTGGTGGCCCATCGCACTGCTGCTGCTCGCCCTGGTGGGCCTGCAGGCCAAGTTCTGGTGGGGTGACGGCGGGCTTCGCCAGGCGCGGGCGCTGGAGGCGCGCGTCGAGGTCCAGCAGCGCGAGAACGCCCGGCTGCAGCAGCGCAACGACGCGCTGTCGGCCGAGGTCGAGGACCTCAAGTCGGGCGAAGCCGCGGTCGAGGACCGGGCCCGCAGCGAACTCGGCATGGTCAAGCCGGGCGAGGTCTTCTACCGGGTGGTCGAACCCGCCCCGGCGGAGGCCGGAGCGGACGACGGTGCGGGGCCTGGCCAGTGAGCTGGGCAATCGTGCCCGCCGCAGGGCGCGGCAGCCGCTTCGGCGGCGATACGCCCAAGCAATACCTGTCCCTGGCCGGTCGCCGGGTGATCGAACACAGCCTGCGCGCCGTGCTCGACCATCCCGACGTGGACGGCGCGGTGGTCGCGCTCTCGCAGGACGACAGCCGCTGGCCGGGCTGGCGGGAAATCGGCGGCAAGCCCGTGCTCACCTGCGTGGGCGGCGGCGAGCGCGCCGACTCCGTGCTCGCGGCGCTGCACGCGCTGCCGGCCACCGTCAGCGAGGACCAGTGGGTGCTCGTGCACGACGCCGCGCGCCCCTGCCTGCACCGCGACGACCTCGCCCGGCTGCTTTCGGAAGGCCGCGAAGACCCGGTGGGCGCGCTGCTGGCCGCACCGATGCGCGACACGCTGAAGCGGGCCGACGACCAGCGCCGCTGCCTGGGCACCGAACCGCGCGAAGCGCTCTGGCGCGCGCTGACCCCGCAGCTTTTCCGCCGCGGCGGCCTCACCCGTGCA
Source organism: Arenimonas sp. (assembly GCF_041919775.1). Lineage (GTDB taxonomy): Bacteria > Pseudomonadota > Gammaproteobacteria > Xanthomonadales > Xanthomonadaceae > Arenimonas. The sequence continues at coordinate 237,635 of NZ_JAYRTE010000002.1, read as the reverse complement.
CTGGCGGCGGCCCTGCGCAGCGGTGTCCGCGTGACCGACGAGGCGATGGCCGTCGAACGCCTGGGCCTCAAGCCTCGCCTGGTCGAAGGCCGCGACGACAACCTCAAGATCACCACCCCGGCCGACCTCGCGCTGGCCGAGTTCATCCTTTCGAAAGCAGGCAAATGACCGACATCCGCATTGGCCAGGGTTACGACGTACATGCTTTTGGCGACGGCGACCATGTTGTCCTGGGCGGCGTGCGCATTCCGCACGAGCGCGGCGTGCTGGCGCACTCCGACGGCGACGTGGTCATCCATGCGCTGTGCGATGCGCTGCTGGGCGCGCTGGCGCTTGGCGACATCGGCGTGCATTTCCCGCCGTCGGACGATCGCTGGAAGGACTGCGACAGCCGCGTGTTCCTGCGCCACTGCGCCGCCCTGATTGCGGAACGCGGCTGGCGGCTTGGCAATGCCGACGTGACCGTGGTCTGCGAGCGGCCCCGGGTGGCGGCGCATGCACCGGCGATGCGCGCCAACCTCGCCGCCGACCTGGGCGTGGACGCGGACGCGATCAGCGTCAAGGCCACCACCTCCGAGAAGCTCGGATTCACCGGCCGCGGCGAAGGCCTGGCAGCGATGGCGGTGGCGCTGCTGGTGCGCCGGTGAGCGGGCTTCCCGGCGGCTACGGCGGGGCGGTGCTGGTCGCTGATTTCCGCAGCCGGCCCGAGGATTTCCTGGTCGAGGAACTGCCCGGCTTCGAAGCGGCGGGGCAGGGCGAGCACCTGCTGCTGACCATCGAAAAGCGTGGGCTCACGACCGTGCACGCCGCCCGCCGGCTTGCCCAGTGGGCCGGCATCGCGGACGTCGGCATCGGTTACGCCGGCCTCAAGGACCGCCACGCGGTCACCCGGCAGCGGTTCTCGGTGCACCTGCCCAAGCGCGTGGCACCGGACCTGGCGAGCCTGCAGGACGATTCGCTGCGGGTGCTGGACCATGCCTGGCACAACCGCAAGCTGCCACGTGGCGCCCTGCGCGGCAATCGCTTCGAGCTGGTGCTGCGGCAGGTGCAGGGCGAACGCGATGCCATCGACCAGCGCCTGCAGGCTATCGCGCTGGGCGGCCTGCCCAATTATTTCGGCGAACAGCGTTTTGGCCGCGACGGCGACAACGTCGAGTCCGCGCGGCGCATGTTCGCGGGCCAGCGGGTGCGCCGCGAGCAGCGCTCGATCTACCTGTCGGCGGCGCGTTCGGCCCTGTTCAACGCCGTGCTGTCGGCGCGGGTGTCGGCCGGCGACTGGGCGACGGGGCGCGAGGGCGAGGTCTGGATGCTGGAAGGCAGCCAGTCGGTGTTCGGCCCGGAGCCGGCCAGCGGGGAGCTGGCCGACCGCGCCCGGAGTCTGGACATCCATCCCACCGGTCCGCTGTGGGGACGCGGCGAGCTGCGCTGTGCCGGCAGCTGCCGGGAGCTCGAAATGGCGGCAGTCGATGGCTTCGCCGACTTGCGCCAAGGCCTGGAGGCCGCGGGCCTGAAGCAGGAGCGGCGGGCGCTGCGCGTGCGCGTCGCGGACCTGGACTGGACCTGGTCCGAAACGGACCAGCTGGTCCTGCGCTTCGGGCTGCCGCCGGGCGCCTACGCGACCGGGCTGCTGGCCGAACTCGGCGAGGTCCGCGACGCCCATTCCAGGGCCTGATCGCCGGCACTTGCGCCGGCCGCCGGCAGGCGTAGTCTGGGGCCGCGGTTTTCCAGATCCCAGGAGGTCGCCATGAACACCGCCCGCAAGCCCCTGTTCCTTGCCTTCGCCGCGCTGCTGCTGGCCGGCTGCGCCACCACCGACACGGCCAGCCTGTCCGGCCGGACCGGCAAAGCCACAGTCCACGCCGACGTGGCCTACATCCAGGCCGTCGAAAAGGCCGCGAAAGAGGCCGGTGTCGGCGTGGTCTGGGTGAATCCGCCGATGGAACGCCGGGACGACTGATCAGCCCGCGGAAGGTGTCTGTTCGCCGGGGCGTTTGCGCGCCAACAGCACCAGCACCGCGCCGGTCCCGCCCATCGCTTCCGGTGCGGAGGCGAATGCCAGCACGTCCGCGCGCTGGCGAAGCATCCGGTCGACCAGCGCCTTGAGCACCGAGCCGCCGGCGGCGGCGCGCAGCCCCTTGCCGTGGATGATGCGAACGCAGGCATGCCCACCGGCGCGGGACTGGGCCAGGAACTCGCGCAGCCAGCGTTCGGCTTCCGGGGCGCGCATCTGGTGCAGGTCGAGTTCGCCGCCGATGCTGTACTGCCCGCGCTTGAGCGCCTTGAGGACCTTCTCGGGCACCTCGTCGCGACGGTAGGCCAGGGCCTCGGCCGCGTCGATCGTCGCTTCGAACCAGCCGGCCTGCCGGGATTGCTGCAGCGCCAGTGCCTCGTCGATCTCGCGCATGCGCGGGCGCGGGGCCGGGCGCGGCCGCGCCGGCTCAGGCGGCGGCGCCTCGAACCGGCGCACTTCACCGATCGCCTCCCGGAAAAGGGCGGCATCGTCCTCGGTGACGGGTGCGGGCGGCTTGCGCTTGGCCATGCATGCAGGTTAACCCAGCGCAGGTGAGGGTGATGCCGCGGGCGGTGCATCCGCTATCATTGGGCTTCTTCCCGCGGGACCCCTGATGCGCGTACTGGTAAGCAATGACGATGGCGTGGAAGCCCCGGGCATCCGCGTCCTGGCCGAGGGCCTGCGTGCCGCCGGCCACGAAGTGACGGTGGTGGCGCCCGACCGCGACCGTTCCGGCGCCAGCAATTCGCTCACGCTCGACCGCCCGATCCGCGTGCGCCAGCTCGACGAGCGCACCTGGCGGGTCGCCGGCACGCCCACCGACTGCGTGCACCTGGCCCTGACCGGCCTGCTGCTCGCCGACCCGGACATCGTGCTTTCGGGCATCAACACCGCGGCCAACCTGGGTGACGACGTCATTTATTCCGGCACCGTCGCCGCCGCGATGGAGGGCCGTTTCCTCGGTCATCCGGCCATCGCGCTGTCGCTGGTCACCGACGAGACCTCCGCGCGCCACTACGAAACCGCGGCGCGTGCGGCGCTGGAGATCACCGCCCGGCTGCTGGTCGACCCGCTGCCGGCCGACACCATCCTCAACGTCAACGTGCCGGACCTGCCCTGGGAAGAACTGCGCGGCTACGAGGTCACGCGTCTCGGCCACCGCCATCGTGCCGAACCCTGCGTGCAGCAGGTCGATCCGCGCGGTCGCCCGATGTGGTGGATCGGCCCCGCCGGCCCCGAACAGGACTCGGGTCCCGGCACCGATTTCCACGCGGTCCGCACGGGTTACATTTCCATCACGCCGATCCACGTCGACCTGACGCGCTACCAGGCGCTGGACAAGGTCGCCAGCTGGGTCGGCGCCCTGGGTGAAGGGATGAACCTCAAGGCATGATGCCGCGCTACCAAATCCGTCCGGAAGCCAAGGGCCTGGGCATGACCTCGCAGCGCGCCCGCGACCGCATGGTCGAGCGCCTGCGCAGCGAAGGCGGCATCGCCGACGAACGCGTGCTGACCGCCATGCGCACCGTGCCGCGGCACCTGTTCCTGGACGAGGCGCTGGCCAGCCGCGCCTACGACGACACCGCGCTGCCGATCGGCAATGGCCAGACCATCAGCCAGCCCTGGGTGGTGGCGCGCATGACCGAGGCCCTGGTCGAACACGGCCTGCCCGCGCGCGTGCTGGAAGTCGGCACCGGATCGGGCTACCAGGCTTCGGTGCTGGCGACGCTGGGCCTGGAAACCTACAGCGTCGAGCGCATCGAGGAACTGCTGCGCGTCGCGCGCCGCCGCTTCCGCCACCAGGGACTGAACGTGCGCACCCGCCACGACGACGGCCGCGCCGGCTGGCCCGAATACGCGCCCTTCGAAGGCATCCTGGTCACTGCGGGCGCCGCGGCGATCGAGCCGGCGCTGCTGGAACAGCTTGCCGAGGGCGGCACGCTGGTGGCCCCCGTCGGCGGCCCCAACGGCCAGCGCCTGCTGCGCATCCGCCGCGTGGACGGCCAGCTGCTCCAGGAAGACCTGGGTGGCGTGGTGTTCGTGCCCCTCCTGCCCGGAACGCTCTGAATGAAGCTGTTCGGACCGCTTTACGACTACTGCCGCAAACTCGCCGCGCATCGTCATGCGCCCTGGTACCTCGGCGTCATTTCCACCATCGAATCGATCTTCTTCCCGGTGCCCACCGACGTGATGCTGGCGCCGATGGCGCTGGCCAAGCCGGACCACTGGTGGCGCCTGGGCCTGCTGACCACGGTGACGTCCGTGCTGGGCGGCGTCATCGGCTATGGCCTGGGCTATTTCGCCATCGACGCGGTGATGCCGCTGATCGAGCGGGTCGGCTACGACGACACCTATGCGAAGGTGCAGGACCTGTTCCGCGAATACGGCGTCTGGATCATGTTCGTCGCCGCCTTCACGCCGATCCCGTTCAAGGTGTTCACCGTCGCGGGCGGCGCCGCGGCGATGCCGCTGCTGCCCTTCGTGCTGGCGTCGCTGGTCGGCCGCGGCCTGCGGTTTTTCCTGGTCGCCTGGGTCGTCGCCAAGGGCGGCCCGAAGGTGGAGCCGCTGTTCCGCCGCTACATCGAAACCATCGGCTGGGTCATCGCGGTGGTGATCCTGGGCGCCATTGTCTGGTTGAATATGCGCGGATGAGCATTTCCTTCGCCCGCGCCGTGGCCTGCCTGCTCGTGATCGCGCTGCTCGCCGGCTGCGGACATTCGCGCGTGGTCAAGCGCGAGGGTTCGCGCGCCGAGCCCGCCCGCGCCGCCCAGTCGGTGCCGCGAAGCGGCGACTACACGGTCCGGCGCGGCGACACCCTGTACGGCATCGCCTTCCGGCACGGCCTGGACTACCGGGAAGTCGCCAGCCTCAATCGCATCGGCCCGCCGTACACGATCTACCCGGGACAGACGCTTCGCCTGCGGACCCAGGCGGCCAAGCCGGCCGCAGCGCGCGTGACCGCCACGCCCGCCCGCCGCAGCAGCGAACCGGCGGCAGGGTCGCGCCTGGCCTCGCCGGAGCGTTCAACGGCGCCGACGGTGACCCGGCCGGTGACCCCGGTGGCCCCGGTGGCAACGCCCGCGCGCCCGACGTCGGCGCCGGCAGTGCCTGCCGTGCCGGATGCGGCCCCGGCCAGCGGCGCCTGGCGCTGGCCCACCCAGGGCCAGGTGATCGGTCGCTTCGTCGCCGGCGATCCCAAGCGCCAGGGCCTGGACATCGCCGGCAACGCCGGCCAGCCGGTCGTGGCCGCCGCCGACGGCGTGATCGTCTATTCGGGCTCGGGGCTGGTGGGTTACGGCGAGCTGATCATCGTCAAGCACAGCGACGAATGGCTGTCGGCCTACGCCCACAACCGCCGCCGGCTGCTGGGCGAGGGCGCCCAGGTGAAGGCCGGCCAGCAGATCGCCGAACTCGGCCGCAGCGGCACCAGCCGCGACATGCTGCACTTCGAGGTGCGCCGCAACGGCAAACCGGTGGATCCGATGCAGGTGCTGCCGCGCCAATAGCCGCCTTGTAGGAGCGCCTTCAGGCGCGAAGTTCTTCTTGGCCAAAGGCCAAGTCAAAAGATTCGCGCCTGAAGGCGCTCCTACGGGGGCTTTATCAGCCGGGCAGCAGGAAGGCGGCGACGACCTTGCGGCCCTCGGTGGCCAGAACGTTGAAGGTGCGCGCCGCGGCGGCGTTGTCCATCACTTCCAGGCCGACGCCGCGCGTGAGCATGGCAGCCATGACCGCGGGCGAGGGGAAACGCTGGCGCGGACCGGTGCCCAGGATCGCCACGGAGGGCTTCAGGTCCAGCAGGGCTTCCATGTGCGAAGGCTCGAGATCGTCCACCGAGGCCGGGCCCCAGGCTTCCAGCAGCTGGTTCGGGGCAAGCACGAAGCTGGCGTCCAGCGACTGCTGGTTCACCAGGACGGTGCTGGCGGTCGTGCCGCGCAGCACATAGGTGAAATCCGGGTTTTCCTGCGAAAGCTGCACGCTTGCCCCTGCGCTGTCAGTTCCGGGGCAGGACGATCAGCGGCTTTTCGTCGCGGCGGCGGTAGAACACGGCCACGTTGCCGATGCGGGTGACCAGCGCCGCGTCGGTGCGGTTTGCCAGCTCGGCGATCCACTCGTCGCGCAGTTCGCGGTCGCCGGCGTGGATCTTCACCTTCAGCAGCTCGTGGTGCTCCAGGGCCAGGGTGGCCTCGGCGACCAGGGCGTCGGTGATGCCCTTGGCGCCCACGATCAGCACGGCCTTGAGGTCATGCGCCAGGCCGCGCAGGTAACGTTTCTGGGTGTTGCTCAGGGCGGTGGCCATGGTCTCGCGGGCGGCTCGGAAGGGTCGCTAGGGTATCATGGCGGCCCGCCCCCCCCAGTAAAGGCCATGGCCCGCAGCCGCAGCAGCCAGCGTTGGCTCAAGGAGCACTTCGACGACCCCTTCGTGAAGAAGGCCCAGTCCGAGGGCATGCGCTCGCGCGCGGCCTACAAGCTCGAGGAGCTGCTGGAGCGCGACCGCCTGCTCAAGCCGGGCATGGTGGTGGTGGACCTGGGCGCGGCCCCGGGCGGCTGGTCGCAGGTGGTGCGCCGGGACCTGGGCGAGCGCGGCCGGGTGCTGGCGCTGGACATCCTGGACATGCCCCCGATCGCCGGGGTCGAGTTTATTCACGGCGATTTCAGAGAGGACGGCCCATTGTCCGAACTGGAGACCCTTCTCGACGGTGCGCCGGTGGACCTTGTGCTTTCCGACATGGCCCCCAATATGACTGGCGTGGATACCGTGGACCAGGCCCGGGCGATGTACCTGTCCGAACTGGCCCGCGATTTCGCGGACAAGCACCTCAAGGTCGGAGGCGCGTTCCTGATCAAGCTCTTCCAGGGCGAAGGCTTCGACGCCTACGTCAAGGAGCTCAGGACGCGCTACGACAAGCTGGTGATCCGCAAGCCCGCGGCGTCCCGGCGCCGCTCAAACGAAGTCTATGCGCTGGCCACCGGCAAGCGACGAGGAAGCAAGTGATGAACGACCTGGCAAAAAACCTCCTGCTCTGGCTGGTCATCGCCGTCGTGCTGATGGCGGTGTTCAACAGCTTTTCGACGCCGGGGGCCGCCACTTCGGAGCTCAGCTACAACCAGTTCATCGAAGAGGTGAAGAACGGGCGCGTTTCGCAGGTGAACATCGCCGAGGACAAGATCTCGGTCACCGGCAAGCGCACCGACAACTCGGTGTTCACCACCGCGGCGCCGGACGACTCGCGCCTGCTCGACACCCTGTTCGAGAACGACGTCGAGATCACCCAGGAAAAGCCCAAGCCGCGTTCGCTGCTGCTGAGCATCCTGTTCAACCTGCTGCCGGTGGCGCTGATCATCGGCTTCTGGTTCTGGATGATGCGCAACATGCAGCAGGGCGGCGGCAAGGGCGCGATGAGCTTCGGCAAGTCGCGGGCCAAGCTGCAGGGCGAAAACGACGTCAAGGTCACCCTGGCCGACGTCGCCGGCTGCGACGAGGCCAAGGAAGAAGTGGGCGAGCTGGTCGAGTTCCTGCGCGACCCGGGCCGCTTCCAGAAGCTGGGCGGCAAGATCCCGCGCGGCGTGCTGATGGTCGGCCCGCCGGGCACCGGCAAGACCCTGCTGGCGCGCGCCATCGCGGGTGAGGCCAAGGTGCCGTTCTTCTCGATCTCCGGTTCGGACTTCGTCGAGATGTTCGTCGGCGTCGGCGCCAGCCGCGTGCGCGACATGTTCGAAACCGCCAAGAAGCACGCGCCCTGCATCATCTTCATCGATGAAATCGACGCCGTCGGCCGCCATCGCGGCGCCGGCCTGGGCGGTGGCCACGACGAGCGCGAGCAGACCCTGAACCAGCTGCTGGTGGAGATGGACGGCTTCGAGGGCGGGGAGGGCGTGATCGTCATCGCCGCCACCAACCGTCCGGACGTGCTGGACCCGGCGCTGCTGCGCCCGGGCCGCTTCGACCGCCAGGTCACCGTCGGCCTGCCCGACGTGCGCGGCCGCGAGATGATCCTCAAGGTGCACATGCGCAAGGTGCCGATCGACGACGACGTCGAGGCGATGACCATCGCGCGCGGTACCCCCGGCTTCAGCGGCGCCGACCTGGCCAACCTGGTCAACGAGGCGGCGCTGTTCGCGGCCCGCGAAAACGCCAAGTCGGTGCGCATGGAGCACTTCGACCGCGCCCGCGACAAGATCCTGATGGGCGCCGAGCGCCGCTCGATGGCGATGAGCGATGACGAGAAGAAGCTCACCGCCTACCACGAGGCCGGCCACGCCATCGTCGGCCGCGTCGTGCCCGAGCACGACCCGGTCTACAAGGTGACGATCATCCCGCGCGGCCGCGCGCTGGGCGTCACGATGTACCTGCCCGAGGGCGACAAGTACTCGTACAACCGCACCCACATCGAGTCGATGCTGTGCTCGCTGTACGGCGGCCGCGTCGCCGAGGAGCTGATCTTCGGCGCCGACAAGGTCACCACCGGCGCCAGCAACGACATCGAGCGCGCCACCAAGATGGCCCGCAACATGGCCACCAAGTGGGGCCTGTCGGACGAACTCGGCCCGATCGCCTACAGCGACGAGGAAGACGAGGTGTTCCTGGGCCGCTCGGTCACGCAGCACAAGTCGGTTTCGGACGACACCGCCCGCAAGATCGACGAGGTCGTGCGCGGCATCCTCGACCGCGCCTACCAGCGCACGAGGGAGATCCTCACGGACAACATGGACAAGCTGCACGTGATGGCCGAGGCCCTGCTGACCTACGAAACCATCGACGCGCAGCAGATCGACGCCATCATGGAAGGTCGTCGCCCGGGTCCGCCGTCGGACTGGGCCAAGTCCGGCCGCATCTCCAAGGACGATCCGGGCACCGGCCCGGCCGCCGGCCCGCTGGGCGGGCCGATGCCGCAGACCTGACCGCGTCGCTGTAATGTAGGAGCGCCTTCAGGCGCGAATCTCTTCTTTGCCAAAGGCGAAGTCAAAAGATTCGCGCCTGAAGGCGCTCCTACATTTTTTCGGGGATTCCCTATGTTCGACCTGACCCCGCAACTCGACTGCGCCGGCCGCGTACTCAAGTTCGACGTGCCGCGCGTGATGGGCATCGTCAACGTCACGCCGGACTCGTTTTCCGACGGCGGTAGCCACGACTCCACCGAAGCCGCCGTGGCCCACGGCCTGCGGCTGGCCGCGGAGGGTGCGGACCTGCTCGACGTCGGCGGCGAGTCCACCCGGCCCGGCGCCGGCGAGGTGCCGGTTGATGAAGAACTGCGCCGGGTGATCCCGGTGATCGAACGCCTGGCCGCCGAAACCTCGCTGCCCATCTCGGTGGACACGTCCAAGCCCGAAGTCATTCGCGCCGCGGTCGCCGCCGGCGCCGGCCTGGTCAACGACGTGTTCGCGCTGCGTCGCGAAGGCGCGCTGGAAGCCGCCACGGCCGCCGGCGTGCCGGTGGTGCTGATGCACATGCAGGGCGAGCCGCGGTCGATGCAGGACGCGCCGGAATACGACGACCTGGTCGGCGAGGTGCACCGCTTCCTGGCCGAACGCATCTTCGCCTGCGAGATGGCCGGCATCCCGAAGAAATCGATCGTGCTCGACCCCGGCTACGGCTTCGGCAAGACCACGGCGCACAACCTGCTGCTGCTGCGCCAGCAGTCGCGCCTGCTCGACCTGGGCCTGCCGCTGCTGGCCGGGCTGTCGCGCAAGCGCAGCCTGGGCGAGATCACCGGCAGGGACGTGGGCGAACGCGTGCATGCCTCGGTCGCCGCCGCCGTGCTGGCCGCTGAGTACGGGGCGCGCATCCTGCGCGTGCACGACGTCGCGGCGACCGTGGATGCACTCAAGGTCTGGGCCGCGGTGGCGGCCCAGCCGGCGCCGCGTGCCATGGAGGCCGCGAAGCAGACGATTCGCTGGCCCGACGACGACTGATCCACGCCCTGGACACTCCTTGACCAAAGGGTCTGGCGACCGCGCGGGGACTGGCTCGTGGCGTTTCATCCACAGGCGTTCTCCCAGGCTTGTCCACAGGCCCTGTGGATTTCAGGCACTGCCGATCCGGCTTGCCCGGAAGCCCTCGACCCGCGGGTCGACCACGCGGTGCCACAGCGGTGGCACCAGGGCCAGCACGAACATGGACGCATAGCCGCCCGGCAGCTGCGGGCTGTCGGGATGGTGGCGCAGGATCGCGTAGCGGCGCTTGGGAAAGGCGTGGTGGTCGGAATGGCGCTGCAGCTGGAACAGCAGCAGGTTCGACAGCGCGTAGTCCGAGTTCCAGCTGTGCAGGTGGGTGGTGCGCTCGTAGCGGCCGTCGTCGCCGCGCCTCCGCTCGAGCCCGTAGTGTTCGATGTAGTTGATGATTTCCAGCGAACCCGCCGCGAACAGTCCCTGCAGCAGGAAAAACCCCAGCCCGACGGGACCGAGCCAGGCCAGGAACACCGCCGCCAAGCCCAGCCAGGCCAGCGTCCAGCCGATCATCTCGTTGCGCCGGTGCAGCCAGGGCAAACCAAGGCCCTGGAGGCGGCGGGCTTCCAGTCGCCAGGCATTGAGCGTGTTGCGCCACATCGCCCGCGGCAGGAAATGCCACAGCGACTGCCCGAGGCGCGCGCTGGAGGCGTCTTCGGGCGTGGACACATGCACGTGGTGGCCACGCAGGTGTTCGATCTTGAAGCCGTGGTAGCCGACGCTGGCCAGCAGCAGGCCACCGACGAAGGGTTCGAGCCGGCCGTCCTTGTGGATCAGTTCGTGCGCGGTGTTGATCGCCAGGATGCCGCCGACGATGCCCTGCGAAAGCAGCCAGCCCGCGGAGCCGGCCAGGCCGAATCCGCCTTCCACGAACCACTGCGCCGACCAGGCCAGCACGGAAAGATGCACCGGCAGGCAGGCCAGCGTGAGGCCGCGGAACCAGGGGCTGTGGGAAAGCTCGCGCTCGCGTCCGGGCGGCACGTTCACCGGGTCATGGCCCAGCGCGTAATCGGCCAGCGGAATCAGTACGAACAGGAAAAACAGCGGGAACCAGGCCATCAGGTCCGGATGGCCGGTGAGCAGACCCAGCCACGCCGCCAGTGGCATCAGCGCGGGCACCACGAAGACCAGCAGGAAGGCGAAGCGCTTGGCGTTCGGCACGGCGGTCGGACCCACGGTAACCGGGCCCCAGCATACCCCGGACGCCGCGCCGTTCAAGGGGCAGGGCGGCGGCGAAGCCGTTAAGCTAGGTGGCCGCCCGAATCCCCAGGAGCCCCCATGGACTGGACGTCCCCGCTGCACATCACCTTCGCCATCTACATCCTTGGCATGGTCGGCATCGGCTTCGTGGCCTGGTATTCCACCAAGAATTTCGACGACTACATCCTCGGCGGCCGCTCGCTGGGAAGTTTCGTCACGGCGCTGTCGGCCGGCGCCTCGGACATGAGCGGCTGGCTGCTGCTCGGCCTGCCGGGCGCCTTCTACGTCGGCGGCTTCTCCGAAGCCTGGATCGCGATCGGCCTGGTGATCGGCGCGTGGGCGAACTGGCGCTACGTGGCGGCGCCGCTGCGCCTGTACACCGAGCGCAGCCAGAACGCGCTGACCCTGCCGGACTATTTCACGCACCGCTTCGAGGACCGCAACAAGCTGCTGCGCTCGGTGTCGGCGGCGATCATCCTGGTGTTCTTCGCGGTGTATTGCGCGGCGGGCATCGTCGCCGGCGCGCGCCTGTTCGAGTCGGTGTTCGAAGTGCCGTATGCGCAGGCGATCTGGTACGGCGCCGCGGCGACCATCCTCTACACCTTCGTCGGCGGCTTCCTGGCGGTCAGCTGGACCGACACGGTGCAGGCGACGCTGATGTTCTTCGCGCTGATCCTGACCCCGGTCTTCGTGGTGCTCAAGCTCGGCGGCCCCGAAACCGCCATCACGCTGGTCGAGCAGGTGGACCCGGCCAACCTGCAGTTCTTCAAGGGCGCGACCGTGCTGGGCGTGGTGTCGCTGCTGGCCTGGGGCCTGGGCTATGTCGGCCAGCCGCACATCCTGGCGCGCTTCATGGCCGCCGAATCGGTGCGCACCATCCCGGCGGCCCGCCGCATCGCGATGACCTGGATGATCCTGTGCCTGGCCGGCGCGATGGGCGTGGGCTTCTTCGGCATCGCCTGGTTCGAGGCCAACCCGGCCCGCGCCGGCGCCGTGGCGGAAAACCCCGAGCGCGTGTTCATCGAGCTCTCGACGCTGCTCTTCAATCCCTGGATCGCGGGCATCCTGCTGTCCGCGATCCTGGCGGCGGTGATGAGCACGCTCAGCTGCCAGCTGCTGGTCTGCTCGAGCGCGATCACCGAAGATTTCTACAAGGGCTTCCTGCGTCCCAAGGCCGGCCACAAGGAACTGGTCTGGGTCGGCCGCTTCGCGGTGCTGGTCGTGGCGCTGCTGGCGATCTGGCTGGCCGCCGATCCCGACAGCCGCGTGCTGGGCCTGGTCAGCTACGCCTGGGCCGGTTTTGGCGCGGCCTTCGGTCCGGTGGTGGTGCTGTCGCTGTTCTGGAAGGGCACCACGCGCAACGGCGCCCTGGCCGGCATGATCGTCGGTGCGCTGGTGGTTATCGGCTGGAAGCAACTCGACACCGGCCTGTATGAAATGGTGCCCGGCGTGGCGCTGGCGACGCTGGCGATCGTGCTGGTAAGCCGCTTCGGCCGTGCGCCGTCGCCGGCGATGCTGGGCCAGTTCGATGCCGTGCACGCCGAACTGCGGCGCAGCGAGGGCTGAGCATGCGCGACACCCGCCCGCTGGCCGTTGCCCTGATGGGGCCCACGGCCTCGGGCAAGACGGCGCTGGCGGTGGACTGGTGCCAGCAGCTGGACACCGAAGTCATCAGCGTCGATTCGGCGCTGGTCTACCGCGGGCTGGACATCGGCTCGGCCAAACCCGATGCCGCCACGCTGGCGCTGGCGCCGCACCACCTGGTGGACGTGCGCGACCCGCACCAGGTGTTTTCGGCCGCCGATTTCGCCCGCGAGGCGCTGCCGCCGATGCTGGCTCTGGCCGAGCGGGGCAGGGTGCCGCTGCTGGTCGGCGGCACCGGCCTGTACTTCAGTGCCTTGTTCGACGGTCTTTCGGAACTTCCGGAGGCCGACCCCGCGGTCCGCGCCGGCATCCTCGCCGAGGCGGCCGAACGCGGCTGGCCGGCACTGCACGCGGAAATGGCCGCCGCCGACCCGGCGGCCGGCGTGAGAATAAAACCCGGCGACAGCCAGCGGATCACCCGCGCGCTGGAGGTCTGGCGGCTCACGGGACGCGCGATCAGCGACTGGCAGCAGGCGGGTGTCCGCCGGCCGTTCCCGTTCCGCGTGCTGCGCCTGGTCCTGGCTCCGGCCGACCGGGCCGTGCTGCACGCACGTATCGAAAAACGCTTCGACCAGATGCTCGGGCAGGGTTTCCTGGACGAGGTGCGCCGCCTGCGCGCCGACCCGCGCCTGCACCCGGACCTGCCTTCGATGCGGGCGGTCGGCTACCGCCAGGCCTGGGCGCACCTTGAAGGCCAGACCGACGCCCCCACGTTCCGGGAGCAGGCCATCGCCGCGACGCGGCAGCTGGCCAAGCGACAGATCACCTGGCTGCGCGCGCGCACCGAGGCCCTGTGGCTGGACCCACAGGCTGAACGGGCCCTCGCGGAGCAGCGCCTGGCGGCCTTCCTGGCCCGCCCGGCCGGGTTCTAGCTGCTAGACTTCCGGGCATTCGCGGCCCCGGACCCTTTGGCCGCAAATCGCGCCCAGCTGGCGCGCCACAATAAGAAGACGGAGTCCAAAGATGTCCAAAGGCCAATCCCTCCAGGATCCCTTCCTGAACGCCCTGCGCCGCGAGCGCATCCCTGTTTCGATCTACCTGGTCAACGGCATCAAGCTGCAGGGCACGATCGAGAGTTTCGACCAGTTCGTGGTGCTGCTGCGCAATACGGTCAGCCAGATGGTCTACAAGCACGCCATCTCCACCGTCGTCCCGGCGCGCAACGTGCGCATCGGTCCGGGTGGCGCCCAGGCGGCTTCGGCCAACGGCGACGACGAAGAAGCGGGCCAGGAAGATTGATCCGCGTGACGACTGATGTTTGAGCGCGCCCGCAAGGGCGAACGTGCCCTGCTGGTGCAGCCGCACCCGCCGGGCCTGCAGGATCCGTCCCGCCTCGAGGAATTCACCGAACTGGCCCACTCGGCCGGTGCCACCGTGGTCGGCACCGTGCCGGCGCGCGTCGAACGGCCGAACCCGGCGTACTACATCGGCACCGGCAAGCTCGAGGAAGTGAAGTCTGCCTGCGAGGCGACCGAAGCCGACCTGGTGCTGGTGAACGAGCTGCTGACGCCGGCGCAGGAACGCAATCTCGAGCGCGTGCTCAAGCGCCGCGTGGTGGATCGCACCGGCCTGATCCTCGACATCTTCGCGCAGCGTGCGGCCAGCCACGAAGGCAAGCTGCAGGTCGAACTGGCCCAGCTCAAGCACTGGGCCACGCGCCTGGTGCGCGGCTGGACCCACCTCGAACGCCAGCGCGGCGGTGCGATCGGCCTGCGCGGCCCGGGCGAAACCCAGCTCGAGCTCGACAAGCGCATGCTGCAGAAGAAGCTCGAATCGGTGCGCGCGCGCCTGGACAAGGTCGAGGTGCAGCGCACCCAGATGCGCCGGGCGCGCATGCGCAACGACATCCCGCGCGTCGCCCTGGTCGGCTACACCAATGCCGGCAAGTCCACGCTCTTCAACATCCTGACCAACTCGGGCGTCTACGCCGACGACCGCCTGTTCGCCACGCTCGACCCGACCACGCGGCGCATCGACGGCGTGGCGCCGCTGGTGCTGTCGGACACGGTCGGTTTCGTGCGCGACCTGCCGCATGAACTGGTCGCCGCCTTCCGCTCGACGCTGTCGGAGGCGCGCGACGCCGACCTGCTGCTGCACGTGGTGGACGCCGCCGACGAGCTTCGCGACGAGCGCATCGGCCAGGTCGACACGGTGCTGGCCGAAATCGGTGCCGGCGACATCCCGCAGGTGCTGGTGTTCAACAAGATCGACCGCATCGAAGGCGCCGTGCCCCGGCGCGATCCGGAGGTCGAGGGCCGTGAGCGGGTCTGGCTTTCCGCGAAGACCGGCGACGGCCTGGATGGCCTGCGCGAGCTGCTGACCGACCGTTTCCTGGACCGTCGCGTCGCCGGTGAACTGGCGCTGGGCCCGGCCCAGGGCCGTCTGCGCGCGCGCCTGCACGAGGTCGGCGCCGTGAAGACCGAGTCAAGCGACGAAACCGGCTGGCGCCTTCACATCGACCTGCCGCGCGCCGTTGCCGAACGCCTGGCCGACGAGCCGGGCGGCGATGCCCTGTCCGGCCTCTTGCTTGTGGCCCCCGTCGCCCCTACCTACAATCCCGAGACCACCTGATGCGTGAGCAAGCAATGGCCTGGAACCAGCCTGGAAAAGGCAACCAAGATCCCTGGAAAGGCAAGGACCCCGGCAATGAGGTCGAAGCCTTCGTGAACCGCCTCAAGGGCATGTTCGGTGGTGGCGGCGGTGGCAATCGCGGCCGCGGCTCGAATTCGTCCGGCGGCTTCAATCCGGTGCCCTGGATCGTCGGCCTGTTCGGCATCTGGCTGGTGTTCAACAGTTTCAAGCTGATGGACGAACGCGAGCGCGGCGTCGTGCTGCGCTTCGGCGAATTCAACCGGATCATGATGCCGGGCCCGAACTTCAAGTGGCCGTGGCCGATCGAAGCCGTCTACGTCGTGCCCGCCACCGAGGTGGTGGAGATGACCGACCAGGTGCGCGTGCTCACGCAGGACGAGAACCTGATCGACATCAAGTTCAACGTGCAGTTCAGCCGTACCGACCCGCGCACCTTCCTGTTCGGCTCGGTCCAGCCGGAGCAGACGCTCACCGACTCGGCCGAAAGCGCCGTGCGCGAAGTGGTCGGCCGCAACACCATGGACACGGTGCTGTTCGACCGCGCCCAGCTGGTGATCGAGGCGCAGCAGCGCCTGCAGGAGTCGCTGGACTTCTACCAGACCGGCCTGACCGTCATCAATTTCAACCTGCAGGACGCGCGTCCGCCGGAAGAGGTGAAGGAAGCCTTCGACGACGCCATCGCCGCCCGCGAGGACAAGGACCGCATCCAGAACGAGGCCCGCGCCTACGCCAGCAAGGTCGTGCCGGAAGCCCGCGGTGTCGCCGCGCGCATGCGCACCGAGGCCGAAGGCTATCGCGCCCAGGCCATCGCCCGCGCCGAGGGTGACGCCGAACGCTTCACGCTGCTGGTGGACGAGTACCGCCAGGCGCCGGAAGTCACCCGCAAGCGCCTGTACCTGGAAACCATGCAGGACGTGCTGTCGGCCAATCCGAAGGTGATCGCCGGCGAGGACAACATCCTTTACCTGCCGCTGGGGGGCGAAACCAACCGCACCCGCATCCCGACCGAGGCCCCGGTGCTGCGCCTGCCGGCGACCCAGGCGGCGTCCGAGCCGGAACCCGATGCGCGTGACCCCCGCGACACCCGCCGCCAGGGAGGCCGCTGACATGAACCGTTTCACCGTGATCGTTTTCGCCGCCATCGCCGCACTGCTGGCGGCCATGGGTTCGGTTTACATCGTCAACGAAAGCCAGACCGCCATCGTGCTCAACCTCGGCCGCGTCGTGCGCGCCGACATCCAGCCCGGCCTGCACTTCAAGTGGCCGCTGGTGGAAGAGGTGCGCAAGTTCGACCAGCGCATCCTCTCGCTCGACGACCAGCCGGAGCGCTACCTGACCTCGGAGAAGAAGGACGTCAGCGTCGACTTCTTCGTCAAGTGGCGCATCAAGGACGTGGCCACCTACTACCGCGCCGCCAGCGGCGGCAGCGAGGAAGCCGCGCGCCAGCGCCTGACCCCGATCGTCAAGAACGCACTGCGAAACGAGATCAACCAGCGCACGCTGCAGGAAGTGGTTTCCGCCGGCCGCGCGGAACTTTCCGGCGCCTTCCTCGAGAAGGTCAACGAAAGCGCCCAGTCGCTGGGCGTCGAGGTGGTGGACGTGCGCATCAAGCGTATCAACCTGCCCGACGACAGCAACATCCTGACCACCGTCTACAGCCGCATGCGTACCGAGCGCACCCAGGTGGCCAACCAGCTGCGCGCCGAAGGCGTGGAGCTGAGCGAAACCATCCGCTCCGAGGCCGACCGCCAGCGCGTGGTCACCCTGGCCGAAGCCGAGCGCGACGCCCAGAAGCTGCGCGGTGAAGGCGACGCCCGCGCCGCCGAGATCGCCGCCGCGGCCTATGGCGGCGATCCGGAGTTCTACGCCTTCTACCGCAGCCTGGAGCTCTACCGGAACGCGATGGCCGACGGCCAGACCGTGCTGGTGCTGGACCCGGACTCGGAGTTCCTGCGCTACATGGAAAACAGCGGTCGCTGACCGTGCCCGACCTCTGGGCCGCGCTGTGCCTGGTGCTGGTGCTCGAGGGGCTGCTGCTGTTCGCGGCCCCCGGCGCCTGGAAGCGGGCCGTGGCCCAGCTCATGGAAATGGGCGACCGGCCCCTGCGCATCGCCGGGGCCGTGATGATCGGCCTGGGCCTGCTGGCCCTGCAGTGGGTCCGGGCCTGACCCCGGCCTCTTTGGGCCTGGTCCCGCCGGGCTAGCCCCGGCCGGACAAAACGCGGATAATTTCGCAAAGCCGGGGCGACCTCCGGCTTTTTCCGTGTCTGGGCCCCGGTCAGCGGCCCGACGCCGTCGCCCCGTCGCCAATCCTTTTTCGGAGTGCAGGTCATGGGTCAGTCGGTCGTGGTGTTGGGTGCCCAGTGGGGCGACGAGGGCAAGGGCAAGATCGTCGACCTGCTCACCGAGGAAATCGGCGCGGTCGTGCGCTTCCAGGGTGGCCATAACGCCGGCCACACCCTGGTGATCAAGGGCAAGAAGACCGTCCTGCACCTGATCCCCTCCGGCATCCTCCGCGAAGGCGCGCTGTGCCTGATCGGCAACGGCGTGGTGCTCAGCCCGGCCGCCCTGCAGAAGGAAATCGGCCAGCTCGAGGAAAACGGCGTCGAGGTTCGCTCGCGCCTGAAGATCAGCCCGGCGACGCCGCTGATCATGCCGTACCACATCGCCCTGGACCAGGCGCGCGAGAAGGCCGCCGGCGGCAAGGCCATCGGCACCACCGGCCGTGGCATCGGCCCGGCCTACGAAGACAAGGTGGCCCGCCGCGGCATCCGCGTCGCCGACCTGAACTACCCGAAGGAGCTCGCCGACAAGCTGCGCGAGACCATGGATTACCACAACTTCGTGCTCACCAAATACCTGGGCGTCGAGGCGGTGGACTTCCAGAAGACCCTCGACGAAGCCCTGGAATTCGGCAAGTACGTCGACCCGATGAAGGCCGACGTCGCCGGCATCCTGCACGAGCTGCGCAAGCAGGGTAAGCGGGTGATGTTCGAAGGCGCGCAGGGTTCGCTGCTCGACATCGACCACGGCACCTATCCCTACGTCACCTCGTCCAACACCACCGTCGGCGGCGCCATGGCCGGCACCGGCGTCGGCGCCGACGCCATCGACTACGTGCTGGGCATCGCCAAGGCCTACGCCACCCGCGTCGGCGGCGGTCCGTTCCCGACCGAGCTGCACGACGACGTCGGCCAGGGCATTCGCGACCGCGGCCAGGAATACGGCGCCACCACCGGCCGCCCGCGCCGCTGCGGCTGGATGGACATCGTCGCGCTCAAGCGCGCGGTCGCCATCAACGGCATCACCGGCCTGTGCATCACCAAGCTCGACATCCTGGACGGGATGGAGAAGCTCAAGATCTGCATCGCCTACGAATACCGCGGCAAGCGCACCGAATACGCGCCGCTCGACGCCGCCGGCTGGGACGAGTGCACGCCGGTGTACCTCGAGTTCCCGGGTTGGGAAGAGTCCACGGCGGGTATCACCGAATGGGACAAGCTGCCGCCCGCGGCCCGCGCCTACCTGCGTGCGCTCGAGGAACTGGCTGGCTGCCCGCTGGCCATCGTCAGCACCGGTCCGGGCCGCGAGTCCACGATCGTGCTGCAGGACCCCTACGCCTCCTGATCCGGCCGACCGGCGGAGCTGTCCAATGAAGACTCCCGCCGGGCTGCAGGCCCTGGTTGACGACGGCGTGGTTCACGACGTGCTGCGCCAGCTCAAGAGTGGCAAGGAGGCCTCCGTGTTCGTCGTCCGCAGGGGCGACGAGATCCTGTGCGCAAAGGTCTACAAGGACCTGGGGCAGCGAAGCTTCCAGGCACGTTCGTTGTACCAGGAAGGCCGCAAGGTCCGCGGCAGCCGCCAGGCGCGTGCCATGGGCAAGGGCAGCAAGTTCGGCAAGAAGGAACTGGAGTCCGCCTGGAAGAACACCGAAGTCGATGCGCTCTACCAGCTGTCGGCGGCGAACGTGCGCGTGCCGCGGCCCCTGGGCTATTTCAACGGCGTGCTGATCATGGAGCTGATCGCCGACAGCGAGGGCCATAGCGCCCCGCGCCTGGGCGAGGTCGAGCTTGATTCCGAACAGGCACGCGAATTCTTCCGGTTCCTGGTGCGCCAGGTCGTGCGCATGCTCTGCGTCGGCGTCATCCATGGCGACCTTTCCGAATACAACGTGCTGGTGGATCCCGAGGGTCCGGTCATCATCGACCTGCCCCAGGCGGTCAGCGCCGCCGGCAACAACAATGCGCGGACCATGCTGCTGCGCGACGTGAACCGCCTGCGCACCGCCCTGGCCCGGTTCGCCCCCGACCTCGTGAACCTGCACTACGGCGAAGAGATGTGGGCGCTGTTCGAAAAGGGCGAGCTGGGCCCGGAGACCGAACTCACCGGGGCGTTCACCTTCAGCGAGCACGACGCCGACATCGACGCCGTGCTGATGTCCATCGAGGACGCCCGGCAGGAAGCCGTGATCCGGCAGCAGGGCAGGGAAGCGGCGGCGCAGGACGACTGACTAGGCGCGCTGGCCGCTCAGGAAGTGCAGGTGGCGCTCGTACTGGTCGAGCACGTCGTTGATCAGCGCGCCGCCTGACCAGCCCATCACGTCGTAGTCCTGGCCGCCTTCGCTCAGGTGCACCTCGGCGCGGTAGTAGCGCAGGGTCGCGGCGCGTTTGGCCCGGGTGTCGCCCAGCACGAAGCTGGGCGGCTCGTAGGGGCGCGGCCGCACCACGTAGTGGAAATCCTGCTCCTTGCCGTGGCGTACCTCGAGCGTGATCCGGCCGTCCTCGCCGTCGACCACGCCGGCATCGACGCCGCGGCCGCGCAGTTCGCTCGCCACTTCGCCGAGGGCAGGGCGCGCCACCTGTTCCAGGAATACGCCGACCTCGTCGCGATTGGGCTGGTGCACCAGCGTGCGCAGTCGCTGCTGCCAGCCCCGCCCGTCGCCGACGGCCTGGGTGGTTCGGGCAAACTGCAGGCTGCTGCGCTTGGCGGCGTCGGTGCGCAGCGCGCGCAGCAGGCCCCAGCAGACCAGGATCATCACGGCGGTGAAGGGCAGGGCGCTGGCGATCGAGGCGGTCTGCAGCGCGCTCAGGCCGCCGGCCAGCAGCAGCACGGCCGCAACCACGCCCATCAGCACCGACCAGAAGATGCGCTGCCAGGTCGGCGATTCTTCGTTGCCGCCGGTGGTCAGCATGTCCACGACCAGCGCGCCCGAATCGGAGGAGGTGACGAAGAAGGTGATCACCAGCAGCGTCGCCAGCAGGGACGTGATCGACGACAGCGGCAGGTGGCTGAAGAACTCGAACAGCGCGACCGTCGTGTCCGCCGCCACCGCGTCGGCCAGGCTGGTGATGCCCTGCATCATGATCATGTGGATGGCGGTGTCGCCGAAGAAGGTCATCCACATGAAGGTGAAGCCTAGCGGCACCAGCAGCACGCCGACGACGAACTCGCGGATCGTACGCCCGCGCGAGACGCGCGCGATGAACATGCCGACGAAGGGCGACCAGGCGATCCACCAGCCCCAGTAGAACAGCGTCCAGCCGCCGATCCAGCCGCTGGGTTCGTAGGCGTAGAGGTTGAAGGTCATCGAGAACAGGTTCGAGATGTACATGCCGGTGTTCTGCACCAGCGTCTGCAGCAGGAACACCGTGGGCCCGGCGACCAGCACGAACACCAGCAGGATCACCGCCAGCGCCATGTTCAGCTCCGACACCCTCCGGATGCCGCCGTCCAGGCCCAGGCCCACCGAGATGGTGGCCAGGCCGGTGATCACGGCTATCAGCAGCATCTGCACGACGATGCTGACGGGCACGTCGAACAGGTGGTTGAGGCCGGCATTGACCTGCATGACGCCGAAGCCCAGCGAGGTGGCGACACCGAAGATGGTGCCGAACACGGCGAAGGTATCGACGGTGTGGCCGGCGATGCCGTGGATGCGGTCGCCGATCAGCGGGTAGAGCGCCGAGCGGATGGTCAGCGGCAGGCCGTGGCGGAAGGCGAAATAGGCCAGCGACAGGCCCACCACGGCGTAGATGGCCCAGGCGTGCACGCCCCAGTGGAACAGGGTGATGCGCATCGCCTGGCGGGCGGCTTCGGCGGTGGACGGGTCGCCTACCGGCGGGCTGGAAAAGTGCATCACCGGCTCGGCGACGCCGAAGAACATCAGGCCGATTCCCATGCCGGCCGAAAACAGCATCGCGAACCAGGACCGGTAGCTGTAGTCGGGCCGGCTGTGGTCGGGTCCGAGCCGGATGCGGCCGTAGCCCGACATCGCCACGCCCACCACGAACACCAGGAAGCCGGCCACCGCCAGCACGTAGAACCAGCCAGCCTGGCCGATCACCCAGGCCTGGATGGCCGCGAAGCGTTCTTCCGCAGCCTCCGGCCACAGCGCCGCCAGGGCGACGAACAGCACCACGATGACCCCGGAGGTGATGAACACCGGCGGGTTCATCACGATGCCGCGGCGCGGTGCGGGATCCGTCGGGTCCTTCTGCATCCGGTTGTCTCCTCGGGTGATGGTGCGCCGGCTCAGAAATAGAAGCCGATGTTGATGTTCAGGCGCGTGTTCCAGCCGGGCTCGCCGGGGGCATCGAGTGCGATGCCGGGGCCACCGATGAACCACATGTTCCGGCCGCTGATCAGGTCCACGTAGGTGAAGGACTTGCCCTTGGCGAAGCTGCAGCCCAGCACGTTCTGCCAGGAATCGCCGCTGGTGGCGCCGCGCCCTTGCGTTGCGCTGAGGTTGTCGTAACAGGTGATGCCGTCGAACCAGCCGCTGCGCGGCAGCGCCCATGCCGCGTTCGCGCTCAGAACGTGCGCTTCGGCGGCGACTTCGAAGGGGAACAGGAAGGCGGAAAGCGCCACGCGGTCGCCGGGGACATCGTAGCGGTACCAGGCCCACTGGCCCTGCCAGGTCCAGCCGCCGCGCTGGTGCTGCAGGTGCAGCGCGGCGCCGTGGTGGCCGTGGCGGCGGCCACTGGCCTGGTCCTGCACGCGTCCCGTGAACGCCGAGGCGCCGATCTCGGTGTTTGCCTGTTCGCTTCCGAAGCGGCGTGCCCAGCGCAGGTTGAGGCGCCCGCGTTCGCGGTAGCGCAGGTTGCCGTCGTCGGCGAGGTCGAAGGAATAGCGGTCGAAGCGCGCGCCGTCGCCGTATTCATCGCCCAGGAACAGCCCGGCGTGGAAGCTGTCGGCGCCGGCGGCGTGGCGATAGACCAGGCCCGGGTCGTAGTCGTCCTCCACGCCCAGGTAGTAGCCCGATCCGAACCAGAAACTGTGCGAGGCGTAGGGCAGCAGTCCGAAGGGCACCTGCTGGACGCCCAGCTTCAGGTCCCGGTCGTCGTCGAAGCGCCAGCCGGCCCAGGCATGGTGCACGGCGTCGAAGCCGTCGTACCAGCGGTACTGCAGGGAAAAGAACAGCGGGCCGCGATGGCCTTTCGCATCGACGCGAAGCAGTTCAAGTTCGAGGTCCCCGTTGCCGGCCGGGTCGCCATAATCGCGCCAGCCGACGTTGAAGCGCACGGCGCCGCCGAGGTCGAGGGCGGGCTCTTCAGGAGGGGCGTCGGCTTCAGCGGCGAAGACAGGACTGCCCCCGGAACCCGTCGCGAGGCCCAGGGCGAGCAGGGCGCCTTGGAGGAAGGGCCGGGTCGCCATGCCCGGACCTTACGGGGCGTGTCCTGCGAAGCCCAGCCGCGCGGGGGCCGCGAATTCGCCGGCGGACTCAGTTCGCCGGCGTCGACTCCACGACCGGTGCGGAACGGCCACCCCGCGCGTGTTCGTCGATGCCTGCCTGGGCACGGCGTCGCTGCGCGGCCGTGGTGCAGACCTTGCGCGAGAAGGAGCTGCCGATCTGCTGCTGGCGCGAGCAGGTGACGCGGCTGTCGGCGTAGCCGCGGTCGAGCAGCTTGTTCACGTCTTCGCCGAGCGCGATCAGCCTGGCCTGTTCGGCGGGCGCTGCCTGCCCGAGCGTGCCTTCCGCGGGAATCCCGGACTCGATGGCGTCCAGGCTGGCACGAAGCTCGTTGCGTCCGGTGCGGCGAAGCTCCACGTAGGCGTCCGTGCTGACGACGGCTTCAATGCGGGCGCGTTGCCCGGCCAGGTCGGCCTGGCTGGTGTCGGCCTGCAGGTGGAGACGTGGCTCGTCGGCCTCGCTGGCAAGGGCCGGCGCGGACAGGAAACAGGCAAGCAGGAGGGCGATGCGGGAAAGAGGGGGCACTTGGGGAGCTTCCTGGCGTCAAACCCCGATACTAGCCACCGACGCCGGGAAAACGAAAGGCCCGCCGAGGCGGGCCTTTCGTGGTGTTTCTGATCTGGTGCCCAGGAGAGGACTCGAACCTCCACGGTTTTACCCGCTAGTACCTGAAACTAGTGCGTCTACCAATTCCGCCACCTGGGCAGGTGTCTTGGCGCAGGGCGACAAGAGCCGCGTAATTTAAGGCCAGGCCGGGGCTTTGTCAACGGTGTCCGGGCCGCCTGCGAGCGTCGTGACGCCGGCAGTCAGGACCCGCGGTGTACCATGGCGGAATGACAAAAGCCCCCAAGAGCAAGAAAAAGACGCCCGGCGCCACGCTCCCGCCCTGGATGCCCGACTCGATGCGCGAACAGGCGCCGGCCAAGGGCAAGTCCGAACCCGCCAAACGCAGCCGCAAGCCCCGCGCCGACGCCCCCGCCGCCGCGGGCAAGCCGCCCCGGTCCGGCAAGGCCACGGGGCCGGGCAAGGCCGCCGGTGGCGGCAAACCCGCACGGTCGGCACCGGCCACCGCCGGCGGCAAGCCCCGCCGCGGCAAACCCGGCTCATCCGGCACGACCGCCGGCGCTGGCCGGCCGGGCCAGGCTGACCCGATGGCGGCCCGCGAAGCCGCCCGCTACGAAAACCCGATCGCCAGCCGCGAGGCCATCGCCAACCTGCTGCAGGACAGCCCGGGCCCGCTCACGGCCGAAGAACTCGGCGAAGCCCTGGACCTGCTGGCCGAAGACCGCTTCGACGCGCTCTCGCGCCGGCTCGGCGCGATGGTCCGCGACGGCCAGCTGCTGCGCAACCGCCGCGGCGGCTACGCCGTGGCCCAGAAGCTCGACCTGGTCGCCGGCACCGTCATCGCCAATCCCGACGGCTTCGGCTTCCTGAAATGCGACGACGGCGGCGAAGACCTGTTCCTGCCGCCGGGCGAACTGCGCAAGGCCCTGCACGGCGACCGCGTCCTGGCCAGCATCACCGGCGTCGACCGCCGGGGCCGCCGCGAAGGCGCCATCGTCGAAGTGCTCGAACACCGCCTGACGCGACTGACCGGCCGCTACAGCGAACGCGCGAAGATCGGCCTCGTGGTGCCCGACGACCGGCGCGTGCTGACCGAAGTGCTGATTCCGCAGGAAGACACCAACGGCGCCCGCGAAGGCCAGCTGGTGGTGGTGGAAGTCACCCAGCCGCCGGAGAAGGGCCGCCCGCCGATGGGCCGAATCCTGCTGGTCCTGGGCGACCGCCTGACGCCCTCGCTGGTGGTGCAGGCCGCCATCCACGGCCACGACCTGCCGCACGAGTTCCCGCGCGAGGCCCTGGCCGAAGCCGCCGAGGTGCCGCTGGAAGTGCCGGCCGCCGAAGCAAAACGCCGCGTCGACCTGCGCAAGCTGCCGCTGGTCACCATCGACGGCGAGGACGCCAAGGACTTCGATGACGCGGTCTGGTGCGAACCCAATGCCGAGGGCTTCCGCCTGATCGTCGCCATCGCCGACGTGTCGCACTACGTGCGGCCGGGCACGGCGCTCGACGACGAGGCGATCAAACGCGCGACCTCGGTGTATTTCCCGGGCTTCGTGGTGCCGATGCTGCCGGAGACCCTGTCCAACGGCATCTGCTCGCTGATGCCCAAGGTCGAGCGCCTGTGCTTCGCCTGCGACATGCAGGTGGACTTCGACGGCAACGTGCTGCGCTCGAAGTTCTACGAGGCGATCATGCGTTCGCACGCGCGCCTGACCTACACCCAGGTCTGGAAGGCGGTGGGCGAGGCCGACACCGAGGCTGGCCAGGAAGCCGTGGCCCAGGTCGGTTCGCTGATGCCGCAGGTCCAGCGCCTGCACCAGCTCTACAAGGTGCTGGCCAAGGCGCGCACGCGCCGCGGCGCGATCGAGTTCGAATCCTCGGAAGTGCGCTTCGTGCTCGACAACAGCGGCGAAGTGGTCCAGGCCGGCATGCTCGAGCGCAACGACGCGCACAAGCTGATCGAGGAATGCATGATCGCCGCCAACGTCGAGGCGGCGAAGTTCGTCACCGGCAAGCAGATGCCGGCGCCGTTCCGCGTGCATCCGCGGCCGCCGGAAGCCAAGTACGGCGACCTGCTCGAATACCTGTCCGAGTTCGGCCTCAGCCTGCCGCCCTGGGGCAAGGTGCAGCCGCGCGACTTCACCCAGCTGCTGCGCAAGGTGCGCGTGCGCCCCGATGCCGCGCTGCTTGAAACCGTGCTGCTGCGCTCGCAGAGCCTGGCCGTGTACCAGACCGACAACCTGGGCCACTTCGGCTTGGCGCTGGAGGCCTATGCGCACTTCACCTCGCCGATCCGCCGCTATCCCGACCTGCTGCTGCACCGTTCGATCAAGCACGCGCTGGACAATGGCAACGCCGACGGCTTCCGCTACAGCGCCAAGGACATGGCCGCGCTGTCGCTGCAGTGTTCGGAAAAGGAGCGCAAGGCCGACGAGGTCGAGCGTGAGGTGGACGAGCGCTACCGCAGCGCCTGGATGGAAAAGCACGTCGGCGACGAGTTCGACGGCGTGGTCAGCGGCGTCACCAACTTCGGCCTGTTCGTCGAGCTGGCCGGCTCCAAGGTCAATGGCCTGGTGCACGTGACCCAGCTGCCGCACGACTACTACCACTTCGATCCGCTGCGCCGCAGCCTGGCCGGTGAACGCACCGGCCTGCGCTTCCGCCTGGGCGATCCGGTGCGGGTGCTGGTGCTCAAGGCCAGCGTCGAGGACAAGCGCATTGATTTCAGGCTGGTGGTGCCGGAAGGCGCGCCGAAGAAGAAAAAGAAGGCCGCGGCGCACTGAGCCCGGCAAGGACGACGCAAACATGAGCAGCAAGAAGGACAACTGGGTCGCCGGCATCAACGCCGTGGCCTCCGCGCTTGAACACGACCTCGAACACGTACGCGAAGTGCTGCTCGAGGCCGGCAGCAAGAACCCGCGCATCACCGAGATCGAGGAAACCGCCCGCCGCCGCGATGTCTCCGTGCGCCGGGTGCCGCTGCAGTCGCTCGAGGGCATCGCCGGCGGCCTGCGCCACCAGGGCGCCGTCGCGCGCTACGAGGCGGCCAAGGCCACCGACGAAAAGGAACTGCCCGGCCTGGTCGAAGCCGCGGCCGGCAAGGCGCTGGTGCTGATCCTCGACGGCGTGCAGGACCCGCACAACCTCGGCGCCTGCCTGCGCAGCGCCGCGGCTGCCGGCGTCACCGCCGTGGTGATCCCCAAGGACAAGGCCGCGCCGGTGAACGCCACCGTGCGCAAGACCTCGGCCGGCGCCGCCGACCGCATCCCGGTGGTCAGCGTCACCAACCTGGCGCGCACGATGCGGGCGCTTCAGGAAATGGGCGTCTGGCTCTACGGCCTTGATGGCGAAGCCAAGGCCAGCATCCACGCCACCGACTTCACCGGCAACGTCGGCCTGGTGATGGGCGGCGAAGGCGAGGGCATGCGCCGGCTCACCCGCGAAACCTGCGACGGGCTGGTGCGCATCCCGATGCCGGGTGAAATGGAAAGCCTGAACGTCTCGGTCGCCACCGGCGTGGCGCTGTTCGAGGTCGTCCGCCAGCGGGGAGGCGGGCAGTGAGCCTGCAGTGGTACGACTTCGTGGGCCTGGCCGGCGTCGCCTTCGTGCTGGGCGCGTTTTTCCTGCTGCAGGCGGGGCGGCTGAAGGGTGATTCGCTGGGTTACCAGCTGGCGAACCTGTTCGGCGCGGTGTTCATCCTGGTGTCGATCTTCGGCCCGGGGCCGGATTTCCGCGAGGTGATCTCGACCACGATCATGCAGCTGGCCTGGATCGTGATCAGCGTCTACGGCCTGTGGCGCGGACTCAAGTCGCGCGCCAGCCGATTCCGGGGTAAGTCGGGCGACGCCTAGAGCGTCGCCAGCCAGTCGTCGTCGCTGCCTTCGTTGATGCCTTCGAACAGGAAGGTGCTGAGGTAACGCTCGCCGGTGTCGGGGATCATGGCCAGCACCACGCTGCCCGGGTCGAGGGTGCGGGCGACTTCCAGCGCCGCGGCGAAGGTGCCGCCGCCGGAGATGCCGCAGAAGATGCCTTCGCGCGTGGCCAGGTCGCGGGCGGTGTCGCGGGCCAGCACGTCGTTGACCGGCACGATCAGGTCGTAGATGTCGCGGTTCAGCACGTCCGGAATGAAGTCCGGCGTCCAGCCCTGGATCTTGTGCGGCTGCCAGTCCTTGCCCGAGAGCAGCGCGGCACCTTCGGGTTCGGTCGCCGCGATCTTCAGCTCCGGGCGGGCCAGTTTCAGCGCCTCGCCGGCGCCGGTGAGCGTGCCGCCGGTGCCGTAGCCGGTGACGAACCAGTCCAGCCGCTTGCCGGCGAAATCGCGCAGGATCTCGGGCCCGGTGGTGGCGCGGTGCCAGGCCGGGTTGGCCGGGTTCTCGAACTGGCGGGCCAGGAAGGCGCCGTGTTTTTCCGCGAACTCCTTCGCCCGCTTCACCATGCCGCTGCCGCGTTCGGCGGCCGGCGTCAGGATGACCTTCGCGCCCAGCGCGCGCATCAGCTTGCGCCGCTCGACCGAGAAGGTTTCCGACATGAAGGCGACGAAGGGATAACCGCGCGCCGCGCACACCGCCGCCAGCGCGATGCCGGTGTTGCCCGAGGTCGCCTCGACCACCATCTGGCCCGGCTGCAGCGCACCCGAGGCTTCGGCATCGAGGATGATGGCCGTGGCCAGCCGGTCCTTGACCGACGACATCGGGTTGAAGAACTCCAGCTTGGCGTACATCGTCACGCCTTCGGGCGCGAGCCGGTTGATGCGCACGATCGGCGTGTCGCCGACGGTGCCGAGGATGCTGTCGTGGATCATGACCCTGACTCCTTCACGGAAAACCGCCGCCACTGGTTGAGCACCGCGCAGAACAGCCGCGCCGTGCGTTCGGTGTCGTACACGGCCGAATGCGCCTGGTCGCCGTCCCAGTCCAGGCCGGCGGCCTGCACCGCCCGGCTGAGCACGGTCTGGCCATAGGCCATGCCGGCCAGCGTAACCGTATCGAAGGTGGAAAAGGGGTGGAAAGGATTGCGTTTATGACCCACCCGCGACACCGCAGCGTTCAGGAAACCAAGGTCGAAATGGGCGTTGTGGCCGACCAGGATCGCTCGCTGGCAGCCGTTGCGCTTCACCGCCGCACGCACCTTCGCAAATACGTGGTCGAGGGCTTCGCGCTCGGGCAGGGCGCCGCGCAGCACGCTGTCGAGGCGGATGCCGGTGATCTCAAGCGACTTGGGGTCGATCTCGCTGCCTTCGTACGGCTCGACGTGGCTGGTGGCGACTTCGCCGGGCACGTAGTAGCCCTCGTCGTCGAGTTCGATCGGGATCGCGGCGATTTCCAGCAGGGCGTGGCGGGTGCAGTCGAAACCACCGGTCTCGACATCGACGACCACGGGAAGGAAGCCGCGGAAACGCTCGGGCATGCGCGGCAGGGGGGTGTTTTCCATGCCGCGCAGGATAACAGGGACCGCCCGCGCCTCAGGCCGGCCAGAGCCACCCGGCCGCCAGCAGCAGCACCGCCAGGCTCGCGAGCACCAGTCCCGCCGCCGGCAGCAGCATCAGCGCCGGCAGGGCCAGTACTGCGAGCGCCAGCGCCCAGGCCTTCGGGTCGGCCAGCGGCTGGCGCGGCGTGGTGCCCGTGCCCGCGGCCAGCAGCGCGTCGAGGCTGAAGCGGCCGGCACCGTGGAAAACCAGCGGCAGCAGCATCGCCATGAACAGCAGCGGCAGCTTGAAGTTGCCAAAGCCCTTGTCGGTGATTGCGTAGCCGCGCCAGAGTTCGGACACGCTGCCCCAGTCGGCGGGCCAGTGCACCGACACCGTCGCCACCGCGGTCAGCACCAGCAGCGCGAAGGCGAACAAGCGCGTGCCCAGGCCCAGCAGCAGCGCCACCGCGCCCAGCAGTTCGGCCCAGGTCGCCAGCGTCCAGCTGAGGTCGACCGGCGCCAGGTTGAACGGCGGCGGGAACTTGTCCTGGATGCCGGCGAACCAGTTCTCGCCACGCAGCTTCTGCATGCCCGCCTCCCAGAATTCCCAGGCCAGCAGCAGGCGCAGGCCCAGCGGCGCCAGCCAGCGGCCGGTGCCTTCCAGGCGTTCGCTCAATGCCAGCCAGCGCGTGGTGGAATCGTGGGCCATCAGGTCGTCTCCGGGGCGGGATGGGTGCCGAGCAGGACGCCGTCGCGACGGAGCTGGTCGAGCATGCGCTGGCCTTGGGCGACGAAAGCTTCGACGTCGGGCGCCTGGGCTTCGGCGGCCAGGGCTTCGAGCTGGGCGCGTCCGGTTTGGCCGGGCTGTTCGGACAGGCGCTGCAGCAGCCGGAACGTGAGCGGGCTGAGCGAATGGAAATGTACGCGCTGGTCGGCGCCGCGGCGCACCAGCAGCAGGGTCGGAGCGTCCGGCGGTTCGGCGGGCTGGTAATCCGGCGCCAGCCGGTGCACGGGCCAGGCATAGGCCAGGGGCCAGGCCAGGGGCGAGGGCACCGGCACGCCCTCGAGCAGGTCGCCTTCGGGCAGGTGAGGCGTGTCCTGGTCGCTGGCCTCGCTCAGGTCCAGCGCCAGCTCCACCCATTCGTAGTGCGCCAGCTCCACCAGCCAGGGCGGGTCGTTGGCGTCCGGGGCCTCGCGTTCCTGCAGGTGCTGGATGAACTCGCGCGGCAGCTCCGGGAACAGCGGCGTGCTGCAGCGGTGCTCGCGGTAGAAATCGCGCACCAGTGCATGCCAGCGCCCGTCATCGAGCAGCTTGCGGATCACCGGGAAATTGGCGGCCAGCAGGCCCTGCAGGCTGTTGTAGAAAAGTTCGCGATACACCTTCAGGCGCCGGTCCTCGATGCCGGGCGGCGGCGCTTCGTGGTCCGGGTCGCGCATGTGCGCGGCGAGACGTGCCTGCTGCTGGCGCAGGCGCTCAGGCGCGGGCATGGCGGTCCGCGGAAGCAGTGTATTGGTCGAGTACCGCACGCACCTGGCCCAGCTCGGCTACCAGCTCGGCGTAGGGCGGGATGTTGAAGTCGCGCTCGAGCAGGGTCGGGCGCGGGCCGAAGCGTGCGCAGGCGTCGTCGAGCAGCGCGAACACGTCGGGCTTCACCGGCGCGCCATGGGTGTCGACCTTCAGGTCGTCGGCCTCGTCGTAGTGGCCGGCGATGTGGAAATAGGCGATGCGTTCACCCGGAATCCGGGCAAGGAAATCCGCGGCGTCATAACCATGGTTGATGGCGTTGACGTAGATGTTGTTCACGTCCAGCAGCAGGTCGCAGTCGGCCTCGGCCAGCACCGCGTTGATGAAATCGATTTCCGGCATCGCCTGGTAGGGCGCGGCGTAGTAGGAAATGTTTTCCACCGCGATGCGCCGGCCAAGCGTGTCCTGTACCTGGCGGATGCGTCCGGCCACGTGGTGCACGGCTTCTTCGGTGAAGGGAATCGGCAGCAGGTCATAGAGCTGGCCGTCGTCGCTGCAGTAGCTCAGGTGTTCGCTGAATATCGGGACCCGGTGTTCGTCCAGGAAGCGCCGTAGCTTGAGCAGGTAGGTGTCGTCGAAAGGATCGACCGAACCCAGCGACAGCGACAGGCCATGGCAGACCAGCGGGTGCCTGGAACTGAGCTCGCTCAGGGCGGCGCCGAAGCGCCCGCCCACG
The DNA here is from genome assembly GCF_041919775.1 of Arenimonas sp. Lineage (GTDB taxonomy): Bacteria > Pseudomonadota > Gammaproteobacteria > Xanthomonadales > Xanthomonadaceae > Arenimonas. The sequence goes on along the minus strand of NZ_JAYRTE010000002.1, from coordinate 206,384 downwards.
CCGATCCAGTTGTCCGGCGCACATTCCAGGAAATCGAAATCACCGGGCGCCGCCGCCTGCAGCGGACCCAGCAGGGTCCGCCGCAGGCCGAGGCCCGCCGCATTCGGAGGGAGCGTGCGCGCGGACATCACGGTGCGATCAGGCCTGGCCGCCGCATTTGCCTTCTTCGGCCTTGTCGGACCCGCACTTGCCTTCGCCGCACTTGCCCTCTTCGGCCTTGTCGGAACCGCACTTGCCCTCGCCACACTTGCCTTCGCCGCACTTGCCTTCTTCGGCCTTGTCGGAACCGCACTTGCCTTCGCCGCACTTGCCTTCCTCGGCCTTGTCGGAACCGCACTTGCCTTCGCCGCACTTGCCTTCCTCGGCCTTGTCGGAGCCGCACTTGCCTTCGCCACACTTGCCTTCCTCGCCCTTGTGGTCGCCGGCGGACAGCAGGTACCCCTGCGCCAGCGAGTCCATGGCGAATGCGGAGGTGGACAGGGCCATCGAGCCGAGCAGCGCGGCGCTGGCGGCGAGGACGACGGGTTTCAGGGTGTTCTTGGACATGGTGTGGCTCCCTCTTGGTTTGCTTGCAGTGGTGCGGGTGGATCCGCGGCCCAATCGTGCCGGGATTCGCGCGGCGGCGCACGTATCGGTGCGCTGGAAAGCGCTCGCGGTCGGGGCCCGTTAAGCCCCGCCCGCGTCCGGATGGGCCTCCGGATGCCGCGGCAGGCCCAGCGACACGGCCGCCGCCAGCAGCACGAAGGCCGCCGAGATGGCCAGGCAGGCGGCCAGGCCCCAGGCCTGGTACACCGCGCCCGACAGCACCGTGCCCAGCAGCCGGCCGCCGGCGTTGGCCATGTAATAAAAGCCCACGTCCAGCGACACGCCGTCTTCGCGGGCGTAGCTGACGATCAGGTAGCTGTGCAGCGCCGAGTTCAGCGCGAACAGCACGCCGAAGGCCAGCAGGCCGCCCACCAGCACCGTCTGTGCCGGCCAGCCGGCCCACAGCGCCGCCGCCATGCCTGCGGCGAGGGTGGCCAGGGGCAGGGCCCAGCCGAACGCGGCGCGGCCGTCGGGCACCGGGCCCCGGCGCAGGCCGGTGATGGCCGGCGCCAGGGCCTGCACGCCGCCGTAGCCAATGATCCACAGCGCCATGAAGCCGCCGACCTGGGCGTGCGGCCAGGCCAGGACTTCGGCCAGGAATACCGGCAGCGCGACCACGAACCACACGTCGCGCGCACCGAACAGGAACAGCCGCGCCGCCGACAGGCGATTGATGGCCGGGCTTTTCGACAGCAGCTCGCGGAACTTCGGCTTCGCTTTGGCCCGCCCGAGGTCGGCCTGCAGGAAGATCAGGCTGCCGATCCACACCAGCGCCAGCGCGCCCGCCATCGCCAGCACCGCGCCGGCGAAGCCGAGCGAGGCCAGCAGCAGCGCGCCCAGGAAAAAGCCCACGCCCTTGAGCGCATTCTTCGAGCCGGTGAGCAGCGCCACCCAGCGATACAGCCGCGCCTGCTGGTCGCCCGGCACCAGCAGCTTGATGCTGCCCTTGGCGCTCATCTTGTTGAGGTCCTTGGCGATGCCGCTGAAGGCCTGCGCCGCCATCACCCAGGGCACTGTCAGCATCGCCGCCGGAACGGCCAGCATCGCCAGCGCACCGACCTGCAGCACCAGGCCCAGGTTCATCGTGCGGTTCAGGCCCAGGCGCGCGCCCAGCCAGCCGCCGACCAGGTTGGTGACCACGCCGAAGATTTCGTAGAACACGAACAGCATCGCCACCTGCAGCGGCGAATACCCCAGCTGGTGGAAATGCAGCACCACCAGCATGCGCAGCGCGCCGTCGGTGAGGGTGAAGGCCCAGTAGTTGGCCGTCACCAGCAGGTACTGGCGCAGCTGCGGGTTCATCCGGCGGCGCCGACCTTGCGGGCCAGTTCGACGGTGCGGTTGGCGTAGCCCCATTCGTTGTCGTACCAGGCGAAGACCTTCACCTGGGTGCCGGCGACGACCATCGTGAACGGGCCATCGACGATGCTGCTGCGCGGGTCGGTGCGGTAATCAATCGACACCAGCGGGCGCGTCTCGAAGCCCAGGATGCCCTTGAGCGGGCCCTCGGCGGCGGCCTTGAGCAGTGCGTTCACTTCTTCGACCGTGGTCTCGCGCTGCACCTCGAACACCGCGTCGGTGAGCGAGGCATTGGCCAGCGGCACGCGCACGGCGTGGCCGTTGAGGCGCCCCTTGAGCTCCGGGAAGATTTCGGTGATCGCCGTGGCCGATCCGGTGGTGGTGGGGATCAGGCTCATGCCGCAGGCGCGGGCGCGGCGCAGGTCCTTGTGCGGCTGGTCGAGGATGGACTGGGTGTTGGTGAGGTCGTGCACGGTGGTGATGCTGCCGTGGCGGATGCCCAGGCCTTCGTGGATGACCTTGACGATGGGTGCCAGGCAGTTGGTGGTGCAGCTGGCGGCGGTGACGATGCGATGCGCCGCTGGGTCGTAGAGATGGTCGTTGACGCCCATCACCACGTTCAGCACGCCGGCTTCCTTCACCGGCGCGGTGACCACCACGCGCTTGACGCCCTGGTCGAGGTAGGCCTGCAGGGCGGCGGTGGTCTTCATCTTGCCGCTGGCTTCGATCACCACGTCGCAGCCGGACCAGTCGGTGTCGGCGATGGTCTTGTTGCGGGTGACGGCGATGCGGTGGCCGTCGATGAGCATGGCGTCGCCATCGACCGTGGCCTCGTGCGACCAGCGGCCGTGCACGGAGTCGAAGTTGAGCAGGTGCGCGAGGGTGGCGGCGTCGCCGGCCGGGTCGTTGACCTGCACGAACTGCACGTCCTTCCAGCCGAAGGCGGCGCGAAGGGCAAGGCGGCCGATGCGGCCGAAGCCGTTGATGCCGATTTTCAGGGTCATGCGCAGTTTTTCCTGGGGGCGGGGGCGCAGCGGCTGGCATCGCCGCCGCAGCAGTTTTCGGTGAGGTAGGCGACCAGGCCCTGCACGGCGTCGAGGTCGGCCCGGTAGCGGATGAAGCGACCCTGCGGCTCCGGCACGATCAGGCCGCCCTGCTGCAATGCCTTCAGGTGAAAGGAAAGCGTGGTGGCGGGCATGTCCAAGTGCTCGGCGATTTCGCCGGCGAAGGCGCCATCGGGTGCGCGTTCGACCAGCCAGCGGTGGATCGCCAGCCGGTGTGGCTGGGCCAGGGCGGCGAGGGCTTCGAGTGCCGAATTCGTATCCATGCTTCTAGAATAATCGAAATGTGCGACGAATTTAAGACCGCCTGGCCTCCTGCGGATCACTATTTTCGGCGCAGTTCGCCGGCCAGGTCGGTGCCAGGGGCCACGGTGTTGAAAACGGTGCCGTACTTGCGAACATTCTCGTGCAGCAGGTCCAGGCGATGGTCGGATTCGTCGGTATCGACCACGATCTGGTAGCGAATGGATTCGAGCTTGGGGGGCACGTCCTGGCGCACGCCTTCCACCGTCACTTCCACGCTGCGCAACTGGAACTTCAGGATCGGAACGACACGCTCGATGCCCTTGATCATGCAGGCCGAGAGCGCGGCAAGCAGCAGCTCGGCTGGATTGAAGGCGTCGCGCCGGCCCGCTAGGTCGGTGTCCAGCGCGATGCTGGCGTCCTTGCAGTCCGCGGTCGAGCCATGGGCATCCTGGCGGCGCGCCAGGACCTTGAAGCTGAGCTTGGGACGGATTTCGCTCATTGGTTTCACCGGTTCAGGCGGTGCCCGTTTTCGTCTTGCCAATCGCGGCCACCAGAGTGGCCAGGTTCTCCCGGCCATCTGCCCACGGCCGGGCTGCGAGGAATTCCCGGGTGCGTGCCTGGACCAGCCCCAGCGTTTCCTCGAACGCGCGCTGGATGTCCCGCGCCGACCCGGAAGCCCGCGACGGGTCCGTGAGGCCCCAGTGTGCGCGCAGGGTGTTGCCGAAATATACCGGGCAGGCTTCACCGGCTGCCTGGTCGCATACCGTGACGACGACGTCAGGCGAAAGCTCCGCATGGGCCTCGATGGGTTTGCTGTGCAGGCCTCGGGTGTCGATGCCGTGCGTGCTCAGCAGCTTGGTCGCCATCGGATTCACCTCCCCGGAAGGGTGGCTGCCTGCGCTGTAGGCGCGAACACCGACGGGGGCAAGGTGATTGAAGACGGCCTCGGAAATGATGCTGCGGCAGCTGTTGGCCGTGCACAGGAAAAGGACCTTCATCGGCCATGCTCCATTTGCCGGGCTCCGCAGTTGAGCTCGCTCCGTCGTTGGCCGGGCGGCGGAAGGCGGCGTTCGGCTTCGGCCATCCACGGGACATTCCCTGCGTAGGTGCTTTCGAGCACCTTGAACACCCAGGCCGGGGCGGCGGAATTGATCCGGTAGTGCACCCATGAGCCATCGCGACGATCAGAAAGCAGGCCCGCGGAACGCAAAGTGGCGAGGTGTCTGGATATCTTCGGCTGGGACTCGCCGAGCGAAGCCGTCAGTTCGCAGACGCACAGCTCGCCGCTGCGTGCGAGCAGAACGGCGAGCCGGGCCCGGGTTTCATCGGCCAGGCATTTGAAGACGACGGAAGGTGGGAAGACGGTATCCATTGCGGCACTATATAGCTATTTCCATATGAGTGGTAGTATCTTGCACCGCACCCCCTGACCCGCGAAACCATCATGTCCATTCCGGAACCGCCCAGCATCGGATTTTTCGAACGTTACCTGACGCTGTGGGTGTTCCTCTGCATCGGTGCGGGCACCCTGGTCGGCCTGAACGCGCCGGCTTTCGCCCAAGCGGTCGGGGGCATGGAGGTCGCGCAGGTGAACATCCCGGTCGGCGTGCTGATCTGGGTGATGATCATCCCGATGCTGATGAAGATCGATTTCGGCGCACTCGGCGAGATCTACCAGCACCGGGCCGGCATGGCGGTCACGCTGTTCGTGAACTGGGCGGTCAAACCCTTCTCGATGGCGTTGTTTGGCTGGATCTTCGTCAAGCACGTGTTCGCCGGCTGGCTGCCGGCGGACCAACTCGACAGCTACATGGCCGGGCTGATCCTGCTTGGCGCGGCGCCCTGCACGGCGATGGTGTTCGTTTGGAGCAACCTGTGCCGGGGCAACGCCAACTTCACCCTGACGCAGGTGGCGGTGAACGACCTGGTGATGGTGTTCGCCTTCGCCCCGATCGTGGCGCTGCTGCTGGGTGTGTCTTCGATCCCGGTGCCCTGGGACACGCTGGTGCTCTCGGTGGTGATGTACATCGTGATCCCGCTGGCGATCGCCCAGTTCCTCAGGGCCCGGCTGCTGCGGCATGGCCCTGCCGCGCTGGAAGCGGCGCTGCGCCGGTTCAGTCCCGTTTCCATCGTTGCGCTGCTGGCGATGCTGGTGCTGCTGTTCTCCTTCCAGGGCAAGGCCCTCGTTGAACAGCCGCTGGTGATCGGCATGCTGGCCGTGCCGATCCTGCTGCAGACGCTGTTCATCGCCGCGCTGGGCTATGGCCTCAACCGCCGTCTGCGGGTGCGTCACGACATCGCCGGGCCGTCGACGATGATCGGCGCGTCCAACTTCTTCGAACTGGCCGTTGCCGTGGCAATCGTGCTCTACGGGTTCGAGTCCGGCGCCGCGCTTGCCACGGTGGTAGGCGTGCTGATCGAGGTGCCGGTGATGCTGTGGCTGGTGCGTGCGGTCAATTCGTCCCGCGCCTGGTACGAGCGTCCGGCGAGCGCGGTGGCAGGTTCCTGATGGGCGCCGGCCACGACCATGCCCATCCACATGTGTCCCCGGACGTCCTGGCCCGGCCGGGACGCGCCTTCGCGATCGGCATCGGGCTCAACCTGGCTTTCGTCGCCATCGAGGCCTGGTATGGCTGGAAGTCGGGCTCGCTGGCCCTGCTCGCCGATGCCGCGCACAACCTCAGTGACGTCGGAGGCCTGCTGCTGGCCTGGGGCGGGATGGTCGCGGCGGGGTTGAAGCCCGACGAGCGCCACACCTATGGCTGGCGGCGCGCCACCATCCTTGCCAGTTTCGCCAACGCGGTGATCCTGCTGGTCGCCATGGGCTCGCTGGCCTGGGAGGCCATCGGCCGCCTGGGTGAAAGCACGCCGGTGCATGGCGGCACCGTTATCGTTGTCGCGGCGGTGGGCGTGGTGATCAATTTCGCCACTGCCTGGCTGTTCCTGCGTGGCCGTGACGACCTCAATATCCAGGGAGCCTTCCTGCATATGCTCGCCGACGGGCTGGTGTCGGTCGGCGTCGTGGTCTCTGGCGCGCTGATGCTGTGGCTGGGCTGGGACTGGCTGGATCCGGTGGTCAGCCTGGGCATCGCCGCCATCGTGGTGGGCGGCACCTGGTCGCTGTTCCGAAAATCGCTGCATCTGCTTTTCGACGGCGTACCCGAAGGACTCAGCCTTCCCGCGATCCGGGCGTCGCTGGAAGCGGTCGAAGGCGTGGCCGCGGTGCACCATGTGCACGTCTGGGCACTGGGCACGTCAGAGAACGCACTGACGGCGCACCTGGTTCTGATCCCGGGTGCCGACGCGGACGCCGTACTTGCGCAAGCGCACCACGAACTCGCGCACGGACACCGCATCAGGCACGCAACCTTGCAGCTTGAGTCCGCGACGTATGCCGACGCTTGTGCGGCACGGGAGGAGCTCGGCTAGCCGGCGCGTGCCATCTGCTTGAACCGGTGGCATCCCGAAGGCACGGGTCCTGGTGCAATCGAGTGGCTGCGCGCGCCTTGTCCCGACCGCTACACTCACGCGCATGTCCTCCGGCATATTCACCAGCTTCCTGCGCCTGGGCCTGAGTTCCTTCGGCGGGCCGATCGCGCACCTGGGTTATTTCCGCGACGAGTTCGTGGTGCGCCGGGGCTGGCTGACCGAAAGCGCCTTCGCGCAGCTGCTGGCCATCTGCCAGGCGCTGCCGGGGCCCGCCAGCAGCCAGCTGGGCTTCGCGATCGGCCTGCTGCGCGGTGGCTGGACCGGTGGCTTGCTCGCATTCCTCGGCTTCACGCTGCCCTCGGCGCTGCTGATGTTTGGGCTGGCCGTGCTGGCGCCGCGCCTGGACGGCGGGCTGGCCCTGTCAGTGCTGGGCGGGCTGAAGCTGGTGGCGGTGGTGGTGGTGACGCACGGGCTCTGGGGCATGGCGCGCAGCCTCGTGCCGGACGGGTCGCGGGCGCTGCTGGCCGTGCTGGCCCTCGGCGCGATGCTTTTCTTCGGTGCGGCCTGGCTGCAGCTGGCGCTGATCGGCGCCGGTGCGCTGCTGGGCCTGGTGCTGTGCCGGCAGGTGGCGGCGCTGCCGAAGGGGACGCTTCCGGTCGCTTACGGCAAGGGTGCGGGTGGCGTCCTGTTGGTGCTGGTCCTTGCCGGCCTGGTGCTGTCCCTGTCGTTCGCGGGCGACGAGGCCAGCCTGCTGGCGCTGGGGGCGGCTTTCTACGAAGCGGGTGCGCTGGTCTTCGGCGGCGGCCACGTCGTGCTGCCGCTGCTGGAGCAGTCCACCGTGGCCACCGGCTGGCTGGCGCAGGATGACTTCCTGGCGGGTTACGGCGCGGCGCAGGTCATGCCGGGCCCGATGTTTTCGCTGTCGGCCTACCTCGGTGCGGTCGTGCCCACCGGGGAGGCGCCGGCGCTGGGGGCATTGCTCGCCTTGCTGGCGATGTTCCTGCCGGGCCTGCTGCTGGTGGCGGCGGTGCTGCCGCTGTGGGACGGGCTGGCGCGCCGGCGCGGTGCGCCAGCGGCCATCGCCGGCATCAATGCGGTGGTGGTCGGGCTGCTGGCCGCGGCGCTTGTCGGCACGGTCGCACCGGCTGGCCTCCAGGGGCCGGCCGACGTCGTGATCGCGGTGGCGGCGCTGGGTTTGCTCGCCTGGAAGCGCCTGAACCTTCTGTGGGTGGTGCTGCTGATCGTCGTCGCGGCCGTGGCCGCGGACCAGGTGGCCGGGTTGTCGTGACGGGGGGCGGACGCGCCGGCGCGATGGCCGGGGCCCGCCCCATGCCTCAGGCCTCTTCGGCTTCCTTGTAGGCGTCGACCGGGATGCAGGCGCACATCACGTTCTTGTCGCCGTAGACGTTGTCCACGCGCGCCACCGGCGGCCAGTATTTCTGCTGGCGCAGGCTGGCCAGCGGGAAGGCGGCCAGTTCACGCGGGTAGGCGTGGGTCCACTCGCTGGCGGTCACCGCGGTGGCGGTGTGCGGGGCGTTGCGCAGCGGGTTGTCCTCGCGGTCGAGCTTGCCTTCCTCGACGGCGCGGATCTCGTCGCGGATCTGGATCATCGCGTCGATGAAGCGGTCGAGTTCGTGCAGGGATTCGCTTTCGGTCGGCTCGACCATCAGCGTGCCCGCGACCGGGAAGCTGAGCGTCGGCGCGTGGAAGCCGAAGTCGATCAGGCGCTTGGCCACGTCCTCGGCGCTGATGCCGGTGCTGTCCTTGAGCGGGCGCAGGTCCAGGATGCACTCGTGCGCGACCAGGCCGTTGCGGCCGGTGTAGAGCGTCTTGTAGTGCGGCGCCAGGCGACGCGCGATGTAGTTGGCGTTGAGCAGCGCGACCTGGGTGGCCTTGCGCAGGCCGTGGGCGCCCATCAGCGTGATGTACATCCAGCTGATCGGCAGGATCGAGGCGCTGCCGAAGGTGGCCGCGCTGACCATGCCGACGTCGCCGCGGCCGCCCAGGGCCTTGGGCAGGAAGGGCGCCAGGTGCGCCTTCACCGCGCAGGGGCCGACGCCGGGGCCGCCGCCGCCGTGCGGGATGCAGAAGGTCTTGTGCAGGTTCAGGTGGCTGACGTCCGAGCCCCACTTGCCGGGCTTGGCCAGGCCGACCAGGGCGTTCATGTTGGCGCCGTCGGTGTAGACCTGGCCGCCGTGCTGGTGGATCACTTCACAGATTTCGACCACGTCTTCCTCAAACACGCCGTGCGTGGACGGGTAGGTGATCATCAGCGCCGCCAGGCGGTCGGAGTATTTCTCGGCGTTGCGGCGGATGTCGGCGAGATCGACATTGCCGTTGGCGTCGCACTTGGTGACGACGACGGTCATGCCGCACATCTGCGCCGAGGCCGGGTTGGTGCCGTGCGCCGACTCGGGAATGAGGCAGATGTCGCGCTCGGGCTGGCCGTTGGCGCGGTGGTAGGCGCGAATCGCCAGCAGGCCGGCGTATTCACCCTGGGCGCCCGAATTGGGCTGCAGGCTGACGGCATCGTAGCCGGTGCACTCGACCAGCATCGCTTCGAGCGTGTCGACCAGTTCGCGATAACCCGCGGCCTGGTCGGCCGGCGCCAGCGGATGGATGTTGGCGAACTCGGGCCAGGTCACCGGGATCATCTCGGCGGTGCCGTTGAGCTTCATCGTGCAGCTGCCCAGCGGGATCATGGTCCGATCCATCGCCAGGTCCTTGTCGGCCAGCGAACGCATGTAGCGCAGCAGCTCGTGCTCGCTGTGGTGGGTGTTGAACACCGGGTGCTGCATGAAGTCGGATTCGCGGCGCAGTCCGGCCGGCAGCGCGTCGGCAGTGGCGGCATCGAGCTCGTCGATGTTCTCGATGCGGGCACCGAAGAGCTTGGCCAGCGCCAGCACGTCCTCGCGCGTGCTGGTTTCGTCCAGGCTGATCGCCAGGCTGCGACCGTCGATGCGGCGCAGGTTGATGCGGGCGGCGGCGGCGCGGGCGTGCACGGCGTCGGCGTCCACGCCGGTGACGTGCAGGGTGTCGAAGAAGCCGGTGCCGACCTCGACGTCGGCCTTGCGCAGCGCCGTCGCCAGCAGCGCGGCGAGGCGATGCGTGCGGGTGGCGATGCGGCGGATGCCCTCGGGGCCGTGGTAGACCGCGTACATCGAGGCCATCACGGCCAGCAGCACCTGGGCGGTGCAGATGTTGGACGTGGCCTTCTCGCGGCGGATGTGCTGTTCGCGGGTCTGCAGGGTGAGGCGGTAGGCGGCCTTGCCTTCGGCGTCGATGGAGACGCCGATCAGGCGGCCCGGCATCGAGCGCTTGAAGGCGTCGCGGCAGGCCATGAAGGCCGCGTGCGGACCGCCGAAGCCGAAGGGCACGCCGAAGCGCTGGGTGTTGCCGACCACGATGTCGGCGCCCCATTCGCCCGGCGGGGTGAGCAGGGCCAGCGCCAGCAGGTCGGTGGCCACGCAGACCAGGCCGCCGCGCGCGTGCACGGCTTCGGCCAGGGCGCGGTAGTCATTGGCGTGGCCGAAGGTGTCGGGGTACTGCAGCAGCACGCCGAAGGCTTCGATGCCGGCCAGGTCGGCGTCGGCGGCGACCGCCAGTTCGATGCCCATGGGTTCGGCGCGGGTGCGCAGCACTTCCAGGGTCTGCGGGTGCACGCCGGCGGACACCGCGAACACGTTCGACTTCGACTTGCCCGAGCGCTTGGCCAGGGTCATCGCCTCGGCGGCCGCGGTGGCTTCGTCGAGCAGGGAGGCGTTGGCGATCTCCATGCCGGTGAGGTCGGCGCACATGGTCTGGAAGTTGATCAGCGCTTCCATGCGGCCCTGGGAAATCTCGGCCTGGTAGGGCGTGTAGGCGGTGTACCAGGCGGGGTTTTCCAGGATGTTGCGCAGGATCACGTTCGGCGTGTGGGTGCCGTAATAACCCTGGCCGATGAAGCTGCGGAAGACCTGGTTGCGGCTGGCGACGGCGCGGATCTTGGCGATTGCCTCGACTTCGGAAATCGCCTCGGGCAGGGCCAGCGGCGTGGCCGACTTGATGCTGCCGGGCACGATGGCGTCGGTCAGCGATTCAAGGGACTCGTGGCCGACGGTGCGCAGCATGTGCGCGATTTCGGCGTCGTTGGGGCCGATGTGGCGTTCGAGGAAGGCGTCGTGGTGCTCGAGCTGGCGCAGGCTGTCGCGATTCATGGTCGATCCGGACAAGGGAAGGGTCCGTGCATGCCGCACGGGGCGCCCCTCTGTCCTTTTGCCTGAGAGTTTTGGGCCGCGGTCCCTGCGGTCCATGCCCCTTCGGCGCCGGCTGGTTCCGGTCTCTCCAGAGTCGCTCGCGCGGTTGCGGTTCCGGGTCCTGAGCGATTACGGGCGTTACGCCTTCGGCGCTGGCCGTGGCCAGCCTCTCCCGCTCCGCGCATCGAGCCCCGCCATTCTACCCGATGGCCGTGACGGTGGGGAAAACCGGGGTCAGAGTCGATTTTCCCCTTCGATGCCACCCGACCCCGTGCCCGCCCGGCGGGAAAATCGACTCTGACCCCATTTTTCAAAATTCGACTCTGACCCGGGTTTTCAGGCCCGGCGCAGGCGCTCGTCCATCACCGCCGTGACCAGGGCGCCCGAGAAGAACACCAGGGCGGCGTAATAGATCCAGACCAGCAGCAGCACCAGGGTCCCGAACGAGCCGTAGGCGCTGCCGGGCGCCGCCTCGGCCAGGTACAGGCCGATGGCCCAGCGACCCAGCACGAACAGGCCCGCCGTGATCGCGCCGCCGATGAAGGCGCGCCGCCAGGGCACTGGCCGGTCGGGCAGGAAGCGGTAGAGCAGGGCGAAGACCAGCACGTACATCAGCAGCGTGACGAGGTTGCCCAGCAGGGGCAGCAGGGACGGGGCATGGGCCAGCAGCACCTGCAGCGCGGTGGCCAGCATCGTGGACACCAGAAGCAGGAAGCCCAGCGCAAACACCACGCCGAAGGAAAACACCCGCTTGCGCAGCCAGGGCAGCAGGCCGGCAGGAAGGTCCGTGGGGTCGGTGCTGAAGATGCGGTTGAGGGTGGACTGCAGCCGGGCAAAGACCGCCGTCGCGGCGACGAACAGCAGCAGCGTGCTCCACCAGCCCGCCAGCGAGCCGATGTCGGGCCGGTCCTCGGCGTTTTCGATCACGGTGCGCGCCACTTCACGGGCATTGTCGCCGGCGACCACGCCGATCTGCTCCATCAGGGCGCCCTGGGCCGGCGGGTACAGCGAGGCGGTGAGCCAGAGCACCAGCACCAGCAAGGGAGCCAGTGACAGCATCGTGTAGAAGGACAGGGACGCGGCGTGCGTCAGCAGGTCGATTTCGATGAAACGCCGCAGGGCTTCCGCCGGCAGGCTGTCGCGCAGCGCGGCGAGGCGACGGGCGAGGCGGGCGCGAAGCCCGCGTCCGGGAGCTGCGGGAGCGTCGTGCCGCGCTGGAATTTGCCTGGCCGTCATGGCCCCATTATGGCGGCCTCAGGCGCGGTTGCCTGAAGCGGGCCCGTGGGAGGGACTTCAGTCCCGATTGCAGCAGATTGGGACTGAAGTCCCTCCCACAGGGGTGCCGGGATCAGGCGCTGCCGACCTGGCTGGTCAGGTCGCCCTTCTCGCGGTCGCCTTCCGGCAGTTCGCCGTGGACCAGGAACCAGGTGTTCTCGGCGATGTTGGTGGCGTGGTCGCCGATGCGCTCGATGTTCTTGGCGATGAACAGAAGGTGGGTGCAGGCGGTGATCTGGCGCGGGTCCTCGGCCATGTAGGTCAGCAGTTCCCGGAACAGGCCGGTGTACTCGGCGTCGATCTCGACGTCGCGGCCACGCACGGCGATCGCGCGGTCGGCGTCGCGCTCGCGATACGCCTCCAGCGCCTCGTTCACCAGGGCGCTGGCCAGCTTGGCCAGGGCCGGCAGGCCGCGGGCGGCGGAAACCGGCGCGGTCTGGTTGAGCACCATCGAGCGCTTGGCGACGTTGGCCGCGTAGTCGCCGATGCGTTCGATGTCGGAGGAAATGCGCAGCGCGGCGTAAACCTCGCGCAGGTCGCGCGCCATCGGCTGGCGCAGGGCGAGCAGGCGCAGCACGTCGTGGCTGACCTCGTGCTCGAGTGCATCGATGGCCTCGTCGTTGGCCACCACGCGCATGGCCGCCTGGCTGTCGCGCCGCTGCAGCACGTCGATGGCCGCGTCGAGCTGAGCGACCGCGATCTGGCCCATGCGGATGATTTCGCCGTCGAGCCGCTTGAGCTCGTCGTCGTAGCTCTTGACGATGTGGTCGTTGGAGTGGGGCATGCTGGGTTCCTCAGCCGAATCGGCCGGTGATGTAGTCTTCGGTCTGCTGCTTGTTGGGCTTGGTGAAGATGGTGGTGGTTGGGCCATGTTCGACCAGCTCGCCCAAGTACATGAAGGCGGTGAAGTCCGAACAGCGCGCCGCCTGCTGCATGTTGTGGGTGACGATCAGGATCGTGAACTGCTGCTTGAGCTCGGCGAAGAGCTGCTCGATCTTGCCGGTGGCGATCGGGTCGAGCGCCGAGGTCGGCTCGTCGAACAGGATGACCTGCGGCTTCAGGGCCACCGCGCGCGCGATGCACAGGCGCTGCTGCTGGCCGCCGGACAGGCCCAGCGCGGTCTGCTTGAGCTTGTCCTTGACCTCGTCCCACAGCGCCGCCTGGCGCAGGGCTTCCTCGACGCGGTTGGCCATGTCGGCCTTGGACAGCTTTTCGTAGTGGCCGATGCCGTAGGCGATGTTGTCATGGATCGACATCGGGAACGGCACCGGCTTCTGGAAGACCATGCCGATCTTGCTGCGCAGCTTGTTCAGCGGGTACTTCGGATCCAGCACGTCCTCGCCGTCCAGGATCACCTGGCCGCTGGCGCGCTGGCCCGGGTAGATCGAGTAGATGCGGTTGAACACCCGCAGCAGCGTCGACTTGCCGCAGCCCGAGGGACCAATCAGCGCGGTCACCTTGTTCTTCGGGACCTCGAGGTTGATGTCCTTGAGCGCGGTGAAGTCGCCGTAGTGGAAGGCCAGGTCGCGCGCGGCCAGCTTGACCTCCGACGGCGTGGCGTCGGTGGCCGCGTTCGGCACGGCGGTGGCGAAGGTGATCGGGGCGTTAGTCATGTTGGGTCTTGTTTCGCAGGAGAAGGAAACGTGCGAGCAGGGACACCGTCAGCACGAACAGGGTGATCAGGAAGGCGCCGGCCCAGGCCAGCTGGTTCCAGTATTCAAACGGACTCATCGCGAACTGGAAGATCGTCACCGGCAGGTTGGGCATCGCCGTGCCCAGGTCGGTGTTCCAGTACTGGTTGTTGAAGGCCGTGAACAGCAGGGGCGCAGTCTCGCCGGAGATGCGCGCCAGCGCCAGCAGCACGCCGGTGATGATGCCCGGCAGGGCGGCGCGGTAGAGGATCTGCGTGGTCACCTTCCACTGCGGGATGCCCAGCGACAGCGCGGCTTCGCGCATCTGCGAAGGGACCAGGCGCAGCATCTCGTCGGTGGTGCGCACCACCACCGGCAGCACGATGAAGGCCAGGGCAATCGCGCCGGCCCAGCCCGAGAAGCTGCCCGTGGTACGCACCACCAGGGTGTAGATGAACAGGCCCAGCACGATCGAGGGCGCCGACAGCAGGATGTCGTTGACGAAACGGATGACCTCGCCGATCTTTCGCGAGCGGGCGTATTCCGACAGGTAGGTGCCGGCGGCAATGCCCACCGGCGCGCCCATCAGCACGGCCAGCGAGCTCAGCATCAGCGAGCCGACGATGGCGTTCTTCAGGCCGCCGGTTTCCTGCCCGGGCGGCGGGGTCATCTCGGTGAACAGCTGCAGGCTCATCGCGTCGATGCCCTTGCTGATCGTGACCCACAGGATCCAGACCAGCCAGAACAGCCCGAACAGGGTGGCGGCCGCGGAGAAAACCATGGCCAGGCCATTGACCAGCCGGCGGCGGATGTACAGGTTGCGGGCGACGGCGTTCATCAGTTGCCCTCCCGCTTGGCCAGGCGCATCAGCATCAGCTTGGCGATCGCCAGTACCACGAAGGTGACGATGAACAGCACGAAGCCCAGCGCCAGCAGCGCCGACTGGTACATCGGCGTGGTCGCCTCGGCGAACTCGTTGGCGATGGACGCGGCGATCGAGTTGCCGGGCATCAGCAGCGAGGCGTGGATGTTGTGCGAGTTGCCGAGCACGAAGGTGACGGCCATCGTCTCGCCCAGCGCGCGGCCCATGCCCAGGAAGATGCCGCCGATCACCGCCGAGCGGGTGTAGGGCAACACGATGTCCCAGACTACTTCGAAGGTGGTCGAGCCCAGCGCGTAGGCCGATTCCTTCAGGCGGTTGGGCACGGTCATGAAGACGTCGCGCATCACCGAGGAAATGAAGGGGATGACCATGATCGCCAGCACGATGCCGGCGGTCAGCATGCCGATGCCCAGCGGCGGGCCGGAAAAGAGCATGCCGACGAAGGGCAGGGCGCCCAGGTTTTCATCGACCCAGGGATAGACGTTGTCGGCCAGGAAGGGCGCCAGCACGAACAGGCCCCACATGCCGTAGATGATCGACGGGATGCCGGCCAGCAGTTCGATGGCGGTGCCCAGCGGCTGCCGGATCCAGGCCGGCGCCACTTCAGTCAGGAACAGTGCGATGCCGAAGCTCACCGGCACGGCGATGATCATCGCGATGACCGTGCTGACCACGGTGCCGTAGATCGCGACCAGCGCGCCGTATTCTTCGGTGACCGGGTTCCAGGCCGTCGAGGTCAGGAAGCCGGGACCGAACTCCATGAAGGCCTCGCGGCCGCCCCAGAGCATCGAGAGCGCGGCAAGGCCCAGCGCGACCAGCACGAACCAGCCGGCCAGCGTGACGATGTTTCGGAACGCCCAGTCACGGAACGCATCGGAACGATGCGGGCGGTCGACGGGACTCGGGGCGGAAGCGGTGTGCATGCGCGGCGCTCTTGTGTTGGTGCCTGCGGTCGTAAGCAGGCCCGCGCGCCGTGTGGCGCGCGGGCCGGTTCAGCGGATTGCCGGTTACTTGAAGCTGGCGGCCCAGTAGGCTTCGATCTGCCCGACCAGGGCGTCCGGCAGCGGCACGTAGCCGAGCTGGGTGGCCGACTCGTCGCCGTTCTCGTAGATCCAGTCGAAGAAGTCGCGGGCGGCCTTGTTGCCTTCGGCGTTCTTCGGCTTCTTGGACATCAGGATGAAGTTGGTCGCGGCGATGGGCCAGGCCTCGTCGCCCGGGGCGTTGGTCACCACCAGGTAGAAGTCCTTGGCCTTGCCCCACTCGGCGCTGGCCGCGGCGGCCTGGATCGAGGCGTTGGAGGCTTCGACGAACTTGCCGTTGGCGTTCTTCATGGTGGCGTAGGCCACCTTGTTGGTCAGCGCGTAGGACAGCTCGATGTAGCCGATGGCGCCCTTGATCTGCTTGACGTAGGCGGTCACGCCTTCGTTGCCCTTGCCGCCCACGCCGGTCGGCCAGCGCACGGAGGTGCCTTCACCGACCTTGGACTGCCATTCCGGCGAGACCTTGGACAGGTAGTTGACGAAGTTGAAGGTGGTGCCCGAGCCGTCCGAGCGGTGCACGACGGTGATGCGCAGGTTCGGCAGGGTCACGCCCGGGTTCAGCGCGGCGATCGCCGGGTCGTTCCACTTGCTGATCTTGCCCAGGTAGATGTTGGCCAGGGTGGCGCCGTCGAGCTTGAGGCCGTTGGCGGCGATGCCCGGCACGTTGAAGGCCGGCACGATGCCGCCCATCACCGACGGGAACTGGGCCAGGTTCGAGGCGGCCAGGTCGTCGGGCTTGAGCGGGGCGTCGGACGAACCGAAGTCGACGGTGTTGGCCTTGATCTGGGCGATGCCGCCGCCCGAGCCGATCGACTGGTAGTTGACGCGGTGGCCGGTGGCTTCGTTGTAGTCGGCCGACCAGCGGGACATGGTGGGGAACACGAACGAGGCGCCGGCGCCGGTGATTTCGGCGGCCTGCGCGGCGGGGGTGAAGCTGGCAGCCATGGCCGCGGTGGCCAGGCAGAGCGTCAGGGTCTTGAGCACGGAACAACTCCTCGAAGGATGGGGACGACTTCGGGGCACTGCCCCGATGCCGGGCCATTACAGGCCGGTCCGGTGACAAGACTGTTGCTTGTTGGTTACAGGCGTATGACAGTGCCGGCCAGCCGCCGCCAGCGGGCTGTCACCTCGCTGTCATGGAACGCTCAAGCAATTGTCATGCGGTGGGATCAGCCTGTGTACGCTTCCTTAACAGGTCCTCGCCGGTCGCCCGGCCCACAACTCTCCATGGAGTGCATGACATGCGTTTGACTCTCCTGGCCGCTTCGCTCGCGGCCGCCCTCACCGGCCTCGCGCCCGGTGCCGCCTTCGCCCAGCAGGCCAGCGATCCCGAGATCGCCGAGCTCAAGGCCCAGTTGGCCGTCCTGATGAACCGCATCGAGGAACTCGAAGCCCGCGACGACGCCCAGTCGGCCGTCAATGTCGATACCGCCGAGGCGATCAAGACCGTGCAGGCGAACCAACCCAAGGTCGAGACCAAGGGCGGTCTGAAAGTGACCTCGGCCGACGGGAAGGCGTCCTTCAGCGTGGGCGGCCGCCTTCATTTCGACGGTTACGCCTGGAACCGCGATCTCGCCGCCACCACCGGCACCACCGAGTTCCGCCGCGCCCGCCTGACCCTGGGCGGCACGGTCGCCGGCTGGGAATACAAGATGGAGCAGGACTTCGCCGCCGGCAGCAACCTCGACGGCCTTCGCGATCTGTACATCGCCCGCAATCTGGGCCCCGGCAAGCTGACGATCGGCCACTTCAAGCCCTATCGTTCGATGGAGGAGCTCACCAGCTCCAACGAGATCCTGATGTTGGAGCGCCCCTTCGCTTCGGCGACCGGCCTGTTCAGCGGCCGCCAGTTCCAGCAGGGCGTGGGCTATCTGGTCGCCGGCGACAACTGGACCGCGGGGGGTACGGTGTTCAATCTCCGCGGCGCCTCGGGCCCGCGCAACGAGGGCATGGGCTTCTCCGGCCGCACCACCTGGGCACCGGTGATGGGATCCGAGCAGGTGCTGCACCTGGGCGCCTGGTACAGCCACGAGAACATCAACCAGGGCTCGAGCAGTCTTTCGGCGAGCGCCAATTACGCCGGCCGCCGCGGCCCCAGCCTCGGAATCGCGAGTTCGCCCGGGGCTGGCGGTGAACAGGTCGACGCACTGGGCGTGGAGGTCGCGGGCATGTTCGGCCCGGTTTTCTTCCAGTCCGAGTACGCCAATGCCAGCTTCGGCCAGCCGCTGGGCGCTGACCAGGACGTGCAGACGTTCTACGCCCAGGGCAGCGTGATGCTCAACGGCGGCCGCAAGGTCTACAAGGCGGGCAGCGGCGTCTTCGGTTCGCCCAAGGTGGCCGACCGCGGACTCTGGGAGTTGACCGCGCGCTTCGACCATATCGAGAACCAGGACATCGCCGGCCTCGAGGCCACTACCTGGGCCCTGGGCATGAATTACTACATCAATCCGAACCTGCGACTGATGTTCAACTATACCCAGGGTGACAACGACTTCAGCGGTGACGAGACGGGGCAGTACGCGCTGCGCACCCAGTTCAACTTCTGAGTCCTGTCGGTGTCGGCGAGGCCGCGATCCGGTTCTTCCGGGTCGCGGCCTCGTGCTTTTCGGGGCATGCACGGGGCAGGGCGACCACACGGCCATTGGGCGGTAACATCGGCCGGGACACGACCCGACGAGCCCGGAGCCCCGATGACCACGCTTGAGCTTCCCGCTTCTTCCCGCCAATGGATCATCGACCAGGTCCGCGCCGGGCGCGAACCCTTCGAGCTGGTGCACGACTTGCAGGGGGAAGGATGGTCGCAGGAGCAGGCCCTGGCTGCGGTCCAGGACGTCGTCCACGGACTGATGGTGGAACACGCCCGGGCCAACGGCCTGCCGGAGCCAACGCCCGTGCCCGAACCGATGGACCGCGCCGGTCCGCACCTGCTCGACGGCGGCGACCGCCGGGTGGCGGTGCTCGCCAACCTCAGGCACCCCCGCGTGGTCGTGATGGGCGGCCTGCTGTCGGACGAGGAGTGCGATGGACTTATCGGGCTCGCCCGCCAGCGCCTCCAGCGTTCGGAAACCTTCCTGCTCGACGAGGGCGTCAGCCAGGTGCACGAGGCCCGCACCAGCGAGGGCATGTTTTTCACGCGTGGGGAGAACGCGCTCTGCCAGCGCATCGAAGCGCGCCTTGCCAGGTTGTGCGCCTGGCCGGTCGAGTTCGGCGAGGGACTGCAGGTCCTTCGCTACGGGCCCGGCGCGGAATACAAACCGCACTTCGACTACTTCGATCCCGAAAAGTCCGGGACCGCAGGCATCCTTGCCAATGGCGGCCAGCGCGTGGCCTCGATCGTCATGTATCTCAACAATCCCGAAGCGGGCGGCGAGACGACCTTTCCCGATGCCGGTTTCAACGTCGCGCCGATAAGGGGCAACGCCGTGTTCTTCAGCTACGACCGCCCCCACCCGATGACGGGCACCCGCCACGGCGGCGCGCCTGTGCTGGCGGGCGAAAAGTGGGTCGCCACCAAGTGGCTCAGGCTGGGTGAATTCCGCTAGCCGAGGGTCTTGTCCCGATAACGGCACAGGTCCCGGATGACACAATTGGGACAGTCGGGCTTGCGTGCCTTGCACACGTAGCGGCCGTGCAGGATCAGCCAGTGGTGGGCGTCGAGCCGGTATTGCGCCGGCACCGCCTTCATCAATTTGTCTTCGACCGCGCGTACGGTCTTTCCCGGTGCCAGGCCGGTGCGGTTGGACACCCGGTAGATATGCGTGTCCACGGCGATCGTCGGTTCACCGAAGGCGGTGTTGAGCACCACGTTGGCCGTCTTTCGGCCGACGCCGGGCAGGGCTTCGAGCGACTCACGGTCGCGCGGGACTTCGCCGCCGTGTTTTTCCACGAGGATCCGACAGGCGGCGACCACGTTCGTGGCCTTGGCGTTGTAGAGCCCGATGGTCGAGATGTATTTCTTCAGGCCGTCCTCGCCCAGCGCCAGGATCGCTTCTGGCGTATTGGCCACCGGGAACAGCCGCCGCGTCGCCTTGTTGACGCCGACGTCGGTGGCCTGTGCGGACAGTGTCACCGCCACCAGCAGCTCGAAGGGCGTGCTGTACTCGAGCTCGGTGGTCGGTTTGGGATTGAGTTCGGCCAGGCGCGCGAACAGCTCCTGGCGGTCGGCTGCCTTCATGCCGCGCCCCGAGCGCGTCGCTGTCGCCAGGCCTGCCGGGTTGCCACCAGCCCGGCCAGCACGACGAAGGCGCCGACCGGCAGGATCGCCAGCACGAAGCCCGGGTAGCCGTCCGCCGCCAGTTCCAGGCCGGGCAGACCGAGCAGGGCACCGGCGCCGGCAAACAGGCTGCCTTCGCCGATCAGCTCGCGCAGCGCACCGATAAGCAGCAGCACCCACAGGAAACCCAGGCCGATCGCCAGCCCGTCGAGCGCGGCCCGGCCGGGGTCGTTGCGCGAGGCGAAGGCCTCCGCCCGGCCCATCAGCGCGCAGTTGGTGACGATCAGCGGGATGAACAGGCCCAGCACCGCATGCAGCTGCGGCAGGTAGGCGCGCATGGCCAGCTCGATCGAGGTCACCACCGCGGCGATGACCATGATGAAGGCGGGGATACGCACGTCGCGGCGCGTCAGCCTGCGGATCGTCGCGACCGCGGTATTGGTGACCAGCAGCGCCAGCACCGTGGCCAAGCCCAGGCCCAGCGCATTGACCGCGTTGTTGCTGACCGCCAGCAGCGGGCACAGGCCCAGCAGCTGCACCAGTCCGACGTTGCCGCTGGACAGGCCGTATTCGAGGATGGCGCGGGGCGAGGCGGGGCTCATCGGGCGGGCGGGGGGTCGATCGGGGCGTCGTCGAAGGAAAGTGTAGCGCCGGCCTCGGCGGCGCGGACCGCGTCGCCATGCGCGGCGGCGAAGTCGAGCGCGCGGCGCACCGCGGACACCACCGCGCGCGGCGTCAGCGTCGCGCCGGCGAACTGCGGGAAATGGCCGCCGTCGCGCTGCACGCGCCAGCGTTCGCGCGCCGGGTCGGCCAGCGATCGCCCCTCGAAGCCCCGGATCCAGTCGCTGCGCCCGGCTTCGATGTCGTCGCCCAGGCCCGGGGTTTCCTGGTGGGCGGTGATGCGCACGCCCAGGACCGTGCCGGCAGGGTCCAGCGCCACCAGCAGCCGGATCGGGCCCGAATAACCGTCCGGCGCCGTGGCTTCGAGCACCAGCGCCGACGCCTCGTCCGCCAGCCGCGCCCGGTACACGGTGGCGGTCGGCTGGCCGAGCCAGGCAGGTGCCTGCACGGTCACGCTGTCGGCGATCGGGTCGTTGTCGTAGCGGTCGGCGGGCAGCACGATTTCCAGCGCCTGCAGCCGTGCCCTGCGTTCGCTGTCGGCGATCCGGTCCCGCGTCAGCACCCAGGTGCCGGCCAGGAGCACCGCCGCGGCCAGGCCGGCCAGGGCCAGCTGGGCGCCGGCGCGCAGCGATTCGCGCAGGCTTGTTTTCATGGCGCGGCGTCCCCGCCCGGTGCGCGGTTTTCACCGAGGATGCGCGGGCGCGTGTGCGCGTCGATCCACGGCGCCGCGCAGTTCATCAACAGCACGGCGAAGGCGACGCCGTCCGGGAAACCGCCCCAGCGCCGGATCGCCAGGGTCAGCAGCGCGACGCCGGCGCCGAACACCAGCCGCCCGCGCGGCGTCGTGCAGCCGCTGACCGGATCGGTGGCGATGAAAAACGCCGCCAGCACCAGGCCGCCGGAAAAAACGTGCTGCAGCGGGAAGGGATGCAGGTCCGTGTCGGCGAGCCAGAACGGCAGCGCCAGCAGCACCACCGTGCCCAGGGTCGCCACCGGCACCTGCCAGGGGATCACCCGCTTGAACAGCAGGAACAATCCGCCCAGCGCGAAGAAGTTGGCCACCCACTCCCAGCCGCGGCCGCCAAAATCGCCGAACACCGGCGCGCCGCGGATTTCCGCCAGCGTCGCGCCCTGGCTGCCGAGCGTGCGCACGGTGTCGAGCGGCGTCGCCTGCGCCAGCGTGTCCCAGCCCCAGGGCGCGGGCAGCTGGCCGGTGAAGATCGCCACCAGGCTGTCGCCGATGCCGGGCGCACCCATCGCCTCGTCCAGGCCCGCAGGCGCGAGCCACTGCGTGAACACGCGCGGGAAGGCCAGCAGCACGACCGCGACGCCGGCCATCGCCGGATTGAACAGGTTGTGGCCCAGGCCGCCGAACAGGTGCTTGGCGAAAACGATCGCGGCGAGCATGCCGATCGCCGCCAGCCACCAAGGCGCCAGCGGCGGCAGGCACAGCGCGAACAGCACCGCGGTAAGCGGGGCGCTGAGATCGGTGAGGAACGGCCGCAGCGGCTTGCCGCGAAGCTTCAGCATCGCGGCTTCAAAGCCCATCGCGAACGCGACCGCCAGCAGGATCTGCACGAAGATGCCGGGTCCGAAGAACCAGCCGTGCGCAAGCACGCCCGGCACCAGGGCCAGCAGCACCAGGCCCATGGTGCCGCGCACGCTGCGGCGCGGCGGCAGGTGCGGGGCCGGCGCGGTGTCGAAGGTCCTCACGGGCGGTCGCCGGCGTCGTCGGCGGCGGCGCGTTTGGCGCGGGCCCGTTCCAGCGCCGCCGCCACCGCGTCCGGGCTGGCGGCGGCCTTGCGCGCGGCCAGGCGCGCTTCGCGTTCGCGCGATTCGCGCTCGAGTCGTTCGCGCCGGCTTTCGTAACGCAGGCGAGCGGCTTCGGCGGTAGCGGCGTCGGCGTCGCGGGCCAGCAGTTCACCCTTCGCAAGCCGGAACTGCTGGGTCAGCGGGATGTGGCTGGGGCAGACCAGGTCGCAGCAGCCGCATTCGATGCAGTCGAACAGGCCCTGGCCGCGGGCGTCGTCGAGACGGCCGGCGCGGGCCTGCCACAGCAGCTGCTGCGGCAGCAGTCGCGACGGGCAGGCGCTGGCGCAGTCGCCGCAGCGGATGCAGGGCATTTGATCGTCACCCCGGCGCAGCTCCGCCTCGCCCAGCACCAGCACGCAGTTGTGGGTCTTGCCGATCGCGAACTCATCGTGGGGCAGGGCGGTGCCCATCATCGGGCCGCCGAGCATCAGCCGCCGTGCGGCCGGCGTGTAGCCGCCGGCGTGCGCGACCAGGTCGCAGATACGCGTGCCCAGCGGCACGATGAAGTTGCCCGGCTGCGCGACGCCGGGACCGGTGACGGTGACCACTCGTTCGACCAGGGGCTCGCCCAGCGCGACCGCGCGCCAGGCGGCGCGTACGGTGCCGACGTTGAGCACGATCACGCCGATGTCGCGGGGCAGGCCGCCGCGCGGCACCTCCAGGCCGGTCAGCACCTGGATCAGCTGGCGTTCGCCGCCTTCCGGGTAGCGCGTGGGCACCACCACCAGCTCGACCTGGCCCTCGCCAAACGCCTGCACCGCCTCGGCGCAGGCCGCCGCTGCCTCGTCCATGCTGTCCTCGACCGCCAGCAGCACGCGCGTCGCGCCGCTGGCGCGGGCCAGCAGGCGGGCGCCGCGCACCACCTCGTCGGCGTGTTCGCGCAGCAGGGCGTCATCGCAGGCGATCCAGGGTTCGCATTCGGCGCCGTTGATCACCAGCGTCGCGCGTGCGGCCGCCAGTTTGCCCGCGGTCGGGAAACCGGCGCCGCCCAGTCCGACGATGCCGGCCTCGCGGATGCGCGCACGGATGGCGTCGGCGCCCGCATCCTCCGGCAGCGCGGGCAGGGCCTGCACCGGTCCGTCCGGCATGGGCTCGATCACGACGTGGGCCACGTCGATGCCCGGGCTGCCCGGCAGCGCACGGGGTTCAATCGCGATCACCCGCCCGGCCACCGGCGAATGCAGGTCGGCACCGGCGCCGGCGCCGGCGCTGGCGATCCGCTGGCCGAGCGCCACGACCTCACCCACCGCGACCGTGGCCTCGGCCGGCAGGCCGGCATGTTGAAGCAGCGGCAGGTACAGCCGCGCCGGCGGCGGCAGCCGGTGCAGCCCGCCGGCGGTGGACGCGGCTTTGTGGCCGGGCAGGTCCAGGCCGCCGTGGAAGCGGAACAGGCGCACGGCCGCCGGGGGTCCGCTCAGCGACCGCTGAAGCTGGGCTTGCGGCGGGCCAGGAAGGCGTCGGTGCCTTCCTTCATGTCGTCGGTGGAGAAGGTCACCGCGAACACCTGCGTCTCGTGGTCCAGGCCCGTATCGAGCGGCGCCTCGCCGCCCAGCACGATCGCGTCGAGGATGCCGCGCAGGGCCAGCGGGGCGGCATGGGCGAGCTGGGTGGCCAGCGCGTCCACTTCGGCGTCCAGCTGGTCCGCGGGAACCACTTTCGTAAGGATGCCCAGCTCCGCCGCGCGCGCGGCCGTGATCGGTGCGCCCAGCAGGCACAGCTCCAGCGCCACGCCGCGCCCGGCCAGCCGCAGCAGGCGCTGGGTGCCGCCGAAACCAGGCACCAGGCCCAGGTTGATCTCGGGCTGGCCGACCCTGGCGCTATCGGCCGCGATGCGCAGGTGGCAGGCCATGGCCAGCTCCAGGCCGCCGCCGAGGGCGAAGCCGTTCACGCGGGCGATGACCGGCTTGCCGAGGCGTTCGATGCGGGTCATCAGGGCCTGGCCATGGGCGGAGAAGTCACGCGCCTGGGCCGGGCTGAGCCCGTTCATTTCGGCGATGTCGGCGCCGGCGACGAAGGCCTTGGGGCCCGAGCCGGTCAGCACGACCACGCGCACCGAAGGTTCGGTGGCTGCGTCGGAGAATGCGGAATGCAGTTCGGTCAGGGTTTCGCGGTTGAGCGCGTTGAGCTTGTCGGGGCGGTTGAGGGTGATCCGGCGGATCCCGTCCTTGTCCTCGACCAGCAGGGTATTGAAGGCCATTTCGTAAAACTCCGTTAAGCGGGGAACTCAGGGCGTGCGCAGCGGTCCCAGCGGGGCCGGTGGCGTGATGTCAGTGGCGGTTCAGCCGTGCGGGGGCTATCCTAGCGCGGCATTCGGGGCACCACACCGCCCCTTCCAACCAACGGAGATTCCCTGATGAAGTTGCGTCTGATGGCTGCCTGCCTGGCGGCTTTTGGTCTGAGTGCCGGCGTCGCGCTGGCCCAGTCCGCCCCGGCCAATGCGCCGACGCCCCCCCCGGCCAACAAGCCGGTGCTGAGCTATGCCATTGGCTACGACCTGGGCAAGGACCTGGCCGACCAGAAGGTTGACGTCGACATCAACCAGGTCATCAAGGCCCTGCAGGACGGCTTCGCCAAGCGCGCGCCGGCCCACCCCAAGGAGCAGATGGACGGTCAGCTGGCCGGCCTTCAGGCCCGCATGGTCGCCCAGGCCCGCGCCGAGTTCGAGCGCGTCGCCAACGAGAACAAGTCCAAGTCCGACGCCTTCCTGGCCGCCAATCGCGGCAAGCCGGGCATCACGGTGCTGCCGAGCGGCATCCAGTACCGCATCATCGAAACGGGCACCGGCGCCAAGCCGACCCCGAACAGCACGGTGAGCATGCACTACCGTGGTTCGGTCTCGACCGGCCAGGAGTTCGCCAACACCTACGCCCAGCAGAACCCGACCCCGGCCTCGTTCAAGGTCAGCGAGTTCCCGATCCGCGGCGTCCAGGAAGTGCTGGCGCTGATGCCGGCCGGTTCGCGCTGGGAAGTGTTCCTGCCGTCCGACAAGGCCTTCGGCAACGACCCGCGCTCGCCGGTCGGCCCGGGCCAGGCGCTGGTCTTCGACATCAAGCTCGAAAGCGTCAAGTAACCACCTGCGCGGGGCCGCGCCGGCGACGGCGCGGCCCCTGCGTTTTCCGGACCACGAAAGCCATGACCTCCGGTTTCCGCGCCGTGCTCAGTCCCTGCATCGGCATCTGCTCGCTCGACGCCGGCGGTTTTTGCGAAGGCTGCCACCGCAGCGTCGCCGAGATCGCGCGCTGGGCCCAGATGGGCGACGACGAGCGCCTGCACCTCATGGAAACCGTGCTGCCCGCCCGCGAGGCGCTGCGGGTGTGAGCCCGCCGTTCGACCCGCTCGAACGCCTTCCGCAAGCCCTGCATCCGCTGGACCGGCCACCACCCGGCCCCGGCTGGAACCATGCCGAACTGGCCGACCTGCTGCCCGCCGGCTTGCCGCTGCGCAAGGCCGCCGTGTTGGTCGCCCTGGTTGAACGCCCCGGCGGCCCGCAGGTGCTGCTGACCCGCCGGACCGAAGCGCTTCGCCACCACGCGGGCCAGATCGCCTTCCCCGGCGGCCGCATCGAGAACAGCGACGCCGATCCTGTCGAAGCGGCCCTGCGCGAAGCCCACGAGGAAGTCGGTCTCGCCGGCGCGCTGTCGACGCCGCATGGTTATCTCGATCCCTTCGTCACCATCACCGGTTTCCACGTGTTCCCGGTCGTGGCCAGCGTGCGCGACGGCTTCCGGGCCGTGCCCGATCCGTCCGAGGTGGCCGAGGCCTTCGAGGTGCCGCTGCATTTCCTGCTCGACCCGGGCAACGTTAACGTTCTGGACGTGGACTTCCAGGGCAGGCGGCGGCGCATACTTGAGTTCCGCTACGGCGGGCACCGCATCTGGGGTGCCACCGCGGCGATGCTGGTCAATTTCCGCCACCGACTGGAGCAGGGATGATGCACTGGACCACCTTGGTTTCCGCCGAAGACCTGGCCGCGCGACTGGGCCAGCCCGGGCTGGTCGTGGTCGATTGCCGGCACGCGCTGTCCGACCCGGAGGCGGGCGCGGCGGCGTGGGCCAGCGCACACCTGCCGGGTGCCGGCCACGCCGACCTCGAGCGTGACCTGTCCCTGCCCGGCGGCCCGACCCACGAAGGGCGGCATCCGATGCCCACCGCGGCGCAGTTCTCGGCCCTGCTGGGCCGGCTGGGCGTCCGGCCCGGCGACCAGGTCGTGGCCTATGACGAAGAGACCGGGGCGATGGCGGCGGCCCGTTTCTGGTGGCTGCTCCGGCTGTTCGGCCATGACCGCGTGGCGGTCCTGGATGGTGGCATCGCGCGCTGGCGGGCGCTGGGCCTGCCGCTGGACACCAGTGCGCCGGTTCCCGCGCCGCCGTACCCGGGCGACTTCGACCGCGATGCCTTCCTGTCCAGCGACCAGGTGCAGGCCCGCCTGGCTGAACCGCCCGGCTGGTTGCTCGATGCGCGTCCGCCGGAGCGCTTCCGCGGCGAAGTGGAACCCCTGGATCCCGTCGCGGGGCATATTCCCGGCGCGGTGAACCGGCCGTTCCCGGCCAACCTGTCCGAAGGGCGCTTCCAGCCGCCCGACGAACTTCTGCGCCAGTTCCACAAGCTGCTGCGGGGACGCAAGCCGGAAGACGTGGTGCTGTCCTGCGGCTCCGGCGTCACCGCCTGCCACAACCTGCTGGCGATGGAACACGCCGGCCTGCACGGGGCGCGGATCTATCCGGCGTCGTGGAGCGGCTGGGTGGCCGACCGGTCGCGGCCGGTGGAGACCGGGGCCGGCGGCGAGGGCTGAGGGCCGTCGCCGACGGGGTGTTCGACGCCGGTCGGCGGTGCGCGCCTATTTACCGAGCCGGGCCACCAGCGCCTGCAGCGCCGCCTGCGTGTGCGGCGAATTCCATTCGGCCAGGAATCCGTCGAGATCGTCGTCGTGGAAATCCGACAGCGCCGAGACCAGGTCCGCGCGCGCCAGCCGGCGGGTGGCCAGCATGGCCTGGGACGGCAGCTTCAGCAGCTCCTCCAGCCAGACCAGGGCGCGCTGGGTGACATGCTCGGCGTCGGTCAGTTCGTCGACCAGGCCGATCGCCAGCGCGTGTTCGGACTCGACCAGTTCGCCGGCCACCAGCAGGCGTTCGGCGCGGTAGGTGCCGACCACCCGGCGCAGCAGGTGCTGGATGGCGTCGGGCGCCACCAGGCCCACCTGCACTTCGTTGAGACCGATCCGGAAGGGGCCGCGCGCCATGATCCGGTAGTCGCAGCACAGCGCCAGCACGCAGCCGCCGGCGGGGCTGTGGCCGCCAAGGGCGGCGGCGACCGGCACCGGCGACGCGGCGATGGCGCGCGCCGCTGCGAACAGCGACGCCCAGCCCGCCTTCAGCCCGGCGGCATCGAGCGACATCAAGTGCGGCACGTCCATGCCGGCCGAAAACACCTTCGTGCCGCCGGACAGGATGATCGCGCGGGCGCCTTCCGCCGGCGCCGTCTCCACCGCGGTGCGCAGGGCCGCCAGCAGCTCCGGCGTCAGCGCATTGACCGGCGGACGCGCCAGCTGGATTTCATGGATGGATCCGTGGCGATGGATCTGGAGCATGGGAGACCTCAGGGCAGGCGGACGTCGGGAGCCCAACGATAGCGCACCGTGTAGCGCAGCTGCGTCTCGCCGCCGGCGGGCACCGCGATTTCGAAGCCGGCGGCCTGGGCGTCGAGCTTCTTCGCCGGCACGCTGCTGTCGGTGATTTCCCAGTCGGTCCAGCGCGACAACACTTCCCGCACGTGCACCGTCGCCGCCTCGTCCTTCGCGTTACGCAGCGTCAGTACGACGGTTTCGGTCATCGTGCGGCCGCTGCGGTCGATCTGGAAATCGGCGCGCTCGCGTTCGGCGGTGATGTCGAACACCGTGCCCAGCGCCAGCGACACCTTCGCCTGCGCGGGGGTGTGGCCCAGCGTGGCCTCGCCGAGGAAATCCTTGCCGTCGAACACGCGCACGCGGCCGGCGGGCAGCGGCAGGCCGAGGCCGGCGGACTTCGCGTTCTCGAAATGAAGGTTCGCGATGACCGGCTGTTCGCCTTCCTGGCGGTTGTAGTTCGGGTCGATCATCGGCTGCGGCGGCTGCCACTCGCCCATCGGCGAACGGGTTTCGAAGCGGCGCTCGCAGGCGACGCCGCTGGCTGCGTCCACCAGCGGCAGGCGCTGCACGCTGCCGGTGGGCAGGTCGCCGGTGCCGGGCAGGCGGTAGGCGTGGTATTCGCCCGAGGCTTCGGGGGCCGGCGCGGCATCGGCCACCACCATCATTCGCTCGGCCTTGCCGGCCATCGGCGCGGCGTAGCCGCCGTCGGACACGCGGTTGGGCTGGCCGGCGACCAGGCTCAGGCCGACGTCGCTGAAGTCCATGCCCGAGGTATTGGCCACCATCGCGGCGCCATCGAAGTCCATCCGGCAGGCCTTGCCCTGGCCGCGCAGCGTGGCCTGGTATTCGGCGCGCCAGGCCAGGCCGCCGGTGGCGTAGCTAAGCGCGAAGCTCTCGCGGCCGGCGCGCGGCGCGTTGATCGTCCAGGCCAGGCCCGGCTCGGCGGCCAGGCCTTCGGGCAGGACCGGCAGTTCGAAGCTGGCGTAGTTCGACAGCACTTTCACCCGCCCGTCCGGAAGCTGCAGCGTGAGGCCATTGCCGGCCGCGAGCAGGGTGCCGGTGTGGCGCTCGAGGCCATTGCCGACACTCTGTTCGACGGTGACCGTCTGGCCGATCGCCCGGCGCAGCAGGGCGTCCTGGTCGGCCAGCGCGAAGTCGTAGCGCTGGCCGCGCACGCGGGCCTGGCCCTGCGGCTCGAGGCGCACCGAACTGGCGTCCAGGGCCTGGGGCAGCCGGGAGTAACGCACGGTGTTGTCGCCGGACTTCAGGTCCCAGGCCAGCGTGGCGTCCACCAGCGCATGGCCGGCGTTGGCCGGGTAGCCGCCGGAGCGCGCGACGGCGTCGAAGTCGCCGCTGTAGATGGTCAGGCGGGTGTCGTCGGCGGCGACGCCGGGCGAGGAGATGGCGGCCGCGGTGGCGAGGGCGAGCAGGTGGTATTTCATTCAGGGCTCCGGTGCGGGCGTGGGATTACTATAGGCCGATGAACGCACGACGCTTCCGGATGGGGTTGTCCCTGTTGATGCTGGCTTCAGCCTTGCCGGCCCTGGCCGCGCAGGGCGAAACCGACGCGGGCTGCCGGCCCGTCATCGAGTCACCCTGGGTGCGCGCGGCGCCGCCCGGCGCGGCCTCGCTGGCTGCCTACCTGGTGCTGCGCAACCCCTGCGACGCGCCGGTGGAAGTGGTGGACGTGGAGAGCCTGGACTTCGGCATGCCGATGATCCACCGCACGGTCGAAGAAGGCGGCATGAGCCGCATGCGCCCCGCCGGCAAGCTGGTGCTTGCACCCGGCGAATCGCTGCGCTTCGAACCCGGCGGCCTGCACCTGATGCTGATGCGCCCGCTGCGGCCCCTGGCCGAGGGCGACGTCGCCCGCGTGCGGCTGGTGCTGGCCGATGGCCGGCGCCTGTTCGCGGAATTCCCGGTGCGCCGCGCGGCGCCCTGAGTCGCGGCTCAGGCCGAACAGGCGGCGATGACGGCGTCCGGTAGCGGCACCGACTGGCCACTGCGGTCCACCCACACCAGCACGGTGTGGCCGTCGCAATACAGCACGTCCGCGTCGCCCGCCGACGTGATGCGGTGGCCGAGGGTGAGGCTCTTGGTGCCGATGCGTTCCGCGAACAGTTCGACGCGCACGGTTTCCGGCCAGTTCACCGGCCGCCGGTAGTTGAGCTGCACGGCGGCCATGATTGGCGCGGCCGTTTCCCCGGCCCAGTCGCTGCTGAGCGACTTGAACCAGCGCACGCGCGCCTCTTCGATGTAACCGAGGTAGCTGGCGTTGTTGACGTGGTTGAAGGCGTCGAGGTCGCGCCAGCGCACTTCCAGGTCGACGCCGAAGACGACGCGGTTCATGCCTTTTTCCTCTTGCGCGGGGCCGGCGCCGGCGAACCGGCGAGCAGCTTGGCCAGGAACTGGCCGGTGTGCGAATGTTTGTTGGCCGCCAGCTGTTCGGGCGTGCCCTCGGCGATGATCATGCCGCCGCGGTGGCCGCCTTCGGGGCCCAGGTCGATCACCCAGTCGGCGGTCTTGATCACGTCCAGGTTGTGTTCGATGACCACGATGGTGTTGCCGTCGTCGCGCAGCTTGTGCAGCACGGCCAGCAGGTGTTCGATGTCGTGGAAGTGCAGGCCGGTGGTGGGCTCGTCGAGGATGTAGAGCGTGCGCCCGGTGTCGCGGCGGCTCAGCTCCTTAGACAGCTTCACGCGCTGGGCTTCGCCGCCCGACAGCGTGGTCGCGGACTGGCCGAGCTTGATGTAGCTCAGGCCAACGTCCACCAGGGTTTCGAGCTTGCGAGCCAGCGCCGGCACCGGTTCGAACAGGGTCAGCGCGTCCTCGACCGTCATTTCCAGCACGTCGTGGATCGAATAACCCTTGTAGAGGATCTCCAGGGTTTCGCGGTTGTAGCGCTTGCCGTGGCAGACGTCGCAGGGCACGTAGACGTCGGGCAGGAAGTGCATCTCGACCTTGAGCAGGCCGTCGCCCTGGCAGGCCTCGCAGCGGCCGCCGCGCACGTTGAAGCTGAAGCGGCCGGGCGCGTAGCCGCGGGCGCGTGCTTCCGGCACCTGCGCGAACAGCTCGCGCAGCGGCGTGAACAGGCCGGTATAGGTGGCCGGGTTCGAGCGCGGCGTGCGCCCGATCGGGCTCTGGTCGATGTCCACGACCTTGTCGAACAGGTCCATGCCGACCACTTCGCGATGCGGCGCAGCGGTATGCGAAGCGCCGTTGAGCTCGTTCGCGGCCAGGTGGTAGAGCGTGTCGTTGATCAGCGTGGACTTGCCCGACCCCGAGACGCCGGTGATGCAGGTGAACAGGCCCGCCGGGATCGACAGGTCGACGTCCTTGAGGTTGTTCCCGCTGGCGCCCCGGAGCTGCAGGATCATCTTGGGGTTGGGCTTGTGCCGCTGCTTCGGGATCTCGATGCGGCGGCGGCCGGACAGGTAGTCGCCGGTGATCGAGCGCGGCGCCTTCAGCACGTCGGCGTAGCTGCCCTGCGCGACCACTTCGCCGCCGTGCACGCCGGCGCCCGGGCCGATGTCGACGATGTGGTCGGCCAGGCGGATCGCGTCCTCGTCGTGTTCGACCACGATGACGGTGTTGCCGAGGTCGCGCAGGCGGGTGAGGGTGCCGAGCAGGCGTTCGTTGTCGCGCTGGTGCAGGCCGATCGAGGGTTCGTCGAGCACGTACATCACGCCGACCAGGCCGGCGCCGATCTGGCTGGCCAGGCGGATGCGCTGGGCTTCGCCGCCGGACAGGCTGTCGGCCTTGCGTTCGAGCGTGAGGTAATCAAGGCCCACGTCCACCAGGAAGCGCAGGCGGTCGTGGATTTCCTTGACGATCTTGGTGGCGATCTCGCCGCGCCAGCCCGCCAGCGACAGGTGCGAGAAGAACTCCAGCGACTCGTCCACCGGCAGCTTGGTGATTTCCGGCAGGTTGCGCTCGGCGACGAAGACATTGCGGGAGGCGCGGTTGAGGCGGGCGCCGCCGCAGTCGGGGCAGGGCCGGTCGGAAATGAACTTGGCCAGCTCCTCTTTCACCACCTGCGATTCGGTCTCGCGGTAGCGGCGCTCGAGGTTGGGCACGATGCCCTCGAACTTGTGCTTGCGCTGGGTGCGGCCGCCGGATTCGGTGAGGTAGGTGAAGGTGATCACCTCGTCGCCGCTGCCGTAGAGCACCGCCTGGCGCACCGGTTCGGACAGCTCCTGCCAGGCCGCGTCCGGGTCGAATCCGTAGTGTTTGGCCAGCGAGGCGATCAGCTGGAAATAGTAGGCGTTGCGGCGGTCCCAGCCGCGCACGGCGCCGGCGGCCAGGCTCAGCTCCGGGTGCACGACCACGCGCGAGGGGTCGAAGAACTGGCTGATGCCCAGGCCGTCGCAGGACGGGCAGGCGCCGACCGGGGAGTTGAAGGAAAACAGCCGCGGCTCGAGTTCGGGCAGGGCGTAGTCGCAGACCGGGCAGCTGAACTTGGACGAGAACAGCAGCGGTGCGACGCCTGCATCGTCCAGGTCCTGCACCTGGGCCAGGCCGTCGCCCAGCTTCAGTGCAGTCTCGAAGCTTTCGGCCAGGCGCTGCTTTAGGTCCTCGCGCGGCTTGAAGCGGTCCACGACCACTTCGATCGTGTGCTTCTGGCGCAGGGCCAGGGTGGGCACGGCGTCGAGTTCGTACAGTTCGCTGTTCACCCGGACCCGCACGAAGCCCTGGGCCCGCAGCTGGTCGAAGACCTGGGCGTGTTCACCCTTGCGCTCGCGCACCACCGGGGCCAGCAGCATGTAGCGCCGGTCGTCCGGCAGGGCCAGGACCTGGTCGACCATCTGGCCGACGGTCTGGGCCTCCAGCGGGTACTGGTGGTCCGGGCAGCGCGGGGTGCCGACCCGCGCGAACAGCAGGCGCAGGTAGTCGTAGATCTCGGTGATGGTGCCGACCGTGGACCGGGGGTTGTGCGAGGTGGACTTCTGCTCGATCGAGATGGCCGGGGACAGGCCCTCGATATGGTCCACGTCCGGCTTCTCCATCACGCTCAGGAACTGCCGGGCATAGGCCGACAGCGATTCGACGTAGCGGCGCTGGCCCTCGGCATAGATGGTGTCGAAGGCCAGGGACGACTTGCCCGAGCCCGACAGGCCGGTGATGACGATCAGCCGGTTCCGGGGCAGGTCAAGGTCGATGTTCTTGAGATTGTGGGTGCGTGCACCGCGGATGCGGATCGTATCCATGCGCCGGGGAGGGCTCCTTGACGGCAGGCGGGAACGGGAACCCGGCAGTCTAGCAGTCCGCCCCGGCCCGACTGCCTACGCGGGGTGAATACGCTTGCGGGACAAGGGCTTGCGGCGGGCTGGGGAAGTCGCCTATAATTCCGCTTCTGTCCCGTCTGACCGCGGGCAGGTGTCTTCAAAATAACTACTAGAGGAATTCCGGTCATGTACGCAGTCATCGTTACCGGCGGCAAGCAGTACCGCGTAATGCAGGGCGAGACCCTGAAGGTCGAGAAGATCGACCTCGAGGAAGGCAAGAGCTTCGACATCGAAAAGGTGCTGATGCTCGGCGACGGCGACAAGGTCACCGTTGGCGCGCCCCTCGTTGATGGTGCCAAGGTCACCGCGACCATCAAGTCGCACGGCCGCCTGGACAAGGTCCGCATCGTCAAGTTCCGTCGCCGCAAGCACCATCGCAAGCAGATGGGCCACCGGCAGTACTACACCGAAATCGAAATCACCGGCATCGCCGGCTAAGCCAGAGGAGACAGCGTCATGGCACAGAAAAAAGGCGTAGGCTCGTCCCGCAACGGCCGCGATTCCAACCCGAAGTACCTGGGCGTCAAGATGTATGGCGGCCAGGCCATCGAAGCCGGCAACATCATCGTGCGCCAGCGTGGCACCGAGTTCCATCCGGGCCCCGGCGTCGGCCTCGGCCGTGACCACACCCTGTTCGCCCTGGTGAACGGCG
Source organism: Arenimonas sp. (assembly GCF_041919775.1). GTDB lineage: Bacteria > Pseudomonadota > Gammaproteobacteria > Xanthomonadales > Xanthomonadaceae > Arenimonas. Next base: position 172,494 of record NZ_JAYRTE010000002.1, on the reverse strand, counting down.
TGGTGGATTTCTCGGTCAAGGGCCCCAAGAAGCGCCGCACCGTGAGCGTGGTCCCGGCGGCCTGAAACCCGCCCGGTTCCGCCTGAAGGGCCCCGCTTCGGCGGGGCTTTTCGTTTCCGCATGATGGCCAGGTGCGGGCAAAACCCCGGCCAATCCGGCCCGCGCCCTTCACGGCGCGGCGCGGACGGCCCACAATCAGCGCGGACGGCCCCGGGCCCCGCCAGGGAAACACCTCGTGAAATTCGTTGACGAAGCCACCATCACCGTCACCGCCGGCAACGGCGGCAACGGCTGCATCAGTTTCCGGCGGGAGAAGTTCATCCCGCTGGGCGGCCCGGACGGCGGCGACGGCGGCAACGGCGGCAGCGTCTGGCTGCAGGCCGACGAAAACCTCAACACGCTCATCGACTTCCGCCACCAGCGCCAGTACCGCGCCCAGCGCGGCCAGAACGGCATGGGCCGGCAGATGTTCGGCAAGGCAGGCGACGACGTGGTCATTCGCGTGCCGGTCGGCACCGAAGTCATCAACGTCGGCACCGACGAGATCATCGGCGACCTGACCGACCACGGCGACCGCCTGCTGGTGGCCCAGGGTGGCCTGGGCGGCAAGGGCAACGTGCACTTCAAGAGTTCGGTGAACCGGGCCCCGCGCAAGGCCGGCACCGGCACCCCGGGCGAGGAGCGCGAGATCCGGCTGGAGCTGAAGCTGCTGGCCGACGTCGGCCTGCTGGGTTTCCCCAACGCCGGCAAGTCCACCTTCATCCGCGCCGTGTCTTCGGCCACGCCGAAGGTCGCCGACTACCCGTTCACCACCCTGTACCCGAACCTGGGCGTGGTCAGCGTCGAGGTCGACCGCAGCTTCGTGATCGCCGACATCCCGGGCCTGATCGAAGGCGCGGCCGACGGCGCCGGCCTGGGCGCGCAGTTCCTGCGCCACGTGCAGCGCACCCGCCTGCTGCTGCATCTCGTGGACATGGCGCCGTTCGACGAAGGCACCGATCCGGTTTACCAGGTGCGCGCGATCGAGGACGAGCTGCGCAAGCACGACCCGGCGATGCTGGAAAAACCCCGCTGGCTGGTGCTGAACAAGGCCGACCTGCTGCCCGAGGACGAGCGCCAGGCGCGCGCCGAGGCGTTGGTGAAGTCGCTGGACTGGAAGGAGCCCTGGTTCATTTCCTCGGCCATCGGCCGCGAAGGCACCTGGCCGATCGTGCTGAAGGTGCAGCAGTTCTTCGACGACCAGAAGGCCGCGGCGCTGGAAGCCGCCGAGGACGTGGCTGCCCGGGCGGAGATGGCGCGCAATGGCTGAGCCGGTGGCGGCAGGCCGCGGCGCGTCTGACGCCGGCAAATCGCAGGCAGCAAAAAGGCCGGCTTTCGCCGGCCTTCGTGCGCTGGCCAGGGCGCCTTCCTGGAAGACCAGGGGCGCCGCGGGCTCAGGCCTGCTTCAGCGCCTTGATGTGGGCGGAGATGCGGCTCTTGTGGCGGGCGGCCTTGTTCTTGTGGATCAGGCCACGGGCCGAGTAGCGGTCCAGGATCGGCTGGGCGGTCGCGAACGCGGCCTCGGCGGCCGGGGCGTCCTTGGCTTCGAGGGCCTTGAGGACCTTCTTCACGGCGGTGCGCAGCATGGAACGCTGGCTGGCATTGCGGGCGTTGCGGACGACGGTCTGCTTGGCGCGCTTCTTGGCGGACTTGATGTTGGCCACGGAGGGCTCCTGAAAACGTTGGAAAATGGCCGGGCGTTGGGTTCCCGGCCGGGAATTGGGGGTCGAAAGACCCGAAATTATGGGGTAATCAGTAGCTTGAGTCAAATACCCCCCGGGGGCCGGCCATGAGCGCCCCGGAGACGGCCCGGGGCCGGGGCGGGCTGCTGCGTTCCACCGCGGTTTTCAGCGCCATGACCCTGCTTTCGCGCATCGCCGGCTTCGCCCGGGACGTGGTGCAGGCGCAGGTGTTCGGCGCCGGCGGCATCGTCGATGCCTTCGCGGTGGCCTACCGGATTCCCAACTACCTGCGCCGGATCTTCGCGGAGGGCTCGTTCGCCTCGGCCTTCGTGCCGGTGCTGTCGGAGCTGCGCCAGCGCGGCGACCAGGCCGCGCTGAAGGATTTCCTGGACCACGTCGCCGGCGCCCTGTGCGCGGTGGTGCTGGTGGTCAGCGGCCTGGGCCTGCTGGCGGCACCGCTGGTGGTGGCGGCGATCGCCCCGGGCCAGCTCGACGACCCGGCCAAGTTCGCGCTCACTTCCGACCTGCTGCGCATCGTTTTTCCCTACCTGGCGCTGGTGTCGATGACGGCCCTGGCGGGTGCGGTGCTCAACAGCTTCCAGCGATTCGCGCTGCCGGCGGTCACCCCGGTGCTGCACAACCTGTCGGTGATCGCCGCCATGCTGCTGCTGGCGCCGATGCTGGCCGTGCCGATCCACGCCCTGGCCTGGGGCGTACTGGCGGCCGGCTTCCTGCAGCTGGTGCTGCTGTGGCCGGCGATGGGGCGGCTGGGCCTGCGGCCCCGGCTGCGGCTGAATTTCAGGCATCCCGGCGTGCGCCGGGTCGGGGCGCTGATGCTGCCGACGCTGTTTTCCTCGTCGGTGGCGCAGCTGAACCTGATCGTCGGCACCGTGTTCGCCTCGCTGCTGATGGACGGCAGCCAGAGCTGGCTGTACTACTCCGACCGCCTGGTCGAATTCCCGCTGGGGATGTTCGGCGTCGCCCTGGGCACGGTGATCCTGCCGCACCTGGCGCGCCGCCACGCCGACACCGACACCGCCGGCTACGCCAGCGCCCTGGACTGGGGCCTGCGCAGCGTGCTGCTGCTGGCGGTACCGGCGGCGCTGGGCCTGGTGCTGCTGGCCGAACCGCTGGTGCTGACCATCTTCGAGCGCGGCGCCTTCAGCGCCGGCGACGCCCGCATGACCTCGCTGAGCCTGATGGCGATGTGCATCGGCATCCCGGGTTTCATGGCGACCAAGGTGCTGCTGTCGGCCTTCTATTCGCGCCAGGACACCCGCACCCCGATGCGTGCCGCGGTGCGCACGGTGTTCATCAACGTGGCGCTGACGGCGGCGATCACCACGCCGCTGTGGTTGCTCGACGTGCCCGGCGCCCATGCCGGCATCGCCCTGGCCACCGGCCTGGCCGGGCTGGCGAATGCCTGGCTGCTGTGGCGGGCGCTTCGCCGCGAGGGCACGTTCGTGCTTTCGCCAGGCTGGGGCCGGCACCTGCTGCGCGTGGGCGTGGGCAGCGCGGCGCTGGCGGTGGCGGTGCTGGCCTGCATGCATTTCATCGGCGACTGGCGCGCCTGGGCCGGCATCGCCCGCTGGGGCCTGCTGCTGGCCGTGGTCGGCGCCGGCGCCGGTGCCTACGGCCTGGGCCTGCTGGCCACGGGCTGGCGGCCGCGCGAACTGCGCGGGCCGTGACCTGGCCCGGCTATAATTCGCCGATGGACAAGCTGTTCCGGGACGTCGAGGGCGACTGCATCGCCCCGCAGGGCAGCGTGGTTTGCATCGGCGCCTTCGACGGCCTCCACCGGGGGCACCAGGCCCTGGTCGGCCACGTGCGGGCGCGTGCGCGCGCCCTGGGCCTGAAGGCCGTGGCGCTGAGCTTCGAGCCCCTGCCGCGCGAATATTTTTCCCCCGACGACCCGCCGGCGCGCCTGCTGCTGCCGCGGGCCCGGTTCGAGGGCCTGTGCGCGCTGGGCATCGACGCGGTCGGCCTGCTGCGCTTCAACGCGGCGATGGCGGCGATGTCGCCGGAAGCCTTCGTGGAAAGGGTGCTGGTGCAGCGCCTGGCCGCGCGCGAAGTCTGGGTCGGGCCGGGCTTTCGCTTCGGGCACCGGCGCGCCGGTGACCTGGCGACCCTGCAGGCGCTGGGCCGGGAACATGGCTTCGAGGCATTCGAGGTGCCGGTGGTCGCCGAAGACGGCGAACGCGTGTCGGCCAGCGCCATCCGTGCCCAGCTCGCCGACGGCGACCTGGACGCGGCCGCCCGCGCCCTGGGCCGGCGCTACGCCATCGCCGGCACGGTGGTGCGCGGCAAGCAGCTGGGCCGCCAGCTCGGCTACCCTACGGCCAACATCCGCCTGGCCGGCAAGCGGGCGCCGCTGGGCGGCATCTTTGCGGTCTGGGTTCACGGCATCGGCCCCGAACCGCGCGCCGGCGTGGCCAGCCTGGGCACGCGGCCGACGGTGCAGGGTGTCGAGCCCCTGCTCGAGGCGCATGTGTTCGACTTCGACGGCGACCTCTACGGAAGCCGCCTCGAAGTGGAGTTCGTCGCCAAGCTGCGCGACGAGGAAAAATTCGACGACCTGCCGTCCCTGGTCCGCCAGATGGACGAGGATTCCCGGCAGGCCCGGCGCGCCCTGCGCCACGACAAGGAAACACCCGGAGTGAGTGCGTGAGCGAAGTGACCGACACTGGCGGCAAGGACTACAAGCACACCATCAGCCTGCCCGAGACCGCATTCCCGATGCGCGGCGACCTGCCCAAGCGCGAGCCGGGCATGCTGGCGGCGTGGCAGCAGATGGGCCTGTACCAGCGCGTGCGCGAAAACGCGAAGGGGCGGCCGCTGTTCGTGCTGCACGACGGCCCGCCGTATGCCAACGGCTCGATCCATATCGGCCACGCGGTGAACAAGATCCTCAAGGATCTGGTGGTGAAGTCGAAGCTGCTGTCGGGTTTCGACGCGCCCTACGTGCCGGGCTGGGACTGCCACGGCCTGCCGATCGAGCTGGTGGTCGAAAAGAAGCACGGCAAGGTCGGCACCAGGCTCGACGCCGCCGACTTCCGCGCCAAGTGCCGCGAGTACGCCGCCGAGCAGATCGAAGGGCAGTCGAAGGATTTCCAGCGCCTGGGCGTGCTGGGCCAGTGGGACAAGCCCTACCGCAGCATGGACTTCCGCTTCGAGGCCGACATGCTGCGTTCGCTGGCGAAGATCGTCGAGCGCGGGCACCTGACGCGCGGCGTCAAGCCGGTGCACTGGTGCTTCGACTGCGGTTCGGCGCTGGCCGAAGCCGAGATCGAGTACGCCGACAAGGTGTCGCCGGAAGTCGATGTCGCTTACGACGCCCATGAACCGGCCGCGCTGGCGGCGAAGTTCGGCGCCGACAGCGGCGACGCCATCGTCGCGGTGCCGATCTGGACCACCACGCCCTGGACCCTGCCGGCCTCGCTGGCGGTCACCCTGGGCGCGGAAATCGACTACGTGCTGGTCGAAGGCCCGGCGCGCAATGGCAAGCGCGTGCTGCTGGTGCTGGCCGAAGCGCTGCACGAGGCCGCGCTCAAGCGTTACGGCATCGAATCGCCGCAGGTGCTTGGCCGCGCCGTCGGCGCCGACCTCGAAGGCCTGGTGCTGTCGCATCCGTTCTACGAGCGCGACATCCCGCTGATCCTGGGCGACCACGTCACCACCGAAGCCGGTACCGGCGCCGTGCACACCGCGCCCGGCCACGGCCAGGAGGACTACCAGGTCGGCGTGAAATACGGCCTGCTTGAGAAGTACAAGCAGCCCCAGCTCAACCCGATCGGTGGCAACGGCGTTTACCTGCCGGGCACGCCGATCTTCGAGGGCCAGTTCATCTGGAAGGCCAACGACACGATCACCGCGCTGCTGGCCGAGCGCGGCGTGCTGCTGGCGTCCGGAAAGATGGAACACAGCTACCCGCACTGCTGGCGGCACAAGACGCCGGTGGCCTTCCGCGCCACGCCGCAGTGGTTCATCTCGATGAGCCAGGCGAACCTGCGCCGTGACGCCCTCGCGGCGATCGGCCAGGTGGGCTGGGTGCCGGACTGGGGCCAGGCGCGCATCGCCGGCATGGTCGAAGGCCGCCCGGACTGGTGCATCAGCCGCCAGCGCACCTGGGGCGTGCCGATCGCGCTGTTCATCCACAAGGTCAGCGGCGAACCGCATCCGCGTTCGGTGGAACTTATGCGTGCGGTCGCCGACCGCGTCGCGGAGCAGGGCACCGACGCCTGGTATTCGCTGGACCCGGCCGAACTGCTGGGCGACGAGGCCGGTGACTACGAGAAGGTCAACGACATCCTCGACGTCTGGTTCGACTCCGGCGTCACCCACGAGGCCGTGCTGGCCGCGCGCCCGGAAGACGGCCTGCGCAAGCCCGCCGACCTGTACCTTGAAGGCAGCGACCAGCATCGCGGATGGTTCCAGAGCTCGCTGCTGACCGGCATCGCGATGGACGGCGCCGCGCCCTACCGGGAAGTGCTGACCCACGGCTTCACCGTCGATGCCCAGGGTCGCAAGATGTCCAAGTCGGTCGGCAACGTGGTCGAGCCGCAGAAGGTCAACGACGCGCTGGGCGCCGACGTGCTGCGCCTGTGGGTGGCCTCGGCCGACTACCGCAATGAAATGTCGGTGTCCGACGACATCCTCAAGCGCACCGCCGACGGCTACCGCCGCATCCGCAATACGCTGCGCTTCCTGCTGGGCAACCTGCACGGCTTCGACCCGGCGGCCAACGCCGTGGCCCACGACAAGCTGCTGTTGCTCGACCAGTGGGCTGTGCACCGCGCCCACGCGCTGCAGGCCGAGATCACCGCCGCCTACGCCCGCTACGACTTCGCGGCCGTCGTCGCCAAGGTGCAGAATTTCTGCACCAACGACCTGGGCGCGGTGTACCTGGACGTCACCAAGGACCGGCTTTACACGATGCCGGTGGACAGCCTGGGCCGGCGTTCGGCGCAGACGGCCATGTTCCATATCGCCGAAGCCTTCGTGCGCTGGATCGCGCCGGTGCTCAGCTTCACCGCTGCCGAAGCCTGGGGCTACCTGCCCGGGAAGCGCGAGGAGCACGTGCTGTTCGCGACGTGGTACGAGGGCCTGGCCCCGATGCCGGCGGAGGCCGCGCTGTCGGCCGCCGACTTCGACCGCCTGCTGGGACTGCGCGAAGAAGTGAGCAAGGTGCTCGAGCCGATGCGCGCCGGTGGCGCCATCGGTGCGTCGCTCGAAGCCGAGGTGGAGCTGTCGGTGGATCCGGCCCTGGCGTCGAAGCTGGCGCCCGTGGCCGACGAGCTGCGCTTTTTCTTCATCACTTCGCGGCTTGATCTCAAACCGGGCTCCGCCGCGACTTCGGTGGACGCCAAGGCCAGCGAACATGCCAAGTGCGTGCGCTGCTGGCACTACCGCGCCGACGTCGGCGCCGATGCCGCGGACCCGCAGATCTGCGGCCGCTGCGTCGAAAACGTCAACGGCGCCGGTGAATCCCGGCGGTGGTTCTGATGGCCGGCCCGCGCCCGAACGCGCTGTCCTGGCTCGGCCTGTCGGCCGTGCTGGTGGCGGTGGACCAGTGGAGCAAGTGGCTGGCGGTCTCCCGGCTGGAGTACGGCAATCCGGTGCCTTTCATCGACGGCTTCTGGAACTGGACCCTGGTGCACAACTACGGCGCCGCCTTCAGCTTCCTGTCCAGCGCCGGCGGCTGGCAGCGCTGGTTCTTCACCGCGCTGGCGATCGTCATCAGCACCGGCCTGGTGGTCTGGCTGGCGCGCACGCCGCGCAGCGACTGGCGCTCGGCGCTGCCGTTCGCGCTGATCATCGCGGGGGCCATCGGCAACGTGATCGACCGCATCCGCTATGGCTACGTGGTCGATTTCGTGGACTGGTACGTCGGCACCTGGCACTGGCCGGCCTTCAACGTGGCCGACTCGGCCATCGTCGTGGGCGCCGCGCTGCTGGTGGTGTTGAGCTTCAAGTCACCGGACACGACCGGAAAGGGCGGATAATCGCGCCATGGACGTCATTCTCGCCAACCCCCGCGGTTTCTGCGCCGGCGTCGACCGCGCCATCGAAATCGTCAAGCGCGCCATCGATTCCCTCGGCGCGCCCATCTACGTACGCCATGAAGTGGTGCACAACCGCTTCGTGGTCGAGGACCTGCGCCAGCGCGGCGCGGTGTTCGTCGAGGAACTGGACGAAGTGCCGGCCGGCGCCACCGTGATCTTCAGCGCCCACGGCGTCTCCCAGGCGGTGCGCGCCGAAGCCGAGCGCCGCGGCCTGAAGGTCTTCGATGCCACCTGCCCGCTGGTGACCAAGGTGCATATCGAAGTGGCCCGCCACTGCCGCGCCGGCCGCGACGTGGTGCTGATCGGCCACGCCGGGCACCCGGAGGTCGAGGGCACCATGGGCCAGTGGCGCCGCGAACACGGCGAGAACCACATCCACCTGGTCGAGGACGTCGCCGGCGTCGCCACGCTGCAGCCCACCCAGCCGGACAACCTGGCCTACACCACCCAGACCACGCTGTCGGTGGACGACACCCGCGAGATCATCGCGGCCCTGCAGGCGCGCTTCCCGGCCATCCAGGGCCCGAAGCACGACGACATCTGCTACGCCACCCAGAACCGCCAGGACGCCGTGCGCGTGCTGGCCGGGCAGGCCGAGGTGGTGCTGGTGGTGGGTTCGATCAACAGCTCCAACTCCAACCGCCTGCGCGAGCTGGCCGAGAAGCAGGGCGCCCGCGCCTATCTGATCGACGGCGCCTCCGACATCAACCCCGAGTGGGTGGCCGGCGTGGCCCGGGTCGGCATCACCGCCGGCGCCTCGGCCCCGGAAGTACTGGTCCAGGACGTGGTCCAGCGCCTGCGCGACCTGGGCGCCACCGGGGTCGAGCACCTGGAGGGCAAGCCCGAGGACGTGGTGTTCGCCCTGCCCAAGGAGCTGCGGATCCAGCTGGTAAATTGACCGCAGGCCCCCCGAAAGCCTAGAATTCGCGCCTTCCGCCGGAATAGCTCAGTTGGTAGAGCGGCGCATTCGTAATGCGTAGGTCGCAGGTTCGACTCCTGTTTCCGGCACCAGCGTGACCAGAACGCCGCTCCCTCCGGAGCGGCGTTTTTCTTTGTCCCGGCGCGGGGATTTCCTACGGCGGCGCCGGGTTCGGCTTGCCACCCTTGTCCCGTCCAATTGCGGGCAAGGGAGGAAAGATGACTATTTTCAGGAAGCTGCTGGTCGCCGGGGTCGTGGCCGTGGGCGTTGGTTTGCCGGCCTTGTCGCCGGCCAAGGTCGCGGAACCCGGGTCGCCGGGGGAATGGGCCGTGCAGCCGGCCGAGGTCTGTTCGGCCCTGTCGGTGTCCAAGCACTACACGCTGGCCGATGTCGATTTCGACTGGATGCGTGACCAGCTCAATGCCACCCTGGTGCAGGTGCCGGCCAATGCGGCGCGCAGCCTGCCCAAGTCGGTGGGCTTCCGCATCCCGGCGTCGGCGACGCAGTTCGGGCTGCGGCTCGACTTCGCAGGCTGTGAATCCGTGCCTGGCCCGGTCAGCGAGGCGCTGGCCCTCGCGACGCCGCGTGGGCCGGTGAAAGACTGCCGCGATGCCGACTGCGACGATCCGGCACCGGGCTGGAGCGCGCCGGAAGGTTCGATGATGGTCCTGTGGACCTGCAGCAACGGCGTGTTTCGCGAAGTCGAATACAGGAAGGTGGATGGCCGGTGGCAGGCAACGTCGGTTCGCGAGGAGCGGATGGCCAGCTGTCCGCTGCCCAAGGATCCGGAAGAAGGGGGTGGTCCCCGGCCCAGTCCCGACAAGGGATGAGCGCATCGGCGGGGCGGGAATGGTTTCCCGCCCCGGTCAGGCAGGGTTCGGGCTTGGTGAGGCTGCAGGGCCTATGGTGGTGTCACCGTCGCCAAGGGAGCCGATCTGTCATGGCCCAGGCCAATACGCCCCAAGCCCGCCTGCATCGCATGGTGATGCCCGGACATGTCTGTCCCTACGGCCTGAAGTCGCGCTGGCTGCTTCGCCGCAAGGGCTACGAGGTCGATGATCGCTGGCTGACAACACGTGCCCAGACCGATGCGTTCAAGCTCGAGCACGGTGTCGAAACCACGCCGCAGACCTTCATCGACGGTCGCCGGATCGGCGGATACGACGACCTGCGCAGGCACTTCGGCCTGAAGGTCCGCACCAAAGATCAGACCAGCTACGTCCCGGTGGTGGCCGTGTTCGCCGTGGCGGCCCTGCTAGCCGTCGCCAGCCTGTGGCCGGCCCTGCCGGCGATTGCCCTGGCCGAACGCTTCATCGCGATCGGCATGTGCCTGCTCGCCATGCTTAAGCTGCAGGACGTCGAACAGTTCTCCAGCATGTTCCTCAATTACGACCTGCTGGGGCGGCGCTTCGTGCCCTATGCCTACTTCTACCCCTTCGCCGAGCTGGCGGCCGGCGTGCTGATGCTGGCCGGGGTGTTGCACGTGTTGTCGGTGCCGCTGGCGCTGTTCACCGGCAGCGTCGGCGCGGTATCGGTGTTCAAGGCCGTTTACGTGGAAAAGCGCGAACTGCGCTGCGCCTGCGTGGGTGGCGGCAGCCAGGTGCCGCTGGGCTTCGTGTCGCTGACCGAAAACCTGATGATGCTGGCCATGGGTCTGTGGATGGGCTGGCGTTACCTGCTGCCTGCGCTCTGAAGCCGGATGCCGGCCCCGAGCGGCCGGCGTTAGACTCGCCACCATGTGCGCACGCTACGCCCTGTTCGGTCCCTTCAGCCCGGGCAACCTGGTGCCGGGTTTCGTCGAGCACGTCATCAATCCGCTCGCCGGGTTCGCGCAGTACAACATCGCGCCGAGCCTGGTGAACCCGGTGGTGGTGGCCGGCGGCGGTGGCCCGGGCCTGGAATCGATGCGTTGGGGCCTCCTTCCGCACTGGGCGAAGGACCCGAAGATCGCCTATTCCACGATTAACGCCCGCGCCGAAACCCTGACCGACAAGCCAGCCTTCCGCGACGCCTGGCACCGCGGCCAGCGCTGCCTGGTGCCGGTCACCGGCTGGTACGAATGGGTGGACCAGGGCGGCAAGCGCAAGCAGCCGTATTTCCTTCGCGCCGCAGACGAAAGCAATCCGATGATGTTCGCCGGCCTGTGGTCGCGCTGGACTGACGCCGAGGGCAAACAGGTGGCCACCTACACCGTCGTCACTACCGAAGCGATGGGCGAGGTCCGCCGCGTGCACGACCGCCAGCCCCAGGTCCTGCCTGCCGATGCCTGGGATACCTGGCTGCAGGCGCCGGCCCTCGAGGCCACGGCATTGCTGAAGCCCGTCGTCACCGCGCTGCGCATCGACGCCGTCGGCCTCGAAGTCGGGAACCCGCGCAACCAGGGTCCGGGGCTGGTGGCGCCCCTGCGTATTGCCGGTGGCGACTAATTCTGTCGTTCTGAAAGGGATTCCACCCGAGCGCGAGCAGCCATGTTCATGCCATCGCTTTTGACCGCAATCCTCTCGCTGGCTTCGCCGAGCCCGCAGGTGGCCGGATCGTCTGAGGCACCGGATCCTCCCGCCCTCGTGTTGGCGGGCAGGCGCATTCTGCATGTGGGTGCGCATCCCGACGACGAGAGCACCTTCGCCCCGATGCTGGCCGAAGCTTGCCGGTTCAACGGCGCCAGGTGCCATCTCGTGGTGGCGCAGGATGCCGATAGCTGGGGTTGCCTGATGGGCCTGGGCCTGGAGGATCGTGACAAGTGCAGCGAAATGCGACGGATGGAAGTGTCTGCGTCCGCCGCGAACCTCAATGCAACCCACGAGTTCTTCGGGTGGCGCGAAGGTCGGTACAACTGGAACGACGCTGGCGTGGAGAGCAATCTCGCGGGGTTGGCACGGGAACAAGGGGGACGTTCCAGGCTCGTCGACCGTTTCATGCAGACGCTGGAGTCTTTCCGTCCGGAGGTCGTCCTGGCTTTCGACCCGCGGCATGGCACTACGTGCCATCCCAATCATCGGGCTGTGGTGCGATTGCTGCTTGAGGCGGTGGACAGACTGGAGCCCAGGCAGCGACCCGAAGTATGGTTTGGCAGCGACTTCGCGGTGCCCGGGGCGCCTGAAGAGATTGCCCGGATCACCGACGGGTTCGGTATCGTCCGCTGGCCCGGAGACAGAGCCCCGGTGGTTTGGTACGACATGACGGCACCGCTGCCGGATGGCCGGACGGCCTACGACTATCTCGTCGATGCCCTGAGGCTCAATGCCACGCAGTTCGGCGAAGTCGCCACGGGACGGCTGACGCCTTCGCCGGATCCGAGCCACAGGCGATTACCCCTCGTGCGGCGGGCGGACATTGACCCCGCGCAGGCAGGGCTATGCGAGGAGCGCGCGCCGGGTTTCCTGCGCAATGTGGAATCAATGCCGGATGACGTTTTCGTGAAGGCCGTGATCGGCCGCTGATGTCCCTAGCGGAAGTCCCGCGACTTCGCATTGAGTTGGTGCGCCAGCGCGCTTTCATCGTGCAGCCGGCTGGCGATGAGGTGGTGCACGCCGTCCACCGTTTCCCAGCGGCCTTCGACGCCGAGCAGGCGGGATTCGATCAGCACGCGGCGCTGGCGCTCGCCGAGGTCGCGCCAGACCACCACGTTGACCATGCCGTCTTCGTCCTCGAGCGTGACGAAGGTGATGCCGCTGGCGGTTTCCGGGCGCTGGCGCATGGTCACCAGGCCGGCGGCGCGCACGCGGCTGCCGTGGGGCAGGTCGCGCAGTTCGCGTGAGCGCCGGTAGCGGCGGCTGGCCAGCTGGCGGCGCAGCAGCGACAGCGGGTGCGGGCCCAGCGTGAGCCCCAGGCGGGCGTAGTCGGCCAGCAGGTCCTCGCCGGTGCTGGGCACGGGCAGGCTGACCGCGTCTTCGGCCGGCGACGCATCGAACAGCGGCAGCTGCTTCTCGACGCCGCCCACGGCCCAGCGCGCGCGATGCCGGTGGCCGGCCAGGCCCTTCAGCGCGCCGGCTTCGGCGAGCAGGGCGCGGGCGCGTTCGTCCAGGTTGGCGCGATGGCACAGGTCGGCGACGTCCTCGAAAGCACGCGCCGCGCGCGCCGCCACAAGCGCTTCGCCGGCCGCGTGCGACAGCCCGGCGATTTCCCGCAGCCCCAGACGGATCGCCGGTTGCCGCGCGGCATCGCCGGGCCAGGCTTCCAGCGCGTTGTCCCAGAGGCTGTGGCGCACGTCCACCGGCCGCACCACGATGCCGGCGCGGCGCACGTCCTGCACCAGCTGGCTGTTGGAGTAAAACCCCAGTGGCTGCGAGTTCATCAGCGCGCAGGTGAAGGCGGCCGGTTCGTGGCACTTGAGCCAGCAGCTGGCGTAGGTGATCAGCGCGAAGCTGGCGGCGTGCGATTCCGGGAAGCCGTAGCTGCCGAAGCCGCGGATCTGTTCGAAGATGCGTTCGGCGAAGTCGGTGTCGTAGCCGTTTTTCGCCAGGCCGGCGAACAGGCGGTCGCGGAAGTGTTCGAGTCCGCCGCGGCGTTTCCAGGCGGCCATGCCGCGGCGCAATTCGTCGGCTTCGCCGGCGGAAAAACCGGCGGCGACGATCGCCACCTGCATCACCTGTTCCTGGAACAGCGGCACGCCCAGGGTGCGCCGGAACACTTCCTCCAGCGCCGCCGACGGGTAGGTGACCGGCTCCAGGCCCTGCCGGCGCTGCAGGTAGGGGTGCACCATCTTCCCCTGGATCGGGCCGGGGCGGACGATGGCCACCTGCACCACCAGGTCGTAGAAGGTGCGCGGCTTCAGCCGCGGCAGCATCGCCATCTGCGCGCGCGATTCGATCTGGAACACGCCGACGGTGTCGGCCTTGCGGATCATCGCGTAGGTGGCCGGGTCTTCGGCGGGGATGGTGGCGGGCGTGAGGTCGCGGCCGCGGTGTTCGCGCAGCAGGGCCAGGCATTTGCTGACCGCGGTGAGCATGCCCAGCGCCAGGCAATCGACCTTCAGCAAGCCCAGGGACTCCAGGTCGTCCTTGTCCCACTCGATGATCGTGCGCTCGGGCATGGCGGCGTTCTGCACCGGCACCAGGTGGTGGAGCGGCTGGCCGGAAATGACGAAGCCGCCGACGTGCTGGCTCAGGTGCCGCGGCGCGTCGAGCAGCTGGCGGGTCAGGACCAGCACCCGGCGCATCACCGGCGCATCGGGGTCGAAGCCGCGTTCGCGCAGGCGCTCTTCGATCGGCGATTCGCCGTCCCACCAGGCGAAGGCGCGGCTGAGCTGGTCCACCTGGTCCGGCGGCAGGCCCAGGGCGCGGGCGACGTCGCGCACGGCGCTCTTGCCGCGGTAGCAGATGACCGTGGCCGCCAGCGCGGCGCGGTCGCGGCCGTATTTACGGAACACGTACTGGATGACTTCCTCGCGCCGCTCGTGCTCGAAATCGACGTCGATGTCGGGCGGTTCGTTGCGCTCCTTTGACAGGAAACGCCCGAACAGCAGGTTCATGCGCGCCGGGTCCACCTCGGTGATGCCCAGCGCGAAACACACCGCCGAATTGGCCGCCGAGCCGCGGCCCTGGCACAGGATGCCCTGGCTGCGCGCGAACCGGACGATGTCGTGCACGGTCAGGAAGAAGGCTTCGTACTGCAGCTCGGCGATGAGCACGAGTTCCTGTTCGATCTGCGCGCGGACTTTCTCCGGCGTGCCATCCGGCCAGCGCCTGGCCATGCCTTCGATCGTGAGTTCGCGCAGCCAGCTCGAAGGCGTGTGGCCCCCGGGCACCAGTTCCTGCGGATAGCGGTACTGCAGCGCGCCCAGGTCGAAACGGCAGCGGGCGGCGATGCGCAGGCTTTCCTGCAACAGTTCCGGCGGGTGGATGGCGGCCAGCGCGCGGCGCGTGCGCAGGTGGCGTTCGCCGTTGGGGAACAGGTGGGCGCCGGCGTCGGCGACGGTCAGATGGTGGCGGGTGGCGGTCAGCACGTCCTGCAGCGCGCGCCGGCCGCGCACGTGCATGTGCACGTCGCCGCTGGCCACCGCCGGCAGGCCCAGCCTGTTGGCCAAGGCCTGCAGCGTCGCCAGCCGGGCGTCGTCGTCGGGACCGCGGTGCAGCTCCACCGCCAGCCAGCAGCGGCCGGGGAAACAGCTGCGCAGCCATTCGCCCTCGCGCGGGTCGGGTTCGGCGCCGGGCAGCCACAGCGCCAGCAGGCCGGTGGTGTCGGCTTCCAGGTCGTGGCGGTGCAAGCGGTATTCGCCTTTGGCACTGCGCCGGCGGCCGGTGGTGATCAGTTCGCACAGGCGTCGGTAGCCGGTTTCGTCTTCGACCAGCAGCACGCAGCGCAGGCCGTCGTCCAGGCGCAGTTCGCTGCCGGTGATCAGCGGCACGCCGGTGGCCTTGGACGCTTCCCAGGCGCGCACGATGCCGGCCAGGGTGCATTCGTCGGTGATCGCCAGCGCGGCATAGCCCTGCTTCTTCGCCCGGTCGAACAGTTCGCGCGCGCTGGAGGCGCCGCGGCCGAAACTGAAGGGCGACAGGCAGTGCAGTTCGGCGTAGCCGGGCGTGCTCACGCGAACCAGCCGTGCAGCATGAAGGGCCCGCGTTCGCCGGCGGCGCAGAACACCCAGGCGTGCTGGCCTTCGGCGGTGAGCGCGACGTAGTAATCGCGGCGCAGGTCGTCGCCGTCCCACCAGCCTGACTCGATGCGCTCGGGCCCGGCCAGCAATCGCGGCGCCGGGCCGCGCAGCGGGATCGGGCGCTCGAGCAGCCAGGCCGGGCGGGGCAGGGCGGGTGGCAGCAGGTAGCGGCCGCGCAGTTCGCGCACGCGGCGCTGGGCGTGTTCGGGGCGCGGGTCGGCGTGCGGCGCCCACTGGTGCACGGCCTCGTCGCCCAAACGGGCCTGCAGCCGCGCCTGCAGCGCCGGCCAGTCCATCGCGCCGGCGGGGCGGGCTTCGAACAGGTCGCGCCCGGCCGGCACGAAGGGCGGCAGGTCGGTGGCGCGGATGCCGAAGGCGCGCACCGGTGCCGGGATCGGTTCGCGTTCGATCACCAGCTTCGCCAGATCGAACAGGCGGGCCGGGTCGCGTTCGGCCGCGACCGCGCCGACGACGTGTGCGCTGGGCGGGCGCAGGTCGTGTTCGTACACCAGCTCGAACTGCTGCACACCGCCGTCGCGCCCGACGAGGAACGCGCACAGGTCGCCGAGCAGGCGTTTGAGCGGAAACAGCAGGCCGGTGTGGTAGCGGATTTCGTCGTCGAACTCGAAGCGCGCCTCGAAGATGTCCGGCGGCTGGTAACACGGCCGCGGATCGGGCGCGTCGCCGGTAAGCCGGTCGAGGGTGTCGAGCAGCCCGGCGCCGAATCGCCGGCGCAGGCCCGGCCGCGGCAGCGCGAACAATTGCCGCATGCGGCGCAGGCCCAGGCTGGCCAGGGCCTCGTGCGTGCGTTGATCGAAAGGCGCCAGCGCCATCGGCAGTGCATCGAGCGCGCGGCGCAGCTGGGTGGCATCGCGCACCATCAGGCCGTCCTGCTGTTTTGCCAAACACAGCGCGCCCAGCAGCGTCGGCGCCACCGCGAGCGTGTGCGCCAGGCCCAGTTCGCGCAGGTCGTCGCGCAGCAGGCGTTCAAAACGGGGCCAGGGCCCGAACAGGCCCAGGCTGCCGCCGACTTCCAGCCACAGGGTGTCGCCCTCGTCGCGACAGACCTGGCCGGAATAGCGGTAGGCCCAGGCGCAGGCCAGGTCGAGCAGACGGCTGGCTTCACCCGCGTCGAAAGACACGGCGGCGAGAGTCGGGCACAGCGCCATCGCCGCTGCCAGCGGCTGCCCGGCGCGCACGCCGGCGGCCAGGGCAGACGCGTTGGCCTGCACCACCATGCGCCGCTGCGGCGGCCCGTCGGCCAGGGCCAGCGGGGCGGAAGGGTCAGGCTGGCGCCGGAGCGCGGCGTCGAGCGCCCGTCGCGGCAGGTGGATGGCGGCCCAGAGCACGGCGGGCCGGCATCAGTGCCGGAGCGCCGGCGCCCAGGGCACCGGCGACGCAGGGGGATGGCTGCCGCGGCATTTGAGGATGCGCAGCCCGCCGCTTTCGACCTGCAGCCGCAGCGCGGCGGGCGAAGAGTTGCGCGCCGCCGCCAGCGGCCGGAACAGGAAACCCATGGCCTGGCCGGCTTCCGCCGCTACCTGCAGCCGGCGCAGGGTCTTGTCGTCGGCGCGCTGGGGCCAGCCCAGCACGGCGCCGCAGGCCTGGCTGCGCAGGCACTGTTCCAGCGCCCAGGCCGACTGCCGGCCGCCGGTATCGACGATGTGCAGGCGGGCGAGGTCGATGCCGGCGCGGGCCAGCGCCGGCGCGTAGGGCCGGTAGGGCGGGTCCACCCAGGCGATGTCGCGGCCGGCGCGGCTGAGCCGGGCGAGGGTGGGCAGCAGCAGCGAGAGTTCGCCGACGCCGTCGGCGGGCAGCAGCAGTTCGGTGAGCGCGGCCTCGGGCCAGCCGCCGGCGGGCAGGGCGGCGTCGAGCGCGGCGTGGCCGGTGGGCTCGCAGGCGGCCCGGGCCTGGCCGCGGGGCTGGCCGCGCCAGAGCCGGCGCTGGGCCAGCAGGGTGTCGAGGGAAAGCACGGCGCCCATGTCAGCCCCGGCGCACCAGGCCGCAGTACACGCCTTCGATGGCGAACACGGCGCCGGCGGGCACTTCGATGGGTGCGTGGTCGGGATTGCGCGGCAGCAGGGTGATGCGGTCCTTGCGCCGGCGCAGGCGCTTGACGGTGAGCTCGCCGTCCAGGCGCGCGACCACGATCTGGTTGTCGCCGGCCTCGGGCGTGCGGTGCACGGCGATCAGGTCGCCGTCGAAGATGCCGTCGTCGCGCATCGAGTCGCCCTTCACCCGCAAGAGGTAATCGGGCCGTGGGAAGAACAGCGCGCGGTCGAGCAGCAGGTGGCCTTCGAAATCCGGGTCGCCGATGGGCTCGCCGGCGGCGACCTTGCCCAGCACCGGCAGCGACAGCGAATGCGTCGGCGCCGGCAGCGTGGCCAGCCGGATGCCGCGGGCCTGGCCCGGCAGCAGGGTCAGCGCGCCCTTGGCCTCGAGCGCCTGCAGGTGCGCCTGCGCCGAGCGCGCCTGCCGGAAGCCGAATTCACGGGCGATTTCGGCCAGGGTGGGTGGCCGGCCTTCGCGCGCCACCCGGGCGGTGACGAAATCGAGGATGGCCTGCTGGCGGTCGGTGAGGGTGTCCATGGCACAAATATATGTGGTATTCCCGTGGCCGGCCAGTCCCCCGTCGCGGGGCGTGGCAACAGCCTGCCCCCGGGCAGGCTCACGGCCTGAGACGCTGGTTTACCGCCCGCTAATAGGGCGCTGCCTACTCTGGCGCCATGGCCAGCCATCCCCTCCCTCTGCCCGCGCCCGCGCCGGACGCCCCCCTGTTCATCGTCATCAACGAAGGCTCCGGCAAGCACGAGGGGGAAACGCCCCGGGAAACCATCGCCGCCCTGCTGGAGGCCGCCGGCCGCCGCCACGCGTTCCTGGTCGTCGAAGATCCCGCGCATATCGCCGGGGTCGCGAAGGCGGCCGTGGCGCGGGCCCGCGCGGAAGGGGGCATCGTCGTTGCCGCCGGGGGCGACGGCACGCTCAACGCGGTGGCGCAGGCGGTGGCCGGCAGCGGCTGCGCCTGTGGCGTGCTGCCCCAGGGCACCTTCAATTATTTCGGGCGCACGCACGGCATCCCGCAGGACCTGGCCGATTCCGTGCCGGCGTTGCTGCGGGCAAGCGTGGAGCCGGTGCAGGTGGGGCGCGTGAACGGCCACGTGTTCCTGGTCAACGCCAGTCTCGGGCTGTATCCGGAGATCCTGCAGGACCGCGAGGGTTTCAAGAAAAAGCTGGGCCGCAGCCGCTGGGTGGCGATCTTCTCGGGCCTGCGCACGCTGATGCGGGAAGGCCGCCGGCTGCAGTTGGAGATCGAATCGGAAAACGGCCGCCAGCGCGTGCGCACGCCTTCGCTCTTCGTCGGCAACAACCGGCTGCAGCTCGATCGCCTGGGCCTTCCCGAGGAAGCGGCGCTCGCCGACGGCCGCCTGGCCGGCATCATGGTGCGTCCGATGGGGCACCTCGCCATGCTGGGCCTGGCCCTGCGTGGCGCACTGGGGAAGCTGGGCGATGCCGACAACGTGCGCCACTTCCCCTTCCGCAAGATGACCGTTTCCCCGCGCGGTAACCGGCTGGCCAAGGTGGCCGTGGACGGGGAGATCCTGTGGCTGCGCACGCCGCTGGTGTTCGAAGTCTCTCCCGAGCCGCTGCCGCTGATGATGCCGCGGCGGCAAGACCGGGCGCCGGTCGAATGAGCCTGCTGCTGCAGGTGTCGGACACGCACTTCGGTACCGAACGGGCCGGGGTGCTGGAGGACCTGGTGGACCTGTGCGCCGCGCGCAGGCCGGACGTGCTCGTGCTGTCCGGCGACATCACCCAGCGCGCCCGCCGCGGCCAGTTCGAGGCGGCGGCGAAGTTCTGGGCGCGCATGCCGGCGCCCGCTCGCCTGGTCATCCCCGGCAACCACGACATCGCCCTGTTCAACGTGTTCTCGCGCGTGCTCCATCCCTACCGGCTCCAGCGCCGCTGGTTCGACGAGGACCTGGAGCCGGTGGTGGATACGCCGTCGTTGCTGGTGCTGGGGGTCAACACCACGCGTTGGTATCGCCACAAGCATGGTGAAGTGTCGCCCTCCCAGGTTTCCCGCGTGGCCTCGCGCCTGCGCGGGGCGGCGCCGGGGCAACTGCGGGTGGTGGTCACGCACCAGCCGGTGGACGTGCCCGGCCCGGCCGACGAAAACAACCTGCTGCGCGGCCACGCCGAAGCGGTGCCGGAATGGGTTGATGCCGGCGCCGACGTGGTGATGGGCGGGCACATCCACCTGCCTTTCATCCGCCCGCTGTCCCTGCGTTTCCCCGGACTTTCCCGGCGGGCCTGGTGCGTCCAGGCGGGCACGGCCGTTTCCCGCAGGGTGCGCGGCAAGGTTCCCAACTCCGTCAACTTCATCGGGCACGACGAGGAGGCCTGCCTCGGTTTCGCCGAGCGCTGGGACCACGTGGAGGGCAAGGGCTTCGCGCCCGTGCAGCGCGTCGTGCTCGACCTGGACCGGACGCCGGCCTGACCGGGCGGCGCTGGCCGGCCCCGGCCCCTGGCGGGGGCGCGCTCTCAATCCCTGCGACGGGTCCCGGTTAGAGTAGCCGCTGACTTTTTTGGTGAACCTCCCATGGCCAAGGCCAAGACCGCCTACGTCTGCAGCGATTGCGGCGCTTCCACCACCCAGTGGCAGGGCCAGTGCGGCGACTGCGGCGCCTGGAACACGCTCACCAGCTTCGTGGTCGAACCCGCCAGTAGCGCCAAGGCGGCGGCGCCGGCGGCGGTGCGCCACGGCGGCTGGGCCGGCCGGCCGGAAGCCGCGGGTGTCACCGCGCTGCGCGACGTCAGCCAGGACGCCGAGGTGCGCGTGTCCACCACCATCGGCGAACTCGACCGCGTGCTCGGCGGTGGCCTGGTCGAAGGCTCGGTGGTGCTGGTCGGCGGCGACCCTGGCATCGGCAAGTCCACGCTGCTGCTGCAGGCGCTGGCGCTGATGTCGGCGCGGCTGCCGGCCCTGTACGTCACCGGCGAGGAAAGCCTGGCCCAGGTCGCCGGCCGCGCGCAGCGGCTGGGACTTCCGCTCGACAACCTGCACGCGCTGGCCGAAACCTGCGTCGAAAAAATCCTCGCCCAGGCATCGTCGGCGAAACCTTCGCCGCGCCTGCTGGTGGCCGATTCCATCCAGACGCTGTGGAGCGAACTGCTCACCGCCGCGCCGGGTTCGGTCAGCCAGGTGCGCGAAAGCGCCGCCAAGCTGGTGCGTTTCGCCAAGGAAACCGGTACGTCCGTCTTCCTGGTCGGCCACGTCACCAAGGAAGGCGGCATCGCCGGCCCGCGCGTGCTCGAACACATGGTCGACGCGGTGCTGTATTTCGAAGGCGAGGCGGGCAGCCGCTTCCGCGTGCTGCGCGCGTTCAAGAACCGCTTCGGCGCGGTGAACGAACTGGGCGTGTTCGCGATGGGCGACAAGGGCCTGCGCGAAGTGCCGAATCCTTCGGCGATCTTCCTGTCCGGCTCCAGCACGGCGCAGCCGGGCAGCGCGGTGATGGTGACCCGCGAAGGCACGCGGCCGCTTCTGGTGGAAGTGCAGGCGCTGGTGGATGCCTCGCCGCTTTCGAATCCGCGCCGCGTCGCCCTGGGCCTGGAGCAGAACCGCCTGGCGATGCTGCTGGCGGTGCTGCACCGGCACGGCGGCGTGGTGACGGGCGACCAGGACGTGTTCGTCAACGTCGTCGGCGGCATTCGCGTGCAGGAAACCGCCGCCGACCTGCCGGTGCTGCTGGCGGTGCTCAGCTCGCTGCGCGACCGGCCGCTGTCGGAAAAGACCATCGCCTTCGGCGAAGTCGGCCTGAGTGGCGAGATCCGCCCGGTGCCCAATGGCGAAGAGCGCCTGAAGGAAGCCGCCACCCACGGCTTCCGCCGCGCCATCGTTCCCAAGGCCAACGCGCCGAAGAAAAACCCCTACAAGGACATGGAAGTCATCGCGGTCGAGCGCCTCTCCGAAGCCCTCGAAGCCGCCGCCGAATAAACGTCACCTTTTGCAGGTGCGCCTTCAGGCGCGAATCTCCTGCCCTTGGCCTTTGGCCAAGCAGGGCGACTGCACGCTACCTCCTCGAAATGGGGTCGTGGCCGTCGGGAGAGCCAAGGGACACTGTCGTCGGAGACGTTCACCGGCAACCGGTGACTGGCGTGACAACTGCACTTCGACGCGAAGCGTCGGGCTGGCGACCTGCGGCCCGTGATGGAGTAGGAGCGACGTCGTGCACGCTATGTCCTCGACGAAGCGGAAGGCAGGATGCCTGTAGCGGCCGGCCGTGAGCTGGTCATGGATGACGCTTGGTCCCGGCCGGGCGGCGAGGACATAGCGTGCGCGGCGGCGCCTCCGACGAACGCAGCACGGACCGCACTGCTTGCCCGGAGGGCAAGGGCAAAAACTTCGGGGCTGAAGCCCCTCCTACAAAATGACTCAGACGCGGTGCAGCACCAGTTCGTAGACGAACTTGCTGCCGAAGAACGCAAGCAGCAGCAGCACCATCGCGACCAGCGTCAGCTTGGCCGCGCGCGGGCCGCGCCAGCCCCAGCGCCAGCGGCCGAACAGCAGCACCGCCAGCACGATCCACGACAGGATCGAAAGCAGCGTCTTGTGGCCAAGGTCCTGCGCGAACAGGTCGTCCACGAACAGCACGCCCGTCAGCAGCGTCAGGCTCAGCAGTACGAAGCCGGCCACCAGGCTGCGGAACAGCAGCGTTTCCATCTGCGTCAGCGGCGGCAGCAGCCGCATCCAGCCGCCCAGCTGGCGCTGGCGCAGCGCGTGGTCCTGGAACCACAGCATCAGCGCCAGCAGCGTCGCCACCGCCAGCGTCGCATAGGCCAGCAGCGCCATCAGCGCGTGCAGCTGCAGCCGCCAGTCCAGGCCGGACCGGGCCACGCTGCCGCCCAGAAGCGCGTAGGCCAGCAGCACCAGCGCCGCCAGCGGGAACACGATGATGCCCAGGGCTTCGATGCGCTGGGCCGGCCCCAGCGCCGTGGTCAGCGCCGCCATGCCCAGGCCCACCAGGGACAGCGCCGGGAAGAAGTGCAGGTCGGCCGCGCCCATGTGCTGCCAGGCCCAGCCGTGCACCGCCGCGTGCAGGGCCACCGCCGGCAGCGCCAGCCACAGCCAGCGCCGGGGCGCCGGATGCGGGGCGTGGGCATGCCCGGCCAGCTGGTGGCTGGCGAAGGCGTACAGGGTAGTCGCGAGCAGGGCAAGGAGGAGGGCGGGCATCCGCCGAGTTTGGCACAGCGGCCGGCCAGCCAGAACCATTCCCGACTGATCGACAGGTTCCAAAGCATGGGAAGCCCGCCCAGGCGGGGTGGGGCTTCACGCGGTGTGAGCAGGCTCCTTCGGAACCACGGAAAAGCGCATTCCCATCGCGTCCAGAACAGCGCCTACGGTTGCCAGTTCTGGCTTCCCGTTCTCGGAGAAAGACTTGTAGGCGCTGGATCGACTTGCGATGCCGGCCTTTTTCGTAACCTCCGTCACCCCGATTGCCTTCATGACATCGCCAAGGGCTTTGAGGAACAGCTCCTGGCCACCCTCTTCGATGCAGGCGTCGAGATACTCGGCCATGGTTTCTTCATCGGTAAGGTGTTCGCCGATGTCGAATTTTCGGGTCTTGGTCATGGTTGCCTCCTATACCGTTTCAGCCAACTCGAGGGCTCTTTCTATATCGGCCTCTTGTGTGGATTTGTCTCCGCCACACAGCAGCACGACCAATGTGTTTCCACGTTCCACGAAGTAAAGGCGCAGACCCCGGCCCCAGTTGATCCTTGATTCGGAAACACCATTGCCCACGGGCTTGCAGTCACCGTAGTTGCCAAGTTCCATGTTTCGGATGCGGGCCAGGACCTTTGCCTTGGCTCTGGGGACGCTTCCTGCAAGCCAGTCGTCAAATTCCAGTGTCAAGACCACTTCCAATGCGGGAGTGTCTCCCTTGGAAGACGAAAGCGTCAAGCGGTCGCTGCGCCCAATCTGAACGGAACCCAGTAATTCACTTGTTTCACACCAGAACGCGCCCAGGCCGGAAATGGCCTGGCCAATTGGCGCTGGCCCGGGCCGCCCCGCGCCCCGCGGTATACTTCGCACCCCTTCGAAAGACCTGCAGCCCATGTTTGAGTCGCTGACCCAGCGCCTGTCCGGCACCCTCCAGAAACTGCGCGGCCGCGGCCGCCTGACCGAGGAGAACATCCGCGAGGCCACCCGCGAGGTGCGCATCGCCCTGCTCGAGGCCGACGTGGCCCTGCCGGTGGTGTCGGCCCTGATCGAGCGCATCAAGGCGCGTGCGGTCGGCCAGGAAGTGCTGACCAGCCTCACCCCGGGCCAGGCCCTGATCAAGGTCGTGCGCGACGAGATGGCCGCGGTCATGGGCTCCTCGGCCAGCGAACTCAACCTCAACGTGCCGGCGCCGGCGGTCATCCTGATGGCCGGCCTGCAGGGCGCGGGCAAGACCACCACGGTCGGCAAGCTCGCCAAGCACCTGAAGGAACGCAAGAAGAAAAAGGTGATGGTGGTGTCGGCCGACGTCTACCGGCCGGCCGCCATCGAACAGCTCAGGACCCTGGCCAAACAGGTGGACGTGCTGTTCTTCGCCTCGGACGCCTCGCAGAAACCCGAGGACATCGTGCGCGCCGCCATCGAGGACGCGCGCAAGAGTTTCGTCGACGTGCTGCTGGTGGACACCGCCGGCCGCACCACGATCGACGAGGCCATGATGGCCGAGATCCAGGCCTTGCATGCCGCGGTCAAGCCGGTCGAGACGCTGTTCGTGGTCGATGCCATGACCGGCCAGGACGCCGCCAACACCGCCAAGGCCTTCGCCGAAGCGCTGCCGCTGACCGGCGTCGTGCTCACCAAGACCGACGGCGACGCCCGCGGCGGTGCCGCCCTGAGCGTGCGCTACATCACCGGCAAGCCGATCAAGTTCGTCGGCGTCGGCGAAAAGCCCGACGGCCTGGACGTATTCCACCCCGACCGCGCCGCCAGCCGCATCCTGGACATGGGCGACGTGCTCAGCCTGGTCGAGGAAGTCGAGCAGAAGGTCGACAAGGACAAGGCCCAGAAGCTCGCCGAGAAGGTCGCCAAGGGCAAGAAGTTCGACCTCAACGACATGCGCGACCAGCTCGAGCAGATGCAGAACATGGGCGGCCTTTCGAGCCTGATGGACAAACTGCCGGGCATGGGCCAGCTGCCCGACCACGTGAAGAACCAGGTGACCGGCAAGGAAGTGCCGCGCATGGTGGCCATCATCAATTCGATGACCAAGAAGGAACGCCGCAATCCCGGCCTGCTGAACGGCTCGCGCCGGGCCCGGGTGGCCCGGGGCTCCGGCACCACCCCGGCCGAGGTGAACAAGGTCCTCAAGCAGTACCAGCAGATGGAAAAGATGATGTCCAAGCTGTCCCAGGGCGGCATGAAGGGCCTGATGCGGGGCATGAAGGGCATGATGGGCGGGGGCTTCCCCGGCCGCTTCCCGGGCCGCTGAACCACCACGGGCCCCTGTGGGAGGGGCTTCAGCCCTGATCCCCGCTGCCGGCTTCCCAAAAGCGCCACATTCCCGCTATAATCCGCGATTCCCCGGGCCGCTTGCGGTCTGGACCACCGTCCCAGAACTGCATAAAGAGCTAACCCACATGGTCAAGATCCGTCTGACCCGCGGCGGCGCCAAGAAGCGCCCCTTCTACCACATCATCGTCACCGACTCGCGCAACAAGCGCGACGGCCGCTCGATCGAGCGCCTGGGTTATTACAACCCGGTCGCCCAGGGCAACGAAAAGCGCGTCGAGCTCAACACCGAGCGCGTCGAGCATTGGGTTTCCCACGGCGCCCAGCTGACCGACAAGGTCAGTGCGCTGGTGAAGGAAGTCTCCTCGGCCAAGGCTGCGGCCTGAGGCCCCGGCCTCGCCCCGCGCGAGGCCTGATCTGATGACCAACGGGCGCCGCATCCTGCTGGGCAGGGTCGCCGGCGCCTTTGGCGTCCGGGGCGAGCTCAAGCTCTTCTCCTGGACCGAGCCCCGCGACGCCCTGTTCCGCTACCAACCCTGGATCCTGCGTTCCGGCGAGTCCGAACGCGAGGTCACGGGCGTGTCTGGCCGCGACACCACCAAGACCGTGATCGCGCGTTTCCCCGACGTGGAAACCCGCGAACAGGCCGAAGCCCTGGCCGGCACCGAAATCTGGGTGCCGCGCGACCGCCTGCCGCCACCGGCGCCGGGCGAATACTACTGGGCCGACCTGGAAGGGCTGGCGGTGGAAACCACCGAAGGCGTCGCGCTGGGCAAGGTCTCGCACCTGTTCGAAACCGGCGCCAACGACGTCATGGTGGTCGAAGGCGAGCGCAAGCGCCTGCTGCCCTTCGTCACCGGCCAGTACATCGTCTCGGTCGATTTCGAAGCCGGTCGCATCATCGTCGACTGGGACCCGGACTTCTGAGCCCGGTGCCGCCCATGCGCATCGACGTCGTCAGCCTGTTCCCCGATTTCATCCGCGACAGCGCCGCGCTCGGCGTGGTCGGCCGTGCGCAGGAGCGTGGGCTGCTGGCCGTACACGGCTGGAATCCCCGCGACTACGCCACCGACAACTACCGCCGCGTCGACCAGCGCCCCTTCGGCGGCGGTCCCGGCATGCTGATGCTCGCCGAACCCCTGTCGGCCTGCCTTTCTGCCGCGAAGGCCGCCGACCCGGCGCCGGCGCGGGTGATCTACCTCAGTCCCCAGGGGCCGCGGCTGACCCAGGCCAAGGTCCGCGAACTGGCCGCGTTGCCGCGCCTGCTGCTGCTCTGCGGGCGTTACGAAGGCCTGGACGAGCGCTTCATCGAGCGCGAGGTGGACGAGGAACTGTCGATCGGCGACTACGTGCTGTCCGGTGGCGAACTGGCCGCGGCGGTGCTGGTCGACGCCGTCGGCCGCCTGCAGGAAGGGGCCCTGAACCACGCCGATTCGGCCACCCAGGACAGCTTCGAGGACGGCCTGCTGGACTGCCCGCACTACACCCGCTCGGAGGCGACCGGCACCGAGGGCGTGCCGGCGGTGCTGCTGTCCGGCGACCACGCTGCGATCGCCCGCTGGCGCCGGCAGCAGAGCCTGGGCCGCACCTGGCTGCGCCGCCCGGACCTGCTTGCGCGGGCCCGGCTGGACGCCGCCGACCGGGCCCTGCTGGCGGACTTCATCGCCCAGTGGCGGGCCAGCCAGCCGCCGGTGGCCTGAACCGCTTCCCTTTCAAGGGCTTGCGCGGGTATACTGCGCGGCTCCACGGCCAGCCCACCGGCCAGATCCACGATAGCCACGCACGGTTCCCGGGCCTCTGGCGCGCACTCAAAACAAACATCACAGGCGTATACATCATGAGCATCCACAAGCTGCTGCAGCAGTTCGAGGCCGAGCAGGCCACCCGGGAAATGCCGAAGTTTTCCCAGGGCGACACCGTCGTCGTCAACGTCAAGGTCAAGGAAGGCAACCGCGAGCGCGTGCAGGCCTACGAAGGCGTGGTCATCGCGATCAAGAACGCCGGCCTGAATTCCGCCTTCACCGTGCGCAAGATCTCGCACGGCTTCGGCGTCGAGCGCGTCTTCCAGACCCACAGCGCCATCATCGACTCGGTGATCGTCAAGCGCCACGGCAAGGTCCGCCAGAGCAAGCTGTATTACCTGCGTGGCCTGCAGGGCAAGAAGGCGCGCATCAAGGAAGACCTGGCCGCGCGTTCGAACAGCTGATACGCGCTGCATGCTCCATCCGGACGGCCGCCTTCGGGCGGCCGTTTGCGTTCACGGATTCCCGATAGCACGATCCCCGCATGGCAAAACAATCCGGCGCCGCCGACGCGGCCAATGCCGTCCGCCTCGATGTCTGGCTGTGGGCGGCGCGCTTCTTCAAGACCCGCGCACTGGCCAAGCAGGCCATCGAGGGCGGCAAGGTGCTGGTGGCCGGGCAGGGCGCCAAGGCCTCTCGTTCGGTGCGCGTCGGCGAAACCATGCAGGTGCGGCGCGGTGAAGAGCTTTTCGAGATCCACGTGCTGGGACTGAGCGACAGGCGCGGGCCGGCCACTGCGGCCCAGGCCCTGTACGCGGAAGACGAGGCGGCCAGGCAGGCGCGCCTGCAGGCAGCGGCCGAACGTCGTGCCGCCGTCGCCGGCTACCGGCCGCCGTCGGGCAAGCCCGACAAGCGGGCGCGTCGCCTGATCCAGGCCCTGGGCGACCTGGATTCGCTGTAGCTCAGTCTCTGTCCGCGTCCAGGTAGTCCGGCAGGTCGGTGTTGCGCTTGAAGGCGAAGATCAGGTGCGTCTCGATGTGCGCCACTTCCTCGCGGCTGGTCAGCGCCGCCATCGCGAAGTCGCGCAAGTGGTCGCTGTCGCGGACGCCCACGTGCACCAGGAAATCGTCGGCCCCGGCCACGTGGTAGAGGCTCAGCACCTCGGGCAGCGACAGCAGGTGGGCATGGAAGGCTTCCACCTGCGGCCGGGAGTGGCGGGCCAGCCGGACCGCCACCATGGCCTGCAGGCCGATGCCGACCGCCGCCGGGGCGATCTCGGCGTGGAAGCCCTGCAGCACCCCGGCCTCCCGCAGCCGCCGCACGCGCTCGAGCGCCGTGGACGGTGCCACGCCGATCCGGGCGGCCAGGTCCTTGTTCGGTAGCCGTGCATTCTTTCGCAGAAGACGAAGGATGGCGAAGTCTGTTCGGTCAAGCTGCATGGGAGACCCCCGGATCGGAAATAGTGTTCGGTGCGACCGAACCGCGCCCGAGTCTACGCCATAGTGGCCGCCTGCCGACCCAGGAGCCCGCCATGGACCATTTCGACACCCTCGCCGTGCACGCCGGCCGCGAAGACTTCGCCCGCCTGGGCGTGCACGCGCCGCCGATCGACCTGTCCACCACCTATCCGGTGGCCGACCTCGATGCCGGCACGGAAAGTTTCGATGCCCTGGTCGGCGGCGCCGCCAGCGCCGCGAACCCGATTTACGCGCGGCTGCACAACCCGACCGTCGCCCGCGTCGAGAATGCGCTGGCCCGGCTCGAGGGCACCGAAGCCTGCGTGGCCTATGGCTCGGGTATGGCCGCGTTGACCGCCGTGCTGCTCGATGCGCGCTCCCGCGGTGGCCACGTGCTGGTGGTGCGGCCGCTGTACGGCACGTCCGACCACCTGCTGGCCTCCGGCCTGTGCGGACTGGAGGCGGAGTTCGTCGATGCCGCGGAAGTCGCCGCGCGTCGCCGCCCCGACACCGCCCTGGTGATCATCGAAACCCCGGCCAATCCCACGCTCGACCTGGTGGATATCCGCGCCGTGGTCGCCGCTGCCGGCGACGTGCCGGTGCTTGTCGATTCCACTTTTGCCACGCCGGTGCTGCAGCAGCCCGCATCGCTGGGCGCCACCTACGTCATGCACAGCGCCACCAAGTTCCTGGGCGGCCACGGCGACGTCATCGCCGGCGTGGTCTGCTGCAGCGAAGAACGCGCGCAGCCGCTGCGCACGGTGCGTGCGGCCACCGGTGCGCTGCTGCATCCGCTGGGCGCCTACCTGCTGCATCGCGGCCTGCCGACGCTGGCGATCCGCGTCGAGCGTGCGCAGGCCAACGCCATCGTGATCGCGCAGCGGCTGGCGTCGCATCCCGCCGTGGCCCGGGTTTATTTCCCGGGCTTGGGCACGGTCCGCAACGCCCACCTGGTCGGTACGCAGATGGCGGGCCCGGGCGCGCTGATGGGCTTCGACCTGCACGGTGGCCACGAGGCCGCGGCGTCGGTGATGTCGCGCGTGCGCCTGATGACGCCGGCCGTGAGCCTGGGCTCGGTGGACACGCTGATCCAGCACCCGGCCGGCCTGACCCACCGCGTGGTGGATCCGCAGGCGCGCCTGGCCAGCGGCATCGGCCCGGGCCTGCTGCGCCTGTCGGTGGGCATCGAAAACGTCGACGACCTCTGGGCCGACCTGGCCCAGGCGCTGGAGGGCGACGCGCTCAGCGCCGTGGCCTGAACCGCCGGCGCCCCGCACTCAGGGCCGGAACACCTCGCCGCCCTTGACCACCACGTCCACGCGCTTGAGCACGGTGACGTCCTCGAGCGGATTGCCGCCCACGGCGATCAGGTCCGCATGCTTGCCCGGCTCAAGGCTGCCGACGCTGTCGCCCAGGCCCAGCAGGTCGGCGGCGTTACCGGTGGCGGCGACGATGGCCTGGGCCGGCGTCATGCCGTGCGCCACCATCAGTTCGAACTCGTCGGCGTTGCGGCCGTGCAGGCTGACGCCGGCGTCGGTGCCGAAGGCGATCTTCACCCCCGCCGGCACCGCCTGTTCCAGCGCCTTGCCGGTGATGTCGATGCGCCAGCGGATCTTCGCCAGCACCTCGCCCTGGTAGGCCTCGGGATTGGCGGCCAGGCGCTCGCGGTAGCCGTTGACGGTCGAAAGCGTGGGTACGTAATAGGCGCCCGATCGGCGGAACAGCTCCAGGCCCTCGCGGTCGAGCAGGGTGCCGTGTTCGATCGAATCCATGCCCAGGCGCAGCGCCAGGTTGATGCCATCGGCGCCGTGCGCGTGCACGGCCACCTTCTTGCCGTACATGCGCGAGGTCTCGACCACCGCGCGCGCTTCGTCCTCGAACATCTGCGCGCCCAGGCCGGCGCCGATGCGGCTGTTGACGCCACCGGTGATCAGCAGCTTGATCACGTCCGCGCCGCCGGCGACCTGGCTGCGCACCGCGCGGCGGCAGGATTCGACGCCGTCGCAGACGTTGCCGGCGTCAAGCGCCTCGTGCAGGTCGCCGCGGAAACCCAGGCGCGGATCGCCGTGGCCGGCCGTGGCCGAAATCGAAGTGTTGGCGGTCAGGATGCGCGGGCCCGGCAGCTTGCCCGCGTTGATGGCGTCGCGCAGGGCACGGATCTCGCCGTCGCCGTCGCCGAGGTTGCGCACCGTGGTGAAGCCGGCGCGCAGGGTCTTGCGGGCATTGGTGGCGGCCTCGAGCGCATTGTCGGCCGGGCTGCGCTGCACCTGGGCCAGCTGGCCGGCGAGGCCGCCGAGGTCGTTGGTCAGGTGCACGTGGCTGTCGATCAGCCCGGGCAGCACGAAGTGCCGGCGCAGGTCGAGCACTTCGGTGTCGGCCGGCGCGCCGAAGGCCCCGGCGCCGAGGTGGCCGTCGCGCACCTCGGCCACCCTGCCGTCGACTATGTAGAGCGTGGCGGCGCCGCGCGGCGCCTGGCCCGGGCGGTCGAGCAGCTGGCCAGCCTGCACGAGCAGGGCCCCGGCGCGGGCATCGAAGGCGGCCGCGAGCAGCGGCAGGGCGAGCAGGGCAGTGCGGAATTTCATTCGGGCGCTCCGGGGCGGCATGGGCGGAAAACCCGAACGCTAGCAGAAGCGTGTCGGCGTCCGGTGAGGACGCCGTCGCTTTTCAGCGCAATTGCCGCAGCCGGTAAAGCGCCTCGAGCGCCTGCTTGGGCGTCAGCTCGTCCGGATCGATCGCATCCAGCGCCTCGAGGGCGGGCGAGGGTTGCGGCGCGAACAGCCCGAACTGCTGCGGCGCGTCCAGCGCCGCCGGGCTCATTTCCGCCACCGAATGCGGCGCGCCGCGCTGTTCCAGGCTGGCCAGCGTGCGCCGCGCCTGTTCGACCACGCTGCGCGGCAGGCCCGCCAGCGCCGCCACCTGCAGGCCGAAGCTGCGGTTGGCCGGGCCGTCCTTTACCGCGTGCATGAACACCAGGCGGTCGCCGTGCTCGATGGCGTCCAGGTGCACGTTGGCGATGCCGCTGCCCGGTTCGGCCAGCGTGGTGAGCTCGAAATAGTGCGTCGCGAACAGCGTGTAGGCGCGGTTCGAATGCGCCAGGTGGCGCGCGCAGGCTTCGGCCAGGGCCAGGCCGTCGTAGGTGGAGGTGCCGCGGCCGATTTCGTCCATCAGCACCAGCGACTGCGCGGTGGCGTGGTGCAGGATGTAGCTGGTCTCGGCCATTTCCACCATGAAGGTGGACTGGCCGCGCGCCAGGTCGTCGCCGGCGCCGATGCGGGTGAGCACGCGGTCCACCGGGCCGATGACCGCGCGCGAGGCCGGCACGAAGCTGCCGATGTGCGCGAGCAGCACGATCAGCGCGTTCTGGCGCATGTAGGTGGATTTACCGCCCATGTTCGGGCCGGTGATCACCAGCATGCGGCGGCCTTCGTCGAGCACCAGGTCGTTGGGCTCGAAGGGTTCGTCGCGCACCGCTTCCACCACCGGGTGCCGGCCGCGTTCGATGCACAGGCCGGGCGCGTCGGTCAGTTCCGGGCGCGACCAGTCCAGGGCCTGGGCGCGTTCGGCGAAGGCCGCCAGCACGTCCAGCTCGCTCAATGCCGCGGCGCAGTGCTTCAGCGGCTCCAGCGACTGGTTCAGCGTTTCCAGCAATTCCTCGTACAGGGCCTTCTCGCGCGTGAGCGAACGTTCGCGGGCGCTGAGCACCTTGTCCTCGAAGGTCTTGAGCTCTTCGGTGATGTAACGCTCGGCGCCGGTCAGCGTTTGCCGGCGCGTGTAGTGCGTCGGCGCTTTCACAGATTGGCCCTTGCTGATCTCGATGAAATAACCGTGCACGCGGTTGTAGCCGACCTTGAGCGTGGCGATGCCGGTGGCGGCGCGCTCGCGGGCCTCCAGGTCGATCAGGAACTGGTCGGCGGTGGTGGACAGCGTGCGCAGTTCGTCGAGCTCGGCGTCGAAACCTTCGGCGAACACGCCGCCGTCGCGCATCAGCACCGGCGGCTGCGGCACGACGGCGCGGGCCAGCAGGTCGGCGGTGGCCTCGTGTTCACCCAGCGCGGCAGCCAGTGCTTCGAGGCGAGGGGAATCGAGCGGCGCCAGCACCTCGCGCACGCCCGGCAGCAGCGCCAGGCCATCGCGTAGCGTCGACAGGTCGCGCGGGCGCGCCGAACGCAGCGCAACGCGCGAAAGGATGCGTTCGATGTCGCCCAGGCCGCGGAAGGTTTCGCGCAGGGTCTCGTGGGCGCCGGAATCGATGAAGGTGGCGACGGCATGGTGGCGCTGGCCGAGCACGCCGCGGTCGCGCAGCGGGCGGTTCAGCCAGCGCCGCAGCAGGCGGCCACCCATCGGGCTGACGCTGGTGTCGAGCACGCCCAGCAGGGTGTGTTCATTGCGGCCGTCGGTGCGGCTGTCGAGTTCCAGGTGCCGGCGCGTTGCCGCGTTGAGCGCGATGCCGTCGCCAGCCGATTCGAACGCGATCGCGGTCAGGTGCGGCAGCTGCTGCTTCTGGGTTTCTTCGACGTAGGCGAGCAGGGCGCCGGCGGCGGCGGTGGGCAGCGCCTTGTCCTCGAGGCCGAAGCCGCTGAGGTCGTGCAGCTTGAAGAACTTCAGCAGCTGGCGCCGGCAGGCGTCGGTGTCGAAGCCCCAGGGCGGGCGGCGGCGCAGGCCGGGCTGGCTGGCCAGGAAGGACGGCCAGCCGTCTTCGTCGGGCAGCAGCAGTTCGGCCGGGTCCAGGCGGGCGATTTCGGCGGCCAGCTGGTCCTCGTCGGCGACTTCGGACACCAGGAAACGGCCACCGGCCAGGTCGGCCCAGGCCAGGCCGAAACCCGTGCGGCCGCGGCTGACCGCCATCAGCAGGGTGTCGCGGCGTTCCTGCAGCAGGGCCTCATCGGTGACGGTGCCCGGGGTGACGACGCGCACCACCTTGCGCTCGACCAGGCCCTTGCTGGCGGCCGGGTCGCCGATCTGTTCGCAGATGGCCACCGACTCGCCCAGCGCGACAAGGCGCGCGAGGTAACCCTCGTAGGCGTGCACGGGCACGCCGGCCATCGGGATCGGCGCGCCGCCGGAGCTGCCGCGCTGGGTCAGGGTGATGTCGAGCAGCCGCGCAGCCTTGCGGGCGTCGTCGTAGAACAACTCGTAGAAATCGCCCATCCGGAAGAACAGCAGGATGTCCGGATACTCCGCCTTGGCGGCGAAGAACTGCTTCATCAGCGGGGTGTGCTGGGGCGTTTCCGAGGCGGGCATCCGGATGGCAAAGGCGGGGGTGGCCCTATAGTCTAGCGGCCATGGCCATCCACGCCCTGCTGACCGACGACGAACTGCACGCCCTGGCCCAGGAGGTGGGCGAACGCCTGCAGGCCAGCCACCTGATGCTGGCGACCGCCGAAAGCTGCACCGGCGGCTGGATCGCCAAGATGATCACCGACATCCCGGGTTGTTCGGCCTGGTTCGACTGCGGCATGGCGGCTTACAGCTACGAGGCCAAGCAGGCGCTGCTGGGCGTGCGGCCGGAAACCCTGGTCGAACACGGTGCGGTGAGCCGGGAAACGGTCACCGAGATGGTGTCCGGCGCGCTGGTGAATTCGGGCGCCAGCATCGCCGTGGCCGTGACCGGCATCGCCGGCCCCACCGGCGGCAATGCCGACAAGCCGGTCGGCACGGTCTGGATCGGCTGGAAGCGCCGCGGCGGTTACCCCAAGGCCGAACTCTTCCACTTCGACGGCGACCGCGACGCGGTACGCCGGCAGACCGTCGCCGCCGCGCTGCATGGCCTGCTGGCCCTGGCCCGCTAGGGCGAAACAAGGGGCTTGACAGCCCGGGGGTGTCCATTAGTAGTATTACTACTAATGGACATCACCGACACCCAGCAGGCCATCCTGGCCATGATCACCGAGCGCATCGAGGCCGACGGCGTGCCGCCGTCCCAGGTCGAGATCGCCCATGCCTTCGGCTTCAAGGGCGTGCGCGCGGCGCAATACCACCTCGAAGCCCTGGAGCAGGCCGGCGCCATCCGCCGCGTGCCCGGGCAGGCGCGTGGCATCCGGCTGGCCTCGGCCCCTGTTTCGTCGTCCCCGGCCGCCGACCTCGTCCCGGCGGCCGGGGACGCACCCCTGCGGCTGCCGGTGCTGGGCCAGGTCGCCGCCGGCCTGCCGATCGGCGCCGACGCCGGCCTTCACGACATGGTGCTGCTCGACCGTGTGTTCTTTTCCCCGGCGCCGGACTACCTGCTGCGGGTCAAGGGCGACTCCATGCGCGACGAAGGCATCCTGCACGGCGACCTGATCGGCGTGCACCGCACCAATGACGCACGCAGCGGCCAGATCGTGGTCGCGCGAATCGACGAGGAAATCACCGTGAAACTGCTCAAGATCGGCAAGGACGGCATCCGCCTGCTGCCGCGCAATCCCGACTTCGCCCCCATCGTCGTCCAGCCCGACCAGGACTTCGCCATCGAAGGCCTGTACTGCGGCCTCGTAAGGCCGAACCGTTGAGCCTGGGCAAGAAAAAAGCCGCGAGGAAGAAGTCCCATTCCCTACAGCGCATCGAAGCACAAGAGGCTGCCGCGGGCCCGGCAGGGCAGGCAGATTCAGGGTCGCCGGAAGCTTCTCAATCCGTGAGACCCGGCCCCACTAAGCTGGCGACCACCGACAACAAGACCCCGAGGAAACAACCCATGGACGAGAACAAGAAGCGCGCCCTCACCGCCGCCCTGAGCCAGATCGAAAAGCAGTTCGGCAAGGGTGCGGTCATGCGCATGGGCGACAAGGCCATCGAAGCGGCCGAAGTCATCGGCACCGGTTCGCTGATGCTCGACATCGCGCTGGGCATCGGCGGCCTGCCGAAGGGCCGCGTCATCGAAATCTACGGGCCGGAGTCCTCGGGCAAGACCACGCTCACCCTGCAGGCCATCGCCGAATGCCAGAAGGCCGGCGGCACCGCCGCCTTCATCGACGCCGAGCACGCGCTCGACCCCACCTATGCCCAGAAGCTGGGCGTGAACGTCGATGACCTGCTGGTCAGCCAGCCCGACACCGGTGAGCAGGCGCTCGAGATCGCCGACATGCTGGTGCGTTCGAACTCGGTGGACATGGTCGTGGTCGACTCGGTCGCCGCGCTGACCCCGCGCGCCGAGATCGAGGGCGAAATGGGCGACCAGCTGCCGGGCCTGCAGGCCCGCCTGATGAGCCAGGCCCTGCGCAAGCTCACCGGCAACATCAAGCGCAGCAACTGCATGGTCATCTTCATCAACCAGCTGCGCATGAAGATCGGCATCATGATGCCGGGCCAGAGCCCGGAAACCACCACCGGCGGCAATGCGCTCAAGTTCTATGCCTCGGTGCGCCTGGACATCCGTCGCATCGGCGCGGTCAAGAAGGGCGACGAGATCATCGGCAACCAGACCAAGATCAAGGTGGTCAAGAACAAGATGGCGCCGCCGTTCAAGATCATCGTCACCGAAATCCTCTACGGCCAGGGCATCAGCCGCGAAGGCGAACTGATCGACATGGGCGTGGACGCCAAGCTGATCGACAAGGCCGGTGCCTGGTACAGCTACAACGACGAGCGCATCGGCCAGGGCAAGGAAAACGTGCGCCAGTGGCTCAAGGACAACCCGGCCGTGGCCAGGGACCTGGAGGCCAAGCTGCGCGAGAAGTTCGTGCCCGGCCTGGTGATCGGCGACGAAAACGCCGAGGCCGTCGAGGGCTGAGGCCGGCATGGGCCGGCCCCGCGGCGAAGCCGGCGACGCCTACCAGCGCGCCCTGGGCCTGCTGGTCAGGCGTGAACACTCCCGGCGCGACCTGGCCCGCAAGCTGGCCCAGCGGGGTGTCGAGCCGGCCGAGGCCGAGGCCGCCGTGGAGCGGCTGGCGGGGCAGGGCTACCAGGACGACGAACGTTTTGCCGCCAGTTTCGCCCGCGACCGGGCGAACTCCGGCTACGGCCCGGTGCGCATCCGGGTGGAACTGGCCGGCCATGGCCTGGGCGAGGACGCCATCCTGCGGGCCCTCGAGGCCTGTGAAGCCGACTGGCCGGCGCTCGCCCGCCGCCAGGTCGGGCGGCGGTGGACTGCCGCGGCCCTCGCCGAACCCGACCGCCGGCGCAAGGCAGTCGAGTTCCTGCTGCGGCGGGGTTTCGACCAGGACAGCGCCTGGGGCGCCGTGCGTGCCCGTGGCGAGGACGAAGACGACGGTTTTCACGGGGCGTAGTCGTTCCGCGGGGCGTCGGCGGGTCCGGCTGGCTGCCCCGTGCTGGTAATCTTGCGGGTCTGGCCGCACCTTCCAGGCGTGGCCCCCGACTCACTGCCAGCCAGCCCATGACCAAGACCAGCCACCAGATCCGCCAGGATTTCCTCGATTTCTTCAAATCCAAAGGCCACCAGGTCGTGCCCTCGAGCCCGCTCGTGCCCGGCAACGATCCGACCCTGCTGTTCACCAACGCGGGCATGGTCCAGTTCAAGGACGTGTTCCTGGGCGCCGAGAAGCGCAGCTACACGCGCGCCGTGTCCTCGCAGCGCTGCGTGCGCGCCGGCGGCAAGCACAACGACCTCGACCAGGTCGGCTACACCGCGCGCCACCACACCTTCTTCGAAATGCTGGGCAACTTCAGCTTCGGCGACTACTTCAAGCGCGAAGCGATCACCTGGGCCTGGGAACTGCTGACCGAAGTGTGGAAGCTCCCGAAGGAGCGCCTGCTGGTCACGATCTACCACACCGACGACGAAGCCTTCGACATCTGGCACAAGGATGTCGGCCTGCCAGCAGACCGCATCATCCGCATCGGCGACAACAAGGGCGCGCCCTTCGCCAGCGACAACTTCTGGCAGATGGCCGACACCGGCCCCTGCGGTCCCTGCAGCGAAATCTTCTACGACCACGGCGAGCACATCGCCGGTGGCCCGCCGGGCAGCCCTGACGAGGACGGTGACCGTTTCATCGAAATCTGGAACAACGTCTTCATGCAGTTCGACCGCCAGGCCGACGGCACGCTGCTGCCGCTGCCGGCGCCCTGCGTGGACACCGGCATGGGTCTGGAGCGCATCTCGGCGGTGCTCCAGCACGTGCACAGCAACTACGAGATCGACCTGTTCCAGCACCTGATCAAGGCCGCCGCCGCGCTGACCGGCAAGCAGGAAGACCTCGAGCACAAATCCCTGCGCGTGATCGCCGACCACATCCGCGCCTGCAGCTTCCTGGTCGTCGACGGCGTCCTGCCGTCCAACGAAGGCCGGGGCTACGTCCTGCGCCGCATCATCCGCCGCGCCATCCGCCACTTCTGGAAGCTCGACGGCCTGACGCCCGAAGGCAAGTTCTGGCGCATGGTGCAGCCGCTGGTCGAGGCGATGGGCGAGGCCTATCCCGAACTCGCCGCGAAGCAGAAGCTGGTCGAGCAGGCCCTGAAGGGCGAGGAGGCCGCTTTCGCGCAAACGCTCGACGCCGGCATGGCCCGCCTGGAGGACTACCTGGCTGCCTCGGGCAACCGCATCCGCGGCGAGCAGCTGTTCCAGCTGCACGACACCTACGGCTGCCCGCCCGACCTGATCGCCGACCTGCTGCGCGAAAACGCCGACAAGGGCTGGGCGCTGGCCGACGGTGCGCTGGCCGAATACGACATGCTGATGGACCAGCAGCGCGACCGCGCCCGCGCCGCGAGCAAGTTCGCCGGTGGCGTGGTGCTGCCCGCGGAGCTTGTCTCGGGCCTCAAGCCCAGCGATTTCCGCGGTTACGACGCGCTCGAGACCGACGGCTGCCGCGTGGTCGCGCTGGTGCGCGACGGCAAGCCGGTCGATGAAATCGCTGCGGGCGACGATGCGGTCGTCCTGCTCGACGGCACGCCTTTCTACGCCGAGTCCGGTGGCCAGGTCGGTGACACCGGCCTGCTGCTCGACGCACGTGGCACCCGCTTCGAGGTGTCCGACACGCTGAAGCTTGCCGGCGTTTTCCACGGCCACGTCGGCAAGCTGGCCGCGGGTAGCCTCAAGCGCGGCGACCTGGTGTCGGCGCGCGTCGACGAAGCCCGCCGCCAGGCCATCGTGCTCAACCACTCGGCCACCCACCTGCTGCACGCGGCGCTGCGCAAGGTGCTGGGCGAACACGTCACCCAGAAGGGCTCGCTGGTCGCGCCAGATCGTCTGCGCTTCGACTTCGCGCACTTCCAGGCGATCACGCCCGAAGAACTCGCGCGCATCGAGGCCCTCGTCAACGCTGAAATCCGCGGCAACGCCGAAGCCGAGATCCATCACATGGGCATGCAGGAAGCCATGGACTTCGGCGCGATGGCGCTGTTCGGCGAGAAGTACGGCGAGCGCGTGCGCGTGCTGCGCATGGGCGGGTTCTCGACCGAACTTTGCGGCGGCACCCACGTGCACCACACCGGCGACATCGGCCTGTTCAAGATCCTCAGCGAAGGCGGCGTCGCTGCCGGCGTGCGCCGCATCGAAGCGGTGACGGGCGAGGGTGCGCTTGCGCATATCGCCGAAGAAGAGCGCCGGCTGGCGCAGGTCGCCGGACTGCTCGGTGGCAGCCCGCGCGACGTGCTCGACAAGCTTGCCCAGCTGCTCGACCGGCAGAAAAAGCTCGAGCGCGAACTCGAATCGATCAAGGCAAAGGCCGCGGCTGGCGCCACCGCCGACCTCGCGGCGTCAGCGCCGGAAGTCGCCGGCGTGAAGGTCGTCGCCGCGCGCCTGGAAGGCCTCGACGCCAAGTCCTTGCGCGACGCCGTGGACCAGCTCAAATCCCGCCTCGGCGACGCCGTGATCCTCCTGGCCTCCGCCAGCGACGGCAAGGCCTCGCTGGTCGCCGGCGTGCAGGGCGGTGCGCTGGGCAAGGTGAAGGCGGGCGAGCTGCTTTCGCACGTCGCCGGCCGCATCGGTGGCAAGGGCGGCGGTCGCCCCGACATGGCCCAGGGCGGCGGCAGCGATGGCCCCGAACTGGTGGCTGCGCTGGCGGATGTGCCGTCGTGGGTGGCCGAACGCTTGGGCAGCTGATTCGCGGCGGCCCGGGGCCTTCGTTGCGCCCCGGGCGGTGCCGAACTATCCTCCGGTTCATGCCGCGCGTCGTGCGCGGCCGGGGAACCGCGGGTTTTGCACCATGCGGGCCGGTGCAGGGACGTATCGGGAGGGAAGGGGATGCTGATTCTGACGCGAAGGGTGGGAGAGACCCTGATGATCGGTGACTCGGTCACCGTCACGGTGCTGGGCGTCAAGGGCAACCAGGTTCGCATCGGCATCACCGCGCCGAAGGACGTGGCCGTGCACCGTGAGGAAATCTTCCAGCGCATCCAGAAGGACGATGTGCCGGGGTCCGAATCGGACCAGGCAGATGCGGGTTTACCTAAGCCGGGCTGAAGGGCTATCCTATGCGGCCGGTTTCGCCCCAAAGGTGATGCCGGGGACTGTTTCCGGAGTGATGCCCGAGTGGCTGAAGGGGCTCCCCTGCTAAGGGAGTATAGGGTCAAAAGCCTTATCGAGGGTTCGAATCCCTCTCACTCCGCCAGGTCGTTGGATCGCCGCCCGAGGGCGGCGATTTTTTCGTCCCGGCAAACGATGGCGGCACGCCAGCGCAGCGAAAAAGTTGTTACGAAAGTATTGACGGTTTCGGTGAAGTGCCCCATAATTTCGCTTCTGCGCGCCCGTAGCTCAGCTGGATAGAGCACCAGGCTACGAACTTGGTGGTCGGGAGTTCGAATCTCTCCGGGCGCGCCACTAATGCAAACAGGGTGCTTCGGCACCCTTTTTGTTCGGACGACGGGGCCACGGCGCATTGCGCCCGAAACCCCGCCGGCCGTACAGTGAGACTCCTCAAGGCGCGCCGGTGCGGGCGTCGGGCTTCACCGCCGGGGTATAGCTCAGCCTGGTAGAGCGCCAGCTTTGGGAGCTGGATGTCGTGGGTTCGAATCCCTCTGCCCCGACCAGGCCGTTCTTTCCCGGAACTGCAACCCGCATGGATGCGGCGAGCACCGGCCGGTATCATCCCGGCAGGCGCCCGTAGCTCAACCGGATAGAGCACCGGCCTTCTAAGCCGGCGGTTGCAGGTTCGAGTCCTGCCGGGCGCGCCAGGTGGGAAGGGTGGCGAAGGCAGGGTGGTTTTACATTGGTGGATGTAGCTCAGTTGGTTAGAGCATCGGATTGTGATTCCGAGGGTCGCGGGTTCGAGTCCCGTCTTCCACCCCAGTTCCAAGCGCGGCATAATGTCGCGTCGCAGCCGCTTCGGCGGGAAGATAACGGGCCGTTAGCTCAGTTGGTAGAGCAGTTGACTCTTAATCAATAGGTCGTAGGTTCGAATCCTACACGGCCCACCATCTTCCCCAAGAATCGATCCCGCGCGGCGTTGCGAAAGTGGCGAAACTGGTAGACGCGCTGGATTTAGGTTCCAGTGGGGCAACCCGTGAGAGTTCGAGTCTCTCCTTTCGCACCATCCGGCAACGGAGGCGCGGGGACGAACCGAAGCTCCGCGGGTTTTTTCATTTTCGCGCCCAATCCAAAGGCGCGTCGCAGGAGTGAACATGCAAGTCTCGCTTGAGAATACCGCCAACCTGGAACGTCGCCTCACCGTCAGCCTGCCGGCCGACCGTCTCGAGGGCGCCGTCGGCAACCGCCTGCGCGAGATCGCGCGCACGGCCAACATCAAGGGCTTCCGCAAGGGCAAGGTCCCGACCAAGGTGATCGAGCAGCGCTTCGGCCAGCAGGTGCGTTCGGAGGCCTGGGGCGACCTGGTCCGCGAAAGCCTGGGCGAAGCGCTTCGCCAGCAGAACCTGCAGGTCGCCGGCACCCCGGAAGTGAAGCCGGAGCAGGAAGGCGAGGGCGGCGAGATCCGCTACACCGCGACCTTCGAAGTCGTGCCCGACTTCGGCGACATCGACGCTTCCAAGCTCGAGATCGTTCGCACCACCGCGGCGATCGAAGAGTCGGACATCGACAACATGATCGAGACCCTGCGCCAGCAGCGTCGTACCTGGGAGCCGGTCGAGCGTGCCGCCGCCGCCGGCGACCTGGTCCAGGTCGAGACCTCGGCGACCACCGCCGATGGCCGCGTGCCGGCCGAAGGCGCCGAGCGTGGCGCCACCGTCGTCGGTTCGAACGTGCTTTACCCGGAAATCGAGCAGCGCCTGGTCGGCATGAAGCCCGGCGACGAAGTCGAAGTCGACGTCACCTTCCCGGAAAACTGGCGCAACCCCGACCTGGCCGGCAAGGCCGCCAAGGTCGCGCTCAAGGCCGTGAAGGTTTCGGCGCCGAAGCTGCCCGAAGTCGACGAGGCCTTCATCAAGAGCTTCGGCATCAAGGGCGGCAAGCTGGAAGTCTTCCGCAAGGAAGTGCGCGCCAACCTCGAGCGCGAGCTCAAGGGCAACCTGATGCAGCGCCTGCGCGCGGAAGTGGCCAGCAAGCTGGTCGCCGCCTACGCCGATGTCGAACTGCCGCCGCGCCTGGTCGAGGCCGAGGCCCGCAAGATGGCCGCCGCCGCGCAGCAGGACGCGCGCCAGAAGGGCCACGCCAACGCCACCTTCGAAGCCGGCCAGTTCAAGGACGTCGCCCACAAGCGCGTCGCCGCGGCCCTGCTGGTCGGCGAAGTCGCCCGCCAGAACAAGCTGCAGCTCGACAACAAGCGCCTCACCGAGACGATGCAGCTGATCGCCTCGACCTACGAGGACCCGGCGCAGGTCATCGAGCTCTACCGCAACGACGCCAACCTGATGTCCGGGCTGCGCAACCGCGTGATGGAAGAGCAGGTGATCGACTGGATCGCCGAGCGCGCCAAGGCCACCGAAACGAGCGTGAGCTTCACCGAACTGATGCGTCCGGTCGCCTGAGGCGGCCACCAAGGAGGAATCGCGAATGGATCCGATCAAGGGCTTGAACCTGGTGCCGATGGTGGTCGAACAGACCAGCCGCGGTGAACGCGCTTACGATATCTATTCGCGGCTGCTCAAGGAACGCGTCATCTTCCTGGTCGGTCCCATCGACGACTACATGGCCAACGTCATCGTCGCCCAGCTGCTGTTCCTCGAGGCGGAAAACCCCGAGAAGGACATCAGCCTGTACATCAATTCGCCGGGCGGCGTGGTCACCTCGGGCATGGCGATCTACGACACCATGCAGTTCATCCGGCCCGACGTGAGCACCATCTGCGTCGGCCAGGCGGCGTCGATGGGCTCGCTGCTGCTGGCCGCCGGTGCGGCCGGCAAGCGCTACTGCCTGCCCAGCTCGCGGGTGATGATCCACCAGCCGCTGGGCGGCTTCCAGGGCCAGGCCAGCGACATCGAGATCCACACGCGCGAGATCCTGACGATGCGCGACCGGCTCAACCAGATCCTGTCGACGCACACCGGGCAGCCGGTCGAGCGCATCGCCAAGGACACCGACCGCGACAACTTCATGGACGCCGAGACCGCCAAGGCCTACGGCATGGTCGATGAAGTGCTCAGCCGCCGTCCCGAAGACACCATCCAGGCCGGCTGAACCCCGCCTTCCACGTGGCCTTCACGCCCGCCCGGGCCCCATGCGGGGGCCGGGCCTTGACCCGTGCCGGCCTGTGATATTCTCGCTCCCGACCCACTTCACCAGGGCCCAGAAAGCATGACCGAAGACCGCCAGGGCCGCTCCGGCGACAGCAGCAAGATCCTCTACTGCTCCTTCTGCGGCAAGAGCCAGCACGAGGTGCGCAAGCTGATCGCGGGCCCCAGCGTGTTCATCTGCGATGAATGCGTCGAGCTGTGCAACGACATCATCCGCGAAGAGCTCGAGGAAAAGGCCCACGCTGCGCGCAGCCACCTGCCCAAGCCGAAGGAAATCCTCGAGGTCCTCGACCAGTACGTGATCGGCCAGCACCGCGCGAAGAAGACGCTGTCGGTGGCCGTGTACAACCACTACAAGCGCATCGAAAGCCGGATCAAGAACGACGACATCGAACTGTCGAAGTCCAACATCCTGCTGGTCGGCCCCACCGGCTCGGGCAAGACCCTGCTGGCCGAGACGCTGGCCCGCCTGCTCAACGTGCCCTTCACGATCGCCGACGCCACCACGCTCACCGAGGCGGGCTACGTCGGCGAGGACGTCGAGAACATCATCCAGAAGCTGCTGCAGAAGTGCGACTACGACGTCGACAAGGCGCAGCAGGGCATCGTCTACATCG
Organism: Arenimonas sp.; assembly: GCF_041919775.1. GTDB lineage: Bacteria > Pseudomonadota > Gammaproteobacteria > Xanthomonadales > Xanthomonadaceae > Arenimonas. Next base: position 129,368 of record NZ_JAYRTE010000002.1, on the reverse strand, counting down.
ACGAGATCGACAAGATCTCGCGCAAGTCCGAGAACCCGTCCATCACCCGCGACGTCTCGGGCGAGGGCGTGCAGCAGGCCCTGCTCAAGCTCATCGAAGGCACGGTCGCCTCGGTGCCGCCGCAGGGCGGCCGCAAGCACCCGCAGCAGGAATTCCTGCAGGTCGACACCAAGAACATCCTGTTCATCGTCGGCGGTGCCTTCGCCGGCCTGGACAAGATCATCCAGGCGCGCAGCACGGAAGCCGGCGGCATCGGCTTCGGCGCCAAGGTCAAGTCCAGCGAGCGCAAGGTCGAGGTCGGCAAGCTGCTGGCCGAGGTCGAGCCCGAGGACCTGGTCAAGTTCGGCCTGATCCCCGAGTTCGTCGGTCGCCTGCCGGTGGTCGCCACGCTCGAGGAGCTCGACGAGGCCGCGCTGGTGAAGATCCTGACCGAGCCCAAGAACGCGATCACCAAGCAGTTCCGCAAGCTCTTCGAGATGGAAGGCGTCGAGCTCGAGGTACGCCCGGACGCCCTGCTGGCGATCGCGCGCCGGGCGCTCAAGCGCAAGACCGGTGCCCGTGGCCTTCGCACCATCATGGAGTCGGTGCTGCTCGACACCATGTATGAGCTGCCGTCCCTGGAAAACGTCAGCAAGGTCGTCGTGGACGAGTCGGTGATCAACCACCAGACCGAGCCCTACCTGATCTACAGCTCGGGTGCCCAGGCCAGTCCGAAGGCCGCTTCCGCGGACTGAACCGCGGCACGCAAGTCCTTGAAACACGGGCCGGTTTTTCCGGCCCGTGTCCGTTTTGGCGGCAGCGCTTGCAAGCAGCCCCCCGGGACCCCATAACCTGAGCCATGCCGGGGCCTCGCCCCCGAGGAGCCTTCACATGCAAGACAATCCAAAGATCGCCCACCGGATCGACCTGCCCGTGCTGCCGCTGCGCGACGTCGTCGTGTACCCGCACATGGTGATTCCGCTGTTCGTGGGCCGCGACCGTTCGATCAAGGCGCTGGACCTGGCCATGGCCGGGGACAAGCAGATCCTGCTGGTCGCCCAGAAGAGCCCGGACACCGACGACCCGGCCGCCGCGGACCTCTATTCGGTCGGCACCCTGGCGCAGGTCCTGCAGCTGCTCAAGCTGCCTGACGGCACGATCAAGGTGCTGGTGGAGGGTTCCGCGCGCGTGGCCATCGACGGCTACGGCGAGCGCGAGGGCGCGCTGACCGCCACCGGCGAGGAAGTGGACTCGGTGCACGAACGCGACGAGCGCGAGCTCGAGGTCACGCTGCGTTCGCTGATGAGCCTGTTCGAGCAGTACGTCAAGACCAACCGCAAGCTGCCGCCCGAGCTGCTCACGACGCTGTCTGGCATCGAGGACCCCAGCCGCCTGGCCGACACCATCTCGGCCCACCTCGGCGCGCGCCTGGCCGACAAGCAGCAGCTGCTCGAGACCCTCGAGGTCGGCCAGCGCCTGGAAATGCTGATCGGCCTGGTCGACGGCGAGATCGACGTCCAGCAGATCGAGAAGCGCATCCGTGGCCGCGTGAAGTCGCAGATGGAGAAGAGCCAGCGCGAGTACTACCTCAACGAGCAGATGAAGGCCATCCAGAAGGAGCTGGGCGAACTCGACGAGGCGCCCAACGAACTCGAGGAGCTGGCCAAGAAGGTCGCCAAGGCGGGCATGCCCAAGGCCGTGGAAACCAAGGCCAAGGCCGAGCTCAACAAGCTCAAGCAGATGTCGCCGATGTCGGCCGAAGCCACCGTCGTGCGCAACTACATCGACTGGCTGGTCGGCGTGCCGTGGAAAAAGCGCAGCAAGGTGCGCAAGGACCTCAAGGCCGCGCAGGACGTGCTCGACGCCGACCACTACGGCCTGGAGAAGGTCAAGGAACGCATCCTCGAATACCTCGCCGTGCAGTCGCGCGTGAAGCAGATGCGCGGCCCGATCCTGTGCCTGGTCGGCCCGCCCGGCGTGGGCAAGACCTCGCTCGGCCAGTCGATCGCCAAGGCCACCAACCGCAAGTTCGTGCGCATGTCGCTCGGCGGCGTGCGCGACGAGGCGGAAATCCGCGGCCATCGCCGCACGTACATCGGCTCGATGCCGGGCCGGATCGTGCAGAACCTGAGCAAGGTCGGCAGCAAGAACCCGCTGTTCATGCTCGACGAGCTCGACAAGATGAGCATGGATTTCCGCGGCGACCCGTCGTCGGCCCTGCTCGAGGTGCTGGACCCGGAACAGAACAGCGCCTTCAACGACCACTACCTGGAAGTGGACCTGGACCTGAGCGAGGTGATGTTCATCGCCACCGCCAATTCGCTCAACATCCCGGGTCCGTTGCTCGACCGCATGGAAGTGATCCGCATCCCGGGTTACACCGAGGACGAGAAGCTGCACATCGCGCAGAGGTACCTGATTCCCAAGCAGCTCAAGGCCAACGGCCTGGATCCGGCGGAGCTGAAGATCGGCGAGGGCGCGGTGCGTGACATCGTGCGCTACTACACGCGCGAGTCCGGCGTGCGCAACCTCGAGCGCGAGGTGTCCAAGATCTGCCGAAAGGTCGTCAAGGAAATCGCGCTCGCCGGCCCGCGCAAATCGGGCAAGGCCGCGATCAACGTCACGTCCAAGAACCTCGACAAATACCTCGGCGTGCGCCGCTTCGATTTCGGTCGCGCCGAACAGGAAAACGAGATCGGCCTGGTCACCGGACTGGCCTGGACCGAGGTCGGCGGCGAACTGCTGCAGATCGAAGCCACGCTGCTGCCGGGCAAGGGCCAGCTGATCCTCACCGGCAAGCTGGGCGACGTGATGCAGGAGTCGGTGAAGGCCGCCTACAGCGTCGTACGGTCGCGCAGCGAACGCCTGGGCCTGGACACCGAGTTCCACCAGAAGTTCGACACCCACGTGCACGTGCCCGAAGGGGCGACGCCGAAGGACGGACCGAGTGCCGGCATCGCGATGGTCACCGCGCTGGTGTCGGTGCTGTCGGGCGTGCCGGTGCGTGCCGACGTGGCGATGACCGGCGAAATCACCCTGCGTGGCCGGGTGCTGCCGATCGGCGGGCTCAAGGAAAAACTGCTCGCCGCGCTGCGTGGCGGAATCCGCACCGTGATCATCCCCGAGGAGAACCGCAAGGACCTGGCGGACATTCCGAAGAACGTCACACAGGGCCTGGAGATCATCCCGGTCAAGTGGATCGACGAGGTGCTGGACATCGCCCTGGTGAGCGCCCTGGCCCCCGAATCGACGCCCGAACCCACGCCCGATGCGGCCGAGGGGCAGGACCAGAAGGACGGCGGAGGCGCATCGATCAGGCATTGAGTATTTGCACGAAACAATGGCTGGAAGCCGCGAAATAAAAGGCTTTCGCTTGTTGCGCATGCAAAATGCCGCTGGTATAAATCGTTCAACCGTCGCACGGACCAGGTTCCGGGCAGTGGCGGTACAGGTGGATCGGGGCGAGCCCAGGCCAAGCCGGGCGCCCCCGGTTTTCAAACACGCGGGTTCTACTCGCTCAGGGAGTCAATAATGAACAAAGCCGAATTCACGGGTGCCGTCGCCGACGCCGCCGAGATGTCCAAGGCCGACGCCGCGCGCGCCGTCGACGCGATGATCGAGACCATCACCAAGGCCCTGAAGAAGGGCGACACCGTTACGCTGGTGGGTTTCGGCACCTTCTCGGTCCGCAAGCGCGCCGCCCGCCAGGGCCGCAATCCGCAGACCGGCGAGACCATCAAGATCAAGGCTTCGAAAAATCCTGCGTTCAAGGCTGGCAAAGCCCTGAAGGATGCTGTAAACTGAGCGTCTTCCTTGGGAAGGGTGCTTAGCTCAGCGGTAGAGCGTCGCCCTTACAAGGCGAGGGTCGGGGGTTCGAAACCCTCAGCACCCACCAGGTAAGTGATACGCGGAGTGGTAGTTCAGTTGGTTAGAATGCTGGCCTGTCACGCCGGAGGTCGCGGGTTCGAGTCCCGTCCACTCCGCCATATCCCCGAGGGCGCCCCAAAAGGGCGCCCTCGTTTTTTCAGGCCCCGGTAGGCCCGGGGCATCACCGGACGGCATCGCACACATGCTCCAGAGAATCCGAGACAAGTCTTCAGGCTGGATGGCGTTCACCATCCTCGGCCTGGTCATCATCACGATGGCCTTCTTCGGCGTCGAATCCTATTTTTCCCCGAAAATCGAGACCTACTCGGCCAAGATCGAGGGGCCGGCGAAGTTCTGGATCTGGGGCAAGCAGGTCCGCGAAATTCCGCAGGACCAGTTCCAGCGCCGGTTCGAACAGGCCCGCCAGGCTGAGCGCGAGCGCCAGGGCGAACAGTTCGATTCCGCCCGGTTCGAGTCGATCGACAGCAAGCGCGAAGTGCTGGACCGGATGATCGATGAAGAAGTGATGGCCATGGCCGCCGAGCGCGACGGCATCACTTTCGGCGAGGCGGAGATCGCCGCCGAGCTCAAGCAGATGCCGGAATTCCAGGTCAATGGCCAGTACAGCCCCGACCAGTACCGGCTGGGCCTCGCTGCCCGCGGCATGACCCACGGCCAGTTCATTGCCACGGTGGCCGCCGACATGGCGCGCCGCACCGTTTCCGGCGAAATCGCCGGCACTGGCCTGGCCACCGAGTCCGAGATGGAGGCCTACCTGACGCTTGCGCGCCAGCAGCGCGACCTCGAGCTGATCGACCTGCCCACCCCGGCCGCGCCCGAGGCGCCGACCGACGAGGAGCTCAAGGCCTGGTACGACAGCCACGGCGACCGCTATACCCGCCCGGAACAGGTCGCCATCGAATACGTCGAGGTCGATGGCGCCACGCTCGACGTGCCCACCGTCGTGGACGAGCAGACCCTGCGCCAGCGTTACGACGAGCAGCGCAGCCGCTATGTCACCGAGCCGGTGCGCAGCGCCGCGCACATCCTGGTGAAGGTGGCGGCGGACGCCGATGACGCCGAGGTCGAGGCCGCCCGCGAGCGCGCCGAAGCCCTGGCCGCCCAGGCCCGCGAGGAGGGTGCGGACTTCGCGGCGCTTGCCCGCGAGAACTCCGACGACATCGGCTCCAGCGCGTCCGGCGGCATGCTCGGTCCGATCGAGGCCGGCGTGCTTGAAGGTCCCTTCCAGGACGCGCTGTTCGCGCTCACGGAAGTGGGCCAGGTCACAGACCCGGTGCGCACGCCCGAGGGCTGGCACGTCATCCAGCTCGCGGACCTCAGCGCCGGCAGCGAACGCACGTTCGACGAAGTGCGCGCCGAGATTGAGGCCGAATACCTGTCCACCGAACGCGACCGCGTCTACAGCGACCTTGGCAACCGCCTGGTCGAGCGCATCTACCGCGATCCGACCGCCCTGGCCCCGGCGGCCGAGGAAGTGGGGCTCGAGGTCAGGCGCAGCGCCCTGTTCACCCGCGACGCCGGTGAAGGCATCGCGGCGCTGGAAGAGGTCCGTGCGGCCGCGTTTGCCGACGCCCAGCGCGTTGATCGCCAGGTCAGCGACGCGGTCGAGATCGGCCCGAACCACCTGGTCGTGCTGCACGTGGTCGAGGTCGAACCGGCTGCCCTGATCCCCTTCGAGGAGGTCCGTGAGCGCGTTCGCGCCGACCTGGTCGCCGACAGCCTGTCCAAGGCCTCCGAGGCCCAGGCCAAGGCCCTGCTCGAGCGCGCCCGCGCAGGCGAGAGCTTCGCCGACCTGGCCGCCGAAGTGGGCCGCACCGTCGCCGAACTGCCGGGCATCACCCGGCAGGCGCAGCTGCCGCCCGCGCTGATCGAGGAAGCATTCCGCCTGTCGGCGCCGGAGGACGCGCAGGCCAGCGTCGGCATGGTCCGCCTGGGTGCGGACCGCCACGCGCTGCTGCGGGTCACCGCGGTTCGCGAGGGCGAGCTGGGCGAGCTCGACGACGCCACCCGCGACGCGCTGCGCCAGCAGCTCGCGCAGGCACGCGCCGTGGTCGAGGCCGAGGCCTACGTGCAGGCCCTGCGTCGCCAGTACACGATCACGGTCGCCGAAGACCGGCTCTGATCGCCGGACACGAGGCAAGAAAAAAGGCCCGGGAATCCCGGGCCTTTTTTTGTCGCTTGCGCGGACCGGGCGGGGCTCAGACCCCTTCGATGCCGGTCATGCCAAGGATGTTGTAACCCGCGTCGACGTACGTGACCTCGCCGGTGACGCCCGACGCCAGGTCCGAGCACAGGAAGGCGGCGACGTTGCCGACGTCCTCGATCGTGACGCTGCGGCGCAGCGGCGCGTATTCCTCGACGTGGCCCAGCATCTTGCGGAAGTTGGCGATGCCCGCCGCCGCCAGGGTCTTGATCGGCCCGGCGGAGATAGCGTTCACGCGCGTGCCTTCCGGACCCAGGTTCAGGGCCAGGTAGCGCATGTTCGCTTCCAGGCTGGCCTTGGCCACGCCCATGACGTTGTAGTTCACCAGCGCGCGCTGGGCGCCCAGGTAGCTCAGCGTCAGGATGCTGCCGCCGCGGCCCTTCATCATCGGTCGCGCGGCCTTGGCCAGCGCTGCCAGGCTGTAGCTGGAGATGTCGTGGGCGATGCGGAAGTTCTCGCGGCTCAGTCCCTGCAGGTATTCACCTTCGATGGCCTCGCGCGGCGCGAAGCCGACCGAGTGCACCAGGATGTCCAGGCCGTCCCAGCGCTTGCCCAGCTCAGCGAACACGTTGTCGATCTGCGCGTCGTCGGCCACGTCCAGCGGCAGCACGATGTCCGAGCCGTTCTCGCGCGCGGCGTCCTCGACGCGCGACTTGAGCTTGTCGTTCTGGTAGGTGAATGCAAGCTCGGCGCCTTCGCGGCGCATCGCCTCGGCGATGCCGGTGGCGATCGAGCGCTGGCTGGCGATACCCACGATCAGGGCACGTTTGCCCGTCAGAAATCCCATGTTCTCCTCCTGGTGCCGCCGTGTCGGCGGTGCGAACGGCCTAGTTTCGCCCGGCGCGGGCCATACCGCCAAGCATGGAACCTCTTCAGGGGTCGACCTGCAGCTGCTGGCCGACCTGCAGCACCGAGCGGCCGTCCAGGTCGTTGAGCCGGTAGAGCTGGCGCAGGCCGACGCCGTACTTGCGCGCGATGCCCGACAGCGTGTCGCCGCTGCGCACGCGATGGCTGCGCGCGGGCACGTCGCCCGGCGGGGGAGCCGGTGGCAGCGACTGCGCGGCGAGCAGCGTGGCGGGGACAGCGGGCACAAGCACCTCGCGCGGCGCGCCTGCGGGAACCCGTCCGCCGCGATAGGCCGGGTTGAGCCGGCGCAGCTCGCGGGCGTCGGCGACCAGCTTCAGCGCCGCCTGGTCCAGGCTGGTGGCGCCGGGCGGCAGCGGCAAACGCGCCAGCGGCACGAAGCGGGCGTCGCGGGGCAGTTCCAGCCCCTGCCGGCCGGGTTCGGCGATCAGGCAGGCCAGCGCGCGGATCTTGGCGACGTAGTCGTAGGTGATCCGCGAAAGGCCCTGTGGCAGCTTGCGCTCGGCCGAGGCATCGCGGTGGCCGTTCGACCGGAAGGCGCGAAGGATGCGGTATTCGCCGGCGTTGTAGGCCATGGCGGTGGCGCGCCAGTCGCCGTCGAAACGCCCGGACAGCGCCGCCAGGTAGTCCAGCGCCGCATCCGTCGATGCGACCGGCGACAGGCGGCCATCGTAGCCGGCGTGGATGCGGATACCGTGGTTGCGTGCGGTGCTGGCGATCATCTGCCACATGCCCGCCGGCCCGCCGGGTCCGATCACGGCCGGCCGGTACCAGCTCTCCACGATCGGGATGAGCACGAATTCCGCCGGCAGGCCGCGCCGGTCGACTTCGGCGGCGACATAGGCCATCAGCGGCAGGATCTCTTCCAGGTGCCGGGCGAAGGACGCCGGGTGGCCGGCGTAGCGCTTGCGCCAGGCCCGGTTCGCGTCGCCCTTGATGCAGACCGGCGACTGGAAGTTGCCGGCAAGGTGGTCGAACAGTTCGGCACCGGTGTCGATGGGGTCGGGCGGGGTCGCGGGTTCTTCGGGTTTCGGCGCTGGCGGCGGCGTGGCCGGGGGCGTCTTGCCGGGCCTGGTTTCGGCGGCGTCCGCCTGCGCGGCCGGCGTCGCCGCCGCCGCGGCGGGCGCCTGCGCCTCCGGGGTAACCGGTTTCACCGGCACCTGGCAGGCGGCCAGCAGCAGGGCCGGCAGCAGCAGCCATTGCCTGCGGACGACCCTCATGCGGCGAAGCCGTCCTTCCAGGCGCGCAGTTCGGCGAAAGCCTCGAACCGGTCGCGGGGTGGACGGCCCAGTCGCTCGCCGACCGACCCGCGTACCCCGGGAGCATCCACCCGGAGGAAAGGATTGCAGTCGCGCTCGCTGGCCAGCGACACCGGCAGGCTGGGTTCACCGCGGGCGCGCAGTCGCCGCACCTCGTCCAGGCGACGGTCCCGGGCGGCATTGTCCGGTTCGGCCGCCCGGGCGAAGCGGCCGTTCGCCTCGGTGTACTCGTGGGCGCAGCAGACCCGGGTGTCGCCGGGCAGGGCGGCCAGGCGGTCGAGCGAGGCCAGCATCTGTTCCGGGCTGCCTTCGAACAGGCGGCCGCAGCCCAGGCTGAACAGGGTGTCGCCGCAGAACAGCAGGCCGGCGCCGTGGAAGGCGATGTGGCTGCGTGTATGGCCCGGTACGGCCATCACCTCGAATCGGACGCCCAGCGCCGGCACCTCGACCCGGTCGCCGTCGGCGACCCGCGTGGCGGCGGCCGGGATCCTCGGGTCGTCGGGACCGTAGCAGGGCACCGGGAAGGCCTGCAGCAGCGCGTCCACGCCGCCGACGTGGTCGGCGTGATGGTGGGTGAGCAGCACCGCCACCGGGCGCAGGCCGCGTTTGGCCGCCGCCAGCACCGGCGGCGCCTCGCCCGGGTCGACCACGATGCAGTCGCCTTGCGCGTTGGCCAGCAGCCAGATGTAGTTGTCCTGGAACGCCGGCAGGGCGATGACGTCCAGGGCGACGTCCGGGGATTGCGGGGCCTGGGGCAAGCGGGGTGACCTCGACGGCGTGAATGACGCAGAATCGCGAACATGCCCGCGGCTCCCACCCCCCGTCAACACGATGGCAGCACCGACTCCTGGTTCTGCCGGGATCCCGGCCTGGCCCTCCTGCACCAGATACAGCGCGAGGCGATACCCGAACTGACGCGGGTGTTCGGCCACAGCGGCCTGTACCTGCGCCCCTGCCGGGCGGTGCCGGAGGCACTGTCGGGGAACATGCTGGCGCAGGTGCTCAGCCTGTACCGCCAGGACGACCGTTTCGCGGGCGCCCTGGCCTGCCGCGACCCGGCGCTGCCGCTTTCGAGTGGCAGCCTCTCGCTGGTGTATGCCCTGTGCGTGCTCGAGACGTCGCAGGACCCCGACGCGCTGGTCGGCGAGATCTCGCGCGTGCTCAAGCCCGGCGGCGTGGCGCTGCTGGCCACGCTCAACCCCTGGGGCCTGGCCCGTCTGCGATGGGCGTTCCGCGGCCTGCGCGGCATCGATCCGGTCCGCCTTGGCCAGCAGGTCGTCGACCACGGGCTGGAGATCGAGCGCCAGCACTGGCTGGGCCCGGTCTGGGCGCCGGCGCCCGGGCTGGAACTTCGCGAGCCGCGCGGGCAGGGGCTTTTCGCCGGCCTGCGTTCGGCGCACCTGCTGGTGGCGCGCCGGCGCGAACCCGGCATGACCCCACTGCGCGCCGGCGCACCGACCATGGCCCTGAGGCCGGGAATCTCTGCTGGATGAGTCCGAAGTGAGCAAGAAGTCCGTTGAAATCCACACCGATGGCGCCTGCCTGGGCAACCCCGGTCCCGGCGGCTGGGCGGCCCTGCTGCGCCATGCCGGCCGCGAGCGCGAACTGGCCGGCGGTGAATCGGAGACCACCAATAACCGCATGGAGCTGATGGCGGCGATCATGGCGCTCGAGGCGCTGAAGTCGCCCTGCGAGGTCGAGCTGTCCACCGACTCCCAGTATGTGCAGAAGGGCATCGGTGAATGGCTGCCGAACTGGATCCGCCGCGGCTGGAAAACCGCCGCCGGCCAGCCGGTCAAGAACCAGGACCTGTGGATGCGGCTGGACGCCGCCGCCAAACCGCACGCGGTGCGCTGGAAATGGGTCAAGGGCCATGCCGGCCACGTCGAGAACGAGCGCGTGGACAAGCTGGCCCGCGCCGAAGCAGAAAAATTCAGGAGTTGAACGCCCGCATGCGCCAGATCGTGCTCGATACCGAAACCACCGGCCTGTCCTGGGAAAAGGGCAACCGCGTGGTCGAGATTGGCTGCATCGAGCTGGTCGAACGCCGGCCCAGCGGCCGGCATTTCCACCGCTATTTCAATCCCGGCCGCGAGATGGAGGCCGGTGCGCAGGAAGTGACCGGGCTTACCCTGGAGTTCCTGCGGGACAAACCGCGCTTCGAAACCGCGGTCGACGAGTTCATCGACTTCATCCGCGGCGCCGAGCTGATCATCCACAACGCCAGCTTCGACGTGGGTTTCCTCGACTACGAACTGTCGCTGGCGGGCAAGCACTTCGGCCGCATCACCGACCACGCCGGCGTGCTCGACACGCTGGCGATGGCGCGCGAGCGCTATCCGGGCCAGCGCAATTCGCTCGACGCCCTGTGCCGTCGCCTGGGCGTGGACAACGGCCACCGCAAGCTGCACGGCGCGCTGCTCGACGCCGAACTGCTGGCCGAGGTCTACCTGGGCATGACCTCGGGCCAGGGCGACCTGGGCCTGGCCGCGAGCGGCGAAGCCGAGGCCGCGGCAGCCGCGGCCACCACCACCCGCCTGGCCAGCGTGAGCGTGGCGCGCATCGTGCGGCGTGCCAGCGCCGCGGAAGAGTCGGCGCACGCCGAGCGCCTGGGGAAGATCGCGGCCAAGGCCGGTAAGCTGCTGTGGGCGGGGACCGGAACTGGTTCCTGAATCCGTTGTTGCATGAGCCTGGGGTCAATTCCCACGAGGTCGCCTTGAACGCCACGGTCCTGCTTACCTCGGTCGACATCAACATCCCCGGCTACCGCATCCTGCGGCCGATCGGCGAGGGCGGCATGGCCTCGGTATTCCTGGCGGTGCAGGAGTCGCTGGACCGCGAGGTGGCGCTGAAGGTGATGGCGCCGGCGCTGGCCGCCAATGCCGAATTCGCGCACCGCTTCCTGACCGAAGGCAGGATCACCGCCAGGCTGCAGCACCCGAACCTGGTGACGGTCCACGACATCGGCAACCACGGCAACGTCTATTACCTGGCCGCCGAGTACATCCCCGGCGGCACCCTCAAGGACCGCATCGAGGAAGGCGGGCTCAGCGTCGGCCAGATCCTGGACATCACCGCCGACATCGCCCACGGCCTGGATTTCGCCCACCAGAAGGGTTTCGTTCACCGCGACGTCAAGCCGGGCAACGTGCTCTTCCACAGCGACGGCCGCGTGGTGCTCGCCGACTTCGGCATCGCCAAGGCGATGGACGGCAGCAACAGTTCGACCGTCGCCGGTACCTCGATCGGCACGCCCGACTACATGAGTCCGGAGCAGGCGCGCGGCGAAGCGGTGGACGGCCGCTCGGACCTCTACAGCCTCGGCGCCGTGCTGTTCGAAATGCTCGCCGGCGTGCCGCCCTACCAGGCCAGCGACGCCTTCACCGTGGCGCTGATGCACGTGACCCATCCGGTGCCGGCGCTGCCCGAAGAGCATGCCTGGCTGCAGCCGCTGGTCGAGGGCCTGATGGCGAAGGAGCCGGCGCAGCGCTTCAACACCGGCGCGGCCTTCGTCGAAGCCATGCACAAGTGCGTGGCCGGCGCCCCGGCTGGCGCGGTCGGAATGGGAACGCGGGCCCGGCGTCCGGGCGGCGACCGCGTCGCCGGCGCCACCCAGCAGCGCACCCGCATCCGCGCTGGGGAAAAGGCCGCACGGCCGGCCTGGCTGCTGCCGGTTGCCGGTTTGCTGGGTGTGTTCGTCGTCGCGGTGCTGGCCTGGTGGCTGATGACGCCTCCGGCGCCGGACGTCGCCGGTCCGCCGGCAGAGGTGAAGGGGCCGACGACGGCCACGACGGCCACGACGGCCACGACGGCCACGACGGCCGCGACGGCAATCGAGGGCCCGCTGCCGGAAGGTTTCAGCCTGCCGGCGCCGGTGGACGCCCCGGCCGACGACCGGCTGGAAAGCCTGCTCAACGCCGGTGATGCGCTGTACGAGAACGCGACCAGGCCGGGTCCGGACATCGGCCGCAAGCTCGATTACCCGGCCGACGACAGTGCGCTGGGCTATTACCGCCAGGCCCTGGCCATCGACCCCGAAAACCCCCGCGCCCGCGCCGGCGTTGCGAACGTGGTGGCCTTCTATCGAAGCAACGCCTACGAAGCCTGCAGGCTGGGCCGCTGGGTCCAGTGCCAGGTACTGGTGATGAAGGGGCAGGCGGTGGATCCGGCCGACCCCTACCTGCAGCAGCTGCAGGACGTCGCGGTCACGGGCAAGAATGGCGGCAACCCGACGCTGCCCGCACCGCCCGCCGGCTGACCCGGCCGGCGAGGGTTTCTAGCGGCGACGCAGCAGGATGACGGTGACGTTGTCCGATCCGCCGCCGTCGAGCGCCGCTGACACCAGGTGGTCCACGCATTCCTGGGCGGAAAGTTCGGTGCGCGCCAGCAGCGAGCCGATGCTGGCGTCGTCGACTTCCTCGGTCAGGCCGTCGCTGCACAGCAGCAGCTGCTGGCCGGGGCGCAGTTCGCCGGACAGGGTTTCGACTTTCAGGCTCTGCGGGTCGGTCACGCCCAAGGCCTGGGTGACCACGTTGCGGTGCGGGTGCACGCGCGCCTGTTCGGCGGTGATCGCGCCCTGGTCGATCAGTTCCTGGACGTAGCTGTGGTCGGCCGACAGCTGGCGCAGCTGGCCGTTCCACAAGTAGGCGCGGCTGTCGCCGACCCAGGCCAGCTCGAAGCGGCTGTCGGCCACCCGCAGGGCAACCATCGTGGTGCCCATCGGCAGGCTTTCCGAGCGCAGCTTGCTGTGGCGGATGATTTCCTCGTCGGCGCGGCGGATGGCGTCCACCAGCGAACGCCCGGCGCGCACCTCGCGCACCACGGCGTCGCGCGCCAGGGCGCTGGCGACCTCGCCGAACTCGTGCCCGCCCATGCCGTCGGCGACCAGCCACAGGCCCAGTTCGGCGTCGCCGTAATAGGTGTCCTCGTTGAGCTCGCGGCGCAGGCCAACGTGGCTCAGGTGGCCGAACTCGATCATGCGCGTCGCCTGCCCGCGGCCGGCGTGGGGGTGGTTTCCATGCACGACATCATGCGTTTCCCCCGCGCCGGGCTGCAAGCGGCCACTCAGAACTCCATCCGGAAGCCAAGCGCCAGGTTGTACTGGGAACTGCGGTCCTTGCCCATCAGCCGTTCGTAGTAGAAGAAGCCCGAACGGCCCTTGGTCAGCACCATCGACAGGCCCAGGCCGATGCGGAAATAGTCGGTGTCCAGTTCGTCGCCGCGCAGCAGGATCGGTGTGCCGGTGGGGTCGTTGAGGAAGTGCGCCTCCAGCGCCTGCGGGTCGTCGCGGAACTCGTGCTCCCACTCCAGCTGCAGGTGCGGCATCAGCACGCCCCAGTCGGTGCTGTGGGTGTAGGTGAGCTTGCCGCCCAGCACGCTGGCCAGCGACTCGAGCTCGCGCTGTTCGATGCGCAGGCCCAGGCCCGAGCCGGGCCCCGGCTGCAGGGTTTCTTCGATGACCTCGAAATCGATGCGCGTGAACAGCAGCCGGCCGTAGGGCCCCAGGCCCCACGCGCCGCGGTTGAAGTCACGGCCGAAGGTGAGCGCCATCGACAGCAGGTCGCCGTCGGAGGAGGACACGGCGCGCTGGTCAATGCTCTGCGTGCCGCCGCCGGGCAGCGGCAGCGTGTAGCGGATGGTGCGCAGCAGGTCGTAGTCGTTGCGGCCCCAGGTCAGTACGCCGTCCATGTACCAGCTGTCGGGCTGGTAGAAGGTGGTGTAGCCGGACACGCTCCAGCCGGAGGTTTCCACTTCGCCGCGCCCGCCGGGCAGGGTGGTGTCCTGCCGGGTCAGGCCCAGCGAACCGCCGGCGATCCAGCGGTCGCTGATGCGGTAGTCCACGCCCGCCGTGATGCCTTCGATGTCGGTGTCGTAGGCCGGGTCGACCTGGCCCGGCTCCACTTCACCGCGTCCGAGCGTGCCCGAGGCGAAAAAGCCCCAGCGGCTGAAGTCGGCGCCGATCTCCATCGGTGCCGGGTCTTCGTCGCCCAGCGCCTGCATGAGCAGGCCCATCGAGAACAGGCCCTGCGGCGTCGTCAGCGCGAGGCCGCCGAAGTCGGTGCCCTGGGTGCCGCTCCGCAGCGCCGCGATGCGCGCGCGCAGGTTCTGGAACTGCGAGCGGGCCGCGGCGAAGGCGGCATTGGCCTGGGCCATGGCCACGTCGGCCATCATCTGGTCCAGGGCCAGCACGGCGGCCTCCGGATCCAGTCCCGCCGCCCGGGACAGTTCCTGGCAGCGCTGGTACAGGTCTTCCTGGCCCGGCGTGCGCGAGGGCAATCCGGCCAGCGCCGGGCAGAAGTTGTCGACGGCCTGCGCGACCTGGGACTGGGTCTCGTCCAGGCCCGCCAGGCCCGCCAGTGCCCCGCGCAGGCGGAAGACGGCCGGTGCGCTGGCGAGGGAAGAGGTGGCGGTGACCTCGGCTTCGCCGGCGGTTTCCAGCGTCAGGCGGGTGCTGGTTTCGCCGCTGGCATTGGTCGTGCTGCTGGCGGTTTCAAGCGTGCCCTTGCTGGTCGTCCAGTTGACGGTGGCGCCGGCGACCGGATTGCCGGCGTGGTCGAGCAGGCGCACCACCATCGGTTCGGAAGCCTGGCCGGCCTGCAGCGTCTGGCCGTCGCCGGACACCGGCTGCAGCGTGCCGGGCGCGCTGACCACCAGGTTGAAACTGACGCTCGCCGCCGGCGCATCCTGCCGCGTGGCGGTAATGGTGACCGCCCCCGGCGTCGCTCCCGCGGTGACGCTGGCGCTGGCCTGGCCCCCGGCATCCGTTGGGCCACCGGCCGTCAGGACCGCGTCGCCGGCAACCGCCCAGACGATGCCCACGCCGGCCGCCGGCGCGCCGCTGTCGTCGGCAAGCACCACCAGCGCCTGCCCGAAGTCATTGCCGACGACGGCCTGCTGGCCGTTGCCGCCGGCGATGGACAGGCCAGGCGTGGCGGCGATCACGGCGTCGAAGCTGACGACGAGTTCGTCGCCGCTGGCGGGCACGCCGTCGGGATCGAAGCTGGCGGTGATCGCGCCGGGGTAGGTGCCCGGCGCCGACGGCGTAAAGCTCGCCGTCGCCACGCCGCTGCCATTGGTGATCGAAGTGGCGGTGCCCGGACTGAAGGGGGCGGCAGCCGTCCACTGGATGGTTTCGCCGGCGACGGGCGCGCCGCCCACGTCCAGCAGCACGCTGAATCCGACCGGGATGCCGTCGGTGCCTGGCGCCGGATTGGGGCTGGCGCTGGCGAGGTTGAACAGCGGCGCGGCCGGAACGGTGATGGTGAAGGTGCGCGTGTTCACTGCGCAGACCGCGCAGGCGACGCTGGCCTGCACGGTATAGACGCCCGGCACGGTCGCGCTGAAGCTGGCGTCGCTTTCGCCGCCCGCGAGGTTGGCGCCGGTGAGCACGCCGTCGCCACCCGCGGGCTGGCTGGCCAGCACCCAGCTGACCGGCGTGCCGGCCGGGCCGGGGAAACTGGCGCTGCCATAGGACACCGTCAGGACCTGCGGTACGCCAGCCGCGGCCGTCACGGCCAGCGGGGTGACCGGGTCTAGCGACACGGCTTCCACCACGACGGTGAAGTCCACCGGCGGCACCGCCGCGCAGCCTTCCAGCACGAAGGCGACCGGGCAGACGATGTTCGCGCGCACCAGGTAGTTGCCGGCGGCGGTGATGGTTTCGGTCAGCGTCGACACGCCGCCGGCATCGGTGGGGCGCTGGCCGTAGTTCGTCGTGGTGGTGATGTTGGTGAAATTACTGGGCAGCGTCGAGGGTGCGCCATTGAGCTCCAGTTCGGTAGCGACGGTGAAGTCCTGGATCTGGTTGGTCACCACGTTCAGCGCACTGAAGTTGGTGTAGTTGAACTGGTTGGCGCTGCGGAAGGTGAAGACCGCCGCGCCGGCGCAGCCACCGGTGGGGCAGGAGACGCTCACCGTGCCTGACTGGCCGGGCGTGAGGCCAAGCGTCACCGTGATGTTGGTGATCGTCGCCGGCGTGACGCTGAAGGTGCCGGCCGGTGCGACGGTCGCGCCACCGGTGTTGTCGGCGGTGATCGTCGCGAGCACGTTGCTCGTCGTGCAGGCGCCGATCAGCTGGAAGCTGAAGTCGACCGTCGTGCCCGCTGCCACGGTCTTGTCGGTCAGGCCGTCGGGAACGATGTTGCAGGCCGCCGCCTGCGCCCGGACTTCGTCGGGAAACATGGCGGTGCAGACCGCCAGCAATGCAAGAAGGAACCCGACGGCGAAACGCTGGAAACCCGATCCGGCCGTTCGTCGGCCACTCTCGACCTTGCCCCGACTGTCCATCGCTTTTCCCCTGCGATGCCGCTATAACGGCGGCACGAGTATAGCGGCTGTCGCGCCGCTGCAAGTGCCCCGGCGCGGGTCGCGTTGCTTCCCTGGGAGCCACGCCAATGAACCTGCGCCAAGCGTGTCCGGTCCTGTCCCGGATCTCCGTTTTCGCTTTTGGTTTCGTCCTCGTGATGCTCGCCGGCTGGCCGCTTGCGCCGGCCCACGCGGCGGTGCGAAACGCCGAGGACCTGATGATCGTCGACTGCCTGTTGCCCGGGCAGATCCGCAAGCTCGGCCGCCAGGCCACCTACCTCAGCGCCCGGCGCCCGGTGCGCACCACGCAGGCCGACTGCGAGATCCGTGGCGGCGAGTACGTGGCCTACGATCGCGCCAATTACCAGACCGCGCTGAAGGTGTGGCTGGAGGGCGCGATGGCCGGAAGCCCCGAGGCACAGAACAACGTCGGCGAGATCTATGCCAAGGGCCTGGGCACCGCGCCTGACTACGGCATGGCCTTCCAGTGGTTCAAGAAGGCCGCCGAGCAGGGTTACGGGCGCGCCAAGATCAATCTTGGCTTCCTGTACGAACAGGGCCTGGGCGTGCCCCAGGACCAGGCGGCCGCGCTCAATCTCTATCGCGAAGCTTCCGGCATCGAGGACGAACTGCTCTACGCGTCGGTGGTGCAGGTCGAGATCCGCGCGAAGGACGAACGCATTTCCGGCCTGCAGCAGCAGGTGGTGCAGGGCGAGGCGGAGTCGGCAGCACTGCGCGAAAAGGTCCGCAAGCTCGAACAGGAGCTGGCGCAGCGTCGAAGCGCTCTGCAGCAGACCCGCCAGGAGCTGGCCCGCACCGAGCAGCAGCTGGCCGATGCCCGCGCCAGCCGCGACGACCAGCTCACCCAACTGCTGGAAAACCAGCTGCTGACCCAGCAGGAACAGATCAACGACCAGCGTACGCAGCTGGCCGCGCTGGAGCGCCAGGCCGGCAGCGGTGGTGCCATGCTTGCCGGGTCGTCCCGGCTGGAAATCCTCGACCCGGTGTTCGTGGCCACGCGCGGCCGCAACACCGCCGTGTACCGGGGTGGTCCCGGCACGCGCAAGATCGTCGGCCGCGTCACTGCCCCGCAGCTGGTGCGCGAGATCACCGTCAACGGCAAGCCGGCGCCGATCGGCGCCAACGGGGCCTTCAGCGCCGAGGTCGACGTGCCGGCCGGTGGTGCCCAGGTCCAAGTGGCGGCAGTGGACACCGGCGGCGCCCGCGCCCAGCTCGACTTCACCCTGCTGCCGCAGGCGGGCGGCGGCAGCGCGCCGGTGACGGCGGCACCGGCGACCGCGGGCACGCTGCCGCGGGGCGTCAAGCTCGGCCGCTATTACGCGGTGGTCGTGGGCAACAACAGCTACCGGGACGCCGGTTACCCGACCCTGCAAAGCGCGATGAACGACGCCAATGCCGTCGCCAACCTGCTGCGCGGCCGCTATGGCTACGAAACCACCGTGGTGCTCAATGCCACGCGCCTTGAACTGCTCAGCGCGCTCAACGACATGCGCGAGAAGCTCAAGCCCGAGGACAACCTGCTGATCTACTACGCCGGGCACGGCGAGATCGGGGCCGACGGCCAGGGTTATTGGGTGCCGACCGACGGCGTGCAGGGCAACCCGAAGTCCTGGGTGTCCAACGCCGCCGTCAGCGACATCCTCAACACCGTCGCGGCGCGCCACGTGCTGGTGGTGGCCGATTCCTGCTACTCGGGCACGATGACCCGCGCGTCGGTGCCGACCTTCGCCACCGGCACCATGCCGCCCGACAAGTGGAATGCCTGGGTGAAGGCCATGGCCGACGGCCGCAGCCGTACCGCGCTCACCTCGGGCGGCGTGATGCCGGTGCCCGACACCGGCAGCGGCAAGCACAGCTACTTCGCCCGCGCCTTCCTGAACGTGCTGCAGGACAACGACCGCCTGCTCGAGGGCCAGCGCCTGTTCCAGGAGGTGGCCACCTCGCTGGCGCTGGGGGCGATGGACGCGCCGCTGGCGCAGATGCCGGAATACGCGCCGATCCGCTATGCCGGCCACGAAAGCGGCGAGTTCTTCTTCATGCCCAAGGGGGGCGGGGCCGCCGCGGGCCCCTGAGGCTGGCGGGCCGGCCCCGGTGCCCCTATAATGGCGGGCCCGGCGCCAGCCACGGCGGCGCCGGGTCCGGAGAGGTGGCAGAGCGGTTGAATGTACCTGACTCGAAATCAGGCAGGCGTTTATAGCGCCTCGAGGGTTCGAATCCCTCCCTCTCCGCCAGATGCAGCAAGAAGGGGCCCGAAAGGGCCCCTTTTTCATTGGCGCCCGAAAGGGCCGCTTTTCCATGGTCGCCGCGCCGCCCGCGCTACACTTGCGGCCTTGCCACGGAGCCCCTCATGTCCGAAATCCAAGTCCCCGTTTCCTTTGGCGAACTGCTCGACAAGATCGCCATCCTGCAGATCAAGTCCGAGCGCATGTCCGACCCGGCGAAGCTGGCGAACGTGCGCGCCGAGCTGTCCGCGCTCGAATCGACCTGGATGGCGCATCCCGCCGCCGGCAACGACATCGCCCGCCTGCGCGCCGAACTCAAGGCGGTCAACGAGCGCCTGTGGGTGATCGAGGACGACATCCGGCTCAAGGAAAAGGCCCAGGCCTTCGACGAGGAATTCATCCGCCTGGCCCGCGCCGTTTATTTCGAGAACGACGAGCGCGCGCGCATCAAGAAGGACATCAACCTGGCCCTGGGCTCGGCCTACGTCGAGGAAAAGTCCTACCAGGACTACCGCGCGACGCCGCAGGCCTGAGTCAGGCGCCGGTTTCGGCGCGGAAGGCCTCGAAGCGGGCGATCACCTCGTCCACCTGCACCAGGTCCATCACCCCGGGGAATTCGACGCGTTTGCCCCAGGGCAGTTCGCGGGCGGGTTTGCCCAGGAACTGCCGTGCGGCGGCGTCGTAGTGGTTCACCGTCCAGCGCCGGTCCGAATAGGGGCCAGACCGTTCGGCGTCGGTGCAGGCATGCAGGCCCAGCACGGCCGTGCCCATGGCGTTGGCCATGTGCGCAGGCCCCGAATCGGGGCTCAGCACCAGCCGGGCGCGACCCAGCAGCGCGAGCAGCTGCTTGAGCGTGTCCTTGCCGACGAGGTCCAGCGCGGGCGCCTGCATCGCTGCCAGGATCGCGTCGGCGGTCTCGCGCTCGAGCGCACTGCGACCGCCGCACAGGGCGATACGCCAGCCTTTTGACGCGGCGTGGTCGGCGACCGCCGCGTAACGGTCGGGTCGCCAGTTGCGCAGCACGTGGCTGGAACAGGGCGAGACCAGCAGGGTGGGCGTTTCACCCGGCAGCTGGTCGGCCGCCCAGCGGTGGGCGGCTTCGGGCACCGGCAACCGCCATTGCGCCGGCCCCGGCGTCACGCCGAGCGGTCGCAGGAACTGCAGGAAGGCGTCCTGCACGTGATGGCCCCCGGCCGGGATGCGTTCGTTGATGAACAGGCCGTGGCCCTCCTTGCCGCGGCCCCGGTCGAAGCCGATGCGCCGCGAGGCGCGGATCGCCGTGGAGGCCAGGCCCGCGCGCAGCGCCAGCTGCATGTTCAGCAGCACGTCGAAGCGGCGGCCGGCCAGGCGGGCGCGCAAGTCGCGCCAGCCCGCCAGTCCGGCCTTTTTGTCGAAGACGACGAATTCGACGCCGTCCAGGTCCTCCAGCAGCTTCGCCTCGCCCTTGCCGATCACCCAGGTGAGCGCCGCGTCGGGAAAGGCGCGCTGCAGTTCGCGAACCACCGCCACCGCATGCACGGCGTCGCCCAGCGCCGACAGGCGCAGCAGGCAGATCGAACGCGGCGCGGGCTTCACGGTCATTGGTTAGACTGCACGGATGGGAAACACCGCCGCCATCGCCGCGACCAGGCAGCCGATCCGCGATGAACGGGGAGAGGGAGCGATTGTGTTCGACGCTGCGCGATGGCCGCAAGCCAGTGCGGCGGCGCTCGAGCCCGCGGGCTGGGACAAGGCCACGCCGGTCGCCGCCGGCGGCCGCGGCGCCGCCTGGTTCGTCGAAGGGCCGTTCGGACATGGCGTGCTGCGCCGCTACCGGCGCGGGGGCCTGGCGGCGCGCGCCAGCCGCGATGCCTACCTGTGGCTCGGGGAACGCCGCGTGCGCAGTTTCGCGGAGTTCCGGCTGCTGGCGAGGCTGCATGGCCTGGGCCTGCCGGTGCCGGCGCCGCTGCTGGCCGGCTATTGGCGCCAGGGCCTGTCCTATCGGGCCGCGATCGTGGTCGAGCGCATCCGCGGCGCCACCCCGCTGGCCGACTGCGCGGACCAACCCGGAGCCGCCGCCTGGGCCAGCGCCGGCCACGCGATCGCGCGCGTGCACGCTGCCGGCGTCGACCACGCCGACCTCAACGCCCATAACGTGCTGCTCGATGCCGAGGGCCGGGCCTGGCTGATCGATTTCGACCGCGCTCGCCTGCGCCAGCCGTCCGCCGGCTGGCGCGAGGCCAATCTGGCGCGGCTGTCGCGTTCGCTCGCCAAGCTGGCCGGACCTGGAAAAGAGACCTGGCGCGAGGGTTTCGCGCGCCTGCGCCAGTCCTACGAGACGGCGTTCAGCGGTACGCCGGACCTGGCCGCTTCGGGGAGGTGGCAATGAGCTGGTCGCTGCGATTCCTGGGGGTGGGCAACTCCCAGTCGGCGGTCACGCTGGGTTCGTCCTCGGCCGTGCTTGAGCGTGAATCGCGGCCGGTACTGATGATCGACTGCGGGCAGGAGGCCCTGACCGCCCATGAGGCCACCTACGGGGCACTGCCCGATGCCCTGTTCATCACCCATGTGCACATGGACCACGTCGCCGGGCTCGAGCGACTGTTTTTCGCCACCTATTTCGATCCGGCGCGGCGCGGCAAGGTGCGACTGTACGTGCCTGTCGGCGTGTTGCCGCACCTGCAGGCGCGTCTGGCCGACTATCCCGGCGTGGTCGCGGAAGGCGACGCGAACTGGTGGGACGCCTTCCAGCTGGTGCCGGTGAGCCGCGGCTTCTGGCATGCAGGCCAGTGGTACGACGTGTTCCCGGTCCGCCACCACCTGCCCGACACGGCCTTCGCGCTGCGCCTGCCCGGCAGCCTGGTCTGGACCGGCGACACCCGGCCCATTCCGGAAATGCTGGCGAAGTTCGCCGGCGCCGGCGAAATCGTCGCCCACGACTGCGCCCTGCAGGGCAATCCCTCGCACAGCGGCCTGGACGACCTCGAGCGCGAATATCCAGCGGGCTTGCTGTCGCGCTGCGTGCTTTACCACTACGCCTCGCCCGCCGACGGCGCGGCGATGCGCGAACGCGGCCACCGGGTCGCGAAAGCGGGCGACGTGCTGGCGCTGGCCGATCCGCTGCCGTCCCCGGGCCTGCCGGATACGCCATGAACGCACTGGCTGCCGATGCCCTGTCCCCGCGCGACCGCCTGGGTCGGCCGCTGCACGACCTGCGCGTGTCGGTCATCGAGACCTGCAATTACCGCTGCCCCTACTGCATGCCGGCCGATGCGACGCCGGAGCACGGCACGCTGGGTCGCGCCGGCCGGCTCGACTTCGACGAGATCGAAACCGCCGTGCGGGCCTTTGCGCGCCTGGGCGTCAGTAAGGTTCGCCTGACCGGCGGCGAGCCGCTGCTGCGCAAGGACCTGTCGGCGCTGGTTGCGCGCCTGGCGAAGGTGACGGGCATCACCGACCTGGCGCTGACCACCAATGGCGCCCTGCTGGCCGGGCAGGCCCGGGCGCTGCGCGAGGCCGGCCTGCACCGGTTGACGGTGAGCCTGGACGCATTGGAACCCCGGCTGTTCCGCGAACTGACCGGCGGCCGGGGTGAACTCGCCGACGTGCTGGCCGGCATCGCCGCCGCGGAGGCCGCGGGCTTCGGATCGCTGAAGATCAACTGCGTCGTGCAGCGTGGCGTCAACGAATCGCAGGTGCCGGAGCTGGCGGCGTTTTTCCGCGGCACGCCGCACGTGCTTCGCTTCATCGAATTCATGGACGTCGGCACCTGCAACCGCTGGCAGGCGGCGAACGTGGTGCCGTCGCGCGAGCTGCACGACGCCATCGCCGCGCGCTGGCCGCTGCGGCCGCTGCGCGAGGCCTACCGGGGCGAGGTGGCGAGCCGCCACGCCTACGTGGACGGCGCCGGCGAAGTGGGCTTCGTCAGCTCGGTCAGCGAGCCCTTCTGCGGCGACTGCCACCGGGCGCGGCTTTCCGCGGACGGCCAGCTGTTCACCTGTCTGTTCGCGGGCAAGGGCCTGCCGCTGCGCGAGGCGATCGCCGCCGGCGAGGACAGCGTGGCCGAACGCCTGCGCGACGCCTGGCTGGCCCGCGCCGACCGCTACAGCGAACAGCGGGCGAGCGCTCCCGGAAAGGGCCGGCGCATCGAGATGTATTTCATAGGCGGCTGACATGGCGAAGAAGAAACTCACGCACGTCGATGCGGCCGGGCGGCCGGCAATGGTCGATGTCTCCGGCAAGGCGTTGACGGCGCGCGAAGCCGTGGCCGAGTGCCGGCTGCGTTTCCCGCCGGCGGTGGCGTCGGCGCTGCGCAAGGGCGGGATGAAAACCGCCAAGGGCGCGGTGATGGACACGGCGATCATCGCCGGCACGATGGCGGTCAAGCGCACGCACGAGCTGATTCCCTTCTGCCACCCCCTGCCGATCGAGGGCTGCCGTTTCGACCTGGCCTGGTCATCCGAAAGCGTGCTGCGCATCGAGTGCGCGGTGCGCACCACCCATCGCACCGGCGTGGAAATGGAGGCACTGACCGGCGCCACCGTCGCCGCGCTAACCGTTTACGACATGTGCAAGGCGCTGTCGCACGCCATCGTCATCGGGCCGGCGAGGCTGCTGGCCAAACGCGGCGGCAAGCGCGACGTCGGGAAGGCGAGGGCATGAGCATCACGGTGCTGTATTTCGCCAGCCTGCGCGACGCCGCCGGCATGGCCAGCGAGGTCCTGCCGATGCCGGATTCGCTTGCTGCCCTGTACGAAGGCCTGCGCGCGAAACACGGCTTCAGCCTGCCGGCGTCCCGCCTGCGCGTGGCCATGGACGGGGAGTTCGTCGACTGGGACGCGGCGCCGCGCGACGGCGCCGAGATCGCCTTCATCCCGCCGGTGTCGGGCGGATGAACCGTTTCTCGCTCAGCGAAATCGCATTCGATCCGGCGCCGCTGCGGCGGCAGCTGCACTCGCCACGGGCGGGCGCGTTCGCAAGTTTCGAAGGCTGGGTGCGCGACCACCACGCCGGCCGCGCCGTGCTGGGCCTGCGTTACGAAGCCTATGCCGCGCTGGCGGAAGCCGAGGGCCTGCGCATCATCGCCGAGGCGGGCCGCCGCTTCGATATTGCCGATGCCGCCTGCGTGCATCGCGTCGGCGACCTGGCCCTGGGCGAGATGGCGGTCTGGGTCGGCGTCAGCGCCGCCCACCGCGGCCCGGCATTCGACGCCTGCCGCTGGATCCTCGACGAGGTCAAATCCCGCGTCCCCATCTGGAAACACGAACGCTACGCCGATGGCACCGAAACCTGGCTACATCCTTAGGGTCGGGGGTGGCAGCCCCGCCGGCGATTCCCGGCACCCGCGTCATCCAATACCGTTGCTGCCTTCCGGCCCTGGCGGAGTTTTCGGACTAGCGTCGCGGGAGGCCGACGGGGCCACCATTGAAGCAAACGGCGCGCCGGGCCGTGCTGGCCGGGGCGCGCCGCTGGATTTTGGCGGAGAGAGGGGGATTCGAACCCCCGAAGCGCGGTTTAGACGCTTACACACTTTCCAGGCGTGCTCCTTCAACCACTCGGACACCTCTCCGCAGAGGTAAAGGCTGAATGCAAGCGCGAAATGATACCCGCCGGCGGGTCCAGCCACAAGCAGCGCGTGGGGCCGCTGGCCGGGGGGCAGGGGGGTTGGCACAATGGCGTCATGTCCTATCTCGTCCTTGCCCGCAAATGGCGGCCCCGGCGCTTCTCCGAACTGGTGGGGCAGGAACACGTCGTGCGTGCGCTCACCAATGCGCTTGAAACCGGCAAGGTGCACCACGCCTTCCTGTTCACCGGCACCCGCGGCGTCGGCAAGACGACCATCGCGCGCATCTTCGCCAAGTCGCTCAACTGCGAGCGCGGCAGCGGCGCCGAACCCTGCGGTGAATGCGCCGCCTGCGTGGACATCGACGCCGGCCGCTACGTCGACCTGCTCGAGATCGACGCCGCCAGCCACACCGGCGTGGACAACATCCGCGAGCTGATCGACAACGCCCAGTACATGCCTTCGCGCGGTCGCACCAAGGTCTACCTGATCGACGAAGTGCACATGCTGTCCAAGCCGGCGTTCAACGCGCTGCTCAAGACGCTCGAGGAGCCGCCCGGCCACGTGAAGTTCCTGCTGGCCACGACCGATCCGGAAAAACTGCCGGTGACCGTGCTCTCGCGCTGCCTGCAGTTCAACCTGCGGCGGCTCGAACTGGACCAGATTTCCGGGCAGATGCGGCGCATCCTCGAGGCCGAGGGCATCGCTTTCGAGGCCCCGGCGATCGAGCTGCTGGCGCGCGCCGCCGACGGCAGCCTGCGCGACGGCCTGTCCCTGCTCGACCAGGCGATTGCCTATACCGGCGGGCAGTTGGGCGAAGCGTCGGTGATTGCGATGCTGGGCACCGTCGACCGGGGCCAGGTGGGCGGGCTGCTCGAGGCGCTGGACGCTGGCGACGGTGCCGCGCTGATGCAGCGCGTCGAGACCCTGGCGGCGTTTTCCCCGGATTTTGGTCATGTGCTCGAAGACCTGGCCGTGGCCCTGCACCGCATCCAGGTGCAGCAGCTCGTTCCTGGCGCCACCGGCGACGACCTGCCTGCGGCCTGGGCCGCGCTGGCGTCCGGCCATTCGGCCGAGCTGGTGCAGCTGTGGTACCAGATGGCGGTGACCGGCCGCCGGGACCTGGGCCTGGCGCCAAGTCCGCGCACCGGCTTCGAAATGACCCTGCTGCGCATGCTGGCGTTCCGGCCGGCCGGGGAGGGCAGTGGCGCCCGTCCGGCGGGCCTTGGCCAGGGCGCGGCGATGGCGGCCCCGGCCGGCGCGACCTCTGCGGCCCCCGTGGCCAGCCAGCGGCCACCTGCCGTGGCGGCCCCCGCGCCCGCCCCGCCGCTGCCACCGCTGCAGCAGCCGGCGACCGCACCCGCACCCGCACCCGCGCCTGCCGACTCCCATCTGGCCACCGTCGAAGACTGGCTGCAGCTGGTGGCCGACGCCGGCCTTCGCGGCCCGGTTCGCGAACTGGCGGCGCACTGCGCTTTCTGCGGTTTCAGCGACGGCGTGCTGTCGCTGTCGCTGCCCGATAGTTTCGACCACCTGCGCAGCGAATCGCTGGTGCGCCAGCTGACCCAGGCCCTGGCCGGACCGCTTGGCCAGCCGCCGCAGGTGCGCTTCGAATCCGCGCGCGCCGCCGCCGGCACCGAAACCCTGCATCAGCGCACCGAACGCCAGCGCGGCGAACGCCAGGCCGGTGCCGAGGCCGATTTCCTGGCCGACCCGGTCGTCGCCCGGCTGGTGCAGCAGGGCGCGCGGCTGGTCCCCGATTCCGTTCGTCCGCTGGACGAGCACTGACAACAAAGGAAACCACCATGCGAGGCAACATCGCCCAACTCATGCAGCAGGCCCAGCGCATGCAGGACAACCTCAAGAAGGCCCAGGAAGAACTGGGCAGCCTGGAGGTGCAGGGCCAGTCCGGCGGCGGCATGGTCAAGGTCACCCTGACCGGCAAGATGGAGTGCCGCGCCGTGCGCATCGACCCGTCGGTGCTGGCGGACGCGGAAATGCTTGAAGACCTGGTCACCGCCGCCTTCAACGACGCCGTGAACAAGGCCAACGAAGAAAGCCAGAAGCGCATGTCCGCGGCCACGGCCGGCATGCCCATCCCGCCGGGGATGAAGATCCCGGGCATGCTCTGAGCCGCCGGTGAGCGCCTCGCCGCTGCTGTCGCAGCTGATCGAGGCCCTGCGCTGCCTGCCCGGCGTCGGCCAGAAGTCGGCGCAGCGCATGGCCTACCACCTGCTCGAACGCGACCGCGAGGGCGGCCTGCGGCTGTCCGCGGCGCTGGCCGAGGCGGTGGAAAAGGTCGGGCACTGCGAAACCTGCCGCGATTTCAGCGAAACTCCGGTCTGCGCGGTCTGCGCCAGCGGCGCGCGTGACCGGGCCCTGCTGTGCGCGATCGAATCCCCGGCCGACCGGCTGGCGATCGAAACCGCCACTGGCTATCGCGGGCTGTATTTCGTACTGCAGGGGCGGCTGTCGCCGCTCGACGGCATCGGCCCGCGAGAACTGGGCCTGGACAAGCTGGCGGCCCGCCTGGCCGACGGCGAAGTGCGTGAGCTGATCATCGCCACCAACCCCACCGTCGAGGGCGAGGCCACGGCGCACTACCTGGCGCAGCTGGCGCACCAGGCCGGGGTCAGCCCCAGCCGCCTGGCCCACGGCGTGCCGCTGGGCGGCGAGCTCGAGTTCGTGGACCGCGGGACCCTGGCGCACGCGTTCGGTTCGCGTACGCAGATCACTTCCTGAGGAGACCGGAATGGCCACCATCTTCGACAAGATCATCGCGCGCGAGATCCCCGCCGACATCGTCCATGAAGACGAAAACGTGCTGGCCTTCCGCGACATCAATCCGCAGGCACCGGTGCACGTGCTGTTCATCCCGAAGACCCCGGTCGCGACCCTGAACGACCTGGCGCCCGGCGATGAGGTGGTGGTGGGACGTCTGGTGACCGCGGCCACGGCGTATGCGAAAGCCGAGGGTTTCGCCGAAAACGGCTATCGCGTCGTCATCAACTGCAACGGCGACGGCGGGCAGTCGGTTTACCACATCCACCTGCACCTGCTGGCCGGGCGGGCCATGGCCTGGCCGCCCGGCTGAAGCCGGCGGGGCTCACCACCAGAAAGGGTGGCGCTCGACGATGACGTCGACGTCCTTGCGCTCGGGCCACAGATAAATCACGTCGGCGGCGACGCTGGGGTAGCGGTAGTCGTAGTCGCCGACCTTGCGGTTTTCGAAGCCGGTGACGCGGCCGGTGATCGTCACCTCGCGACCGGGCTGGAATACTTCCGGGTCGTAGAAACCGGCGCGGCAGGCGATGAAACGGCCTTCGCTCTGGTCGCGCGCCAGCGGCCGGCCGTCGGCGCCGACGCGCACGCCGACGATTTCGAAGCAGCTCTGCGCTGCCAGCGGATCGACGCGCACGATGCGGCCACCCCAGCGAACGACGTCGCCGGTGGCGCCGGAGCGGGCAACCTCCCCCGGCTGCACGGGGGCATAGGCGCCGTCGAGCACCTTGGGCGCCGACACGCAGCCGGCCAGGGCCAGGGCAGCGGCGAGGGGAATCAGGCGGGTCGGCAGGCGGTTCATCGGGCATCTCCGGTGGGGCGGGCTGGCTTGCCGGGCCGGAAGGCGCGCAACTCGCGGATGACTTCGCGCGCGTCCTCGTCGGACAATCCTCCGCGAGCGTATCGGCCAACGGCATAACGCCGGCTGAGCGATTCCAGCTGCGCCGACTGGGCGGGTAGGACGGCGGACAGACGGCGCCCGAAGGCCAGCGGGGTTTCCGACGGCCTCTTGGCGAGCCCGGCGCGGCGCAGCCGCCGCGTGAATTCCAGCCATGCCGCCACCAGCGGGTCGTGGCTGGCGGGCTGCCCGCGCATCAGGTACCACAGGGTCAGCAACATTGTGGCGCCAGCTCCGAACGCGAAGGCCAGCCCCAGCTGCAGGGAGCTTGCCTGGTCAACGCCCAGCGGCCGGAACAGTTTCGCCTGGCGTTCCGCGTCGAAGGACAACACCAGTTCGTTCCAGCTCCTGCGTGCCCAGTCAGCGAGGTCCCGCACCGGTGCAAGACCTTCGGGGAGTAGCGCGCCGCTACGCTGTCGGTCGGCGACGGTGTCGAGTACACGGATGGGGGCCACGGCCGCCGTGGGATCGACCCTCACCCAGCCGCGTCCTTCAAGCCAGACCTCGTTCCAGGCGTGTGCGTCCATGCGCCTGACCACCCAGTAATCCGCGTACGGATTGCGGTAACCACCCGCGTAACCCAGCACCACACGGGTGGGAATGCCGGCTGCGCGCATGAGTACCGCGAAGGCCGAGCTGTAGTGCTGGCAGAAGCCAATCCTGGTATCAAACAGGAACTCATCCACCGCATGGCGTCCGGTTGGCGGAACCGAGAGGCTGTAACTGAAGTCCCGGTCGATCCATTCGAGGGCACGTTGCACCACCTGTGCGTCGTTGTTTCCCGCTTCGGCCCGCCACTGCCGGCCCAAGGCGACGGTACGGGGATTGAAATCGGCCGGCAGCCGTGTCGCGAGGCGGCGTAGTCCGGGGTTAAGTTCGTTGCCGAGGCGCGCGTCGGGTGACGAGATTGCCTGGTACCTGCGCAGGCCGCTGACCGGCGACGCCGTGACCACGCTCGCGTCTGCCAGCAGCCGCCCTCCGTCAGGAGCCTGGAGTGGCAGGTCCAGGACCGCGAGATAGCGTTGGTCGGTGGGTTCAAGCGTCACCTCGTAGCGCAGCGCACGGGAGCCGGGCTCAGGCTCGGCGCCGGCCAGTTGCCCGATGCCTGGCTCGCGCGTCCAACTGCTGCCGTCGAAGTTCCAGAGCACCTGTGCCCGCCAGTACATCTGCGGGGCAGGTGGCGCCGGGTCCAGGAAGCGCGCTCTCAACGCCGGGCCATCATCGGCAAACATGTCCACCCACTGGTCGGGTGTCATGCTCTCTCCCAGGCCGCCCTGGCCAAGGACGGTTTCAGGCATGCCCCAAAGCGGCGTGGCCAGGCGCGGGAACAACCAGAAGGCGGCGAGCGCCAGCGGCAGGGCGATTGCAAGGCCGCGCAGGGTGGCGCGGCCCCTGGGAAGGTCGAGCCGGGGTGCCGTGCCCGGGCGGTGTTCGGCCAGCATCCCCAGCGCCGTCAGCAGCAGGCCAAGCGCCAGCAGCGCCAACAGCAGGACCAGCGGACCCTGGTCCTGAAGGAAGGCGGCAAAGGGAGCGAACAGGGAAAAGCCCAGCAAGCTGCGGGCATCGCGCACCGTCCGTGTTTCGCCCGGCTTCACCGCCAACAGCGCGGCGAGCATCGCCGTGCCCGTGTCCCGGCCCAGGTTGTAGCCGAAGGTGAAGAACAGGTAGCCCACCACCATCACCACGACCGCTCCGCGCAGCAGACCCGGCCAGCGCCGGTCGAATACATAGCCCAGCGCAGCGATGAAGCCGAGCGTGATCGCAAGTCCCGGCGGCACCTGCAGGAGCAAGGGCAGCAGGCAGGCTCCCGCTGCGGCCATGCACCCGCGGCGCAGCGGCCTCGGCAGCTGCTCAGCCATGGGGCATCAGCGCCAGGGCCCGCAGGCAGGCGTGCCGGTGGTCGGGGCCGCGGCCCGGGCCCAGGGTCACGCTGGGCAGGCGAAGGCGGTAGCGATGGCCCAGGCGTTCGGCGTCCACGACCCAGCGCGCCAGGCGGCGGATGCGGGCTTCCTGCGGCATGCCGTGGAGGCTGTTCCAGTCGAGCTCGAGTTCACGCGGGGCGCTGGCCTCGTATTCGCGCACCAGCAGGCGTTCGGCGCGGGCGGAGGGCTTCCAGGCCACTTGCTTGAGCGCGTCGCCGGGTCGGTATTCGCGCAGGTGGTGCGGTTGCTCGCCGTGCTGGCGGGTGTGGCGCGACGTGCTGTCGCCGCCGTCGTCGGGCAGCGGAACCTGGCCCGCCTCGGGGCTGGGGTAGACCAGCAGGCGCGTGCGCGGCAGCAGCCAGGTCCAGGCGCGGGCAAGGCCCAGCGGCCGGATCGTCGACAGCCGCATGCGGCCGATGCCGAGCCAGCCGCGCCGACGCGTGGGGAGCGCCAGCGTCACCTCGCCCCGTTCGCCCGGCGCCAGGTCGATGAAACCTTCGACGTCCTGCAGTCGCAACTCCAGTCCGGGCCGGCGTCGCTGGCCGGTGGCTTCGAAGGCCGCGCGCAGCACGATGGACTGGCCGGCGAACACCGGTTCGGCGTGCAGGGCGACCAGGCGCAGGCCGGAGAGCGTCAGGTGCGCCTGCACCAGCGAGTTGTGCGCCACTGCGATGGTGACGAAGGCCAGCAGCAGCGCCGGGTTGTTGTTGTAGTTCAGGCCGCCCAGCACCATCGCCAGCAGCATCAGCGAAATGAACAGCCCGAATCCGGTCGGCAGCACATAGATGCGGCGCCGGTCGATATGCACGGGCAGGTCCTCGACCTGGCGCGGCCGGACCAGCGGCAGGCGGGCGAGCCGCTCGCTGAAACGGTCGATCGCATCGGGCTTGCTTGCCACGGATCAGTCCACGGCCACCGCGCTCAGGATGCCCTGGGCAAGCTGGTCGCGACCTTCCGCCTCGGATTCGGGCACGAGCCGGTGTGCGGCGACGGCGGCGAACAGCGCCTGCACGTCCTCCGGCAGCGCGTGGTCGCGACCGTCGAGCAGCGCGAGCGCCCGCGCGCCGCGCAGCAGGCCCAGGCCGGCGCGGGGTGACAGGCCGACCTGCACGCCCGGATGGCGGCGGCTTTCCTGCAGGAGCGCCTGCACGTAAGTGACCAGGGCCTCGCTGGCATGTACGTTGCCGACGGCCGTGCGCAGGTCGAGCACGTCCGCGGCGGACAGGCGCGGCATCGAATGCGCGATCAGGTCGCGGCGGTCGGCGCCGGCCAGCATCTCGCGTTCGGCGTTCGAGTCGGGGTAACCCAGGTGCAGCCGGAGCAGGAAGCGGTCCATCTGCGAGTCCGGCAGCGGGAAGGTGCCGGCCAGGTCCACCGGGTTCTGCGTGGCGATGACGAAAAACGGCTGCGACAGCGAATGCGTCGTGCCGTCGAGGGTCACCTGGTGTTCGGCCATGGCTTCGAGCAGCGCGCTCTGCGTGCGCGGCGGCGCGCGGTTGATCTCGTCGGCGAGCAACAGCTGGGTGAACACCGGCCCCGGATGGAAGCGGAACTCCCGCGCCGCCTGGTCGTAGATGGACACGCCGATGATGTCCGAGGGCAGCAGGTCGGAGGTGAACTGCATGCGCTGGAAATCCAGGCCCAGCGTCGCGGCCATCGCCCGGGCCAGGGTGGTCTTGCCCAGGCCGGGCAGGTCTTCGATGAGCAGGTGGCCACCGGCGAGCAAGGTGGTGAACGCCAGCCTCACCTCCCGCGCCTTGCCCAGCACGAGCTGGTTGACCTGGGCGAGGGCGTCGTCGAGGGCCTGGCGGGTGCGCTCGGGTAGGATGTCGGCGTGTTTGGCCTGCGCGTGCATGCGTGCGTCCCGGCGTTGGTTTCAGGAAGGATACCTTGTGGATGCTGGCATGCGGACCGGTTCGAAACGCGTGAAATTCCTGCTGCTGTGGACCTTGCTGCTGCTGGCGAAGCTGGTGCTGGCGGCGACGCTGCAGCCGTTCGGCGACGAAGCCTTCTACGCGTGGGAAGGGCGGCATCCGGCCTGGGTGTATTCCGACCTGCCGGGGCTCACGGCGTGGATCGCGTGGCTGGGCGCGCAGGTCGGCGGCCCGGGCGTATTCGCGCTGCGCCTGCCTTTCGTGCTGCTGGGTGCACTGCTGCCGTGGCTGGTCGTGCGCATCACGCGCCGCTGGTTCGGCGCCGAAGCCGGCTGGCAGGCCGGCCTGCTGGCGCTGCTGATGCCGCTGGGCGGGTTGATGGGCCTGCTTGCCCTGCCGGACGTGCCGATGCTGGTGGCGGCGCTGCTGTGCCTGGACGCGTTCGCGGCGCTGATGCGGCGGGTGACGGCTGGCGCGCTGGTGCAACTGGCGCTGGCGCTGGCGATGGGTGCATTCGCGCACTACCGGTTCGCGCTGGTGGTGTTGGCCGGCGCTGTCGGCCTGGCCTGCTCGCCGGCGGGTCGGGCGCTGCTGCGGCATCCGGGCCTCTGGCTCGCGCTGGCGGTGGGCGCCCTGGCCTGGACGCCGGTGCTGGCCTGGAATTTTTCGAACGCGGGCGCGGGCCTTGGTTTCCAGTTCGTTGATCGTCATCCCTGGCAGCCGCAGTGGCGCGGACTGTGGTGGCCGCTGGTGCAACTGCTCCTGCTGACGCCGCCACTGGCCTGGCTGCTGTTTGGTTCGCTGGTCGAATGCTGGCGTCGGCGGCGCGATCCGGAGCCGGCGTGGGGCTTCATGCTGGGCCTGGGACTGGTGGCCGTGCCCGGCTATTTCGTGCTCGGGTTTTTCGCCGATGCCGAGCGCGTCACCTTCCATTGGCCGTTGGCGGGCTGGCTGGCCCTGTGCTGCGTGGCGCCGCCGGTGCTTGCGCGCTGGCGGCCAGGGTCGCGCAGGCTGCTGCATGCCCTGGCCGCGGCCGGCCTCGCGCTGGTGCTGGCCTACCTGGCGGTGCTGGCCGTGCCGGCGGGCCGGACCTGGCTGGCCGGCAGTTCCGCCTACGCCGACAACTTCAGCGGCTGGGACGAGGTGGCCGCGACGGTGCGGCGCGACCTGCAGGACATGCCGCCCGGCACGGTGCTGGTGGCCGACAATTTCATGCTGGCCGCACAGCTGCGGCTGGCGCTGGGCCGCGACGACGTGCGCGTGCTTCCGCATCCGCTCAATGACAAGCACGGGCGTGCGGTGCAGCTGGGTGCATGGGGCGTGCTTGACCAGGGTGCCCGGGACTGGGACGGGCGGCCCGTCCTGCTGGTGGTCGAGGACACCGCGCGGCCGCTGCGCCTGCGGCTCGACGGCTACCGGGAGCTGTGCTGGCGCGCCGGCGGCTTGCCGGCCGCGCGGGTGCTGAACGTGGACCACGGACGCAAGCGTTTCCTGCGCTTCGCGCTCGCGCGCGATGCCGCGACGGCGCCGGCGGGCGGCTGCAGGCTGCCTGCCCTCGCCTGGCTGGAAACGCCTGCCCGCAGTAACGGGCTGGCGCCGGGCGACGAGCTGCGCGGCTGGGCACTCAAGTCCGGCGGACGGATCGTCCGGGTCGGGGTGCTGCTTGACGGGAAGCTGGTGGCTGAAGTCGAACCGGGCCTGCCGCGTCCGGACGTGGCCAATTACTGGACGCTGCCCCCGGAGGACGGCGACCGGTTCGGCTTCAGCCTGCGCATGCCGGCGGTGCCCGGCGTCGCGGCCGGACGGGCCTGGCTGGGCCTGCGCCTGCATGGCGCCGATGGCGTCGTCGAGGAGTGGCCGGCGCAGCCGGTGCAGTGGCGCCCCTCAGGGCAGCCGGAACCCGGCGAGGCGCAGTGAGGCGGCGAGGGCGATCAGCGGCAGGCCAACGAGGGCCGTGGGATCGCGGGTTTCGATCGCGGTGAACAGGCTGATGCCCAGGCCTTCGCACTTGAAGCTGCCGGCGCAGTCCAGCGGCTGTTCCGCGGCCACGTAGCGGGCCACCTCGTCGGCATCGAGGTCGCGGAAACGGACCACGGTGAGGTCCTCGCCGGCGACCAGGGCGCCATCGGACTGGCGGAACAGGCAAAAGGCGGTGTGGAAGCGCTGCTCGCGGCCGGAGGCGGCCAGCAGCTGGGCGATCGCCGTGTCGGCGTCGCCGGGTTTGCCGATGGCCTGGCCATCCCGCTCAGCGACCTGGTCCGAGCCGATGACCCAGGCCTCCGGATGCGCCGCCGCCACGGCGCGTGCCTTGGCCAGGGCCAGGCGGCGCGCCAGGGCCAGCGGGTTCTCGCCAGGCAGCGGCGTTTCATCGGTGTCCGGCCGCTCCACCTCGAAGGGCAGGGCCAGGCGCTGGAGCAGCTCGCGCCGGTAGCGCGAGGTGGAAGCCAGGACCAGCCGGCTCACGGGCGCGAGGCCGGCCGGCGCAGGGTCGGAGGCTCGCGTTCGGCGGCGCGTTCGCTGGCTTCGGTGGCCTCGGCCAGTTCGGCGCCGGCGCGCTCGAGTTCGGCCAGGCCGCCGGCCAGGCGTTCCCGGGCCCGGTCCAGGGCCGCGCAGGCGGCGTCGAGCTCGGCCTGGCGGGCCTGCTGGCCGTGGTGTTTTATCCACAGGCGGTGCTGGAGCAGGTCGCGCTTGGCCTCGCGCACCGGCAGGGTGCTTTCCAGCGAGGCCTGGGCGACCGCGGCCATGTCCGCCGGCACGCGGCCGACCACGGCCTGCAGGGACTGCATGTGGACCTGGCTGCGGTCGAGCAGGCCTTCCATTTCGTCGGCCAGGTCCAGCAGGCGCACCAGGCTGCGGTCCCGGCGGCGGCCACGCAGGATCCACCAAAGCAGGGCGACGGCCAGCGCCAGTGCGGCCAGGCCGAGGGTCATCAGGGTATCCATGCGGTTTTCCGTTGGCTGGGGCCAGTCTGCACCAGGCCTGCGGCAGGCGGCAAACCCCTGTTCCTGCAGCTACTTGGGTTTGACATGGGGTCTTCCCGGGCCTAAAATCCCGCGCTTATGTCCGCTTCCTTGCCTCCTGTGCTCGATGCCTGGCGCATGGTTGCGGCCAAACGGCTGTTCGATGGCCGCCTGCCCCTGGCCGGGATGTCCCGGCTTCGGCCGGCGCTGGCGGATGCCGAGGGAGATTGCCGGTTCGAGGTCGAATTCGGCGTGGACGCGATGGGTATGCGTTACGTCGAGGTGCGTGCCGAGGCCGAATTGCCGCTGCTGTGCCAGCGTACGCTCGAACGGTTCCTGCATCCGGTGCGCATCAACCAGCGCCTGGGCCTGATCACCGACGAGTCGCAGGAAGCAGCCTTGCGGGAGGGCGTCGAACCCCTCCTGCTCGACGCCAGTGGCGAGCTGAACCCGGCCGGCCTGGTCGAGGATGAACTGATCCTCGCCGTGCCGGTGGTACCGATCGATCCCGATTCCGCGGAACTCGAGGCCAGGTGGCCCGACGAGGTGGAAGAGGAAGAGAAACCAAACCCTTTCGCCGCGCTCGCCGCGTTGAAGGAACAGAAGAAGTAGTTGGAGACAAGCCATGGCCGTCCAGAAGTCCCGTGTTTCCCCGTCCCGCCGCGGCCAGCGCCGTGCGCATGACTCGCTCACCGCCAAGCAGCTGGCCACCGACCCGACCACGGGCGAAACCCACCTGCGCCACCACGTCACCAAGGACGGCTACTACCGCGGCCGCAAGGTCATCGCGACCAAGACCTCGGTGGTCGAGGAAGACTGAGGCCGCCTGCCGCGTCCCGCGCTTCGCGGGAGCGGCCTGACGTAAGCCTTGCGCGGCGGGCCAGGCCCGCCGCGTGCGTTTCCGACGGTTGGCAGAGGATGTGACCATGGCCGTTTTCTCGCGTATCGCAGGCACGGGCAGCGCCCTGCCGGAAAAGGTCCTGAGCAACAAGGACCTCGAACAGTTCGTCGAAACCAGCGACGAGTGGATCGCCTCGCGAACCGGCATCCGCCAGCGCCACGTCGTGGCCGAGGGTGAAACCACCGCCGACCTCGCCGAACGCGCCGCGCGTGCGGCCATGGAAGCGGCCGGCGTCACCGCCGACCAGCTCGACATGATCATCCTGGGCACCACCACGCCCGACCTGATCTTCCCTTCCACGGCCTGCCTCGTGCAGCACCGCCTGGGCGCCAACGGCTGCGCCGCGTTCGACGTCAACGCCGCCTGTTCGGGCTTTATCTATGCGCTCAGCGTCGCCGACGCCTTCGTGCGCTCGGGCAATGCCCGCACGGTGCTGGTGATCGGCGCCGAAACCCTGACCCGCATGCTCGACTGGTCCGACCGCAACACCTGCGTGCTGTTCGGCGACGGTGCCGGCGCGGTGGTGCTCAAGGCCGATGCCGAAGCCGGCATCCTCTCGACGCACCTGCACGCCGACGGCGGCAAGAAGGAACTGCTCTACAACCCGGTCGGCGTGTCCGCGGGCTTCAAACCCGAAGAGAAGAATGCCGGCGTGCGCGTCCTGATGACCGGCAACGAAGTCTTCAAGCACGCCGTGAAGGCGCTCGACGCCGTCGTCGACGAAACCCTGTCGGCCAACGGCCTAGACAAGTCCGACCTGGACTGGCTTATCCCGCACCAGGCCAACCTGCGCATCATCGAAGCCACCGCGAAGCGGCTGGACATGCCGATGGAGCGCGTCATCGTCACCGTGCACAAGCACGGCAACACGTCCTCGGGTTCGGTGCCGCTGGCGCTGGACGAGGCCGTGCGCTCGGGCAAGGTCCAGCGCGGCCAGCTGCTGCTGCTGGAGGCCTTCGGCGGCGGCTTCACCTGGGGTTCGGCGCTCATCCGCTACTGAGCCATGGCCGTCACGCGGGTCCGCCGCGAAAGCTGGCAGGGCCAGGTCGCCTGGCGCAAGACCTATGCCGATGGCGGCCATCGTCGGCGTATCGCCGCGCTGCGGTGGATTGCGCGACGCCTGGGTGCGAACGCGCTGCTGGCGCCGATGCCGCTCTCTCCGGAGCTCGCGTGCCGCACCGAACAGGCGATGATCAATCGCCTGGCGGCACTGGGCGCCAACGTGCCGCCGGTGCTGGCCGTGGGCGACCGCGAGCTTCTTCTGGGTGACCTGGGACCCACGCTGGCCGTCGTCTGCCGCGCCGAACCCGACGACGACAAGCGAAGCCGCCTGGTGCAGCTGGGCCTGGACGCGCTGGCCGACCTGCATGCCCGCGGTGGTTACCTGAGCCAGGCCTTCGCGCGCAACCTGACGGTGCGCGACGGCTGCGTCGGCTTCATCGACTTGGAGGAAGACCCCGGCACGACCATGTCGCTGCCGGCGGCGCAGGCGCGCGACGTCCTGTTCTACGCACATTCGACCGCGCGCTTCCTGTGCAGCCAGCCGGGGGAACATGCGCGCCTGCTGAAGGCGCACCTGGAACGCGAAACCCCCGAGGTGCGGACCGAAGTGACGCGCACGGCTTCCGCGCTTTGCTGGATCTCGCCGGTCGCCTGCCTGTTCGGGGAGCGCGCGCGCGGCGTCGCCCAAGCCCTGTCCAGCCTGGCCCGCGCCACGGCCTGACCCTACGCGGCGGTACAGACGAAAGCGGGCCCGCCTCGCTTATCATTCGTCGATTACGCCAACCGGACCGCCGATGAGCCAGACCATCGCTTTCGTGTTTCCCGGCCAGGGTTCCCAGTCGCTGGGCATGCTTGCCGAACTCGCCGCCGCCCATGCCGAAGTGCGAGCCGCTTTCGACGAGGCTTCGGAAGGCGCGGGCGTCGACCTGTGGGCGCTGTCGCAGCAGGGTCCCGAGGACCAGCTCAACCAGACCGAGTTCACCCAGCCGGCGCTGCTGGCGGCCGGTGTCGCCACCTGGCGCGCCTGGTGCGCGCGCGGTGGGGCGCGGCCGCAGCTGCTGGCCGGCCACAGCCTCGGGGAATACGCGGCGCTGGTGGCGGCGGATTCGCTGACGCTCGCCGACGCCGCCCGGCTGGTGCGCGAGCGCGGTCGGCTGATGCAGCACTCCGTGCCCGCGGGCACCGGCGCCATGGCCGCGGTGCTGGGAACCGAGGACGCGCTGGTCGCCGAGGTCTGCGAAGCGGTTTCGGGTGACGAAGTGGTGGTTCCGGCCAACTTCAACTCGCCGGGCCAGGTCGTGATTGGCGGCCATGCCGCGGCGGTGGATCGCGCGATGGCCGAACTGCAGGCGCGCGGCGTGCGCAAGCTGGTGAAGCTGGCCGTGTCGGTGCCCTCGCACACGCCGCTGATGCGCGAGGCGGCCAACCGGCTTTCCGAAGTGATGGCCGGCATGGACTGGCGCGAGCCGCAGCTGCCGGTGGTGCAGAACGTCGATGGCGAAGTCCACGAAGGCGTGCAGGCCATCCGCGACGCGCTGGTACGCCAGCTCTACCTGCCGGTGCGCTGGACCGAATGCGTGCAGGCGCTGGCCGCCAGGGGTGCCACCCGCATCGCCGAATGCGGCCCCGGCAAGGTGCTCACCGGCCTGGCCAAACGCATCGACAAATCCCTCGACGCCCGCGCCCTCGGCGCACCCGCCGACTTCGACTCCGCCTTGTCGGATTGGGAAAGCTGAAACCTGATTCTGGAGAACCGAGAATGTCTGAAGTCCTCAAGGGTGAAATCGCGCTGGTAACGGGTGCGAGCCGCGGCATTGGCGCGGCGATCGCCGACGAGCTGGCGGCGATGGGCGCCACCGTCATCGGCACCGCGACCAGCGACGCCGGCGCCGCCGCGATCGGCGAGCGCCTCGCTGCGTCCGGCGGGGCGGGGCGCAGGCTCGATGTCTCCAGCAGCGCCGACGTCGACGCCGTGCTTGATGAAATCTCGAAGTCCTTCGGCGCCATCTCGATCCTGGTCAACAACGCCGGCATCACCCGCGACAACCTGCTGATGCGCATGAAGGACGAGGACTGGCAGGCCATCCTCGACACCAACCTCAGCTCGGTGTTCCGCACCTCCAAGGCGGTGATGCGCGGCATGATGAAGGCGCGCAAGGGCCGCATCGTCAACATCGCCTCGGTCATCGGCGTTACCGGCAACGCCGGCCAGGCCAACTACGCGGCGGCCAAGGCCGGCATCATCGCCTTCAGCAAGTCGCTGGCCAAGGAAATCGGCAGCCGCGGCGTCACCGTCAACGTGGTCGCGCCCGGCTTCATCCAGACCGACATGACCAAGGACTTGCCGGAAGCCTCGCGCGAGGCGCTGGTGGGCCAGATCGCCCTGGGCCGCCTGGGCGAACCGGCGGACATCGCCCGGGCCGTGGGCTTCCTGGCCAGCCCGGCCGCGGCCTACATCACCGGCGAAACCCTGCATGTAAACGGCGGCATGTACATGCCCTAAGCCCTTGTGGGGGCAGGATTTGCGTTAGAATCCGGCCACCCGATCCCAGGCCGCGGCGCGTCAGGCGCCCGCCGCGGCCGGCATTTGATTACAATGCGCCCGCAAACATTCCTCCGGGAGGAGACAGATCCATGAGCAGCATCGAAGAACGCGTCAAGAAAATCGTCGTCGAGCAGTTGGGCGTGAAGGAAGAGGAAGTCACCGTGAACGCCTCGTTCGTGGACGACCTCGGCGCCGACTCCCTGGACACCGTCGAGCTGGTCATGGCCCTCGAGGAAGAGTTCGAGTGCGAAATCCCGGACGAAGAGGCCGAGAAGATCACCTCCGTCCAGCAGGCCATCGACTACATCAAGGCCCACGTCAAGGCCTGATCGCCTGACGGTTTGTACGCCGGGGCCGCGCTTGCGCGGCCCTGCGCGTTTGCGGCATCCGGACCGAATGTCGGCATGATCGCCGGCGCTTGCGCGGCCAGCCCGCGCACCCTGAATCCATAGCGGAGTTTCGCCATGAGTCATCGTCGCGTCGTCGTCACCGGCATGGGCATCGTCTCGCCCATCGGCAATACCCTCGCCACCGCCTGGGAAAGCATCGAGGCCGGCCGCAGCGGCATCGGCCAGATCACCCACTTCGATGCCTCGGCCTATGCCACCCGCATCGCCGGCGAGGTGCGCGATTTCGATGCGAAGTCCTTCCTGCCGCCGAAGGACGTCAAGAAGATGGACACCTTCATCCATTACGGCCTGGCCGCAAGCTTCCAGGCCATGGAGGACGCCGGCCTGGAAGTGACGGACGAGAACGCCGAACGCATCGGCGTGCTGGTCGGCTCCGGCATCGGCGGCGTGCGCGGCATCGAGGACACGGCGATCGCGCTGCACGAGGGCGGCCCGCGCAAGATCTCGCCCTTCTACGTGCCCAGCACGATCATCAACATGCTCCCGGGCCAGCTGACGATCCTCAAGGGCATCAAGGGCCCCAATTTTTCCGCCGTCTCGGCCTGCGCCACCGCCAACCACTCGATCGGCATGGCGATGCGCATGATCCAGTACGGCGACGCCGACATCATGGTCGCCGGCGGCGCCGAACACGGCTGCACGCCGACCTCGGTGGGCGGTTTCTGTTCGATGAAGGCCATGTCGACCCGCAACGACGACCCGACGCGCGCCTCCCGGCCCTGGGACAAGGACCGCGACGGCTTCGTGCTCGGCGACGGCGCCGGCATCCTGATCCTGGAAGAGTACGAACACGCGAAGGCCCGCGGCGCACGCATCTACTGCGAGCTCGCCGGTTTCGGCGCCAGCTCCGACGCCTTCCACATGACCGCGCCCAGCGAAACCGGCGACGGCGCCGCGCGCTGCATGCGCGCCGCGCTCAAGGACGCCGGCGTCAACGCCGAACAGGTCGGTTACCTCAACGCCCACGGCACGTCCACGCCGCTGGGCGACCTGGGTGAAACCCTGGCGATCAAGAGCGCGCTGGGCGAACACGCCTACAAGACCATGGTCAGCTCCACCAAGTCGATGACCGGCCACCTGCTCGGCGCCGCCGGCGGCGTCGAGGCGGTGTTCACCGTGATGGCGCTGCATACCGGCGTCATCCCGCCGACGATCAACCTCGACGCGCCCGGCGATGGCTGCGACCTCGACTACGTGCCCAACATCGCGCGCCGGTTGCAGGTGGACGTGGCCGTTTCCAACGGCTTCGGTTTCGGCGGCACCAACGGCAGCCTGGTGTTCAAGCGGCTCTGACGCCGGCCGCCCCGGTCGCCGCGATGACCACCCTCGCGCTGCCGCCGGGCACCGACCTGCTGCGCCTGCAGTCGGCGAATCCGGCCCGCTTCCCGCTGCTGCTCGAAAGCGTCGCGGGCGGCAACGCACTTTCGCGCTGGGACCTGCTGCTGGCCACCGATGGCGAAGGGCTGCGCCTGGATGTCGACGGCCATGTGCGTTCGCTGGCCGACGGCGCGGTGGTCGGCCTGGACTTCCTGAGCGAGCTCGATGTGCGCTGGTCGGTCGCGAGGCAGCCGCGCGCCAGCGACGGCCTGCCGTTCGAGGGCGGCTGGGCGCTGTTCCTGGCCTACGAGCTGGCCGCACAGGTCGAACCCACCCTCGATCTGCCGCCGGCCCCGGGGCCGCTGCCGGTGGCGATTGCCTGGCGCTGCCCGGCCGCGGTGCTGCGCGATCGCGACAGCGGCCGCTGCCTGGCCGTTGCCGAACCCGGCGCCGCGCACTGGCTGGAGACGCTGGCCGCCGCGGCGATGGCGCCGGCCGCCGGCGATTTCGCCGCACCCACGCTGGAAGAGGACCTGCCGACGCGCTTCACCGACGGGGTGGAGCGCATCCACGGATATCTGCGCGCCGGCGACGTCTTCCAGGTCAACCTCTCGCGGGCCTGGCGCGCCCGTTTCGAGGCTGCTCCGGATCCGGCCGCCGTGTATGCGCGGCTTCGCGAGAACAATCCCGCGCCCTTCGCCGGCCTGATGCGGTTCGGCGATGCCGCCTTGCTGAGCTCCTCGCCCGAGCGGCTGGTGTCGGTGCGCGGCCGCCGCGTGGACACCCGTCCGATCGCCGGCACCCGTCCGCGTTTTCCCGGCGACGACGACCAGGCCCGCATCCGCGACCTGGTCGGCAACCCCAAGGAGCGCGCCGAACACGTGATGCTGATCGACCTCGAGCGTAACGACCTGGGCCGCGTCTGCGAACCCGGCAGCGTGCGCGTCGACGAGCTGATGGGCGTGGAGAGCTATGCCCACGTGCACCACATCGTCTCGAACGTCACCGGCACGCTGCGCGGCGACGCCACGCCGGGCGCGGTCGTGCGCGCGGTTTTTCCCGGCGGCACGATCACCGGCGCACCCAAGGTGCGCTGCATGCAGGTCATCGCCGAGCTGGAAGGGGAAGGGCGGGGTGCCTACACCGGTGCCTTCGGCTACCTCGGCAATGACGGCGACATGGACCTGAACATCCTGATCCGCAGCGCCTGGCTGGCGGGCGACGAAATGCAGTTCCGCACCGGCGCCGGCATCGTCGTTGATTCGGACGCCGCTCGAGAACTCGAGGAGACGCGCGCCAAGGCCCGCGGCCTGCTGCGCACGCTGGGAGCCGCCGGATGAGCCTGCCCGCCACCCGCCTGTTCCGTGGCCGCGAGGCCGTGGCTTGCCTGGATCCCGCCGACCGCGGCCTGGCCTACGGCGACGGGCTGTTCGAAACCATGCGGATTGCCGGAGGGCAGGTTCCGTGGTGGGACGCGCACATGGCGCGGCTCGGTCGCGGCGCCGGCGTATTGGGCATCCCGCTGCCCGATCGCGACTGGCTGCGTGCACAGGTCGAAACCCTGCTCGGCGAATCGCCGGCATCGGCCGTGCTCAAGCTGGTGCTGACCCGCGGCGCCGGCGGCCGCGGCTACGCACCGCCCGCTGCGCCCGAACCCGGCCTGGTGCTGTCGGTGCACGAACTGCCGCCGGCACAGGGCCCGCTGCGCCTGCGCTGGTGCCGGACGCGCGTGTCGCTGCAGCCGGCGCTGGCGGGCATCAAGCACCTCAACCGGCTAGACCAGGTCCTGGCCCGCGCCGAATGGCACGCCCCCGGCATCCACGAAGGCCTGATGCTCGACGCCAGCGGCAACCTGGCCTGCGCCACCGCCGCCAACCTGTTCGCGCTGGTCGATGGCCGATGGCTGACGCCGTCGCTGGCCGACGGCGGCGTGGCGGGCCTGGCGCGGGCCTGGGTGCTGGCGAACGAGCCCGCTGCCGCCGAGGCCGTGCTGAAGCCGGAATCCCTGGCCTCTGCCGAGGCGCTTTTCCTGTGCAATGCCGTGCGCGGTATCCTGCCGGTCGGCCAGCTCGACGACCTGCACTGGCCACCGCACCCGGCGACCGAATCCCTGCGCCGGGCCCTGGGCCGCGAATTGCCGGCCGCCTGACCGGAGCCCCCCTTGCCTAAGTCTTCGTCGTACAAACTGCTCAAGGCCCTGGTGGCGCTTACCCTGCTGGTCGCGGTCGCCCTGGGCGGCTGGTTCTGGCAGCGCTACGAGGGTTTCGCCAACGCCCCGATCGCGCTGGCCGAATCCGAACGCATCCTGGTGGTCGAGTCCGGCGACGGTTTCCAGGACATCCTCGACAAGCTGCGCGAACTCGGCGTCGATGAAGGCCATGACATCGAGTGGAAGGCGCTGGCCCACGAAATGAACGTGGTCTCGCGCTTGCAGGTGGGCGACTACACGATCCGACACGGCATCACCCCGGCCGAACTGCTGCGCAAGCTCGAGCGCGGCGACGTCATCCACTACCGCTTCACGATCGTCGAAGGCTGGAACCTGCGTGAACTGCGCGCCGCGCTGGCCCGCGACCCGGAGATCCGCCAGACCCTGGCCGACACCGACGACGCGGCGCTGATGAAGGCCCTGGGCCGCGAGGGCGTGCATCCCGAAGGCCGCTTCCTGCCCGAGACCTACCACTACACCCGCGGCATGAGCGACCTGGACCTGCTGCGGCGCGCGATGCTGGCCATGGACACCGCGCTGGCGGAGGCCTGGGAAGACCGCCTCGACGACCTGCCGCTGGAAACCCCGGAGCAACTGCTCACGCTGGCCTCGATCATCGAGAAGGAAACCGGCAAGGCCTCTGAGCGCCCGGAGATCGCAGGTGTCTTCGTCCGCCGCCTGAAGCTGGGCATGCGCCTGCAGACGGACCCGACCGTCATCTACGGCATGGGCAGCGCCTACGACGGCAACATCCGCCGCCGCGACCTGAGCACCGACACGCCCTACAACACTTACACCCGCGGCGGCCTGCCGCCGACGCCGATCGCGATGCCGGGCCGCGCCGCGCTGCAGGCGGCGGCGAACCCGCTGCCTGGCAACACGCTGTATTTCGTTTCGCGCGGCGACGGCAGCCACGTGTTTTCCTCGACGCTGGCCGAACACAACCGCGCGGTGGCCTGCCACCAGCTCAAGCGCTGCCGCTGATGCCCGGCCTCTT
This sequence comes from Arenimonas sp., assembly GCF_041919775.1. Taxonomy (GTDB): domain Bacteria; phylum Pseudomonadota; class Gammaproteobacteria; order Xanthomonadales; family Xanthomonadaceae; genus Arenimonas. Next base: position 85,270 of record NZ_JAYRTE010000002.1, on the reverse strand, counting down.
CATCAGCCTTGAAGGCGGCGAGGGCGCCGGCAAGTCCACCGTGCTGGCGGCGCTGCGCGAAGTGCTGGCCGAGGGCGGGCGCGAGGTGGTGTGCACGCGCGAACCCGGCGGCACGCCCGAAGGCGAGGCCATCCGCGAGCTGCTGCTGGCGCCGGGGCGCGACCTGGTGCCCGAGGCCGAGCTGCTGCTGATGTTCGCGGCGCGGGCGCAGCTGGTGCGCCGGGTCATCCGCCCTGCCCTGGAGCGCGGCGCGGCCGTGCTGGCCGACCGCTTCACCGACGCCAGCTTCGCCTACCAGGGCGGCGGTCGCGGGCTGGACACGGGCCACATCGCCGAACTCGAACGCTGGGCCGCTGGCCTGCGGCCGGACCTGACTTTCCTGCTCGACGTCGGCGTGGCCCAGGGCCTGGAACGCGCGCGTTCGCGCGGCGGCGAACCGGACCGCATCGAATCCGAGCACGAGGATTTCTTCGAGCGCGTGCGCAGGACCTACCTGGCGCGCGCCGCCGCCGAACCGGAACGCTTCCGCGTGATCGACGCCAGCCTCCCGGCGAACGCCGTGCGCGACGCCGCCATGGCCACCCTGCGCAGCTGGCTTGGGAGCCGGGCGTGACCGGGCTCGCGCCCTGGCAGCAGCGCCAGTACGACCAGGCCACCGGCGCCCTGGCCGAAGGCCGGCTCGGCCATGCGCTGCTGCTGCTGGGTCCGGCGCTGATGGGCAAACGCGAAGTCGCGATGCGGCTTGCCCGACGCCTGCTCTGCGCCACGCCCGCGGGCGACGGCCAGGCCTGCGGCGCCTGCCGCGGCTGCCGCCAGTTCGAGGCCGGCACCCATGCCGACTTCAGGCACGTCAGCTTCATTCCCACTGAAAAGGGCGACAAGCTGCGCAGCGAGATCGTGGTCGACCAGATGCGCGCACTGGGCCAGTGGTTCGCGCTGACACCGCAGCTCGGCGGCGCCCAGGTCGCGCTGGTCGAGCCCGCGCACGCGCTCAACACCGCCTCGGCCAACGCCCTGCTCAAGACCCTGGAAGAACCGGCGCCCGGCCGTTACCTGCTTCTGGTCACCGACCAGCCCGGGCGGCTGCCGGCGACCATCCGCAGCCGCTGCCAGCGTCTGGAATTCCGCCTGCCGCCGCGCGGGGAGGCCGAGGCCTGGCTGGCAGGGAAGGGCCACGGCCCGCAGGCGCGTCAGCGGGCCCTGGATGCCGCCCGCGGCCACCCGGGCCTGGCCGCTGACTGGCTCGAGGGCGGCCAGCTTGCGCTGCGTGCCGACGTGATGAAGGAGCTGGGAGCCCTGGTCGAGGGCCGGCGCAGCCCGGTCGAAATGGCGGGCGCCTGGCTCGCCGACGACCTCGCGCCGCTGCGCCTGCGCTTCGCCGCCGAAGCCGTGCTCGACGGTCTTTCGCATCGCCTGGCCGGGGCGCCGGCGCCGGGCTTGACCCTGCCCGGCGATTTCCAGAAGCTCTCGGCGTGGTTCGACGCCGCCAACCGCCTGCGCAGCCAGCTGGCGGTGCCGGCCCTGCGCCACGACCTGGCGCTGGCCGGGCTGCTGCTCGAATGGCGTAGCATGTTCAAGGACACGGCAAGGACGGGAGCACGACGATGATCGGAGGCGGCGCGGGCGCGAGGCAGGGCATCCTGTCCCTGGCCATCAAGGACAAGGCGGCGCTCTACAACGCCTACATGCCCTTCGTGAAGGGTGGCGGCATCTTCGTGCCCACCACCAAGCGGTACTCCCTGGGCGACGAGGTGTTCATCCTGCTGTCGCTGATGGAGGAAAAGGACCGCCTGCCCGTGGCCGGCAAGGTCGTCTGGCTGACGCCGGCGGGTGCCCAGGGCAACCGCGGTGCCGGCATCGGCGTGCAGTTCGCCGACACCGCCGAAGCCGAAGCGGTGAAGGGCAAGATCGAAACCTTCCTGGCCGGCACGCTGGAAGCGGACAAACCCACGCACACGATGTAGCGCGGACCACACCGGTCCATGCGACGCGAAGGCCCCGGCGACCCCGGGGCCTTCGCCGTTTTAGGCATCAGCCCATGCGGCCGCTCAGCCACAGCCCCAGCACCAGCCCCGCCGAACCCAGCAGCAGGCCCGCGATGGCGCCGATGCGGCCTTTGCGACGTTCGCGCGCCTGGCGCCTGGCCGCACCCACCGGGTCGAGTTCGCGTTCGCGGGCGTGGCGCGGCGCCAGTACCCGGGGCAGCCATACGGCGCACAGCAGCACGATGCCGACCATGAAGCCCAGCGACAGGGCGAGGTGCGGCACCCAGCCCGGCACGCTGGCCAGCAGGTTGATGCCGACGCTGAAGCCGACCACAAGCAGGGCGCCGACGGCGACGTAAAGCAGGACGCCGCGGCGCTCGCGATCGTCGAAGGGTTCGCGCACGTAGCGGCGCACGCCGAACCACAGGCCCATCAGGCCCCCCAGGATGCCCACCGCCGCGGCCCCGAACGCGCCGAGGCCGAGTTTGGCCAGTCCCTTAGCGCCGCCGAGGGCCCCCGCGCCCAGGGCGGTGGCTGCGGCCGCCGGTGGCGCGGCGATCGTCAGCGCGGTCGCCACGGCGGTGGTGAAGGCCAGGCCCGGCGCCGTGCCGCGGGCGAAGCTGCCCAGCCGCTCGAGCAGTTCACCGCGCACGCGTTCGCGGGCGCGCTGCAGCCGCTTGCGCACCGCCGCGTCCTGCAGGCCGAGCAGGCCCGCGACCTGGCGGGTGTTCTGGCCTTCGCGGTAATACAGCAGCAGGACTTCGCGACTCTCCGCCGGCAGGCTGTCGATAACCGCCGCGGCGATGTCGTGTTCCTCGTGGTCGGCGGCCTGTTCGCAGGGCATCGGATGCGGGTCGGCGACCTCGGCCAGCAGGGCTTCGACGTCGCCGCCGGGCGCGCGCCGCCGGGCCTGCGCGCGCAGGTGGTCGCGGGCGAGGTTGCGGGTGATCTGGCGCAGCCAGGGCAGGAAGCTGTCCGGGTTCTTGAGGCGGCGCAGGTTTTGCCAGGCCGACAGGAAGGCTTCCTGGGCGACGTCCTCGCTGGCCGGCACGTCGCGCACGATCGCCAGCGCGATCGAGGCGACGGTACCCTGGCAGCCGGCGACGATGCGGCCATAGGCCTCGCGGTCGCCGCGGGCCGCGGCCGGCAGGTGGGCGTGGATCAGGCTTTCGACGACGTCGGTGCTCATGGCGGTCTCCGGGTGGGATTCAAACCCGGGACGCCGCGGAGGGGAAGGGTGTGACTGGGATCAGGCCAGGAACATCCGCGCCGCCATCACTGCACCGGTGACCAGCACCGCCGCCAGCAGCACCAGCCGCAGCTTGGACACCTTGCGACCGGGGTCGTTGGCCGCGGTTCCGCTGAACTGCAGCGGCGCAGGCACGTAGCCGCCGGTCTTGGCGGTGGTTTCGAGCAGGCCGGCCTCGTGCAGGATTTCGCGCGCCTTCTTGAAGTCGTCCGGGCGGACCACCCAGACCGAAGGCTGCTGGCTGGGATCGTGGTTCTTGTTCGAGTAGCTGAACTCGCGGCGGCTGTTGCCCTTCCAGGTACGGCCACCGTTGACCTTGGTCTGGATGCCGGCCTCGTTGAGCAGCTTCTCGACCGCTTCGACGTTCTCCAGCCGGACCGAAGTGAAGACCTGGCGCATCAGTTCGGACTCCAGGCTTCGGGCAGCACGCGGATCAGGCCTTCCTGGGCCGTGGAGGCCACCAGGCGGCCATCGCGCGCGTAGATCTGGCCGCGCGCCAGGCCACGTGCACCCTGGGCGCTGGGGCTGTCGAGCGAATACAGCAGCCAGTCGTCGGCGCGGAAGGGGCGGTGGAACCACATCGCGTGGTCGAGCGAGGCCATCTGCACGTTCGGCTGGTAGTAGCTGATGCCGTGCGGAAAGGTGGCGGTTCCCAGCAGGTGGAAGTCGGAGGCGTAGGCCAGCAGCGCCTGGTGCAGCACGCGCGAATCGCCGACTTCGCCGGTCAGCCGGAACCAGACCTGCTGGTAGGGCGGGCGCTTGGGCGGCTTGACCTCGTCGCGCGGGTACACCGGCCGGATCTCGAACGGCCCCATGCGCGACAGCCAGCGCTGCGCCTTGGGCGGCAGCTGGGCCAGCTGTTCGGCGGTCGGCGCGGCGACGGGTTCGATGTCCTCCGGCGGCGGCACGGTCGGCATCGCCAGCTGGTGTTCGTTTCCCGGTTCGTCCTCCTGGAAGGAGGCGGCGAACACGAAGATCGGCTTGCCGTGCTGGATGGCGGTGACGCGCCGGACCGAGAAGCTGTTGCCGTCGCGGGTGCGGTCGACGTCGTAGACGATCGGGTTCTCGACGTCGCCGGCGCGCAGGAAGTAGGCGTGGATCGAATGCACGTGGCGGTCGCCGGCCAGCGTCTGCTGGGCCGCGGACAGGGCCTGGCCCAGCACCTGGCCGCCGAAGACGTACTTGGTGCCGATGTCGCGGCTCTGGCCGCGGAACAGGTTGTCTTCGAGGCGCTCGAGGCGCAGCAGGTCCACCAGTTCGGCGGCGACGGAAGCGGTCATGGGGACTCCGGGGTTCGGCCGGCGATTATACCCGGGCCGCCCGCTGCCCCGTGTTTCAGGGGCGGATGCGTTCCAGCGGCACGGCCCCGAGCACCCGCGACCAGGGGAATCGCGGCCCCGGGTCGCGCTTGCGGAAGACCTGTGCATGCAGGTTGTCGCTGGCCGGCACCTGGCTCAGGTCCAGGTCCTCGTGGCCGGCGATGAACTCGAGCGACGGGATTTCCCGCTTCAGCCAGGCGAGCAGGTGCAGCAGGGCTGCCACCTGTTCCTCGGTGTAGGGCTCTTCCATGGTTTGGCGGCGCGAATCGAGCCAGTCCGGGTAGCGGCCGCGGTTGACCAGCTCGATGCCGACCGAACGTTCGTTGTAGCTGCGCGTGTGGTGGGCGATGCGGCCGGGGCGGACGAAGACATGGATGCTGCCGTCGCGGTCGATGTAATAGTGGCCGCTGTTGCCGGTGCCGCTGTCGTAGAGCACGCGTTCGCCGAATTCGCGGGCGCCGGCGAGGTCGGGAAGCTCGGTGCAGTGGATGACGACCAGGTCGATGTTGCCGGGCGGCCGCTCCTGCAGGCGCTCCTCGTAGGGCAGGGGCCAGTGGTTGAGGGCGGGCTCTGGCGGCAGGTCCGGGGTCATGGCGCATGCTAACATCGCGGCCGTTTCCGGAGTCCCCCATGCCGTTTTCCGCCGACCTCGCGCCATGACCGGCCACGTCATCATCTCGCACGGTCTCGAAAGCGGCCCCGGGGCCAGCAAGGCCGCCGCGCTGGCGCAGGTTGCGGGGCAGCTGGGCTGGACCCATGAACGCCCCGACTACCGCGACCTCGACGTGCTGGGCCCGCTGGGCGACGTCAAGGCGCGCATCCGCCGCCTCGCCGAACGTGCCCATCTGGTGACCCGCAAGCCGCTGGTCCTGGCCGGTTCCAGCATGGGCGCCTACATTTCCGCGCATGTCTCGCGCGAAGTGCCGGTCGGCGGCCTGTTCCTGATGGCGCCGCCGGTGGCGCTGGAAGTCGAGCCGCGCCAGCTCAAGGCCGCGATGGTGCCCACGCGCATCATCCACGGCTGGGAAGACGAACTGATTCCCGCGATGGACGTGGCCCGCTGGGCGCAGCGCCGGCTCGACCCGCTGGTGCTGGTGCCCGACAGCCATCGCCTGGCGGCGCACGTCGATTTCTGCGCCGAGGAGTTCGGCCGCTTCCTGCAGATGCTGTCGCCATGAAGTTCTTCGCCGCCTGCGCCAAGGGCCTCGAATACCTGCTGGCCGACGAACTGCAGGCCCTCGGCGCCACCCGCGCCAGCGCGGCGCTGGCTGGCGCCAACTTCGAAGGCGAGCCCGAGGTCGCCTATCGCGCGGTGATGTTCTCGCGCCTCGCGAGCCGCGTGCACTGGCCGCTGGCGGAGTTCGACTGCGCCAACGAAAACGACCTCTACCAGGGCGTGCACGCCATCGACTGGCCTGCGCACCTGGACGCGGAAGGCACGCTGGCGGTGGACGCGCACGTCTCCGGTCCGGCGCTCACGCACGAACGTTACGCCGCCCAGCGCACCAAGGACGCCATCGTCGACCGCATGCGCGCCGCCCACGGCGTGCGCCCCTCGGTGGACACCGACAGCCCCGACCTGCGGGTCAGCCTGGTGGTGCGAAAGGGCCGCGGCATCATCTCCGTCGACCTGGGCGGTGGCCCGCTGCACCGCCGCGGCTGGCGCCAGTCGCAGGGCGAGGCGCCGCTGAAGGAGAACCTGGCGGCCGGCATGCTGGTGCGCGGCGGCTGGCCGAAAATCTACGCCGAAGGCGGCGCGCTGCTCGACCCGATGTGCGGCAGCGGCACGCTGCTGATCGAAGGCGTGCTGATGGCCGCCGACGAGGCGCCCGGCCTGCGCCGGCTGGCCGGCACCCTGCCGACGCGCTGGAAGCAGTTCGACGAGGCCCTTTGGTCGCGCATTGAAACCGAGGCCCGGCAGCGCGCCGAAGCCGGCCGGGCGGCGCTGCGCCCGGTCTTCTTCGGCGCCGACCTCGACCCGCGGGCGCTGCAGTCGGCGGTGGCCAATGCCGACCGCGCCGGCGTCGCCGAGTGGATTTCCCTCGAGCGCCGCGACATCGCCGCGCTGGTTGCGCCCGGCGCGGCGCGTGGCCTGGTCGTCTGCAATCCACCCTATGACGCCCGCCTGGCCGCCGACCCGGCGCTCTACCGCGCCCTGGGCGACGCGCTGCGCTCGGCGGTGCCGGATTGGCGCGCGGTGCTGCTGTGCGGTTCGCAGGACCTGGCCCAGGCCACCGGCCTGCGCGCCAGCAAACGGTATGCGTTCTTCAACGGCGCGCTCGAGTGCACCCTGGCCGTATGCGACCCGGTGCGGCCGCCGGAGCGCGCGCCGCGCGAGGCCAGGCCGCTGGGCGAGGGCGCGCTGATGGTCGCCAACCGCCTGCGCAAGAACCTCAAGCGGCTCAAGTCATGGCGCGAGCGCGAGGGCGTGTCCTGCTTCCGCGCCTACGACGCCGACCTGCCGGAATACTCGGCCGCGGTCGACGTCTACAGCGAAGACGGCGGCGACGCACGGCTGTTCGTGCACGTGCAGGAATACGAGGCGCCGCGCTCCATCCCCGAAGCCGACGCCCGCCGGCGTTTTGGCGAACTGCTGGATGCAGTGCGCGATACCTTCGCGGTGCCGCCGGCTCAGGTGTCGGTCAAGACCCGCGCGCGCGGCAAGGGCGGCAGCAAGTACGGCAGCATGGACCGGCGCGGCGAAACCTTCGTCGTCCGCGAAGGCGGGGCCCGCCTGCGCGTGAACCTGTTCGATTACCTCGACACCGGCCTGTTCCTCGACCACCGCCCGGTCCGCAGGCGTATCGCCGCCGAATCAGCCGGCAAGCGCTTCCTCAACCTGTTCTGCTACACCGGCGCCGCCAGCGTGCAGGCAGCGGTGGGCGGCGCATCGGAAACCACCAGCGTCGACCTGTCGGGCACCTACCTGGAATGGGCCGCCGGCAACCTGGCGCTCAATGGCGCCACCGGGCCGCAGCACCGGCTGGTGCAGGCCGATGCGATGGCCTGGCTGGACGCCGACCGCGGGCAGTACGACCTGGTGTTCTGCGATCCGCCGACGTTCTCGAACTCCGCGCGCGCCGAAGATTTCGACACCCAGCGCGACCACGTGCGCCTGCTGCGGGCGGCGATGGCGCGGCTCGCGCCGGACGGTTTGCTGCTGTTCTCGAACAACTACCGCCGGTTCCGCCTCGACGAAGAGGCCGTGGCGGAGTTCGCGCAGGCCAGGGAAATCACGCCCGCGACGATCGCGCCCGATTTCGAGCGCAACCCGCGCATCCACCGCTGCTGGGAACTCACCCGGCCCTGAGGGCCGGGCTCAGTCCTCGTCGCCGGACTTGCCCTCGGCCTCGTCGAGGGCCTGCTTGTACACGGCATCGTCCAGGCGTTCGACGCGCTGGATCCGGCAGCGCTGGCGACCGGAGATCACGTACTCGCCGGCATGGCCGCAGACGCGGTTGCTGATGCTGTCGCCGACGAAGCGAAGGTCCGGCGAGGTGCCCAGCGCGAAGCAGGATTCGGCCAGCACCACGCGGTATTTCCGGGGGCCGGCGTCCACCAGCAGGGTGCTGTCGTCGACATGGCTCCAGCTGCGGGCGCGTTCCGGGTCCAGGCATTCGCTGGGGTGGGCTACGACGCCGGGTGTCCCGGTGGCGACGGGGCCGGTGCTGGTGCAGGCCGCGAGGGGAAGCAGGACCAGCAGGGACAGGACATGACGCATGGCGCTTGCCTCGATCGGGGGCGGGAGCCCAGTGTTGTCGGGGATCGCTTAACCTGCACGAAACGAACCGGCCGGCATTATCCTGTGACGATGAACCGACACTCCCACTCCGCGCTGGCGCAGACTTGGACATTCTTCCGCCAATGGCTGAAGAACCCGCGCGGCGTCGCCGCCATTTCGCCCTCGAGCCAGCAGCTGGCGCGCCAGATGATGTCCGAACTGCCGAATGAGGCCCGTCGGATCATCGAACTGGGCGGCGGCACCGGGGTCTTCACCCGGGCGCTGCTGGAGCAGGGTATCGAACCGGCGGACCTGCTGGTGCTTGAGCTCAACGAGGAACTTCACCAGCACCTGCAGCGGCACTTCCCGCAGGTGCACGTGGCCTGCGCCGATGCCCGCGACCTGGCCGACGTCGCGCGCGCGCACGGTTTCCACGGCGACACCCCGGCCGACGCCATCGTGTCGGGCCTGGGGCTGCTGTCGATGCCGCGCCCGACCCAGCAGGCGATCCTGGCCTCGGCCTTCGAGTGCCTGCAGCCGCAGGGTCGCTTCGTGCAGTTCACCTACGGGCCGGCCAATCCGGTGGCCAGGGAAGTGCTGGACGCGCTCGACCTCACGGCGCGCCGCGGCAGCTTCACCTGGTGGAACGTACCGCCGGCAACCGTCTACGTGTACTCGCGGCGCGTGTCGCGCGCCATCACGCCGCGTTCGATGCGCTGAGGGCTACTGGCCGGTCTTGATGGTCGTCCAGGCCCGCACGCGTTCGCGCGTGGTCCCGGGCGGCAGCGTCACCGGATCGACCAGCTTGGCCATCACGTCGGCCGGCGGATAGACGCCGGGGTCGGCGGCGATCTCCGGGTCCACGTGCTCCATGGCCGCCGTGTTCGGGCTGGCGTAGGACACGTAGTCGACGATGCCGGCGGCCACCTCGGGCTTGAGCAGGTAGTCGATGAAGGCGTGGGCGTTTTCGGGATGCGGCGCGTCCTTGGGGATCGCCATCAGGTCCACCCAGCGCACCGCGCCTTCCTTCGGAATGATGTAGGCGATCTCGATGCCGTTTTCGGCTTCGGTGGCGCTGTCGCGGGCCTGGAAGACGTCGCCGGAATAGCCCATCGCCAGGCAGATGTCGCCGTTGGCCAGGTCGTCGATGTAACGCGAGGAATTGAAGTAGCGGATGTGCGGGCGGATCCCCGCGTAGACCTCGCTGACGACCGCGGTTTCATCGCCTTCCAGCGCATTGGCGTCGCGGCCCTTCCAGATCAGCGCGGCCGCGAAGGTTTCCTGTTCGTCGTCGAGCACGGCGATGCCGCAGGCAGCGAGTTTCTCAGCGTTGGCCGGGTCGAACAGCAGCGACCACGAGTCCAGCGGTGCGTCCTCGCCCAGGATCTCCTTCACCTTGCCGACGTTGATGCCCAGGCCCGTGGTGCCCCACATGTAGGGCAGGGTGTGGGTATTGTCCGGGTCCACGTCGTGCAGGCCCGCCAGCAGGCCGGCGTCGAGGTTGCCAAGGTTGCCGAGCCGCGCCTTGTCGAGTGGCGCGTAGATCCCGGCCTGGATGTGGCGCTGGGCGAAGGGACGCGCCGAGGGGAAGACCAGGTCGTAGCCGGAGGAACCGGCCATCAGCTTGGTTTCCAGCATTTCGTTGCTGTCGTAGACGTCGTAGACCACGCGGATGCCGGTTTCCGCCTCGAAGTTCTCCAGCGTGTCCTCGGCGATGTAGTCCGACCAGTTGTAGACATACACCACGCGTTCGCCGCCGCCGGCAGTCGGGCCTTCCGCCGGGGCGGTGGCGTCCGCGGATTCCTGGGAGGGGCTGCAGGCGGCCAGCAGCAGGGCGGAAGCCATCAGGCTCAGGCGCAGGGACATGGTCGACTCCGGGGCAAGGAAAGCGACATCGTCGACCCGGCCCCGCCGGCTGTCAACGCGGATGCGGGCTCAGCGCGGGCCGGGCCAGTCGCTGGCCAGCAGCCCCATCAGCACGCTGTCCTGGAGCTCGCCGGCAATGCGCCAGCGCTGGCGCAGGTAACCTTCGCGCCGGAAGCCCAGGGCCTCGAGGGTGTTGAGCGAGCCCTGGTTGCGCGGGTCCACGTCGGCCTCGATGCGGCGCAGCCCCAGGCCGTCGAAGGCATGGTCGAGCAGCACCGTCAGCGCCTCGCGGGCGTAGCGACGGCCCCAATGCTCCCGAGCAAGGGCAAACCCAATCTCGGCCCGGCCCTGGGCGTGGTCGATGGCGTAGAGCGTGGTGGTGCCGATAAGGTGGTCGTCGCCGCGCAGTGCGATGCCCCACTGGAAAAGATCGCCCTGTTCGAAGCCGCGGTGGATGGATTCGAGGTAGATCGCCGCCTCGTCCCGGTGCGGCCAGGCGACGTGGCTCCAGTAGCGCATGACGTCGGGGTCGGAAAAGACCGAATACAGGCCGTCCAGGTCACGGGCCTCGATCCAGCGCAGCTGGAGGCGCGGCGCCACCAGGGTCGGCAGCCGGTCCGGGGTGGTCGGGGCGGGGCCGGGCGGGGGACGTCGGCGGGCGGTGGGCATGTCGTGCAGGGCCATCGTCTGGGGGCGGCGATATGGTCGGCGGGCTACCGGTTAGAACGCATGACGGGGGTAATTCCGGCCGTTCGGCGCACTGCGCAGGCCTGCGGGAAACCCAGCGTTGCGGCACCAGCACCTCGAACCGGTCGCCGGAAGCCCCCATAGTTGCACCGTCGCCTCGCCACGAGGCCCCGTCCGGAGTCGCCATGAGCCAGTCCATCCGCCCCGTACTGCGCACCCTTCGCGGCCAGCCTGCGTCCGACGGCGCCGGGGTCAAGCTCACCCGCGTCATCGGCAGCCCGCAGCTGCCCGATCTCGATCCCTTCCTGATGCTCGACGAGTTCGGCACCGACCGCCCCGAGGATTACCTCGCCGGTTTTCCCGAACACCCGCACCGGGGCTTCGAAACCGTCACCTACATGCTCGACGGCCGCATGCGCCACCGCGACAACCACGGCAATCAGGGCGTTCTGGTGCCCGGCAGCGTGCAGTGGATGACCGCCGGCCGCGGCATCGTGCATTCGGAGATGCCCGAGCAGGAAGAAGGCCGCATGCGCGGCTTCCAGCTGTGGGTGAACCTGCCGGCGCGGGACAAGATGACCGCGCCGAAATACCAGGAATACGGCCCCGATCGTTTTCCGGAAGTGGACGCGGCCCCCGGCGTGCGCGCGAAGGTGATCGCCGGCGAGGTGGCCGGCGTGCGTGGCCCGATCGAACAGCCGGCGACGCAGCCGACCTACCTGGACCTGCACCTGGGCGCCGGTGACCGCTACCAGCACGCGCTGCCCGCCGGCCACACCGCGTTCGCCTACGTCTACGAAGGCAGCGCCCGGCTGGGCGATGGCCAGGCCGCGGCCACCGTGCAGGCGCGCGAGCTGGCGGTGCTGGGCGAAGGCGACGTGGTACAGGTCGAAGGCCGCGAGGCCGGCACGCGGCTTATCCTGGTCGCCGGCCAGCCGCTGCGCGAGCCGGTGGCGCGTTACGGTCCGTTCGTGATGAACACCCAGGCCGAGCTGCGCCAGGCCTTCGAGGACTACCAGGCCGGCCGCTTCTGAGCCTCAGCGCTCGGGCAGTTCGATGCGTTCGGTTTCGCCGGGCACCTGGCCGAGGCGATCCTCGCGCCAGGCCTGCTTGGCCTCTTCGATGCGCTCGCGCGAGCTCGAAACGAAGTTCCACCAGACGTGGCGGCGGCCGTCGAGCGGGTCGCCGCCCAGCAGCATCACCCGCGCGTCGCAGCCGGCCCTGAGCAGCGGTTCGCTGCCGGGCTCGAGCACCAGCAGGTGTTCCAGCGGCACGGGGTCGCCGTCGAGCGTCAGGTCGCCTTCCACGGCGTAGATCGCGCGTTCGGCGTGATCGGCCGGCAGCACCAGGGCGGCGTCGGCGGCCAGGTCGATCGCCACGTACAGCGTGCGCGCCAGCACCTGCACCGGCGAGCTTTCGCCAAACGCATCGCCGGCGACCACGTGCATCCGCACGCCGGGCAGTTCGACCACCGGCAGGCTGGCGGCGGGATGGTGGGCGAAGGCGGGCGCGGTTTCTTCGTGTTCCTGCGGCAGCGCGACCCAGGTCTGCAGGCCGTGCATGCGATGTGTTTGTCCGCGCAGGCGGTCGGGCGTGCGCTCGGAGTGCACGATGCCGCGGCCGGCGGTCATCCAGTTGACGTCGCCGGGCCTGATTTCCTGCGCCGAACCCAGGCTGTCGCGATGCATGATCGCGCCCTCCCAGAGGTAGGTGACCGTGGCCAGGCCGATATGCGGATGCGGGCGCACGTCCAGCGGCGTGTCCGGGCCCAGTTCGGCCGGGCCGATGTGGTCGAAGAAGACGAAGGGGCCGACGCTGCGGCAGCTGGCGTGCGGGACCAGGCGCTTGACGGTGAAGCCGCCGCCGAGGTCGTGCACGCGCGGCGGGATGACCAGGGGCATGGCGGGCTCCTCAGTAGCGGCTGGTGATCACCCGGGCGCCGCCGTCGGCGTCGAGCAGCACCACGGTGTAGCGATCGTATTCGGTTTCCGGCATGGCTTCGGCCGCCTGGCCCGAGAGGGCTTCGACGATGCCCGGCACCGTATTGCTGTGGCCGACCACCAGCACCGTGCTGCCGGCCGGCATCGCGCGCAGCTCGCCGGCCAGGTCGGCGGCGTAGCTGGCGGCGTTGCCGGCGTTGATCTCGCGGACTTCGACGGTGATGTCCGCGGCTGCGGCCGCCGGTTCCGCGGTCTTGCGCGTGCGCCGGAACTGGGTGGCGATGGCCCGGTCCAGGCCGGCGCCCGCGAGCGTTGTCGCCAGCGCGCGTGCACGCACCTCGCCTTCGCCGGCCAGCGAGGGATCGAGCTTGTCGTCGTCGTCCTTCTCGGCGTGGCGCACCACGACCACCGCGACGCCGTCGTGCGCGGGCAGGGCGGCAGGCGTAGCGAGCGAAAGCGTGAGCAACAGCGTCAGCAGCGACATGGCCGGTTCCTCTTGGGCGACGGGGCAAGTCTAGCCGCCCCGGGACGGGGCGGCAGTGCCATGCGTCAGCCGTGCCGGAGCAGCGCCAGCAGTCCGCGGGCCGTGCGCAGGCGCGAACCGGCGTCGGGCAGCTCCATGCGGATACGCAGCTTGTCCGGCCCGTCCATCGAATAGACCTTCGGCTGCGACTGGATCAGGCGGATCACCGACATCGGGTCGATATTGGGCTGCGGCAGGAAATGACAGCGGCCACCGGTGGGGCCCAGCTCCAGCTTGCGGATGCCGAGCGGCGTGGCCTCGAGCTTGAGCTCGGCGATCGCGAACAGCTGCTTGGCCGGGTCCGGCAGCAGGCCGAAGCGGTCGACCATTTCCACCTGCAGCTCTTTCAGGACATCGGCGTCGCGCGCCGAGGCGATGCGCTTGTACAGGGTCAGGCGGGCGTGCACGTCCGGCAGGTAGTCTTCCGGGATCAGCGCGGGCACGTGCAGTTCGACGTCGGCACCGTGGCGCTGGGCCGGATCGAGCTCGGGCAGCTTGCCGGACTTGATCGACCTCACCGCGCGCTCGAGCAGCTCGGTGTAGAGCGAGAAACCGATTTCGGCCATCTGGCCGCTCTGGTCCTCGCCCAGCAGTTCCCCGGCGCCGCGGATCTCCAGGTCGTGCGTGGCCAGGGTGAAACCGGCGCCCAGCTCCTCCAGCGAGGCCAGGGCCTCGAGCCGCTTTTCCGCGTCGGGCGTCAGCGTCTTCTTGTCCGGCACGACCAGGTAGGCGTAGGCGCGATGGTGGCTGCGGCCGACGCGGCCGCGCAGCTGGTGCAGCTGGGCCAGGCCGAAGCGGTCGGCGCGGTGGATGATGATGGTGTTGGCGCTCGGGATGTCGATGCCCGACTCGATGATGGTCGTGCACACCAGCACGTTGAAGCGCTGGCGGTGGAAGTCGAGCATCACCTGCTCGAGCTCGCGTTCGGGCATCTGGCCGTGGGCCACGCGCACGCGCGCGGCCGGCACCAGCTCGGCCAGGTCGCGGGCCATCTTCTCGATGCTGTCGACTTCGTTGTGCAGGAAATAGACCTGGCCGCCGCGGGCCAGCTCGCGCTGGAAGGCTTCGCGCAGCAGGTTGGCGTCCCAGGGCGTCACCACCGTCTGCACAGCCAGGCGGTGCGCCGGCGGCGTGGCGATGATGCTCAGTTCGCGCAGGCCGCTCATGGCCATGTTGAGCGTGCGCGGGATCGGCGTCGCGGTCAGCGTGAGCAGGTGCACCTCGGCGCGCAGCGCCTTCAGGGCTTCCTTCTGGCGCACGCCGAAACGTTGCTCCTCGTCGACGATCACGAGGCCGAGGTCGTGGAACTTCACGTCCGGCTGCAGCAGGCGGTGGGTGCCGACGATCACGTCGATCTTGCCTTCCGCCAGCAGGGCCAGCGCCGCCTTGATTTCCTTGGCGGACTTGAAGCGGCTCAGCACCTCGACGCGGATCGGCCAGTCGGCGTAGCGGTCGCGGAAGTTGCGGTAGTGCTGCTCGGCCAGCAGCGTCGTCGGCACCAGCACGGCGACCTGCTTGCCGGCAACCGCCGCGACGAAGGCCGCGCGCACCGCGACTTCGGTCTTGCCGAAGCCGACGTCGCCGCAGACCACGCGGTCCATCGGCTGGCTGTTGCCCAGGTCGGCGACCACGGCGTCGATCGCGGCCAGCTGGTCGGGCGTTTCCTCGAACGGGAAGGTGGCCGCGAAGGGTTCGTACATGGCCCGGTCCAGCGGCAGCGCCAGGCCCTTGCGGGCCTGCCGGCGGGCCTGGATTTCCAGCAGTTCGGCGGCGACGTCGCGCACCTTCTCGGCGGCCTTGCGCTTGGCCTTTTCCCAGGCTTCGCCGCCAAGCGAATGCAGCGGCGCGTGTTCCGGCGACGCGCCGGAATAGCGGCTGACCAGCTGCAGCTGCGACACCGGCACGTAGAGCTTGTCGCCCTTGGCGTATTCGATCTGCAGGAATTCGCTGCTGACGCCGCCGGCGTCGAGCGTCACCAGGCCCTGGTAGCGGCCGACGCCGTGGTCTTCGTGCACGATCGGCGAGCCGACCTGGATCTCGCTCAGGTCGCGCAGCACCGCATCCGGGTCGCGCACGGCCTTTCGGCGTCGGCGGGATTGTTCGGCGCGTTCCGGGAAAAGCTGGCGTTCGGTGAGTACCGCCAGCGCCGGTTCGGTCAGCGCGAAACCGTCCTCGAGCGCCGCCGCGGTGATCGCGAATGGCTGGTCGCTGGCCAGGAAGGCGGCCCAGTCGGCGACCACCACCGGACGCAGGTCGGCCGAGGCCAGCAGCTCGAGCAGGGCCTCACGACGACCGGCGGAATCGGCGGCCAGCAGCACGCGGCCGGGATAGGCGCGCAGGAAACCGAGCAGCGCGCTGCCGGGTTCGCCGCCCTTCTGGCTCCAGGGCAGGCTCGGCGCGGGTTGTTCGGGCAATGCGACGGCCTTGGCGGCCTGGGCGTGGTCCGCATCGAGCATGTCGATGCGCGCGGCCTTGTTCCAGCGGGCACGCAGCTCTTCGGGCGAAAGGTAGAGCTCGCCGGGCGGCAGGATCGGCCGCTCCAGGTCGTGGCGGCGCTGTTCCCAGCGTTCGCCGGTCTGGGCCCAGAAGGCTTCCGCGGCCTCGGCGACGCCGTTGCCGAGCACCAGCAGGGTGTCGTCGGCGAGGTGGTCGAACAGGCTGGCGGTCTGCTCGAAGAACATCGGCAGGTAGTACTCGATGCCGGCCGGCGTGCCGCCTTCCTTCAGGTCCTGGTACAGCGGGCAGCGGCGCGGGTCGAAATCGAAACGTTCGCTCAGGCGCTCGCGCACGCGTTTGGTGCTGGCCTCGTCGAGCGGGAACTCGCGCGCCGGCAGCAGGCGAACGCTGTCCACCGGGTGGTCGGAGCGCTGGGTTTCCGGGTCGAAGCTGCGCAGCGAATCAATCTCGTCGTCGAACAGTTCGATGCGGTAGGGCCGGTCGGCGCCCATCGGGTAGAGGTCGAGCAGGGCACCGCGGACCGCGAAGTCGCCCGGATCCAGCACCTGCGGCACGTTGCGGTAACCGGCCGCTTCGAGCCGGCGCTTTTCCGCGTCCATGTCCAGGCGCTGGCCCTTGCGCAGGTCGAGGGTATTGCCGGCGATCCAGCTCGGCGGCGCCAGCCGCTGCATCAGCGAGGCCACCGGCACCACCAGCACGCCCCTTCGGGTGGTGGGCAGGCGGTAGAGCGCCGCGACGCGCTGGGAAATGATGTCCGGGTGCGGGCTGAACAGGTCGTAGGGCAGGGTTTCCCAGTCGGCGAAGTGCAGCACCGGCAGGGCATCGGGTCCTTCGCCGGCGAACACGCGCAGGTCGTGTTCCAGGGCCTGGGCACCGTGGCTGTCGCGGGTGATCGCCAGCACCAGTCCCGCGTGCTGGCGGGCGGCTTCGACCAGGGCCAGGGCCCGCAGGCTGTCGCTGGAAGGGGCACGCCAAAGGGCGCGCTGCTGGCCCGCCCGGGGACGGGGCGCGCTGGGAAGGGAGTCGTGGGTCATCAGGCCCGGGATTTTACCGGAGGTCGAGCGTCACGCGGACCTGGCCCCCGGAGCCGGGGATGTGTTCACGCCGGAATCCCACCGCCTGGGCCAAGGCCAGCATCGCGGCATTGTCCTCGAGCACGTCGCCCCAGAGCCGCCTGAGGCCGTGGGCCTGCGCCCATTCGACCAGGCGCTTCATCAGCAGCTTGCCAAGGCCCTGTCCGGCGACGAAACGCGACACCAGGATCGCGAATTCGGCGCTTTCGGTGCCCGGATCCAGATCGATCCGCGCGACCGCGCCCACCAGGGCCTCGCCCGGCGGCAGCGGTTCGGCGGCCACCACCACGTAGGAGCGGTCGGGCTCGGGGGACACGAGCTGGGCCAGGTAAACCGGCGCCAGGGCCTTCACGGGATGCAGGTAGCGGCGGCGGACCTCGTCCTCGCTCAGCAGGTCGAAAGCGCCCGCGATCGGGCCGGCGTCGCCGGGATGCACGGGCCTGATCCACAGCTCGCGGCCATCGGGCAGCCGAACGGCCTCCCGGCGCCCCGGGTCGGGCGCGGCAGCGGGCTTCCTGCGTCGGCGCTTGTTGTCCACGTTGCCCAGTGTCCCTGCCTCGTATTGCAGGCTTGCTCTAAACGACGGGCCTGCCGTTCACGCCGGACCCGGGTCGCCCCCGCTGAACTGCGCGAAGGTCACCAGGTGGCCGCCAGGTTCGCGATAGCCGACCTCGGTGGCGCCGTAGAAGGTGGTGCGCCGGGGCAGGACCACCGGGAAGGCCGCCAGCGCGCGCTCGATGGCATGGATGTCGGCGACCTCGATGAACAGGTAGGCCTTCGCCGCGCGCGCTTCTTCAGCCTGCGCCGGCACGTCGTCGGCGATCGAGGCGTGGCTTTGCAGCATCACTTCCAGCCCGTGGCCGGCCAGGATGACGAACCCAAGCCGGTCGCCGTGCGGTACCTCCACCGTGCGCACCAGGCCCACCGCTTCCCAGAAGGGCAGGCAGGGCTCGATGGCGTCGACGGGCAGGACGGCGGTGATGCGCTTGAGCTGTGGCTTCATCGCGGGCTCCATCGCCGGCTTGAGGGGGCGGGTGTCCACGATCATACGCGCAGGCACAATGGCCGGGACCAGGAGGGGCGCATGGACATCCGCGAACGTTTCCGCACCCACGAGGTGGAAAACCAGCCGCCCCCGCTGGCCCCGAGCGACCTGTGGCAAGGCGACGTGGCGCTGCGCGAGGCCGTGGCCCGCGAAGGCGGCAGCTGGGCCGGCGACGCACTGGCGGCCTACGGCGCGCTGGCCGGCGGCGAGCTGCAGGAGCTGGGTCGGCTTGCCAATGAAAACCGGCCGCGTTTCCTGCCCTTCGACGCCCGCGGCCAGCGCATCGACCAGGTCGAATTCCATCCGGCCTACCACCAGTTGATGCGCACGGCCGTCGAACACGGCGTGCCGGGTTTTGCGTGGCGGCATGCCGGCCGGGAGGGGGCACACGTGGCGCGCGCGGCGCTGATGTTCCTGCACAACCAGGCCGACCAGGGCAGCAGCTGCCCGCTGACGATGACCTACGCCAGCGTGCCGGCGCTGATGCACGCGCCGGCGCTGGCCGCCGAATGGCTGCCGCGTATCCGTTCGGACCGCTACGACCCCTCGCATCGTCCCGGCTGGGAAAAGCCGGGCGTCACCATCGGCATGGGCATGACCGAAAAGCAGGGCGGGTCGGACGTGCGTGCGAACACCACGCGCGCGACGCCGGTGCCCGGCAGCGAGGGGCTGTACTCGCTGGTCGGCCACAAGTGGTTCTACTCGGCGCCGATGTGCGACGCCTTCCTGGTGCTGGCGCAGGCGCCCGGTGGCCTGGGCTGCTTCCTGCTGCCGCGTTTCGCTCCCGATGGCAGCCGCAATGCCGTGCAGATCCAGCGCCTGAAGGACAAGCTCGGCGACTGGAGCAATGCCAGTGCCGAGATCGAATTCCAGGGCGCGCTGGCCTGGCGCATCGGCGACGAAGGCCGCGGCGTCGCCACCATCCTGCAGATGGTGTCGCTGACGCGGCTGGACTGCCTGCTCGGCTCGGCCAGCCTGATGCGCCAGGGCCTCGCGCGGGCGATGCACTTCGCGCGCCATCGTCGCACGTTCGGCAAGCGGCTGGTCGAGCATGGACTGATGCGCAGCGTGCTCGCGGATCTGGCGCTCGAGTCGGAGGCGGCCACCGCGCTGGCCTTCCGCGTTGCCCGCGCCGTCGATGCCAGCGAACGCGACCCTTGTGAAGCGGCACTCGCGCGCCTCACCACCGCGCTGGGAAAGTACTGGGTGTGCAAGCGCGCGCCTGCTTTCCTCGCCGAGGCCATGGAATGCCTGGGCGGCATCGGCTACGTCGAGGAAACCGGCATGCCGCAGCTGTACCGGCAGGCGCCTCTGAACTCGATCTGGGAAGGCAGCGGCAACATCCAGTGCCTGGACGTGCTGCGCGCGCTGGGCCGCGAGCCCGAATGCGCGCGGGCGTATTTCGGCGAACTGGCCGCGGCCCGCGGTGCCAGCGCCGCGCTGGACGCGGAGGCCGCCGCGATCGAAAGCCTGCTCCGGCTGCCCGCCGACGAGCTCGTGCCGCGGGCGCGCGAGCTCGCCGGGCGCATGGCCATCGCGCTGCAGGCCAGCGTGCTGCTGCGCGGCGCGCCTGAAGCCGTGGCGCAGGCTTTCTGCCACGCGCGCCTTGGCGCGGGCAGTGACCTGGGATTCGGTGGTCTCGCCCGCCGGGAGGGCCTGCCGGAACTGCTGGCGCGCGTCCTGCCCTGAAAGCCCTGGTTTGCAGCCTTTGCAGCGTGTTCATGTTGGCTACGTTTTAATAGGCGGCCGATTCGCAGCAAGAAGACGCAAGCGCCCATGAACCGAACCCTCCTCGTGCTGGCCGTGCTGGCCAGCCCCGCCGTGGCCAATGCAGCCACCTGGCAACCCAGCGCCGAACTGGGCATCGTCAACACCACCGGCAATTCCGACACCACCAGCATCAACGGGCGGTTCGGCCTCAAGGCCGAGGAAGACCTGTGGACGCACGACTATTACCTGGCCGCGCTGCGCTCGGAGAACGACGACGAGCTCACCGCGAACCGCTACGAGGTCGGCGCCAAGTCCGACCGCAAGCTCACCGAGCGCAGCTACCTCGGTGCCGCCGCCCGCTATGAAAACGACGATTTTTCGCCCTACGACTACCAGGCCACGCTGGCCCTGAACTACGGTGGCTGGCTGGTGCGCGAAGAAGGCCGCACGTTCAAGATCGAGGGCGGCCCCGGCGTGCGTCGCGCCCGCCTGGCCGATACCGGCGAAGTTGAATCCGGGGCGCTTGTGCGTGGTTTCGCCGACTACCAGCACCAGATCACCGACAGCACCAAGTTCTTCAACACCACCCTGGTCGAGGCGACCAGCGACAACACCTTCGCCCAGAACGACATCGGCATCGCGGTCAGCATCAACAAGACCCTGGCGTTGAAGGCCGCCTTCCAGGCCCGCCACAACACCGAGGTGCCGGTCGGCACCGAGAACACCGACACCCTGACCTCGGTGAACATCGTCTGGACCCCCGCCGCGAACTAGGCAGCGACGCCGGCGCGCCCCGGCCGGATTGACCCCCGGCCGGGGCGCGCACTAGCCTCGGGTGCTTCACTCCCCTGGCAAAGGCAGGCAGATGGCCAACAGATCCCCGGTCGCCGGTTCCCTCTTCGAGCGGCTGCCCGGCCTGCTGGCCTACCCCGCGACGCGGGACATGCTGCTGATGTTCGCGGGGCTGGCGCTGTTCCGCCTGCTGTCGAACCTGCCAAACATCCTGGGGATGCTGTTCGAACTGGCCTTCTGGGTGATGGGCTTCAAGATGGCGGTCGAAGCCCTGACCAATACCGCGCAGGGGCGCTACGAGGCCCTGCACGGCGAAGACATGCTGGCCACCGACGGCGATGCGATCGAGCAACTGGTGCTGGGCGTGCTGGTCGGCCTGGCGGTGACGCTGGTGGCGGTGTACCTGGGGCTGGTGGCCACGGCCGTGGCCCTGCTGGCGGTGTTCCTGTTCATGCCGGCGGCGGTGATGCTGCTGGCGATCAACCACCACTACCTCAACGCGCTCAACCCCCTGGCCTGGTTCGAGCTGATCCGCCGCCTGGGCGGCGCCTACTTCGGCGTGGTGCTGGTGTTCGCGATCCTCGGCCTGCTGTCCGAGGCGCTGCAGTGGGGGTTCATGGCCGTCATGGGCGATCCGGGGCAGGTGCCCGGCAGCTTCATCGCCCTGTACGCGCTGGTCGCCAGCTACCACGTGCTGGGCGACGCCCTGCATCGGCACCACGAAGTTCTGGGCCTTGATGTCACGCCGGCGGTGGCCCGGGCGACCTACGCCAATCCCATCGAGGACGAAACCATGGCCCGCGCCGGGGAACTGGCCGCGCAGGGCAAGCCGGCCGCGGCCGCGGAGCTGCTGGCCGGGCTGTTCCGCGGACGCGGCGCCTCGGATCCGGTGCACGACCGTTTCCGCGAACTGCTGATCGCCGAAGGAGAGCTCGAGCGCCTTGCCGCGCACGACCGCGAGTACATCTCCAGCCTGGTCGTTACCGACAAGGAAAAGCGCGCCCTCGCGGTTTACGCCGATACCGCCGAACGGGTGCGGGGTTTCCGGCTGGACCTGCCCGACCAGACAGCGCGGCTGGTGGCCCTGGCCGCGCGCCTGGGCCAGGCGCAGCGGGCGGTGGCACTGGCGCAGGATTTCGAAGGCCGTTTTCCCGACAGTCCCGACCTGCCGCAGGTGGTGCTTACCGCCGCGACCCTGCTGAGCGAACGCCTCGGGCGGGACGAGGAGGCGCGCGACCGGCTCCGGGCGCTGCTGCGCACGCACCCCGGGCACCCGCTGGCGGCGCAGGCGCGGACCCAGCTGGCGGCGCTGGAGCGGGTGCTCGCGGCGTCGCCCGGCTTCAAGGGGCCCTGAAGACCTGGGGAAAACGGCAGGAATTCAATAATTTACGGAACATGACTTCCGGCCCATGGCGTGTGCGGTTAGGTGTTGTAGATTACCAGCACACCAACTCACGAGGCCCCGGCCATGAATGCCCTGAATTCCTTCTACCGCCTGTTCCCGA
Source organism: Arenimonas sp. (assembly GCF_041919775.1). Classification (GTDB taxonomy): domain Bacteria; phylum Pseudomonadota; class Gammaproteobacteria; order Xanthomonadales; family Xanthomonadaceae; genus Arenimonas. Next base: position 63,398 of record NZ_JAYRTE010000002.1, on the reverse strand, counting down.
CCCGCCCGGTCGCGTCCGTGCCGGTGACCCGGGCGTCCGCCGCCAGGCAGCTGCCGAGCGCCACCCCGGTGGCGATCGAACTCGCCGAGGCGATGCGCCCGGACCGCTATCGTCGCCGGGACTTCGGCACCGGTTATGGCCGCAGCAGCGGCTACGCCCAGGACCGCAGCTACGCCGGCGACTCCAGTCACCGCCTCGTGCGGGTCGGCTGAAGCCGCTCAGTCCGAAGCCGCCTGCGGCAGCAGCCGCAGGTGGTGGAAGTCGAAGCTGAAGTCGGTCAGCGAGGACGCGGCCTGCATGCGCAGTTCCCGCACCTTGCCGTCCGGGTCCAGCGCGAAGCTGGCGAAGGCATCGGCGTTGAGCGCACGGTCGTGCCAGCGCACCAGGAAGGTGTCGTGCTGCCAGTGTTCCAGCGTGCCCACCAGCGCCGGCGTGTGCGCGAAGCGCATCACCAGCTTCTGGCCTTCCTTTGCAATCGCGACGTCGCCGTACCAGGCGTCGCGGTAGGTGGCCGCGTAGCCGTCCAGCGGCAGGGAGGGCTGGCTGCGGCGGTCGCGCGCGGCCTGGTGTTTTTCCCAGGCCTCGTCGGCCTTCTCGCGTGATTTGGCCACGGCCGCGGCATAAGCGGCGACCCAGTCGGTGTCCGGGGCCTGCAGGTAATGGTCCAGCGCTTCGAGCGTGACTGCCTGGAACGCCGCGCCGACTTCCTGGTTGGTCAGCACCACGATGCCCAGATCGAGCTGCGGCACGAGGGTGACCCGCGACACCATGCCGGGCCAGCCGCCGGTGTGCCAGACCAGCCGGTGGCCACGGTATTCGCTGACCGACCAGCCCTCGCCGTAGCCGGCGAACTGCGGCAGGGCCGGCGCCAGTTCCGGCACCGCCGGCTCGGCCGGGATGCGGATGGGGGTCACCAGTTCCCACATGGCGCGGTGGCGTTCGGCGCTGAACAGGCGGCGCTCGCTGCCGTCGTCGTTCTTGCCGAGCACGCCGCCGTCGAGCTGCACCTGCATCCAGCGCGCCAGGTCGTCGACGCTGGCGTAAATGCCGCCGGCGGCCTGGTTGTTCGACCAGGTCATCGGCGCAACGGTGACGAGTTCACCGGCGAAACCCGGCTTCGCGTGGCCGGTGGCGGCGTTGGCGCCGTCCGGCAGGCGGTCGCTGTTGATCACGGCGCCCTGCATGCCCACCGGCACGAAGATGCGCTCGCGCACGAAGTCGCCGTAGGACTGGCCGGACACGGTTTCGATCAGCCGCTGGGCCACGGCGTAAAGCACGTTGTCGTAGGCGTAGTCGGCGCGGAAACTGGTGGCCAGCGGCACGTGGGCCAGCCGGCGCACGATCTCCTCGGTGGAATGTTCGCTGGCCGGCCAGAACAGCAGGTCGCCGGCGCCCAGGGCGAGGCCGCTGCGGTGGGTCAGGAGGTCGCGCACGCGCATTTCGCGCGTGACGTAGGGGTCCGACATGCGGAAGCCGGGCAGGTGGTCGATCACCCGGTCGTCGAGCCTGAGTTTTCCGTCGTCGGCCAGGATCGAGAGCGCCGCCGAGGTGAAGGCCTTGGTCTGCGAGGCGATGGCGAAACGCGTCTGCGCGTCCACGGGTTCGCCGGTGCGCTGGTCGCGCTGGCCGAAGCCGCGCGCCATCACCACCTCGCCGTCCTTCACGATGGCGATGGCGATGCCGGGTACGTCGAAGGTGTCGCGCGTGCGTTGGACAACCTCGTCCAGCCCGGGCGGGGTCGCCAGGGCGGCAGGGGCGAAAAGGCAGAGGGCGAGGGCGGTCTTGCGCAAGCGGGCGGCTCCTTTCAAGGGTGCCGCCCGATTATGCCCAAGCGCCTCAGTCCAGGGGCGGCAGGTCGAACACCAGCACTTCGGCGCCGCGTCCGGCGGCCACCTTTACCATCGCTTCGTCGCGGAATTTCAGCGCGTCGCCGGCCTGCAGGCGACGGCCGTTGACCTCGAGTTCGCCGCGCACCAGATGCACATAGGCAAGTCGGCCCGGGGCAAGCGCAAGCTCTGCGGCTTCGTCATCGTCGAACAAGCCTGCATACAAACGCGCGTCCTGGTTGATCGGCACCGAGCCCTCGGCGCCGTCGCCGCTGGCGACCAGGCGCAGCCGGCCGCGCTTGTCGGCGTCGGTGAAGGTCTTCTGCGCGTAGCCGGGCTTCGCGCCCAGGGTGTGCGGGATGATCCAGATCTGCAGGAAGTGGGTTTCACCGGTGGCGCTGTGGTTGTACTCGGAGTGGGTGATGCCGGTGCCGGCGCTCAGGCGCTGCACTTCGCCGGGCACGATGCTGGCGGCGTGGCCCATCGAATCCTTGTGGCCCAGCGCCCCTTCGAGCACGTAGCTGATGATCTCCATGTCGCGATGGCCGTGGGTGCCGAAGCCCTGGCCGGCGGCGACGCGGTCTTCGTTGATCACGCGCAGCGGACCCCAGTGCACGTGTTCGGGGTCGTGGTAGCCGGCGAAGGAAAAGCTGTGCCAGGAATCGAGCCAGCCGTGGTTGGCGTGACCGCGTTCGCGGGCCGGGCGCAGGCTGATCACCGGGCACCGGCCTGGCGTTCACCCAGCCAGCTGTCCGGCCCCAGCGAGCCGGCGAGGATGAAGATCAGGGCCAGGCCGAGCCGGGCGCCGAAGGTGGCCAGGGACCTCATGTTGCCTCCGGGATGTGATGGGCGGCCATTGTCCGTCGTCCCGCCAGAGGAACAAATAGGGTGCCAGTCAACCCAGTGTTGCGCCGGAAGGGCTTCCGGCGCTGCCAGCCTCAGCGCAGCAGCAGCACCGGCAGCAGGCAGCTGCGCAGGACCTGGGTGGTCGTGCTGCCCAGGATCAGGCTGCGGATGCGCGAGTGGCCGTAGGCGCCCATCACCAGCAGGTCGCTGCCACGCGCCCGGCTGACCTCGGCGATGACCGTATCGGCGGCGCCGGGCTGGAACACCGCTTCCGGGCTGAAGCCGGCGTCGCGCAGCTTTGCAAGCGCCCAGTCCATGTGTTCCTGCGCGTCGGGGCTGGCCTCTCCCGCAGTGAGCACGTCGCAGGCCAGGCCCTGCAGCAGCGGGCTGGCGCAGACCATCTCGACGCAGCGGCGGGTGGTGGCGCTGCCGTCGTAGGCGACCAGGAAACGCGCCGACGCCTTGAACGCCCGCGAGGCCACCAGCACCGGCCGGTGCACCGAGCGAACCACGCGTTCGAGGTTGCTGCCCAGGTGGCCGCTGGCGAAGTCGGCGTGTTCGCCGCGCTTGCCGATGACGAACAGCCGGACGCCGGCCTCGAGTTCGAGCAGGCTGTCGACCAGCGTGCCCTGGCGCTGCCGCGCTTGCGCGGCCAGTCCAAACCCCGTCTGCACGCGTTCGCGGGCCTGGTCGAGCAGCAGGCGGCCGCGGGCCTGGTCGACCCGGCCGCGCTGTTCATCGAGATCCGCCAGCTCCTGCAGCAGGTTTTCCTGCGCGCCCAGCGACAGGCTGCCGCTGAGGTTGGTGCCGGCGGCGGCGCCGTGGCGGCGATCGATCACGTGCACGAGTTCCAGCGGCGAGCCGAGCCGGGTCGCGGCCCAGCCGGCGTGGTCGGCGACGGAGTCGGCGTACACCGAAGGATCCATCGCGGCCAGCACCTTGCCGTCGGCGTGGATGAGCGGGCGGGTGTCGTTCATGGCCAGGTGTCTCCCTCAGTGGCCCATCAGCCGTTCGACGGCGTCGGGTTTGTCGTGCACGCCCAGTTTGTCCACGATCGTGGCGCTGGCCTCGTTCATGCCGATGATTTCCACCACGGTACCTTCGCGGCGGAATTTCAGCACCACCTTGTCGAGCGCGCCGACCGCGGTGAGATCCCAGAAATGCGCGCGGCTGACATCGATGCTGACGTGTCCGAGCACTTCCCTGAAATCAAAGCCGGCGATGAAGCTGTCGGCCGACGCGAAGAAGACCTGGCCGGTGACCACGTAGTCGCGACGGTCGCCGTCGGCGGACAGGGTGGAGCCCACGTGCAGCACGCGGCCGACCTTGCGCGCGAAGAACAGCGCCGAAAGCAGCACGCCGGCGCCGACGCCCTTGGCCAGGTCGTGGGTGGCGACGGTGACGACTACAGTGGCGATCATCACCAGGCTGGAGCTTTTCGGATGTTCGCGCAGGTTCCTGATCGAGCCCCAGTTGAAGGTACCGATCGACACCATGATCATCACCGCCACCAGCGCTGCCATCGGGATCTGCTTCACCCACGGCCCGGCGAAGACCACCAGCACCAGCAGCACGCTGCCGGCCACCAGCGCCGACAGGCGGCCGCGGCCGCCGGACTTCACGTTGATCACCGACTGCCCGATCATCGCGCAGCCGGCCATGCCGCCGACCAGGCCGGACGCGATGTTCGCCACGCCCTGGCCCGCGGCTTCGCGGTTCTTGTTGCTGGGCGTGTCGGTCAGGTCGTCGACGATCGCCGCGGTGAGCAGCGATTCCAGAAGGCCCACCACCGCCAGCGTCACCGACACCGGCAGGATGATCCACAGCGTTTCCAAGCTCAGCGGCACCTGCGGAAGCAGGAATACCGGCAGGCTGTCGGGCAGTTCGCCCATGTCGCCGACCGTGCGCACGTCCCAGCCCTGCCAGATCGCCAGGCCGGTCAGCAGCACGATGCAGACCAGCGGCGAGGGCACGGCCCTGGTCAGGTAGGGCAGGCCGTAGATGATCGCCAGGCCGGCGGCCACGAGCACGTAGACCAGCCACGTCGCGCCGATCAGCTCGGGCAGTTGGGCCATGAAGATCAGGATCGCCAGCGCATTGACGAAGCCGGTGATCACCGAGCGCGAAACAAAGCGCATCAGCGCGCCGAGCTTCAACAGGCCGGCCACGATCTGCAGCACGCCGGTGAGCAGGGTCGCGGCCAGCAGGTACTGCAGGCCGTGGTCCGCGACCAGGTCCACCATCACCAGCGCCATGGCGCCGGTCGCGGCCGAGATCATGCCCGGCCTGCCGCCGGTGAACGCGATCACCACCGCGATGCAGAACGAGGCGTACAGGCCGACCTTGGGGTCGACGCCGGCGATGATGGAAAAGGCGATGGCCTCGGGGATCAGGGCCAGGGCAACGACCAGGCCGGCGAGCACGTCGCCCCTGACGTTGGCGAGCCAGTCGTCACGGAAATTCTTGAACATGGATTGTGTGTCCGACCCGGGCGGCGGCGGGTCATGCAGGGAAGTAGGGGGCAGGGAGCGCCGCGACGAGCGGCCACCGCGGAAGCCCGGCGAAATGGCCGGGGCTAGGGTGGCGTAACGGGAAGCAGGAGCGGGCTCATCGGGGACGCAGTATAACCGCCTCAGTTCGGCCTTGATCCGCTCTGCGCTCGGATCAGGCCTTGAGCCGGCGTTCGAACAGGTCCAGCGTGGCGTCCCAGGCCAGGCGCGCGGCGTCTTCGTCGTAGCGCGGCGTGGTGTCGTTGTGGAAGCCGTGCACGGTGCCGCCGGGCTGGAGAAGGGTGTAATCGGTGTCGGCGGCCTCGATCGCGGCCTGGTAGCCGGGCCAGCTGGCGTTGACCCGCGGATCGTCCGCGGCCAGCACCACCAGCAGTTCGGCCTTGATCGCGGGCACGTCGGCGACATCCGGCGCGCCGCCGTAGAACGGCGCTGCGGCCTGAAGGTCGGGCAGTTGGGTGGCCAGGAAGTTGGCGATGGCGCCGCCGTAGCAAAAGCCCACGACGCCCAGGCGGCGGTTGCCGAGGGCGTGGCCCTGCAGCCAGCGCGCGGCGGCCAGCATGTCCTGTCGTGTTTTGGCCTGGTCGAGGGTCTGGAACTTCGCGCGGGCGGCGTCTTCGTCGCCGGGGTAACCGCCGATCGGCAACAGGGCGTCGGGCGCGAAGGCAAGGTAACCCTCCAGCGCCACGCGCCGGGCCACGTCCTCGATGTGGGGATTGAGTCCCCGGTTCTCGTGCACCACCAGCACCAGCGGCAGCGGCCCGGTTTCAGCGGTGGGGCGGACCAGGTAGCCGCCGGCCTCGCCGTAGCCAGCGGGCGAGTCAAAGCGCGGGCGGCTGGTCGCCAGCCGCGGATCGTCGGGTTCGACCTGGCGGGCCTGGACGAACTGCGGCGACAGCGCCGCCAGCAGCCCGGCGGCCCCGGAGGCGCCGGCGGCAAAACCCGCTGCGGCCTGCAGGAAGCCGCGCCGGTCCAGCTGCCCGTGCACGTAGCGGTCGAACAGCCGAAGGACTTCGGGGTGGAAATCGCGGGTGGTCTTGCGGTCCATGGGCGTTTCTCCCGGTGGTTTCGGCTCTGGCCAGCCCGCAGCCTCGCAGCCGGGGCGAAAATTGGCGTGAAGCCGGATGTCACGTTTTGTTTCGTCGCGGCGTCTGGGGTTGTATCCCCGCCCGGAAGGATTTCGTCCCAAGGGCCGACGGCGGGGCCCGAATCACCTACCATTCACGCTGCGATTCAAGGGGAGTCGCGGTTTCACCAGCCAGGAGCCTTGCATGTCCCACCTGATCAACATCTTCCTCGAGCCGGCCAAGGTGTTCGCCGACCTGCGCGAGAAGCCCACGTTCTGGACCCCGCTGCTGCTGCTGGCGGGCCTGACCGCGGTTTCGACCCTGCTGTACTTCCTCACCGTCGACCCGGCCTGGTTCGCCGAGCACCAGACCGCGCAGATGCTGTCGCAGCGGCCGGAAATGAGCAGCGAGGAGATCGCCCAGGCCCAGGCCTTCATGCCCGGCGCGCGCACCACCGCGTGGATCGCCGCGCCCAGCGCGATGATCTTCATGGTGATCGTGTTCCTGGTCTACGGGCTGTATTACCTGCTGGCGGGCAAGGTCACCGGCCATGCGGTCAGCTTCCGCCACGGCATGGCCCTGGTCAGCTGGGCCAGCATGCCGATGCTGCTGGGCACCCTGGTGGTGATCGGCGGCATCCTCACCAGTTCGCCGCAGACGCCGTTCGAGAGCCTGCAGCTGACCAACGTCGATCCGCTGCTGGTGCAGCTGCCGATGGACCACGACTGGTCCATGCTGGCCAAGAGCTTCAGCCTGCTCAATTTCTGGGTCTGGTTCCTGGCCGCGCTGGGCTGGAAGACCTGGTTCCGCACCGGCTGGGGCCAGGCGCTGTTCGTGGCGCTGTTGCCGTCGATCCTCATCTACGGCGTGATGGCCCTGTTCGCGATCCTCTGACGCCAAGCCTGGAAACCAAGTCCCGATGAAGCTCAACAAGAAGTGGGTGGCCGCGGCCATCGTCGTCGCCGTGGTCGCGCTGCCGCTTGCGGTCAAGTCGCTGCGCGGCGAGTCCCGCACCGAGGTCGAGGTGGTGCTGGCGTCCGAACAGGACATCCGCCCCTCGATCCTCGCCTCGGGGCTGCTGGCCTACCTGGACGAGGTGAACCTGACCGCCGAACTGGTGGCCAAGGTCGAGGAGATCCTGGTCCAGGAGGGTGACCGCGTGGAAAAAGGCCAGCTGCTGCTGCGCCTGGATCCCGAGACCTACCGCAACGCCATCGAGCGCGAAGAGGCCAGCCAGCGCCAGAGCCAGATCAGCATCGAGCGCCAGCGGCTGGCGCTGGCCCTGGCCGAGACCCGGCTCAAGCGCGGCGAGGAGCTGCTGGGCCGGCAGATGATCGGCCAGAGCGACTTCGACGACCTGCGCAATGCCCGCGACCTGGCACGCGTCGAGCTTCGCAGCACGCAGGAATCGCTGCGCCGGGCCCAGGCCATCCTCAGCGAAGCCCGCGAGCAGCTGCAGAAGACCGACATCCGCGCCCCGATCGGCGGCACCATCGTGGCCCTGCCGATCAAGGTCGGCGAGACCGCGATCCCGTCCACGATGTCGCTGGCCGGCGCCAGCCTGATGAAGATCGCCGATACCTCGGCGATCCAGGCCGAACTGAAGGTCGACGAGGCCGACATCGCCCGCATCCGCATGGGCCAGCAGGCCGAAGTGGTGGCGGCCGCGCACCAGGACACGCCGCTGCAGGGCAAGGTCGCGCAGATCGCGCTGGCGCCGAGCCTCGAGCCGGGCAGCCAGGGTCGGTCCTACCAGGTCGACGTGCTCCTGGACGTGCCGGACGACCTGGGCCTGCGTTCGGGCATGAGCGCGCGCGCCGACATCTTCCTGGGCGACGGCGGCAAGACCCTGGCGGTGCCGGTGGAAGCCGTTGTCACGGAAGAATCGGAAGACGGCCCGGTGAAGCGTTTCGTCTGGGTCGACCGCGACGGCAGCGCCCGCAAGGTGCAGATCGAAACCGGCCTGTCTGACGACCGCTGGGAGGCCGTCACGTCGGGCCTGGCCGCGGGCGACCGGATCATCGTCGGCCCGGCCAAGACCCTGCGCATCCTGCGCGAGGGCGCGGCGATCGACGGCGAACTGCGCGACGAGAAGGCCAGGGCCAAGGCCGGAGAAGAAGACGAGGACGGGGAAGACGAGGAATGATCCGCCTCACCGGCATCGTCAAGCGTTACATGATGGGCGAGGAAGAGGTGCTGGCGCTGAACGGCGTCGACCTGTTCATCGGGTCCAATGAATACGTGGCCCTGATCGGTCCCTCCGGCTCGGGCAAGTCCACGCTGATGAACCTGATCGGCTGTCTGGACACGCCTTCGGAGGGTACCTACGAACTCAACGGCCGCGACACCTCGACGCTGGGCGACAACGAGCTGGCGCACGTGCGCAACAAGGAAATCGGCTTCGTGTTCCAGTCCTTCCACCTGCTTCCGCGCATGACCGTGCTCGAGAACGTGATGCAGCCGCTGGTCTACCGCGGCATGCCCCGCGCCGAGCGCAAGGTGCTGGCCACGAAGGCGCTCGAGCAGGTCGGGCTGGGCAGCCGCATGGGCCACCGCCCGAACCAGCTTTCCGGTGGCCAGCGCCAGCGCGTGGCCGTGGCGCGCGCCCTCGTGGGCCGCCCTTCGATCCTGCTGGCCGACGAACCCACCGGCAACCTCGACTCGAAGACCTCGGCCGAGATCATGGCGCTGTTCGACGAACTGCATCGTGCCGGCCAGACGGTCGTGGTGGTGACACACGAGCCCGACATCGCGGCGCACTGCCGTCGCACCATCCGCGTCTCCGACGGCAAGGTCGTCGAGGACTACAGCAATCCGTCGCCCGCGCAGGTGGCCTGACATGTACGCCTTCCTCGAAGCCTTCCGCGCCGCGCTGACCAGCCTGATGGCGCACCGGATGCGCAGTTTCCTCACCACCCTGGGCATCCTGATCGGCACCGCTTCGGTGATCGCCGTGGTGTCGCTGGTGCAGGGCTTCTCGCGCTCGATCTCCGACCAGTTCGCCGACCTGGGCAGCAATACGCTGACGCTGCAGGCTTACACCTCCTTCTCCGACGCCAGCCTGGGCAAGGAGAACCGGCTGAGCTTCGACGACGTCGACCTGCTGCGCTACCGCATCGCGGGCGTGGGCGACGTGGTGCCGATGATGGCCGTGCCCAGCACGGGCATCGGCTATCGCAGCCGGACGGCCATGCCGCAGGTCATCGCCACGACCGCCGATTTCACCGTCGTGCGTGGACTGTATCCGGAAGCGGGACGATTCATCGTCGACAGCGACGACCAGAGCCGGCGCCGGGTCGCCGTCGTCGGCGCCAAGGCGATCGAGGACCTGGAGCTGCCGGAAGACCCCGTAGGGGAATACATCCGCATCGGCGCCGAGTGGTTCAAGGTCGTCGGTGTCCTGGAAAAGCGCGGCGAGCTGCTGGGCTTCAGCCAGGACAACCTGGTGATCATTCCCTTCGACGTGGGCCGGGCGATGACCGGCAACGAGGTGCGGCCACGCATGAGCGTCTCGTTCACCGCCCAGGACATCGAGGACGTCGAACCGTTGCGCGAACGCGTCAAGCGCGCCATCCGCGCCTCGCACCGGCTCAAGCCGGGCCAGGACGACGACTTCAAGGTCGAGGCGGCCGATTCCTTCGTAAAGCAGTTCGAGCAGATCACCGGCACCGCCACCGCGGTGGTCGGCGGCGTGGTCAGCATTTCGCTGCTGGTCGGCGGCATCGGCATCATGAACATCATGCTGGTGTCGGTGACCGAGCGGACCCGCGAGATCGGCATCCTCAAGGCCCTGGGCGCGACCCGCCGCGACATCCTGGTGCAGTTCCTGCTTGAAGCCGGCCTGCTGGCGCTGCTCGGCGGCCTGATTGGCATCGCGCTCGGCTACGGCGCCGGCATCCTGGTGGCTTCGATGATCCCGAATTTCCCGCCCGCGCAGGTTCCCCTGTGGGTGGTCGGTGCCGCGGCCGGGTTCTCGGCGCTGGTGGGCGTGGTGTTCGGCATCATGCCGGCCTCGAAGGCGGCCGGCCTGGACCCGATCGAGGCGCTGCGCTACGAGTAGCGCAGCGCGTCACCCGCCTCAGATCGCGGCGCGCGAGGGACCGTTGGGTTCGATCACGATCTTGCCGTCGCGGGCGCCGGACGCCGCCGCCTGCACGGCCTCGCGCACGTGGTCGATGCCGTAGCTGGCCTGGATGCGGGCGTGCAGGGTGCCGTCGGCAACCAGGCCGGCGAGTTCGGCGAACAGCGCCTGCCGCTTTTCCGGCCGGGCCTTGCGGAACCACTGCGCCAGCCAGAAGCCGCGCAGGTGGATGTCGTTGAAGACCAGGTAGCGCGGCGACAGCATGCAGCGGTCGCCGCCCATCGCGCCGTAGTTCACCACGGTGCCGCCGGGCACCAGGCAGCGCGCCAGGTGTTCGGTGTGCACGCCGCCGACGCAGTCGATCGCCAGCCGCACGTGCACTTCGCCGACGGCGTCGCGCACCCGCTTGGGCAGGTCCTCGGCGTCCACCAGCACGTGCTCGCCGCCCAGGTCCTGCACGGCCTGGATGGCAGAACTGCGGCGCACGACATTGATGACGTTGATGCCGCGCCGGCGCGCCAGCTGCAACAGGTAGCCGCCGACGGCGGAGTTCGCGGCGTTCTGCACCACCCAGTCGCCGGGCTGCAGTTCGATGATGTCCGAGAGCATCAATGCCGCCGTGGGCGGGTTGACGGTGAGCATGGACAGCTGAACCGGGTCGACGTCGTGCGGCAGCTTCACCAGTGTCTTGCTTGGCAGGTTGAGGTGGGTGCTCCAGCTGCCGCAGCCCACGGGCAGCAGCACGATGTCGCCTTCGGCGAGGCCATGCGCCTCGCCCTCAATGTGTTCGACCCGGCCCACGCCTTCGTTGCCGCCGACCGCGGGCAGCGGCGGCAGCTGGCCGTATTCGCCGGTCAGGGTCAGCACGTCGGACGGGTTGACCGGCGCGGCCAGCACCGCCACCCGGCATTCGCCGTCGGCCGGCGGCGCCAGCTCGAATTCGACCGGACGGATCACCTCGTGCGGCACCGGGCCGCGGGATTCGTAGCGGGCATGCTTGGGCGTGGACATGGTCAGGGTTTTTCCTGCTTGAGCCAGGTGAGGCGCCAGGAGGCGCCGGTGTCGCCCATGGCCTGGGCGAGCGGACGCAGGGCGGGTTCGACCGAACGCTCGAACTGCCAGGGCGGGTTGATCACGACCATGCCGCTGCCGTTCATGCGCAGCGGCGAGTCGTCGGGACGCACCAGCAGCTCGATCGCCAGCGCCGACTTCATCGGCAGGTTGGCCAGCTTGCGCATCAGCGGCTGCAGGGTGGCGCGCTGCTTGATCGGGTACCAAAGCGCGAAAATCCCCTGCGGGAAACGCTCGAGGCCGTCGCGCAGGGCGGTGGTGATCAGCGGGTATTCCTCGGCCTGGGCTTCGTAGGGCGGATCCACCAGCACCAGCGCCCGGGCGAACCGCGTCGCGCCTTCGCGCGGCGGCAGCAGGGCCTTGATGGCGGCGTAGCCGTCGCGCTGGTGCACGTGGCAGCGCGGGTTGCCGGCCAGCAGGGCCTTCAGCGCGGCGGCTTCCTCGGGCTGCAGTTCGCAGGCGGCGAGCCGGTCCTGTTCGCGCAGCGCGCGCGCGACCAGCAGCGGCGAGCCCGGGTAGGTGTCGGCCTCGGGCGTCCAGCAGGCCGCCACCGCCGCCAGGTAGGCGGCCAGCGCGGGGGGCTCGGACGGCCGCGTCGCCCAGAGTCGCCGGATGCCGGCCTCAGCTTCGCCGGTGCGCTGGGCCTGGCTGGCCGCCAGGTCGTACTGGCCCCGGCCGGCGTGGGTGTCGAGCACGAAGAAGGGCGCGTCCTTGCGCTTGAGCGCATCGAGCAGGGCCACCAGCACCAGGTGCTTGAGCACGTCGGCGTGGTTGCCCGCATGGAATCCGTGGCGGTAGTTCATGCCGTCAGTGTAGCGCCCGCCCGGCCCGGGCGGCGCGGGCTCTGCTAAGGTTCCCGGCCTCTATGGAGGCGCCATGAAGACCCTGTTCAAGTTCCTTGCCTGGACCCTGCTGGCCGTGATCGTGGCCGCCACCGCCCTGGGCCTGCACACCGTTTACGGCAAGCCGCTGAAGATCGGCTGGTTCTACGAACGCGTCTTCATCGAATACGCGCTGGACGACCCGGAGATGCTGACCTCGCTGCGCATGCTGCCGCCATGGCTGAACTGGTACGGCGACGAGCTCACCGACCGCTCGCCGGCGCAGGCCCGAGCGATGCAGCAGAAGCTGGGCGAGGACCTCGCCACCCTGCGCAGCTACGACCGCAGTGACCTCGATCCGTCCGGCCAGCTCTCCTACGACGTGCTCGAGCACTTCCTGTCCGTGCAGCAGGACGGGGAACGCTTCGCGCTGCACAACTACCCGCTAAATCCGGTGTTCGGCGTCCAGAACGGCCTGCCGACCTTCCTGGCCGTGCAGCATGCGGTAACGTCCGCCGATGACGCCGACGACTACCTCGCGCGGCTGGGCCAGTTCCCGCAGATGGCCGGACAGGTGCTCGAAGGGCTGCATGAGCGCGAGCAGGCCGGCATCCTGCCGCCGACCTTCGTGGTCGAGAAGGTCCTCGCCGAAATGCGCGCCTTCGCCGCCACGCCCGCGACGCAGAACATCCTGTACACCTCGTTCGAGGAAAAGCTGGCGAAGCTTCCCGCGGAGGAACTCGACGCGCCGGCCCGCCAGGCCCTGCTGGACCGGGCGCAGGCCGCGGTGTCCGACAGCGTGCTGCCCGCCTACCGTCGGTTCATCGACTACTACGCGCAGCTGTTGCCCAAGACCCAGGGCAACCACGGCGCCTGGGCGCTGCCCGACGGCGAGGCCTATTACGCCTGGGCTGCACGCATGCATACCACCACCGACATGACGCCGGCGCAGATCCACCAGCTGGGCCTGGACGAAGTCGCGCGCATCGAAGCCGAAATGCACGCCATCCTGGTCGCCGAAGGCCTGTCCGAAGGCAGCGTCGGCGAGCGCCTGCAGATCATCGCGTCCAGGCCCGACCAGCTCTACCCCGACACCGACGAGGGGCGGGCGGCGATCATCGCCGACTTCACCACGATCATCGAAGAGATCGACGCAGGCATCGACGCCGCCTTCAACGTCCGCCCGAAGCAGGGCGTGGTCGTCGAGCGGGTGCCTGAGTTCCGCGAAAAGACCGCGCCCGGCGCCTACTACAACCCGCCGGCTTTCGACGGTTCCCGGCCCGGCGTGTTCTCGATCAACCTGCGCAACACCGCGGAAGTGGCGAAGTTCGGCATGCGCACGCTGGCTTATCACGAGGCCATTCCCGGCCACCATTTCCAGGTCACGATCCAGCAGGAACTGACCGGTCTTCCGACCTTCCGGAAGGTGCTGCCATTCACTGCGTTCTCCGAAGGCTGGGCCCTGTACACCGAGCGCCTGGCCTGGGAGATGGGCTTCCAGGACCAGCCGCTGGACAACCTCGGGCGACTGCAGGCGGAAATGTTCCGCGCCGTGCGACTCGTGGTGGACACGGGCATGCACGACAAGCGCTGGACCCGCGAACAGGCCATCGCCTACATGAGCGAAAAAACCGGCATGCCGCAGACCGACGTGGTGGCGGAGATCGAGCGTTACCTGGTGATGCCCGGCCAGGCCCTGGCCTACAAGGTCGGCATGAACCGCCTGCTGGCGATGCGCGAGCGTGCGCGCACGCGCCTGGGTCCGGCCTTCGACCTGCCGGCGTTCCACGACGTGCTGTTGACCAGCGGTTCATTGCCGCTGGTCCTGCTTGAGAAGCGCGTGGACGCCTGGATAGCCGAACAGGCGGCGCCGTGACCGCAGGCGCCACCGTCCGGCGGCTCGCCGGTCGCGACATCACGCCCTGGCTTGACGCCGTCGCGCGACTGCGCGTGGCGGTCTTCCGGGACTGGCCCTACCTGTACGAAGGCGACCCGGCCTACGAGCGCGAGTACCTGCAGGCCTACGCCGCGTCGCCGGACAGCGTCGTGGTGCTGGCGTTCGATGGCGATCAGGTGGTCGGTGCCTCGACCGGACTTCCGCTGGCCGACGACAGCGCCGAGTTCCGCAAGCCTTTCCTGGACGCGGGACGTCCGGTGGACGAGGTGTTCTACTTCGGCGAGTCGGTGCTGCTGCCGGCGTATCGCGGGCAGGGCATCGGCCACCGCTTCTTCGACGAGCGCGAGGCGCATGCGGCCGCCCTCGGGCGTTTCAACACGACGGCTTTCTGCGCGGTCGACCGCGATCCGTCCGACCCGCGCCGGCCGCCCGGCCATCGCGGCAACGAAGCCTTCTGGACGAAACGCGGCTACGTCCGCCAGCCCGGCCTGACGATGCGGCTGGCCTGGCGCGAAATCGGCGAAGACAAACCTTCGGAAAAACCGCTGACCTTCTGGCTTCGCCAACTTCCTTCCTGAAGTCCCTCCCACAAGGGGGCTGTTAGAGAGGCAAACCGACGATCCAGAGGGACAGCGTGCCCAGGGCCAGGCCGATGCCGGTGGCGGCGAGCACGTCGCTGGGGTAGTGCAGGCCCAGCACCACGCGCGAAGCCGCGACGCTGGCGGCGAAGGGCAGCAGCAGCGGCGCGAGGGCAGGGTAGTGCGCCAGCGCGACCACCGTGAAGGCCACCGCGTGCAGCGTGTGGCCGGAAGGGAAACTGAATTCGTCGAGCGGAGCGATCCAGGCGCGGATCCGCACGTCGGCGGCGAAGGGGCGCGGGCGCCGGGTCCAGCGCTTGAGCTTGCGGTACATCAGCAGCGCCACCAGGCCGGTCGCCGCCAGCTGCGCCGACACCGCCAGCCCGCGCCAGCCGTCGAACACCACCAGCGCCGCCATCAGCGAATACCAGAAGGCCCCGTCGCCCAGCCGGCTGACCGCGCGGAACCAGGCCCGCACCACCGAGCGCGTGCCCCAGCGGTTGGCGGCGAGGCACCAGTCGTTTTCGCGGTCCGACAGGCGACGGACCCGGGCGTTCACGCCGCCTGCTCCCGCCGGCCACCCAGCTCGCCGAGCAGCGCGGCGAAGTCCCGCGCCACCTGCCCTGGATGAAGGTGCTGCACGGCCAGCCGCGCGGCCTCGCCCCGATGGCGCAGTCCGTCGCCGCTGCCCGTCTCCACCAGCGCCTGCACGAAGCCGTTTTCGTCGCCGAAGGCGACCGCGGCGCCGTGCAGGCCGTTGCGCAGGTGTTCGCGCGCCGCGCCGTAGTCGAAGGCCACGGTAGCGATACCGCTGGCCATCGCTTCGAGCGTCACGTTGCCGAAGGTTTCCGACAGGCTGGGGAAACAGAACAGGTCGGCGCTGGCGAAATGCCGGGCCAGCGCCTCGCCGCGCAGCACGCCGGCGAACAGGAAGTCGGGATTGGCGGCCTGCAGGCCGGCGCGCGCCGGGCCGTCGCCGACCCAGACGAAACGCGCGTCGGGGCGGCGCTTCTGCAGTTCGCGGTAGGCGCGCACCGCGAGCGGCAGGTTCTTTTCCGGCGCGATGCGGCCGACGTGCACGAGCACCGGCGCATCGTCGGCGGCGCCCCAGCGGGCGCGCAGCGAGCCATCGCGGAAACCGGGATGGAATCCTGTGGTGTCCACCGCGCGGCCCAGGTGCGCGACCTGCCGGAAGCCCTGCTGCGCAAGCTGGTCGCGAAGTTCGGACGTCGGCACCAGCGTGGCGTCGGCGCGGTTGTGGAAGCGGCGCAGCCAGGCGAACACCCACGGACTCAGGAAGCCGGCGCCGTAGCGCCCCACGTAGTCGTCGAAGCGGGTGTGGAAGCCGGTGGCGACCGGGATGCCGAGCTGGCGGCAGGCGCGCAGCGCCGACCAGCCCAGCGGGCCTTCGGTGGCGATGTAGACCGCGTCGGGGCGCTGAACCTGCCAGCGTGCCTGCAGTCGCCGGCCCGCCGGCAGGCCAAATCGAAGGCCCGGATAGCGCGGGATCGGCGCACCCTCGACGAGCATCAGCATCGGGTCGGGGCGCGGGCCGTCGTCCTCGCGCTCGGGCCGCACCACGCCGACCGCATGGCCCAGTCCGCGCAGGCCGCTCTCCAGCGACTGCACGGTCAGTGCGACGCCGTTGACGTCGGGCGGGTAGGTTTCGGTGACCAGTTCGATGTGCAGGCGCTTGTCCATGCGCCGAAGATTGCCGCCGCCGTGTGCCAGCGGCATGACCGGCGCATGACGCGGGCGTTACCGCGCTAGATCGCCCGCAGCACCAGGCGGTGGCCGAAGCCGAGCAGCTGCTCGCGCTCGGTTTCCAGGTCCAGGCGGGTCAGCGGATGGCCCTCGAGCCAGCGTTTTGGCAGGCGCAGCAGCAGCTCGTCGCCGTCCACGTCGAGCTCCACCACGGGCAGCGGGTCGCGGTCGTGGCTGCGGTGCATCAGCACCGCCAGCCGCAGCAGCAGCGCGCAGCGCTTGATGTTGGTGACCAGCCGGTCGGGCACCTTGTCGAAGCTGGCCGGATGGAAGCTGCGGCGCTGGTTGCGCACCAGGGCGGCCAGGGTCTGCTGCTCGGTGCGCGAGAAGCCGGCGATGTCCGAGTTCTCCAGCAGGTAGGCGCCGTGCTGGTGGTACTGGCTGTGGGCGATGACCAGGCCGACCTCATGGATGCGCGCCGCCCAGGCCAGCAGGCGGCGGTTGTCGGCGTCCAGGCCCCAGGGCAGTTCCGCCTGGTCGAACAGGCTCATCGCCGTGGCCTCGACCCGCGCCGCCTGCTCCGGGTCGACGCCGTAGCGCGACTGCATGGCCCGGATCGATTCGGCGCGCGGGTCCTGCTGGCTGTCGCGGCCGACCAGGTCGTAAAGCACGCCCTCGCGCATGGCGTGGTCGCTGACGTACATGCGCTCGATGCCCAGCGCGCCGAAGGCGGCGTCGAGCACCAGCAGCCCGCCGGCGAAAATCGGCCGGCGTTCGCCGGACAGGCCGGGCAACCTGATCGATTCGAGGGTGTCGAAGTCGAGCAGCTTGTCGCGGATGACGCCCAGGCTGTCCTGGGTGATCGAAACCTTGGTGAGCTTCATCTTCACCGACACGTCGCAGATCGCCTTGATCGTGCCCGAGGAGCCCATGGCCTCGTGCCAGCCGCGCCGGCGGTAGGCTTCGGAAAACTGCTGGAATTCGGCGGCCAGTTCGGTGCGCGCTTCCTTCCAGCGCTTGCGGTTGATCCGGCCGTCGCCGAAGAAACGCCGGGTGGTGGCGATGCAGCCCATCTGCAGGCTTTCGCGCTCCACGGCCTCCATGCCCTCGCCGATGATCACCTCGGTGGAGCCGCCGCCGATGTCCATCACCAGGCGGCTGCGCCCGGGCTCGGGCGGATTGCCGTGGGCCACGCCCAGGTAGATCAGGCGCGCCTCCTCGCGGCCGGCGACGACTTCGATGCCGTGGCCGAGGGCGGTTTCGGCCGGCATCAGGAAGGCCTGCGGGTTGGCCAGCTGGCGCACGGTGTTGGTGGCGATGGCGCGCACGCGCGGGGCGGGCAGGGTGCGGATGCGCTGGCCGAATCGGGCCAGGCACTCGAGCGCGCGCGGCATCACCGACGGGTCCAGCCCGCCGTGGCCGTCCAGGCCCTCGGCCAGGCGCACGGTTTCCTTGATGCGGTCGACGATGCGCAGCTGGCCCAGCAGGTAGCGGGCGACGACCATGTGGAAGCTGTTCGAACCCAGGTCGACGGCGGCCAGCATGTCGCCGTCCTTGAGCGGGGGGAGGGCGTCGGTCGGCATCGGCTTACCCGCAGAGTTTGGCCAGGAGCGCGCCCTGGGCGGAGTAGGGCATGTCGCCCTCGCCAGGCTGGACGCGCGCGTAGCTGCCGTCCTCGCGCAGCTCCCAGGCCTGCTGGTTGTCGGCCAGGTAGTTCGCCAGCTCTTCGTCGTAGACGCGTTCGGCCAGGCGCGGTTCGAGGATCGGGAAACAGGTCTCGACGCGGCGCAGGAGGTTGCGCTCCATCCAGTCGGCGCTCGAGCAGAAGATCTCGGGCTTGCCGCCGTTGCCGAACCAGTACACGCGGCTGTGTTCGAGGAAACGCCCGACCACCGACCGCACCGTGATGTTGTCCGACACGCCGGGCACGCCGGGGCGCAGGCAGCAGGCGCCGCGCACGATCAGCTCGACCTTCGCGCCCGCCTGCGAGGCCTCGTACAGCGCCCGGATGACGTTGGCTTCGTTGAGCGCATTCATCTTGGCGATGATGTGGCCGCCCTTGCCGGCCCGCGCGAGCCTGGCCTCGCGTTCGATGCGCGCCAGGATGCCGGTGTGCAGTGTGAAGGGCGACTGCATCATCTTGCGCAGCTTGATCGACGGCGCCAGGCCGGAGAGCTGGTGGAAGATGTCGTGCACGTCGGCGGCGATGTCCGGGTTCGAGGTCATCAGGCCGATGTCGGTGTAGGCCCGGGCGGTGCCGGCGTGGTAGTTGCCGGTGCCCAGGTGCACGTAGCGCTGCAGCTTCTTACCCTCGCGGCGCACGATCAGCATCATCTTGGCGTGGGTCTTGTAACCGACCACGCCGTACATCACCTGCACGCCGGCTTCCTGCAGCTGGTCGGCCAGCCGGATGTTGGCTTCCTCGTCGAAGCGCGCGCGCAGTTCCACCACGACCGTCACGTCCTTGCCGTTGCGTGCGGCCGTGATCAGGTGGTCGATGATCTTGCTGTCCTTGCCGGTGCGGTAGAGCGTCTGCTTGATCGCCAGCACGTCGGGGTCGTGGGCGGCGTGCTGCAGCAGGTCGAGCACCGACTGGAAGCTCTGGTAGGGGTGGTGCACAAGTACGTCGCGCTGGCGCAGCGTCTCGAACGGCGAGTCCTCGTCGATGGCCACCGCGCCGGGCTTGAAGGCCGGGAACTTCAGGTCCGGCCGGTCCACCAGGTCGTAGACCTGGGTGACGCGGTTGATGTTCACCGGGCCGTTGATGCGGTAGACGGCGTTTTCGCTCAGCCCGAAGTTCTGCAGCAGGGTGCGCACGATGGGCTTCGGGCAGTGTTCGGCGATCTCCAGGCGCACGGCGGGCCGGAAGCCGCGGCTGGCCAGCTCGTCCTTGAGCGCGCTGGCGAGGTTCTCGACCTCCTCCTCGTCCACGAACAGCTCGGAGTTGCGGGTGACGCGGAACTGGTACGCCCCCTTGACCTTCATGCCGGTGAAGAGGTCGTCCACGAAGGCGGTCAGCACCGCCGAGAGCAGCACGAAGTCGTGCTCGCCACCGGAGATCTCCCGAGGCAGCTGGATGATGCGCGGCAGCGAGCGCGGGGCGCGCACGATGGCCATGCCGCCGCTGCGTCCGAACGCGTCCTTGCCCTCCAGCACCACCACCACGTTGAGCGACTTGTTGAGGATGCGCGGGAACGGATGCACCGGGTCCAGGCCCAGCGGCGAAAGCACCGGCAGCAGTTCGTCGCGGAAATAGCGGTGCAGCCACTTGCGCTGGCGGGCGTTCCAGGACGAATGCGCCAGGATGCGGATGCCGGCGGCGTTGAGCTCCGGGCGCAGGGCTTCGTTCCAGTAGCGGTACTGTTCGGCCACCAGTTCGGCGGCCTTGTCGTGGATCAGTTCCAGCGCCCGCGAGGGCGCGATGCCATCGGGCGGCAGCGGGCCGCCGAACTGCAGCGCGGTGCGCACGGTGGCGGCGCGGATCTCGAAGAACTCGTCGAGGTTGGTGCAGCTGATGCACAGGTAGCGCAGGCGCTCGAGCAGCGGCACCCGCGGGTCCTTGGCCTGGGCCAGGACCCGGAAGTTGAACTCCAGCTGCGACAGTTCGCGGTTGAGGTAGAGATCGGGCGCGTGCAGGTCGGGTGCACTGGCGCCGGCGTCGGGGCTGTCGGGACTCATGCCCCTAGCTTACGACGTCCGGGCCGTCGTCGGCGCCCGGCATGGCGTTCGAGCCGCGCATGCGCACCCGGGCCGGACCGAACACGCAGGCGAAGGTGCTGCCGCGGCCGACCTCGCTTTCCACCTCCAGCCGGGCCTGGTGCAGGCTCAGCACGTGCTTGACGATCGACAGGCCCAGGCCGGTGCCGCCGGATTCGCGCGAACGGCTGGTCGAGACCCGGTAGAAGCGCTCGGTGATGCGCGGCAGGTGCTGTTCCGGGATGCCGTAGCCGGTGTCCTGCACGGCCAGGCGCACGCCGCCGCCGGCCACGCGTTCGAAGCGGATCAGCACGTGGCCACCGGTCGGGGTATAGCGGATGGCGTTGGAGACCAGGTTGGAGAAGGCGCTGTGCAGCTCCTTGGTCGAGCCGGTCAGGTCGCAGCCGGCGGTGTCCTGCACCTGCACGGTGTGCCGGCCCTGGCTAAGGGCCTCGGCCTCTCGGCGCAGGGTGACCAGCATCGGCGCCATCGCCAGCGGTTCTTCGGGCAGCGATTCCTGGGCCTCGAGCCGGGACAGGGTCAGCAGGTCCTCGACCAGCTGGGTCATGCGCTGGGACTGCCTGCGCATCTCCCCGACCATGGTCGCCAGCTCCGGGTGTTCCTCGGGTTCGATCATGTCCAGGTAGCCGTGCACCACCGTCAGCGGCGTGCGCAGCTCGTGCGACACGTTGGCGACGAAGTCGCGGCGGACCTGTTCAAGCCGCATCAGCTTGGTGACGTCGCGCACCACCACCAGCCACTGCGAGCCGGAGTAGGGGATCAGGCGCAGGCTGATGCGCACCATCGGATCGACCGGGCTGGCCAGGTCCAGCAGCGGCTCGTCGGTGTCACCGGCGGCCAGCCAGTCGCGCACGCGCGGCTGGCCGGCGAACGCCTCGGCCAGCGGCTGGCCCAGGGCCTGCGGGTAGCGCAGGCCCAGCAGGTGCCGGGCGGTCTTGTTGAACCAGACCAGCCGGCCGTCGCGACGGCCGATCACCAGGGCGCCGTCGGGCATGGCGGTGGCGGCCTGGCGGTAGGCGCGCAGCAGCTGCACCAGGCGGCGGCCGCGGCGGCGGTTTTCGGTCTGCCGGCGGTGGATCAGGGTTTCCAGCGCGGCCCACAGGCCCTGGCCATCGACCGTCTGCAGCTGCTTGCGCCAGTCCAGGAAACGCAGCACCCGGTACAGGCGCCAGTAGGCCCGCGCGGCCACCACGGCGGTGGCCAGGCCCAGCGCCCACCAGGGCTCGCCCAGCCACAGGCCCAGCCCGATCGCCACCGCATAAAACAGCAGCAGCCGGATCAGGGACTGGCGCCAGGCCAGCCGCAGCAGCATCGATACGCTCATCCGCGCGCCGGCCTCAGCCCGTCGCCGCGGAGAAGCGATAGCCGGCGCCGCGCACGGTCTGCACCATGTTGTCCAGGGCGAAGGGTTCGAGCGCCTTGCGCAGGCGGCGGATGTGCACGTCCACGGTGCGTTCCTCGACGTAGACATTGCCGCCCCATACGTGGTCGAGCAGCTGGGTGCGGGTGTAAACGCGCTCGGCGTGGGTCATGAAGAAGTGCAGCAGGCGGTATTCGGTCGGTCCCACGTGCAGGGGCTGGTCGCCGGCGAAGACCCGGTGCGCGGCGCCATCGATGCGCAGGTTGCCCACCGCCACGGAACCGTCATCTTCGTCGTCGCGGGCCCGGCGCATCACGGCGCGGATGCGGGCCAGCAGTTCGCGGGCGGAGAAGGGCTTGACCACGTAGTCGTCGACGCCCGATTCCAGGCCCGAAACCCGGTCGTTTTCCTCGCCGCGGGCGGTGAGCATGATGATCGGCACGTCGCGGGTCAGCTCGTCCTTGCGCCAGCGCCGGGCCAGCTCCAGGCCCGAGGTGCCGGGCAGCATCCAGTCGAGCAGGATCAGGTCGGGCACCTTCTCGGAGATGGCGACCTGGGCTTCCCGGGCGTCGCCGGCGTGGGCGGGTTCGTAATCGGCCTTGCGCAGGGCGTAGGCGACCATCTCGCGGATGGCGGGTTCGTCGTCGACGATGAGGATGCGTTTCTGCACTGGCGTACCGTGTCATCGGGTGGGGTCGGGTGCAAGTAGATAAAACTTTTGTGACCTCCCCGTGACACCCCCGGCCGGCGGGCCTAGCGCCGGTCCGGACGCTGCTCCTCGGCGCGGATGCCCTGGCGGCGCATTTCCAGCACCACCGGGGTGATCGCGGCCATGCGCGCCTCGATGCGGGCGCGCTGGTAATAGCTCAGGTCCTCGCGCTGCTTGAGGCGCTCGAGCTGGTTCAGGGCGTCGACCGCCCGGCCGTTGAGGAAGGCGGCCTCGGCGTAGGCCTCGCTGGCCCGGATCTCGTCCCCGGCCAGTTCGCTGGCGCGGGCGAAGTTGCGCTGGAACAGGGGGTCGTCGCCGGCCGTCGCCAGCAGCGGACGCAGCACGTCCTGGGCCCGGCGGCCGGCTTCGGCCGTGGCCCGTTCGCCGAGGACTTCGGCGTAGGCCAGGCGCACGGCCCGGCTTTCCGGGTGGCGCTTGAGCAGGGCCTCGAAGCGTTCGCTGGCCTCCTCCGGCTGGCGGTACGCGGCGGCCGCTTCTGCGCGGGCCAGCTCGAGCCACAGGTCGCCGGGGTGGCGGGCAAGCAGCGCGTCGAGCGTGGCCGCGGCCTCGCGCGGGCGGCCGGCCCGTTCCTGGGCGAGGGCCAGGCCATAGCGGATCGCGTCGTCGTCCTTCGTGCCGGGCGCCTTGGCCATGGCCTCGTACTCGAGCAGCGCCTGGCGCGCACTGCCGGCGCTGAATACGCGCAGCCGCTCGCGCGCCCAGGGGAAGACGGCGTCACGGCCGAGGTCAGCGGCCCCGCCGGTCACCAGGCTCAGTTCGCCGGGCAGCAGCAGCGAGGTGCGTACGGGCGCCGCGACCGGCCCCGGGGTCGGCGCGGCGGCGAGGCGGCTGGCCAATTGCCGGGTTTCGCTGATGCGGGTGGTGGTGACCGGGTGAGTGCGCAGGTACTCGGGGACCTGGTAGCCGCCCGAATTGCCGCGGGTGGCGCGCTGCATGCGCTCGAAGAAGTTGGCCATGCCGTCGGGGTCGTAGCCGGCGCGGGCCAGGGTCTGGATGCCGATGCGGTCGGCTTCGGACTCGTTGGAACGGGTGTAGTCGATCTGGCGCTGCTGGATCAGGGCCATCGCGCCGGCCACGGCGGCCATCGAGGCATTGCTGCTCGAGCTGTCGCGGCCACCGCTGTCGCCAACGGCCTGGGCGGCGGCGATGGCGCCCAGCATCGCCAGCATGATCGGCACCTGGTCCTTGCTGGCGCGCTCGTAGGCGCGCAGGACGTGCCGCTGGGTGACGTGGGCGATCTCGTGGGCCATCACGCCGGCGACCTCGTCCTCGGTTTCCGCGGTGAGCACGAGGCCGGCGTTCATGCCGATGTAGCCGCCGAGCGTGGCGAAGGCGTTGATCTGCCGGTCGCGCATCATGAAGAACGTGTATTCGTTCCCGGGCACGTCGCTGGCGGCGGCCAGGCGGAAGCCCATGGACTGCAGCCAGTCGTCGACCAGCGGGTCCTCGACCAGCATGTTCAGCCGGCGCAGTTCGTAGCGCAGGTAGGCGCCGTATTCGGCCTCGGTGCCCGGGTCGATCATCTCGGCGGCCGAAGAGCCGATGTCGGGCAGGGAGCCGTCCTGGGCACGGGCGCCACAGGCCAGGGTTATGGCCAGGCTGAGGGCGGCGGTGGCGAGGATGCGCAAGGCGGGCTCCGGTCGGGGGTGGCCAGAGCATAGCGGCTGGGGAACGGGGCGCGGGTGAATCCGCGGTTAACCCGCCGGCACCGCGTCGCTGCGTTGCAGGCGATGGCTGGAAAAGGCCGCCGCCCGGCCGCACACTGCGCTTCGAACAACCGGAGAGCCCCGTGTCCAAGGTCCTGATGTACACCACCGCCGTCTGCCCCTACTGCGTGGCGGCCAAGAATTTCCTCAAGTCCCGCGGCGCGCAGTGGGAGGAGGTCCGCGTGGACCTGGACCTCGAGCGCCGCCGGGAAATGATGGCGCGTACCCAGCGCACCTCGGTGCCGCAGATCTTCATCGGCGAGACGCACGTCGGCGGCTACGACGAAATGGTGGCCCTGGACCGGGCCGGCGGGCTCAAGCCCCTCCTGGAGCAGCAGGCATGAGCGCCGGCAGGGACGACGCCGCCGGCGACCGCGTCGCCGCGTTCAGCGCCTTCCGCAAGCGCATGAACGAACGCATCCTGGCCGAGGACAACCAGGTCGTGCGCCGCTTCTTCGCGCTCGACACCCAGACCTACCGCGCCGGCGCCCTGGACGTGAAGACCAAGGAGCTGATGGGCCTGGCGGCCTCGATGGTGCTGCGCTGCGACGACTGCATCGCCTACCACGTGGCCCAGTGCAAGCAGGCCGGGGTCAGCCGGGACGAGCTTTTCGAGGCGTTCAGCGTGGCCCTGGTGGTGGGTGGTTCCATCGTCATCCCGCACCTGCGGCGGGCGGTGGATTTCCTGGACCAGCTCGAGAATGGAGAGGCTTCGGGTGCGGCGGACCCCCCCGGGCACGGTCACTGAGGCGCCTGCTACCAAGGTCCAATCGAACGGCGACCGCCCGTTTGGGGCATAATATCGCGCCTTCGGCAGCCGCTCGGTTGCCCTAACTCATTGCCCAAGAAGAAATTTATGACCCAGACGATTGCGGTGATCCGTGGCGACGGCATTGGCCCGGAGATCATGGATGCCACCCTCAAGGTGCTCGACGCCCTGGACCTGGGCCTGTCCTACGACTTCGTCGAGGCCGGCCTGGTCGCCTACGAGAAGCAGGGCGAACTGCTGCCCGCCGCCACCATGGACGCCATCCGCAAGCATCGCGTGGCGCTCAAGAGCCCGCTGACCACGCCGGTCGGCGAGGGCTTTTCCTCGATCAACGTCGAGCTGCGCAAGCGTTTCGACCTGTACGCGAACGTGCGCCCGGCGATCAGCTTCCCGAACACCAAGTCGCGCTACGAGAACATCGACCTGATCACGGTGCGCGAGAACACCGAAGGCGCCTACATCGGCGAGGGCCAGAACCTCACCGCCGACGGTGAAACCGCCACGCTGACCCAGAAGATCACCCGCCGCGGCTCCGAGCGCATCGTGCGCTACGCCTTCGACCTGGCGCGCCGCATCGGCCGCAAGAAGGTCACCGTGGTGCACAAGGCCAACATCCTGAAGTCGACGTCCGGCCTGTTCCTGAAGGTCGCGCGCCAGGTGGCCACCGAGTACCCGGACATCCAGTGCAACGACATGATCGTGGACAACACCTGCATGCAGCTGGTGATGCGTCCCGAGCAGTTCGACGTGATCGTCACCACCAACCTGTTCGGCGACATCATTTCCGACCTGTGCGCCGGCCTGGTCGGCGGCCTGGGCCTGGCCCCGGGCGCGAACATCGGCACCGAGGCGGCGATCTTCGAGGCCGTGCACGGTTCGGCGCCCGACATCGCCGGCAAAGGCATCGCCAACCCGGTCGCGCTGCTGCTGGGCGCGGCCCAGATGCTCGACCACCTGGGCCACAACGACGCTGCGCGCCGCCTGCGCCAGGCCATCGTCGACACCATGACGGCGAAGGACAACCTGACGCCCGACCTGGGCGGCAACGGCACCACGATGAGCTTCGCCGAGGCGATCGCGAACCGCGCCCGGGCCTGAGCCCGGGTCATCGGGTTGCCGGAATGGGAAGGGCGCCGGAAGGCGCCCTTTTTCATGGCTTGCAGTGCTGCGATTCGCAGGGGATGCCGTCGCCGTCGCCGTCCATCTTCGTGTCCGGGCAATTGCGGATGAAGTAGGTGGCTTCGGCGCAGGATTTCATCTGGGCACAGTGTATGCGGCCGTCGCATTGGAAGGCCTTCGGTTCCTGCGTGGATGCCAGCGGCAGGGCGACGGCCGCGGAACGCGGAGCGCCGGGGTCGGCACCGCGCCAGACCACCACGAACCAGATGCCGGCGATCAGCAGCACCAGCCCGATTGCCGCACTTGAAATGAAGTTCCTTCGCATCGTCGTCCCTGCAGGGCGGTCCCCGCCGCGGGCGATACCCTATGTCAGTCGGCGAAGCTTGCCAAGCTGCGCAGCCGCTCCAGGTGCGCCGGCAGCTCCATGCGCAGCTCCGCCAGGGCCAGCGCCTCGCGGGCCTTGGCGCGGGCGGCCGCGGCGAGTTCCTCGTTGCCCAGTGAGGCCAGCGTCTGCAGGGCCTTCATCAGTCGGCAGCTGACCTCGAGCGATCCGGCGCCGTCGCGGACGATGGCGGTGAAGGCGTCTTCGACCAGATCGGAAAGGGCGAGTTCGGGCACCTGCACCAGCGGAAAATCAGGAGCGTCGACCTCCGGAGCCGTCTGCAGCCAGCGCACGAAGATCCGGACCAGGCGCCCGGTCACGTCGATCGCGGTGCCGGGGTCGTTCACCGCCGGCGACAGCGCGCGACCTGCGATCTCGGACAGCACCACCAGCCCGAAGCGCGGATCACCGTCGAATTCACGGCTCTGCGCGATGCGAAAAGCACCGCGCAGCGACGCGGCCACGTTTCCCGGCAGGCCCTGGCCGGCGCCGGCCACCCGCAGCAGGGGGCGGCCCGGGACCATGAAGGCGCCGGGCAGGGCGGCGACTTCAAGCTGGAGATGGTGATCCGCGGCGCACTGTTGCAGCGCCTGCATGTCGATCGCACAGACGAAACCCACCTCGTCGGCCTCGACCGCCAGGGCATCCGGCGGCAGCCCGGTCGCTGGAACGCCGCCGCGAAGCGGGGCCCGGCGATAGCGGCGGATCGCCGCCGTGACGGCTTCCTCGGCGCGCTGGTTGGTATTGCCCTGGCGCCCGAGCCGGGCGATGCGGTCGACCCAGCGTACGAAGGTCAGGATGACGAGCGCGAACACCAGCGCCGTTTCGATGAACAGCACGAAGCGCCCGACGGTGTCGAAGCTGCTGTTCTCCACCGCCACCAGCCCGACCACGCCGAAGATGAAGGCACCGACGAAGATCGAATAGGCGTTCTGGGAACTGTCGTCGGCCAGCACCAGCGGGAAGGAGCGCGGCGAGGAATTGTTGCTGGCCGAGGCATAGGCCGAGACCATCGCGCCGGCGGCGAAAATGGCGATCACCAGCATGCTCGAGGCCATGATCGACAGCAGCGACTCGATCGAGTCCGCCGAGACCTCCGGCGGATCCTTCATCAGCCACTCGGCGTCGAGCATCCAGGCCAGCCCGACGCCCATCACGGACAGCACGCAGGCCGCAAGCGGCTTGGCCCACAGCCGCTGGCGCAGGTCGAGCAGGCGCCGGCGCAGCCAGGAGGCCAACGCGTCCGGCATCAGTTCGCCTCCGGGTGGCGCATCGCGGCGATCAGTCGCGCGACTGCAGCTTGGCGAGCAGGCGCAGGATTTCCAGGTACAGCCAGATCAGCGTGACAACGAGGCCGAACGCGCCGTACCACTCCATGTACTTGGGCGCACCGGCCTCGGCGCCGGACTCGATGAAGTCGAAGTCCAGCACCAGGTTCAGCGCGGCGATGATCACCACGAACACGCTGAAGGCGATGCCCATGGCGCTCGACTCGTGGATGAAGCCCATGCCCTCGAAGCCGAACAGGCGCATGCCGATGTTGACCAGGTAGAGCAGCGCGATGCCGCCGGTGGCCGCGACGACGCCCAGCTTGAAGTTCTCGGTGGCCTTGATAAGGCCGGACTTGTAGGCCATCAGAAGGGCCGCCAGCACGCCCAGGGTCAGCATCACCGCCTGCATCACGATGCCCGGGAACTGCGCCTCGAAGAAGGCCGAGATGCCGCCCAGGAACAGGCCTTCGAGCAGCGCGTAGATGGGCGCCGTCACCGGCGACCAGGTCTTCTTGAACACCGTGACCAGGGCGACGATGAAGCCGCCGATGCCGCCGACCAGCATCCACGGCATCATCGCGCCGGGGTTGGCCGGGTCGAACAGGTTCCAGGTGTAGGCAGCGGTGGCGACGCACATCAACAGCAGCATGCCGGTCTTGTTGACCGTGCCGTTGAGCGTCATCACCTGGC
This sequence comes from Arenimonas sp., assembly GCF_041919775.1. Classification (GTDB taxonomy): domain Bacteria; phylum Pseudomonadota; class Gammaproteobacteria; order Xanthomonadales; family Xanthomonadaceae; genus Arenimonas. The sequence continues at coordinate 35,256 of NZ_JAYRTE010000002.1, read as the reverse complement.
TGGCGTCGCGGGAAACGACCTGGCCGCTGCCGACGTCGAGGAAGGTGTTCTGGTTCAGGGCGGGATTGCCGCTGCGCATGGAGGGCTCCGGAAAGGGGCGGGGACTGCGCCCGATGCTACCGGAGGGCGGGCCGGAACCGCCAGTTCAGGGGCCCGGCACCTCGCCGCGGCGCCGCCAGAAATGGTCGAGGACCGCGGCCGATCCCTTGCCCGGGCGGTAGGCGGACTGCAGGGCGCAATGCACGTAGTCGGTGGCGCTGGCGCAGGCTTCGCGCAGCGACAGGCCGCGGCAGAGGTTGGCGGCGATGGCCGAGGCCAGGGTGCAGCCGGTGCCGTGGCCTTCGAGGTCCAGCCGCGGGTGTTCGAACTCCAGCAGCGCCTCGCCGTCGTCGAACCGGTCCACCATCGCGCCGGTGCCCGGCAGGTGGCCGCCCTTGAGCAGCACGGCGCCGGCCCCCAGGGCCAGCAGTTCAACGAGCGCGGCCTCGGCCGCCTCGTCGTCGGCGACCGGATGGCCGAGCAGCAGTTCGGCTTCCGGGATGTTGGGCGTGACGACCGTGGCCAGCGGCAGCAGGCGCCGGCGCAGGGCGTCGAGTGCGGCGTCCTCGAGCAGCTTGGCCCCCGAGGTGGCGACCATCACCGGGTCAAGCACCACGGCCCGGGGACGGTGCGCTTCGAGGGCGTCCGCCACCGCGTTGATGATCCGCGCGTTGGCCAGCATGCCCAGCTTCACCGCGCCGATCTCGAAGTCGGCAAAACAAGCATCGATCTGTTCGCGCAGGAAGCTGGCCGGCGGCACGTGCACCGCGGTGACGCCGCGGGTGTGCTGGGCGGTGAGCGCCGCCAGCGCGCTCAGGCCATGCACGCCGTGGGCGGCGAAGGTCTTGAGGTCGGCCTGGATGCCGGCGCCACCGCCGGAATCGGAGCCGGCGATGGTCAGCGCGCAGACGGGTCGGGTGTCGGTCATGGCGGCATGGTCGCGGCTGGATCGGGCTTAGTCCAGTCCCGGCTCAGGCGCCGCGCCGCCGCCAAAGGGCGTAGGCGAGGCCGGTGCCGCCAGTGAGCGCGGCGGGCAGGTAAAGCGCCGAATAGTCCACGCGCTCGAAGGCCAGGGCGCCGACTACGCCGCCGGCCAGGAAGGCGCTGATGATCACCAGGCACAGCCAGAGTCGTCGTCGCGCCAGCGGCAGCCCGCGCAGCGCATGGCCCAGCATGATGCCCAGGTCGGTGAACATGCCGCTGACGTGCGAGGTGCGCACCACCGCGCCGCTGTAGGTCGTGGCCATGGCGTTCTGCAGGCCGATGGCGCCGGCGGCCAGCAGCGGCCCGGCGAACAGGCCGCGCTGGAACAGCGGCACCGCCGCCACCAGCAGCAGCGCCTCCAGCGTCAGCGCCACGCCGTAACGGCGTCCCAGGCGCAGCACGCTGTCCTGGATGAGCAATCCGCTGAAGGCGGCGCCGGCGACGAAGGCCAGCACCATGCCCGCCAGCTGCATCGCGGCGCCAGTTTCGCCGCCGGCCAGCGCGGCGCCGAGCAGGGTGGTGGTGCCGGTCAGGTGGGTGATCGCCTGGTGCTCGAAGCCCAGGTAACCGACGACGTTCACCATGCCGGCGACGAAGGCCAGGGCGGCCGCACCCACCCAGACCCAGGTCGCCAGCCGTTCGGCCATGGCGCTACAGCACTTCCGAGGCGTAGTCGGCCAGGCGCGAACGTTCGCCGCGGCGCAGGGTGATGTGCGCGCTGTGGTTCCAGTTCTTGAACCGGTCCACGGCGTAGGTCAGGCCCGAGGTGGTCTCGGTGAGGTAGGGCGTGTCGATCTGCTCGACGTTGCCCATGCAGATGATCTTGGTGCCCGGGCCGGCGCGGGTGATCAGCGTCTTCATCTGCTTGGGCGTGAGGTTCTGCGCCTCGTCGACGATGACCCAGCGGTTGAGGAAGGTGCGGCCGCGCATGAAGTTCATCGAACGGATCTTGATGCGGCTGGCCAGCAGTTCGTTGGTGGCGCCGCGGCCCCAGCTGCCGTGGTCCTCGGTGTGCGTGAGCACTTCGAGGTTGTCGGTCAGCGCGCCCATCCACGGCGTCATCTTTTCCTCTTCGGTGCCGGGCAGGAAGCCGATGTCCTCGCCGACGCTGACCGTGGCGCGGGTCATGATGATCTCGCGGTAGCGCTGCACGTCCATGGTCTGGGTCAGGCCCGCGGCGAGCGCCAACAGGGTCTTGCCGGTGCCGGCGGTGCCGAGCAGGGTGACGAAGTCGATCTCCGGGTCCATCAGCGCGTTGAAGGCGAAGTTCTGCTCGCGGTTGCGCGCGTTGATGCCCCAGACCTGGTGCTGCGGGTTGCGGAAGTCGTCGACGATCTGCAGTACCGCCTTCTGGTCGTCCAGGCGCGCGACCTTCATTTCCACTTCGTCGTCGCCGGGCATGTACAGGAACTGGTTCGGGTACCAGCCGTCGTCGTCCCTTCGCGCGACTTCGTAGAAGGTGCGGCCGCGGTCGGTCCAGCTGCGCAGGCTGCCTTCGTGCAGCTCCCAGAAATCGGCCGGCAGCTCGGTGGCGCCGGTGAAGAGCAGGTTGAAGTCGTCGATCGCGCGGTCGTTTTCGTAGTCCTCGGCCTTGACGCCGCAGATCGATGCCTTGATGCGCAGGTTGATGTCCTTGGACACCAGCACCACCGGCACGCCGGGATTGTCCTCGATCAGCTGCAGGATCGAACCGAGGATCTGGTTGTCCGGCAGCACGGTGCCGAAACGCTTGCCGACCTCGACCTGCTTGAGCTGGAAGCGCAGGCAACCGATCGCTTCCGCCGAACGTAGCTGCAGGCCCTGCGGCCGCACGAGTTTCACGCCGTCCTCGATGCTGTCGCTGCCGTGGGCGACGATGATCTCGTTGAGGAAGCGGCTGACCTGGCGGGCGTTGCGGCTGGCTTCCGAGTGGCCCTTCTTGCCGTTGTCCAGCTCCTCCAGGACCATCATCGGGATGAAGACGTCGTGTTCCTCGAACTTGAACAGGGCGGTGGGGTCGTGCATCAGCACGTTGGTGTCCAGGACGTAGATGCGCTTCGATCGGGTCATGGGCTTCTCGGGCTAGGGGCGTGGGCCCCGGAAAGGACAGCGCCGCCGATGCTCGCGGGGCGAGTCGGCGGCGGGGATGTTCGGAGGGAGGGTCACTTTGCCCTGGCGGCCTGCTGGTGCTGCTTGAGTGCTTCGTAAACGGCGTCGGCGTGGCCGGCCACCTTCACCTTGCGCCACTCTTGCGCGATGCGGCCCTGCGGGTCGAGCAGGAAGGTGCTGCGCTCGATGCCCAGCACCTTGCGGCCGTACATGTTCTTCTCTTTGATTACGTCGAAGGCCTGGCACAGGGCTTCGTCGGCGTCGGAGACCAGGTCGAAGCGGAAACCCTGCTTCTCGCAGAAGTTGGCGTGCGACTTCACCGAATCACGCGACACGCCCAGCACTTCGGCGCCGGCGCGGCGGAATTTCGTCAGCAGGGCGTTGAAGTCGTTGCCCTCGGTGGTGCAGCCGGGCGTGGAGTCCTTGGGGTAGAAGTACAGCGCCAGCCATTTGCCGCGGTAGTCGGAAAGCTTCGCGGTGGTGCCGCTGCCCAGGGTGAGCGGGAGGTCGGGGATCTTGTCGCCGTTTCCGGTCATCGCGTCCTCAGAATTTCATCGGGTCCATGATGGCGTCGAGGTTGAGGTGGTCGCAGAACTCGAGGAAGTCGTCGCGCAGCGCGGCGATGTGCATGTTCGCCGGGATGCCGATGGTTACCTGGGCCGAGAACATGTCGGCGCCCGTCTGCATCGCGCGGTAGCGCGAGCTGTGCAGGTTCTCGACGGTGATGCCCTGGCGGTCGAAGAAATCGGCCAGCTGGAACAGGATGCCGGGCTTGTCGGCCGCCACCACCTCGACGATGTAGGGCAGCAGGTTCGACTGCGGGGCCTTGGGGCCGGTGCGGTACCAGACGAGCTTGTAGCCGTCCTCGCGTTCGAGCCGGCCAAGCATGGCCTCGAGCTTGGCCACCGCGTCCCAGGAGCCGACGGCCAGCGCGGTGACCGAAACATCGCGGCCGACGGTGGTGAGGCGGGCATCGACCAGGTTGCAGCCGCTGTCCGAGATGCGGCGGCTGACCGACAGCAGCGGCGACTGCGGATGCGTGGTGTACGCGCTGATCAGCAGGTGGTTCTCGTTGGCGGTCGGGCGTGCGGCAGGGTCGGTCAAAGCGAAGGTCCAAGGGGGCGCGGCAGGGGGCGCGCCTGGCGGTCCCGGCCAGCATACTTGCCGCCGCTTTGAGGCCGCAAGTAAGATCGCAGGCAGTCCCTGCAAGGCATTCATTTTGCAACTTTCCGGCAGCATCACCGCGCTGGCGACGCCGTTCACGGCCGCCGGCGAACCCGATTTCGACGCCTGGTCGCGACTGATCGACCGCCAGCTTGAAGCCGGCACCGCCGGCATCGTCGTCGCCGGCTCCACCGGCGAGGCCGCCGCCCTCACCGACGCCGAATACATGGCGCTGCTCAGGGCCGCCGTGCAGCAGGTCGACGGGCGCATCCCGGTGCTGGCTGGCACCGGCCTGTCGAACACGGCGAAAACCATCAGCCAGACGCGCCTGGCCCGCGACGGCGGCGCCGACATCGCGCTGGTGGTCACGCCGCCCTACGTGCGGCCCACGCCCGAGGGCCTGGTGGCGCATTACCGCGCGGTCGCCGATCAAGGCGGGCTGCCGGTGGTGCTGTACAACGTGCCGGGTCGTACCGGCTGCGACATGTCGCCGGACGTGGTGGCGCAGCTGCGTGGGCACCCGAACATCATCGGCCTGAAGGAAGCGCGTGGCGACGAAGCCCGCTGGCAGGCGCTGTATCCGCTGGGCGGCGAGGGTTTCGCGCTGCTTAGCGGCGACGACCCCACTTTCGTGCGCGCCATGCTGGGAGGTGCCGCCGGCGTCATCTCGGTGGCCTCGAACGTGGTGCCCCGGGCGTTCGCCCGGCTTTGCCGGCTGGCGCGGGAAGGGGATGCGGGGCAGGCGAGGGCACTCGACGCCCGGCTGGCCGACCTCAATCACTTCCTCGGCGTCGAGCCCAACCCGATCCCGGTCAAGGCCATCCTTGCCCGCCAGGGCATCGGCGCCGGCCTCCGGCTGCCGCTGCTGCCGCTCTCGCAGGGCCACGCTGCGGCAGCCGACGCCATGACGGCGCTGTGCGAGCAGATCGAATCCGAACTGAAGTAACCTAGCCGACTTCAAATCCCGCGCGTGCGCCCCCGGCGCGCCGCTCCCCAGGAGAACCCCATGACCGCCACCCTTTCCTTCCGCCCGCTGATGGTCGCCACCCTGGCCGTGGCGGTGCTTGCCTCCAGCGGCTGCAGCTGGGTCCGCAGCAAGTGGGGCAACGAGGCCGAATACCAGGCCAGCCGCCAGAACCAGCCGCTGGAAGTGCCGCCGGGCCTGGACGTGCCGTCGACCGCCGGCGCCATCACCATCCCCGCCGCCAGTCCGTCGGCGCCCCGCGCCGCGGTCGCCACGGGCGTGCCCTCGGCCACCGAAGCGCAGACCGTCGCCGGCATCGACGCCTTCACCCTGGCCGACTCGGTGGCCAGCAGCTGGCGCCGCATCGGCATCGCGCTGGGCAAGATCGAAGGCGCCAGCATCGGCGAGCGCGCGCAGCTGCTCAACAGCTACGAGGTCAGCTACAAGGGCGTGACGGTGCTGGTGCGCGCGGAAGCCGCCGACGGCCAGACCCGCGTCGTGGCGCTGGGTCCGGATGGCCAGCCGGTGCGCAGCGGCGTGGCCACCGAGCTGCTGGCCCTGCTCAAGGCCCGCCTGGGCTGAGGTCCCGTCCCGGCGGCAAGCAAAAAGGGCGCCCGGTGGGCGCCCTTTTGACGTCAGGGGGAAGCCCGGCTCAGCGCTTGAGCTCGCCAAGCTTGCCGGTCTTGCCGTCCCAGTCGGCGGCGTCGGGCAGCGGGTCCTTGCGCGTGGTGATCACGGGCCAGTCCTTCGAGAGTTCGGCATTGAGCGCGATATAGCCTTCCTGGCCCGCCGGCACGTCGTCTTCCGGGTAGATCGCCTTGGCCGGGCACTCGGGCTCGCACAGGGTGCAGTCGATGCACTCCTCCGGGTCGATCACCAGGAAATTCGGGCCTTCGTGGAAACAATCCACCGGGCATACCTCGACGCAGTCGGTGTATTTGCAGCGGATGCAGTTCTCGGTGACGACGAAGGGCATGGGGATTCCCGGTTCTGGCGACTCTGGCCCGACATTGTACCGGCCGGGGCCCGGAACGAAGAAGGCCCGGCATGGCCGGGCCTTCGGAATGGGTGGCGCTCCCTAGGGGACTCGAACCCCTGTTCCAGCCTTGAGAGGGCCGTGTCCTAGGCCACTAGACGAAGGGAGCGCGGATGGCGAAGCGATGAAGCGGCGGTTAGTATAGCGGGCTTGATCGTCTGCGGGAAGCCACACGGCCCGCCGGCGCCCGCCCGCCGCGCAAGGATCCCGCGCCGCCTCCAGCCCATGACGGACACCGCCATTCCCAGCCTGAACCCGCCCGAGGTCGTGCCGCGCGCCGAACACGGCATTTCCCGCAAGGACATCAGTCCGAACGCGCTGCGCGTGCTGTACCGGCTCCGCGACGGCGGCTTCCAGGGTTACCTGGTCGGTGGCGCCGTGCGCGACCTGCTCGCCGGCGGCCATCCCAAGGATTTCGACGTCGCCACCGACGCCACGCCGGAACAGGTCAAGCAGCTGTTCCGCAATTGCCGGCTGATCGGCCGCCGGTTCCGCCTGGCGCACGTGGTGTTCGGCCGCGAGATCATCGAGGTCGCGACCTTCCGGGCCAACAGCTCCAACGACACCGACGACCGCGAAACCGACGACGGCGGCCGCCTGCTGCGCGACAACGTCTACGGCACGATCGAGGACGACGCGGTGCGCCGCGATTTCACCGCGAACGCGCTGTACTACACGGTCGAGGATTTTTCAGTGCGCGATTACGTCGGCGGCTATGCCGACGTGCGCGACCGGGTGCTGCGCCTGATCGGCGACCCGGTCGAACGCTACCGCGAAGACCCGGTGCGCATGCTGCGCGCCGCCCGGCTGTCGGCGAAGCTGGGTTTCTCCATCGCACCCGAGGCCGCCGAACCGATCCCCGGCCTGGCCGACCTGCTGTCCTCGGCGCCGCCGGCGCGGCTGTTCGATGAATGCCTGAAGATGTTCCTGGCCGGGCACGCCGAGAAGAGTTTCCTCACGCTCGAGGAACTCGGCCTGCTGCCGGCCCTGTTCCCCGAGACCGCCAAGGCGCTGGCCACCAACCGCAGCGGCGCGCTGCGCGCGATGGTGCTGCAGGCCCTTCGCAGCACCGACGAGCGCATCGCCCAGGACAAGCCGGTGACGCCGGCCTTCCTGTTCGCCGCGCTGCTGTGGCCGGCGTATTGCCGGGAACTGGCCCTGCTGCAGAACCAGGGCGTGGACGCCGGCGTCGCCCAGCAGCGCGCCGCCGACCGCGTGACCCTGCACCAGGCCCAGCGCATCGCGCTGCCGCGGCGTTTTTCGCTGCCGATGCAGGAAATCTGGCTGCTGCAGGCGCGCTTCTCCCAGCGCGTGCGCAAGCGCGTGTTCCGGCTGCTGGCGCACCCGCGTTTCCGCGCCGCCTTTGATTTCCTCGAGCTGCGCGCCAGCGCCGCGCCGGATGTCGCCGCGGACCTGGCCTTCTGGCGCGAGGCCCAGGCGCAGGCGCCCGAGCAGCTGGCCAGCCGGCTGTCGCCCAAGACGTTGCCCCGCGGCGCCCACGACGAAGCCGGCGGCGAGCCTTCCGACGGCGACGCCGACGAGGACCGTGGCCCGCGCCGGCGTCCGCGCCGTCGCCGGCGCAAACCCGCCGGCGGCGGCTCCGAGTGACTCCGACCGTCCCGGTGCCGGCCTGGGTCGCGATCGGCGGCAACCAGGGCGAGGTCCGGGCCACGCTGGAAGCGGCGACCGGGGACATCGGCGCCCTGGCCGGCACGCGCGTCCTGGCGGCATCGGCGATCTACCGCACGCCGGCCTGGGGCCGGACCGACCAGCCCGATTTCCTCAACGGCGTGCTGGCGATCGAAACCACGCTGCCGGCGCCGGTGCTGCTGGAAGGACTGCTGGCGATCGAGCGCCGCTTCGGCCGCACCCGCGCAGCCGACGACGTCCGCTGGGGCCCGCGCACGCTCGACCTGGACCTGCTGCTCTACGGCGACCAGGTGCTGGAGCTGCCCGGCCTGAGCCTGCCGCACCCGCGCCTGCATGAACGCGCCTTCGTGCTGGTGCCGCTGGCGGAGATTTCGCCGGAGCTGGTCGTGCCGGGTCGCGGCCCGGTCGGGCAACTGCTCGCGAAGGTGGATGCGTCGGGCATTGAGGCGATACCTTAGGCTTTCCCCTTCCTGGACGCCGCCATGTACGCCAACGAACAAAAGGCCGCGCCGCGACCGCGCCTGACGGTCCCCGCGCTTCGCGGCATGAAGGCCCAGGGAAAGCGCATCGTGTCGGTCACCGCCTACGACGCCGGCTTCGCGCGCTGCGTGGACAGCGCCGGCCTGGACTTCGTGCTGGTCGGCGATTCGCTGGGCATGGTCTGCCAGGGCCACGACAGCACGCTGCCGGTCACGGTCGACGACATCGCCTACCACGTCGCCTGCGTGGCGCGCGGGCTGTCGTCGGCTCTGCTGGTCGCCGACCTGCCGTTCCAGGCCGATGCCACGCCGGAGCGCGCGCTGGCCGCGTCGACCCGCTTCCTGCAGGTGGGCGCGGCCATGGTGAAACTCGAAGGCGCCGGTCCCAAGCTCGAGGTGATCCGCTTCCTGTCGGAGCGAGAGATACCGGTCTGCGCGCACCTGGGGCTCACGCCGCAGTCGGTGCTGCGCCTGGGTGGTTACAAGGTGCAGGGTCGCGAGCAGGCCGCCGCCGACCGCCTCGCCGCCGACGCCCGCGCGGTCGCCGATGCCGGCGCCGACATGCTGGTGCTCGAGTGCGTGCCTTCGGCCCTGGCCAAGCGCATCACCGACGACATCGCCATTCCCACCATCGGCATCGGCGCCGGCCCCGACTGCGACGGCCAGATCCTGGTGCTGCACGACCTGCTTGGCCTCAACAGCGGCCATCGGCGCCCGCGCTTCGTCAAGGATTTCCTGGCCGAAGGTGGCTCCGTCGAAGGCGCCCTGCGCGCCTATGCCGACGCGGTGCGCGACGGCAGCTTCCCCGGCCCCGAACACGGATACGCCTGATGCAGACCCATGAAACCCTGGCGTCGCTGCGCGCCCAGCTCCGCCACTGGCGCCGGGAGGGGGCGAGCGTCGGCTTCGTGCCGACGATGGGCAACCTGCACGCGGGGCATTTCGCGCTGGTGGAACTCGCGCGCAAACACGCCGACAAGGTGGTGGCCAGTATCTTCGTCAACCCCACCCAGTTCGGGCCCAACGAGGACTACGCGCTGTATCCGCGCACGCCGCAGCGCGACATCGACGCGCTGGCCGCGCACAAGTGCGACGCGCTGTACCTGCCGGACGTCGAACAGATGTATCCCTTCGGCACGATGGGCTGCGTGCAGATGCACGTGCCGGGCATCACCGACATCCTTTGCGGGGCGCACCGGCCCGGGCATTTCAACGGCGTCGCGCAGGTGGTCGCGCGGCTGTTCAACATGGTCCAGCCCGACCTCGCGGTGTTCGGCCGCAAGGATTACCAGCAGCTGCAGGTGATCCGTTACATGGCCAGGGAGATGAGCTTCCCGGTCGAGATCATCCCGGCGCCGACCCTTCGCGAGGCCGATGGCCTGGCCATGAGTTCGCGCAACCAGTACCTGCAGGGCGACCAGCGCCAGACCGCCACGCATATCCACCAGACCCTGCTGTTCATGCGCGATGCCGCGCGCCAGGGCCTGCCGGTGCGCGGCATCGAAGACGAAGCGGTGTCGCGCCTGGAGGCCGCGGGGTTCTCGGTGGACTACGCGGAAGTGCGGCGCGCCGACCTGTCGCGGCCGCGTTCGCCGGACGAGCCGGGCCTGCTGGCCCTGATCGCCGCGCGACTGGGCCGAACGCGGCTGATCGACAACCTGGCGTTCGACGACGCATGAACCGACCGGCCAGCCTTCGGGAACACGCATGCTGACCGCGGTGCACTGGCAGGCCCTGCGCCAGCACGGCAAACGCCTGGCGGCGAAGCCGCTGGCCGAACTGATGGCCGCCGAACCGGCGCGCGCCGGCACCTGGTCGCTGCGGGTCGGGCCGATCCACGCCAGCTTCGCCCGGCAGCGCATCGACGACACCGCCTGGGCGCAGCTGCAGTCGCTGGCCGGCCAGGCTGGCCTGGGTCCAGCGCTTGCGGCGCTGTTCGACGGCGAGGTGGTCAATCCGACCGAGGGACGTCCGGCCCTGCACAGCGCGCTGCGCGGCGACGTGGGGCAGGGCGCCACCGCCCGGGCCGCGGCGGCGCAGGCCCGCGAGGCCCGCGGACGCATCGACCAGCTGCATGCGCAGCTGGCGGCCGGGCCGGTGACCGACATCGTCAGCGTCGGCATCGGCGGCAGCGACCTGGGGCCCCGGCTGGCGGTCGACGCGCTGCGCGACTTCCACGACGGCCGCTTCCGCGTGCACTTCCTGACCAACGTCGACGGCAGCGCCGCGCGCCACCTGCTGGCCGACCTGGACCCGGCGCGCACCGCCGGCATCCTGGTGTCCAAGAGCTTCGGCACCCAGGAGACCCTGCTCAACGGTGCGATCCTTCGCGACTGGCTGGGTGGCGCCGAGCGTCTGTACGCGGTCAGCGCGAACATTGCTCGCGCCGAGGATTTCGGCATCCCGCGCGAGCGCGTGCTGCCGATGTGGGATTGGGTCGGCGGGCGGTATTCGCTGTGGTCGGCGGTGGGTTTCGCGCTGCAGCTGGCGATTGGCCACGACGGCTTTGCGCGCCTGCTCGAAGGCGCGGCGATGATGGACCAGCACGTGCGCGACGCACCGCCGGCGCGCAACCTGGCGGCCTGGCACGGCCTGTTCGCGGTCTGGAACCGGAACGCGCTGGGTGCCGCCAGCCATGCGGTGATGCCTTACGACCAGCGGCTGGCCTTGCTGCCGGGTTTCCTGCAGCAGCTGGTGATGGAGAGCCTGGGCAAGTCGGTGCGCCTGGACGGGAGTCCGGTACTGGGGCCTACCGTACCGGTGCTGTGGGGTGGGGCGGGCACCAATGTCCAGCACAGCTTCTTCCAGGCCCTGCACCAGGGCACCGACATCCTGCCGGCCGATTTCATCGGCGTCGTGCGGCCTGCCCATGGTTTCGACCAGAGCCACCACGCCTTGCTCGCCAACCTGCTGGCGCAGTCCGAAGCGCTCGCCAACGGGGCGGCTTCGGAGGATCCGCACAGGCGTTACCCCGGCGGCCGGCCCAATACGATGTTCCTGCTCGACGAGCTGACGCCGTATTCGCTCGGCGCGCTTCTGGCGATGTACGAACACAGCGTGTACGTGCAGTCGGTGCTCTGGGGCATCAACGCCTTCGACCAGTGGGGCGTCGAGCTTGGCAAGAAAATCGCCGGCGAACTGCTGCCGGCGGTGGCGGGGGATGTGGAGCCTTCCGACCCGGTCACCCGCGCTCTCATCCACGAAATTCGCTCACGGCGGTGAAAACCGGGGTCAGAGTCCAATTTTGAAAACCCGGGTCAGAGTCACGTTTAAGAAACCCGACTCTGACCCGGGTTTTCAAAATTCGACTCTGACCCCTTCGCGGACCCCTTCGCGTGGCGGGCCAGGGCCCAGGCGACGTGTTCGCGCACGAGGTCGCTGGGGTGGTCGCGGCGCGAGGCCAGGGCCGACAGCACCTCGGGCGTCGTCGGCGCATTGCCCAGGGCCACGGCGATGTTGCGAAGCCAGCCTTCGTGGCCGGTGCGGCGGATCGCGGAGCCTTCGGTGCGGCGCAGGAATTCGTCCTCTTCCCAGGCGAACAGTTCGGCCAGGCTGGCCTGGTCCAGGCCATTGCGGGCGCGGAAGTCCGGCTCGTCGTGGCGCACCGCGAACTTGTTCCAGGGGCAGGCCAGCTGGCAGTCGTCGCAGCCGAAGATGCGGTTGCCGATCAGCGGGCGCAGTTCCTCGGGAATCGCCTCGCGCAGTTCGATCGTCAGGTAGCTGATGCAGCGCCGTGCATCCACCCGGTAGGGCGCGACGATGGCGCCGGTCGGGCAGACCTCGATGCAGCGCGTGCAGGTGCCGCAGTGGGCGGTCGCCGGCGCGTCCACCGGCAGCGGCAGGTCGGTGTAGATCTCGCCCAGGAAAAACCAGCTGCCGGCACCGCGGTTGATCAGGCAGCTGTGTTTTCCGATCCAGCCCAGGCCGGCGTCGCGGGCGAGGGCGCGCTCGAGCACCGGCGCCGAATCGACGAAGGCGCGGTAGCCGAACGGCCCGGTTTCCCCCGCGATGCGGTCGGCCAGCTTCTGCAGGCGGTTGCGCATCAGCTTGTGGTAGTCGCGGCCCAGGGCATAACGGGCGACGTAGGCGCGCCGGCCGTCGGCCAGCGTGGCCCAGGCCTCGGCATCCTCGTCGGTGCCGTAGTCCAGCCGCACCGAAACCACCCGGATGGTGCCCGGCACCAGTTCATCCGGGCGGCCGCGCTTGTCGCCGTGCCGCGCCATGTAGTCCATGCGCCCGTGCAGGCCCTGCGCCAGCCAGTCGCGCAGGTGCGCTGCATCGGCATCGAGGGTGATGCCGGCGATGCCTACCTGCTGGAAGCCCAGTTCGGCGCCCCAGGCCTTGATGGCCCGCGCCAGTGCGTGCATGTCCGAGGTGTCGTGCATGCCGGCAAGTATAGAATCCCGTCATGGCCGACATGTTCCCCCTCTACCGCGCGGACCAGGTGCGCGCGATGGACCGCCGCGCGATCGAACAGTGGGGCATCCCCGCGCTCGAACTGATGAACCGCGCCGGCGCGGCGGCCTGGGCCCTGCTTCAGGCCCAGTGGCCGCAGGCCAGGACCATCGGCGTGGCCTGCGGGCCGGGGAACAACGGCGGCGACGGCTACGTGCTCGCGCGGCTGGCCCGCACGGCAGGCCGCACGGTCCACGTGGTGTCTGCCCCCGGCGGTCATCCGCGCCGGGATCCGGCCCGGGCGGCGCTGGCGGCCTGGCGGGAAGCCGGCGGGCGGGTCGAGTCCTTCGACGGCATGCTGCCGGACGTGGATGTCTGGGTGGACGCGATCTACGGCATCGGCCTCTCGCGTCCGCCCACCGACGCCGTGCGCGCGCTGATCGAACGCATCAATGCCAGCCGCCGGCCGGTGCTGGCGCTGGACGTGCCTTCGGGCCTGGATGCCGACCGGGGCCATGCGCCGGGCATGGTGGTCAATGCACGCACGACGATTTCCTTCATCGCCGCCAAGCAGGGGCTTTACACCGGCCATGCGCGCGATGTCGACGGCGAAGTGCGCGTGGACCGGCTGGGCCTGCCGCCGATCGACACCGACCAGGACCCGCCTTCGGCCTGGCTGGTCCGCGACACCGACCTGTCCGCCTGGCTGGCCCCGCGCCACGCGAATGCGCACAAGGGCGAGAACGGCCATGTGCTCTGCATCGGTGGCGAAGTCGGCATGGGCGGCGCGGTGCGACTGTGTGCCGAAGCGGCGCTGCGCACCGGCGTTGGCCTGGCCAGCGTGGCCACGCGCAGCGCCGGCGTGGCTGCCCTGGTCGCTGCCCGGCCCGAGGCGATGACCCACGCCGTCGAAGATGCGCGCGCGCTGGCCCCCTTGCTCGGCCGCGCCAGCGTACTGGCCGTCGGGCCGGGCCTGGGCCAGGGCGACTGGGGTCGGGAGTTGCTTGCGGCCGCGCTGGCCACCGGCAAGCCCGCGGTGCTTGATGCCGACGCGCTGAACCTGATGGCGTCGGCGCCCGGGTTCGTGCCGCAGGCCGTGCTGACGCCGCATCCCGGCGAGGCCGGTCGCCTGCTCGGCTGTTCCACCGCCGAGGTACAGGCGGATCGTTTCGCGGCGGCGGCTGCGCTCGTCGGGCGTTACCAGGCCGTGGTGGTGCTCAAGGGCGCCGGCAGCGTGGTCGCGGCGCCGGACCGGGTGCCCGTGGTGATCGCCGCGGGCAACCCGGGCATGGCGACCGGCGGCATGGGGGACGTGCTGTCGGGCGTCATCGCCTCGCTGCTGGCGCAGGGCCTGCCGGGCTTCGAAGCGGCCGTCGCCGGGGCGCTTCTGCATTCCACGGCCGGTGACGCCGCCGCCCGCGTCGACGGCGAACGCGGGCTGCTGCCCTCCGACCTGTTCCCGCACCTGCGCCGCCTGGCCAATCCCGCATGAGCGAGCGCGAAATCTCCCTGGCCGATCCCGAGGCCACCGATGCCCTGGGCCGCCTGCTCGCGGGCAGCCAGCCGCCGGGCGCCGTGGTCTTCCTGGACGGCCCCTTGGGCGCCGGCAAATCCAGCCTGGCCCGGGCCTGGCTGCGTGCCCTCGGGGTCACCGGCCCGGTGAAGAGTCCGACCTACACCCTGGTCGAGCGTTACCCGCTGCCGGCCGGCGGCGAAGCAGCACACCTGGACCTCTACCGGCTGGCGGATGCCGGCGAGCTGGACTTCCTGGGCCTGGACGAACTCGCGGACGCCGGCCTTTGGCTGGTGGAATGGCCGGATCGCGGGGCGGTCGGGCTTCCGCCGCCCGATCTGCGCATCCGGCTGGCCATGGACGGATCCGGGCGGGTGGCTCGCCTGCAGGCCTGCAGCGCCCGCGGCGAGGCCTGGCTGGGCCGGCTCCCCGGATAGTGTGTTTGGGGCCCCCTTCTTACCCAATTCCTAGGAAGGTGGGGCAGGTGCCGGATTACAAAGGAAAAAGTCCTTGCATTCGTGCAAGGGCGGTGCTTCAATCGGCCCATGCGCCGGATCCGGGTCCTTGCCATCTCCTTTGCCGCCCTGCTGGGCGTCGCCGCCAGCGTGGCCCAGGCCGCGCAGCTGCGAGCGCTGACCCTGGTCGAGGGGGAGTCCGGCACGCATGCCGTGCTCGATCTTTCGGCACCGGCCGACTACAAGGTTTTCACCCTGGCCAACCCGCACCGCTTGGTGCTGGACCTGTCGGGCTCCTCGGTGGCCAGTGGTTTCCGTGCCCCGTCGCCCAACGGCCTGGTCTCGGGCGTGCGCACCGGCAAGCCGGCCGAAGGCGAACTGCGCGTGGTGCTCGACCTGGGCAGCGCGGTGCAGCCGCGCAGCCGCATCGAACGCGAAGGTGATTCGGCCCGCCTGATCGTCGAACTCATTTCCAACAACCGCCCCAGCGGCACGCCCGCCGTGGCGCGCACGCTCGAGGATGTCATCGGCGCCGGCGAACGCAAGCTGGTGATCGCCATCGACGCCGGCCACGGCGGCAAGGACCCGGGCGCGATCGGTCCGAGCCGCAAGTACGAAAAAGACATCACCCTGGCGATGGCACGCGAGCTCGCCCGGCAGGTGAACGCCGATCCGGGCATGGAAGCTTTCCTGGTCCGCGACGCCGACGTCTTCATCCCGCTGCACGAGCGCTACCAGAAGGCGCGCGAAGCCCAGGCCGACCTCTTCATCTCGGTGCACGCCGACGCCGCCCACAACAAGGCGGCCAGCGGCGCCTCCGTGTACGTGCTCTCGCTGCGCGGCGCCTCGTCCGAAGCCGCGCGCTGGCTCGCCGACCAGGAGAACGCCGCCGACCTCGTGGGCGGCGTGTCGCTGGATGCGCGCGACAAGAACCTCGCCGCAGTGCTGCTCGACCTTTCGCAGAACGCCACGATGCGCGTTTCCGACGACGTCGCCGGCGAAGTGCTGTCGGCGCTCAAGGGCATGGGCAAGACCCACAAGAAGCAGATCGAACGCGCCAACTTCGTCGTGCTGCGTTCGCCCGACGTGCCCTCGATGCTGGTCGAAACCGGCTTCATCACCAATCCCGGCGAAGAAACCCGCCTGTCCGATCCGGCCTACCGCGGCCGCATGGCCAGCGCCATCGTGTCGGGCGTGCGCAACTACTTCGCCAATCAGGCGCCCCCGGGCACCTGGTATGCCGCGCGCCAGGGCACCCTGGGCGGCAGTCGCCAGCACGTGGTCAGCCGCGGTGAAACCCTGAGCCTGATCGCGCAGCGCCACGGCGTGCCGATGAATTCAATCCGCGCCGCCAACCGCATCAGCGGCGACACCGTGAAGGTCGGCGAACGCCTGACCATCCCGGCGGCCACCGCCACGCTGGCCGGCCTGCCGGAGTAAGCCGCACCGCCGCTGGTATCATCGGGCCTGTTCCCACCCAGGCCCCGCGCGACGTGCCGATCCAAGCCCTGCCCGACACTTTGGTCAACCAGATCGCCGCCGGCGAAGTGGTCGAACGCCCCGCGTCGGTGGTCAAGGAGCTGGTCGAAAATGCACTGGATGCCGGCGCCGGCCGCGTCGACATCGAGCTCGAGGAAGGCGGCGTGCGGCTGATCCGCATCCGCGACGACGGCGGCGGAATCCCGGCCGCGGAGCTGGCCCTGGCGATCTCGCGCCACGCCACCAGCAAGATCAGCTCGATCGAAGACCTCGAGGAAGTCGCGACGCTGGGCTTTCGCGGCGAAGCGCTGCCGTCGATCGCCTCGGTCAGCCGGTTCGCGATCAGTGCGCGTCCGCGCGGCGAGGCGCAGGGCGCGCGCCTGGAGGTCGACGGCGGCCGCGTTGGCGAGGTCACGCCGCATCCGCATCCCGATGGCACCACGGTCGAAGTGCGCGACCTGTTTTTCAACGTGCCGGCGCGGCGCAAGTTCCTGCGTGCCGAACGCACCGAGCTCGGCCACATCGAGGAATGGCTGCGTTCGCTGGCGCTGGCCCGTCCGGGCGTCGAACTGCGCATCAGCCACAACGGCCGCGCCAGCCGCCACTACAAGCCCGTGCGCGACGGCGGGGAACGCCTGCGCCGGGTCGCCGAGGCGCTGGGCGAGGATTTCACCCGCCAGTGCCTGGCCGTCGAACATGCGGCCGCCGGCTTGCGCCTGCACGGCTGGGTCGGCCTGCCGACCGCGGCGCGCTCGAGTGCCGACCAGCAGTACTTCTACGTCAATGGCCGTGCGGTCCGCGATCGTACGGTCGCGCATGCGGTGCGCCAGGCGTATTCGGACGTGCTGTTCCATGGCCGGCATCCGGCCTTCGTGCTGTTCCTGGAGTGTGATCCGCGCCAGGTGGACGTCAACGTGCACCCGGCCAAACACGAGGTGCGTTTCCGCGAACAGCGCCTGGTGCATGAATTCATTTACCGAACCCTGCACGAGGCGCTGGCCGGCACGCGCGCGGGCGCAGCCGCTGCGGAAGCAGCTTCGCCCTTGCCGGGGCAGCTGGCAACGGCGGCGCTGCCCGCCGGTGGCGGTGGCGGTGGCTGGGCGCCGCGCCAGGACGGCCTCGGCCTGCCCGTGCGCGAGGCGATGTCTGCCTATGCCTCGCTGTATCGCGCGCCGGCACCGGGGCAGGGCGGCGCAAGCCCGGCGCCAGCGGCCGCCAACGAAGGCGAGGCGCCGCCGCTGGGGTATGCGCTCGCACAGCTGCACGGCGTGTTCGTGCTGGCGGAGAATGAACACGGGCTTGTGCTGGTCGACATGCACGCCGCCCACGAGCGCATCACCTACGAACGCCTGAAGGCGGCGCTGGACGGCGAGGGCATCCGCAGCCAGCCCCTGCTGGTGCCGGTGTCGCTGGCGGTCAGCGAACGCGAGGCCGATGCCGCCGAACAGCATGCCGAAGCCCTGCTTGAATATGGCTTCGAGATCCGGCGCGCGGGCCCGCAGGCCCTGTCGATCCGCGCCGTGCCCAGCCTGCTGGCCGACCTGGACCCGCGTGCACTGGCCCTGGACGTGCTCTCGGACCTGCGCGAACACGGCAGCAGCCGCAAGCTCGAACAGGCCCGCAACGAACTGCTTTCCACCCTGGCCTGCCACACCTCGGTGCGCGCCAACCGCCGGCTGACGCTGCCGGAGATGAACGCACTGCTTCGCGACATGGAAGCCACCGAACGCAGCGGCCAGTGCAACCACGGCCGCCCGACCTGGGTGCAGCTGAGCAAGGCCGAACTCGACCGACTTTTCCTCAGGGGACGCTGATGCGAACGATCCTGCTGCCCGGACTCGCCCTGTCCGCCGCGCTCGCCGGTTGCGGCGGCAACGACGGCGAAAACAATGCCGACGCGGCCGCCCGCGCCGAGCAGGCCGCGCGCACGGCCTACGAGCGCGAGATCCGCGCCTGGCGCAACGAGCGCGTCGAACGGCTGACGCGTCCGGATGGCTGGCTGTCCCTGGTCGGGCTGCACTGGGTGGGCACCGGCACGACCTTCGTCGGTTCGGCCAGGGACAACGGAACCCGCCTGGAGCTTGGGCCGCCGCAGCTGGGCATGCTTAGCCTGGACAAGGACGGCAGCGCGCGCCTGGACGTCGCCGAGGGTGCGGAAGTCTGGATAGACGGCGAACCGGCGAAGGGACGCGTCGAGCTGGTTTCCGATGCGCGCGGCAAGCCGACGGTCGTCGGCTTCAACCGGGGCGACGCCAGCTTCATCCTGATCGAACGCTCCGGTCGCCATGCGCTGCGCGTGCGCAACGCGATGGCGCGCACGCGGACCTCGTTCCCGGGCATCGACTATTTCGACATCGATCCCGGGTTCCGTTTCCAGGCGCGTTTCGAAGCGTATCCGGCCGGCAAGACCGTGGACATCGTCAACATGCTGGGCATGGTCGAGCCCATGGCGAATCCGGGCCGGGTGTTTTTCGAGAAGGACGGCGTCAGCTACAGCCTGGAAGCGCTGGACGAAGGCGATGGCCGGCTGTTCTTCGTATTCGCCGATCGCACCAGCGGCCATGAAACCTACGCGGCCTCCCGCTTCCTCTATGCCGAAGCCGCCGGCCCAGACGGCAGCACGGTGCTGGACTTCAACCGTGCCTACAACCCGCCCTGCGCCTTCACCCCGTACTCGACCTGCCCGATGCCGCCCCCGGAAAACCGCCTGGATCTGCGCATCGAGGCGGGCGAGAAGAAGCCCCTGCCTTTCCCCGAATAAGCCCCCACGTTCAAAGGACCCCCCGGATGCGCCTGGCCTGGATCGCCTGCCTGCTCTGTCTGACCCTGCTTGCCGGCTGCGCCCGCGCCGAGCCACCCCGGCCGCTGCTGTGGAAGGTCAGCGACGCCGACAACAGCGTCTACCTGCTCGGTTCCTTCCATTTGCTGCGCCCGGGCGACTATCCGCTGGCCGCAAGCACGGACCTGGCCTTCGAGGACGCCGAATCAGTGGTGTTCGAACTGTCGCCTTCGGAGATGAACGACCCGGCACTGGGCCAGATGATGGGCGCCGCTGCACGGCGCGAGGACGGCAAGCGCCTCCAGGACACCCTGGCACCCGAAACCTGGGCGCAGCTTCAGGCCTGGGCGCAGCGCCGCGCCGTGCCGCTGGAGAACCTTCAGGGCTTCGACGCCTGGTTTGTCAGCCTGACCATTTCGCTGGTGGAAATGCAGGCCCTGGGCCTGGATCCGAAGATGGGGCTGGACCGCCATTTCGCGCAGCGCGCCACCGAAGCCGGCAAGCCTGCCGAAGGCCTGGAAACCGGCGCCGCGCAGATCGCCCTGTTCGACGGCATGGACCCGCGCCTGCAGCAGCAGTCGCTGGAGGACGTGCTGTCCGATGCCGGGGAGATGGAGCAAAACATCAACCGCCTGCACGAACTGTGGCGCCGGGGCGACGTGGCCGGCCTGGAAGCCGAGACAAATGAGCGCATGCGCGACGAGTACCCGGAGCTGTACGCGCGCATCAACCGCGACCGCAACCTGGCCTGGCTGCCGGTGATCCGGCAGCGGCTCGACCGCGGGGGCAGCGACGAAGACGTGCTGGTGGTCGTGGGCGCGATGCACCTGCTGGGCGAGGACGGCCTGGTCGCGCTGCTGCGCGGGGCCGGTTACACCGTCGAACGGCTCTGAACCCCGGGTCGGGGCCAGCGGTACTCGCTTGCCCGCGGCGCCGGCGGCACCAGTTCGATGCAGTCCACGGGGCAGGGCGGCAGGCACAGCTCGCAGCCCGTGCACAGTTCGGGGATCACCGTATGCATGCGTTTGGGCGCGCCGATGATGGCGTCGACCGGGCAGGCCTGGATGCACTTGGTGCAGCCGATGCAGTCTTCTTCGACGATCAGCGCGAGCAGCGGCGGCTTGACGACGCCGTTTTCCGGATTCACGGGCTTGGGTTCGCGCCCGAGCAGTTCGGCCAGTGCACGCACGCCGGCCTCGCCGCCGGGCGGGCACTGGTCGATGTCGGCCTCGCCGCGGGCGATGGCTTCGGCATAGGGTTTGCAGCCCGCGTAGCCGCACTGTCCGCACTGGGTCTGCGGCAGCAGCCGGTCGATGCGCTCGACCATCGGGTCGGCCTGCACGCGAAAGCGCACCGTTGCCCAGCCCAGCACGGCGCCGAACACGGCGGCCAGGAACACGACCACCAGCACCGACAGCCCCATCAGGCCGGCACCATGCCGGTGAAGCCCATGAAGGCCAGCGACATCAGGCCTGCCGTGACCAGCGCGATCGGCGTGCCGCGCCACGCCGCGGGCACGTCGGCGGCTTCAAGGCGTTCGCGCATCGAAGAAAACAGGACCAGCACCAGACCGAAGCCCACCGCGGCGCCGAAGCCGTAAAGCACGGCCTCGAACAGGCCCCGGCGCGCCTGCACGTTCAGCAGCGCCACGCCGAGTACGGCGCAGTTGGTGGTGATCAGCGGCAGGTAGATGCCCAGCACGCGGTACAGGCGCGGGCTCTGGCGGTTCATCACCGTTTCCGTGAACTGCACGACGGCGGCGATGACCAGGATGAAGCCGAGGGTGCGCAGGTGCTCCAGGCCCAGCGGCGCCAGCAGCCAGTGGTGCACGCACCAGGCCAGGGCGGCCGACAGCGTGAGCACGAAGCCGGTGGCCAGGGCCATGCCGTAGGCGGCATCGAGCCGCCGCGACACGCCCATGAAGGGGCACAGCCCCAGGAACTTCACCAGCACGAAGTTGTTGACGAACACCGCGCCGACCAGCAGCAGGGCGATGTCGTCCATGCGGGCCTCAGCGCACCGGCATGCCGGCCTCGGCACTGTCGTCGGCGCCCAGCAGCGCCAGCGCACCGCCGTCGAAACCGGCCGAGAGGATCATGCCTTCGCTCAGGCCGAAGCGCATCTTGCGCGGCGCCAGGTTGGCGATGAACACGACATGGCGGCCGACCAGCTTCTCCGGTTCGCCGTAGCTGGCGCGGATGCCGCTGAAGATCTGCCGCTGGCCGAGCTCGCCGGCGTCGAGCAGGAAGCGCAGCAGCTTGTCCGAACCCTCGACGAAACCACATTCGACGACCTTGCCGATGCGCAGGTCGAGCTTCGCGAAGTCGTCGATGCCGATGAATTTTTCACCGGTAGGAGCGCCTTCAGGCGCGAATTCCTTCTTTGCCGCAGGCAAAGGCTTCGCGCCTGAAGGCGCTCCTACAGGGGCGTTCGCGGGCTTGAGGTCTTCCTTGCTGGCGTCGGTCATGGCTTCGATGTTCTTGGGATCAATGCGGGTCATCAGGGCTTCGAAGGGCGCGATGGCGTGGCCGAGCAGCGGCGCGGCGATGTCGTCCCAGTGGTCCACCGGGGCGCGCAGGAAGCCCTCGGCGCGCGCCACCGTGCCCGGCAGCACCGGCTTGAGCGCCGCGGCCAGCACCCGGAACAGGTTCAGGCCCTGGCTGCACACCGCCTGCAGTTCGGGATCGGCGCCCTCGCGCTTGGCGATGACCCAGGGTTTGTTCTCGTCGATGTAGCGGTTGGCCTCGTCCGCCAGCGCCATCACCTGGCGCATGGCCTGGCCGTATTCGTCGCGGGCGTAGCTGGCGGCGACCTCGCGCGCGCCGGCGACGAAACGTTCGTACATCGCCGGATCCGGCAGCTCGGCGGCCAGCTGGCCGTCAAAGCGCTTGCTGATGAAGCCGGCGCAGCGGCTGGCGATGTTGACGAACTTGCCGACCAGGTCGGCGTTTACGCGGGCGACGAAGTCTTCGAGGTTCAGGTCGAGGTCGACCACGCCGGCGCCGGTCTTGACCGCGAAGTAATAACGCAGCGCTTCCGGGTCGAGCCCATGGTCGAGGTAGGTGCGCGCCATCACGAAGGTGCCGCGCGACTTGCTCATCTTGGCGCCGTTGACGGTGAGGTAACCGTTGACGTGCAGCGCGGTGGGCGGCCGCAGCCCGGCGCCGTGCAGCATCGCCGGCCAGAACAGGCCGTGGAAGTTGATGATGTCCTTGCCCAGGAAATGGTGCATTTCCGTGGGTGCGGCGCCGGCCGGGTTGCGGGCCTCGTCGGTGTAAGCGCCGAAGTCCAGGCCCTTCTTCGCGCACAGGGCCTTGAACGAGGCCAGGTAGCCGATGGGTGCATCGAGCCAGACATAGAAATACTTGCCCGGCGCGTCGGGAATCGGGAAGCCAAAGTAGGGCGCGTCGCGGCTGATGTCCCAGTCGCGAAGGCCGCCTTCCAGCCATTCCGCCAGCTTGGCCTTCACCGCCGGGTGGGCGACGTCGCCGGCCAGCCACTCGCGCAGGAAGGCCTCGAATTTGCCAAGCTCGAAGAAATAGTGCTCGGAGTCGCGCAGCTCCGGCGTGGCGCCGGACACCACCGAACGCGGGTTCTTCAGGTCGGTGGGGGCATAGGCCTTGCCGCAGACCTCGCAGTTGTCGCCGTACTGGTCGGCGGCGCCGCAGTTGGGACACTCGCCCTTGATGTAGCGGTCGGGCAGGAACATCTTCCGCTCGGGGTCGAACAGCTGCTGGATGGAGCGGCTGGCGACAGCCTTGGGGCCGTGGCTGCCGTCGCGAAGGCGCGTGTAGATGAGGCTGGCCAGTTCCCGGTTCTCGTCTGAGTGGGTCGAGTGGTAGTGGTCGAAGTGCACGCCGAACCGCGCGAAATCGGCTTCGTGCCCCTCTTGGATGGCCTTGATGAATTCCTCGGGCGCCATGCCGGCCTTTTCGGCGGCCAGCATGATCGGGGTGCCGTGGGCGTCGTCGGCGCAAACGAAGTGCACCTCGCCGCCGGCCAGCCGCCGGGCCCGGACCCAGATGTCGGCCTGGATGTAACCCACCAGGTGGCCCAGGTGCAGTGGGCCGTTGGCATAGGGAAGGGCAGTGGTGACGAGGGCGGGGCGGGGCGTCATCGGAAGGAGTCGGTGCGAAGAAGGCCTGCATTATCCCAGAGGAAGCCGCCTGTAGGAGCGCCTTCAGGCGCGAATCCCTTCTTTGCCGCAGGCAAAGCCAAAAGATTCGCGCCTGAAGGCGCTCCTACAGGGGTGGGCATAAAAAAGGGCCCGGCTTTCGCCGGGCCCTTGGTCATGCGACCAGTCTTGCAGCTCTTACCAGTTGAACTCGGCCTGCACGAAGACCTCGCGGCCGATCGGGCTGAAGGCGCGCCAGAAGAACGGGTAGGTGAAGAAGGTGTCGTCCTTCGGGGCGATCTTGTCCAGCACGTTGTTCACGATCAGGCTGGCGCGGAAGTTCTCGGTGAACTCGTAGCCAACGTTGAGGTTGTACACGTGGTAGGGCGCGATGCGGCCGGTTTCCGCCCAGTTCGGCAGCGAGCCGTAACGGGTGCCGAACACGGTGACGTCGAGGTCCTTGTACTGCCAGGACACGCTGCCACGCATACGGCTGCGGAAGTCGAAGTTGGTCAGGTCGTCGCGGTAGCTGTCGCGCGGCTGGCCTTCGAACTCGGCGAACTTCTGGTCAAGCACGTGCGACCAGCCGAGCTGGAAGCCGAAGTTGCCCATGCGGTCGGTGTCCAGCGTGTAGCGGATGCTGGCATCGATGCCTTCGTTCGAGATGAAGGAACCGTTGATCGGGATGCTGTCGATCTGCTCCAGGCGACCGTCGTTCGGACCACCGACGGTGCGGGTGACGAAGCCGGTGATGTACTGGCAGAACGCCGAGCCGCCGTCGACCGCATTGCCCTGGCGATCCTGGCCAAGGCGGCAGTCCGCCTCGTTCTGCAGGATGTAGGAGCGGCTCAGGTCACGCACGCCGCCCTCGAGCTCGATGTTGTAGTAATCGACGGTCAGGGCCAGGTTGTCGACGATGTCCCACACCATGCCGACGGTGTAGCTGCGGCCGGTCTCTTCTTCCAGGTCCGGGTTGCCTTCGCGGGTACCGAACACCGAGTAGTTGTAGACACCCGAGTTGCCGCACTGCGTGACGGTCAGGCCGGCGTTGCGGCAGGCGAATTCGTCAAACGAGGTCTGGAAGAAACCGCTGGTCTCGGCGAACACGAAGTGCATGTCCGGAGCGCGGAACGAGGTGGAGTAGGCGCCGCGGAACAGCAGGCTGTCGGTCGGACGCCACTCGAGGCCGGCATTCCAGGTGAAGGCGTTGTCCACGGCGGTGATGTCGTCGTAGACGTCGTAACGCGCCGCCAGGGTGGCCTTGAAGGTGTCGTGCAGCGGGATCGAGAACTCGGTGCCGAACGCGTAACGGTCACGCTCGCCGCCGCCGCCGGTGCCGGTCAGGTTGTAGATGATGTTCTGGCCCGGCAGGATGCGCGGATCCGGGTTCAGGTCATATTCCTGGGAGCCCATTTCGACCACGGCCGCGAACGAAAGCGGGCCGGCCGGCATTTCGAACAGGTCGCCGGTAACGACGAACTGCGCGTTGGTGGCGGACGAGTCGGCTTCGGTCTTGACGATGGTGGACATCGCGTTGAACTCGGCGGCCGTGATCGGGTTGAAGTAACGATCCTGGTTCAGCTCGTACACCGGGTAACCGGAAACCGTGCCCAGGCGCGGGCCGAGGAAGAAGTTGGTCAGTTCCTGGGCCAGGAAGCGCGGACGGTCGTTGCTGGTTTCGTACTGCGAGTGGCTCAGCACGAGGTCCCAGGTGTAGCGGCTGTCGGCGAAGGAGCCACGCAGGCCGGCCGCGAAGTCGATGGCACGCTCGTTGAAGATGGTGCGCTGGCCGCCGACACCGCCGGTTTCATTCGGGGTGAAGATGCGCTGGCCGTCCATGATCGAACCGTAGTTCGGGTCGTAGTACAGCGGCACCGACCAGAACTGGGTGTTCGACGCGGCGGAGGCCTCGGAATCCCAGACGTTCAGGCTCATGAAAGCCTGGGTGTTGTCGGTGATGTCCAGGGTGCCGTATATGTAACCGGAGATGTTCTCGTCCGAGTTGCGGATGGCCTGGGTCGCCGGATAGCCGTAGTAACCGCACCAGCTGCCGTCGTTCGCCGGGTTGGCGCTGCCGGTACGGGTGTCGATCTCGAAGTCGCCGCCCCAGCGGGCGCAGGTCGACTCCAGGGTCTCGCCGTTCTGCCAGACCTGGCTCTGCGGACCGGTGCCGATGGCACCCGGGCCGGCGAGGCGGTCACGCAGGCGGATGCCCTGCACCGCGGTGGCCGTCGCCGGGTCGACCGAGGGGTCGTCGCGGTAGGAGTCCATGAAGTCACGCTCGGAAGCGAACATCTCGCCGCGGTCGTAGTACTCGACGGCGTAGGTCAGGCTCCAGCGGTCGCCGGTGTTGCCGCCCACCCACTGGATGTTGTTGGTCGGGGCGCCACCACGGGTCGGCCGGCCGGTCAGGTAGGACAGGTACTGGCCTTCGAAGTTGGACTTCAGGACGATGTTGACCACGCCCGCGACCGCGTCGGAGCCGTAAATGGCCGAAGCGCCGCCGGCCAGCAGTTCGATGCGCTCGACCGCCGCGGCCGGGACCGAGGACAGGTTCACGAAGTTCGACTGGCCGTTGTAGGGCAGCGGGTAGTCAGCGGCGCGGCGGCCGTTGATCAGGGTCAGCACGCGGCCCGGGCCGAGGCCACGCAGGTTCAGCACCTGGGCGTTCGGGGTGAAGCCGCTCTGGGTCAGCTCGTTCTGGATCGAGCCGGTGGTCTGGGTCAGCGTGTTGAGCGCGTCATAGACGGTGTTGAAGCCCTCCGCCTCGATCTGCGCCGCGGTGATCACGGTGACCGGGGACGGACCTTCGATCTCGGCGCGCTTGATGCGGGAGCCGACGACTTCGACGGTATCGAGCTGGGTGGTGTCGGCGGAATCTTCCTCTTCCTCGTCCGACGCTTCCTGGGCAAACGCGGCGCCGCAGGCAAACGGGATGGTCAGGGCAAAGGCAAGGGAACGCGCAAGCACCGAACGGCGGTACCCGGCAATTGGAGCAGTAGTCATTGGACCCCCTAGAATGGACACGTTTTATTTGGATCTGGCTTGAACTTGCTTTTCGGCGTACCCAACCCCGGCGTCGCCTTAACCGGAAAGTAACACAGGGCCGGGCCGAAATGCAGCATGACTTCCGGCCTGGTCACAAAACTGAAGACCGCCGTCACAAAACCGGCACTAATCGCTGGAAAAACAGGAGTTTGAGATGTCCCTGAACGAATCCGCCGTACGCAGCGCCCTGGCCACCGTGGTCGATCCCCATACCGGCCGCGACCTGGTCGCCCAGGGCTGCGTGCGGGGCATCGGGGTGGACGGGGACCGCGTCGCGGTCGAGCTGCTGCTGGGCTATCCGGCCGCCGGCTGGCACGACAGCCTGGAGGCGCAGGTCCGGGGCGCGCTCGAGGCCCTGCCCGGGGTGGCCGCGGCCACGGTCTCGGTGGCATCGCGGGTCCAGGCCCACAAGGTCCAGAAGGACCTGACCCCGCTGCCGGGCGTGCGCAACATCATCGCCGTCGCCTCGGGCAAGGGCGGCGTCGGCAAGTCCACCACGGCGGTCAACCTGGCCCTGGCCCTTCAGGCCGAGGGCGCCAGCGTCGGCGTGCTCGACGCCGATATCTACGGCCCCTCGATTCCCAAGATGCTGGGGCTCGAAGGCCGGCCGGACAGCCCGGACGGCAAGTCCATCGAGCCCAAGCGCAACCACGGCCTGCAGGCGATGTCGATCGGCCTGCTGGTCGGCGAGGACACGCCGATGATCTGGCGTGGCCCGATGGTCACCCAGGCCTTGCAGCAGCTGCTCAACGACACCCGCTGGGACAATCTTGATTACCTGGTGATCGACCTGCCGCCGGGCACCGGCGACATCCAGCTGACCCTGGCCCAGCGGGTGCCGGTGTCGGGCGCGGTCATCGTCACCACGCCCCAGGACATCGCCACCCTCGACGCCCGCAAGGCCCTGCAGATGTTCGCCAAGGTCGAGGTGCCGGTGCTCGGCATCGTCGAGAACATGGCCGTGCACACCTGCACGAACTGCGGCCACACCGAACACGTATTCGGCGCCGGCGGCGGCGAGCGCATGGCGGCGATGTACGAGGTGCCGCTGCTGGGCGCGCTGCCGCTGGACATCCGCATCCGTGAACAGGCCGATTCGGGCACGCCGACCGTGGCAGCCGACCCGGCTTCGCGCCTGGCCCTGGTCTACCGGGACATCGCCCGGCGCACCGCGGCCCGGCTTTCGCTGGAAGCGCGCAACAAGGCGATCGGCCTGCCCAACATCGTCATCCAGAACACCTGAGCCCGCGGCGGCCCGCCGCGGCCGCCCAACCGGCTAGAATCCGGCCTTTCGCCCACGAGCCCCCGCATGAGCATCAAGTCCGACAAGTGGATCCGCCGCATGGCCGAGCAGCAGGGCATGATCGAGCCCTTCGAGCCCGGCCAGGTCAAGCACGCCGCCGACGGCCACCGCATCGTCAGTTACGGCACCTCGAGCTACGGCTACGACGTGCGCTGCGCGCGCGAGTTCAAGATATTCACCAACATCAACTCGACGATCGTCGACCCCAAGGCCTTCGACCCGTCGAGCTTCGTGGACGTGGAATCGGACGTCTGCATCATCCCGCCCAACAGCTTCGCGCTGGCGCGCACGGTGGAGTTCTTCCGCATCCCGCGCGACACCCTGGTGGTGTGCCTGGGCAAGAGCACCTATGCCCGCTGCGGCATCATCGTCAACGTCACGCCGCTCGAGCCCGAGTGGGAAGGGCACGTGACCCTGGAGTTCAGCAACACCACCCCGCTGCCGGCCAAGATCTACGCCGGCGAAGGCGTGGCGCAGATGCTGTTCTTCCAGTCCGACGAAGTCTGCGAGACCAGCTACAAGGACCGCGGCGGCAAATACCAGGGCCAGACCGGGGTGACGCTGCCGCGCACCTGAGGGGCGGCCTCAGCCCTTCTTCACCAGCATGTTGATGCCCAGGGCGATCAGCACCAGCGGCCACCAGTCCAGCAGCATTTCCCAGACGCGGAAGTTCGGCACCAGGTTGTTGGCCAGCAGCAGGGCGCCGAGCACGATCAGGATGATGGCGGGGATGAGGTTGCCTTTCATGGGGGCTCCGGTTCAGCGGCCGGGGTCTTCCAGGCCTTTGCGCAGGGACGATACCAGCGCTACGCGCGCCGCATCCGCATAAGGCTGGCGCGGGCCGCTGCCCCAGACCGGGCCCGGCCAGGCGGCGTCGCCTTCCCGGCGCGACACCACGTGCACGTGCAGCTGGCGCACGATGTTGCCCAGCGCGCCGATGTTGAGCTTGTGCACGGGGCCGAGCGAACGCAGCGCGCGGCCGGCGAGGTTGATCTCGGCCAGCAGCAGGCGCTGGGCGTCGCCGTCCAGGTCCAGCCATTCCTCGGCGCCCGGCAGGCGCGGCACCAGCACGAGCCAGGGAAAACGGGCGTCGTCCATCAGCCGCAGCTGGGACAGCGGGCCGTCGGCGACCAGCACCGAATCACCCGCCAGCCGCGGGTCCAGGCAAAAACCGCCGGCCATGCTCAGCGCAGGTTCTTCTGCAGGAACATCAGCGTGCGCTGCAGGGCCTGCTGCGAGGCCTCGGCGTTGTAGTCCGCCCGCTGGTCGCAGTCGAAGCCGTGGCCGGCGTCGGGCCAGACGTGGATTTCCGCCCCGGACAGCGCGTCCCGGTGCTTTTGCACGTCCTCGGGCGGGATCAGCGGGTCGTTTTCGCCGAAATGCAGCAGCAGCGGCGCCTTCGGGCGCTCGCCGAGCAGGGGGACGGTGCGGCCGCCGTAATAGCTGACGGCCGGCAGGCCCAGCCGGGTATTGGCGAGGAAGGCGACGCTGCCGCCCCAGCAATAGCCCAGCACGACGACGCGGTTCTCGGCCTCGAGCATGTCGTAGGCGCCGCGCACGCCGTCCAGGGCGCCGTTGAAACCCAGCTCTTCGGCGATCGCGCGGCCCTTGGCCACGGACTCGTCGTCGTAGCCCAGCTCGGTGCCCGGGTGGACCTGGTCGAACAGGGCCGGGGCCACCGTGAGGTAACCGTAGTTGGCGAAGCGGTCGGCCTGGGCGCGGATGTAGTGGTTCACGCCGAAGATCTCGTGCACCAGGATGATCGCGCCGCGCGGCGGGATATGCGGCCGCGCCTGGTAGCCGGAAATCCGCCCGTGGCGGGTGTTGATGGAGATCGATTGGCCCATCGCGGCTTTCCCCGGTTCAGCTGTCCCCGGCGCCTAGCCTACACCGGCCGGGGGGCCGGGGGAGGGTATACTCCGCGCCCCGTCCCGAACCCGTGCCCCATGTCCGCCAGCCAGCCCAAGGTGGGCTTCGTCAGCCTCGGCTGCCCGAAGGCCCTCGTCGATTCCGAACGCATCCTCACCCAGCTCCGGGTCGAGGGTTACGACATCGTGCCCAGCTACGACGACGCCGACGTGGTGGTGGTCAACACCTGCGGCTTCATCGACTCGGCCGTGGCCGAAAGCCTGGACGCCATCGGCGAGGCCCTGGCCGAGAATGGCAAGGTGATCGTCACCGGCTGCCTGGGCAAGCGCCCGGAGCAGATCCTGCAGGCGCACCCGGACGTGCTGTCGATCAGCGGCCCGCAGGATTACGCCAGCGTGATGTCGGCGGTGCACAAGGCGCTGCCGCCCAAACACGACCCCTTCGTGGACCTGGTGCCGGACTATGGCCTGAAGCTGACCCCGAAGCACTACGCCTACCTGAAGATTTCCGAAGGCTGCAACCACCGCTGCAGCTTCTGCATCATCCCGTCGATGCGCGGCGACCTGGTGTCGCGGCCGGTGGACGAGGTGCTGCGCGAGGCCGAGAAGCTGGCGCGCGGCGGGGTGAAGGAGCTGCTGGTCGTGTCCCAGGACACCAGCGCCTACGGCGTCGACCTGCGCTACGCCCAGCGCGAGTGGCGCGGGAAGTCCTACGAGACCCGCATGAAGGGGCTGTGCGAGGGCCTGTCCGAACTGGGCCTGTGGACGCGCCTGCACTACGTCTACCCGTACCCGCACGTGGACGAGATCATTCCGCTGATGGCCGAGGGCAAGGTGCTGCCCTACCTGGACATCCCGTTCCAGCACGCCAGCCCGCGCATCCTGAAGCTGATGAAGCGTCCCGGCGCGGTTGAGAAGACACTCGAGCGCGTGCAGCGCTGGCGCGCGATCTGCCCGGAGCTGACCATCCGCAGCACCTTCATCGTCGGTTTCCCCGGAGAAACCGAGGACGACTTCGAGCAGCTGCTGGCCTTCATCGACCAGGCTGAACTCGACCGGGTCGGCGCCTTCGCCTATTCGCCAGTGGACGGCGCGGCCGCGAACGCGCTGCCCGACCCGGTGCCGGAAGAGGTGAAGCAGGAGCGGCTGGCGCGTTTCATGGCCCTGCAGGCCGAGATCAGCGCCGAGAAACTCGAACGCAAGGTCGGCACGGTGCAGCGCTGCCTGGTGGACGCGATCGACGGCGAGCTGGCCATCGCCCGGTCCATGGCCGACGCGCCCGAGATCGACGGCCTGGTGCAGATCCAGGACGGCGAGGCCGCCGGCCTCAAGCCCGGTGATTTCTGCGAAGTGCGCATCATGGGCAGCGACGAGCATGACCTGTTCGGCCTGGTCGGCGACGAGGCGTAGGGGACGGGTGCAATTTGCCCGGACCTTGTTCGTCAGCCCACGCATCCCCTGGGCAAATTGCACCCGTCCCCTAGTCGTCGTAACTGACGGAGACGACGACGTAACGCGCCGGCCCCGCCGGCAGCTGCACTTCGAACTCATCGTCCACGCGCTTGCGTAGCGCCGCACGTGCCAGCGGCGAATCCACGCTGATCCAGCCGGCCTTCGCGTCGGTTTCGTCGGGGCCTACGATGCGGTAGCGCACGCAGTCGCCGCTTTCGATGTCCTCGATCTCGAACACCGCGCCGAAGAAGATCGCGCCCTGGTCCGAAGGCGGGCCTTCGGCGACCTTCAGCACCTCGATGCGTTTGGTCAGGTAGCGAACGCGCCGGTCGATCTCGCCCAGCTGCTTCTTGCGGTAGGTGTATTCCGCGTTTTCGCTGCGGTCGCCCTCGGCCGCGGCATCGGCCAGGGCCTTGACCACCACCGGCCGCCGGACGCGCCAGAGCTCGTCGAGCTCGGCGCGCAGGCGGTCGAAGCCGGCGCGGGTGATGATCGCCGTGGACTTTTCGCCCGGCGGCCGCCAGCGCGACATGGCTCAGTTCGCGACGGGGGCGGCCGGGATGTAGGTCAGCGGCGAATCCGGGCCGATCGGCAGCTCGAACCAGATCCAGACGCCGAACATCAGGCTCCAGCCGATCAGGAACACGATCGAATACGGCAGCATCGTCGCCACCAGCGTGCCGATGCCGGCCTTGGGCTCGTAGCGCTGGAAGAAGGCGATGATCAGCGCGAAGTAGCTCATCATTGGCGAGATGATGTTGGTGACGCTGTCGCCGACGCGGTAGGCCACCTGGGTCATCTCCGGCGAATAGCCCAGCAGCATGAACATCGGGATGAACACCGGCGCCATCAGCGCCCACTTGGCCGAGGCCGAGCCCATGAACAGGTTCACCGTCGCGGTGAGCAGGATGAAGCAGATGAACAGCGGGATCGTCGGCAGGCCCAGCGCCTTGAGGAAGTCGGCGCCTTCGACGGCGAACACCAGGCCAAGCTGGGTCCAGTTGAAGAAGGCCACGAACTGCGCCGCGAAGAACACCAGCACCAGGTAGCCGCCCAGCGTGCTCATGCTCGCCGACATGCCCTTGATGACGTCGCTGTCCGACTTGATCGTGCCGGCGCCGACGCCGAAGGCAATGCCGGCGATGACGCCGTAGAGGAAGATGATGACCACCACGCCGCTGAGGAAGGGCGAACGCAGCAGGTCGCCGGTCTGTGCATCGCGCAGGAAGCCGGCGCCCGGGATCGTTCCCTGTGGCAGGGCTGACCAGACCAGGATCAGGGTGAACAGGGCGACCGCGATGGCGGCGTAGCCCATGCCGCGCTTCTCGGCCTTGCTCAGCTTCTGCGAGTCCGGGTCCACGTCGTCGGCGGTCTTGACCACCTGCGTAGGCGCGTCGGCGAAGCGCGGCGCGACGATCCTTTCGGTGACGAACCAGCCCAGCAGGGTGATCACCGGCGTCGAGGCGATCATGAAATACCAGTTCGCCAGCGGGCTGACCGTGTAGTTCGGATCAACGATGCGCGCCGCTTCCTGCGACAGGCCCGACAGCAGCGGGTCGATGGTGCCGATCAGCAGGTTGGCCGAATAACCGCCGGACACGCCGGCGAATACCGCCGCCATGCCGAGGATGGGATGGCGGCCGGCCGACAGGAAGATCAGCGCGCCCAGCGGCACCAGCAGCACGTAGCCGATTTCGCTGGCCATGTTCGACATCACGCCGGCGAAGACCAGCACCGGCGTCAGCAGGAACCGCGGCGCCGCCAGCACCAGCATGCGCAGCGAGGCGCCGATCAGGCCGCTGTGTTCGGCCACGCCGATGCCGATCAGCGCCACCAGCACCACGCCCAGCGGCGCGAAGCCGGTGAAGTTGGTCACCGCGCCGGTGAGCATGCGGTGCAGGCCCTCGATGCTCATCAGGTTCACCGGCGTGACGATCTCGCCGGTGGACGGATGCGCCACGCTCAGGCCGGCCATCGAGGCCAGCCAGGACATCACCACCACGGCCAGGGCCAGCAGTGCGAACAGCGTGGCGGGATGGGGCAGGGCATTGCCACCGCGCTCGACGATGGTCAGGAAGCGGTCCATCAGGCTGCGCTTCTTGGTCGCGGGATCGGCCATTCAAAGTCTCCGGGAAACGTGGGCGGGCCGTCATCAGCGGCCCGGGGCGCCCGACTATAACCGAGGGCGGGCAGCCGTCGCCCGGGATGTGGATAATCGGGCCCATCTCGAAGGGGGAGACATATTCATGGTGCTGTTGCTCATCATCGTGAGCCTGGTGTTGGTGCTGTGGCTCGTCTTCACCTTCAACCGGCTGGTGCGCCTGCGCAACCAGGTGCGGGCCGGCTGGAGCGACATAGACGTGCAGCTGATGCGCCGCCACGACCTGGTGCCGCGCCTGGTCGAGGCCGTGCGTGCCTACGCCGGCCACGAGAAGGCCGTGCTCGAGAACGTCACCGAGCTGCGCGCCCAGGCCATGCAGACCTCGTCGCCGGCGCGCCTGGCCGGGCTGGAGGGCCAGCTCGAGGCTGGGCTGGGCCGGCTGATGCTGCTCAAGGAGGCCTATCCGGACCTCAAGGCCAGCGAGAACTTCCTGAAACTGCAGAACGACCTGGTCGAGGTCGAGGACCACCTGCAGTACGCCCGGCGCTTCTACAACGGCGCGGTGCGCGCCAACAACGACGCCGTGCAGCGTTTCCCCGACCTGGTGGTGGCGGGCAGCTTCGGTTTCCGCGAGGCGGAGTTCTACGAAGCCGACGAAGGCTCGCGTGCGGCGCCGCGGGTGTCGGCATGAGCCGCCTGTTCGCGCTCGCCGCCTGCCTGCTGCTGGCCTGGGTCGCCCCGGCCGCCGCGCAGGAGCGAATCACGGCCTACCACGCCGACATCACGGTGCTGGCCGACGGTTCGATGGAGGTCACCGAGCACATCACCGTGCGCGCCGAGGGCAACCGGATCCGCCGCGGCATCTACCGGGATTTCCCGACGCGCTACAAGGACCGCCTGGGCAACCGCTACGTCGTGGACTTCGAAGTGCTGGGCGTCCAGCGCGACGGCGAAGCGGAGTCCTGGTTCACCGAGAAGCAGTCCAACGGCGTGCGCGTGAACACCGGCGGCGACGCTTTCCTGCCGGTGCCGGCCGACTACACGTTCTCGATCCGCTACCGGACGTCGCGGCAGATCGGTTTTTTCGACGAGCACGACGAGCTGTACTGGAACGTCACGGGGCTGGGCTGGGATTTCACCATTGAGCAGGCCAGCGCGAAGGTGACGCTGCCGGCACCGGTGCCGGCGGGGGAGATGCGGCTCGACGGCTACACCGGGCCGCAGGGTTCAACGCTCTCCAATTATCTTTCGCGGGTCC
This sequence comes from Arenimonas sp., assembly GCF_041919775.1. Lineage (GTDB taxonomy): Bacteria > Pseudomonadota > Gammaproteobacteria > Xanthomonadales > Xanthomonadaceae > Arenimonas. The sequence goes on along the minus strand of NZ_JAYRTE010000002.1, from coordinate 1,087 downwards.
CGGAGCCCGGGGTGGCGGAGTTCCGGACCGCCAATCCGCTCGGATCCTACGAAGGACTGACCATCGTCGTCGGTTTCCCGAAGGGCCTGGTGACCGAACCATCGGCCGCGCGACGCCTGTTCTGGCTGCTGCGCGACAACGCCGGCGGGCTCGTCGCCCTGCTGGGCCTGTTGCTGCTGCTGCCCTGGTACCTGCTGAACTGGCACCGCGTCGGCCGCGACCTGCCGCCGGGGTCGATCTTCCCGCGCTACGAGGCGCCGGAAGGCTTCACCCCGGGCGAGCTGCGCTACCTGTGGAAACAGGCCTACACCGACCGCTGCTTCGCTGCCGACATCGTCGATCTGGGCGTGCACGGGCACGTCCTGGTGGAGCAGGATGGCGCGAAGAAGTGGGTGCTCGAACGCAGCGTCAGCGTCGAGCCGATCGCCTCCGAAGCGCAGAGCAAGCTGGTGGAGAAGCTGTTCTCCAAGGACAGCCGGGTCGAACTCAAGGACACCAACGCCTCGGTGATCGGCGGTGCGCGCATCCTGCACACCGCGGCACTCGACAAGAAGATGCACCCGGCCTACTTCAAGCGCAACGGCCTGCCGCTGCTGCTGGGCTGGCTGTTTTCCTTCGGCTACGGCGCGCTGGCCTTCCTGGTCGCGGGCGGCAGCGGGATCCCGCTCATCATCCTGCTGCTGGCCCTGGCGCTGGTTGCGCACGTGGGTTTCGGCTACCTGATGAAGGCGCCGACGCCCGAAGGGCGGAAGCTGCTCGACCACATCGAGGGCCTGCGCCTGTACCTCGGCGTGGCCGAACGCGACGAGCTGGCCCGCCTGGCCAAGCCCGGCGGCCCCGACGCGCCGTCGCCGGATCCCGAGCGCTACCAGGCGCTGCTGCCCTACGCGCTGGCGCTCGACGTGGAAGAGGCCTGGACGAAACACTTTACTTCCGCAGTGGGCGCGGCCCAGGCCGAACAAACCGCGCGCTCGATGGGCTGGTACCGGGGTTCAACGGCGCAGATGGCCAGCCTGGGCGCGATGAGCAGCTCGCTGGGCAGCGCGCTCAGTTCGCAGATCTCGTCCTCGGCCTCGCCGCCGGGCTC
>NZ_JAYRTE010000001.1:0-270853 GCF_041919775.1 Arenimonas sp. | reverse complement strand
TAGCGCTGTGGAACCACCCGATCCCATCCCGAACTCGGAAGTGAAACGCAGCTGCGCCAATGGTAGTGTGGCCTAAGCCATGCAAGAGTAGGTCATCGCCAGGGGCTTTACCCCTAAAACCCCGCCCGAAAGGCGGGGTTTTTCTTTGCGCCGGGAAACCCCGGGCAACAAAAAAGCCGCCCGAAGGCGGCTTTTCCGTAAACCCTGGCGGGCTGCTCAGCGCAGCGCGTAACCAAACTGCTGCCGGAACTGCTCGGCGAACTCCTCGTAATCGAAGCGCTGGTTCTGCGGCCCCAGGTGTTCGATCTTCAGGGCGCCCATCAGCGAGGCAATGCGGCCAGTGGTGGCCATGTCCATGCCGTTCATCAGGCCGAAGATCAAGCCGGCGCGATAGGCGTCGCCGCAGCCGGTGGGATCGACTACGCGCATCGCCGTGGCGGCCGGAATGTGCAGTTCACCGCCGCCCTTCGTATGCACCTCTGAACCCTTCGGGCCGCGGGTGATGATGTAGGCCTGCACCCGCTCGGCGATGTCCTTCTCCGACAGGCCGGTCTTTTCCTGCAGCAGGTTCGACTCGTAGTCGTTCACCGTGACGTAGGTGGACTGCTCGATCATCTGGGTCAGTTCCTTGCCGTTGAACAGCGGCATGGCCTGGCCCGGGTCGAAGATGAACGGGATCTCCAACTCCGCGAATTCGCTGGAGTTTTGCAGCATTGCCTCGTAACCGTCCGGCCCGACGATGCCGAAGCCCACGTCCTTCACGTCGCGGACGTGGTTTTCGTAGGAACGCATCATCGCGCCCGGGTGGAAGGCGGTGATCTGGTTGTCGTCCAGGTCGGTGGTGATGAAGGCCTGGGCGGTGTAGAGGTCGGGAAGCGTCTTCACGTGGTCGAGCCGGATCTCGCAGGCCTCGAAGTGCTCCCGGTAGGGCTCGAAGTCCTGGCCGACGGTCGCCATCGGGATCGGATTGCCGCCCAGCAGCTTGAGGTTGTAGGCGATGTTGCCGGCGCAGCCGCCGAATTCGCGGCGCATCCGCGGCACCAGGAAGGACACATTCAGGATGTGCACCTTGTCCGGCAGGATGTGGTTCTTGAACTGGTCCTGGAACACCATGATGGTGTCGTAGGCCAGGGAGCCGCAGATCAGGGCGGATGCCATCGTTCGGGACCTCTCGGGGCAGGGGCGGGACAGCCGCCCGCAAAGGCGCACATGTTAGCGCGGCCCCCGCCGCAAGGCACGGGATAACGGGTTTTTACCTTGCCGCGTGCGAGGGTGGTTGCTACGCTAGCCCACCCCCCGAAACCCTACATTTAACGGGCGCTCCCGCATGTTCAAGAAGCTCCGCGGGCTGTTCTCGAACGATCTTTCGATCGACCTCGGAACCGCCAACACCCTTATTTTCGTCCGTGGCCAGGGCATCGTCCTGAACGAGCCGTCGGTGGTTGCCGTGCGCCATGGCGCGGGTGGCCGCGAGGTCGCCGCGGTCGGCGCCGAGGCCAAGAAGATGCTGGGTCGCACCCCCGGCAACATCACCACGCATCGCCCGATGAAGGACGGCGTCATCGCCGACTTCACCCACACCGAGGAAATGCTCAAGCAGTTCATCAAGAAGGTGCACAAGTCGCGTTTCCTGCGGCCCAGCCCCCGCGTCCTGATCTGCGTGCCCTGCGGTTCGACCCAGGTCGAGCGTCGCGCCATCAAGGAGTCGGCCGAAGAGGCCGGCGCCCGCGAGGTCTACCTGATCGAAGAGCCGATGGCCGCCGCGATCGGCGCCGGCATCCCGGTCGACGAAGCCCGCGGTTCGATGGTCATCGACATCGGCGGCGGCACCTCGGAAGTCGCGGTCATCTCGCTCAACGGCATCGTCTACTCGCAGTCGGTGCGCATCGGCGGCGACCGTTTCGACGAAGCCATCATCAACTACGTGCGCCGCAACCACGGCACCCTGATCGGCGAGACCACCGCGGAACGCATCAAGCTCGAGATCGGCTGCGCGTTCCCGCAGGCCCAGGTCAAGGAGTTCGAAGTGTCGGGCCGCAACCTCGCCGAGGGCGTGCCGCGCATGATCGTCATCAATTCCAACGAGGTGCTCGAAGCCCTGCACGAACCGCTCAGCGGCATCGTCAGCGCCGTCAAGCAGGCGCTGGAACAGACCCCGCCGGAGCTGTGCGCCGACGTCGCCGAACGCGGCATCGTGCTCAGCGGCGGTGGTGCGCTGCTGCGCGACCTCGACAAGCTGATCTCCGAGGAAACCGGCCTGCACGTGCACGTGGCGGACGATCCGCTCACCTGCGTCGCCCGCGGTGGCGGCCGGGCGCTGGAACTGATCGACATGCACGGCAACGAGTTCTTCTCGGCCGAGTGAGCCTGCTTGCAGGCGCAATCCTGACCCGGATGACGCCGTGGCCTACCCTGGAAACCCGGCGCCGCGCCTGACCGACGGCGCCGGCAGCACCCTACCGCTGCTGGCTTACCTCGCCGTCGCCATCGTGCTGATGGTGGCCGACCTGCGCGGCGGCTTCGCCGCGAAGGCGCGCGTGCACCTGTCGATGCTGGCCGAACCGGTCTGGTGGCTGGCGGCCGCACCCGGCCGCCTGGCTGACGGCACCGGCGAGTTCTTCAGCAGCCGCTCGGGCCTGCAGCAGGAAAACGAACGCCTGCATCGCGAACTGCAGGTCAACGCCAGCCGCCTGCACCGGCTGCTTGCGGTCGCCGAGGAAAACCAGCGTCTGCGTGAACTGCTCGGCGGCACCCGCGGCTTTCGCCTGGATGCCCAGCTGGCCGGCATCATCGACGTCGACCTCGACCCTTCCCGCCAGCGCATCGTGCTCGATGCCGGCAGCAACGACGGCGTGCAGCTGGGGCAGGCCATGATCGACGCCGGCGGCGTGCTCGGCCAGGTCATCGAAGTCACCCCGCGGCACTCGACCGCCCTGCTGCTCACCGACCCCGAACACGCCGTGCCGGTGCAGGTGGCGCGCACCGGGCTGCGGGCGATTGCCTACGGCACCGGTCGCACCGACATGCTGCGCCTGCCAAGCATCCCGCAGAGCGGCGACATCCGCGTCGGCGACCGGCTGGTCACCTCGGGCATCGGCGGGCGTTTCCCCGCGGGTTTCCCGGTCGGCACGGTCGAGAGCGTGCAGCCGGATGAAACCCAGCTGTTCGTCGTTGCCGAGGCCCGTCCCGCCGCACGCCTGGACCGTGGCGTGGAAGTGCTGCTGGTGAGCAACCGCATCGACGGCCTCGACGCCGGCCCGGCCTTGCCGGATCCGCCGGTGCCGGAAGAAGCCCCCGCCGCGTCGGCGCCGGGCGGCGACGCCGGCCAGGCCGACGCCACCGACCCGCCGGAGCCGACCGAATGAACCGGGGTCCTTCCGGTTGGCTGCTCTACGGCGGCCTTTTCCTGGCGCTGCTGCTGATGGTGGTGCCGCTGCCCGAAGGCATGGACCTGGCGCGCCCCTACATCCTGGCCATGCTGCTGTGTTACTGGCTGCTCGAGACCCCGGACCGGGTGGGCCTGGGCACCGCTTTCATCGCCGGCCTGGCCGCCGACCTGGTCGCCGGCACCCTGCTGGGCGAGCAGGCGCTGCGCCTGGTGGTGATGGCCTTCCTGGTCCAGCGCTTCCGCGCCCGCCTGCGCTTCTTCCCGCTGTGGCAGCAGGCCTCGGCGGTGTTCGCGCTGCTGCTCAACGATCGCCTGGTCGACCAGGCCATCCACGCAATGGCCGGCAACGGCTGGATGCACTGGACCACCTGGCTGTCGCCGGTGCTGGGCTTCGCGCTCTGGCCCTGGCTGTTCCTGCTGCTCGACGGGCTGCGCCTGCGCACGCGCGACCGCGCCAGCTGACGCCATGCGCAGCATCCCGCGCCGCAAGCTCAAGAACCTGCACGCCGAGGCGGCGCAGTTCGACCGCCGCGCCATCGTCGGTTTCATCGGCATCGCGCTGGCACTGCTCGGGCTGGCGGCGGGCTATTTCCGGCTACAGGTGCTGCAACACGAGGAGTACCAGCTGCGTTCGGATGCCAACCGCATCAAGCCCCGGCCGATCGTGCCCGCGCGTGGCCTGATCTACGACCGCAACGGCCGCTTGCTGGCCGACAACGTGCCCGCCTACCGGCTCGAAATCGTCGCCGAGCAGGTGCAGGACCTCGACGCCACGCTCGAAGGCCTGGCCGGGCTGGTCGAGCTGGATCCCGAGGACATCGAACGTTTCCGCCAGACGCGTCGCGCCACCCGCAGCTTCCGCCCGGTTCCGCTCAAACTCCGGCTCAGCGAAGGCGAACTCGCGCGGCTGGCCGTCAACCGGCACCGCTTCCCCGGCGTCGAGGTCGTGCCCTACCTGACCCGGCGTTATCCCTATGGCGAGCTTTTCGCGCATGTGATCGGCTACGTCGGCCGCGTCGACGCCGACGACCTCGCGGCGATGGGCGACAGCCGCAACGCCGCGCTCACCCACATCGGCAAGGCCGGCATCGAGCGTTATTACGAAGACCGCCTGCGCGGCGAAATCGGCTACGAGGAAGTCGAAACCAACGTCGAGGGCCGCGCCCTGGGCGTGGTGCGCCGGCAGCCGGCCACGCCCGGCACCGACCTGCGCCTGACGGTCGACGCCCGCCTGCAGCAGGCGATGGTGGACGCCTTCGAAGGCCAGCACGGCGCCGCGATCGCCATCGACCCGCGCAACGGCGAGATCCTCGCCATGGTCAGCCTGCCCAGCTACGACCCGAACCTGTTCATCAACGGCATCAGCCATCCGGACTGGCAGGCGCTGCAGGCGCCGTCGCGGCCGCTGTTCAACCGCAACGTGCTCGGCGGCGCGCCGCCGGGTTCGACCATCAAACCCTTCATGGCGCTGGCGGCGCTGGAAGCGGGCATCCGCACGCCCGAATACGAAACCCTGTCCACCGGTGAATTCTTCCTGCCGGGCCAGGCGCGTGGTTACCGCGACTGGCGCCCCGGCGGCCACGGCCGGGTCAACCTCAGCGAATCGCTGGCGCAGTCGGTGAACACCTACTACTTCGAGCTCGCGGTCGAACTGGGCATCGACCGCATCGACCCCTTCTTCGAACGCCTGGGTTTCGGCCAGCCGACCGGCATCGACCTCGCCGGCGAACTTCCCGGCGTGCGCCCGTCGCGGCACTGGAAGCGCATGCAGTACAACCAGAACTGGTTCCCGGGCGACACCGTCAACGCCGCCATCGGCCAGGGCTTCTGGGTGACCACGCCGCTGCAGCTGGCCCGGGCCACGGCGGTGCTTGCCAACGGCGGCGTGCTCTACCGGCCCCACCTGCTGCAGGCCAGCCAGGCCGGTTTCAACCAGCCGCTGCAGCCCGAGCCGCAGCTGCCCGGCCGGCGGGTGATCAGAAGCGCAGAGGACCTGGCGGCGGTGAACGAAGGCATGGTGGCAGTGATGCACGGACCCACCGGCTCGGCCCGCGCCGCCGCCGCCGGCGCCACCTACCGCATGGCCGGCAAGACCGGCACCGCCCAGCGCGTCAGCCGCCGCGGTACCGAGCGCATGAACCCCAAGGACCTGCCTTACCACCTGCGTCACCAGGCCTGGTTCATCGGCTTCGCACCGGCAGAGGCGCCGGCCATCGCCGTGGTCGTGCTGGTCGAACACGGCGGATCGGGCAGCACCGCCGCGGCGCCCGTGGCCCGCCGCATCATGGACGCCTGGCTGCTGCCGGTCGCCGACGAGGTCGCGCCATGATCGCCGTGCTGCGCTGGGGCCGGGAGCTGTTCGACCGCCTGTTCGAGAAGGTGGACCTGCCGCTGCTGCTCGCGCTGATGGCGCTGATGGTGGTCAGCCTGGTCGTGCTGGCCAGCGCTTCGGGCGAGAACACGCGCATGGTGGTCTCCCAGGGTGCGCGCTTCGGCGTGGGCCTGGTCGCGCTGCTGCTGTTGTCGCGGGTGACGCCGGCGAAGTTCCGCCTGTGGACGCCCCTGGCCTACGCCGGCAGCCTGGTGCTGCTGGCGGCCGTGTTCGTGTTCGGCACCGGGCGCAGCGCCAACCTGTGGCTGAACCTGGGCGTGTTCTACCTGCAGCCGGGCGAACTGCTCAAGCTCACCGTGCCGATGATGCTGGCCTGGTACCTGCACTCGGTGCCGCTGCCGCCGCGCTGGCGCGTGCTGGGCGTGTGCGCGGCCATCATCGGCGTGCCGGTCGCGATGATCGTCAAGCAGCCGGACCTGGGCACCGGCATGCTGGTGGCGGCGTCGGGCGTGTTCGCGATCTTCCTGGCCGGCATCGCCTGGTGGCGCATCGGCCTGGCCGCCGGCCTGGGCCTGGCGGCGCTGCCGGCGGCCTGGCCCTTCCTGCTGCCGCACCAGCGCGAGCGCATCCTCACCTTCATAAATCCGGAAAACGACCCGCTGGGCGCCGGCTGGAACATCATCCAGTCCAAGATCGCGATCGGCTCGGGCGGGCTCACCGGCAAGGGCTGGGGGCAGGGCAGCCAGTCGCACCTGGACTTCCTGCCCGAACACACCACCGACTTCGTGTTCTCGGTGCTCAGCGAAGAGTTCGGCTGGGCCGGCGTGGTCACCGTGCTCGCGATCTACCTGTTCGTGATCGGCCGCTGCCTGTGGATCGCGACCCAGGCCCGCGACGGCTACGCCCGCCTGCTGGCCGGCACGCTGGCGATGACCTTCTCGGTCTACGTCGTCGTCAACGGCGGCATGGTCGCCGGCCTGCTGCCGGTGGTGGGCGTGCCGATGCCGCTGGTCAGCTTCGGCGGCACCTCGGCGGTGTCGCTGCTGGTGGGTTTCGGCATGGTGATGTCGGTGCACGCGCACCGCAAATTCATGGCTAACTGAACCGAAGCCGCGCGGCCGCCGTGTTAAATTGCCGGCACTCCGTTAGGCTGGTTTCCATGCGCACCTTCCTGCTTCGCCTGTCCGCCCTCCTGCTCGCCGCCTCCGCCGCGGCCGCTGCCAATCCGACCCCGGACCCGGCCCTGCGCCAGGCCTTCCTGGAACACGCCGAAGCCAAGTACGGGCTGCCCGCCAGCGACGTCGAGGCCTGGCTGGCAAAGTCGGAATACCGCCAGAGCATCGTGAACGCGATGTCTCGCCCGGCCGAAAGGGTGAAGCCCTGGCGCGACTACCGGCCGATCTTCATTTCCGACAAGCGCATCCGCGACGGCCAGGCCTTCCTGGCCCGGCACCGCGACGCGCTGGAAAAGGTCGAGGCCGACACCGGCGTGCCGGCCGAAATGATCGTCGCCATCATCGGCGTCGAAACCAGCTACGGCGGCAACACCGGCAGCTACCAGGTGCTCGATGCGCTCTACACGCTGGGGTTTTTCTACCCGGTCAGCGGCGACCCCGCGCAGGTCGAGCGCGAAACCGCCCGCGGCCAGTTCTTCCGCGACGAACTGGCGCAGGTGATGCTGCTGGCCAGGGAAGAAAACCTCGACCTCGCCGCGCTCAAGGGCAGCTACGCCGGCGCGATGGGCTACGGCCAGTTCATGCCTTCGAGCTACCGCGCCTACGCCCGCGACGGCGACGGCGACGGGCGCCGCGACCTGTTCGGCTCGCTCGACGACGTCTTTGCTTCGGTCGCCAATTATTTCGTCGCCCACGGCTGGCAGGCCGGCGAACCGGTGGTGGCCCTGGCCCGCGCCGACGAAGGCGTCGAAGCCTTCAAGCCCGAAGGCCTGGAAGCGCGCTACAGCCTGGCCGAGCTCGGCGAGAAGGGCTACCGCCCGGCCGAGGCGCTGGGCCATGACCACAAGGCGACCCTGGTCACCCTGGAAGGCGTGGACGGCACCGAACACTGGTTCGGCTTCCAGAACTTCTACGTGATCACCCGCTACAACCGCTCGCCGATGTACGCGATGGCGGTGTACCAGCTCTCGCGTGAAATCGCCGCCGGAACCGGGGCCGCCACCGCGCCATGAGGCTCGCCCTGGCCTGTCTGGTGGTGCTGCTGGCCGCCTGCGCCGGCAAGCCCACCCGCCCCGTCGTGCCCGCCACCGAACCGGCCGGCAGTCCGCGTTCCGCCGCCCCTTCCACGCCGGCCGCGGCGTCCGCGCAGGCGCTGCAGGCGGCCTGCGTGCAGGTGCGCGAGCACCGGGACGAGGACTACACCGCCGGCGGCCTGTACGCCCCCGGCGTTTCCGATTCCGCGCCCACCGATCCGCTGGACATCAGCGGCCTGGTCGAACCCGTGCCGGGCCACGAACCGCTGGCGCGCTACGGCAACCGGTCGCCGTATACCGTGCTGGGCAAGAGCTACCGCGTGCTGGACCGGGCCGAGGGTTACCGCGAGCGCGGCATCGCCTCCTGGTATGGCCAGAAGTTCCACGGCCGGCATACCTCCAGCCGTGAGATCTACGACATGTGCAGCTTCAGCGCCGCGCACAAGACGCTGCCGCTGCCGAGTTTCGCCCGGGTCACCCGGCTCGACACCGGCGAAAGCGTGGTCGTGCGGGTCAACGACCGCGGCCCCTTCCACGAAGGCCGCATCATCGACCTCAGCTACGCGGCGGCGGTGAAGCTGGGCCTGGACCGCAGCGGCACGGCCCGGGTCGAGGTCGAAGCCCTGGTGCCGGCCGGCGACGCCCCGCGCCTGGCGGCCAGCGACGCGTCGCCCCGCCTGCCGGCGATGGCGCCGGTGCCCGCCGCGGTCGCGATGCCGGCCGACGACGGCCGCCGCCGCATCCTGCAGGTGGGCGCCTACCGCGATCGCGACAACGCCCGGCGGATCGCCCGCCAGATCGAAGACGCCGGCATCCGCGGCGTCGACGTGGTCCCGGTGAAGGTCAACGGCGACAAGCTCTGGCGGGTCCGCATCGGCCCGCTGGCGGCCGGCGCGGCGAACCAGGCCCTCGAAAGCCTGCGCGCCCTCGGCCTGCCCAGCCCGCGCGTGTTCATCGAATAGGGGCTAGCATCATTGCCTTGCCATCGGCCTGCGTGCAGCGCAGGCCCCTGAATAACTGGAGTTCTTGCCGGATGTCCGTTTCCCGTTTCCTGTCCTTCCTGCTGGCGGCGATGCTCGCCGGCGGCGCGTTCGCCCAGGCCCCCGCCCCGACGCCGGTGCCCGACAAGCCCGAGGTCGCGCCGCCCCCGACGCCCGAGGCGCCCGTGCCCGAAGGCGCGAAAGCCTGGATCCTGATGGACCACACCAGTGGCCAGGTGCTCGCCGGTGAAAACATCGACGAACCGCTGAACCCAGCTTCGATCACCAAGGTGATGACGTCCTATGTCGTTGCCGCCGAAGTGGCCGCCGGCCGCGCGTCGCTCGACGACATGGTCAAGATCAGCGAAAACGCCTGGCGCCAGGGCGGCGCCGGCACCGACGGCAGCTACAGCGCGCTCGAGGTCAACACCGAGGTCAAGCTCGACGACGTGCTGCACGGCCTGGTCATCCAGTCGGGCAACGACGCCGCGATCGCGCTGGCCGAGCACCTGGCCGGCACCGAAGCGGCCTTCGTCGACATGATGAATGCCTACGCGACCAAGCTGGGCATGAGCGCTTCGCACTTCGAGAACGCGCACGGCCTGACCGCCGACGGCCACGTGATGACCGCGCGCGACATCGCCATCCTCTCGCGCGCGCTGATCAGCCATTTCCCCGACCATTACGCGCTCTACAAGATCAAGGAATTCACCTACAACGGCATCCAGCAGTACAACCGCAACGGCCTGCTGTGGAAGGACGACAGCGTCGATGGCCTCAAGACCGGCCACACCTCGGCCGCCGGTTATTGCCTGGCCGCCTCGGCCAAGCGCGGCGACCAGCGCCTGGTGTCGGTGGTGCTGGGCATCGACACCACCAGCCGCAACGAAGGCTTCCGCCTGCGCGAGCAGGGCAACCTGGCGCTGCTGAACTGGGGCTTCCGCCACTTCGAAACGCACAGCGTCTACGGCGCCGGCGAGCAGGTGGCCGAGCATCCGATCTGGCGCGGCGCCGCCGACACCGTTTCCCTGGGCGTCACCGAGCCGCTGCTGGTGACGGTGCCGCGCGGCCGCTACGCTGAACTCAAGCCCAGCATGGATGTGCCGAAGCAGCTCACCGCGCCGGTGGCCAAGGGCCAGGCGATCGGCACGCTGCGCCTGAGCCTGGACGGCGAGGTGGTGGCCGAACGGCCGCTGGTGGCGCTGGCCGAGGTCGCCGAGGGCGGCTTCTTCAAGCGCATGAGCGACGATTTCTGGCTGTGGTGGGAAAGCGAATAAGACAGGCGTGACGCGCCCCGGGTTCGCGGGGCAGGCAGGGGGACGGCATGCGCGGGACCGGCGACGACGAGGTTGCGCTCCAGCGGCTGGCCCGTGAAGCCGCCGATACCCGCCAGCGCCTGGTCGCCGGTGGCCTGTTCTATGTGCTGGGCTGGTTCGTGGTGTCGGCGCCGGGCCAGGTGCTGGTCGAACACCCGCTTGCCTGGAGCCTGATCAGCCTGGCCTTCCTCGGCCTCGCGATCGCCCGCTTCCGGCCGGCGGTGCCCGCGGACGGCGAGGGCATGGCCCGGCTGCAGGCCTGGCTGGACCGGCAGTGGGGCGTGGTGCTGGCGACGGCTGCGCTGTGGGGCGGGGTGCTCAGCTGGGTGCTGCTTGATCCGCACCTGGCCGGTGGCCGCAGCGCGGCGTTGCTGTGCACGATCGCCTTCGCCACCGCCTTCGCCCACAACTACGCGCTGCGCCGTAACCGCGCCCTGCTGGGCGTGGCGATGATCTACCTGCCCGCGGCGCTGCTCCTGCCGCATACCGACGAACGCCTGTCGGTCGGGATCACCGTGGCGGTGTATTCGATCTACCTGGCGGTGGTGCTGCTGCGCAGCTACCGCGAATACCAGCACCAGCTGGACCTCTACGACGCCCTGCGCATGCAGCGCGACCAGTACGAGCGCCTTAGCCGCATCGACCCGCTGACCGGCGTCGCCAACCGCCGCTCCTTCAGCGGCGCACTGGAACACCACGTCGGCGAAGCCCGCCGCAGCGGCCGGCCGCTGGCGATGCTGGTGCTGGACCTGGACCACTTCAAGCGCGTCAACGACGAACTCGGCCACGACGCCGGCGACGCCTGCCTGGTGCGCTTCGCCGACCGCATGCGCGAGATGCTGGGCGTGCCCGGGTCGCACCTGGCGCGGCTGGGCGGCGAGGAGTTCGGCGTGCTGCTGCCCGGCCACGATGCCCAGGCCGCCGCGGCGCTGGCCGAGGCGATGCGGGCCAGCCTGGTGCAGCGGCCGCTGCAGCTGCGCGAAGGCCCGCTCGCGCTCACGGTCAGCATCGGCGTGGCGGTGCTGCACCCGGAGGCCGGCGAAGGCGGCGACGAGCTCTACCGCGCGGCCGACCACGCCATGTACCGGGCCAAGGCCGAGGGCCGCAACCTCGTGCGGGTGGAAGGCGCCTGACCCTTGGGTGACCGGCCTGGCGCCCCCATAATGCCGGGATGTCCATCCATTCCGACAACCCCGAACACGGCTTCCAGTTCCCGGGCATCTTCGAGATCAGCGCCATGGGCTCGGCCGAGGCCGACCTGCACCTGGTGATGCCGATGGTGCTCGAGGCCCTGGGCCTCACCGTCTACCGCGACCGCATGGCCATCAAGCCCTCAAGCAAGGGCAACTACGTCTCGGTCACCCTGGTCTTCGAGGCCCACAGTCGCGAGGACTACGACGCCGCCCACGGGGCGCTGCGCGAGCACCCGGCGGTGAAGTGGACGCTGTAGCCCCTGCCTGCGACGCCGCGCCGGCCGGCACGCCCGCCGACCGGCCCTGGCTGGTGCGTGACCTGGGCCGCCAGGCCTACGAACCGGTCTGGCGGGCGATGCAGAAGTTCACCGATGCCCGCGGTCCCGATACGCCCGACGAACTGTGGCTGGTCGAGCACGAGCCGGTGTTCACCCTCGGCCAGGCCGGCAAACCCGAGCACGTGCTGGCGCCCGGCGACATCCCGGTGCTGCAGGTCGACCGCGGTGGCCAGGTGACCTACCACGGCCCCGGCCAGCTGGTCGCCTACCCGCTGGTGGACCTGCGCCGGCTGGGCATCGGCGTGCGCGAGCTGGTCTGCCGCATCGAAGCGGCGGTGATCGACGTTCTGGCCGGCTTCGGCGTGCACGGCGAGCGCCGGGACGGCGCGCCGGGCATCTACGTCGGCGGCCGCAAGGTGATGGCCCTGGGCCTGCGCGTGCGCCGGGGCTGCAGCTTCCATGGCCTGGCCTTCAATATCGCGATGGACCTGGAGCCGTTCAGGCGCATCAATCCCTGCGGTTACCAGGGGCTGGAAGTGACCTCGGTGCTAGAATTGGGCGGTCCCGGCGAGCTTGCCGCGGTCAGGCCGCTGCTGGTCGGGGCCCTGTCCCGGCGGCTCGGCCTGCAGGCCCGGCCGGTGGCCGGCCTCCCCGATCTCACTCCCGCCTGAGGCGTCATGTCCGAGTCCGCGAACAAGTCCATCCCGCTGCAGGTCCTGGGTTCGCCGCTGGTGGAAGGCCAGAAGCAGCTGGGCGGGGACAAGATCGGCAAAAGCCCGGTGAAGTTCGACGAATCCGCGCCCGTGCTGCGCAAACCCAGCTGGATCCGCGTCCGCATCCCTTCCGGCAACGCCGTGCAGAAGCTCAAGAGCAAGCTGCGCGAGAACCGGCTGGTGACGGTCTGCGAGGAAGCCAGCTGCCCGAACATCCACGAATGTTTCAGCCACGGCACCGCCACGTTCATGATCCTAGGCGAGGTCTGCACCCGTCGCTGCAGCTTCTGCGACGTCGCCCACGGCCGGCCCAAGCCGCCCGACGCCAGCGAGCCGGCCAACCTGGCCCGCACGATTGCCGACATGGGCCTGCGCTACGTGGTCATCACGTCCGTGGACCGCGACGACCTGCGTGACGGCGGCGCCCAGCATTTCGTCGACTGCATCCGCGAGGCGCGGGCGCTGTCGCCGTCGCTGAAGATCGAGATCCTCACGCCCGATTTCCGCGGCAAGGGCCGCATGGACCGGGCGCTGGAAATCCTGGCGCAGTCGCCGCCCGACGTGTTCAATCACAACCTCGAGACGGTGCCGGACCTGTATCCGAACGTGCGGCCCGGCGCCGACTACGCCTGGTCGCTGGAGCTGCTCAAGCGCTTCAAGGCTCAGCACCCGGACGTGCCGACCAAGTCCGGCATCATGCTGGGCCTGGGCGAGACCTTCGAACAGGTGATGGCGACCCTGCGCGACCTGCGCGCCCATGACGTCGACATGATCACGATCGGCCAGTACCTGCAGCCGACCCCGCACCACCACCCGGTGATGCGCTACTGGACGCCCGAGGAGTTCAAGGCGCTCGAGGCCGCGGGCCAGGCGCTGGGCTTCACGCACGTGGCCTCCGGGCCGATGGTGCGCTCGTCCTACCACGCGGACCGAATGGCCGCTGAAGCCGGATTCGTCGCCGACGCCCCCTGAACACCGGGCGGGGTATGCTCGGAATCGTGCCCCCTGCCAGCACGATGCCCCAGCACTACTGGCACACGCCGCGGCCCCGGCCGGAGCGCACAGTGGGCCCCTGACGCACTGGATCCGAATCATGCTCAAGTACAAGTTGATCGCCCTTTCCGCCGCGCTGCCCCTGGCGCTGGCCCTTTCCGCCAGCGGCAGTCCCGCGGCGGACACGGCGACCCCCGTGGCCGGCCCGCCGGCCCTGGCGCCGACCGCCGAACAGGCCGCGGCGGCGCGCATGGTCTACGGCATCCTGTCCGACAGCCGCTACGTCTACCGGTCCAAGCCGCTCAACGACGCGCTGTCGGCCGACATCCACCGCCGCTACCTCGAGGCGCTCGACGCCCAGAAGCTGTTCTTCACCCGCGCCGACATCCAGCGTTTCGAAGCCCAGCGACTGCGCCACGACGACGCCATCAAGTCGCAGCAGCTGGCGCCGGCGTTCGACATCTTCGCGACCTACCAGCGTCGCGTGGCGGACCGGGTGGTTTATGCCCGGTCCTTGCTCAAGAAGCCCTTCGATTTTTCCAAGGACGAAAGCTGGCTCTACGACCGCGAGCACGCCGAATGGGCCGCCAGCGGCAGCGAGCTCGACGACGCCTGGCGCAAGTACGTCAAGAACGATGCGCTGCGCCTGAAGCTGGCCGGCCGCAGCCAGGCCGAGATCCGCAAGACCCTCGACAAGCGCTACGCCGGCATGGCCGAACGCGTCGGCGAACTGCGCGCGGACGATGCCTTCGAAACCTTCATGAACGCCTATGCCGGTTCGATCGACCCGCATACCAGCTACATGTCGCCGCGCAGCGCCGAGAACTTCAACATGCAGATGCGCCTTTCGCTCGAGGGCATCGGCGCGGTGCTGCAGCGCCAGGACGAGTTCGTGGTCGTGCGCACGGTGGTGCCGGGTGGCCCGGCGGCCAACTCGGGCAAGGTGAAGGTCGGCGACCGCGTGATCGCGGTGGGCCAGGGCGACACCGGTCCGATGACCGACGTGGTCGGCTGGCGCATCGACGACACCGTCGCGCTGATCCGCGGCAAGAAGGGCACCAAGGTGCGCCTGGACATCCTGCCGGCCGACGCCGGCGTGGATGCCAAGCCGGTGCTGGTGGTGATCGAGCGCGACAAGGTCAAGCTCGAACAGCAGGCGGCGCAGAAGCGCATCATCGAGATCGACGACCGCCGCATCGGCGTGGTCGAGCTGCCCACCTTCTATCTCGACTTCGACGCCCGCCGCCGCGGCGACAAGGACGCCCGTTCGGCCACCGCCGACGTCGCGCGCCTGCTGCGCGAGCTGCGCGCCGAGCAGGTCGACGGCGTGGTCATCGACCTGCGCGACAACGGCGGCGGCTCGCTGCTCGAGGCGGTCGAACTGACCGGCCTGTTCATCGACACCGGCCCGGTCGTGCAGGTGCGCGAAACCGGCGGTCGCGTCAGCGTCGAAGCCGACGACGACAACGGCGTGGCCTGGGACGGCCCGCTCGCGGTGCTGGTGAACCGCGCCTCGGCTTCGGCCTCGGAAATCTTCGCCGCGGCGATCCAGGACTACGGCCGCGGCCTGATCATCGGCGAGCCGACCTTCGGCAAGGGCACGGTGCAGAGCCTGATCGACCTCGATCGTTTCCCGCGCAAGGACGACGTCAAGTTCGGCCAGGTGAAGCTGACCGTCGCGCAGTTCTTCCGCGTCGACGGCGGCACCACCCAGCACGCCGGCGTGGTGCCGGACCTGCAGTTCCCGGTCAGCCTGGACGCCTCCGAATACGGCGAAAGCACCTATGACAACGCCCTGCCGGCGACGCGCATCGCGCGGGCGCCGCACGGCAACCTCGGCAACCTGTCGGCGCTGACCCCGCAGCTGCTGGCCAACCACGAGGCCCGCGTGGCCAAGGACCGCGAGTTCCTGTGGTGGTCGGAAGACGTGGCGCGCTTCCGCACCGAGCGCGAGAAGAAGCAGGTGTCGCTGAACGAGGACGTGCGCCGCGCCGAACGCGACCGCCTCGAGGCCGAGCGCAAGCAGCGCCGCGCCGAGCGCGTCGCCGCCGGCCTGGAGGTGGACGAGAACGCCGCCCTGGTGGACGACGGCCTGGCCTACAACGAGCGCAGCGTGGTCGAGCAGGCGGCCGAGGAAGAGGCCGCGAAGAACGGCCCCGACCCGCTGCTGCGCGAATCGGCGGCGATCTTGGCCGATGCGCTCGACCTGCTGTCGGCCGACGGCCAGCTCACCGCCCAGGTGCTGCCGGTCACCCGCCAGCCGACCATCTGGGCCGAATAAGGCGCGGCGCAAGAACCGGATAGCCGGCCCCCCGGGTGCCGGCTAGCCTTGCCTGCATGGACAAGCCCGCCCCCGCCCCCGACCCCCGCCTCGACCAGGCCCGCCGCCTGCTCGACGATGCCGACCTGGGCCTGGCCGAACTGGCCGGCACCGTCGGCCTCAGCGCCAGCTACCTGCA
This sequence comes from Arenimonas sp., assembly GCF_041919775.1. Taxonomy (GTDB): domain Bacteria; phylum Pseudomonadota; class Gammaproteobacteria; order Xanthomonadales; family Xanthomonadaceae; genus Arenimonas. Next base: position 254,992 of record NZ_JAYRTE010000001.1, on the reverse strand, counting down.
GCGTCGCTTCCGCCAGCAGTTCGGCCTCAGCCCCGCGCAGTACCGGGCCCAGCGCCGGCTGGCCGGGCTAAAGCAGGGCCTGCGCGCCGGCCACGACGTCACCCGGGCGCTTTACGACGCCGGCTACGGCTCGCCCAGCCGCGTGTACGAAAACGGCGCAGCCCGCCTGGGCATGGCGCCGCAGGCCTACCGGCGCGGCGGCGACGGCCTGGAAATCCGCTGGTCGCTGGTTCACACGGCCCTGGGCCAGGCCCTGGTGGCGGTGACCGAACGCGGCGTCTGCGCCGTGCTGCTGGGCGACGATGCCCGGGCGCTGGCCGCCGACCTCCAGGCGGAGTTCCCGCGCGCCACGCTGCAGCGCGTGGATGCGGGCCGCGATGATTTCCTCGCCCCGCGCGTACGCGCCGTCGCCGATGCGCTGGCCCGCGGCCACGGCAGCGTGCCGGTGGAACTGGTCGGCACCGCCTTCCAGCAGCGGGTGTGGGAAGCGCTGATGCGCATCCCCGCCGGCCAGACCCGCAGCTACGCCGAACTGGCCGCGTCGCTGGGCATGCCGCGCGGCGCCCGCGCCGTGGCGCGCGCCTGCGCCGGCAACCGGGTGGCGGTGCTGGTGCCCTGCCACCGCGTCATCCGCGGCGACGGCAGCCTCGGCGGCTACCGCTGGGGCCTGCCGCGCAAGCAGGCGCTGCTCGATTCCGAAACCGGCCCAGGCCCTTGCGCAGGATCCAGACAGGCATGAACCACCCGCCTGCCGCGCCCCCGTCCGCGATCGCGGTCGCGCTGGCGCTCGCCTCGGTCTACCTGGTCTGGGGCTCGACCTACCTGGCGATCCGGGTCGGCCTGGAAGGGTATCCGCCGTTCCTGATGGGCAGCATCCGCTTCATCGTCGCCAGCCTGGTGTTCTACGCCTTCCTGCGCTGGCGCGGCCACGCCGCACCGACCCGGGCGCAATGGCGCAATGCGGCGGTGATGGGTCTTTTCATGATGCTGCTGGGCAACGGCATGGTGAATTTCGCCGAACAGTCGGTGTCCTCGGGCCTGGCGGCGATCGCGGTGGCCTCGATGCCGCTGTGGGCGGCGCTGTTCGGCGTGCTGCGCAAGCAGCACCCCAGTCGCGGCGAATGGCTGGGGCTGGCGATCGGCTTCGTGGGCGTCGTCTGGCTCAACGCCGGCAGCCAGCTGCGCGGCAGCGTGCCGGGCATGGTGGCGCTGATCCTGGCGCCGATCGCCTGGGCCTGGGGTTCGGTCTGGAGCCGCGGCCGCGATTTGCCGGCGCCGTTCATGAGCACGGCCGCGCAGATGCTCTGCGGCGGCGTCGCGATGGGCCTGCTGGGCCTGGTGCTGGGCGAGCGCCTGACGGGGGTGCCGCCGCTGCGCGCGACGCTGGCCGTGGGCTACCTGGCCGCGTTCGGTTCGATCATCGGCTTCAGCGCCTACGTCTGGCTGCTGCACAACGTGCGGCCGGCGCTGGCGACCAGCTACGCCTACGTCAATCCGCCGATCGCGGTGCTGCTGGGGGCGCTGCTGCTGGGCGAACGTTTCAGCGTGCACGCGATCGGCGCCATGGCCGTCATCCTCGCCGGCGTCATCCTGATCACCTTCTCGAAAGCGCGGGTAGGGTGATTCATTTCGCCCCGGATTTACGCAGATAGTGCAAAAAACTATTTTGGTGGCGCAGCGCCATCCGCGACCGGCACCTCTTCGGCGCAGTGTTCCTGCGCGGCACGGGCGGGCTGGCGGCGGGCGCGGCGCCAGCCGTCGGCGGCGTAGATGGCCAGGGCGATCCAGATGCAGCCGAAGCCGATTGCCTGGTTGCCGGTGAAGGCCTCGCCCAGCAGCAGCACGCCCGCCAGCAGCTGCAGGGTCGGCGCGATGTACTGCAGGATGCCCACCAGCGAATACGGGATGCGCCGCGCGCCGTAGGCGAAGCCGATCAGCGGCAGCGCGGTAAGCGCGCCGCCGATGACCAGCAGCACGTCGCTGCCCACGTTGCCGTCGAGGAAGGCGGCCGTGCCCCGCCACTGCGCAAACCCCAGCCAGGCCAGCGCCGGCAGCAGCAGGATCAGGCTCTCGATCGCCAGGCCCGGGATCGCATCGACCTGGGCCACTTTGCGGATCAGGCCGTAGAAGGCGAAGCTGAAGGCCAGCGCCAGCGCCACCCAGGGCGGATCGCCGTGCTGGAAGGCCAGCCACAGCACGCCGACCGCGGCGACCGACACGGCCGTCCACTGCGCCGGATTCAGCCGTTCGCGCAGCACCAGCACGCCGATCAGCACGTTCACCAGCGGGTTGATGAAATAACCCAGGCTGGCCTCGACCACGCGGCCGTGCGTCACCGCCCAGATGTAGACGCCCCAGTTGAAGCTGATCAGCAGGCTCGACAGCACCAGCAGCCGGCCCACGCCCGGGCGCGCAAGCGCCTCGCCCAGCCAGCGCCGGCCCTCGCGCAGCACCAGGTAGCCGACCACGAACACCGCGCACCAGATGATCCGGTGGGCAATGATCTGCATCGAGGGCACGTGCTTGAGCAGGATCCAGTACAGCGGGAACACGCCCCACAGCACGTAGGAGGCGATGGCGGCCGACAGGCCCTTGCGGTCGATGGCGGGAGTGGGGGTCACGGCGGCTCCGGGCTGGGGCGGGGATTATCCGCCCAAGCGCCGGTCCGTGGCTGCAACGGTGTGGTGACTATTGCGTGCGCAGCGCCGTGGTCACCGGCAGGCGGGCGGCCCGCACGGCCGGCAGCAGGCCGCCGATGAAGCCGATCAGCACCGCCACCAGCAGGCCGGCCAGCACGAGCTCCAGGCTGACCTGGAACGCGAACACCACCTGGGTGAAGCTCTGGCCCAGCGTCGACACCGACAGGTTGTCGAACAGCGCCCAGGCGATGAAGGCGCCGGCCAGGCCGCCCAGGAAGGCCAGCACCACGGCCTCGATCATCACCGACACCAGCACCGGGAAACCGCCGAAGCCGATCGCGCGCAGCGTGGCGATCTCGCGGCTGCGCGTGGCCACCGCTGCGTACATGGTGTTGAGCGCGGCGAAGATCGCGCCCAGGCCCATGATCAGCGTCACCACGCCGGCCAGCACGCTGACCATGGCGCGGAACTGGCCGGTCTGGGCGCTGTAGTAGGCCTGTTCCTGCAGCACTTCGACGGTCAGGCGCTTGTCCGCCGACAGGGCCTGGTCCAGCACCGCCAGCGATTCGGGGGACTCCAGGCCGACGCGCACGCCGCTGACGCTGTTGCCGCGGTTGAAGGACGACTGCGCGGTGCCGAGGTCCGCCCACATCTCGCTGTCGTTGGCGTCGCCGGCCTCGAAGATGCCGACCACCGTCCAGTCCGAACCGCGCATGCGCAGCACGTCGCCCACGGCCACGCCGGCGAACTGCCGGGCGACGCCGGCGCCGACCAGGATCTCGCGCAGGCCGGGTTCGAACATCCGGCCCTCGGTGATCTGCAGCTGCGGCCGCAGTTCGAACGAGGCCGGCTCGACGCCGCGCAGGGTCACGTTCGAGCCGTTGATCGTCTCGCCCTTCTTGAACAGCTCGGTGATGACGATGATCTCGCCGGCCGCCAGCGGCCGGCCGTCCTTGCCCTTGCGGATGCCGGGGCCGAGCTTGATCAGCTCGGCGCTGTCGCCGCCGAAGCCGGAGTTGAGCTCGGCGCCGGAGCCGCCGCGCAGGATGATGGCGTTGTCGGTGCGGCCGGCGTCCTTGAGCGTGGCCTGGAAACCCTGGGCCATCGCCAGCAGCGCGGTGAACACGGCGACGACGCCGGCCAGGCCGATGACGATGACCAGCGAGGGGCCCCAGCGCTGCGGGATCGACCGCAGGTTCAGGCCGGTGATGGCGATGATCTGGCTAAGCATGGTCAAGCCTCCTCAGCGCCCGGCCAGGGCATCGACGATCTTCAGGCGGCGCGCACGCAGCGCCGGCAACAGTCCCACCACCAGCGAAAGCACGACGATGGCGACGATGCCGGCCAGCCAGACGCGCCCGTCCACCGCGATCGGCAGCATCGGACCCGCGGCCCGGGCGACCACGGCGCCCAGCGCCGTCGCCAGGCCCAGCCCGACCAGTCCGCCGATCGCGCACAGCGCCAGCGTCTCGGCGAGCACGAAGCCCAGCACGCTGTTGTCGGAAAAGCCCAGGGTCTTGAGCACCGCGAACTGCGGCACCCGTTCGCGCACGCTCTGGGCCATGGTGTTGCCGACCACCAGCAGCAGGGTGAAGAACACCGCGAACAGGATCCAGCGCACGATCATGCCGATGTCGCCGAGCTGCTTGACGAAGCCGACGTTGAAGTCCTTCTCGGTCTGGGTCTTGGTTTCGTCCGAGGAGTTCTCGTAGCGCTGGTCCACCAGCGTGGCGATCGATTCGGCCATGTCCGGGTCCTCGAGCCGCAGCACGAAGATGCCGGCCATGCCGCCGCCGAACATCGCCGCTTCGGCGAAGTAGGCGTGGTTGATGTAGAGGCTGCCCGAGGTCTGCCGGCGCCACTCCTCGTCCTTGCCGTCGAAGATGCCGACCAGTTCGAACTCCCAGTCCTTGGAGTTGTTCTTCTGCGGGAAGATGTTGGACTTGAGCGGGATGCGGTCGCCGACCTTCCAGCCGTACTGCTCGGCCAGCAGCTTGCCGGCGATCATGCCGGTGCGGGTGTCGCGGAAGGCGTTCCAGTGCTCCTCGGGCATCACCCATTCCGGGTAGACATCGTGCAGGCGCTCGGGGTCCACCGCGAAGGCGAAGATCTGCGGGTTGTCCTGGTACACGCCGCCGAACCACTGCTGGTACATCACCCGCTGCACGCCGGGGATGGCGTCCATCTCGGGCACCATGCGCATCGGCAGCGACTGCGTGAACGACACCCGCGACTGGGTCACCAGGCGGGTTGCGCCGACGAAATCGGCGCCGGCGCTGAACACCAGGTTGAGCGACTGCAGCAGGCCGAACAGCATGAAGGCCATCACCACCGACAGCAGCGTCAGCCAGGTGCGGGTCTTGCGGTGGAACAGGTTGGCGAGCACGAAACCGGTCTTGGTCATGGCGCTGTCCTCAGTGGGCCGCGGCGTCTTCCGCCAGCAGGCCCTTGTCCAGGTGCACCGTGTGGCCGGCGAACTCGGCGGCCTTCGGGTCGTGGGTGACCATGATGATGGTCTTGCCGTGCTCGCGGTTGAGCACCTGCAGCAGGCCCAGGATCTCGTCGGCGGTCTTGCGGTCGAGGTCGCCCGTGGGTTCGTCGCAGACCAGCAGGGTCGGGTCGGTGACCAGCGCGCGGGCGATGGCCACGCGCTGTTCCTGGCCGCCGGAGAGTTCGTTGGGCTTGTGGCCGGCGCGGTCGGACAGGCCGACCAGGGTCAGGGCCACCTGCGCGCGCCTGGCGCGCTCGGCGCTGCCCATCTTCGTCAGCAGAAGCGGCAGTTCGACGTTTTTCTGGGCGCTCAGCACCGGAAGCAGGTTGTAGAACTGGAAAACGAAGCCGACGTGTTCGGCGCGCCACTTGGCCAGTTCGCCGCCGCTGAACTGGTCGATGCGCTTGCCGTCGACGCTGACGCTGCCGGCTGTGGGCGTGTCCAGGCCGCCGATCAGGTTGAGCAGGGTGGTCTTGCCCGAACCCGACGGCCCCATCAGGGCCACGAAGGCGCCGCGCGGGATGTCCAGGTCGATGCCATGGAGCACCTCGACGGTCTGCTTGCCGCGGGTGTAGTGCTTGGTCAGCTGGCGGATCTGCACCAGGGAATCAGACATGACGACCTCTCGATTTCTGTAGGAGGGGCTTCAGCCCCGAAGCTTTCGGGGCGCTTATTCCTGCACCAAGACCTTGGAACCGTCCGCCAGCTCCGCCGGCGGCGAAAGCACGACCGTTTCACCCACCGCCAGCCCGCGGCTGACGCGGCTCCGGCCGTCGAGGGCGTCGGCCACCTGCACCTCGCGCAGGCTGGCGCGCTCCTCGCGCACGACGAAGGCGACCGTGCGGCCCTCGCGCTGCACCACCGCCTCCGTCGGCACGGTGACGCCGCTCACCACCGGCGCATCGGCGCCCGCCGGCGGCGCGTCTTCCAGGAAGGACACGCGCACGCCCATGTCGGGCACCACGCGCTGATCGCGTTCGAGCAGCGCGATGCGCACCTTGATCGTGGCCTTGCTGCGATCGGCGGTGGGCACGATCGCGATCACTTCGGCCGGGATGCGCCAGTCGGGGTACGCGTTGAGCACGGCCTCGACCTTCTGCCCGGGCTTGACCCGGCCGATGGTGGCTTCGTTGACGTCCACCTGGATTTCCAGCGAGTCCATGTCCACCACGGTGCCGATGCCGGTGCGGGTGAAGCCGCCGCCGGCGGAGATCGGCGAGATCATTTCGCCCGGCTGCGCCGCCTTGACGGTGACGACGCCGGCGAAGGGCGCGCGCACGACGGTGTTGTCGACGCCGATGCGTGCCAGTGCCAGCGATTGCTCGGCGACGCGGATGTTGCTGCGCGCGGACTCGACCTGGGCGGCCAGGGCATCGTGTTCGCCCTGGGCCTGGTCGAGCGCGGCGGCGGCGACCAGCTTCTGCGCGGCCAGGTCGCGGGTGCGCGCCAGCGTCTGCCTTGCCAGCTTCAGCTGCGCATCGGCGCGGCTGGCATCGTTGCGGGCCGCGGCCAGGCGCGCCTGCGCCAGGTCCTGCTGGGCCTGGGCGTCGGTGGCCTCGAGCCGCGCCATGATTTCGCCGGCTTCGACCACCTGGCCTTCTTCGATCAGCACCTCGTCGACCTTGCCGGTGATTTTCGAGGACACCGTGGCGATGCGGCGGGCGGTGACGTAGCCGCTGGCGTCGAGCACCGACGCGCCGGCCGCGGCGGCCTGGGTCGTTTGCGCCTCGGCGATGGCAACACGCACCGGCACCGGCTCCTCGCGCAGCAGCCCGAAGGCCACGACGCAGCCGACCAGCACCACCGCGCCGCCCACCCAGGGCCAGGGATTGCGCCCGCGCGTCGGACGGGACGCGGGTTTGCCGCGCTCGATGCGCAGTTCGTTGATCAGGTCGGACGAAGCGGGCATGGCAGGTCGTTTCCGGAGACTGGCGGGCAGTGTACCCGCCGCCCCGTGGCGACCAAGGTGCCGGAAGTTAGGTTTTGCGGGTGACGCTTGTCATCCGCGGCCGGATCAGCCGCCGAAACGCCGGCGCAGCAGCCCCCACGCCGCGCGCAGGCCCTGGGCTTCACCGCCCGCGGGTTTGCCGGGGCGGTTGTTGTCGTTCCAGGCGTAGACGTCGACGTGCGTCCAGGCCTGGCCTTCGGGCACGAAGCGTTCGAGGTACAGCGCCGCGGTGATGCTGCCGGCCATGCGCGTGGCGCCGGAGTTGGCCAGGTCGGCGATGTTGGACTTGAGGTAATGCAGGTAGGGCCGCCACAGCGGCATGCGCCAAAGCGGATCGCGCGCGGCTTCGCCGGCGGCCAGGTAATCGGCGGCGATCGCGTCGTCGTTGGCGTACAGCGCCGGCAGGTCCGGGCCCAGCGCGATGCGCGCGGCGCCGGTGAGCGTGGCGAAATCCATCAGCAGCGCCGGTTTGCCTTCGGCGGCGTAGGTGAGCGCGTCGCACAGCACCAGCCGGCCTTCGGCGTCGGTGTTGTCCACTTCCACGCTCAGGCCCTGGCGCGTGGCCAGCACTTCGCCGGGGCGGAAGGCGTTGGGGCCGATGGCGTTCTCGACCGCAGGCACCAGCAGCTGCAGGAACACCGGCAGCTTGCGCGCCATCACCAGCTTGGCCAGGCCCAGGGCGTGGGCGGCGCCGCCCATGTCCTTCTTCATGTTGCGCATGCCGTCGGCGCCCTTGATGTCCAGGCCGCCGGTGTCGAAGCACACGCCCTTGCCGACGATGGCCAAGCGCGGGTGGGCCGGGTCGCCCCAGGTCAGTTCGACCAGGCGCGGCGCGCGGTGGCTGGCGCGGCCAACGGCGTGGATGGCCGGGAAGTTCTGGTCGGTGAGCGCGTCGCCGACGACGCTGCGCAGTTCGCCGCCGTGGGCGCGGGCCAGGTCGGCCGCCGCGGCTTCTAGTTCGGCCGGGCCCATGTGCTCGGTCGGCGTGTTCACCAGGTCGCGCACCAGGCCAGCGGCCTCGACCTGGGCCAGCGCCTCGGCCACGGCCTCGCCGTCGGCGGGCAGCACCAGGCGGGCGGGTTCGCGGGTGGGCTTGAGGTAGCGGCCGAACTGGTAGCTGCCCAGGCCCCAGCCCAGCACGGCCAGCGCCGGGTCGATCGCCTGCGGGGCTTCGTCGGCCAGCCGGTAGGCGCCCGGCGGCAGCATCTGCGGCAGGTGCGCCAGCGCCAGCGGATCGGCGGCATCGGCCACGCAGGCCAGGGCGAACGCGGGCTGGCCGTCGGCGCCGGGCACCAGCAGCGGCGCGCCGGGCTGGCCACTGAAGTCGTTCGCCTTCAGCCAGGCCTGCACCGGTGCCGGCTGGGCGTCGCGCCACGCCGCCAGGCCGTCGCGCCGCACCAGCAGCAGCGACAGGGCGCCGTCGGCGGTCTCGGGGCGGTCGAAGCAGGCGGGCAGGTTCATCGTGGCTCCGGGGCGTCGGGGTGGGATTCAAGCCAGTCGGCGAGACCGGCTAGCGTAGCGAATTCAAGGTCGGGCCGGGCCAGCCCCTGGGGCCAAGAATCTTTCTTGCGGTTGATCCAGCAGCTGCGCATCCCGGCCCGGCGGGCACCCACCACGTCCAGCAGCGGGTCGTCGCCGATGTGCAGGACCTGGCCCGGTTCTTCGCCCAGCCGTTCGCAGGTGGCCAGGAAGATCGGGGTGTCGGGTTTGGCGTGGCCCTGGTCGCGGGCGCTGATGTAGCAATGGAAGTGCGCCTCGATGCCGATGCGCGCCAGGTCGGCATTGCCGTTGGTCAGCGCGGCCACCGGCCAGCGCGCCGCAAGCCGGGCCAGCGCGGCCAGGGCGTCGGGATAGAACTCGACCTGGTTGCGGCTGGCGAAGAAGGCCTCGAAGGCCTCGTCGGCGCGCGCCACGTCGTCGCCCGAGCGTTCCAGCGCCCGCTGCAGCGAAATCATCCGCTGCTGCGTGAAATCGTGCACCAGGTGCGGGTGTTCGGCAGCCACCTCCTCGCGCAGCCGGCGCATGCGGTGCACCGGGAAGCGGTTGGCCGTGCGCGGGCAGTGCTCGCGCAGGTAGTCGTCGAGCGCGCGTTCGGCGCGTTCGATCGAGGGCCAGATCGGCCAGAGGGTGTCGTCGAGGTCGAGGCTGAGCGCCCGGGGCAGCGTTTCCACCGGGTGATGATAGCGCGGGGCCGCGACAGCGCCCCGTGAACCCGGGGCTTATTCGAGCAGCTGCGACCAGGCCTTCCAGTCCTCGACATGGTCGGCGACGATCTTCAGGCACACCAGCATCGGCACCGCCACCAGCAGGCCGGGTACGCCCCACAGCCAGCCCCAGAGCATCAGCCACAGGATGATCGCCAGCGGATTGATGCGCATCGTGCGGCCCAGCACCATCGGCGTCAGCAGCTGGCTTTCCAGGGCATTGAAGGCCATGAAGCCGACGGCCGGCAGCATCGCCGCGCCCAGGGTGTCGAACTGCGACAGGCCCACGAGCGACAGCAGCAGGACCATCACCAGCGGGCCGACGATCGGCGTCAGGTTCAGGCCGGCGGCCAGCACGCCCCAGAGCAAGGGGTCGGGCACGCCCAGCCACCACAGCCAGGCCATGGTGGCCAGGCCCAGCACCGAGCTGGTGCCGCTGATCGTGAGCATGTAGCGCGAGAGGTCGGACTGGATCTTCTGGACGATGCCGGCGGTGAGTTTCTTCTGGGCGCGGGTCGGTCGCAGGGCGAGCAGCTTGCGCAGCACGTCGTCGCCGAACACCAGGAAGCTGAAGGTCAGCAGGATCACCGCCAGCACCGGACCAACCACGCCCGGAATGGCCTCGATCAGGTCGGGCTGCGGCGGCTGCACCACCACGGCCTCGCTGGGCGCGCCCGGCTCCTTGGTCAGGCTGCCCAGGGATTCGCGGGCGCGGCTGGCCTGGTTGAAGGGTTCGACCATCTGCCGCAGCTTGGGCGCCGCGTCGCGCATCACGAAGGGCACCTTGCGCACCCAGTCGGCGGCGGGTGTCGCCAGGAAGGTGCCCACGGCGCCGATGCCGCCCAGCAGTGCCGCCACCAGCAGCACCGCCGACACCGCGCGCGGCAGCCAGCGCAGCGGTGCCCGGCGCATCAGCGGTGCCAGCAGCAGGGCGAAGAAACCCGCCAGAACGATCGGCAGGATCAGGCTGCTGGCCAGGTAGCAGGTGTAGAGCAGCGCCGCGGTGACCAGCAGCCACAGCGGCCGGGCCTGGGCGCGGCGGCGGACCGGTTCGGTTACGGGCGCGGGCGCCGCGTCGACCGGCGCGTCGGTCGCGGCGGCCCTGGTGGTGCCGCGCCTACGCCTTGCCACGATGCACCCTCGCAACTTTCGCCGCGGCGGCGGCGGCAGCGGCTTCCCGCGCGGCGGCGTCGGCGGCTTCCACCGCGGCGTCGGCCTCTTCGTCGGCGTCCGCCGCGGCTTCGGCGGCCACGTCGTCCTCGTCGAGGTCCTCGGCGACGTCCTCTTCCTCGGCCGCATGCAGGCCCGCGGCGGCGGTGATGCCCGCCAGCAGCCCCGGCAGCACCGCCTCGAGCACCATCGAAAACACCGGACCGCCCAGCACCTTGCCGGCCAGCGACTGGTGCGCGCCCTTGGGCTCCTTCAGGCCGACCGCGAAGCCCAGGGCCGCGCCGGACACCAGGATGCGCGTGGGCGTGGCGCTGCGGTGCAGTTCCTGGCGCAGGTGTTCGCGCGAGTCGCTGATCTGCATGCGCCGCTCGACGCAGTGCGTTTCGGCCTCGTGCACCGCGACCAGGCGGTCGCGCAGCTTCATGGTGCGGCCTCGTCGCGGGCCGGCGGCGGCTCCGACGGCAGGCCCTTGAGGCCCAGCTTGAACTGCCGGCGGGTCGCTTCGAAGTCGAGGTGGCGGATGAGCCGGCGCGCCCGGAAAGCGGCGATCGCGCCGATCAGGACGCTGATCACCAGCGGCACGGCGATCGCCACGCTCCACGACGCACCGGCGTTGCGGATGGCGGCCACGATCAGGGCCGTCAGCAGCCCCCAGGTGGTGGTCACCATCACCGTGGCCAGCATCAGCAGCACCATGGCCTGCACCAGGGCGTCGCGGGCCAGCCCGAACTCCGCCAGGAACAGACGCTGCAGCGAATGCAGCGTGCCGAAGTAGGCGCCGGCCGTGTCGCGCGCGGCGGTGAGCACCGCCTGGGCGTCGTCGCCGAGCCTGCCTGCGCCTTCGCCGGCGCGCGGATCCGCGTCGGTCATGGCGGGGCGTTACCTGCGGCGCGTCAGCGCGGCGATCAGGTAACCGGCGGCGAAGGCCACGCCGAAGGACGCCAGCGGCTTGCTGCGGATCAGGTCTTCGGCCTGGTTGAGCATGCCGCGGCCCTGTTCCATCAGGCCCTCGAGCTGCTCGTTGAGTTCGGCGCGGGCTTCCGCGGCCGCGGCTGCGCCGGCCTCGAGGGCTTCGTCCACGCCGGACTTGAGCGCGTCGCGCGCTTCGCCAAGATTCTCCTTGGCCTGGTCGATGTGGCGGGCGCTGGTTTGCTGCGAAGGACTCATGGGGGACTCCTCTTGGGCGATGTGTTCACCTTACACCGGTTGCCGGTGGCGGCGCGGTTTCATTCCATGCGCAGGAAGCCGGTGCGGCCGCCGCGGCGCACGTCCAGCTGCAGCGCCCGCGGCGGGTCCTGCATGCGGTCGCGGAAGGCCTGCAGGTCGTCCACGCGGCGCTGGTTCACGCCGAGGATGTAGTCGCCGGGGCGCAGGCCGCTGCGGGCGGCGCGGCTGCCGGCCTCGACCTCGCTGGCGACCACGCCGTACCAGCCGCGCTGGCGGAAACGTTCGGGCAGTTCGGCCAGGGTGGCGCCGGCGAGTCGCGGATCGATGTCGGCGCCGTCGATCTCGGTGGTGCGGGCCTTGAGCACGGCCTGCACGTTCATGCGGCGGTCCTCGCGCAGCAGGTCCAGCCGCACCTGCTCGTCGACCGGCAGCAGGCCTTCGAGGTTGCGCAGGGCCTGAGCGCTGTCGACGCGGGTGCCGTTGGCGGCCACCACCAGGTCGCCCGGGCGCACGCCGGCGGCTTCGGCGGGGCTGCCGCGGTAGACGCGCGTGACCACGGCGCCGCGCTGGTTGGCCGGCAAGCCAAGCTGTTCGGCCAGGCGCGGGTTGAGGTCTTCGCTGTCCAGGCCGAGGCTGCCGCGGCGCACTTCGCCATAGGCCAGCAGCTGGCGCTTGACCTCGTCGGCGAGGTTGGCGGGGATGGCGAAACCCAGGCCGATGTTGCCGGCGGCGCTGCCGCGCGGGTTGAAGCTGGCGGTGTTGATGCCGACCAGTTCGCCGCGCAGGTTGACCAGCGCGCCGCCGGAGTTGCCGGGGTTGATCGAGGCATCGGTCTGGATGAAGTTCTGGTAGCCCAGGCCCTGCAGGCCGCTGCGGCCCACCGCCGAGACGATGCCGCTGGTGACGGTCTGGCCCAGGCCGAAGGGATTGCCGACTGCCACCACGAAGTCGCCGACCCGCAGGCCGCTGGAGTCGGCCAGCGCGATGGCCACCAGCTCTTCGGCGGGGATGCGGATGACCGCGACGTCGGTGTCCGGGTCCGAGCCGATGAACTCGGCTTCGAAGGTGCGGCCGTCGGCCAGCGTGACCGACACTTCGTCGGCGTTTTCGATCACGTGGTGGTTGGTCAGCACCAGGCCGCGTTCGGCGTCGACGATCACGCCCGAGCCCAGCGACTGCTGGCGGCGCTGCTGGGGCATGCCCGGCATGCCGAACAGTTCGGCCAGCGGGTTGCGCACGCGCACGACCTGGCGGCTGTAGATGTTCACCACCGCCGGCGTCACCTGCTCGAGCATCGGCGCCAGCGAGGGCAGGGCCACGCCGTCCACTTCCACCGGCAGGGCGGCGTGGGCCGCGCGCGGCAGGGCCAGTTCGGCGGCCCGCGCCAGGGCCTTGTCGCCGCGGCTGGGCGGGGCAGGGGCGGTGGCCGGGTCGGGCGCGGCCGGCTGGGCCAGCCAGTGGGCGGCCCCGGCCCCGGCAAGGGCGGCGATGAGCAGGGCGGCGACGGTGGGCAAACGCATCAGGGGGGTCTCCGGGGCGGGGTCGGCAGCCCGCGATTGATACCAGAATGCGTCCGAACGGCGGCTGGACAAGGGGTGTCGCCGGGCTTTCGCGGAGCCCGGCCGGGCCCTGGCCGGGCCCCGCGACCGGCCCGGGCGGGGCGCATCAACGTGGACCGGGAAAATATCAGGACAGCCGCAGGTGCAAGGTGGAAATGGTTGATGGAACAGGAATTTCCCGCCCGGTTCCGGATGCGCGCGGGCGGTTGACAGCCCCTCCGAGCAGGGGTAGTTTTGCCTACCGTTGCCACTACATCTTGTGGTGGGCAGCGGGGGGCGGCCCCAAGGCCTTGGGTTCAAGGCAGGGGTCAGCGAGCAAGCACGACGCGAAGGCGAGACGGCATGCGGAAACCGGAACGGACATCACGCAAGCCACGGGGCCAGTCCCCGCGGGCGGGTGGGTCTTCCCCGGGATTCCGGGCCGGCTGGACCCGATAAGAACGCAGACAAAAGGCGCCCTCCCCGAGGGGCGCCCCGGGAGGAAGAAAGGACTTATGAGCACGGTTCGCCTGGAGGCGGTAAAGAGCAAAGCGGCGCAGGACATCGAGATGCAGCCGGCGTCCCAGGACATCTGGGACAAGAAGTACCGCCTCAAGACCAAGCGTGGCGAACCGGTGGACGCCACCATCGACCACACCTACCAGCGCGTGGCCCGGGCCCTGTCCGAAGCCGAGCCGACGGCCGAAAAGCGCAAATACTGGTACGAACGCTTCCTCTGGGCGCTGCGCCGCGGGGCGATCCCGGCCGGCCGCATCACGTCCAATGCCGGCGCGCTCGAGCACAAGCCGGCCACCAGCACGATCAACTGCACCGTGTCGGGCACCATCACCGACTCGATGGACGACATCCTGGGCAAGGTCCACGAGGCCGGCCTGACGCTCAAGGCCGGCTGCGGCATCGGCTACGAGTTCTCGACGCTGCGCCCGCGCGGCGCCTACGTGTCCGGCGCCGGCGCCTATACCTCGGGCCCGCTGTCGTTCATGGATATCTACGACAAGATGTGTTTCACCGTCTCGTCGGCCGGTGGCCGCCGCGGCGCCCAGATGGGCACCTTCGACGTGGCCCACCCGGACGTGAAGGAATTCATCGGCGCCAAGCGCGAGGACGGCCGCCTGCGCCAGTTCAACCTCTCGCTGCTGGTCACCGACGAGTTCATCCAGGCCGTCGAGGCCGACTCCGACTGGCCGCTGGTGTTCCCGGTGAACGTCAAGGAAGCCGGCGACGTCGACGTCAACGACCCGAAGCAGGTGGTCTGGCGCGACTGGCCGCACTCCGAGAATTACGTGACCCGCGAAGACGGCATGGTGGCCTGCAAGATCTACGGCCACATCCGCGCCCAGCAGCTGTGGAACCGCATCATGGCGTCCACGTATGACTTCGCCGAGCCGGGTTTCATCCTGATCGACCGCGTCAACGAGATGAACAACAACTGGTGGTGCGAGACCATCCGCGCCACCAACCCCTGCGGCGAACAGCCGCTGCCGCCCTACGGCGCCTGCCTGCTGGGTTCGGTGAACCTCACCAAGTTCGTGCGCGACCCGTTCACCGACAAGGCCAGCTTCGACTGGGACGAGTACCGGGAAGTCGTGCGCGTGTTCACCCGGATGCTCGACAACGTGGTCGAGGTCAACGGCCTGCCGCTGGAACAGCAGCGCAAGGAAATCATGCGCAAGCGCCGCCACGGCATGGGCTTCCTGGGCCTGGGCAGCACCGTCACCATGCTGCGCATGAAGTACGGCGAGCCCGATTCGGTGAAGTTCACCGAGGAAGTGAGCCGTGAAATGGCGTTGGCCGGCTGGGAAGTCGCGCTTTCGCTGGCGAAGGAAAAGGGCCCGGCGCCGATCATGGACGAGGACTTCACCGTCACCGCCGAGATGCTGCGCAAGCGCCCGGAAATGAAGAAGGACGGCTGGAAGATCGGCCAGGCCATCAAGGGTCGCCAGCTGCACGCGCTTTATTCGCGCTACATGCAGCGCGTGTCCGAGGTGGCGCCCGAACTGGTGAAGGACCTCGCCGAAACCGGCGCGCGCTTCACCCACCACAGCTCGATCGCGCCGACCGGCACGATCTCGCTGTCGCTGGCCAACAACGCCTCCAACGGCATCGAGCCCAGCTTTGCCCACCACTACAGCCGCAACGTGATCCGCGAAGGCAAGAAGTCCAAGGAGAAGGTCGAGGTCTTCAGCTTCGAGCTGCTGGCCTACCGCACCCTGGTCAATGCCGAGGCGATGCCGTTCAGCGACGACGAAAAGACCCGCCTGCCGGACTACTTCGTCTCGGCCGACGACATCACGCCCAAGGCGCACGTGGACATCCAGGCGGCGTCGCAGAAGTGGATCGACTCCTCCATTTCCAAGACCGCCAACGTCCCGACCGACTACCCGTACGAAGACTTCAAGGACATCTACCTTTACGCCCACAAGCAGGGCCTGAAGGGCTGCACCACCTTCCGGTTCAACCCGGCCGCCTTCCAGGGCGTGCTGGTGA
This sequence comes from Arenimonas sp., assembly GCF_041919775.1. Taxonomy (GTDB): domain Bacteria; phylum Pseudomonadota; class Gammaproteobacteria; order Xanthomonadales; family Xanthomonadaceae; genus Arenimonas. Next base: position 239,327 of record NZ_JAYRTE010000001.1, on the reverse strand, counting down.
AGGAAGCCGACCTGGAGAACACCACCTACCGCTTCGAACTCGAGGACGGCACCGTCGTCGAGGCCAGGGGCAACGAGGAAATCGAATACGACGGCGAGCTGCATACCGCGGCCAACTTGTTCGATGCCCTCAAAGAAGGGTATTACGGCAAGTTCTGAGGCAAACCCCGCGGCGCCCCGCCGTGGTTTTCGTAGACGAGGAGAGCGGTATGAGTAATGGCAACGGTGTCACGGCGGCCCTGTCCAGTGCCGCTGGAAGCGTCAGCGACAAAGCGCACGAAATCGGCGACGCCATCGCCCACAAGGCCGAGGCTGCGATGAAGGCGGCGAAGAAGAAGGCCGCGCCGGTCATCAAGAAGGCCAAGGCGCAGGTGAAGAAGGCCGAGAAGTCCGACGCCGGCAAGGCGGTCAAGAAGGCCGTCAAGGGCGCGAAGAAGAAGGTCGACGCCGCGGTGAAGGCGGTCGAGGCCAAGGTTGGAGGCAAGAAGGCGGCGCCCAAAAAGAAGGCGGCCCCGAAGAAGAAGGCTGCGGCCAGGAAGGCTGCGCCGAAGAAGAAGGCCGCCGCGAAGAAGACCACGGCCAAGCGCAAGGTCGCCGGCAAGAAGGTGGCCGCGAAGAAGAAGGCCGTCGCGAAGAAGACGACCACCAAGCGCAAGGTCGCCGGCAAGAAGGTGGCCGTGAAGAAGAAGGCCGCCGCGAAGAAGACGACGGCCAAGCGCAAGGTCGCGGCGAAGAAGGTCGCCGTGAAGAAGAAGGCAGTGGCCAAGAAGACCACCGCCAAGCGCAAGGTCGCCGCGAAGAAGGCGGCCCGCAAGAAGACGGCCCGAAAGGTTGCCAGGAAGCGCTAAAGCCTAGCGGCTGTCCCGATTGTCGTACCCCGTCCCCCCGCCGCCCGGCGGCGGGGGGCTCCGGGCAAGTAACCCCCAGAACTGCATAAGCGGAAAGAAACCAGCATGGCCATCAAGATCAGCAAGAAAATCAAGGGATACGCGGTCCAGAAGCCGGAAGACAAGGCCAAGCCCGTCGTTGCCCCCGTCGCCGCTCCCGTGGCCGTGCCGGAGCCGGAATCGAACATCATCCAGATGCACGAAAAGGTCGAGCGCCCCGACGTGCTCATCGGTTCGACCTACAAGATCAAGTCGCCGTTGGTCGAACACGCCATGTACGTGACGATCAACGACATCGTGCTCAACCCGGGTACCGAACACGAGCTGCGTCGTCCGTTCGAGGTGTTCATCAACTCCAAGAACATGGACCACTTCCAGTGGATCGTGGCGTTGACCCGCATCATGAGCGCCGTGTTCCGCAAGGGCGGCGACGTCACCTTCCTGGTGGACGAGATGAAGGCCGTGTTCGACCCGCGCGGCGGCTACTTCAAGGCCGGCGGCGTGTACATGCCGTCGATCGTTGCCGAAATCGGCAGCGTGGTCGAAGAACACCTCAAGTCCATCGGCATGATCCTCGACCCGGAGCTCGGCGAGGAGCAGAAGCGCCTGATCGCCGAAAAGCGCGCCGCCTACGAAGCCAAGGCAAAGAAGAAGTCGGGTGCTGCCCCCGCCGGCACCGGCACCGAAGGCGCATCGCGCGCCGACGAGGCGGTGCAGGTCACCGGCGAGGGCACTTCCTTCCCGCCCAGCGCGACGATGTGCAACAAGTGCAACACCAAGGCCACGGTCATCATGGACGGCTGCGCGACGTGCCTGAACTGCGGGTACAGCAAGTGCGGCTGAGCGCTTGAGGCCTTCGGGGAGAGGAAGGGAGCCGAAAGGCTCCCTTTTTCATGCGCCGGCCGGTTTCGTCAGGCTGCGCGCGCCCACCAGGATCATGCGCACCATCGTCGTGAGCTGGTCGACAAGCTCGGCGTCGCGCTCGGGCGGCAGGTCCAGGGCGGTGGCGCCCATGGCGAAGGCCAGGCGGGTGATGGCCTTGGCGGCCAGGGCGGGTTCGGCCAGCGGCTGCTTGCGCAGTTCGCCGAAGCGCACGAGGTCGGCGTGCAGTTCGTCTTCGAAGAAGCTCAGCTCGCGGTCAACGGCGCGTTTGAAGGCGTCCGAGCCGACGGTGCCCTCGCGCAGCAGCACGTGCAGCAGTTTGTCGTCGGCGCGCACCTGTTCCATGAAGGCCTCGACCGAACCGCGCACCACGCCGCGCTCCGCCTCGGCGCGGTGGCGGGCAGCGCCGACGATCTTGCGCAGCGACTGGCCGGCGACGTCGATCAGGGCCACGGCCAGTTCGTCCATGTCGCGGAACTGGCGGTAGAAGCTGTTCGGGGCGATGCCGGCTTCGCGGGCGACTTCCCGCAGGCCCAGGCTGGACACGCTGCGATGCGGGCCGATCAGGCGAAGCGCGGCTTCAAGCAGGTCGGCCTGGGTGATCGCCGTACGGCGGCTCGGGTGCAGGTCGTCGGCGGCGGCGTCAGGGGGGGTGGGCGTCACGGGTGGGCCGGGTCGGGGTAGGGCGCCATCATAAGCGTCTCTGCATATACAGATGTATAGACAAGTGTATGTGGGCCTGTATACTGCCCGCCATGCGCCCCGCTCTGCCTGCCAGCCCGCCCCATTCCCCGCCCCCCGGGCGGTCCCGCCGCGTACCGCTGGTGTCGCCGGCCCTGTTCGACTTCTGGGCGGGCCGTATTTCGCCGACCTGGAGCTGGAACCGCCCGCTGGGCCGGATTCTGGCCCGCGAACCGGCGGCCTCGGACGCGGTGAGCCTGCAGATCAGGCCCAACCGCCACTTCCGCGGCTTCGCACCCGGGCAGCACCTGAACATCGGGGTCGAGGTCGACGGCCGCCGGCTGGTCCGCAGCTACAGCCCCAGCGCCCTGCGGCGGGAAGACGGCAGCTTCCGCATCACCGTGAAAAGGATCGAGGGTGGCAAGGTCAGCGCCCACCTGTGCGAACACGCCAGGGTGGGTGACGTGCTGAGCCTTGGCGAGGCCTTCGGCGAACTGGCGCTGCCGCCCGCTGATGGCGCACCCCGGCTCTTGCTCGCCGCCGGCAGCGGCATCACGCCGATGATGGCGATCTTCGCCGGGCTTGCCGCGCAAGCTGAGCCGCCACCGACGACGCTGCTGTACTTCACCCGCAGCCGCGACCAGCGCTGCTTCGTGGACGAACTGCGCGCCATCGCCGCGCGGCATCCGTCGCTTGAGGTGCGCTTCGTGCTCACGCGCGATGGCGCCGAAGCCGATGACGAAGCCGAAGGCCGGCTCGACGCCAGCCACCTGGCGAGCTGGCTCCAAGTGCCGACGCATGTCCTGGCCTGCGGCCCGGACGGTTTCGTCGCAAACGCACGCGAGCTGATCGCAGGGCAGGCCGCGAGTTTCGCCGCCGAATCCTTCTCGCCGCCTGTCGCCGACGCCACCGACACCGGAAGCGTCGGACTCACGCTGATGCGCAGCGGACGAACCCTGCAGGTTCCCCGCGGCCAGTCGCTGCTCGAGGCCCTGGAAGCCGCCGGCCTGTCGCCGGAATCAGGCTGCCGCCGCGGCCTGTGCAACACCTGCGCCTGCGCGAAATCCTCCGGCAGCACCCGCCACCTGCTGACCGGCGAGGTCGAACACGAGCCCGTGTCCGCCCTGCGCCTGTGCGTTTCCAGCGCCCGCAGCGACCTTGTCCTGGACCTGTGAACCGATGACCGCCAAACCCCGCAACCGCGCGCTTTCGCCGGAAGAACGCGACGCCTTCGCCGCCGAACTCGATGCCCTGCGCGCGCGCACCGTGGCCACGATCGGCCAGGCCGATGCCGACTACATCCGTGCTGTGTACGCGGCCGTGCGCTGGTTCGGCTTCGCCGGCCGCGCGCTGCTGATGCTGGCCGCAATCGCCGGCGCCTTCCACCCGCCGGTGCTGTGGATCGCCGGCACCCTGGGCGTGCTGTCGCTGGCGCTGTCGAAGATCCTGGAAAACATGGAGCTGGGCCACAACGTCATCCACGGCCAGTTCGACTGGATGAACGACCCGGCGCTCAACGGCCGGACCTACGAATGGGACATCGCCGGCACCAGCGACAACTGGCGCAAGACCCACAACTTCCGCCACCACACCTTCACCAACGTGCGCGGCTTGGACGACGACATCGGCTATGGCCTGCTGCGCATCTTCCCGGAGCAGCGCTGGCGCCCGTTCTACCTCTTCCAGCCGGTGGTGGCGGTGGTGTTCGCGATCCTGTTCGAGTGGGGCATCGCGATACAGGACCTGCGGCTGGGCCGCTGGTTCGCGGGCAAGAAGACCACGCGCGAACTGCGCGAAGAGTTCCGCCCGGTGGGCCGCAAGATGGCGCGCCAGGTGCTCAAGGACTATGTGTTCTTCCCGCTGCTGGCGGGGCCGTTCTTCCTGACGGTGCTCGTTGGCAACGCCATCGCCAACGTGCTGCGCAACCTGTGGACCTGGGTGATCATCTTCTGCGGCCACTTCACCGCCGATGCGGAAACCTTTCCCCGCGATTCGGTGCGTGACGAAGGCCGGGGCGGCTGGTACCTCCGGCAGCTGCGGGGCTCATCGAACATCGCCGGCGGCCGGCTGCTGAACCTGATGTCGGGCAACCTGAGCCACCAGATCGAGCACCACTTCTTCCCCGACGTGCCGGCCAACCGCTACGCGGCGATGGCGGTAGAGGTGCGCGAAATCTGCGCGCGCTACGGCCAGCACTACAACACCGGTTCGCTGCCCCGGCAGTTCGGGCAGGTGGTGTGGCGGATCCTGCGGCATGCCTTTCCGAGCCGGCCGCGGTCGGCGGTCAGTTCACCGGGCGGGGATCTGTCCGCTGTGTCGTAACGCAGGGCTGCGCGGAAGCGCCCAGCCCTGCTCAATCCGACCCTTGGTCAGAGGATTGGATTGGACTCCAGGGCTGGAACCGCTTCTTGCGTTTCATCGGAACCATCGCTCTTCCGCTTCGGCGGTATGCCGGGCGATTGATTCTCCGTGATGTCTATATCCGGGATCGGATCACCGGCTCGTGCGTTCGCCGGCTTGGCATTCAGGGCGTTTCCGGCATCCACCTTCGTGGCAGCCGTCGCATCAACCGTACCGTTGGTGTCTGCCGGCGACCCCTGGACATTCACCAGTTCATCGGCCAGCTTCTTCAGATCGGCTTGCCTTGCCACCGGATTGGGGTCTGCGTATCCGTCGCCATCAGCATCGGTATCGCGGGTTGTTCCGCGCCGGATGTCGGATTTCTCGATGCCTCTCGCGGAGGCTTCGCTCTGGGCTGCAGCGCCGGTCTTGCCTGACGAAGGCGTTTCCTGGGCCTGGGCAAGACTCAACCCGAGAAGTGAAGTTCCAGCAAGGGCGGCCGACAGCAGAATTCCCGAGCCTGCGATTTTCCGGGTGGTTTCTTCCAGCATGACCTTCTCCTCTTCGACGGGACGTTGCCGGGGCCGGCTGCTTTTCCGGCGCTTCAGCTCTCCGGCTCGAACTTCAGGTGCTCGTTGCGGATCCAGCCACGCTCGCTGTGCCGGTCTTCGCACCAGCAGGCACCGTGGGCCGGGTCTTCCCAGATCAGGCGCACGGTGTCGCCGGGTTCGACGGTCAGTTCGGCGCTGCAGTATTCGGCCCTGGCCCTGGGCGTGCCCGAATTCATGTCGACCAGGTCCAGCGGCATCCAGCCGGCGCTGAGCTGGCCGTCCTCGGCCCAGACGTAACCGGGCCGGTCCGGGTGGGCGTGCTGCACGTGCACCACGTCGCCGGGCTTGAGGGTCAGCGGGATGGCATCCGGGCCTTCCTGAGAGCCGGTGACCTGCGCGTTGATGGCCTTGAGCGTCGACATCCTGGTCGGTTTCCTCGTCGCCCCCCGGTCGGGAGCAGTTGCCCCTCAGGATACGGGGATGTGTGAAGACCCGCACCCGCCAGGCTGGCGGAGGCCTGAACGTCCCGTTGGTCAGGCCCAGGCGACCACCCGCCTGAAATCCCGGGAAAACGTGAACCAGTTCACAGTTTAGAGGGCGTTTTCACCCCTGAATGCTACCCCGGACCCACTCCCGGAGGGATCGGCATGACGCCCGTCTACGTCGCCGAAAACGAGCTCGACGCCCAGCTGGTGCAGGACCTGCTGGTCAGCGCGGGCATCGCCGCCCACCTCTTCGGCCCGAACGTCGCCGGCCCGGACGGCAGCGTGCCCGCGACCCGCCAGGTCCGCGTGGTCGTCGAGGATGACGAGGCCGAGGAGGCCCGCCAGCTGGTCCACGAATGGCAGGCCGTGCCCGAGGACAACGACGACGACGGCTTCAGCGTCGCCCTCGACGACGACCCGCACGAGCTCGAAGCCAGGGTCCCGGTCTTCAACCTCTTCGACGCGGCTGGCAAAGAGGCCTGAGCCGCACCCCGACGGCCCTCAGGGCCGCATGCTGCCCGTCCGCACGAACCGGTCGTGCCAGGACAGCGCCTCGCCGAGCAGGTGGGGCGTGTGCTTGCCGAAGCTGTCGCGGCAGGCGCGGTCGAAATAGTCCTGCAGCAGGGGCTTGAAGTTCGGGTGCGCGCAGCGTTCGATGACCAGGCGTGCGCGCTGGCGCGGCGACAGGCCGCGCAGGTCGGCCAGGCCCTGTTCGGTCACCAGAACCATGACGTCGTGTTCGGTGTGGTCGACGTGGCTGGCCATCGGCACGATCGAGGAAATCGCGCCGCCCTTGGCCGTGCTCGGCGACATGAATACCGACAGGTAGGCATTGCGCGCGAAGTCGCCGCTGCCGCCGATGCCGTTCATGATCCTGCTGCCGGCGACGTGGGTGGAATTGACGTGGCCGTAGAGGTCGGCTTCGATCATGCCGTTCATCGCGATGCAGCCCAGGCGCCGGATCAGTTCAGGGTGGTTGGACATTTCCTGGGGTCGCAGCACGATGCGCTCGCGATAGAAATCGACGTTGCGCTTGAACTCGGCGATGCCTTCGGGGCTGAGCGAGAACGAAGTCGCCGAGGCGACGCGCAGCACGCCCGTGCGCAGCAGGTCCAGCATCCCGTCCTGGATCACCTCGGTGAAGGCGCTCAGGCCGCGATAACCGCCGTCGGCCAGGCCGGCCAGCACGGCATTGGCGATGTTGCCCACGCCCGACTGAAGCGGCAGCAGCGACGGCGTCAGCCGGCCGCGCTTGACTTCGTGGTCGAGGAATTCAAGCAGGTGCCCGGCGATGCGCCTCGAGGCCTCGTCCGGCGGCGCGAACGGCGAATTGCGGTCGGGCGCGTCGGTCTCGACCACGGCGACCACCTTGGCCGGATCCACGTGCAGGTAGGGTTCGCCGATGCGGTCGTCGACGTGCAGCAGCGGGATGGGTTTACGGTCCGGCGGCAGCGCCGTGCCGTAGTAGATGTCGTGCATGCCCTCGAGCGCGGCGGGCTGCCAGCGGTTCACTTCGAGGATCACCCGGTCGGCCTGGTTGAGCCAGGTCATGTTGTTGCCGACCGAGGAGGAGGGCACCAGCCGGCCATCCTCGAGGATGCCGGCGACTTCGACCACGGCCAGGGTGATCTGGCCGAAATAGCCGAACCAGGCGTGCTGGGCGACATGGCTCAGGTGGATGTCGAGGTAGTCCATCTCGCCGCGGTTGATCTGGTCGCGCACGGTCGGGTCGGACTGGTAGGGCAGGCGCATCTCGATGCCGTTGGCACGCGCCAGCACGCCGTCCAGCTCCGGGGCGGTCGAGGCGCCGGTCAGCACGCGGATCTGGAAGGGCAGGCCCTGCGCATGCGCACGCTCGATGCGTTCGGCCAGCGCGCCGGGCACGGCCTTGGGGTAACCAGCGCCGGTGAAGCCGCTCATGGCCACCGTGTCGCCCGGATGGATCAGGGCGGCGGCCTGTTCAGCGGTGCGGAGGCGATCACGGAAGGCCGGGAAGCGGATGCGTTCGGACATGGGGTTCTCCTGTCCGGCCAGCATCGCCGATGCGCCGCGCCGGGGCGAGGGCAGGCGCGAAACGATGCGTTTTCACGCGGCCGGTCCGCCCGGGGCATGGGCAAGCCGCGCGGATTGACCTAGAGTCGGGGCCATGGAATCGGTCTACGAAGCACAGAACATGATCGACGCCCAGCTGGTCTGCGACCTGCTCAGGAGCGCCGGCATCCCCGCACAGGTCTCCGGTGCCGGACTGCTGGGAGCCGCCGGTGAGCTGCCTGCCATTGGCGTGCTGCAGGTTCGGGTGCCCGGGGAAGACCTTGAGCGCGGCCGCGCAGTCGTCGCGGACTGGGATGCCGGCGACATCCCGGACGAGGAAGAGCTCGAACGCCTGGCGGCGCAGCATCCGGACGACGGCTCCGAAGTCCTGCTGTGAGCCAGGTGCTGCGCCCGCTGCCGCCCGAAGCCCAGGTGGAACTGGCCGAAGCGCGCCGGCTGCTCGAGTCGCCCGGCCTGGCGATGCAGCTGGCCAACGTCATCGGCGCACCGATCGAGGGCCTGATGGCGCGCCTGCCGGGTCCGGCCGCGCGCCTGGTCGACCGCGCTGCGCGCAAGGCAGTGGAAACGGCCTTCGATGCGGCGCGGCGAACCCTGCGCGAGCCAGCCCCGGGGCAGATCGCCAGCACGCGCCTGCACAAGTTCGCGGTCGCCGGCACCGGCGCCGTCGGCGGCTTTTTCGGACTGCCCGGCCTGCTGGTCGAACTGCCCCTCACCACCGCCGCGATGCTGCGATCGATCACCGACATCGCCCGCAGCGAAGGGGAGTCCCCCGACGACCCGGCCACGCGCATGGCCTGCCTGGAAGTGCTGGCGCTGGGCGGCCGCAGCGACGACGATGACGGCGCCGAGTCGGGTTATTTCGCTACGCGTGCGGCGCTGGCCCAGCAGGTCACCGCCGCTACGCGCTACGTCGCCAGCGGCATGGGCACCGGCAGCGCGCCGGCGCTGGTGCAGCTGGTGAACGGCATCGCCAGCCGCTTCTCGATCCCGGTGACGCAGAAGGCGCTGGCGCAGGCGGCGCCGCTGATCGGGGCCGCCACCGGCGCCACGCTCAACCTGATCTTCATCGGCCATTTCCAGGCCGTGGCGCGCGGGCATTTCGTGGTGCGCCGGCTCGAACGGGAATACGGCGTGCACGAGGTGCGCGCCGCCTATGCCCGGCTGGCCTCGAAACAAAACGGGCCCGGCTGAACCGGGCCCGCGCGGGCTTCCCTGCCTTTGCTTGCTGCGACGGTCAGTGGCGGGCCTCCATGGCCCACTTGCGCTCGCGCATGGTGTCGTGGTGCTGCTGCACCTTGGGCAGGTAGCTCAGCAGCGACTCCTTGACCGCCTTGGGCGCGTCGTCGCGCTTGATGACGTCGTGGAAGGCCGCCATCAGGCGGTCCTCGCTCTTCTCGAGTTCGCGGACGTAGGCGTAGTCGCCGTGGTCCTTCGCCATCTCGGCGCGCAGCGTCGAGTAGAACTGCTGCAGGCTGCCACGCAGGCTGCCGTCGGTGGCGGGCTCGCCCGCCTCGGCGCGGACTTCGCGCGCCATGCTGCCCACCAGGCCCTGCTTGGACTCGGCGATGTCGACGAAAAGCGTGCGCAGCTGCGGATTGGTCACGGCCTTGGCGGCGTCGGCGTAGAACGCGGCGCTGTCGCGGGTGGCCTGGATCAGTTCGTTGAGGGTTTCCACCTTTTCCTGGCGGAGTTCGGCGTTGTTGGTCGTCATTGGATTTCTCCTTTGATGCGGCCGGTGATCACGCTGCAGGGTGATCTCTTGTCTCGGCGAATGTTTTTTTCCTGCAGCGGGAACCAGCCTAAAAGCCCCTGCCTGAATCTCGCGTTAGACACGGCCTTCGGGTAGATTCCTGCCTCCATCCCCCCACGCAACGGAGTACTGAATGAACCATCGCCATCGTTTTGCCGCGCTCGCGCTGTCCACGCTGCTGGCGCTGCCGGGCCTGGCCCTGGCCGCGGACAAGGCCAAGGTCGCCGAATACCTGGACGTGATGCAGGTCGAACAGAACTTCGCGCAGATGGAGGGCATGCTTTCGCAGATGGCCGACCAGGCCTTCGAGCAGGCCCTGCAGCAGAATCCGCTGGAAGGCGAGTCGCTCGAGCGCGCCCGCGCCGCGCATGCGGTGTCCAAGCAGGGCATGCTCGAGGCGATGTCGTGGACGGCGATCAAGCCCGAGATCACCGCGCTGTTCGAAAAGGAGCTAACCAACGCCGAGGTCGACGCCGCGGTGGCCTACTACCGCTCGCCCGAGGGTGCGTCGCTGCTGGCCAAGCAGCCCGCGCTGATGCAGGCCACCATGCAGATCGGCCAGCGCCGTGCGCAGGAGATCATGCCGCGCATGCAGGCGCAGATGCAGGAGATCTTCAAGAAGGAAGCCGCGGCCCAGTCCGGCGACTGAGCCCGGCCGCGCGCCTCAGAGCGGGTCCTTCTCCGCCTTGGGGCGCGCGCGGCGGTCGCCGAGCAGCGAGCTGACCACCAGCGCCGCACCCAGCACCACCGCGCCCAGGAACAGCACCAGCGCCAGCGCCGGATAACCCAGCAGGGTGTGCGGCGTCGGGATGTCCATGATCAGCGCCGCGCCCACCACCATCGCCGCGGCGATGACGCCGGCGGTGATGCGGTTGGCGATCTTCTGCATGCTCTCTATCAGGTGGGCTTCCTCCAGCCCGGCCACGTGCACGCGGAAACGGTTGTCGGCCAGCGTGCGCAGCAGCACCGACAGGCGCTGCGGCGCTTCGCGCACCAGTTCCTGCACTTCCAGCACTTCGGTGGCCAGCCGGCCCATGTCCAGCTTGCCGAGGGTCCGGTCGCGCAGCATGCCGTGCATGTGCAGGCGCAGCACTTCGCGCAGCGACGCGTCCGGGTCCAGCGCCAGGATCACCGACTCGAGGTTGAGCAGGGTCTTGCCCAGCAGGGTCAGTTCGGCCGGTGGCTTCAGGCCGCACTGGCCGCCCAGCTCCACCAGCTTGAGCAGGAAGCCGCCCTCGGACTCGGTCCAGGTGGTTGCGCTCGAGAAGCGCGCGACCAGGCGCGCAGTCTCGCGCGAGAAGCGGGCCTCGTCGAAATCCTCGAGCCGCGTGCCCATGTGCACGAAGGTTTCGGCGGCCTGTTCGCCGCGGCCGTCGATGGTGGCCACCACCAGCTTCAGCAGCTGGTCGCGCAGGCGTGGCGGCACGTAGCCGACCATGCCCAGGTCCAGCAGCACCAGGCGATGGTCCGCCGTCAGCTTGACGTTGCCCGGGTGCGGGTCGGCGTGGATCAGGCCGTGCACGAACACCTGGTCCAGGTAGGCCTTGCCCAGGTCGTGGGCCAGCGGCTTCAGGTCGACTTCCGTGCGCAGCACGCCGGGGATCGTGGTGACCTGGATGCCGTCGACGTAGTCCATCACCAGTACGCGGCGGCGCGTGTAGTCCCAGACTGGCGTGGGCACGCCGATGTTTTCGTATTCGCGAAGCCGGTCGTGGAAGGTGTCGAGGTTGTCGGCTTCCTGGCGGTAGTCGAGTTCCGCCCGGACGGTGGCGCGGAACTCCTCGAGCCATTCGCTGAAGCCATAACGCTCGTCGGCGCCGCTGACCAGTCCCAGCGAGCGGATCAGCCGCTCGACGGCGGCAAGGTCGGTATCGACCTGGGCCGCCACGGCGGGCCGCTGCACCTTCACCGCCACCTGGCGGCCGCTCGGCAGAACCGCACGGTGCACCTGCGCGAAAGAGGCAGTGCCCACCGGCACCGGCTCGAATTCGCGGAACAGCTTGTCCATCGGTGCGCCCAGCTCCTCTTCGATGAGCTGGGTGATCTCCTCGGCGGAGGCGGGCTTGACGTCATCCTGCAGCCGCGACAGGGCGACCAGATAGTCGGGCGGCACCATGTCGGGACGGGTGGACAGCATCTGGCCGATCTTCACGAAGGTCGGGCCCAGCGCCTCGAGGTCGCGGGTGAAGGTTTCCGCGCTTTCGGTGGCGTCCGGCGGCTCGACGCCCGGGGTTGGCTCGCGGCGCGAGCGGAACACGGGGGAGCTGCGGTGCTTGAGCAGGAAGGCGCTGATCGCGGCCAGGCGGCTTGCCTCGGACATCGGGGGTCTCCGGTGGTGCCGACGGGGCGGCTGAATGACTACGATGCTGACCCGTCGAAGCTGAACGGTTCATCGATTGTCCGGTTGTCCGTTCAGGTTGCGCCTGTGGGGAGGCAGCCCCGCCCCCGGCTCGCGGAGCGGGCAAGGGCGGCGTAGATTGTGGCCTTCACGTCCCAGGAGCCTTCCATGCCCTCCGTTCGCCGCACCGGCCTGACCCTCGCGATCGCCTGCTCCCTGTCCCTGTCCCTGGCGGCCTGCCAGCCTTCGCCCGATCCGGCCCCGGAAGCAGCAGCCGACGCAGCCAGCCAGGCGCCGGTCGAGCAGCGCCCGTCCCGCCAGTACGCCATCGAGGAATTCATCGAATCCACGGGCGTGATGGGCGGCTCCTTCAGTCCCGACGAGTCGCGGATCCTGTTTTCCTCCAACAAGTCGGGCGTCTGGAACGCCTACACGATGCCGGTGGGCGGCGGGGAATGGACGGCGGTGACGATGTCCGACACCGACAACGTCTACGCCGAAGCGTTTTTCCCGGGCGACGACCGCGTGCTGGTCAGCCGCGACCAGGGTGGCAACGAACTCGACCACCTGTACGTGATCGAAGCCGACGGCAGCGAGCGCGACCTGACCCCGGGCGAAAACCTCAAGGCCGGCTTCATGGGGTTCAGCCATGACGGCCAGTCGTTCTTCGTGATGACCAACGAGCGTGACGAACGCTACTTCGACGTCTATCGCTACCTTGCCGACGGCTACGAACGTGAACTGGTCTACCGGAACGAGGCCGGATACGACCCTTACGAGATCTCCCCCGACGGCCGCTGGTTGGCCCTGGTCGAGAACCACACCACCAACGACAGTGACCTGCACGTCGTCGAACTGGCGTCGGACCAGGCCACGAAGGTCTCGGAACACGAGGGGCAGGCGCTCTTCACGCCCGAGGCCTTCACGCCGGACGGCGAATGGCTGTACTACACCGCCAACGACCAGGGCGAATTCGCCGCGCTGCGCCGGGTGAGCCTGCAGACCTGGGAGCACGAGCCGGTGCGTTCGGCCGACTGGGACATCGTCGACGCCACGCTGTCGCACGACGGCACCTACCTCGCCGTGGCCACCAACGTCGACGGCAGCACCGGCGTGCAGCTGTTCAACACCGCCAGCGGCGAAGAAGTGGCGCTGCCCGAGTTCCCCGCGGGTGAAGTGCGCAACCTGCGCGTCTCGCGCTCGGAGGACAAGCTGGCCTTCTACCTCAACGGCGATCGCCAGCCCAATGACCTCTACGTGCTCGACCTTGCAGCCGGCGGCCAGCCGGTCCAGCTGACGACTTCGCTGAACCCGGCGATCGACCCGGCCGACCTGGTGGACTCGAGCGTGGTGCGCTTCGACAGCTTCGACGGCATGCCGATCCCCAACATCCTGTGGAAACCGCACCAGGCCACCGCCGGTGAACCGGCGCCGGCGCTGGTCTGGGTGCACGGTGGTCCGGGTGGCCAGACCACGCGCGCGCACTCGCCGCTCATCCAGTACCTGGCCAACCACGGCTACGTGGTGCTGGGCATCAACAACCGCGGCAGCTCGGGCTACGGCAAGACCTTCTTCGCCGCCGACGACGGCAAGCACGGCCGCGAGCCGCTGTGGGACACGGTCGAGGCCAAGAAGTACCTGCAGACCCTGGACTACGTGGACGACGACAAGATCGGCATCATCGGCGGCAGCTACGGCGGCTACATGGTGCTCTCGGCGCTGGCCTTCCAGCCGGGCGAGTTCAAGGTGGGCGTGAACATCTTCGGCGTCTCGAACTGGCTGCGCACGCTTGAGTCGATCCCGCCCTACTGGGAGTCCTTCCGCGAGGCGCTGTACCAGGAAATCGGCAATCCGGAAACGCAGCGCGATTTCCTGATCGAAACCTCGCCGCTGTTCCACGCCGACAAGATCAACGTGCCGCTGATGGTGCTGCAGGGCGCCAACGACCCGCGCGTGATCAAGCCCGAGTCCGACGACATCGTCGCGGCGGTGGAGAAGAACGGCGTGCCGGTCGAATACGTCGTGTTCGACGACGAGGGCCACGGGTTCTCCAAGAAGAAGAACCAGATCGAAGGCTACGGCCGCATCCGGGCCTTCCTCGACACCCACCTCAAGGGCAGTGCGCCGGCCGACGCGGCGCCGGCGGAGTAAGCCATGCGTCGTTTCGTGCTGACACTGGTTTGCCTGGGACTGGCCGCGCCGGCCGCGGCCGAGTCCCTTTACAAGTGCACCGACGCCCAGGGCGCGGTGAGCATCCTGTCCCAGCCCTGTCCGGCCGGCAGCACCCAGGTGTGGAAACGCGATGCCACGCCGGAGGCCGGGCCCAGCGTCGAGGAGCTGGCGGCCCGCGCGGCCCTGGCCGAGGCCGAGGCGCGACGGGCGGCGGAAGAAGCCCGGCTGGCCGAAGCCGCGCGCCTGGCCCGGCAGCAGGAGCAGGAGGCGCAGGCGCGTGCACAGGCAGCGGAAGCTGCCGGCGATCCCCGCCTCAAGAGCGACTGCACCAAGGCGCATGAATTCTCCGAGGCGGCGCTGGAAAAAGACTGGCTGCGGCTGACCGAATCCCAGCAGGCGGAACTGCGGGCCTGGGTGGTCGCCCAGTGCGCGCACGTCTACGATTCCTGAGTTTTCTCCGCTGCCGGCGCGGCAAGTTCCTGCGCCAGAACGCGGTGGTTGGCCGATGGGCGCGTGACGGCGGATGCGGTGCACTGGCACCTCCGTCCGGAGCCTGCCATGCGCTTCCCGTCGTTCGTGTTGTTCCCGGCGCTGCTGCTTTCCGCGGCCAGTCCCGGCGCCGACCTCTACAAGTGCGTCGCGCCGTCGGGCGCCGTCAGCTACCAGTCGCTGCCCTGTGCCGGCAACAGCCGTCAGGCCTGGGTGCAGCCCGTGAAGGCCGAAGTTGCGCCGGCGCCTCGGGCACAGGCCGGTCGTGTCCGGGCTGCCGGGCCGCCGGGCAGGGGCCGCGCGGCGGCTGCGACGGTGCGCCAGGCGAAGCCGCGTCAGCCCGGCGCCGCGCAGAAACGCCGCATGCGCTGCGAAAAGGCCCGCCGGGAAGCCGATGCGTTGCGCGACCGGCTGTGGAACAAGCTCGACTTCCGGCAGCGCTCGGACCTGGACGCAAAGGTGGCCCGGGCCTGCGGGCGGTAATTGCCCCGGCCAGCCCCGGCACCGGCGACAATACCCGCATGCAAACCCAGTCAAACCTCCGCGGCATCGTCGCCATGCTGCTTGCCGTCGGCCTGTTCTCCCTGATGGATGGCGGCCTCAAGCAGCTCTCCGGCCACTACCCGCCGATGCAGGTGGCGGCGCTGCGCGGTCTCTCCGGTTTGCCGCTGGTGCTGGCCTGGGTGCTGGCCACCGGCTCGGCGGTCGGCCTGCTGAAGGTCCGCTGGCGCCTGCACCTGCTGCGTGCCGGCCTGTCGATCATGATGCTTTCGTCGTTTGCGTTCGCACTGAAGCAGATGCCGATGACCAGCGCCTACGCCATCTTCTTCGTGGCGCCGCTGCTGATCACCGCGCTGTCGGTACCGATGCTGGGCGAATACGTTGGCCCGCGCCGCTGGGCGGCGATCGGGGTTGGCCTGGTGGGCGTGCTGGTGGTCCTGCGGCCCACCGGCGAGGGGCTTTTCGGCTGGGCGGGCCTGGCCGTGGTGGTGGCTGCCGCCGGCTACGCGCTTTCGGCCATTCTGGTGCGGGTGCTGCATCGCACCGACAGCGGCCAGTCGATGGTGTTCTGGATGCTGGTGATGACCGCCGCGGGCGCCTCGCTGCTGGCGCTGCCGGGCTGGGTGCCGCTGCGTGCGGTGGACGGCTGGGTGATCGCGGGCGTCGGCGTCACCGGTTTCCTGGGCCAGGTGGCGATTACCGAAGCCTTCCGCTCGGGCGAGGCTTCCGTGGTCGCGCCCTTCGAGTACGGCGCGCTGGCCTGGGGGCTCGGCCTGGACCTGATGATCTGGGGCGTGCTGCCCGACGGCTGGACCTTCGTGGGCGCCGGCATCATCGTCAGCAGCGGCTTGTACCTGGTGCACCGCGAACGTGTGCTGGGCCGTCGCCCTCCCGGCTGAGCCCGCGGCCGTGACGCTGGGGTTATGCTTCGGCTTGCCCCCCGGTCCGAGGATGTCCCCGCATGTCGCCACGCCTGTTGCCCGCCGCCCTGGTCTCCATCGGCCTGCTGTCCGCCTGCGGCAGCGGCGAGCCCGAAGCCCAGGCGCAGGCCACAGACGAACAGGGCGCGGTCGCCGTGGTCGCCGAACCGGACTGGGGTCCCTGCCGGATCCCGGGCCTTGCGATGCCGTTGGCCGCGCGCCTGTTCGTGGTGGACGGCGCCACGCCGGTGGAGGGCACCGAGCCGGGTCGCGAGATGATCCGCCGCGTCGACATCGCCGTGCCCGGCCCGGTGGCCCTGCTGCTGACCGCGCCGGAAGCCACCGCCTGGCACATCCGGCCCGGTCCGGAAACGCAGGTGCAGGCCATCGTCGCCCTGGGCGACCAGCCCCAGCGCATCACCGGCCAGGGCCTGGGCAACAGCCGCCGGGAAGCCGCCTCGGCGCTGGGCGCCGAATGCGCCAGCTACGTGATGCAGGGCGGCGCCGGTCCCGCGCTGGCCGAGGCCACCGACCAGGTTTTCGGCAAGCCACACGACGCGCTTTACCAGATGCGCATCAGCAGCGTGATCATCGGCGGCAGCGATCCGAATCTCGACCAGCCGGTCAGCCAGTGAGTCCTGCGGGCATGGGATTCGGCCTGGTCGGCTTCGACGGTGACGACACGCTCTGGCACAGCGAGGGCTATTTCCGCGCCGCGCACGCCGAGTTCGAGGCCATCGTCGGCAACTACGTCGACCTGGCTGATGCCGGCCTGCACGAGCGCCTGCTCGAGACCGAGCGCCGCAACATCAAACTCTTCGGTTACGGCGCCAAGGGCATGACCCTTTCAATGGTGGAAACCGCCATCGCGCTCACCGGCGAACGCATCGGCGCCCCCGACATCCACCGCATCGTCGAACTGGGCAAGGCGGTGATGGCGCATCCGGTCGACCTGCTGCCCGGCATCCGCGCCGCGGTCGAGGCGGTGGCGCGCGAATGGCCGGTGGTGCTGATCACCAAGGGCGACCTGTTCCACCAGGAAGCCAAGGTGCGCGCCTGCGGCCTGGCCGACCTGTTCCGGCGCATCGAGATCGTGTCCGAAAAAGATGCCGGTACCTATGCGCGGGTGCTGTCGGAGTTCTCGCTCGAACCGTCGCGCTTCGTGATGGTGGGCAACTCCCTGCGTTCGGACATCGAGCCCGTGCTGCGCCTGGGTGGCTGGGGCGTGCACATGCCCTATCACGTGACCTGGGCGCACGAACTCGAACATGGCCTGGGCCCGGAACATGCCTCGCGCATGGCAAGCGTCGAGCTGCCCGCGCAGATACCGGCGGCCGTCGTGGCGCTGGCCGTCCGGGCCGGTGGCTGAGCCCGCGCCGGCTTGCCAGGCGCCGGCGACTTGAGCAATCTCGGCGGCATGGACCAGGCCGCGCTTGCCGAGGACGGGAAACACGTACGCTGGTTGCAGCGTTCGGCCCTGACCGCCGCGGCGCTTGTCGCCGGCACGGGCCTGGCGGCGCTGCTGGGCTGGGTGGCCGACGTGCCGCTGTTGCGCACGGTGCTTCCCGGCCACGTGGCGATGAAGGCCAACACGGCTATCGGGATGATGCTGGCCGGCACGGCGCTGGCGTCCTGCGTGCGCCCCGGCTGGCTGCCGCTGAAGGTGTCCGGCCCGGCATCGCTGGGCGTGGCCTTGTTGGGCATCGCCACCTTGCTGCAGTTCGCCTGGGGCATCGACCTGGGCTTCGATGACCTGCTGTTCCACGATCCCGAAGCCCTGCAGGCCAGCCGCTCGCCCGGGCGCATGTCCGAACTGACGGCGGTGTCCTTCGTCCTTGCCGGCGCGATCGGCCTGATGGCCTGGAAGCGTTTTGGCGCCTGGCTGGGCCAGGCCCTGGCGGTGGTGATGCTGGTGATCGCGCTGTTCGCGCTCAGCGCCTACGGCTACGCGATGGGCACCGAAAGCGGGCAGGTGCCCTTCACACCGCTGGGCCTGAACACGTCGGTGTGCGTGTTCCTGCTGGCGCTGGGCTGGCTGGCTTCGCAGCCGGGCAGCGGCCTGGCGAGGATCCTGGCCAGCCCGGGCCTGGGCGGGGAACTGGGACGGCGGGCGCTGGCGCCGGCGCTGGTGGCGCCGGTGGTCGTGGCTTTCCTGGCCCAGCTGGCGGTGCGCCAGGATTGGCTGTCGGTGGGTGCCACGATCACCTGGATGGCGGTCGCGTCGGGCCTTTTCGTCGCCGGCCTGGTCTGGTGGGGCGCCGGCCTGCTCGACCGGCTTG
This sequence comes from Arenimonas sp., assembly GCF_041919775.1. Lineage (GTDB taxonomy): Bacteria > Pseudomonadota > Gammaproteobacteria > Xanthomonadales > Xanthomonadaceae > Arenimonas. Next base: position 221,001 of record NZ_JAYRTE010000001.1, on the reverse strand, counting down.
AGCGCGAACGCGAAAACAGCCGCCGGCTTGAGGCCAGCGCGAACACCGATGCGCTGACCGGGGTCGGCAACCGCCGGGCCTTCGACGAAGCACTGGCCGGGCTGCTGGCGCGCCGCGCCAAGGGCGGTTCACCGGTTTGCCTGGTGATGCTCGACCTTGACCACTTCAAGCAATACAACGACCGGTACGGGCATCTTGCAGGCGACCAGGCGCTGCGGCTGGCGGGTGCGTTGCTGCGGGCCGCGTTGCGGCCGGGCGACCTGGCCGCGCGATACGGCGGCGAGGAATTCGCGGTCCTGCTCCACGGTATCGACCAGTCGCGTGGCCTGATGGTCGCCGAACGCCTTTGCCGCGACTTCCGGGTCGCCGACTGGCCCTTCGGGCCGGTCACCGCCAGCCTTGGCGTGGCCGAGGCCATCGCCGGGGAAACGCCGCAGTCATTGGTCGCGCGCGCCGATGCCGCGCTTTACCGGGCCAAGACCGAGGGCCGCGACCGCGCGGTGCAAGCTCAGTCGAAGGTGTAACCCAGGCCGACGATCAGGCTGGTGCGGCCGTCCTGGCCGACCAGCGGGCTGTCGGTGATTTCCGAGGGCAGCCAGGCGTGGCCGGCGCGGGCGAAAAACTCCCAGCGTTCGCCGACCGGATGCGTCGCCAGCAGCGACACCTCCGGGATCATCGCCGAACCCGGCGCGTAGGCCGGGCGGCCAGGCAGCGCTTCGCCGGGGCGCACGCCGTAGTAGTAGTCGACCATGTCGCCGCTCTGCCACATCAGCGCGGCGCCGGGCAGCAGGCGCCAGCCGCCGGCACGCACAAGCCCGGTCCAGGACAGCACCGCTTCCTGGCCACCGCTGCGGTCGAGCATGTCGGTGGCGACCGAGATTTCGAACTGCCCCACGCGCGGCACCCGCCAGCTGGCGGCCACGCCGGCGTCGAGCGAAAAATCGCGGTCGTCCATGCCGGCCAGGTAGGGCGAATCCGCCGCCTCGTAGCCGTCGCCGCGGCCCTGCACGAAGGCTCCTAACTCAAAACCGCCGTCCCGGGCCAGCACGACGCCGCCGCGCAGGCCGCGAAGGTAGAAACGTTCCCCTTCGAAGCGCACCAGCGGCACCACCAGCAGGTCTTCGTCGAGCTGGCGGTAGGGCGCGTCGCGTTCGATCGCCAGCAGGCCCAGGGTCCAGCGCGGCGGCGCGTCGGGCCCCTGCTGGGCGAGGGCCGGCGCAGTGGCCATCGCCAGCGAGGCGGCGAGCAGGGTGGGCAACAGGCGGCGTGGCGACATGGAGGGCTCCGGTACGACGAATCGTGACTGTGGGAGACGATCCGTCGTACCGGCGTGATTGTCCAGCCTCAGGGCAGGCTGAACACGATCGGCACCAGCGCGTAGGCCGCCACCGCGCGGCCCCCGCGCTGCGCCGGATGGAAGCGCCAGTGCTCGAGCACCTGCAGGCGTGCGGCACGGTCGAGCTCGCGGTGACCGCTGCCCGATTCCACTGACACTTCCAGGGGGCGGCCGGTCTCGTCCACCAGCACCCGCAGCGTCACCGTCCCCTCGTGCCCGGCGATCAGCGAGGCGCGGGGATAACGTGGCGCCGGGGCGAGGTCGTAGGCCAGGGTGGCCAGCGCCGGCGGGCCCGGATCGAAGGACGTGGTTTCCGCGCCGGTGTCGGTGACCGGCGGCGCCTCGATCTCGCCCTGCTCGAACACCCGCGTGCTGTCGGTCATCGGAAGCGGCGTGGTTTCAAGGCGCGGCTGCGGCCGGCTTGGCTGTTCGACCGGGCGCGGGAGCTGCCGCGGCGGCGGCACGGTGGCCGGGATCTCCCGTTCGGGCAGGCGTTCGAACAGCACCGGCACCGACTGCGTCCGGGGCGCTTCGGCCGGCGGCTGCCAGCTCGACGGGAACATCAGCACGCCCAGCGCGACGACATGCACGCTGATCGCCAGCGTGTTGCCGGCGATGCGTTTGCCATCAAGCCGGAAGCCCGGCGGGGTGGGGCGGGACGACGGCAGGCTGTGGACCATGGGACACCTCCTTGGGTGGGTGGCAGGGTCTTGAACGTGCCGGCGGCGCAAACGGGGTTGGGCATCGCCGTCCGTCGCATGATCCGAAGCTGCGCCCACGCCGCGCGCCCGCGCAAGCGTTAGGATGCAAACCATGGCCCGGATCACGTCCTTCGCTAATTTCCCGTTCACTTTGGCGCTGATGCTGGCGCTCGCCGGCTGCAGTGCGGATCGCGACGAGCCGGTGCCGGCCGACGACGGCCCGGCGCCAGCGACGGGGCTGGCGCCGTCGGCCGGGGAGGTCTTCGTGCGCAGCTGGCAGGGCGTGCTGCCCTGCAGCGACTGCGCCGGCATCCAGACCCGGCTGACCCTGCGCCGCGACGACGGCGGCGAACAGCATTTCGAGCTCGAGGAAACCTACCTCGGCGCCGGGCCGGACAGCGTGTTCATGGTCGAAGGCTCCTGGCGCCAGGCGGCGCAGCGCGGCGACGACGGCCCGGCCACCGTCTTTCGGATCGACCCGGAGGGCGTCGACCACCGCTACCGGCTGCAGCCCGACGGCAGCCTGGAACTGCTGGGCGCGGACGGCGAGTCGCGGCCGGATGCCATCGGCTACCGCCTGCAGCGCCTGTAAGCATTGGCTTTGCATTCATCCGGCCGGTGCAGAATCGGCCCCGGACCCGCAGCGAGGACTATCTGATGAACCGTAAACTGCTTGCCGCCGCACTGGGCCTGGGCCTGGCCGCCTCGATGGGCGCACAGGCGATGATCGACGACGTCGCGGTCGGCTTCAGCCCCCGCACGGGCGACGCCTGGGTCGACACCCGGCTCGGCGACATCAACGTCTTCGCCCGCGGCAACACCGACGGCTTCATCGACGACGTCGTGGTGAGTTTCGGCGCGCCGCGGCCGCTGGTCCGTGACCTCTATTACGACCGCGGCTGGGCGCCGGGCGACATCTACTACGCCTGCGCGCTGGCCCGGCAGCTTGGCCGGCCCTGCCTCGAGGTCGCCGATTATTACGACCAGAACCGCGGCCAGGGCTGGGGCGAGGTCGCCAAGCGCCTGGGCATCAAGCCCGGATCACCGGCCTTCCATGCGCTCAAGGGCCGGGTCGGCAAGGGCCACGAGCGCCTGCATGGCCGCGGCGGCCCGAAGGCGTCTGCTGGCCCCTCCCGCCGCGACGCTGGCCCGTCCGCCCGCAGCCGCGATGCCGGTCCGCCCCCGGGCCGTGGCCAGGGCGGCGGCAAGCCGGACAAGGGTGGCAAGGGCGACAAGGGCAACGGCAAGGGCCGCTGACCGGCGGTTTCAGCGCGCGGTGTAACCGCCGTCGATCGCCAGCTCCGCGCCGGTGACGAACTTCGATTCGTCCGAGGCCAGGTAAACGACGCCCCAGGCGATGTCGTCGACGTCGCCCATGTGTCCCAGCGGATGCAGGTTGCCCACGTCGCGGCGGGCGGCATCGATGTCGGTGGCCCCGCTGGCCTGCAGGTGGTGTTCGACCATCGGCGTCCAGATGAATCCGGGGTGCACCGAATTCACCCGGATGCGGTCGGCGGCGTAACACAGCGCGTCGGTCTTGCTCATCAGGCGCACCGCGCCCTTGGAGGCGTGGTAGGCGGGAATGTCGGCCGCGCCGACCAGTCCATAGATCGACGAAAGATTGATGATGCTGCCGCCGCCTGCGGCCCGGAGGTGCGGGATGGCGTGCTTGCAGCAGAACAGCACGCCCTTGACGTTCACCGCCTGCACCTTGTCCCACTCGGCCTCGGTGATCTCGTGCGTGAGCTTGGTGGAGCCGGAGATGCCGGCGTTGTTGACCACCACGTGCACGCCGCCGAATTCCGCCGCGGCTTCGTCCACGGCCTTCTTGACCGCCGCTTCGTCGGTGACGTCGACGTGCCAGTAGCGGGCCCGGCCGCCGCGTTCGCGGATGGCCGCGGCGACGGCTTCGCCTTCGGCGTCATGAAGGTCGAACAGGGCGACCGCGCCGCCTTCTTCGGCCAGGCGTTCGGCGCAGGCGCGGCCGATGCCCAGCGCAGCGCCGGTGACGATGCAGGTTTTGCCTTTCACGCGATCCATGGTCTTGCTCCGTGGCGGGGAGAAGCCAGTTTGCGCCGATCACCGGGCGGTGTTTTGACGCAGGTCAGTCCGCGCGCAGGGGAAGGCCCAGGTCGCGGCTGCCGGGTCGGATGCCGAGGCCGTACTGCAGGCTTTCGCCGATGCGCTCGGCGTAGGACTGCAGCGTTCGGGCTGCGTCGGGTTCGAACACCTCGGCCGTGGTTTCGCGCCACAGCTGCAGCCAGCGGGTGAAATGGGCCGCGGTGATGCCCGGCTGGGCCCGGTGGGCGGCCATCGGGTTGCCGCGGAAGCTGCGCGTGCCCAGGGCCACCGAGGACCAGAACGAGGTCAGCAGCTGCTTGTGTTCCGGCCAGTCGTGCACGGCCGCGTTGAAAACCGGGCCCAGCGTCGGGTCGGCGCGGACCTTGTCGTAGAAGCGGTCGACGAGGACGGCGAGCGAGGCTTCGTCGAGGGTGTGCGTGCGATCCATGCCGCCATGGTAGCGGCCGGCGGACGGCGGGCCCTGTCCGCGGGCTGACCCAGGTCAGGGAAACCCCGGTTCGGGGGCGGGAGGATGGGACCCTCGGAGGACCCCGCCATGACCAACATCGACTGGAACGATTTCGACTCCCATGCGCTCAGCGGCGTTGCCGAGGCGCTGGATGCCGCCGGCGTGGACCTGTCGCCGCCGGACTGCCCGTCGGAACAGCCCGGTGCCCCGGGGCCGGTTGAGGTCGACGCCGTGCTGGTGGCCGAGGGCCTGGGCCTCGACCCGGCCCAGGTGCCGGCGATGGTGGCCGACCGCCGCATCGCCACGCTGTGCGAACGGGGCGTTGGTGAGGACGCGGGCCTGTTCCGGTTCACCTTCTACTTCGGCAAGCAGCGCTTCCGGCTGGTCACGGATGACCGGGGCAGGCCGGCGGCAGCGGGTTCCGGCCCGGCCTGAGGCGGGGCTTGCCCGGCATCGGGCGTGTATCCTTCGCGGCGCCACGAAATACGAGTCGTCATGCCGCGCCAGCCCCACGATCCCGCCACGCACGGACTGTCCGTCGCCCCGATGATGGACTGGACGGACCGGCATTGCCGCGTCTTCCACCGCCTGCTGGCGCCGCACGCGCGCCTGTACACCGAAATGGTGCACGCGCAGGCGGTGATCCACGGCGACCGCGAGCGCCTGCTGGGTTTCGACCCGGTCGAACACCCGGTCGCGCTGCAGCTCGGCGGCTCCGATCCCGCGCACCTGGCCGAGGCGACCCGGATCGGCGCCGACTGGGGCTACGACGAGGTCAACCTCAACGTCGGCTGCCCGTCCGACCGCGTGCAGGCCGGGCGCTTCGGCGCCTGCCTGATGAAGGAGCCGGCCCTGGTCGCCGACGCCGTGGCGGCGATGATCGCCGCCGCGCCGGCGCACGTACCGGTCACCGTGAAGTGCCGGCTCGGCGTGGACGAGATGCAGGACTACGCGGTCTTCCGCGCCTTCGTCGACAGCGTCGCGGCGGCCGGCTGCACGCACTTCGTCGTGCACGCGCGCAAGGCCTGGCTGCAGGGCCTTAGCCCGAAGGAAAACCGCGAAATCCCGCCGCTTCGCTACGACTGGGTGTTCCGGCTCAAACGCGAGCGGGCCGACCTGCGCATCGAGATCAACGGCGGCCTGGCCACCGTCGAGGACGTGCTGTCGGTGCTGCCCGGCGTGGATGGCGTGATGATCGGTCGCGCCGCCTACCACGAACCCTTTCGCCTGCACCTGATGGACCGCGCGCTGTATGCGCCGGCCGAGCCGCCGCGGACCCGCCAGGAACTGCTCGAAGCGATGCGCCCGTACGTGGAGCGCTGCCTGTCGCGCGGCATCGCGCTCAAGCACCAGTCGCGGCACTGGCTGGGCCTGTTCCACGGCCAGCCCGGCGGCCGCATTTTCCGGCAGGTGCTCAGCGAAGGCGCGCCGCGTCCGGGCGCCGACTGGTCGCTGGTCGAACGTGCGCTCGCGGCTACCCAAGGCGGCTAGCATGGCCGCTCCATCCCGCCCACGGAGGATCCTGCGATGACCTTCAAACTCAGCTCCGCCAGTTTCCAGGACGGCGACACCCTGCCGGACCTGCACGTCAAGGCCATGGGCGACACTTCGCCGCAGCTGCGCTGGACCGGCGCGCCGGAAGGCACGAAAAGTTTCGCGATCACCTGCTTCGATCCCGATGCACCGACCGGTTCCGGCTTCTGGCACTGGACCGTCGCCAACCTGCCGGCGGACACCAGCGAACTGCCGGCCGGCGCGGGCGCGCCCGACGGCCGCGACCTGCCCGCCGGCGCCGTGCAGGGCCGCACCGACTTCGGTCGCCCGGGTTACGGCGGCGCCGCGCCGCCGCCGGGCCACGGCCGCCACCGCTACATCTTCACCGTGTTCGCGGTCGACACCGAACGCCTGGACGTGGGCCCGGAGGATTCCGGCGCCGTGTTCGGCTTCAACCTGCATTTCCATACCCTGGCCAAAGCCTCGATCACGGCGACCTACGAAAACCGGAGCGAAGGGTGATCACCCGCGATCCCCGCGCCTTCGTGGAATTCGCGCGCGGCCTGGCGCCCGACTTCGGGCCGGCCTGCGCACGCGCGGCCTTCCTGGTCGCCCCCGACGGCTTCGCCCTCGCCGAACAGTCGGCCAGCGACAACGCCTACATGGACCTGTCGGTGGCTGTCGATCCGGCGCGGGCGTCGGCGCAGCACCGCGGTCTGCAGTCGGCGCTGGCGCAGGACCTGCCGGTGGTGTGCTTCCCGGGCGATCCGGCGGCGCCCGATGGCCTGTTTCCGAACAATGTCTTCGCCACCGGGCCAGGCCGGCTGCTGGTCGGGCGCATGCGCCACCCGGTGCGCCAGCGCGAGGCCGAGCGGCCCGACATCCGCGGCTTTTTCAGCGGCCTGCTGGGTTATGAAGAAATCGACCTTCGCCGGCAGCCGGGCGTATGCGAGCTCACCGGCTCGGCGGTGATCGACCGCGCCCGCGGACTCGCCTTCGCCGGCCTGGGCGAACGCTGCGACGAGGCCGGTGCGCGGGCGCTGCATGCGGCGCTGGGCCTGCGCGGCACCCTGCTGTTCGACCTGGCCGCCGGCGAATACCACACTAACGTGGTGATGAGCGTGCTGGCGGGGCGGGCGCTGGTGGTGGCGCCCTCGGGTTTCGCGGACCGCGCCGTCGCGGACGCCCTGGCGGAGATCTACGCGCCCCACGTGCTGGTGCTGGCGCCGGCGCAGAAGGCGGCCTTCGCCGGCAACTGCATCGCGCTGCGCCCCGACCGGGTGCGCATGAGCGCCGCGGGCGCCGCGGCCCTGTCCGCCGGCCAGCGGACCGGCCTGGCCGACGCGGGCTTCGAACTGGCCCCCGTGCCCCTGGACGAGATCGAGAAGGCCGGCGGCTCGCTGCGCTGCTGCGTGGCGGAAATTTACTGACAGCGCGGCATTGTTCAGGTACAAGTTATTGACGTACTTAGGGTTCATACCGGATTCACCGCCCGGCAACCAGACTCTCCCCCGTCTTCCGGCTAGCCGGTCCCGCCACTCGGAGCTATCCTCCCGCCGATGCTGAACGCCCTTCGCCCCCTGCTGCTGATCGCCTCCCTCGCGCTGGCTTTGCCCGCGCTGGCGGAAGAGGCGCGCACCCAGCGCGCCGAGGTCGGCGAACGCATCCGCGAGGTCGAACGCGACGGCGGCCGGGTGCTGCGCGCCGAGCGCATGCAGCGCGGCGGCGAAGACGTTTACCGCATCAAGGTGCTGACCCCGGAAGGCCGCGTGCGCGTGCTGCACGACCGCCGCCCGGCCCAAGCCAGCCCGCCGCCCCGCAGCGACCGCCGCAGCATCGACCGCCGCAGCCTGATGCTGCGCGACCATGCCCGGCGCAGCCCCGCGCCGCGTCCGGTAGGCCCCCAAACCGAAGCCCGCAAGCCCGCTGCCCGCGCAGCCCGCAACGGCGACGACTGAACCCTGTCCCGGCGGTCCCCGCGTGGGGCCGTCCCCCCTGCTGAAGGAGACGCCATGCGCGTACTGCTGGTCGAGGATGAAGCCCCCCTGCGTGAAACCCTTGCCGCGCGACTCAAGCGCGAGGGTTTCGCCGTGGATACCGCCGGCGACGGCGAAGAAGGCCTGTACCACGGCAAGGAAGTGCCGTTCGACATCGCCGTGATCGACCTGGGCCTGCCCAAGATGTCCGGCATGGACCTGGTGAAGGCGCTGCGCGAGGCCGGCCAGAAGTTCCCGATCCTCATCCTGACCGCGCGTTCGAGCTGGCAGGACAAGGTCGAAGGCCTCAAGTCCGGCGCCGACGACTACCTGGTCAAGCCCTTCCACGTCGAGGAGCTGCTGGCGCGCATGAATGCGCTGCTTCGCCGCGCCGCCGGCTGGTCCAAGCCCACGCTCGACTGCGGCCCGGTGCGCCTGGACCTTTCCGCCCAGACCGTCAGCGTCAACGGCTCCGGCGTCGACCTGACCAGCTACGAGTACAAGGTGCTCGAGTACCTGATGCTGCACGCGGGCGAGCTGGTGTCCAAGGCCGACCTCACCGAGCACATCTACCAGCAGGATTTCGACCGCGATTCGAACGTGCTCGAAGTCTTCATCGGCCGCCTGCGCAAGAAGCTCGACCCGGAAGGCGAGATCAAGCCGATCGAGACCGTACGCGGCCGCGGCTACCGTTTCGCCATCCCGCGCGACGAGTAAGGCGGCGTGCGCGCCTGGCGCACGCTGTCGCTGCAGGCCCGGCAAATGCTGGCGGCCAGCCTTGCGCTGGTCGCCTTCCTTGGTTTCACCGGCCTGGCCCTGGACCGCGCCTTCGTGGCGACGGCCCAGTACGCGCTGCGCGAGCGCCTGGCGAATTTCGCCAATGCCTACATCGGCGGCAGCGAATTCGACCGCAACCGGTCCTTCATCACCCCGGAAATCCCGCCCGACGCGCGCCTGCTCGAACCCAAGAGCGGCCTGTACGCCAACATCCGCGGCGAAGGCGTCACCTGGGACTCCGCTTCCACGCTGGGCCGGTCGATGCCGCCCATGGAGCTGCTGGCGCCGATGGAGCGCCGCTTCGAAGGCCCGCTGACCATCGTCGATTCCGACGGCCTCGAGAACGCCGTCTACGCGTATTCCTTCGGCCTGATCTGGGAGTCGGCGACCGGCGACATCCCGCTGACGCTGAGCGTCTTCGAAGACGCCCAGCAGATCGAGGACCAGGTGCGCATCTACCGGCGCGCGCTGTGGAGCAACCTGCTGCTCGCCGCGCTGCTGCTGATGATGGTGCAGCTGCTGGTGCTGCGCTGGAGCCTGCTGCCGCTGCGCAACGTCGAGCGCGAACTGGCGCGCGTGCGCCAGGGCGAATCGCAGCAGCTGTCGGAGCGCCATCCGCGCGAACTCGAGTCGATCACCCGGTCCATCAACTCGCTGATCGAAAGCGAGCGCACCCATCTCGAGCGCAGCCGGAACACGCTGTCGGACCTGGCGCACAGCCTCAAGACGCCGCTGGCGGTGCTGCGCTCGCGGCTTGACGCCGACGCCGACCACGAGCAGCTGCGCGCGGAAGTCGCTGCCCAGGTGCAGCGCATGAACGAGATCGTGTCCTACCAGCTCACCCGCGCCGCGCGCACCGGCCACGCCCTGTACTCGGCGCCGATCGAGATCGAGCCGCGCGCCGAGGAGATCGTCGCCGGGCTGGAGAAGGTCTACGCCGGCCGCGGCGTGCTGTGCGAGTTCGAGATCGACCCGGCGGCGCGTTTCCACGGCGAACTGGGCGACCTGCAGGAGTTGCTGGGCAACCTGCTGGAAAACGCCTTCAAGTGGGCCGACAAGCGCGTGCTGCTGATCGTGTCGGTCGAGGCCGCACCGCCCGACCGCCGCCCGGGCGTGAACTTCACCGTGGACGACGACGGCCCCGGCATTCCCGCCGAAAAGGTCGACCGCCTGCTGCAGCGTGGCGTGCGCGGCGACGAACGCGTGCACGGCCACGGCATCGGCCTGGCGATCGTGCAGGACATCGTCACCGCCTACCACGGCGAGCTGCGCGTCACGCGCGCGCCCGAGCTCGGCGGCGCCCGCTTCGCCGTGCGCATCCCGCCGGCGTTCTAGAAATGCTCTGTGGGAGGGACTTCAGTCGCGACGCCTTTCGGGACCGAAGTCCCTCCCACAAATTCAGCCGGGAATCGGCGAGTCGCCGTAGAAGCGCTGCAGGTGCGCGGCGACCGCCGGCATTTCCTGCTTGAGCAGCGCCGGCGCGCTGAAGTGGTATTCGCTGGCGACGGCGAAAAACTCCTCCGGCGCCTCGGCGGCATAAGCATCGATGGGCGTCTGTTCGCCCCGGTCGACGCGCGCGCAGAAGGTGTCGTAGGCCGCCTGGAAATCACGCGCCCATTCGCGCTGCCACGCCGCCGGCAGCGGCGGCGTGCCGTCCATCGCGCCGTCGAGGAAGTCGATCTTGTGCGCCATCTCGTGCACGACCAGCTGGTAACCCGCCTCGGGGTCGGCCAGGTCGGCCTGCACGTCGTCCCAGCTCAGCACCAGCGGGCCGAGGTCCCAGGATTCACCGGCCAGCTCGTCCACCCATTCGGCGACCACGCCGGTGTCCTCGTCGTGGTGGCGCCGGTGCACGCGGAAGGCGCCGGGATACACCAGCACCTGCTTCCAGCCGTGCAGGCCCTCGGCGCCGAACTCGATCAGGGGCAGGCAGGCCAGGCAAGCCAGCTGCAGGCGCTGGCGTTCGTCCAGTTCCAGGCCCTGCAGCGGCGTAATGGTCTTTTCGCCGAGGAAACGCGCGGCCAGGGCGTGCAGGCGCTGCAGTCGCCCCGGCGCCAGGCGGTCGAGGAAGGGCAGGGACAGCTGGAGTTTGGCGATCTGCGCCTCCGACAGGGACGGCGGCGCGGCGGCGGCGCGCAGACGGCGCAGCAGTGACTTCATGTGCGCGTTCCGCGCGGCCGGCGACGGCGCGGCAAGCCGCCTGCGCTCAGCGGATCATGCCGGGCAGCAGCGAGTTCCATCGCGGTGTCGGGCGACCGGAGGCGGCGCCGCTGCGCGGACGCACAGGCGAGGTGGCGCCCGGCGTGGTTGCGGGTTCGGCCGCCGCCGCTTCGGCCGGCTTCTCGGCCGCACCGGCCGACTTTGCGCAGGTGCCCGGGTCGGTTTCAGCGGGCGTGGCTTCGGCGGCCTGCACCGCGGCGGTCGCGAAGAGGAGGCTGAGGCTGAGCACGATCCGGAGCATGGGCGACACCTGCAGGACGGGACACCCCGATGGATGCGTCGGGGTGCCGAAAGGTTGCCGCCGATTCTACCCGGCCCGGGAGCCGCCGCCAGTGCCGGTTCTGCGGCGCTGCAGCATGGACAAGCCGTCGGCTTCGGGCAGACTCCGGCGGCACATGAACGCCGCCACCCTGTCCTTTCCGCAGCCGCTTATACGTGGCCCCGCCCTTCGCCGCGCGCTGATCGCCGGTGCCCGCCGGGTCATCGCCCAGCGCGAGATGCTCAACAAGATCAACGTGTTCCCGGTGCCCGACGGCGACACCGGCAGCAACCTGGCCTTCACCCTCGGCGGCGTGCTGACCGGCGCGCTGAGCCGGCGCGGGCAGGGTGCCGGCGACCTGCTGCGGCGGGTGGGCGAAGACGCGGTGGACGGGGCGCGCGGCAATTCCGGCGCGATCCTGGCCCAGTTCCTCACCGGCGTGGCCGAAGCGGCCGGCGATGCCCGCGCGCTGGAGGCCGCGACCCTGGCCCGCGCCGTGCGGGCCGGCGCCACGTCGGCGCGGCAGGCCCTTTCGGACCCGAAGGAAGGCACGATCCTGAGCGTCATCAGTGCGTTCGCCGATGGCCTGGAGCCGGCGGCCGACGGCGACCTGGCGACCTGGTTCCGCCGTGCGCTCGAGCGCAGCCGCAAGGCCCTGGCGGCGACGCCGACCCAGCTGGCCGTCCTGGCCCGGGCCGGCGTGGTCGACGCCGGCGCCCAGGGCTTCGTCGACCTGCTCGAAGGCATCCACGATTTCATCGCCTCCGGCGCCGTCGACGCCAGCGGGGTGGCCGAGGAGCTGCCCGGTGACCTCGAGGCCGCCGAAGCCCACGGCGAACTGGCCGACGCCGATCCCGAACACCGCTGGTGCAGCGAATGCCTGCTGGTCGGCGAAGGCCTGGACCGCGCCGGCCTGCGCGCAGCGGTGGGCGAACTCGGCGCGTCCTGCGTGGTGATCGCCGGCAGCAGCTCGCGCCTTCGCCTGCATGCCCACGTGGCCGAGCCCAGCCAGCTGTTCGACGTCGCCGGCCGCTTCGGCCGGGTCGAAGGCGCCAAGGCCGACGACATGCACGCGCAGGCGCGCACCGCCGCCGGTGCCGCCGGCGTCGCGGTCATCACCGACAGCGCGGCCGACCTGCCCGCGGACGAGATGCGCCGGCTCAACGTGCACATGGTGCCGGCGCGGGTGAACTTCGGCGACCAGGATTACCTGGACAAGGTCGGGCTCTCGACCGCCGAGTTCTATCGCAAGCTGCGCACCGAACTGGTGCTGCCCCGGACCAGCCAGCCGCCGCCGGGTGATTTCCGCAGGCAGTTCGAGTTCCTGCTCTCGCATCATCGCGAACTGGTTTACGTGGGCCTGTCGCGCGCGGTGTCCGGCACGCTGCAGTCGGCCGAAACCGCGGCCCAGCGGGGCCATCCCGACCGCACCCACGTCTTCGACACGGGCAACGCCTCGGCCGGCGAAGGTCTGCTGGTGATGCGCGCGGCCGAGATGGCCGCGGACGGCGCCGGGTCGGCGCAGATCCTGGCGGAGCTGGCCCGGCTCAAGCCGCTGACGCTGACCTGGGCGCTGGCCCGCGACATCAGCCACGCGGTGCGCGGTGGCCGCATCCCGGCCTGGGCCAGGGGGCCGGTGGAGTGGCTGGGCCTGACGCCGATCGCGAAGGTCAAGCCCAGCGGCCGGCTGGGCGTGGTGGGCGGGCTGTTTGGCAAGGACCGCGTGCCCGAACGCTACGCGGCCTATGTCGCGCGCCGTGTGCCGGCGGGCACGCGGCTGCGCCTCCTGGTGGGTCACTGCGACGCCGCGGAAGACGGCCAGCGCCTGCTCGACGCGCTGCGCGAGCGGCTGGCGCCGGAGGCGTCGTGGCTGGTGGAAACGGGTTCGGCGATCGGCGCGCACGCCGGGCCGGGCGCACTGGTGGTTTCCGTGCAGCCTGTCGATTAGGCGGCGACTGACGGCCACGCAGGGCGTGGCCCATAATGCCGGCATGCCCATCGTTTTGATCCTTCTCGTCGCCTACCTGCTCGGCTCGCTGTCCGGCAGCCTGCTGCTGGGCAAGCTGCGCGGCGTCGACATCCGCCAGCTGGGCAGCGGCAACGCCGGCGGCACCAACGCACTGCGCACCCAGGGCTGGAAGTTCGCCCTGGGCACGGTGCTGGTGGACGTGGGCAAGGGCGCGCTCGCGGCCTGGCTGGCGCTTCGCTTCGGCGGCGACGTCGGCTGGCTGCCCTATGCGGCTGCGGCTGCGGCGGTGCTAGGCCACGTGTACCCGGTCTTCCACGGCTTCCGCGGCGGCAAGGGTGCCGGCACGCTGGTCGGTGCGCTGCTGGTGCTGTGGCCGCTGGGCGTGCTGGTGATGATCGGTGCCTGGCTGCTGGTGCTGGTGGCCAGCGGATATGTAGGCCTGTCCACCGTGCTGGCCGGCGCCACCCTGGTGCCGCTGGCGCTGGCCACCGGTGCCGGCCCGGCGCGGCTGGTGTTCGCGATCGCCGTCGCGCTGTTCCTGGTGTTCACCCACCGCAGCAACCTGGCCCGCCTGCGTGCCGGCACCGAGCCGCGGTTCGAACGCGCGCGCCTGCTGCGCCGGAGCCGGGCATGAGCGACCAGGCGCTGCTGGCGCGCCTCGCCCGCGGGCCAGCCTCGGGCGCGGCGCTGGCAGCGGAGCTCGGCATCACCCGCAGCGCGGTGTGGAAGCGCATCGAGTCGCTGCGTGCCGCCGGCGTGGATGTCGCCGCGACGCCGGGCCGGGGCTACGCGCTCGCACGCACCCCCGACCTGCTCGACGCCGAGAAGATCCAGGCTGCGCTGGCGCCGGCCACGCGCGAGCGGCTGGCCGGGCTGGAACTGCATTTCGACATCGATTCGACCAATGCCGAGGCCCTGCGCCATCCGGCGCCGGCCACCGGCGTGCAGGCCTGGCTGGCCGAACGACAGACCGCCGGCCGCGGGCGGCGCGGCCGCACCTGGGTGTCGCCGCTGGCCGCTCACGTCTACCTGAGCCTTTCGCGCCGCTTCGACGCCGGCATCGGCGCCCTGCAGGGCCTGAGCCTGGCCGTCGGTGCCGCCACGGCCGAAGTGCTGCACGCGAAGGGCTTCCCCCAGGTCGGCCTGAAATGGCCCAATGACCTGCTGGCCGACGGCCGCAAGCTCGGCGGCATCCTGGTCGAACTGCGCGGCGACGCCGCCGGCCCGCTGCACGTGGTCGTGGGGCTGGGCCTGAACGTGGCGATGCCGGCCCCGGCGGCCGCAGGCATCGACCAGCCCTGGTGCGACCTCGCGTCGCTGGCGCCGAATCCGCCGGGCCGCAGCGAACTCTGCGCAGGCCTGCTCGACGCGCTGGTGCCGCTGCTGGCCGACTACGAAAACGCGGGCCTGAAACCCTGGCAGGCGACCTGGTCGCGGCTGGACCTGCTGGCGGGCCGCCCGGTGCGGCTTGAGGAAGGCGGGCGTTCGATCGATGGCATCGCGCTCGGCATCGACGGCGAGGGCGCGCTGCGCCTGCGCACCGCCGACGGCGAGCGCCGCTGCCACGCCGGCGAAACGAGCCTGCGCGCCGCATGAACTGGCTGCTCGACCTCGGCAATTCCCGCCTGAAGGTGGCCGCCTGGCCGCGCAGCGGCAAGCTTGGTCCGGTGCAGGCCTGGTCGCACGGCGCCACCGATTTCCCGGGTACGCTGCAGCCCTGGCTCGACCAACTGCGCCCGGGCGACACCTGCTGGCTGGCCTCGGTCGCCGGCTCCGAGGTCACCGCCGCGGTGGCCGAACAACTGGCCCGCCACGGCTGCCCGGCCCAGCGCGCACGCACGCTGCCGGAAGCGGCCGGCGTGCGCATTGCCTACGCCGAACCGTCGCGGCTTGGCGTGGACCGGTTCCTGGCCCTGCTGGGCGCGCATGCGCGCGGGCCGGGCCCCTGGCTGCTGGTTTCCGCCGGCAGTGCGCTGACGGTGGACCTGCTGGACGCCGACGGCCTTCACCGCGGCGGAGTGATCGCGCCCAGTCCCGAACACATGCGCGCGGCCCTGGCCTCGCGGTTCCCGGCCCTGGCCTATGCCGGCGGCGAAGCGCAGGCCTTCGCCACCGACACCGCCGATGCCCTGGCCGGCGGCAGCCTGGGCGCGGCCGCCGGCCTGGTCGAACGCAGCCATCGCGAAGCCACGCGCCTGCTGGGACAGGCGCCGACGGTGCTGCTGGGCGGCGGGGGCGGCGCAAGGCTGGCCGAAGCCCTTGAGCTGCAGGTCGTGGAGGCGCCGGCGCTGGTGCTGGAAGGACTGGCCGTTTATGCCGCCGAAACGGGAGCCGCGTCCGCATGATCACCCGCAGCCTCGTGGTGCTGCTTGCCTGCATGAACCTGGCCGTGGGCCTGTGGTGGTTCCTGCACCGGGTTCCCGCTGGCGAGACGCCGCCGCCGCTCGAAAACGGCGTGGGCGGGCTCGTGCTGCTCGGCGAGGCCGAGGCCCCGGCCTCGCCGGATGCGGCCGAACTGGCCGGCGTGCCGGTGCCGATGCCCGAACAGCCCGTGTGCCTGAGCCTGGGTCCGTTCGGCACGCCGGCGGAACTGCGCGCGGCGATGAATGCGCTGACGCCGCTGGCCGCGCGCATCCAGTACCGTGAACTGCCCGCGACCGAAGTGCGCGGCTACCGCGTTTTCCTGCCGGCCGCGGCCAGCCGCGAGCAGGCGCTGGCCGCGGCCCGCCAGCTGGCCGCGCGGGGCGTGCGCGACTATTACGTGGTGACCGCCGGCGACCAGGAAAACACCGTCTCGCTCGGCCTTTTCAATGAACTGGCCAATGCCGAGAAGCGCCGCGAGGAAATCGCCGCCCAGGGCTTCGGTGCGCAGCTCGAGCCACGCACCGAACAGGCCACGCAGTGGTGGATCGACCTGGTCGCGGAGCCGGGGCTGGACTGGGCGGCCGCGCTGGGCCAGCCCCGCGGCGTCGAGGCCCGCGTCGCCGAGTGCGACTAGCGCCGCGCGCAACCGGCTAGAATCCCCCGGAACGCCGGCTTAGCTCAGCAGGCAGAGCAACCGCCTTGTAAGCGGTAGGTCCCCGGTTCGATTCCGGGAGCCGGCACCAGGGAGACCCGCATCACGCATGGGGAGTGATCGCATCGGGAACCAGGCCACGCCAGCCGCCGTTTCGCGCGGCGAACGCGTCGTGATCGCGCTGGCGTTCCTGCCGCTGTTGGTCGCGCTGGCCGAGTGGCTGTTCCTCGATGCTGCGCTGCCCCCGGGCTGGCCCGGTGCACTGTCGCTGCTGGCGCCGCTGCTGGCCGGCGCCGGCGTGTTTTTCCGGGCCGACCGCCGGGGCTGGATGCTGCCCGCCTGGGCCGTGGCCTTCGCCAGCCTGGCGGTGCTCTGGCTGGCCTGGCCGATGCCGGACGGGCAAAGCCTGCGCAGCCCGGCACCCTGGCTGGCCGCGATGGCCGCGGCGATCGGCGTCGGCGCCCGGATCGGCGGCGTGGCGCCGGCGGTCGGCGTGGTGGCCCGGTCGCTGGGGGGCTTCCTGGTGGCGCTGGCCGGCCTGTCGCTGGTGGCCGTCATCGACGACTCCCCGAAGGGCACGCTCGCCCTGGGCCTGGGTTCGATCCTTGCCTACGCGGCGCTGGGTACCTGGCTGATGGCGCGCGACCTCGAGCCGGGCCCGTTCCGGACCCTGCGGTTTTGCACCGCCCTGCTGGCGGGCCTGGCCCTGCTGGTGATGACGGGTTGGTTCCTGCACGTTCCCTACATCGTGCAGGGAGGCACCCAGTACGTGCCGATGCAGTTCAACAGCGCGGTCTGCGCGCTGCTGGTCGCCGCCGCGCTGCGCCTGCTCGCCGCCGGCCGGCGCAACCTGGCGCTGCTGCCGCTGGCGCCGGTCGTCATCTTCTGCACCGCCAGCCTGCTCGAGGAATACGCCGGACTGGTGCTCGGGGCCGGCGAGTGGCTGGTGCAGCACGGCATCGTGGCCGAAGGCGTGGTGCCGGGGCGGATGGCGCCCAATACCGCCACCGCCTTCCTCCTGGCCAGTTTCGGCATCGTGCTGGCACCGGCCGGTGGCAAGGGCAGCCCGGCACGCTGGTCGGCGACCTGGGCCTGCGGGTTCGTGATCTCGATGATCGCGCTGATCGTGCTGGCCGGTTACCTGATGCAGGTCCCGGTGCTGCGCGGCTGGGGCGCCTACACGCCGATGGCGTTGATGACTGCCATTGCGCTGCTGCTGATCGGCGTGGCCCTGGGGGCCGGGGGCTCCGAATATCGCCGGGCGCTGAGCCAGCGCGCCGGCTGGGTGCCACTGGTCGTGGCCGCGGCGGCCATCGGCGTGTCGCTGATGGTGTGGTTTGCGATCGACCGCGACCAGGCCACGCGCCGCGAGGCCGTGCTGCAGCGCCAGTCGGACCTGGTCGAGCAGGCGATGCAAAGTGGCATCCGGGATCGCAGCAATGAGCTGCGGCGCATGGCGCTGCGCATGGTCGATGCCGCCGACGCGACGGACCGGGCGGCCTTGTTCGACCTCGATGCCGAGATCTACCTGCGGGACTTCCCCGCCTTCGTCACCCTGATCTGGACGGACCAGCAGGCCCGGGTGCTGCGGCAGCGCAGCCGGCCGGGCGAGGGCGTGGACGTGCTGGGGCGTTCGCTCGACTTCGACCCGATTCGCGAGCGTCTGTTCGAGCAGGTGCGGCGCGACGGCGAGGTCGGCGAGTCGCCGCCGGTGGCGCTGCTCGATGGCGGCACGGGTGAACTGCTGGTCGCGCCGCTGTCGCGCGGCGGCGAATTGCAGGGTTTCCTGGTCGCGGTGGTGAAGTACGAGGAGCTGTTCGCCCGCGTCCTCGGCAACGCTGCGCCGGACAACGCGCTGGAGCTGCGCCATGGCAGCGATCTGCTCTACGCACGCGGCACGCCGCCGCCCGGCACCGAGGCCCTGGTCCGGCCGATCGAAGGCGCGGGCGCGACGCTGGAACTGCGGCTGTGGCCCGATGCCGCCGAGTCCACGGCGCTGGCCAACGTGCTGCTGTTCACCGGCCTGATCACCGGCGGCCTGGTGGCCCTCGCCCTGCGCCTGGCCGGCCTGGCCCGCGAGCGGGCCGAGGTGGCGGAGCGCCGCGGGCGCGAACTGGCCGACCAGGTGGAGGCCGCCCAGCGCGCCAGCCTCGCGCTGGAAGAGGCCGAGCAGGAGCTGTCCTCGGTTTTCGAAAGCATCAGCGATGCCTTCTACACGCTCGACCGGGACTGGCGTTTCGTCTTCGTCAACCCACGCGCCGAACAGATGATGCAGAAGCCGCGCGCGGAACTGGTCGGCAACCGCGTCTGGGAGGTCTTTCCCGAAGCACGCGGCACCGTGATCGAACACAAGTTCCGCGAAGCGGTGAACGAAGGCGTCGCGGTCGAGTTCGAGGTGTACTTCCCGCCGCTGGACCGCTGGTTCATCGCCCGCTGCTATCCGCACCCGCAGGGCCTGGCGGTGTATTTCCAGGACATCTCCGACCGCAAGCTCGCCGAGGCGGCGGCCCGGCAGGCGCGCGCCGCATCCGAACGCGCCCAGCGCATGGCGCGCCTGGGCAGCTGGGAACAGGACCTGGCCAGCGGCGAACTGCACCTGTCGAAGGAAGCGGAATCGATCTTCGGCCTCGGCCCGGGCCAGGCGATCCGCAGCTTCCCTGAATTGCTCAAGCGCGTGCACTTCGAGGACCGCAACCGGCTCGAACAGGCCCGTCACCGGCTCCATGCCGGCCAGGACGCCGACCTGGAAGTCGAGTACCGCATCCTGCATCCCGACGGCGAGACCCGGCAGGTCCGCGAGCTGGGCACCCTGGTGCGCAATGCCGCCGGCGAACCGGTCGCCGCCTCGGGTGCGATCCAGGACACCACCGACCAGCAGCACGCGGAAAACGCCCTGCGCGAACTGTCGCGGCGCCTGGAGCAGTCGCTGGTGATGAACCGGCTGGTGCTGGAGAACTCGCTGGACGTGATCTGCGTGCTCGACGCCAACGGCCGATTCACCCAGGTGTCGACCGCCTCGGAATCGGTCTGGGGTTATGCGCCGGGCGAACTGGTGGGGCGCGCGCACTTCGACCTGGCGCATCCGGACGACCGGGCCCACACCCTGCGCGAAGGCGCCGCAGTCCTGGCCGGGCGGCCGACGGTGGATTTCCGCAACCGGGTGGTGCGCAAGGACGGGCGCGTGGTGGCCATGCAGTGGTCGGCGGTGTGGTCGGCCCGCGACCGGATGATGTTCGCCATCGCCCGTGACGTCACCGAGGCGACCCGCCAGTCGGAGGCGCTGCACCAGGCGAAGGCGGCCCTGCAGCTGGCGCAGACGGTCGCCCGCATGGGCGCCTGGGAATTCGACATCATCGCGAACCAGCTTTACTGGTCTGACGAGGTTTACCGGCTTTTCCAGGTCGCGCCCGAGGAGTTCGAGGGCACCTTCGAGGCCTTCGCCGCCCGCGTCCACCCGGACGACCTGGACCTGCTGCAGCAGGCGCAGGCGCGGACGCTGGCCGGCAAGGGCGACCTGGACGTCGAACACCGCATCGTGCTGCCCGACGGCAGCCTGGGTTACGTGCACGAGCGCGCCCAGCTGCTGCGCGACGACCAGGGCCGGCCCTGGAAGCTGGCCGGCAGCGTCCAGGACATCACCGGGCGCAAGCGCGCCCAGTCGCTGGAAGACGGCAAGCGCCGCATCCTGGCGGCGATCGCTGCCCGCCGCCCGCTGGGCGAGAACCTGATGGCGCTGGTGCGGCTTGCCGAGCGGCAGATGCCGGGTGCCTTCGGTTCGGTGCTGCTGCTCGACGAAACCGGTGAGCACGTGCGGGTCGGCGCGGCGCCCAACCTGCCCGCCGAATACAACGCCGCCATCCACGGGCTCGCGATCGGCCCGGCCGCGGGCTCCTGCGGCACCGCGGCCTTCCGCGGTGAAAGGGTGGTCGTGTCCGACATAAACAACGACCCGCTGTGGACGGATTACGTGTCGCTGGCGCAGCCGCACGGGCTCAGGGCCTGCTGGTCGACCCCGGTCAAGGCCTCCGATGGCCGCGTCGTGGCCACCTTCGCCATTTACTACCGCGAGGTGCGAGAACCCTTTGAATCCGACCTGGAGCTGATCGACGGGCTTGCGGCGCTTTGCGCGGTCGCTATCGAGCACGACGCCGCCTTCCAGTCGATCGCGACCGGACAGCAGCGCTTCCGTTCGCTCTTCGACGAACATCCCGACGTCGTGTATTCGCTGGACCTCGCGGGCCGCTTCACCGAGGTCAACGAACAGTTCCAGCGCGTGGCCGGTCTGCGCCCCGATGGCATCCTGGGCCGGCCCTTCGACGAACACGTGCTCGACACCGAGCGCGAGGTGGTCCGCGCCCATTTCGAGGCGGCCACCCACGGCGAGGCGCGCAGCTACGAGATGACCGCGGTGGCCGAGGACGGGCGCCGGGTCGAGATGCGGGTGACCAACCTGCCGATCATCGTGGACGGCCGGGTGACCGGCGTGTTCGGCATCGCCCAGGACATCAGCGTGCTGCGCAAGCACCAGCGCGAACTCTCGGACGCGCTCGACGCCGCCGAAAACCTCAGCCAGCAGCTGCACCGGCTCAGCGAAGCCTCGATTTCGGTCAACCGCGACCTGGACGAGGAAACGCTGTACCAGCAGCTCGTGGAGCGGGCGCGCGAGATCATCGGCGCGCACCAGTCCCTGGTCAGCGTGGCGGCCACCGACGGCGGCGGCCAGCTGCTCACGGCGTTCTCGCTGTCGGACAAGTACGCGCGCTGGCGCGAATACGATGCACCCATCGACGGCAGCGGCATCTATTCGCTGGTCGGCGAAACCCAGCTGCCGATGCGCATGACCCAGGCCGAGCTCGAGGCGCATCCGCGCTGGAGCAACTTCGGCGCCGAATCGCAGCGGCATCCGCCGATGCGCGGCTGGCTGGCGGTGCCGATGGTGGGCAGCGACGGCCAGACCCTGGGCATCCTGCAGCTGAGCGACAAATACCGCGGCGAGTTCAGCGAAGAGGACGAACAGGTGGCGCTGCAGTTCTCGCAGATGGCGGTGATCGCCATCGAGCGCGCACGCCTGCTGGCCAAGCTGCAGGTGCGCGACCGCTTCTTCGAGATGTCGCTGGAAGTCTTCGTGGTCTACGACCCCACCACCGGGCGCTGGGTGCAGGTGAACCAGATGCTGGCCGACATCACCGGCTACACCCGGGAGGAACTGTGCTCGCGGCCGATCATCGACTACATCCATCCCGACGACGCGGCCGCCACGCGCGACCGCTCGCGCAGCCTCGGCCAGGGCGAGAAGGTGAACCTGAGCTTCGTCAACCGCTACGTCTGCCGCGACGGCAGCGTGCGCTGGATGGAGTGGATGTCGGCGCCCTCCACCGACGGCCTGGTCTATGCCGTCGGCCGCGACATCACCCAGCGCCTGCAGGCCGAGGCCACCCTGCGCCAGACCCTGGCCGACCTCAATGCCCGCAACCGGGAACTGCAGGATTTCGCCTTCATCGCCTCGCACGACCTGCAGGAGCCGCTGCGCAAGATCCGCGCCTTCGCCGACCGCCTGCAGCAGCGGCACGCCGCCTCCCTGGCCGACGAGGCCCGGGACTATCTCGACCGCACCAGCCAGGCGGCCAACCGGATGCAGGTGCTGATCAACGACCTGCTGGCCTATTCGCGCGTCGCCGCGCGCGGCAAGCCGTTCACCCAGGTGAAGCTCGACGGCGTGATGGCCGGGGTGCTCGACGACCTCGAGGCCAGCCTCGAGGCCAGCGGTGGCCGGGTCGAGGCCGGCCCGCTGCCGACGATCGAGGCCGATGCCACGCAGATGCGCCAGCTGTTCCAGAACCTGCTCTCGAACGCGCTGAAATTCCGCTCCCCGGACCGGGCGCCGGTGGTTCACGTGAGCGCCGAAGCCGAGTCCGGTGTGGACGGTCCGGGCTGGATCCTGCGTTTCCAGGACAATGGCATCGGTTTCGAGCCCCGCCACGCCGAGAAGGTCTTCGCGCCCTTCCAGCGGCTGCATGCGCGCCAGGAGTACGACGGCACCGGCATCGGCCTGGCCATCGTGCGCCGGATCGTCGAACGGCACCGGGGCACGATCCATGCCGAGGGACGTCCGGGCGAGGGCTCGACCTTCGTCATCCGCCTGCCGCAGCGGCAGCCGGCCGGTCCGGCCGGGCTGGCGAACCCGCTCTCGGACCCGTAGAGTCTGAACCGCCAGCCCAAGGACGCCGTCCTGCAATGAACAAGCCGCGCCAGCCGATCACGATCCTGATGGCGGATGACGATCCCGACGACCGCCTGATGACCCAGGAGGCCTTCACCGAGTGCCGGCTGCGCAACCCTCTGCATTTCGTCAGCGACGGCGAGGAGCTGCTGGACTACCTGCACCGCCGCGGGCCCTATGCCGACGAAGCCGCCTATCCAATGCCCGGGCTGATCCTTCTCGATCTCAACATGCCGCGCAAGGATGGCCGCGAGGTGCTGCGCGAGATCAAGGACGACCCGCGGCTGCGCTACATCCCCGTCGTCATCCTGACCACCTCCAAGGCCGAAGAGGACGTGCTGCGCAGCTACCGGGACGGCGTGAACTCCTTCATCTCCAAGCCGGTGACTTTCGCCGCCCTGCTCGATGTCGTGCAGACCCTGGGCAAGTACTGGCTGCAGGTGGTGGACCTGCCCGCCGGTGCGGAGGGCAGCGCCTCTTGATGGACGGCGTGCTCCGGGTGCTGGTGGTCGACGACGACGAGGAGGACTTCCTGATCCTCCGCGACCTGCTGGCGGACTATCCGCAGGGGCGCTTCGAACTCGACTGGGTCGCCACCCTCGCGGAGGGCGTCGAGGCCCTGCGCGCAAACAGGCACGACGTCTTCCTGGTCGACTACCACCTGGGTCCGGACAACGGCATGGACCTGGTGCGCATGGCCGTCACCGAGCGCAGCGCGCACCGGCCGGTGATCATGCTCACCGGGCACGGCAATCCCGACGTGGACCGCGAGGCGCTGGCCGCGGGCGCGTCCGACTACCTGGTCAAGGGCAACATCGACGCCGAGAAGCTGGCGCGATCCCTGCGTTACGCCGCCGAGCGGGCGCGCCAGATGGCCCAGATCGAGGACGGCAAGCGGCGCTACCGGCAGCTGTTCGAACTCAATCCGTTTCCAATCTGGGTTTACGACGCCGACACCTACCGGTTCATCGCCGTCAACGACGCCATGGTGGCGAACTACGGGTACAGCCGCGACGAGCTGCAGGGCATGACGGTCTTCGACATCCGTGACGCGGACGAGGCCGAACGCCTGAAGGCCTACCTGCCCGGACGGGCCGGCTACTCGGGCGGCGCGGGCGTGTGGCGGCATCGCCGCAAGGACGGCAGCCTGCTCTGGGCCGAGGTCACCGGGCATCCGGTCGAACTCAATGGCAAGGCCTGCCGGATGGTCATCGCCCATGACATCACCGCCCAGCGCGCGGCGCAGGAGCGCCTGCTGCTGCTGCAGCGCGCAGTGGAGTCGAGCATGAACGGCATCGTCATCGCCGATGCCCAGGCCGCCGACCTGCCGATCCTGTACGTGAACCCCGCCTTCGAAGCGCTCACCGGCTATGGCTCGGACGAGGTGATGGGCCGCAACTGCCGGTTCCTGCAGGGCGACGAGACCCGCCAGCCGGAGCTCGAGATCCTGCGCCGGGCGCTGGCCGGGGGCGAAGACTGCAACGTGATCCTGCGCAACTTCCGCAAGGACGGCGAGCTGTTCTGGAACCACCTGTTCATCTCACCGGTGCTTGACGAAGGCGGTGCCATCACGCACTTCGTCGGCATCCAGAACGACCTGACCGAACGCCGCCAGGTCGAGGCCGAGCTGGCCTACGCGGCCAACCACGACCCGGTGACCGCGCTGCCGCGCTACCCGATCCTGGAAACGGCCATCAGCAGCCTGCTCGAGCGCGAGGGCACCGAGCTGTCGCTGCTGTTCATCGACATCGACCATTTCCACGCCATCAACGAATCCATGGGCCACATCATCGGCGACGAGGCCCTGCGCCTGGTTTCCGAACGCCTGCGCGACGTGCTCGGCGGGCCGGGTTACCTGGCCCGGTTCGCCGGCGACGAATTCGTCGCGCTGGTGCCGGACGCCACGCCGGCGGAAGTGCTCGAAGTGGCCGAAGCCTTGCGCCAGGCCGTGGCCCAGCCGGTCACCGGCGACGGCTACAACCTGTTCCTGACGGCCAGCATCGGCATCGCCCGCTCGCCCATCCATGGCTGCACCGGCACCGACCTGCTGCGACGCGCCGAGGCGGCCATGAGCCGCGCCAAGCGCGAGGGGCGCGACGCGGTCTGCGAATTTTCCACCGCGCAGATGCAGGAGCTCGAGGACCGGCTGGTGCTGGGCGCCCGCCTGCGCGAAGCGGTCTCGCGCAACGAACTGCAGCTGCACTACCAGCCCCAGCTCGACGCCGGCAGTCGGCGCATCACCGGCTTCGAGGCGCTGCTGCGCTGGAACAGCGCGGACCTGGGCCCGGTGCCGCCGGGTCGTTTCATCCCCATCGCCGAATCGCTGGGCCTGATGCCCGAGCTGGGCCTGTGGGTGCTCGACGAAGCCTGCCGGCAGCTGCGCGCCTGGCGCGACCAGGGCCGGGAAGGCTTCACGGTGGCGATCAACTTCTCCGCCCACCAGCTGCAGCGGCCGGACATCGTCCAGCGCGTGCGCGAGGCGCTCGAGCGCCACGGCGTGCCGGGCGCGATGCTCGAGATCGAGCTGACCGAAAGTTCGCTGATGGAAAACGTCGACCGCGTGAAGGGCAGGCTGGCCGAGATCAAGGCCCTGGGCGTGTCGCTGTCGCTGGACGACTTCGGTACCGGCTATTCCAGCCTGGCGTATCTAAAGCAGTTTTCGCTCGACAAGCTCAAGATCGACCGCAGTTTCGTCACCGACCTGCCCGGCGACGCCGCCGATGCCGCCATCGCCCGCACGATCGTCGCCGTGGGCCACGAACTGCGCATGGTGGTCGCCGCCGAGGGCGTGGAAAACCAGGAACAGGCCGACTTCCTGCGGGAAATGGGCTGCGACGAGCTGCAGGGTTACCACTTCGGCCGGCCGGCGCCGGCCGCGGAGATCGAGGCCCGGTTCCCGCGCGACTGAACGGACGCGGGTGGTCAGCCGGCCACTGCGGGGAATATCCTGTAAGGCCCCGTTTTGAAGGAGCCGTCGCCATGCGTCGCTTCATTCCGCTTTCCCTGCTGCTGCTCGCGGCGCTGCCTGCGGTTGCGCTGGCCGGCCGGCCGGCGGTTGCGCCCGCCGCGGTCGCCGAAATCACCGCGCGCGCCGATGCGCCGATCCTGCTCGACGTGCGCACGCCCGAGGAATTCGCGCAGGGCCACCTGCCGGGCGCGGTGCTGATCCCGCACGACCAGCTGGCCGAGCGCCTGGACGAAATCAACCGCGACCGCTGGGTGCTGGTGTATTGCCGCAGCGGCAAGCGCGCCACCACCGCGCAGGAGATCCTCGAGGAAGCCGGCATCGAAGTGCGCCAGGTCGAGGGCAGCTGGCTGCGCTGGCAGGAAGAAGACCGTCCGGTGCGCGTGCCGGATGGGGCGGAGGGCGGCGAATGAGCCTCTCCCGCACCCTGGCGCTGATCGGCGCACCGACCGACATCGGCGCTGGCCATCGCGGCGCCGTGATGGGCCCCGAGGCCCTGCGCGTGGCCGGCCTCGGCGAAGCGCTCCGCGAGCGCGGCCTGGAGGTCATCGACACCGGCAATCTTTCCGGCCCCGCCAATCCCTGGCTGCCGCCGACCGACGGCTACCGCCACCTCGAGCAGGTGGTCGAGTGGAACCGCCTGGTGATGGAGGCCGTGCAGTCCCAGCTCGGCCAGGGGCGCCTGCCGGTGCTGCTGGGCGGCGACCATTGCCTCGGCCTGGGCAGCATCAAGGCGGTGGCACGCCACTGCAGGGACACCGGCAAGAAGCTGCGCGTGCTCTGGCTCGACGCCCACGCCGACTTCAACACCAGCGACGTCACGCCCTCGGGCAACGTGCACGGCATGCCCGTCGCCTGCCTGTGCGGCGTCGGCCCCAAGGCGCTCACCCATCTCGGCGGCGACTCCCCGGCGATCGATCCGAGCGTGCTGCGCCAGATCGGCATCCGTTCGGTCGACCAGGGCGAAAAGCGCCTGGTGAAGGAATACGGCGTCGACATCTACGACATGCGCTACATCGACGAGATCGGCATGAAGCGCGTGATGGAGGAGGCGCTGGAAGGCATCGACGACCAGACCCACGTGCACGTGAGCTTCGACGTGGATTTCCTCGACCCCTCGATCGCGCCGGGCGTCGGCACCACCGTGCCCGGCGGCCCGAACTACCGCGAAGCGCAGCTGGTGATGGAGATGATCGCCGACACCGGCCGGCTGGGTTCGCTGGACATCATGGAACTCAACCCGGCCTACGACGACCACAACCGCACCGGCAAGCTGGCCGTGGACCTGGTCGAAAGCCTGTTCGGCAAGTCCACCCTGATGCGGGACTGAACCGCGGCGTGAATCCCCCGTGAAACATGCGCCGGCAGTGATTGACAGGCTCCCGGGCAGGGCTAGACTCGGCAGGTAACCCACCCACAGGAGAGACCCATGACCCGTACCCGCCTGATGCTGGCGGCCATGCTGGCCGCGTTCGCGCTTTCCGGCTGCAACACCGTCGAAGGTTTTGGCAAGGATGTCTCCAAGGCCGGCGAAGAGCTCGAGGAAGCGGCGGAAGACGCCAAGAACTGATCCGGTTCGAAGGCGCCGCCAGACATCGCGAAAGGCCGGGCAGGGATGCCCGGCCTTTTTCATGCGAGATGTTTTACGGGTCGGGGACGAAACCGATCGGGAAGGCGACCGGCGCGTCCTCATGCTGCGGCCATCGGCGCGGCAGCACGCCGCGTGCCACCAGCGCCTCGGTGCCGTCGTAATGCAGCTGCAGCGTCTGCGCCGGCCAGCGGCTGGCGCGTTCGAACCGGGTCGTGGTGGCCGCGTCCCGGCGGCGTTCGCCGTGGCCCGTGCCCAGCTGCTGGCGGGCCAGGCCCCGGTCCATGCGGCTGGCCTCGGCCGACGGCGCGGCGGCGTCGCTGGCGGGGCCGGGTTTGCCCGCGCCGCGCGACTCCTTGCCTGCGATCGGCACCGGTGACGACGGGTAATCGGCCACCGGGCGTTCCCGGAACACCGCCACGCCGATCACGCCGACGTTGTCGGGCCGGCCGGTGCGGGCGGCATAGCTGTCTGGCAGGTCGGTGAAGTGGAACTGCGCGACTTCGGACAGGTTCTTGCGCCAGCCGCGCACTTCCAGCCGCTGCCAGGGACCCAGCACGTAGCCGGACTGGCCGGTGCCGGCGGTTTCACCGCTGATGGCGTTCACGCCGTCCACCGACACCACCGCCAGGACCCGTTCGCCGGTGGTGTTGTGCAGCACCAGGCTGTAGCGGTGGCCGGGCCGGCCCTCGATGTAGTGGCGGCCGCGGTGGGGGTGCCAGGGCAGGGCGTGGCCGAGTTCTAGATCCTGCACCTGCAGGTCGACCAAAGGGGCCTGGCGGGCGCAGGCGGGCGGGCTGGCCAGCATGGCCAGGGCGGCAAGTGCGATCGGCAGCAGGGCATTCACGGATTTCATGGCGGACTCCTCGTTCGGGGGCCGTCAATGCAACGTTCCGGTGGCCGGAACGGGGTTGGTGCGCCGACGCGGTAAACTCGCGGGGTTCCTTCGTCCGAAAACTCCATGACCGTCACCCGCGTACTCACCGGCATCACCACCTCCGGCACCCCGCACCTGGGCAACTACGCCGGCGCCATCCGCCCGGCGGTGGCCGCCAGCCGCCAGCCCCGCGTGGAAAGCTTCTTTTTCCTGGCCGACTACCACGCCCTGATCAAGGTGCAGGACCCGGCACGCGTGCAGCGTTCGACCCTGGAGATCGCGGCCAGCTGGCTGGCCTGCGGCCTGGACCCGGAACAGGTGTGGTTCTACCGCCAGTCCGACATCCCCGAGATCCCGGAGCTGACCTGGCTGCTGACCTGCGTGGCCGGCAAGGGCATCCTCAACCGCGCCCACGCCTACAAGGCCGCGGTGGACAGGAACACCGCCGCCGGCGAAGACCCGGACGCCGGCGTCAGCGCCGGCCTGTTCATGTACCCGGTGCTGATGGCCGCCGACATCCTGATGTTCAAGGCGCACTCGGTGCCGGTGGGCCGTGACCAGGTGCAGCACATCGAGATGGCGCGCGATTTCGGCGCCCGGTTCAACCACCTCTACGGCGAGCACTTCGTTCTGCCGGAAGCGGCGGTGGAGGAAAACGTCGCCACGCTGCCGGGCCTGGACGGCCGCAAGATGAGCAAGAGCTACGACAACACGATCCCGCTGTTCGCGCCGCGCGAAATCCTGAAGAAGCTGGTGTTCTCGATCGTCACCGATTCGCGGGCGCCGGGCGAGGCCAAGGACACCGAAGGCTCGGCGCTGTTCCAGCTGCACCAGGCCTTCGCCACGCCGGCGCAGTCGGCCGACTTCGCCCGGGCCTTCGCCGACGGCATCGGCTGGGGCGAGGCGAAGCAGGCCCTGTTCGAACGGCTCGACGAAGAGCTGGCACCGCTGCGCGAGAAGTACGAGGCGCTGATGGCCCGGCCCGACCACATCGAAGAGGTGCTGCGCGCCGGCGCTGAAAAGGCCCGGCGCATCGCCGGACCGCTGATGACCGACCTGCGCCGCGCCGTGGGCCTGCGCGACCTGCGCGAGCAGGCCGGTGTCCGGACGACGGAGTCCTCGAAGCCGGCGCTGCCGCAGTTCAAGCAGTACCGGGAAAAGGACGGCCGTTTCCACTTCAAGCTCGTGAATGGCGAGGGCCAGGAACTGCTGGGCGGCGGCGGCTTCGAGTCGCCGCGCGATGCCGGCGTGCGGGTTGCGCGGCTCAAGCTCGAGGGCGCGAGCGGCCTGCGCGAACAGGACGACGGGCTGTGGCTGGGCGACCTGCGGATCGGCGCGCTGGCGCCGGGGGTTTCGCTGGACGATGCGAAAACCGCGCTGCAGGCCTTCGTGGAGGAGGACGCCTGATGGCCGACGTCGCCGATCTTGCGTTGATCCTGTTCCTGCCCTGGTTCGCCATCCTGGGCGTGCTGTACTGGTTCTACCCGCGCCACCTGGAAAAGACGGCCGCGCGCCGGCGTTTCGACGTCACCGCGCTGGCGCTGGCTTTCGTGGCCGCCTTCCTGGCCGGTCGCTGGGGTTACGCCACGGCCGCCGCCGGCATCGAGGCGGGGCCGATCTGGCGCCAGGTGCTGGCCAGCCTGCTGGCCTACAAAGCCTTCCTGCTGGTGATCGGCGTGGCCTGGGCCTGGCGCGGGCAACGCTTCCGTCGGATTGCTTGATCCACGCCGCGGGAGGCCTACACTGGGGCGAACCGCGAGCGAGGAGAGGCGATGACCACCACCCCTGGCCCGCTGCCCGGCTGGAGCCCGCCCCCGGGCGACGAATTTCGCCTGCAGGCCCTGCGCCGCTACCGCATCCTCGACAGCCTGCCCGAGCAGGCCTTCGAAGACGTGGTGCAGCTGGCGACGACGATCTGCGGTACCCCGCAGGCGGTGGTCACCTTCGTCGATGAGTCCCGGCAGTGGTTCAAGGCCGCCCGCGGCATCGAAGGCGAGGAGACCGAGCGGGGCATCGCTTTCTGCGACATCGCGATCCGCCGGCCCGACGAGGTCACGATCGTCAACGATGCCTCGCAGCATCCGGTGTTCATGCACTATCCGCAGGTCACCGGTCCGGACCACCTGCGCTTCTACGCCGGCGCGCCGATGGTCACGCCCGATGGTTTCGCCCTGGGCACGGTCTGCGTGGTGGACGTGGTTCCCCGTGAAATCAGCCTCGACCAGGTCGAATCATTGCGTGCGCTGGCGCGCATGGCCGTCGCCCTGCTCGAACTGCGCCGGCGCGAGCTCGAGGCCCAGCGCCTGCTGGCCGAGCGCGAACTGGCCACGCGCGAATTGCAGGACTACCAGCGCAGCCTGGAAGCGCGCAACAGCGAGCTGGCCGAAGAGGCGCGCCGCGACGCGCTCACCGGCCTGCTCAACCGGGGTGGCCTGGAGCAGGCGACGCTGGGCGGCTTCTGGGCCGGCGGTGGCCAGTTCACGGTGGCCCTGCTCGACATCGACCACTTCAAGCGCATCAACGACGGCCATGGCCACGCCATCGGCGACGACGTGCTGCGCCTGGTCGGCGAACAGATCCGGCAGGCGGTGCGCGGCGGCGACGTCGCGGCCCGCTACGGCGGCGAGGAATTCCTGGTGCTGATGCCGGCGACGCCGCCGGACGGCGCCCTCAGCGTGGTCGAACGCATCCGCCAGAGCGTGGCCGGCCACCCGGACCTGCCGGTGCCGGTGACCCTGTCGGCGGGCATCGCCGCAGGCCAGGCGGGCCGCGACGACACGGAGTCGGTCTTCGAGCGCGCCGACCAGGCCCTGTACCAGGCCAAGCACCGCGGCCGGAACCGGATCGAAGTCGCCGACAACTAGCGGCCGCGACCGGCGCGGTGGCCGGTCGGGTGCCGCGGGTGCTCAGCGCGCCTTTTGCAGGTCGTCGAGCAGGGCGCGCAGGAAACGCGCGGCCTCGCCGCCGGTGGCGGCCCGGTGGTCGAAGGTGAGCGAGATCGGCATGATCCGGTGCGTTTCCAGGCCACCCAGCACCGGCACCACCGCGTGGTGCAGGCGGCCGGCGCCGATGATGGCCACGCAGGGCGGCACCACCACGGGCGTGGCGTACTTGCCGGCGAAGACGCCGAAGTTCGACAGCATGATGGTGTAGTCGCGCAGTTCTTCCGGCGGCAGCGAGCGGTTCTTGACGCCGTCGCGGATGCGGTTGATCGCCTGCCGCACCTGGTGGGCCTCCAGCCGCTCGGCGTTGCGCAGGTTGGCGACGAACAGGCCGTCAGGCGAGTCGACGGCGATGCCCACGTCCACCCGCGCGTGCCGGCGCAGCGTGCCTTCCTTCGCGTTGAGCCAGGCGTTCATCGCCGGCTCGGCTTCGGATGCCACGGCGATCGCACGGATCATGCGCGCCATGATGTCCTCGCCCGGCGCCCAGGCATGGATGTCGGCGTCGTCCATCAGCGAGGTCGGCACGACCTCGGCGTGGGCCTGGGACATCGTGCGCACCATGTTGCGGCGTACGCCGCGGATGGGTTCGTCGACATC
Source organism: Arenimonas sp. (assembly GCF_041919775.1). GTDB lineage: Bacteria > Pseudomonadota > Gammaproteobacteria > Xanthomonadales > Xanthomonadaceae > Arenimonas. The sequence goes on along the minus strand of NZ_JAYRTE010000001.1, from coordinate 189,531 downwards.
CATTGCCGGCGAACTGCCCCTCCCCCCGCTGGCGGGGGGAGGCTGGGAGGCGGGCGCCGAGGACTTCGCGCTGCCCCCACCCCGGCCCTCCCCCGCGAGCGGGGGAGGGGGCGCAACGCTGCGGCCGGCGGCGCCCGCGGGCGCACTGCCATCGGCCGCGGCTTTCTTCACGTCCGCCGCCGTCACCACGCCGTCGGTGCCCGTCGCCTTCACCCGCGACAGGTCCACCTTGAGCTTGCGGGCCAGCGCGCGCACGGCCGGCATGGCGCGCACGCCGCCGACCGCGACGGCCTGTTCGCTGCGCACGGCGTTGGAGCTCTGCATGGCGCCGACCACGGTGCCCGCATCGCCGTCGTCCTCGCCGTCGTCGCTGGCGGGTTCCTTCCGGATCTCGCCGCCTTCGTCGGAGGCAATGACCGTCAGGTCGTCGCCGTCGTCGCGCGATTCTTCGTTCGGCACCGGCTTGCCGGCGCCCTTGTGGCCATGCGAATGACCGGTGTCCTGGGCATCCGCGCGCTGGGGCAGGGACGGATCGATTTCGATTTCGACCAGCCAGCTGCCCGTTTCGATGACGTCGCCAGCCTTGCCGGCCAGGCGGGTCACCTTGCCGGAAAACGGCGAGGGCACCTCGACCACGGCCTTGGCGGTTTCCATCGACACCAGCGGCTCGTCGAGTTTGATGACGTCGCCTTCCTTGACCAGCCACTCGACGATTTCGGCGTCGGGCAGGCCTTCGCCCAGGTCGGGCAGGTTGAACAGCTTCTTCTCGCTCATGTCTGTTTCCTCAGCCCGCCGCCAGCGCGCGCTTGGCGGCGGCGACGATCTTGTCCACGCTCGGCAGGTACTTCATCTCGAGGCGGAACAGGGGGATGTGGGTGTCGTAGCCGGTGACGCGCTCGACCGGGGCCAGCAGGTCGTACATGGATTCCTCGGCCAGTCGCGCGGCGATCTCGGCGCCGAAGCCCGCCGTCTTGGCCGCCTCGTGCACGATGACGCAGCGGCCGGTCTTGGCCACCGACTCGCGGATGGTGTCGAAATCCAGCGGCTTGAGCGTGGCGACGTCGATCACTTCGGCGCTGATGCCCTGCTTGGCCAGTTCGTCGGCGGCTTCGAGCGTTTCCTTCACCTGCGCGCCCCAGGTGACGAGGGTCAGGTCGTCGCCGTCGCGCAGCTGGAAGCACACGTCCAGCGGCAAGGCCTCGCCGTCGTCGGGCACCTCTTCCTTGTACTGCCGGTAGATGCGCTTGGGCTCCATGAAGATGACCGGATCCGGGTCGCGGATCGCGGCCAGCAGCAGGCCGTATGCGCGCTGCGGCGAGGAGGGCATGACCACGCGCAGGCCCGGCACGTTGGTGAAGATCGACTCGTTGGCTTCCGAGTGGTGTTCCGGCGCGCGGATGCCGCCGCCCCAGGGCACGCGCAGCACCATCGGGCAGGTCAGGCGGCCGCGGGTGCGGTAACGGAAGCGCGCCGCGTGGCAGATGATGTGGTCGACCATCGGGTACATAAAGCCGTCGAACTGCGCCTCGGCCACCGGCTTCATGCCCTGCGAGGCCAGGCCGACGGTGAGGCCGGCGATGGTGGTTTCGTCCAGCGGGGTGTCGATGACGCGCTGGTCGCCGAAGGTCTGTTGCAGGCCGGCGGTGGCGCGGAAGACGCCGCCGTTGACGCCGACGTCTTCGCCCAGCACCAGCACGGTGTCGTCGTGCTTCATTTCCCAGGCCAGGGCCTGGGTGATCGCTTCGATCAGGGTGATGGCGGCCATCTCAGCGGCCCTCCCACTTGATCGCGTCGGCACGCTGGGCTTCCAGCTCGGCCGGCAGTTCGGCATAGAGGTAATCGAACATCGCTTCCACCGGCTGCACCTTGGTTTCCAGGTAGGCGTTGACCTCGATGTCCACGAGCTTGCCGCATTTCTCCTTCCACTCGGCCTCTTCGGCCTCGCTCCAGACGCCTTCGGAAATCAGGAAGGTGCGCAGGCGCGACATCGGTTCGCGTTCCCAGGCTTCCTTCACTTCGGCGTCGTCGCGGTAGCGGCGGGCGTCGTCGGCGGTGGTGTGGTCGGACAGGCGGTAGGTGACCAGTTCGAGGACGCTGCCGCCGTGGCCGTTGCGGGCGCGCTTGAGCGCGTGGTCCATTGCCGCGCGCACCGCGATGATGTCGTTGCCGTCCACCTGCACGCAGTCCAGGCCGCCGGCCAGGCCCTTTTGCGCAAGCGTCTTCGCGCCGGTCTGCGCCTTGCGCGGCACCGAGATCGCCCACTGGTTGTTGATGATGCAAAGCACGAAGGGCAGCGCGTAGGCGCCGGCCGAATTGATGGCGGCATAGGTGTCGGTCTTGGAGCTGCCGCCGTCGCCGACGCAGGTGACCGCCACGCGCGGCTCGCCGCGCAGCTTGAAGGCCAGGGCGGCGCCGGCCGCGTGCAGGCACTGGGTGGCGATCGGCACGCACCACGGGTAATCGTGCGGCGGGCCGGAGAAATCGTTGCCGCGTTCGTCGCCGCCCCAGTACATCAGCACGTCGCGCGGCTTCACGCCGCGCATGAACTGGGCGCCGTACTCGCGGTAGCTGGGCGCCAGCACGTCGTCGTACTGCATGGCGCTGCCGATGCCGATGTGCGCGGCCTCGTGGCCCAGGCAGCTGGCGTAGGTGCCCAGCTTGCCGGTGCGCTGCAGCGCCACCGACTTGGAGTCGAAGGTGCGCACCAGCAGCATGTGCTTGAACAGCTCGACCAGGTTGCGACGGTCCTTCGCGAACTCGGGCAGGTCGTCGCGGACCAGCCGGCCGTCGGGGCCAAGGTATTGAAGGTATTCGATTTCGAAGGTGGCGACGGTACTCATTCGGGCCTCCCGGGCAGGCGCCCTTGATAGCAGCCCGCGCCCGCCCAAGGCAAGTCGCGACGGCTTTCGCGCCGTCTTTGGCGCAGGCAAAAAGAAACCCCGCCGAAGCGGGGTTTCCGGTGTCGCCGAGGGTGGCCGCGGCCACCCGCGCGGGGCTCAGCGTGCCAGCGGCATGCGCAGGGCCTCGAGGTTGTTGCTGGTGTTCGGATCGGCCGAACGCGACTGCACCCAGCCCAGCACGTCGAAGCGGCTGTTGCGCGGCGGCTTGCCGGTGGTGACGCCCAGTTCCAGCACGTCCTCGTTGCCGGCCAGGATGCCGCCGGTCACCTGGCAGGTGATCAGCGTCGCCAGCGCGGTGCCGTCCTTGCTGCAGGTCCAGTTGGCCGGCGGCGCCATGTCGATCTCGGCCGGCGCGGCCTGCACCAGCACCGTCACCGTCGGCGACAGCGCAAGGTCCGGACCCAGGTTGGCGACCGTCACCAGCAGCACGTTGCGCACGCCGACGCGGTAGGACTTGTTGACCGCGTCGATGTCGAACATCAGGTCCGCGCGGCGGGTGTTGGACTTCGACAGGTACAGCACCACCGGGTCATGGTCGGAGAACCGCACCGCCATCGACTCGTCGGCGAAGTTGTCCACCGCGAAGTCGGCGTTGACCCGGGCATGCGCGGTGCGCAGGCCGGGGAAGTCGGCCAGCAGCGCCTGGTTGACGACGATGTGGTCCAGGGTCTGGGCGTTGCCTTCGAAGGAGAAGGAATAACGACCGGTCGCGGGCTGCAGCGTGGTCAGGTTGCTCAGCGGGGTGGTCAGCGGGCTGTCGGCGTACTGGTAGACCGCGTCGTTCGCCGCTTCCTGGCCGGTGACGATGCCCATCACGTCGACGTAGCCGTCGTTGAACTCGAAGGCGTTGAAATCACCCAGCAGCACGATGCGTTCCTGCGGGTTGGCCTGCTGGAACTGCTCGACCAGGCCGGCCAGGAACACCGCCTGCTCGGCGCGCTTGATCCGGCGGCGATCGCCGGTGGTCGCGTAGCCATTCGAGCCCGGATCGGTCGAGTTGATGTCGATCAGCGACAGCAGGTGGTTGGCGATGACGGTCACCGGGGTGCCGGTGCCGACCGGGTTGTTGAGCACGGCGCGCAGCACCAGCGGCGGCCGGTCGTTCATCACCGAAGTGCTGGCGTTCGGGTTGGTGATGCGGGCGTCCTTGCCGTACTGCACCACCGACTCGACCTGCACGCGCGGCACCGAGGCCCGCACTTCCGCGGTGTTGACCAGGAAGCCGACGTTGATCTTGCTGCCGTCGTTACCTTCCTCCAGGTAGGCCTGGTACTGCGGGCCGCGGGCGCAGGTCGCGTTGATGCGGTCGGCCAGCAGCTGCAGGGTGCGCAGGTTCTCGACTTCGACCACGCCCAGGATGTCCGGGGCCTTCATGAAGTCGCAGATCGCCAGCGAGGCCTTGGCCAGGCGCTTCTCGAAGGCCAGCGCGGTCAGCTGCACGTCGCCGCCGACGTCGTTCACTTCGTCGTAGAAGCGCAGCATGTTGGCGCTGGCGATGGTGAACTCACCGGCCGCCGGGTCGGGCACCGCGCCCGGCATCGCGCCGCCTTCGACGGTGATCGCCGCCGTGGGGTCCGGCATCACGATGTAGGCGCCGACGCCGTAGTCGAGCACGCCGACCAGGCCGCTGACGACCGCGCCGGTGTCCACCACGAGCGGGGACGCGCCGACCTGGCCGCGGCTCTGGATGCGCAGGCGCTCGGGGTTGGTGTCGAAGATCGGGGTGTTGGCGGGCGGCGGCGGGGTCTGGTCCAGCGTGCCGATACCCGGCTCGCGGAACGGACGGGCGATGCCGTCGACCACGCCCCAGAAGTTGCCGTTCGGGAAGGCGAGGGCGTCGTTTTCGTCGATGCTGCCTTCGGTCGGCGCGGTCGCCACCAGGCGGGCCACCGAGACGCGCATGCCTTCGAGCGGCTCGAGCTGGTCGACCGGGCCGTTCGGGTCGGTCATCGCCGCCGTGATCTCCACCGGCGCCGGCAGGGCATTGCCCGAGCTGATGACGCTGACGGACGGGCCGGTCAGTTCGGTGATGAAGTCCTGGTGCGGGTTGGAGGACGGGCGGTATTCCTCGACCGTGCCGGTCACGCGCACGCGGTCGCCGACGGCCACGGTGGGGGCCGAGCCGGTGTAGACCAGCAGGCCTTCGGACGTGGCCGGGTTGCCGTCTTCCTCGCCGGAGGCGCTCTGCACGAAGAAGGCGTTGTTGAAGCGCAGCGCGGTGACGATGCCCTCGACGGCCACCAGGCCGCCGTCCATCGGCGACAGCGCACCCGCGCCCTGGACGTCGTGGATGCCCAGCAGCGGCGCCTCGACTTCCGTGGTCTCGGTGGCCTGGTTGTTGGCCGGCTGCGGGTCGAACAGGGCCGACGAAACGGTGGCCGTCGTGCTCAGGGTGCCGGCGAAGGCACCGCTGACCTGCAGGTCCAGCACGACGTTGCTGCTGGCGCCGGACGCGACCGGGCCGGCACCGGTGCACTCGAGCACCGCGGCGACGACGGCGCAGCCGTCGAACACGCCGGGGGCGACCGTGTGGCCAACATAAGTGGTGCCGGCCGGGATCGGCAGGCTCAGGGCCAGGCCGGTGACGGCCTGCGGGCCGTTGTTCGCGACGGTGGCGGTATACGCCACGCTGCCGCCAGTCACCACCGGGTCGGCGTTGTCGGCCAGGGTGACCGCCACATCGGAATACGTGTCGTAGACGGTGATCTCGACTTGGTCGCTGTTGTTGCCGGTGTCCGGGTCGCCGGCGTTGTTGGCGACGCCGCTGATGACCACCGGGCCGGAAACGCCGGCGCCAACGGTGTAACCGTAGTAGAACGTGGCCGCGGCGCCCGGGGCCAGCATGAGCGAACAGGTGGAGTCGCCGCCGGCGCCGCCGGAGGTGCTGCAGGAGCCCGAAACCTCGGTGCCGATCTCGCCGACGATGTCCTCGAAGCCTGCCGGGCCCGCCGGGGTGAGCGTTCCTGGGACAGAGCGCGTGTAAAGGGTGTTGGTGATCGTGGCGGTGCCGATGTTGGTGAAACGGGTGCGGATCAGGACCAGGCCGCCCGGGATGGTTTCGGCCGGGTCCGCGGACATCTCGATCATCAGGTCCGGACCGCTGGCCGAAAGCACCGGCGTCAGCGAGAAGTCGTCCACCGCCAGGCCGTCGTCGGCGCCGGAGGCATTGAAGTCGGTCCAGCGGATGCAGAAGCCGCTGCCATTGGCGATGGCCAGGCCGCCGATCTGGCCGGCGATGGCGGTGCGGTTGGCGGCGTCGTTGCCGTTCTTCGCGCCGGTGCCGACGGTGTTCGGGGTGCTGAAGTCCAGTGCGTCCACGTCCGTCCAGGTGCCGCCGGCCACGTCGGTGGCGTCGAGGCTGTACTGGAAGTTGATCGTGTCGGCACGGCCGGCGGTGCCGGAGCGCCACTGTTCGCCGGTGTAGGCGATGTCCAGCGCCTCGAGGGCGCTGCCGGTGTTGTTGGTGAAGCAGGCGCCGAAGGTCGGGTTCAGCGAGCCGCTCAGCAGGCCACCCAGCGCGCGTTCGGCCGAGCCGCTGGCGCCGTAGCTGTAGGTGTCGCCCGAATTGCTGCCACCGGTATCGCCGGCGTAGAGCTCGTTGTCGCGGCTGCCGCCGCCGGTTTCGTTGATCAGCCAGCCCGCCGGCAGGGCGGCGTTGGCCGTGCCCGAGTTGGCGAGGGTGTCGAAATCCTGGGTGTAGGCGGGCCCGGTGAGGGACACCTGGGCCGAGGCCGCCCCGGCCGCCAGGCACAGGACGAGCAACGCGGACGCGCGTGGCGCTAGCTTCATGATTGGTTTTCCCCTGGTAAAAGACGCAAAAGCCTGATTGACGGCTTTCGCAGCCGGATGGTAGCCGTTTTTGGTTGCGTTGGCGTTACGGTCCCGGGGGGCTAATCTTGTGCACCCCAGCAAAACCCGGGAACCGCCTTGTCCCAGCCCCCGAACCAGCGCGCCCTCGAGCAGGGCATCACGACCGACCTGCGCGACCGCCTCACCTATGGCGGCTACCTGCAGCTCGACACCCTGCTGTCGGCCCAGAAGCCGCTGTCGGACCCGCCGCACCACGACGAGATGCTGTTCATCGTCCAGCACCACGTCTCGGAGCTGTGGCTGAAGCTGCTGATCCACGAGCTGCGCGCCGCCGTGGCCTGCCTGCAGCGCGACGAGCTCGACCCGATGCAGAAGATCCTGGCCCGGGTGAAGCAGGTGCAGAAGCAGCTGACCGAAATGTGGTCGGTGCTCGAAACCCTGACCCCGGCCGACTACCTGCAGTTTCGCGACATCCTGGGCCCGGCCTCGGGATTCCAGTCGCTGCAGTACCGGCTGGTGGAATTCCTGCTGGGCAACAAGAACGCCGGCATGGTGAAGGTGTTCTCGCACGACCCGGCGGCGACGGCGGAGCTGGAGGCGGTGCTCAACGCCCCGAGCCTGTACGACGAATTCCTGCGCCACCTGCACCGCAAGGGCTACGCCATCCCGGCGCGCTGCGTGCAACGCGACTGGTCCCAGCCCTACGAGCGCGAGCCGGCGCTGGTCCCGGTGTTCAAGGCAATCTACGAAGACACGGACACCCACTGGGAGGCCTACGCGACCTGCGAACAGCTGGTGGACGTCGAGGCCAGCTTCCAGTTCTGGCGCTTCCGGCACATGAAGACCGTCGAGCGCATCATCGGCTACAGGCGTGGCACCGGCGGCAGTTCCGGCGTGGGCTTCCTCAAGCAAGCGCTTGAACTAACCTTCTTCCCGGAGCTGTTCGAGGTGCGCACCGTGCTGGGCCAGCCCGGCTGAGGCATCCGGCCGGACGGGCTGCTAGTCTTCGGGCCTTGTCCGAAACCCGCCCGGAGCCACCATGAGCCAAGCCATCCCGCCCGATCTCGCCAAGCGCGGCTTGATCACCCGCGGCCTCGACCTCGTCGAACGCGTGGGCAACAAGCTGCCGGACCCGGCGGTGCTGTTCCTGATCCTGATGCTGATCACCTGGGCCGTGTCGGCGGTGATGGCGCAGATGAGCTTCGCCGAGATCGACCCGCGCACCCAGGCGCCGGTGGAAATCGTCAACCTGCTGTCCGGCAGCAGCCTGACCAGTTTCATGGCCAGCATGGTCAACACCTTCGTCACCTTCGCGCCGCTGGGCGTGGTGCTGGTGGCGATGCTGGGCCTGGGCGTGGCCGAGCACACCGGCTTCATCAACGCGGCGCTGCGGGCGATGCTCAGCGTCACCCCGAAGGCGCTGCTGACGCCGGCGCTTGTCGGCGTCGGCGTGCTCAGCCATGTGGCGGTCGACGCCGGCTACGTGCTGGTGATCCCGCTGGGCGCGGTGATCTTCTACGCCGCCGGGCGGCACCCGCTGGCGGGCATCGCGGCGGCGTTCGCCGGCGTGTCCGGTGGCTTCTCGGCCACCTTCATCGTGCCCTCGAGCCTGGATCCGCTGCTGGCGGGCCTCACCCAGGCCGCGGCGCAGCTGGTCGACCCGAGCTACGAGGTCAATCCGCTCAACAATTATTTCTTCACCACCAGCTCGACCCTGCTGATCATGATCGTCGGCTGGATCCTGACCGACCTGGTGATCGAGCCGCGCCTGAAGGCGACGCCGGTCGACGGCGACACCAGCCAGATGCCGAAAATGGAGGCGCTGCGGCCCGAGGAACGCAAGGGCCTGGTCGCGGCGATGCTGGCGATGGCCGTGGCGATCGTGCTGTTCGTGCTGACCCTTCTGCCGGAAGGCACGCCCTGGGCCGCCGACCCGGCCACGCTGGCGCCGGGCACGCATCCGCTGCTGGCCTTCACTTCGCCGCTGATGCGCTCGATCGTGCCGCTGATCTTCATCTTCTTCCTGATCCCGGGCGTGGTGTACGGCTACGTCGCGGGCACGGTGAAGACCCACCGCGACATCATCGCCGGCATGTCCAAGGCGATGTCGGGCATGGGCTATTACATCGTGATGGCCTTCTTCGCGGCCCAGTTCATCTTTGCCTTCGGGCAGTCGAACCTGGGCGTGCTGATGGCGATCAAGGGCGCCAACCTGCTGCAGGCCATGGGCCTGCCGATGGCCGCGACCCTGGTGGGCATCGTGCTGCTGTCGGGCTTCGTGAACCTGATGGTCGGCTCGGCCTCGGCCAAGTGGGCCCTGATCGGCGCGGTGATGGTGCCGATGCTGATGCAGCTGGGCGTCTCGCCCGACCTGACCCAGGCCGCTTACCGCGTCGGCGACAGCTCGACCAACATCATCACGCCGCTGCTGCCGTATTTCCCGCTGATCGTGGTGTTCTGCCAGAAGTACGTGAAGGGTGCCGGCGTCGGCACCCTGCTGGCGCTGATGCTGCCGTACTCGATCACCCTGCTGGTGGTCTGGACCGCCTTCCTGATCGGCTTCTGGGCCCTGGGCTTCCCGCTGGGCGTGGGTTCGAGCTTCACCTACCCGGCCGGCGGCTGAGGCTGAACGGGCCGGCCGGCGTTTGACGCCGCCGGCCCCCACCGGTTACACCTTCGCGCCTTGTTTCACTTTGATTACCCAGGGGAGTAAGCAACCAAGTGGCCAGCCTTCCGAATACCGCCGGGGAGAAAACCTTCCTCGGCCACCCGCGCGGACTCTACGTCCTGTTCTTCGCCGAAATGTGGGAGCGCTTCTCCTACTACGGCATGCGCGCGCTGCTGATCTTCTACCTCGTCAAGCACTGGCTCTACAGCGAGGAAGAATCGTCGATCATATACGGCGCCTACACGGCGCTGGTCTACATCACGCCGGTGCTGGGTGGTTACCTGGCCGACCGCTACCTGGGCCAGCGCAAGGCGGTGTTGTACGGCGCCGTGCTGCTGACCATCGGCCACTGCCTGATGGCGATCGAGGGCAACGGCGGCCAGGACAGCTGGGCGCTGAACTGGTTCTGGCTGGCGCTGAGCTTCATCGTCGTCGGCTCGGGTTTCCTGAAGGCCAACATCTCGGTCATCGTCGGCCAGCTCTACCCGCGTACCGACCTGCGCCGTGACTCGGCGTACACGATCTTCTACATGGGCATCAACCTCGGTGCCGCGCTGGGCGCGATCATCGCCGGCTGGCTGGGCGAGACCTACGGCTGGGCCTACGGCTTCGGCGCCGCCGGCCTGGGCATGCTGCTGGGCCTGATCGTGTTCGTGATCGGCAAGCCGGCCCTGATGGGCAAGGGCGAACCGCGCGATCCCGAGCGCCTTTCGCGCCGCACCGCCGGCCTGAGCATGGAGTGGTGGCTGTACCTGGTGGGCATCGGCGGCGTCGGCCTGGTCTGGGTGCTGATTCAGTACCAGAGCCTGGTCGGCTGGCTGCTCGGTGGCGCCGGCATCATCCTGGTCGGCTACGTGATGTTCACCGCGGTGTTCAAGCTGGCGCCGCAGGACCGTGACCGCATCTTCGCGGCCATGTACCTGATCGTCGGCTCGATCCTGTTCTGGGCGCTGTTCGAGCAGGCCGGTTCGTCGCTGAACCTGTTCACCGACAGCTCGGTGGACCGCCGCCTGCTGGGCTACGAAGTGCCGGCCTCGGTGTTCCAGTCGATCAACGCGATCTACATCGTGCTGCTCGGACCGGTGTTCGCCGGCCTGTGGCTGTTCCTGGGCCGCCGCGGCCTGGAGCCCTCGTCGCCGGCCAAGTTCGGCCTGGGCGTCATCCAGCTCGGCGCCGGCTTCCTGGTGCTGGTCGCCGGCTCGTCGGCCATCTACGAAGGCGGCCTGACCCCGGTGCTGTTCATCTTCCTGATCTACCTGCTGCACACGACCGGCGAACTGTGCCTGTCGCCGGTGGGCCTGTCGGCGATGAACCGGCTGTCGCCGGCGCACCTGGCCAGCCTGATCATGGGCACCTGGTTCTTCGCCTCGGCTTCGGGCAACTTCGCCGCCGGCATGATCGCCGCGGCCACGGGTTCGGAAGGCGTGGACAACGCCGGCCCCGAGCGCGTGCTCGAGGTCTACACCACGGTCGGCTGGGTCGCGGTGGGCGTGGGCGTGGTCATGGTGGTGATCGCGCCGCTGGTGAAGAAGCTGATGCACCTCGACACGCTGCAGGATTTCGAGGACGACGTGCCCGGCAAGTCGGAAGTCGGCGAGCCGCAGGCGGGTGGGACGCATCCCAAGGCCTGAAGCTGGCTGAGGGTATGGGGACGGGTGCAATTTCCTTCGGGGAATTGCACCCGTTTTCATTTGCGCGGGGGAAGTAGCACCCGTCCCCCCGGCCGCCCGGCGGCTTAGTCGCGGGTGGCGGCTTCGCGTTCTTCGATGCGGGTCAGCAGGCGGTCGAGGGTGGCGCGTTCGTCGGTGTCCAGGCCCTCGAGCAGGCGGCGCTGGTAGGCGAGGGCCATCGGCGCCACGTCTTCGTAGATGGCCCGGCCGGCCGGGCTGAGGCGCAGCACGGAACGGCGGCGGTCGTCGCCGTGGGTGTCGCGCTCGATGCGGCCGGCGGCCTGGAGGCTGGCGACGGCGCGACTGACGGCGACCTTGTCCATCGCGGTGCGTTCGGCGACCTCCCGGGCCGACAGGTCGTCGCGCCGGCCCAGCACCGCCAGCACCCGCCATTCGGTCACGCCCAGGTCGAAGCGGTCGGCGTAGAGGCGGGCGATGTCCTGGCTGATGCGGTTCGACAGCACCGACAGCCGGTAGGGCAGGAAATGCGCCAGGTCCAGGATGTCGCGTTCAGGCATTGCGGCAATGCACCTTGCAAATGGTTTCAGTTGAAACTATAACGGACGTCTTCCCCATGCAAGCGGCTTCCCGGAGGTTTTCCATGAGCGCACAACCCAACCTGGGCATGCAGCCCACCACCTTCGAAAATCCGATGGGCATCAACGGCTTCGAGTTCGTTGAATTCGCCGCGCCGGCCGATCGCGGCGAGGCGATGGCGCAGTACCTGCGCAACCTCGGCTTCACCGCGATTGCGAAGCACAAGAGCCGGCCGATCACCCTGTACCGCCAGGGCACGATCAATTTCCTGCTCAACGAGACGCCCGATTCCTTTGCTTCGGATTTCGCGGCCCAGCACGGCCCCTCGGCCTGCGGTTTCGCGATCCGGTTCAAGACGCCTTCCTCGAAGGTGCTCGAACACGTGCTGGCCAACGGCGGCGAGCGCCAGGACCACCGTGCCGACACCCGTGCCGTGGACGCGCCGGTGGTCAAGGGCATCGGCGACTGCATGCTGTACCTGGTCGACGACGGCCGCGAGGACCTGTACGCGGACTTCGCGCCGATCCCGGGCGTGGACCAGAACCCCAAGGGTTTCGGCCTGACCTTCATCGACCACCTGACCCACAACCTGTTCATGGGCAACATGCAGAAGTGGTCGGACTACTACGAGAAGCTGTTCAACTTCCGCGAGATCCGCTACTTCGACATCAAGGGCGCCAAGACCGGCCTGCTGTCGAAGGCGATGACCGCGCCCGACGGCGTGGTGCGCATCCCGCTCAATGAGTCGAGCGACGAGAAGAGCCAGATCAACGAATACCTGCGCGAGTACAAGGGCGAGGGCATCCAGCACATCGCGCTGTTCACCGACGACATCTACAGCTCGGTGGAAGCCATGCACGAGGCCGGTGTCAAGTTCCTCGATACCCCGGACACCTACTTCGACGTGATCGACCAGCGCATCCCGGCGCACGGCGAGGACGTCGCCCGCCTGCGCAAGAACAGCATCCTGATCGACGCCGACCCGGAGACCAAGCAGCGCAAGCTGCTGCAGATCTTCACCCAGAACGCGTTCGGTCCGATTTTCTTCGAGATCATCCAGCGCAAGGGCAACGAGGGTTTCGGCGAGGGCAACTTCCAGGCCCTGTTCGAGTCGATCGAACGCGACCAGATGCGCCGCGGCGTGCTCTGACCGGAGCCGCGCATGAGCCTGAGTTACCAGAGCGGTTTTGGGAACGAGTTCGCGACCGAGGCGCTGCCCGGTGCGCTGCCGGTGGGGCGCAATTCGCCGCAGAAGGCGCCCTACGGCCTCTACGCCGAGCAGGTCAGCGGCACGGCGTTCACCGCGCCGCGCGCCAGCAACCGGCGCAGTTGGCTGTACCGGATCCGTCCGGCGGCGATGCACGGCCCGTTCACCGAACTGGCGCATGCGGGTTTCCACAATGATTTCGGCCACGGCCCGGTAACGCCGGACCAGTTGCGCTGGAGCCCGCTGCCGATGCCGTCGGCGCCGACCGACTGGCTCGACGGCCTGTTCACGATGGCCGGCAACGGCGGGTCCTGGGCCGGCACCGGCATGGGCGTGCATGTGTACGCCGCCAACAAGGACATGGACGGGCGCTATTTCTACGACGCCGACGGCGAGCTGCTGATCGTTCCCCAGCAGGGCCGCCTGCGCATCGCCACCGAGCTGGGCGTGCTTGAGATTGAGCCGCAGGAGATCGCGCTGATCCCGCGTGGCCTGCGTTTCAGCATCTCGCTGCCCGACGGCGAGGCCCGCGGTTATGTCTGCGAAAACTTCGGCGCGATGTTCCGGCTGCCGGACCTGGGCCCGATCGGCAGCAACGGCCTGGCCAACCCGCGTGATTTCCTGGCGCCGGTGGCGGCCTGGGAAGACACCGAGGGCGACTTCGAGCTGGTGGCCAAGTTCCAGGGCAGCCTGTGGCGCGCCGACATCGCCCACAGCCCGCTGGACGTCGTCGCCTGGCACGGCAACTACGCGCCGAGCAAATACGACCTGCGCCGCTTCAACACCATCGGCTCGATCAGCTACGACCACCCGGACCCGTCGATCTTCCTGGTGCTGCATTCGCCCAGCGACACGCCGGGCACCAGCAACATCGACTTCGTGATCTTCCCGCCGCGCTGGCTGGTGGCCCAGGACACCTTCCGGCCGCCGTGGTTCCACCGGAACATCGCCAGCGAGTTCATGGGCCTGGTGCACGGCGCCTACGACGCCAAGGCCGAGGGTTTCGTGCCCGGCGGCTGTTCGCTGCACAATGCGATGACCGGCCACGGCCCGGACGCGGCGACCTTCGACAAGGCCAGCCACGCCGACCTGTCCAAACCGGACGTCATCACCGACACGATGGCCTTCATGTTCGAATCGCGCGGCGTCATCCGGCCCGCGGCCCAGGCCCTGGACGCCGGTCACCGCCAGCGCGACTACCAGTCCTGCTGGCAGGGCCTGCAGAAACATTTCGACCCCACCCGGCGCGGCTGAGCCGCACGGACGCAAGGAGCAAGCGATGAAACTGGGTTCCCTCAAGGAAGGCGGCCGCGACGGCACGCTGATCGTGGTCTCGCGCGACCTCACCCGCGCGGTCAAGGCCACCGGCATCGCGCCGACGATGCAGCAGGCGCTGGAAGACTGGTCCAACACGGCGCCGCGGCTCAACGCCGTGTTCGAGGCGCTGGAAGCCGGCACGCCGGAAACCGTGAACGGCGAGCCGGTGTTCGACGTGGATTTCGCCCAGCTGGCCTCGCCGCTGCCGCGCGCCTATGAATTCGTCGACGGCAGCGCCTACCTGCCGCACGTGGCGCGGGTGCGCAAGGCGCGCGGCGCCGAGGTGCCCGAGAGCTTCTACACCGACCCGCTGATGTACCAGGCGGTCAGCGCCGGCTTCTACGGCCCGCGCGACCCGGTGCTGGTGGCCGACGAGGCCCACGGCATCGACCTGGAGGCCGAGATCGTGGTGATCACCGACGACGTGCCCCAGGGCGCCTCGCCGGCCGAGGCTGCCGGCCACATCCAGCTGGTGGGCTTGGTCAACGACGTCTCGCTGCGCAACCTGATTCCGGGCGAACTGGCCAAGGGCTTCGGCTTCCTGCAGTCCAAGCCGCGTTCGGCCCTGAGCCCGGTGTTCGTGACGCCGGACGAGCTGGGCGAGGCCTGGCAGGGCAACAAGCTGCACCTGCCGCTGCTGACGCACATCAACGGCAAGTGGTTCGGCGCGCCCGAAGCCGGCGTCGACATGCAGTTCGACTTCGCCCAGCTGGTGGCCCATGCCGCGAAGACCCGGCCGCTGTCGGCCGGCACCATCGTCGGCTCCGGCACGGTCGCCAACGAGGACACTTCGCTGGGCGCCAGCTGCTTCGCCGAACAGCGCACGGTCGAAGCCCTGCGCGACGGCAAGCCGAGCACGCCCTTCATGGCCTTCGGCGACACCGTGCGCATCGAGATGTTCGACAAGGCCGGCAACAGCATCTTCGGCGCGATCGAGCAGCGCATCCAGAGGGCCTGAGGCCGGCACCCGTAGGAGCGCCTTCAGGCGCGAATCTTTTGACTTTGTCCTTGGCAAAGTAGACATTCGCGCCTGAAGGCGCTCCTACACAGGCGGCGTCGGCCCGGCGTATGCTGGGATCAGGCAGGGCAGGAAAGGGAGCAGACGCCATGAACGCGGGCTCGATCCGGCTTTATTCGTACTGGCGCTCCAGCGCCGCCTACCGCGTGCGCATCGCGCTCAACCTCAAGGGCCTGCCCTACGAGACCACGCCGGTGCACCTGGTGCGCGACGGCGGCGAACAGCACAAGCCACCTTTCAGCGACCTCAATCCCCAGGAGCTGGTGCCGGTGCTGCTGCACGGCAACCGCATCCTGCGCCAGTCCCTGGCGATCATGGAATACCTGGACGAAACCTGGCCGGCGCCGCCGCTGATGCCGGCCACCGCCCGCGACCGCCAGCGCGTTCGCGCGATCTCGCAGCTGATCGCCAGCGACATGCACCCGCTCAACAACCTCCGGGTGCTGCAGTTCTTCGAGAGCACCTGGAACGTGCCCCAGGCCGAACGCGAAGCCTGGGTGCGGCACTGGATCAAGGTGGGTTTCGATGCCCTCGAGGACACCCTGTGCGACAACCCGTCCACCGGCGCCTATTGCGACGGCGACGTGCCGACCATGGCCGACTGCTGCCTGGTGCCGCAGGTCTACAACGCCGAGCGTTTCGGCGTGGACATGGCGCCCTACCGCACGATCCGGCGGATCACCCGGGAATGCCTGGCGCTGGAGGCTTTCGACGCCGCCCGGCCGGAAAACCAGCCGGACGCGCCCGCCGGCAGCTGAGCCGGCTCAGTAGGTCTGGGTTTCGCTGCCGGGACCGGCGCCGCCGTACATGTCGGCGTAGGGGTCGTGTTCGCCGCTGGCGCCTTCGGACAGGCGGATCTTCAGCGCCAGGCCATCGCGCGAATCGGCCTTGCGCAGGGCTTCCTCCAGCTCAACCTTGCCTTCCTTGTACATGCGGAACAGCGACTGGTCGAAGGTCTGCATGCCTTCCTGCAGCGACTTGTCCATCGCGTCCTTGATCTCGTGCACCTCGCCGCGGCGGATGAGGTCGCGGATCATCGGGGTGTTGATCAGGATCTCGGCGGCCGGCAGGCGCTTGCCGTCCTTGCCCACCACCAGGCGCTGGCTGATGATCGCCTTGAGGTTGAGCGAGAGGTTCATCAGCACGTTCTTGTGGGCCGACTCCGGGAAGAAGTTCAGGATGCGGTCCAGGGTCTGGTCGGCGTTGTTCGAGTGCAGGGTGGCCATGCACAGGTGGCCGGTTTCGGCGAAGGCGATGGCCGATTCCATGGTGACCGCGTCGAGGATCTCGCCGATCAGGATCACGTCCGGCGCCTCGCGCATCGCGTTCTTGAGCGCGTTGTGGAAGGCGTGGGTGTCCAGGCCGACCTCGCGCTGGTTCACGATCGACTTCTTGTGCTTGTGCAGGAACTCGATCGGGTCCTCGATGGTGAGGATGTGGCCGGTGGTGCTGGCGTTGCGGTGGTCGATCATCGCGGCCAGGGTGGTGGACTTGCCCGAGCCGGTCGAACCGACCACCAGGACCAGGCCACGCTGTTCCATCACGATGTCCTTCAGGACCGCCGGCAGCTTGAGCTGGTCGATGCCCGGGATCTCGGACTTGATGGCGCGGATGACCATGCCCACTTCGCCGCGCTGCTTGAACACGTTCACGCGGAAGCGGCCGGTGTCCTTCACGGCGATCGCCATGTTGAACTCCAGGTCGCGCTCGAAGGCGGGGACCTGGCCCTCGTCCATCAGCGAGTACGCGATCTTCTTGACCATGCCGGCGGGCAGGCCGGTATTGCCAAGCGGGTAGAGTTTGCCTTCGACCTTGATATAGACGGGCGCGCCGGTCGTGAGGAACATGTCCGACGCGTTCTTTTCCGTCATCAGCTTCAGGAAGTAGCCGATGTCCATGTCAGTATCCTTGCAGCCCCTGAGTTCGGTCCCGGCGGGTGCCCGGGCGTGGCTACAATGGCCTCGCCGAAACGCCCACCTGCGAGTTCGCCTTATGACATCAATGCCGTTAAAAATCCATCGTGCGCTGCCAATCCTGCTGGCGGTTTCGCTGTTTGGCGTGAATACAGCGGCGGCCGACGAGGTCGACGCGGCGCTGGCCGCCGCCGAACGCGCGGTGATGGCCGCCGAGGCCGCCGAGCCGCGCGGCGATGCGGCCAGGGCCCTTGAACAGGCGCGAGGCCAGTGGTCCGCCGCGCTGGCGACCCGGCGCAAGTCCGACCGGCTGCGGCTGGCCGAGGCGGCCGCCGCCAATGCCGACCTGGCCCATGCCAAGGCGCGCCTCGACACCGCCCGCCAGGCCGTCGAAAGCGCCGCGGCCCGCAATGCCGACCTGCGCCGGCGCCTGCTCGTGAACGGGGAGCGCTGAACATGAGCACCCGACTTCTGGCCCTGCTCCTCGCCGCCGGCCTGGCCCTGTGCGGCCCGGCCACCGCCAGCACCGACCACGAGGAGGCGGTCGCGCGCCTGACCGCCGAGCTTCGCGCCCTGGAAACCGACCCGTCGCTGGGTTCGCTGGCCCGGCTCGAGCGCCTGCAGGCCCGCCAGGCCATCGCCGACGCCCGCGACGCCCGCCGCCGCGACCGCGAACACAAGCTCGGCCTGGCCGCCGTGCGTCTCGAGGCGGCCCGGCTGGCCGCCGAAGCCGAGCTGCTGGTCGGGCAGGCCCGGCAGCTCGACCGCGAGCGCGACCAGATCATGCTCGAAGCCAGCCAGCGCGAGGCCGAGCGTGCCCGTCGCGAGGCCGAACGCCTGCGCCTGCAGGCGATGGCGCGGGAAGAGGCCATCCAGCGCGAGCTCGAACAGGCCGAAACCCAGCGCGTGGCCGAACTCGAGGCCGCCGAGGCCGAAACCGCCCAGGCCCGCAAGCTGGCCGCCGCCCGGGCCCGCGAGGCCGAACTGGCGCGCCAGGAGGCCGAACTCGCCGCGGCCATCGCCGCCGACGACATCACCGACGCCAGCCCGCCGCCGCTCAGTCGCAAGGGCGGGCGCGACGTGTACACGCTCGACGGCAACGCCTTCGGCAGCGGCAGCGCCAGCCTGACCGGCGCGGCCCAGGCCAGCCTGCGTGCGCTGGCCGGACTGCTCAGCGGCTCCGGCAGCGTGCGCATCGAGGGCCACACCGACAGCCAGGGCGGCGAAGCCGCCAACCAGGCGCTGTCCCAGCGCCGCGCCGAGGCCGTGAAG
This sequence comes from Arenimonas sp., assembly GCF_041919775.1. Classification (GTDB taxonomy): domain Bacteria; phylum Pseudomonadota; class Gammaproteobacteria; order Xanthomonadales; family Xanthomonadaceae; genus Arenimonas. The sequence goes on along the minus strand of NZ_JAYRTE010000001.1, from coordinate 171,219 downwards.
CGGGTTCTGGTCGAGGCCGGGGTGGACGGCGGGCGCCTGCAGGCCGCGGGTCTGGGCGAATCGAGCCCGGTGGCCGACAATGGCAACGCCGCCGGCCGGGCCCGCAACCGCCGGGTCGAGATAATCATCAACTGATTTAAAAACAAAGGCTTGCGAAAGTGGTTGCGACCCCCGTGGAGGGGGAGTAGGTTCAAATTCCCGGCGGCCCGATGCCCCCGGGACCATGAGCCAGGCCGATGAAAGCAGACCTCGCCACCGCCGGACGCGCCGCCTTCCTTCGGGATGCGCGCGCGTCGCGTGGAGGCGCCGCCCGCGAAAGCGACCTGACCTTAATCTCGATCCGCAACGCCCCGGTCTTCCCAGCCGGGGCGTTCGCGTTTTATGGAGGAGGTCATTCCGATGTTTGAAGGGCAACCGCAACAGGAACTCGAAGCGCTGATGAAGAGCGACCCGGAATTCCGGCAGCTCTACCACCGCCATCGTGAACTCGACAAGCAGGTGCTGGACGCCGAACTGGGCGTCCTGCCGCTGGACGACACCACGCTGGGGCGCATGAAGAAGGAAAAGCTCAACGCCAAGGACCGGCTGACCCGAATGTTCGACCAACGCCGGCACTGAGTTACCGCCGTGGCGGCGGCGGCCCACCTCGTCGGGTCGCCGCCGCCGCGCTCTCCGGTAGAATCGGGGTCCGCGAAATCGCCCGGTTCCCCTCCATGACGGCAAATGCCAACGTGCTCGAACTCATCGGCAATACGCCGATGGTCAAGGCCCAGCACCTCGATACCGGGGTCTGCGAGCTCTACCTGAAGCTGGAATGCATGAATCCCGGCGGGTCCATCAAGGACCGCATCGGCCTGCGGATGATCGAAGCCGCCGAGGCCCGGGGCGACCTCAAGCCCGGTGCGCTGATCGTCGAGGGCACCGCTGGCAACACCGGCATCGGTCTGGCCCTGGTGGCCCAGCAGAAGGGCTACAGGCTGCTGCTGGTCGTGCCCGACAAGATGAGCCGCGAGAAGATCTTCAACCTGCGCGCGATGGGCGCCGAGGTCGTGCTCACGCGTTCGGACGTGGCCAAGGGCCACCCTGACTATTACCAGGACATGGCCGCGCGCATCGCCGCCGAAACCCCGGGCGCCTATTTCATCAACCAGTTCGGCAACCCCGACAACCCGGCGGCGCATGAGCAGGGCACCGGCCCGGAGATCTGGGCGCAGATGGACGGCGACATGGACGCCATCGTCTTCGGCTGCGGCAGCTCGGGCACCATGACCGGCCTGTCGCGGTATTTCGCCAAGGCCGCGCCGCACGTCGAGCTGGTGCTGGCCGATCCGGTCGGCTCCATCCTCACCCAGTACATCAACGAAGGCGTGCTGAGCACCAAGTCCGGCAGCTGGATGGTCGAAGGCATCGGCGAGGACTTCCTGCCCGACATCTCCGATTTCAGCCGGGTGAAGAAGGCCTATGCCATTTCCGACAAGGAAAGTTTCCTGGCCGGCCGCGAACTGCTGGTGAAGGAAGGCGTGCTCGGCGGCAGCTCCAGCGGCACCCTGCTGGCGGCGGCGCTGAAGTACTGCCAGGAACAGACCGAGCCGAAGAAGGTGGTCGTGTTCGTCTGCGACACCGGCAACAAGTACCTGTCGAAGATGTACAACGACTACTGGATGCTCGACAACGGCTTCCTCGAACGCGAGGTGCACGACGACCTGCGCGACCTGATCCTGCGCCCCTACGCCCAGCGCGACACCGTGGTGGTCGGCCCCAACGACACCCTGCACGTCGCCTACCAGCGCATGAAGATGTACGACGTTTCCCAGCTGCCGGTGATGGAGGGCGAGAAGATCGTCGGCATCGTCGACGAGTCGGACGTGCTGATGCATGTCTACGGCAAGGAGGAGCGCTTCAAGGACAGCGTCGCCAGCGCCATGGTCACCCAGCTCACCCTGCTGCAGGTCACCGAGCCGATGGAATCGCTGCTGCCGGTGTTCGACCGCGGCCAGGTGGCCATCGTCGTCGACGGCGAGCGTTTCCTGGGCCTGATCACCCGCATCGACCTGCTCAACTACCTGCGCCGCCGGGTGCAGTAACCCAAGGACCTTCCATGCCCCACGCCCCGACCCACCGCCCCGGCACCCTCGCGATCCACGCCGGCCAGTCGCCCGACCCGTCCACGGGCGCGGTGATGACGCCGATCTACGCCACCTCGACCTACGTGCAGGAAAGCCCGGGCGTGCACCAGGGCTTCGAGTACTCGCGCAGCCACAACCCGACGCGCTTCGCCTACGAGCGCTGCGTCGCGGCGCTCGAGGGCGGCAGCCGCGGCTTCGCCTTCGCCTCGGGCCTGGCGGCGACCTCGACGATCCTCGAGCTGCTCGACAGCGGCAGCCACGTGCTGTGCATGGACGACGTCTACGGCGGCACCTACCGCCTGTTCGAAGGCGTGCGCCGGCGCAGCGCCGGCCTGGACTTCAGCTGGGTGGACCTCAACGACGACGCCGCCTTCGAGGCCGGCATCAAGCCGAACACGAAGATGGTCTGGATCGAGACCCCGACCAATCCGACCCTCAAGCTCGTCGATATCGAAGCCGTCGCGGCGAAGGCGCGCGCGCGCGGCCTGATCGTCGTCGTCGACAACACCTTCTGCTCGCCGATGCTGCAGCAGCCGCTGGCGCTGGGCGCGCACATCGTCATGCACTCGGCCACCAAGTACCTCAACGGCCATTCCGACATCGTCGGCGGCATGGCCGTGGTCGGCGACGACACTGCGCTGGCGGAAAAGATGGCCTACCTGCAGAACGCCATCGGCGGCGTGCAGGGCCCCTTCGACAGCTTCCTGGCCCTGCGCGGGCTCAAGACCCTGCACCTGCGCATGAAGGCGCACTGCGAAAACGCCCAGGCGATCGCCGAATACCTGGAAAAGCACCCGAAGGTCGAACGCGTCGCCTACCCGGGCCTGAAGTCGCACCCGCAGCACGCCCTGGCCGCGCGCCAGATGAAGGGCGCCGGCGGCATGGTCAGCGTCTGGCTCAAGGGCGGCTTCGAGGCTGCCAAGGAATTCATGGGCAAGCTGGAGCTGTTCGCCTGCGCCGAATCCCTGGGCGGCGTCGAAAGCCTGGCCAACCACCCGGCGGTGATGACCCACGCCTCGGTACCGGCCGACCGCCGCGCCGCGCTGGGCGTCACCGACAACCTGGTGCGCCTGAGCGTGGGCGTCGAGGACGTGCAGGACCTGCTGGCCGAACTCGAGGCGGCGCTGGCCTGAATGGCCCGCCGAAGCCACCGGGGCCCCGACGCGTGAACGCGCCGCCGCGCGCGGTGATCGTGCTCGGCATGCACCGCGCCGGCACCTCGGCGCTGGCCGGCGCCCTCGCGGCGCTGGGCCTGCCGCTGGGCCGGCGCCTGGTGCCGGCCGAGGCCGACAACCCCGCCGGCTATTTCGAAAACGCGGACGCCGTGCAGGTGCAGGAGCGCCTGCTGCTGGCCCTCGGCCGCGGCTGGGACGACCTGCGCCCGCTGCCGGAGGGCTGGCTGGACAGCGAGCCGGCAAGGGCCGCCGAAGACGAACTCGCCGCCTGGATCGCCGCCGATTTCGACGGCCAGGCGCTGTGGGCCTTCAAGGACCCGCGCACCTGCCGCCTGCTGCCGCTGTGGCGCCGGCTGCTGGCGCGGCAGGGCATCGAACCGGCCTTCGTGCTGAGCCTGCGCGCGCCGGATGAAGTGGCGCGCTCGCTGCAGGCCCGCGACGGCCTGCCGGCCTGGTATGCGCGCCTGCTCTGGGCCCAGCACCTGGTGCTGGCCGAGCGCGACAGCCGCGGCGCGATCCGTGCGGCGGTGGCCTTCACCGACCTGCTGGAGGCGCCGGCGCCCACGCTCGAGGCCCTGGCCCGGCGACTCGGCCTGGACTGGCCGCAGGCGCCGGAAGGCCACGAAGGCCTGCGTGCGCACCTGGACCCGGGTCGTCGCCACCATCGCCTGGCCGCGCCCGCGGGCGGCGAAGGGCTGGCCGGCTGGGTCGCGCAGCTGCACGCCGCCAGCCTGGCCTTCGCCCACGGCGAGGACGAGGGCCAGGCGCTGGCCGCGCTGGGGGAATCGCTCGAAGCCCACGTGCAGACGATGCTGGCCGGGGCCTCTGCCCTGGCCACGCCCTTGAACCGCAGCCGCGTCGCGGCCGGCGCGCTGCAGGCCCGGCTCGGCGAGGCCGAGCAAGGCCTCGAAGAGGCGCGGGCGCTGTCGCTGTCGCGGCTGGACGAGATCGCCGGGCAGGGCGCGAAGCTCGACGCCGTGCACGCGGCGCTTGAAGACGCGAAGACGCTCTCGATGGAACGCCTGGCCAGCCTGCAGGCCATGGAGCAGCGGCTTGACGAGGTCCATGCCGCGCTTGAGGACACCAAGGCGCTGTCGCTGGAGCGAATGGCCGCCATTCACGCGCTGGAGGCGGCGCTGGCCGCGTCCGCGGAAGAACGTGAGGCGCTGCAGGCCAGCCTCGCCGAGCTCGGCACGCGCCACGCCGCGCTCGGCACGCGCCACGCCGCGCTCGAGGCCGAACACGCCCGCGTGCTGGCCTCGCGCTCCTGGCGCCTCACCCGGCCGCTGCGCGCGCTGGCCCGGCGGCTGCGGGGCCAGCCGCGTCCATGAGCCCCAGGCACGCGTTTGATTCGCTGGTCCTGCGCGAGGACCGGCTGTTCGGCTGGGGCTGGTGGCTCGACCCGCGCGGGCCCGCGCGACGCATCGTGCTGGTCGTGAAGCACGCCGACGGCAGCGAAACCCGCGTGCGCTGCCAGCCTTCCGGCCACCGGCCGGACCTGGCCGAAGCCTATGCAGACATCCCGCACGCCGCGGGCGCCGGTTTCCTGGTGCAGGCGCGGCTGCGCGGACCGGTTGCGGGTGCCGCGGCCTCGCTGGACGTCGAGTACGCCGACGGCCACCACACGCAGACGACGCTGGCGGGTTTTCCCGGGCATTACCTCGGCAGCCAGGGCGCCGTGTCGTCCTGGCGGGGCCGCTGGCTGGTGGCGCGGGCGCTGCTGGCACGCGGCAACCTTGGCGCCCTGCTGCGGCGCGCGCGGGACATGCTGGCCCGCCGCCTCGCCGGCCGCCGGCGCCGGGCCGAAGCGCAGCGAAGCCGCACGACGCCGACGCCGGCAGGCCAGCCGGCGCCCTGGGTGGTGTTCGACCACGCGATGGGCGGCGGCGCCAACCATTTCCGCGACGAGTGCCTGGCCCACTGGCGCGCCGAGGGCCGCTTGGTCAGCCTGCTCACGCCGCACCTGCCGACCCAGGCCTACCAGCTGCGCGAATGCGGTGCGGCGCCGGAACGCGAGGCCGAATACGGCAGCCTGGCGGCGGCGCTGGACGCGTTGCCCGCGCCCGGACGCATCGTGCTCAACAGCCTGGTCTCCTTCGACGACCCGGGGCGGGTGCTCGACTGGGTGGCCGCGCGCCAGGCCGAGGGCGTGCCCGTCACCTATTACCTGCACGACTACCACCCGGCCTGCCCGGCCTGGACCCTGGTCGACGACACCGGCCGCTATTGCGGCCTGCCGGCCTACGAGCGCTGCGCCCGCTGCCTGCCCGCCAACGACGCGCCCTTCCTGGGCCTGCTGCCCGACCTGGACCTGCCGGCCTGGCGCCAGCGCTGGGGCGCGGTCCTGGCCGGCGCGGATGAAATCGTCGCCTTTTCCCAGGCCTCGCTGGACGTGCTGCGCCAAGCCTTCCCGCAGCTGCCGGCGGACCGCCTGCACCTGCGGCCGCACGACACCTCCTACATCCGCCCGGAACCGGTGCAGCCCGACTTCGCCGACCCGCTGGTGATCGCGGTGGTGGGCCAGATCAACCGCTACAAGGGCGCCGACATCGTGCGCGGGATGGCGGTCCTGATCGAACGCGAGCGTCTCCCGGCGCGACTCGTGGTTGTCGGAACGCTGGATGATCCGCCGGTGTCGCCGGTGCTGCGCATCACCGGCCCCTACCGCGCCGGCGAGCTGCCGGAGCTGCTGCGCCGCGAGCGCACGGGCGTCTGCCTGCTGCCTTCGATCTGGCACGAGACGTTTTCCTACGTGACCTCGGAGCTGATGGCGCATGGGCTGCCGCTGGCCGTGTTCGACCTGGGGGCGCCGGCCGAGCGGGTCAGGGGCTATGCGCGGGGGGCTATAATCCCGGCGATCGACGCCCGGGCCGCCCTGGACGCCCTGTTCGCGCTGCGCGCGCGCCTCGCCGCCGCGGCCCCCCGCCTGGAATCCCGATGAAAACCGTTGTCTTCACCTCGGCCGCCGTCAACTACCTGCCCAAGGTCAGGCTGTTGTGCGAATCGCTGCGCAAGTTCCACCCCGAGTTCGAGATCGTGCTGGCCCTGCCGGACCGCCGCAGCGCCGAGGTCGCCTTCGACCCGGCCCTGATCGACGAGGTCATCGCGGTCGAGGACCTGGACATTCCCGACCGCCGGCGCTGGATCTTCTTCCACGCCATCGTCGAGCTGGCCACGGCGATCAAGCCCTTCGTGCTCAAGACCCTGCTGGCCCGGCCGGACGTGGAGCGGGTGATCTACTTCGACCCGGACATGGTGCTGTTCTCGCGCCTGGACGACCTGCTTGAAACCCTGGACACCGGCAGCGTCGCGCTGACGCCGCACCAGATCGTGCCCGAGACCGGCATGGAGGCGATCAAGGACAACGAGATCTGCAGCCTCAAGCACGGCATCTTCAACCTGGGCTTCGTCGGCGTGCGCGCCAATGACGAGGGCAAGCGCTTCGCCGCCTGGTGGGCCGACCGCATCTACCACTACTGCGTGGCCGACATTCCCGGCGGCCTGTTCACCGACCAGAAATGGGTGGACTTTGCGCCGGTGTTCTTCGAGGACGTGCGCATCCTCAAGGAGCCGCGCTTCAACGTCGCCACCTGGAACCTGACCACGCGCAAGCTGGCCGGCAGCGCCGACGAAGGCTTCACCGTCGACGGCAAGCCGCTGGGCTTCTACCACTTCACCGGCTTCGACAGCGGCGCCCACCAGGTGATGGCCAGCAAGAACGCGCCGGGCAACGCCTCGGTGCAGGCGCTGGTCGACTGGTACCGCGAAAAGACCCGCTTCGACGACCAGGACCCGGCCAGCAAGGTGCGCTGGGCCTTCGGCAGCTACGACGACGGCACGCCGATCCCGGTCGGGCACCGGCGGGTCTATCGCGAACGCGTGGACCTGCAGGCGGCCTACCCGGATCCGTTCGACGCGCACGGCCAGTCGCTGCTTTACTGGATGCGCCACCAGGGGCCGATCGAGTTCCCGGAGCATTTCGAAAAAAAAGCCGTCGGCTGAGACGGCTGCGCAACGCGGGAGCGCGCTTCATGCGACTCCTGGGTTCGCTCCGGCTCAGCCTGGTGGACGGTCGCTATCGTGACAGCCAGTGGCAGCGCCTCCGGCGCGCCGTGGCGCGCGATGGCCTGTGGCGGGTGTTCGCAAGAGCCCTGCGGGGCTGAATCCAGTAGGAGCAGAGGCGATGTTGTTCGGACGTTCGGTGGGAGTGGAGTGGTCGCAGTCAGGGCGTGTGCACGGGCTGCTGCGCGCCACGCTGATGCGGCCGGCGACGGGACTGCAGGGCATCACCCTGAAGGTCGGCGACCAGTCCCATCCGGTCGATCTTTCCGCGCTGCCGGCCGACGCCACCCAGGTGCCGGTGAACATCCACACGCATCTGCTGGGCAACGGCCCCGTGAAGCTGGAACTGCAGGTCCAGGCCGACGATGGCAAGGCGAGCACCGGCAGCCACGGTTTCCAGGTTGCCAATGAGGGCGCGCTTGCCGAACGCGTGCGCGAGACGCTTCGCCGCGGCCGGGTGCCACTGGCTTTCGCCGGGCCCTGTGATGCGGGTCGCTACGACTATGCCGACTCCTCGCTGCAGCCCTGGTTCGACAGGCCGGACGCGGAGGCGCACATCACGAACCTGCAGGAAACCGGTCGGGTGGATGCCGAGGAAGCCGAACTGCTGCGTGGTTTTGTCCGCGACGGATTCCTCGCGGTTCCCGAGGCGCTGCCCGAGGACCTGGTGGCTCGGGCGCAAGCCGACATCGCCAAGGCCGTGGACGAGGGCTACCAGGGCTACCAGTGGGGCGAGAGCACGCGGCTCGAGCAGATGCACGCGACCTTCCCCGCCATCCGCGAGATCTGGCTGTTGCCAAGGATCCACCGCCTGCTCGGCCTTCTTTTCGACGAGCAGTCGCAACCCTGCCAGTCGCTGGTGTATGTCTTCGGCAGCCAGCAGGATGCCCACCAGGACACCATCCACCTTACGCCGTACCCGGCCGGGTACATGTGCGGCGTGTGGGTGGCGCTGGAAGACGTCCAGCCGGGTTCCGGCGAACTGGTCGTCTACCCGGGCAGCCATCGCCTCCCGCGTGTCTACATGAAGGACACCTCGTGCCCCAAGGTCCAGGGGGACTGGAGCCGCTTCGGCGAGACCGTGGTCAAACGCTGGGGAGAGCTGGTCGAAGCGGCAGGATTCACGCCGCAGCCCTACGTTCCCAAGTCCGGCAGCGTGCTCATCTGGCATGAAAACCTGATGCACGCGGGCAGCGTGCGGCGGGACAAGTCCCTCAGCCGGCGCTCGATCGTGACTCACAACTTCGCGCGTGGCAGCCTGGTTTACTACGACTCAACCGGTCTGGCCGGATATACCTACGACCGGACCCAAATCGCGTGACGCACCGCCTGGAGGGTGCGTCCGAGTTGCCGGCGGGCCGGCGTTTCTATCCCGGCGTAGAGATCCTACGGGGGTTCGCGGCGATGATGGTGCTCGTGTACCACGTCATCGCGCATGGTCAGTGGACGACCTTTCCGCAGGAGGGACCGCTGCTGCTGTTCCGCCTCGGCTGGTTGGGTGTCGATCTTTTTCTCGTGATCAGCGGTTTCGTGATCGCGCTGGCAGTCATCAACGGCATCTCGAAGGCAGGCAGTCCCGGTGCCTTTCGTCGCGACTTCGCCGAGAGGCGCTGGCGTCGCATCGCGCCCCTCTATTTCCTGACGCTGCTGGCATTCCTGTTTATGGTCCAACCAGGGCTCTTGCTGCAGGGCTGGCAGGTGATGGCTTGGCATGTCGGGACGCATGCGCTGTTTCTCCACAACCTCACGGTGGACACACACGGCTCGATCAACGGACCGAACTGGTCGGTGGCGCTGGAGATGCAGTTCTACCTGCTGATGCTGGTGTTCGGTCCCTGGCTCGTGCGGCAGCGGCCTTGGCTCAGCGCCCTTCTACTGATCGGCGTGGCGCTGGCTTGGCGTGCGGGCACGTTCCTCGTACTGGGCGGTGCCGATGCCGCTGCGCACAAAATGCACATCTTCACGACCCAGTTGCCAGGTTCCCTGGATGAGTTCGCGGTGGGCATATTCTTGGCGATGCTGGTGACGGCGAAACCTCGATTCGCCGCTGCCGTGGCCCCAGGTTGGGCGCGATTTGCCGGCTGGCTCGGGGTCGCCGGGTTCCTCACCTTTGCGGCAATGTGGGTGTTCTGGCCACGAGGTGATTACTGGCCGCGCTGGGAGATGGTGGTCGGCTGGCGGACTCTACTGGCCGTGGCGCTAGGCGCGATCATCGTTGCAGCAATGGCCCTGCCGTTGACTCTGGTTAGGCTGACGCGCCCGCTGCGCTACCTCGGCGAGATCAGCTATGGCATCTACCTGTGGCACCTTCCGGTGCTCCTGACCTTGCTGGCAGCGGGCATGTCCGGTGGCCTGCCCCTGCTGTTGACCACGCTGGCCGGGACCCTGTTGCTGGCAGCCTTCTCCTGGCACTTCGTTGAAAGGCCGTACCTGCAGCGGCGCAAGCCAGCGCCGGCTCCCGACGGGCTTCAGCCGACGGCCCCGGACGAAGGTACCAGGCTGCCGCGGGGCATCGGCTGGTAGAATCGGGCGCTCGAATCGGCCAGAGACGCCTTGCATGAGCCTGTCCCAATCCAAACTCTATCCCGACGCCCGGACGGCCCTGGCCGACCTGGTCGCCGACGGCCAGGTGCTGGCGGTTGGCGGCTTCGGCCTGTGCGGCATTCCCGAGGCCCTCATCGCCGCGCTGCGCGATTCCGGCGTGAAGAACCTGACCGCGATTTCCAACAATGCCGGCGTCGATGGTTTCGGCCTGGGCCAGCTGCTGGAAACCCGGCAGATCAGCAAGATGATTTCGTCCTACGTGGGCGAGAACAAGGAGTTCGCGCGCCAGTTCCTGGCCAATGAACTCGAACTCGAATTCAATCCGCAGGGCACCCTGGCCGAGCGCCTGCGCGCCGGCGGCGCCGGCATCCCGGCGTTCTTCACCGCCACCGGCTACGGCACCGTGGTCGCCGAAGGCAAGGAAACCCGCGAGTTCAACGGCAAGCACTACGTGCTCGAAACCGCGCTCACCGCCGACCTGTCGCTGGTCAAGGCCTGGAAGGCCGACAAGGCCGGCAACCTGGTGTTCCGCAAGACCGCGCGCAACTTCAACCCGGCCTGCGCGATGGCCGGCAAGGTCTGCGTGGCCGAGGTTGAGGAAGTGGTGGAGGTGGGCGACATCGATCCCGACCAGGTGCACCTGCCGGGTATCTACGTCGACCGCATCGTGCACAACCCGACCCCCGAGAAGCGCATCGAGCAGCGCACCGTGCGAGGAGCGAACTGATGGCCTGGACCCGCGATGAAATGGCGCAGCGCGCCGCCGCCGAACTCACCGACGGCGCCTACGTGAACCTGGGCATCGGCCTGCCGACCCTGGTCGCCAACCACATCCCCGACGGCGTCGACGTCTGGTTGCAGTCGGAAAACGGCCTGCTGGGCATCGGCCCGTTCCCGAGCGAAGACGAAGTCGATGCCGACCTGATCAACGCCGGCAAGCAGACCGTCACCGCCCGCGCCGGCGCCAGCTATTTCGGCAGCCACGACAGCTTCGCGATGATCCGCGGCGGCCACATCGACCTGGCGATCCTGGGCGCGATGGAAGTCACCGACCAGGGCGACCTGGCCAACTGGATGGTGCCCGGCAAGATGGTCAAGGGCATGGGCGGCGCGATGGACCTGGTCGCCGGCGTCAAGCGCGTGGTGGTGCTGATGGAGCACTGCACCAAGAACGGCGAACCCAAGATCCTGCCCAAGTGCACGCTGCCGCTGACCGGCGTCGGCGTGGTGGACCGCATCATCACCGACCTGGCCGTGATGGACGTCACCGCCGACGGCCTGGTGCTGGTGGAAACCGCGCCCGGCGTCACCGAAGTGGAACTGCGCGGCAAGACCGGCGTGGAATTCCGCACGGCGGCCTGAGCCGGCGATGATCCGCCAGGTCGTCGGCTTCGGCGTGGTCGGCGGCCTGCAGCTGCTGCTGGACTGGGCCTGTTTCGTCGCGCTGACGGCGCTGGGCCTGATGGTGCCGGCGGCGAACCTCGCCGGCCGCATCGCCGGCGCCGGCCTCGGGTTCTGGGCCAATGGCCGCTTCACCTTCGCGCGGCCGGGTGAGCCGCCGCGCCTCGGCCGCCGACGCCTGTTGCGCTTCGTGTTTTTCTGGCTGGCCATGACGGCGATCAGCACCCTCGCCGTGACGGGGCTGGACCAGCTGCGCGGCCTGCACGCTGCCTGGCTGGGCAAGCCGGTGGTGGACGCGGCGCTGGCGGGACTGGGGTTTCTTGCCGCGAAGTACTGGATCTACCGCTAGGCAGGGGACGGGTGCAATTTTCCTTCGGAAAATTGCACCCGTCCCCTTCGTCGGCTGGCCTCATCCGGACGAGCCCGGTAAATTCAGCCTGCCGGCAGGGGAGCCGGGTTTTCCGGGGAATCCATGCCAGCTGACGAAGTCCTGGTGCCGGTGTCGGCGCCCGCCGAGGCCGCGGAACCGCCCGCGCTGCCGCCGCGGCCGGCCCAGCCGCCGCCGCACGAACCGCGCCGGCTGCCGGTGGAATTCACCGGCCGGGTCGGGGAGTACTTCGGCATCTGGATCGTCAACGTCGTGCTGACGCTGCTCACGCTGGGCATCTATTCGGCCTGGGCCAAGGTGCGCACCGAGCGCTATTTCTACGGCAACACGCGCATCGACGGTTCGCCCTTCGAGTACCTGGCCACGCCGGTGCAGATCCTCAAGGGCCGGCTGGTTGCCTATGCCGTCGTCATCGCGATGGGCATCAGCGCGCACTTCGGCTTCCTGGTGGTGTATTTCCCGCTGGTCATCGCCGTCCTGCTGCTGCTGCCCTGGCTGCTGCAGCGGGCGCTGCGGTTCCGGGCCCGGTATTCGGCCTGGCGCGGGCTGCGCTTTCGCTTCGTCAACGGCGTGGACGAGGCCTACCTGAACTTCATGTTCCGGCCGCTGCTGATGATCCCGACCCTGTACATGCTGCTGCCCTGGGTCAGGAAGCACCAGCAGGAGTACATCGTCACCGGCCACCGTTTCGGCGGCATGCGGTTCGGGTTCCAGGGCGAACTGGGGCCCTATTACATTCCGTTCGCGATCTGCGTGGGCGCCGGCTTCATCGGCTATATCGTGATGCTGGCGGCGGTGTTCGCCGGGGCCTTGCTGGTCGACGGCGGGGGCAGCGGCGGCGACGGCGAGCCCAACCACGTGATGCTGGCGGTGATGCTGCCCGTCGCGGTGGTGTACCTGGCGCTGCTGGTGCTGCCGGTGTTCCTGCGCACCCGCTACACCAACCTGATGTGGGGCAATGCCCGGCTCGGCCCGCATCGCTTCGCCTGCACGCTGCGGGCGCGCGACATCATCTGGATCTACCTGAGCAACGGCGTGGCGATCCTGTGCACCCTGGGCCTGGCCGTGCCCTGGGCGATGGTGCGGTTGGCGAAATATCGCGCCGCGCATTTCGAACTGCTGGCCCTGGGCGACCTGGACGATTTCGTCGCCGAGGCCGAACGCGCCGAGGGCGCCGCGAGCGCGGAGCTCGTGGATGCGCTGGACCTGGACGTCGGTATCGGCCTGTGAGCGAACTGCCGGGCACCTGGTACGACGGACGCAGCAGCCGCGGGCTTCCGGCCCGGCTGGAGTCACCCGCGCCGGGCCGCCTGCGACTGGTGGCCGGTGATCAGGTCCGGGAGTTCGACCCCGGCAGCGTGCAGCTGAGTCCGCGCCTGGGCCGCCTGGCCCGGCAGCTGCGGTTCGCGGACGGCGGCCACCTGGAAGTGGAGGACTCGCCGCTGCTCGACGACTGGCTGCCGGCGCGTAACCGCTTCGAGGCCGGCGTGGACTGGCTCGAACGCCGGCGTGCCGCCGTGCTGTCGGCGACGGTGGGGCTGGTGGTGGGCGTCTGGGCCTTCTTCCAGCTGGGCCTGCCCTGGATGGCGCGCGAAGTCGCGCCGCTGGTGCCGGCGCCGATCGAGAACACCATTTCCAAACAGGGCCTGGCCCTGCTCGATGGCCGTCTGCTCGAACCTACGCGCCTGTCGGCCGCGCGGCGCGAATCGCTGCAAATCCAGTTTCGCGAGATGACCCGCCAGCTGCCGCGCGGCGACGGCCTGCGCCTGGATTTCCGGCACGCGCCGGGCCTGGGACCCAATGCCTTCGTGCTGCCCAACGGCCAGGTGGTGATGACCGACCAGCTGGTCGGACTGGCGCAGGATGACGAGGAACTGCTGGCCGTGCTGGCGCACGAAGCCGGCCACCACGAACACCGCCACGGCCTGCGCCGGGCGCTTGAGAAGTCGGCGATGCTGGTGGTCGTGGGTTTCCTGTTCGGCGACGTCTCGGGCACCGGTGCGCTGTCGGTGTCGCTGCCGGTACTGCTGGTCGAGCAGGGCTTCTCGCGCGGCCACGAGCGCGAGGCCGACGCCTTCGCCTTCGGCCTGCTGGCCGACCGGGGCTATTCGCCCGAGGCCTTCGCCCGGATCATGGGGCGGATGTCGGGCGACGGCGAGAGTGATCGTGGCCTCGGCCCGGTGGGTTACCTCACTTCGCATCCGCCCAGCGGCGAGCGCATGGACGCCGCGCGCGCGGCCGCGAAGAAGGACCAGGCCGGCAAAGAAAACGGGCGGGCCCCGAAGGACCCGCCCGTCGCGGAACAAGCGTCCGGCGATTAAAGCGCCTTTTCAAGCTCCGGCACGATCTGGAACAGGTCGCCGACCAGGCCGATGTCGGCGATCTCGAAGATCGGTGCCTCCGGATCCTTGTTGATCGCGACGATCGTGCCCGCATCCTTGATGCCGGTCAGGTGCTGGATCGCGCCCGAGATGCCGATCGCGACGTACAGGTCCGGCGCGATGATCTTGCCGGTCTGGCCGACCTGCAGTTCGTTGGGCACGTAGCCGGCGTCCACCGCCGCGCGCGAGGCGCCGACGGCGGCGCCCATCTTGTCGGCCAGCGAGTAGATGATCTTGAACGCATCCGGCGAACCCATCGCGCGGCCGCCGGAAATCACCTTGGCGGCGCCCTGCAGGTCGGGGCGGTCGGACTTGCCCTGCTTGAGTTCGACGAAGCGGGTGTGGTCGGGCAGGGTGGCGTCGACGCTGGCGGCTTCGACCGGCGCGCTGCCGCCCTCGCCGGCCTGCGGCCACGAGGCGGTGCGCACGGTGGCCACCACGGCCATCGAGGACGGCGCCTCCACGGTGATGATGGCGTTGCCGGCGTAGATCGGGCGCTTGAAGACGTGCGAAGACTCGACCGCCATGATGTCCGACACCTGGGCCACGCCCAGCAGCGCCGCGACGCAGGGCATCAGGTCCTTGCCGAAGGTGGTGGAGGGGCCGAACACGTGCGAGTAGCCGTCGGCCAGCTTCGCGACCTGCGGCGCCAGCACCTGGGCGATCGGATGCGCACTGGCGGGGTTGGCGACCGTAAGCACCTTCGCGACGCCGTCGATCTTCGCGGCTTCGGCGGCGACGGCTTCGGGTGCGTCGGACAGCACGGCGACGTGGATCTCGGCGCCGTCGATGGCCCGGGCGCAGCTGACGCAGCGCGCGGTCGAGGCGTTGAGCTTGCCGTCGAGGTGTTCGGCAACAATCAGGATCTTGCTCATTCTTTGGTCTCCTTAGGCCAGGCCCTTGGCCTTGAGGGCCGAGACCAGCTCGGCGACGTCCTTCACCATCACGCCCTTGCTGCGCTTGGGCGGCGGCGCGTAGGTGGTGGTCTTGAGGTGGTTGCCGTCCTCGACGCCGAGGTCGGCGAAGTTGATGGTTTCCATCGGCTTGGACTTGGCCTTCATGATGTCGGGCAGCTTGATGAAGCGCGGCTCGTTCAGGCGCAGGTCGGTGGTGATCACCGCCGGCAGCTGCACTTCCAGGGTTTCCAGGCCGGCATCGACCTCGCGCATCACGACGGCGGTGCTGTCGGTGGCGTCGACCTTGCCGGCGAAGGTCGCCTGCGGGCGGCCCCACAGCGTGGCCAGCATCTGGCCGGTCTGGTTGGCGTCGTCGTCGATGGCCTGCTTGCCCAGCAGCACGATCTGCGGCTGCTCCTTTTCCACCAGCTTGAGAAGGGCGCGGGCGGCGGTGAGCGGCTGCACCGGCTGGTCGCTGACCACGTGGATGGCGCGGTTGGCGCCCATGGCCAGGCCGTTGCGCAGGTGCGCCTGGCAGTCGGCCGGGCCGATCGTGACCACGACCACTTCGGTGGCCACGCCCTTGTCGCGCAGGCGCAGGGCCTCTTCCAGGGCGATGTCGTCGAAGGGGTTGGCAGAGAGCTTGACGCCGTCCGTGACCACGCCCGAACCGTCGGGCTTGACCTGGATGCGGACGTTGTAGTCCACCACCCGCTTGTAACCGACCAGAATCTTCATAAACGTTGCGCTCCGTTCCGGTGGGCGCCCGTGGGGAGCGCCCGCAAGTAGAATCAGCAATTCTACCTTGGCCGCTGGTGCCGGGGGTGTGCACGGGAGCGGTGGACCGTATGGTGGCGGGCTTGGGCTGGCAGGCATGGCTGACGATCGGCGTGGTCCTGGCCACGCTGGGCCTGCTGTGGTGGGGCCGGCTGGGCCCGGACAAGGTGCTGGCCGGCGCCGCGGGCCTGCTGATGCTCACCGGCGTGCTGACGCCGGTCCAGGCGCTGGCGGGCTTCTGGAACCCGGGCGTGCTGACGGTGGCGGTGCTGTTCGTGCTGGTGGCGGCGCTGCGCAGCACCGGCGCCATCCACTGGATCGGCCGGGGCGTGCTGGGGCCGCCGCGCGGCGAGCTGCGGGCGCGGCTGCGGCTGTCGGGGCTGGCCGGCGTGCTCAGCGCCTTCGTGAACAACACGCCGATCGTGGCCACCCTGACCTCGGCGGTCGAGAACTGGAGCCGGGCCAGCGGCGTGGCGCCGTCCAAGCTGCTGCTGCCGATGAATTACGCCACCATCCTGGGCGGCATGTGCACGCTGCTGGGCACCAGCACCAACCTGATCGTGGCCGGCCTGGTGGTCGCGCACGGGCTGCCGGCGATGGGCATGTTCGACCCTTTCCCGGTGGCCTTCCCGGTGCTGCTGGCGGGCCTGCTGTACCTGGCGATCGCCAGCCGCTGGCTGCTGCCGCTGCGGCGCTCGGCTTTCGACCAGGCGGCCCAGGACGCGAAGGAATACGCGGTGGAGATGCTGGTCACCGAAGGCGGCGGCCTGGCCGGCAAGACGGTGGCGACGGCCGGCCTGCGCCACCTCAAGGGCAGCTTCCTGATCGAACTCTCGCGCGAACGTGACCTGCTGTCGGCAGTCAGCCCGGATACCGTGCTGCGTTCCGGCGACCGGCTGGTGTTCGTCGGCGGCACCGACGCGGTGCGCGAACTGCGGCGCATCCCCGGCCTGCGCCCGGCGACCGACCAGTGGTTCAAGCTCGACACGGTCAGCGGCAAGCGCCACCTGGCCGAGCTGGTGCTGTCGCGGTTCTCGCCGGCAGTGGGCCATACGCTGCGCGAATCGGCCTTCCGCGACCGTTACGGTGCGGTGGTGATCGCAGTCAACCGCCACGGCCAGCGCCTGCACCAGAAGCCCGGCGACGTGGTGCTGCAGGCCGGCGATACGCTGCTGGTGGAGACCGAGCCCGATTTCACGGCGCGTTTCGGCACGGCCTCGGATTTCCTGATGGTCACCCTGCTCGACGGCGAACGTCCGGTGGACCGGCGCCGGGCGGTGACCACCCTGGGCATCCTGGGCGCGATGGTGCTGGCCAATTCGGTGCTGGGGCTGCCGATCCTGTGGTCGGCGGTGGGTGCGGCGGTGGCGGTGGTGCTGGCGCGCTGCGTGAACCTCAAGGAACTCTGGCGCAGCCTGGACCTGCGCCTGCTGCTGGTGATCGCCTGCTCGTTCGCGCTGGGCGCGGCGGTCGACCGCACTGGCGTCGCCGGCGTCGTGGCCTCCGGCCTGGGCGGGCTGGCCGGCGCCGACCCCTTCGCCAGCCTGGTGCTGGTGTACGTGATGGCGGTGGTGTTCACCGAACTGCTGACCAACAACGCGGCGGCGATCCTGGTCTTCCCGATCGCGATGGGCGTCGCCGGGCAGCTGGGCGTGAGCCCGACGCCCTTCGTGATCGCGCTGATGATCGGCGCCTCGGCGGGCTTCATGACGCCCATCGGCTACCAGACCAACCTGATGGTCTACGGCCCCGGCGGTTACCGTTTCGGCGACTACGTGCGCCTGGGCGGGCCGCTGTCGCTGCTGGTCGGGCTGGTGGCGCTGTGGCTGATACCGCGGTTCTTCCCGTTCTAGCCGGCAGGCCTGCCTATACTCTCCCTGTTGCCGCCCAAAGCCCTGAAATGACCGTCAGCGACCGCCTGTCCCACCTCGACCGCCTCGAGGCCGAGTCCATCCACATCCTGCGCGAGGTCGCGGCCGAGTTCCGCAACCCGGTGATGCTGTATTCGGTGGGCAAGGACAGCTCGGTGCTGCTACACCTGCTGGTGAAGGCGTTTGCGCCGGCGCGTCCGCCGATCCCGCTGCTGCACGTGGACACGGGCTGGAAGTTCCGCGAGATGATCGCCTTCCGCGACCGCCGCGCCGCCGAAACCGGCGTGCAGCTGCATACGCACACCAATCCCGAGGGCCTGGCCCAGGGCGTCAGCCCGGTCACGCACGGCGCGACGGTGCACACCGACGTGATGAAGACCCAGGCGCTCAAGCAGGCGCTGGACCAGTGGGCCTTCGATGCCGCCATCGGCGGCGCCCGCCGCGACGAGGAGAAGTCGCGGGCCAAGGAGCGCGTGTTCTCCTTCCGCAACGCCCAGCACCGCTGGGACCCCAAGACCCAGCGCCCCGAGCTGTGGGACCTGTACAACGCCCGCATCCACAAGGGCGAGAGCGTGCGGGTGTTCCCGATCTCGAATTGGACCGAACTCGACGTCTGGCTCTACATCTACCGCGAGAAGATCCCGGTGCCCTCGCTGTACTTCGCGGCCGATCGGCCGGTGGTCGAACGCGACGGCGCCCTGATCATGGTCGACGACGATCGCCTGCCCCTGCGCGACGGTGAGGCGCCGCAGCTGCGCAGGGTGCGCTTCCGCACGCTGGGCTGTTACCCGCTCACGGGCGCGATCGAATCGCAGGCCGATACGCTCGAGGCGATCATCGCCGAGATGCTGGTGGCCACCACGTCCGAACGCCAGGGCCGGGTGATCGACCAGGACCCGTCGGCGTCGATGGAGAAGAAGAAGCAGGAGGGCTACTTCTGATGGCCGCGGAAAAGCCCATGGCACCTGTAGGAGCGCCTTCAGGCGCGAATCTTTCCTTTGCCGAAGGCAAAGGCTTCGCGCCTGAAGGCGCTCCTACAAAAGCCTCGCTGGTTGCAGAGTATCTGCGCCAGCACGAAACCAAGGGCCTGCTGCGCTTCATCACCTGCGGCAGCGTCGACGACGGCAAGTCGACGCTGATCGGCCGGCTGCTGCACGACACCAAGCGCCTGTTCGACGACCAGGTGGCCGCGCTGGAGGCCGACAGCCGCCGCCACGGCACCCAGGGCGAAGCCATCGACTTCGCGCTGCTGGTGGACGGCCTGTCGGCCGAGCGCGAGCAGGGCATCACCATCGACGTCGCCTACCGCTTCTTCGACACCGAGCGGCGCAAGTTCATCGTCGCCGACTGCCCGGGCCACGAGCAGTACACGCGCAACATGGCCACCGGCGCCTCCACGGCCGACCTGGCGGTGGTGCTGGTGGACGCGCGCAAGGGTCTGCTGACCCAGACCCGCCGGCACAGCTACATCGTGTCCCTGCTGGGCATCCGCCACGTGCTGCTGGCGGTGAACAAGATGGACCTGGTGGACTACGACCAGGCGGTGTTCGACGAGATCGTCGCCGGTTATGCCGAACTGGCGAAGCAGCTCGACATCCCGCAGGTGCAGGCCATCCCGCTGTCGGCACTGCAGGGCGACAACATGACCGGCCCGTCGGCGGCGATGCCCTGGTACACCGGCCCCAGCCTGCTCGAGCACCTGGAAACCGTCGACGCGCTTCGCGACGGCAGCGACGTCGGCTTCCGCCTGCCGGTGCAGTGGGTGTGCCGGCCGAACCAGGATTTCCGCGGGTTTGCCGGTTCCATCGCAGCCGGTGAAGTGAAGCCGGGTGACGCGGTGGTGGTGCTGCCCTCGGGCCGGCGTTCGACCGTGGCGCGCATCGTCACCGCCGACGGCGACCTGCCGCGCGCGATTGCCGGCCGGGCGGTCACGCTGGTGCTGGCCGACGAAGTCGACGTCAGCCGCGGCGACGTGATCGCCGCCGCCGAACGCGCACCGCAGGTCGCCGACCAGTTCGCGGCGCACCTGCTGTGGATGGGCGACGCGCCGCTGCTGCCGGGCCGGCCTTACTGGCTGAAGATCGGCGCCCGCACGGTCAGCGCCCAGGTCACCGAGATCAAGCACAAGGTCGACGTGAACACGCAGGCGCCGCTGGCCGCGAAGTCACTCGAACTCAACGAGGTCGCCTACTGCAACCTCGGCCTGGACCAGGCGATCGCGTTCGAGGCCTACCGCGACAACCGCGCGCTGGGCGGCTTCATCCTGATCGATCGCCAGAACAACGCCACCGTCGCCGCGGGCACGCTGGACTTCGCGCTGCGCCGCGCGGCCAACATCCACTGGCAGCCGCTGGAAGTGGACAAGGCGGCGCGCGCCGGCATCAAGGGGCAGTCGCCGCGCTGCCTGTGGTTCACCGGCCTGTCGGGCGCGGGCAAGTCCACCGTCGCCAACCTGGTGGAAAAGCAGCTGCTGGCCAAGGGCTTCCACACCTACCTGCTCGACGGCGACAACGTGCGCCACGGCCTGAACAAGGACCTGGGTTTCACCGACGAGGACCGCGTCGAGAACATCCGTCGCGTCGCCGAGGTAGCGCGGCTGATGACCGACGCCGGCCTGATCGTGCTGGTGAGCTTCATCTCGCCCTTCCGCGCCGAGCGGCGCATGGCGCGCGAGATGTTCCCGGAAGGCGAGTTCATCGAAGTGTTCGTCGACACGCCGCTGGCCGAAGCCGAACGCCGCGACGTCAAGGGCCTCTATGCCAAGGCCCGCGCCGGCCGGATCAAGAACTTCAC
Source organism: Arenimonas sp. (assembly GCF_041919775.1). Lineage (GTDB taxonomy): Bacteria > Pseudomonadota > Gammaproteobacteria > Xanthomonadales > Xanthomonadaceae > Arenimonas. Next base: position 150,805 of record NZ_JAYRTE010000001.1, on the reverse strand, counting down.
CGGCATCGATTCACCCTACGAAACGCCTGAGAATCCCGAGATCCACCTCGCCGGTGGCCAGGAATCCGCCGAGGCGATGGCGAAACGGATCATCGACCGCCTGCTCGGCTGACCTCTTTTGTGGGAGGGACTTCAGTCCCGGAACGTTTCGGGACCGAAGTCCCTCCCGCCCGTTCGGGCCAGGGCGCGATGCACCGCCCTGCGCGGCACCGACGAGACGTCGTAGCTGACGAAGGCGAGCAGGAACTGCAGGCCGCTGATCACCGCCACCGTCGCGATCATGATGGTGCCGACGGGCGTGGCGACGCCGGAGCGCGCCGAGTCCCACCAGTGCAGCCCGCCGAAGACGGCGCCGAACCCCAGCAGCCCCAGCGCCGCCAGGAGTTCGATCGAACCGACCGACATGTCGCGGAAGAAATAGTTGTAGAAGATCCGCCGCAGCGCATTGCGGGCATGCCGCAGCGGGAACTCCAGCAGGGCGCGGCCGGCATTGAGGTGGCTGGTTTCGCTGCCGTAGCTCGCGGCCATCGGCACGTCCACCACGCAGGCCCGGTGCAGGTTTAGGTGGAACAGCAGGTCGGACTCGAAGAAGTAGCGGCGGCTGATGCGCTCCAGCGGCAGCCTTGCCGCCAGCCCGGCGTGCACGGCGGTGTAGCCGTTGGTGGGGTCGAAGATGTCCCAGTACCCCGTGCTGGCCTTGGCCAGGAAACTCAGGCCGAGGTTGCCGACACGCCGCGCCAGCGGCATCGCGTGTACCTGGCCGAGGTCCCAGAAACGGTTGCCCTTGGCGTAGTCAGCCTCGCCGGCAAGGATCGGCGCGACGAAGGCCGGCAGCAGCGCCGGATCCATCTGGCCGTCGCCGTCGAGCTTGACGATCACTCGTGCGCCGTCGGCGATGGCCTGCCGGTAGCCGGTGAGGGTGGCGCCGCCGACGCCCTGGTTGCTGGCATGCCGCAGCACGCGCACGCGCGGGTCACGGGTGCCGGCCTCGACATGGTCGCCGCTGCCGTCGGGGCAGGCGTCGTCCACGCAGTAGATGCGATCGACTTCCGGGCCGATGCGGGCGAGCACCTCCAGCACGTGGCGGGTGACGCGGTAGCACGGGACCACGACGGCAACGCCGATTCCCCCGGCCGGCGCCGTGGCCATCAGGCCATTTCCAGCCGGCGCGCCAGCACCCGCGCAAAGCGTGCGCCGCTGCCTTCCCCGTAGGGCAGGAACACCGAAGGTTCGGTGAGTTCCAGTTCCAGCAGCTGCGGGCCGCTGGGCGAAGGCAGCAGGTCGACGCGGGCGTAGGCCAGGGTCTCGAACGGCAGGCTGGCCAGGACCGCGGCGGCCAGCGCATGTTCGGCATCCGAGGGTTCGCGCGGCTGGATGTGTTCTTCCTTGAACAGCGCCCGGGTCGGGCCTTCGCCGCGCCGAAGCAACGGCGCCTTGCGGATGGCGTGGCTGAAGCGGCCGTCGAAGAACAGCAGGGCCGTCTCGCCGTGTTCGTCCACGGCGTGCAGGTAAGGCTGCACCAGGACGTGGCGGCCGGCGTCGAGCAGGCGCCGCACATGGGCGACGGCGGCGTCGCGGTCGCCGCGCTGGTAGCGCTGCGCGTCGCGCGAGCCCGCGCCAACCGTCGGTTTGACCACGAACTCATCGAGGTCGGGCAGCGAGGCCGGGTCGTCGCCGGGTGCGAGGAAATGGCTTTCGATCACCGGCAGCCCGCGCGCGGCCAGGTCGGCGAGGTAGCGTTTGTCGGTGTTCCAGCGCACGACCTCGGGCGGGTTCCACAGGCGCGACACCGCGTGCACGCGGTCGCACCAGGCCAGGAACTCCGGCAGCCGGTCCATGTAGTCCCAGGTCGAACGCAGCAGCACCGCGTCGAAGCGGGACCAGCTGACCGTCGGGTCGTCCCAGGCCAGCACCTGCGCATCGATGCCCGCGTCGATGCACGCCTGGTGCAGGGGAGCGAGATCCTCGTCCAGAGACAGGGCGGCTATGGCTGTCGCGAGTGCAAGTTTCACAGGTTCTGGTAGTTGGGACCGGCGCCACCTTCCGGCGTCACCCAGTTGATGATCTGGTACGGGTCCTTGATGTCGCAGGTCTTGCAGTGCACGCAGTTGGCGGCGTTGATCTGCAGGCGCTTGCCCTTGTCGTCCTCGACGATTTCATAAACACCGGCCGGGCAGAAGCGCTGGCAGGGGTTGCCGTATTCCTCGGCGCAGCGGGTGATGCAGATGTTCGGGTCGGCCACGTGCAGGTGCACGGGCTGGTCCTCGTCGTGTTCGGTGGCGGCGAAATAGACGCCGGCCAGGCGGTCGCGCGGCGGCAGCGTGCGGTCGACGTAGTCACGCAGCGGCTTCTCGGCTTCGTCGAGCTTTTGCAGCGCGCTCCAGTCCGGGTGGCAGCGCCAGGTCCAGGGCGAGAGCCCGGCGGTGGCGGTTTCCCAGGCCGAATTGACCAGGCCGAACCACAGTCCCTTCTTGAAACCCGGCTTGATGTTGCGGACCTTGCGCAGTTCGGCCATCACCGGCGAGGCGCGCAGCTTGGCGTCGAAACCGGCGGCAGCGGGAGCCTCCCGGCCGGCCAGGTGCTCGGCCGCGAGCATGCCGCTGCGGATCGCCTGGTGGGTGCCCTTCACCTTGGGCACGTTGAGCAGGCCGGCGGTGTCGCCGATCAGCAGCGCGCCGGGCATTTCCACCTTCGGCAGCGACTGCCAGCCGCCGGTGACGATGGCGCGGGCGCCGGCGCTGAGGATCTCGCCACCTTCGAGCAGCGGCTTCACCTTCGGATGGTGCTTGAACTGCTGGAAGGCCTCGTAGGGCTTGTATTCGGGGTCTCGGTAATCGAGGCCCGAGACGTAGCCGATGGCGATGCGGTCCTTGTCCAGGTGGTAGATGAAGCTGCCGCCATACGTCTTGCTGTCGGCCGGCCAGCCGAAGCTGTGGAAGATCTTGCCCGGCTGCACGCGTCCGGCCGGCAGTTGCCAGAGCTCCTTGATGCCGATCGAATAATTCTGCGGGTCCGATTCCGCGTCCAGGCCGAACTTGCGGATGAGCTGCTTGGTCAGGTGGCCGCGGGCGCCCTCGGCCATCACCGTCACCTTCGCCCGGATGTCGATGCCCTGGGTGTAGCCGGCCTTGTGCGAACCGTCCTTCGCCACGCCCATGTCGCCGATGCGCACGCCGCAGACGGCGCCGGTCTCGTCGAACAGGGTCTCGGCGGCGGCGAAGCCCGGGTAGATCTCGACGCCCAGGGCCTCGGCCTGCGGCGCCAGCCAGGCGCACATCGCGCCCAGCGAAACGATGAAATTGCCGTGGTTGGACATGCCCGGCGGGATGACCGGGAACTTGGTTCCGCCGGTTTTGGTGAGGTACCAGAATTCGTCGTCCGTGGCCGGCACGCAGACCGGCGGCGGACTGTCGCGCCAGCCCGGGAGCAGGTCGTCGAGCGGGCCGGGTTCGATCACCGCACCGGACAGGATGTGGGCGCCGATGGTCGAGGATTTTTCGATGACGCAGACCGACAGCTCCGGTTTGAGCTGCTTGAGCCGGATCGCGAACGCCAGCCCGGCAGGACCGGCACCGACGGTCACCACGTCGTATTCCATCACGTCACGCTCACTCATCCGGCTTGCCTCCATACGCTCATGTCCGGATTGTCCCGGTTTGCCGACGGGCGGGCAATCAAGGACACTGCGGGGCCAGTCAAGCCACGGAATCATGCGCGCATGACCGCCAGCCCCGACGACCTGCGCCAGGCCCCGCTCTACCGCGTCCTGCACGCCCTGGCCCGCGGCGAAACCACCAGCGAGGCGCTGACCGGCGCCTGCCTGGCGGCGATCGCGCGCGACGGCCATCTCAATGCCTGGACCTGGGTCGATTCCGCCGGGGCGATCGCGGCGGCCCGCGCCAGCGACGACCGCCGCGCCGAGGGCAAGCCCCTGGGCCGCCTGGACGGCGTGCCGGTCGCGATCACCGACGCCTTCGACATTGCCGGCATGCCCACCGGCCTGGGCCTGCCCGGGCATCCGGGCCTGGCCAGCGAGGACGCCCAGGTCGTGCGCCGCCTGCGCGGCGCCGGGGCGGTGTTCCTGGGCAAGACCAATCTCGACGAAGCCGCGTTCGGCACCGTCGGGCGCAATCCGCACCATGGCGACGTGCGCAATCCGCGCCTGCCCGACCGCGCCGCCGGCGGTGCTTCGGGCGGTGCCGCCGCCGCGCTGGCCGCCGGCCATGCCGTGGTTGCCCTGGGTGTCGACACGCTGGGCGCGACGCGCATCCCCGCGGCCTTTTGCGGCCTGGTCGGGCACAAGCCGACCCTGGGCGAACTCAGCGCCCGCGGCATGGCGTCGGCGCTGCGCCGGCTCGACTGTCCCGGCCTGCTCGCGCGTGCGGTGCAGGACGTGGGCCTGATGCTGCCCGTGCTGGCCGGTTACGACGCCGGCGACCCGCGCTCGCGCAAGCGCCGCGTGCCGCTGGCGCCGCCGGACTGGGTGCCGGGCGAGCTCAAGGCCGGCGTCGTCACCGATCTCTCGGCCATTGGCGCCGATGCCGCGGTGGTGGAAAACTTCAGCGCGCTGATGGCGCGGGTGGCGCCGGTGTTCGGCAGCGCCCTGCCGGTGGCGCTGGAAGTGGCGCCGCTCGAGGTGGCCGAAACCCGCCGCGCTGCGCTGCTGCTGATGGAGGCGGAGATCCTGGCCGCGCACGAATCGCGCCTGGGCGGCGCCTCGGAGCGGCTCAAGGGCCTGCTGGAGTTCGCACACCGCAAGTCGGCGGCCGACGCCGCGCGCGCGCACCGCCGTCTCGATGGCCACATCGTGAAGGTGCGGCGCCTGTTCGAACAGTTCGACGTGCTGCTGCTGCCGACCGTTTCGACGGCGCCGCCGGCCTGGGGATCCGCCGAACCGGCGCATCTCGCCGACCTGACCGCACTGGCGTCGCTGGCCGGCTGCCCGGCGCTCAGCCTGCCCCTGCCCGGGGGCCTGGGCCTGCAGCTGGTCGGCGCACCGGGCAGCGACCTGCGCCTGCTGGAACTCGGCGGCGTGCTGGCGTCCGTCGCGGATACTGGCGAGTAGATTTTTTGCCACGGATGAACACGGATGGACACGGATAAAAGCGGACATCCGTGTTCATCCGTGGCCAATAAAAATCCACCCGAAATAGCGTTACTTCCCGCCTGGCTGTCAGCCTGCGAGGCCGATGCATTGTTGGCCGGCTTGCTGGCGGACGTGCCGTGGGAGGTGCACCGGATCCGGATGTTCGGGCGCTGGGTGGATTCGCCGCGGCTCAGCTGCTGGATCGGCGATCCGGGCACCGGTTACGTGTATTCGGGGGCGCGCTTCGAGCCGCGGCCGTGGCCGGCGGCGCTGCAGGCCCTGCGCGCGCGCATCGATGCCGCCGCCGGCGTGGCGATGAACAGCGTGCTGGCCAACCTCTACCGCGACGGGCGGGATGCGATGGGCTGGCACAGCGACGACGAGCCCGAACTGGGCCCGCGGCCGGTGATCGCCTCGCTGAGCCTGGGCGGCACGCGGCGCTTCGTGTTCAAGCACCGGCGCGATCCGTCCCGCAAGCTCGAACTGCCGCTCGAACACGGCAGCCTGCTGCTGATGAAAGGCGACACCCAGGCCGACTGGAAGCACGCGCTGCCGCGCACGGTGCGGCCGGTGCCGCCGCGGATCAACCTTACTTTCCGGCGGATTCTTCCGCCGGCTCGCTGAGCGAACGCTCGCCCTCGACCAGCGCCCAGCCGACGATGTCGGCGTTGATTCCTGCCAGCGCTTCGCCGAAGGCCGCGACCACCGGTTCGATGTCGGCGCCAGCGGGCGCGACCTCGGTGCGGAAGCGCCGCGCCGCGACCAGGCCGCCGCTGCCGCGGTGTTTCACCAGCCGGGCCTGGATTTCCACCACGACCTTCGGCGTACCGCCCTCGTAAATGGTTTCGAAGGCGCGCAGGTCGCTGTACAGGCCGAAATCGCCGCGGCCGGCGCCCCAGCGGCTTACGGCCTGGATGCGGCCCGAATCCTCAAAGGCCTCCACCAGCGCCAGCTGCACCATCTCCGGCGCGGTGTCGGCCCAGCGCGCGCCCTTGTACGTCTGCAGGCGGTCGGGCGTCGGCCGCACGGCGATGCGCTGGGAGTCGAGCAGGGCGTGCGTGTCGGGGGCGCCGATGGTCAGCTGCCAGTCCACGGAGGGCCAGGCCGGGTCGGCCTGGATGCCGGTTTCCGGCGCGTAGATGCTGACTTCCTGCTTGGGGCCGCCGATCGCGGTGCAGCCCGCCAGCAACACCAGGGCGGCCAGCGGGGCAAAGCGCGGGAAACGGATCATGGTTCGAACTCCTCGGGTTCTTCGCGGCCCAGCAGGTAGCCGGCCGGATTGTTCTCGAGCTTGTTGGCAAGGTCGTCGATTTCGCGGATCAGTCCGCGCAGCTGGCGCATGGTCGGGCCGACCTGGCCCAGGCCGTCCTGGCTGAACTCGGCCCAGGAATCGCGGTTCTCGGCGAGGATGCCGTTGGCGTTCTTGCTGGCCGATTCGAGCTGGCTGAGCGTGGCATCGAGTTTTTCGACCAGCGGCGGCAGCTGCTGCACCAGGCCCTGGTCCAGGTTGGTGATGGTCTGGTTGGCATTGGCCAGCGTGGCGTCGAGTTTTTCGCTCGCGGCGCGGGCGTTGCGGATAAGCGCGGCGATTTCCTCGCGTTCGCCGGCGATCGAGCCGGTGACCTGGTCGAGCTGGTCCAGGGTGCGGGTGATGCGTTCGACGTTGGCGTCGCTGAGCAGGCGGTTGATGCGCTCGACGATCTCGTTGGCTGTGGCGGCGATGTTCTGCAGGGCCGAGGGCTCGGTCTGGATCACCGGCACGTCGTTGCCCCTGCCGCCTTCCAGCCGCGGCGCGCCGGGGCTGCCGCCGCTGAGCTGAATCACCGCGACGCCGGTCAGGCCGGTCATCGTGAGCTTGGCGCGGGTGTCGGTGCGCACCGGGGTTTCGGCCGACAGGCGGACGCGGGCGACGACCTTGCGCGGGTCGTCCTTCATCAGCGACAGCTCGCGGACCTCGCCGACGCTGATGCCCGAATACAGCACCTGGCTGCCGGTGCTCAGGCCGGTCACCGCCTCCTGGAAGACGACGTCGTATTCGGCATAGGCCTTCTCGGTCGTGTACTTGGCCATCCACAGCGCGAACAGCACCGCGAACACGCAAACGCCGAGGGTGAAGGCGCCGATGAGCACATGGTTGGCGCGGGTTTCCATCTCAAGCCTCCTTGGCCAGGGCAGCCTGCGCGGCGCGTCCGCGCGGGCCGTGGAAATATTCCTGCACCCACGGGTGGTCGAATTTTTCGACCTCGGCCAGCGGGGCATTGACCAGGACGCGCTTGTCGGCCAGCACGGCGACGCGGTCGCAGATGGCATACAGGGTGTCGAGGTCGTGGGTGATGAGGAAGACGGTCAGGCCCAGCGCGCGCTGCAGGGTCTTGATCAGTTCGTCGAAGGCGGCGGCGCCGATCGGGTCGAGGCCCGCGGTGGGTTCATCGAGGAACAGCAGCGCCGGGTCGAGCGCCAGCGCGCGCGCAAGCGCCGCGCGCTTGCGCATGCCGCCGGAAAGCTGGGACGGCAGTTTGGCGCCGGCGTCCTCGCCCAGTCCGGACATGCGGATCTTGAGCATGGCCAGGTCGTGGATCATGTCCTCGGGCAGCTCGGGATAGTGTTCCTTGAGCGGCACCGAAACGTTTTCGGCGACCGACAGCGACGAGAACAGCGCGCCGTTCTGGTAGAGCACGCCGGTATTGCGTTCGATCAGGCCCGATTCGCGGGCGCGGTCGGACAGCGCGTCCACGCCCAGCACCTCGATGGCGCCGGCCTGGGGCGGGCGCAGGCCGAGGATGGCGCGCATCAGCACCGACTTGCCGGTGCCCGAGCCGCCGACCACGCCGATGATCTCGCCGCGTTCGACGTCCAGGTCGAGGTTGTCGTGCACGACCTGTTCGCCAAAGCTGTTGCGCAGGCCGCGCACGCGGATGGCCGGGGCCGACGGGTCGATGGTCTCGTCGGTCACCAGTTCATCTCCATGAAGAACATGGCCGCGAAGGCATCGAGCAGGATCACCAGCGAAATCGTCTGCACCACCGAGGAGGTGGTGCGCTCGCCGACCGATTCGGCCGTGCCCTGCACCTGGAAGCCCTCGAGGCAGCCGATCAGCGCGATCACCATCGCGAAGATGGGGGCCTTGGCCACGCCGACCCAGAAGTGGCGCATTTCCATGGTGTCCTGCAGGCGCTGCAGGAACATGTCCGGGCTCATGCCCAGGCTGGCCACGCTGACCGCCATGCCGCCGGCGATGCCCGCGACCATGGCCAGGAAGGTCAGCAGCGGCAGCATCACCAGCAGGGCGGTCAGGCGCGGCAGCACCAGCAGTTCGATCGGGTCCAGGCCCAGGGTGCGGATGGCGTCGATTTCCTCGCCGCTCTGCATCGCGCCGATCTGCGCGGTGAAGGCGCTGGCGGTGCGGCCGGCCAGCAGGATGGCGGTGAGCAGCACGGCGAACTCACGCAGGAAGGCGATGCCGACCAGTTCGACCACGAAGATCTCGGCGCCGAAGTCGCGCAGCACGGTCGCGCCCAGGAAGGCGATGACCGCGCCGACCATGAAACTCAGAAGAAGCACCAGCGGCACGGCGTCGAGGCCGACCTGTTCCATGTGGTGCACGGTGGGCGTCAGCCGGAAGCGGGCCGGACGCAGGATGACGCCGAGCGCGGTCTTGAGCGTCAGGCCCAGGAAACCCACCAGCGCCAGCACCTCGCGCGTGTAGTCCTCGACGGCATAACCCATGCGCGCCAGCATTTCCTGGACGCCGTAGTCCTTGCGCTTCACCCGCGGCGGGTTTTCGCAGATCGCGCGAACGGTTTCGGTCAGCGACTGGTGCTGGGGTTTGACCTCGACCGTGGCCAGGCCCAGCCCGACCTTCACCGCGTAGCGCGAAAGCATCATCGCGCCGGCCGAATCGAGCCGGCCGATGTCGCGGCCGTCGATGTCCTCGGCCGAGGCGGGCGCCTGGTCGATGAGCTCCAGCATCTCGCCGGCATGCGCGAGGGTCCAGTTGCCGCGGGCAATGAGGATGCCCGGGTGGCGTTCGCTGGTTTCGATGCGGGGAGCCTGGCTCATTCACTCGTGCGGGGGCGCGGGGAGGGTCTCAGGATAGCCGAAACATGCCATGCTTCCGCGCCATGAATGCCCCGGTCCTCACCAGCCAGGCCCAGTACGAGGCCCAGGCCGACTTCGTGGCCGAGCTGGCCATGCGCCTGCACGTCTACGGCACCACCGCCCAGCGCCTGGAAGCGGCCGTGGAGGGCGTGGCCAACCGGCTGGGCCTGGACCTGGAGATCTGGTCCAACCCCACCGGCATGATCCTGAGTTTCGCCGACCCGGTGCGCGGCCAGCAGAACGGCATCACCCGCGTGATCCGGCTCGACCTGGGCGAACAGAACCTGTCGAAGCTGGCGGCCACGGACGCGATCACCGAAGACGTGCTGGCGGGCCGCCGCGACCTCGCCGCCGGCCTGGCGGCGCTGCGGGCGCTGGACCGGGCCGAGCCGGCGCGGGCCCGCGTGCTCGCGGCGCTGAGCTTCGGCCTGTCGGCGGGCGCGGTGGCGGCGCTGCTCGGCGCGGCGGTGCCAGGCGTGCTGACGGCCGGCGCCATCGGCCTGGTGACCGGTGCGATGGCGGTGCTGGCCAAGGGGCGGCCGCGCCTGAACGAGGCGCTGGAGGCGATCGCAGCGCTGGTGGCGACGCTGCTGGCGGCGGTGGTCGCGACCTTCATCGAGCCGATCGCGTTCAAGACGGTCATCGTCGCTTCGCTGATCGTGCTGATGCCGGGCCTGATGCTGACCAACGCCGTGAGCGAGCTTTCGGCCCAGCACCTGGTGTCGGGCACCGCGCGCTTCGCCGGCGCGCTGATGATCCTGCTCAAGCTGACCTTCGGCACCGTTGCCGGCATGCAGATCATCCGCCTGCTCGGCTGGCTGCCCCAGGACGCGCTGCCGGTGCCGCTGTCGCCGGCGGGCGAAATGGCCTCGCTGGCGGTGGCCGCCTTTGCCTTTGCGGTGCTGTTCCAGGCCGCACGTCGCGACTACCCGCTGGTGATGATTTCGGTGCTGCTGGGCTACGGCCTGACCCGGCTGGGCGGCGAAGTGCTGGGCCTGGCCTCGGAGAACTTCGCCGGCGGGGCCTTTTTCGCCGGCATGGGCGTGGCCGCGATCAGCAATGCCTACGGACGCTGGCGCAACCGGCCCGGCGCCCTGATCCGGGTGCCGGGCATCATCCTGCTGGTGCCGGGCAGCATGGGGTTCCGCAGCCTGAACTTCGTCATGGAACGCGACGTGTTCCTTGGCCTGGATACCACCTTCGCAGTGCTGTCGGCCCTGGTCGCGCTGGTTGCCGGACTATTGTTCGGCAACCTGCTGGTGCCCTCGCGGCGGAATATCTGAGGTTTCCCCGGCGGGTTACTGGCTGATGGCGAAATCTTCGAGTTTCTTGCCGCGGGCCAGTTCGGCCGAGAGCCACTTCGGCGGCATGCCACGGCCGGCCCAGGTCTGGGAGGCGTCGGCGGGGTTGCGGTATTTCGGCGGCACCTTGGTGCCCTTGGCGCTGGACTTGCGGCTGGCGGCGGACTTCTTCGCCGAGGTGCCGGCCTTTTCCCGGACCTGGCGGCCGGTGCTGAAGAGTTCGTCGACGGTATAACCCTCGGCCCTGGCCATCGAAACCAGCTTCTTGCGCACGGCCGCGACCGGCTTGCGCTTGGCCAGGGTCTTCTTGCGCTTGTTGGCCTTGGCGATCAGGGCCTGGAGTTCCTTGGCCGAAAGGCCTTCGAGATTGATGCTCATGGGTTTCCTTGGGTTGCCTGAAAAGGGTGGGCGACTGCCCGGCAAACCCCATGGTAAACCCTTCATCGCATCCTGATGAAGCCCGGGGCAGGGTTTGCCCCGGGTTTCCGACGCCGGCCCGGGCGGTTTTCTCAGGCCAGGCCGAGCCGGGCGCGGAGCGCGGCCAGGTCCAGGTTTTCACTTTCGGCGTCGCGGCGGCCGCGGTATTCGTAGGTGCCCGCCTCCAGGCCCCGGCCCGAGACCACCACGCGGTGCGGGATGCCGATCAGTTCGATGTCGCCGAACATCACGCCCGGGCGCAGGCCGCGGTCGTCGAGCACCACCTCCAGGCCGGCGGCCTGCAGCTGCTCATACATCGCGACGGCGGCCTCGACCACCGCCGGGTCGTTCTTCGGGTTGATGATGCACACCGCCACCTGCCAGGGCGCCATCGGCGCCGGCCAGACGATGCCGCTGGCGTCGTGGTTCTGTTCGATCGCGGCGGCGACGATGCGCGACACGCCGATGCCGTAGCAGCCCATGTGCATCACCTGGGCCTTGCCGTCGGCGTCGAGCACGGTGGCCTTCATCGCCTCGGCGTATTTCTGGCCCAGCTGGAACACGTGGCCGACCTCGATGCCGCGGGCGATGCCCAGGCGGCCCTGGCCGTCGGGCGAGGGGTCGCCCTGCACGACGTTGCGGATATCGGCGACGAGGTCGGGTTCCGGCAGGTCGCGGCCCCAGTTCACGCCGGCCAGGTGATACCCCTTGCGGTTGGCGCCGACCACGAAGTCGGCCATCGCGGCGACGCTGCGGTCGGCGACGACGGTGATGGGCTTGGCCGGTTTCACCGGGCCGAGGAAACCCGGCTCGCTGCCCAGCACGTCGGCGATTTCGGCTTCGGTGGCCAGGCGGTAATCGGCCAGGCCGGCCAGCTTGGCCAGCTTGATTTCGTTCACCGAATGGTCGCCGCGCACCAGCGCCAGCACGAAACCCTGCTCGCCGACCAGCGCCACCGACTTGACGGTGCGTACCAGCGGGATGCCCATCAGCGCCGCGACGTCCTCGCAGGTTTTCTGGGTGGGGGTTTCGACCTCGTGCATGGCCTCGGTGGGGCCCGGGCGCGGACCGGGCGAAACCGCCTCGGCCATTTCGACGTTGGCGGCGTAATCGCCGTTGTCGGAAAACGCGATCGCGTCCTCGCCCGAGTCGGCCAGCACGTGGAATTCGTGCGAGGCGCTGCCGCCGATGGCGCCGGTGTCGGCGTTGACGGCGCGGAAGCGCAGGCCCAGGCGGGTGAAGATGCGCGTGTACGCGTCGTACATCGCCTGGTAGGTATCGGCCAGGCTGTCGTGGCCCAGGTGGAAGGAGTAGGCGTCCTTCATCAGGAACTCGCGCGCGCGCATCACGCCGAAACGCGGGCGGATCTCGTCGCGGAACTTGGTCTGGATCTGGTAGACGTTCAGCGGCAGCTGCTTGTAGCTGCGCAGCTCGGCGCGGGCGAAGTCGGTGACGACCTCTTCGTGGGTCGGGCCGTAGCAGAACTCGCCGTCCTTGCGGTCCCTGATCTTGAGCAGCTGGCCCCCGAACTTCTGCCAGCGGCCGGTTTCCTCCCACAGCTCGCGCGGCTGGATGGACGGCATCAGCATTTCGATGGCGCCGGCGCGGTCCATTTCCTCGCGCACGATCGCCTCGACCTTGCGCAGCACGCGCAGGCCCAGCGGGGTCCAGGTGTACAGGCCGGCGGCGAGCTTGCGGATCATGCCGGCCCGCAGCATCAGCTGGTGGCTGGCGATCTCGGCGTCGGCGGGGGTTTCCTTGCTGGTGCTGAGGTGGAACTGGGAAAGGCGCATGCGGGGACCGGGCCACTTGTCGGGTCGGCCATTGTAGCGGCCGCCCGGTCCGGCGTGGCGGCCTTCAGCCGCCGTCGGCAACCGGCTCGCAGTAGGCGGTCACCTGGCGCTGGGCGGCTTCCTTGTTGGCGGCGCGCTCTTCATCGGTCATGACATCGGGCTCGCCGTCGCCGTCACGGTCGAAGGTCACCTTCTGGGGCGAGTTGAGCACCGCGAGGTTGGCCTGGGCGCGTTCGCAGGCTATCTGGGCCGGGGTCTTGGCCGGCGCGCCTTCCTTTGCAGCCGCCTCGTCGGGCTCGTTGATCCCGATCTGGTGTCGCTGCGAACCGGAAACTTCAAGTTGGGAATAAACCGTCTCCCCGGACGCACCCTTGGACTTGTACACCGTGGTTTTTTCATCAGCCTGGGCCAGCCCCGCGAAAAGGGTGGCGGCGGCCAGCAGGGGCAGGGCAAGGCGGTTCATGGCGTGACTCCGGGGGCGATCGTGCGACCGTGATACCACCGCCGACCGGCCCCCGCAAGGCGAGGCTATGGGCGGCCCCGGCGAGCCGCTACACTGCCGCCCATGGACCTGAACGAAGAACCCGGCGCGACGCGCGGCCGCGGCATCTACCTGCTGCCCAACCTGCTGACCACCGGTGGCCTGTTCGCCGGCTTCTACGCGATCCTGGCGGCGGCCAGCGGCAATTTCGAAAATGCCTGCATCGCGGTTTTCGTGGCCGGGCTGTTCGACGGCATCGACGGCCGCGTGGCCCGCCTGACCGGCACCACCAGCGAGTTCGGGGTGCAGTACGACTCGCTGGCCGACCTGGTCAGCTTCGGCATGGCCCCATCGCTGGTGATGTACCACTGGGCCCTGGTGGGTTTCCGGGCCGACGGGCCGGTGCTTGCCAAGGTCGGCTGGGCCGCGGCTTTCCTTTATGCCGCCTGCGCGGCGCTGCGCCTGGCCCGCTTCAATACCCAGGTGGGCTCGAGCGACAAGCGCTGGTTCATCGGCCTGGCCAGCCCGGCCGCGGCCGGCTTCGTGGTGTCCTTCGTCTGGGCGATGAACACCTTCGGCTACAGCGGCCAGGGCCTGCGCTGGCTGGCGCTGTGCGTGACGGTCCTGGCCGGCCTGCTGATGGTCAGCCGCATCCGTTTCTACAGCTTCAAGGGCCTGCCCAAGGGCGACCGGGTGCCGTTTTTCGTGATGGCGCTGGTGGTGGTCACGATCGCGGTGCTGTTCATCGCCCAGGCCAAGGGGCTGTTCGCGCTGGCGCTCCTGTATGTGCTGTCGGGTCCCGCCTGGTGGCTGTGGCAGAAGTTCAAGCGCCGGCAGGCCGCGTCATGAGCTGGAGCGCCGGGCAGCAGGTGCTGCTGGGGGCGATGGGCTACGTGCTCTATCGCCGGGCGGGAACTGGAGCCGCCCCGGTGCCCGAAGGGGCGTCCCTGCCCGAAGGTCCGCTGCTGCAGGCGATCCGCCGTGCGGCGCGTCGGGACGACGTGTCAGGACTGGCCCTGCCGCCTTATGAAACGCTGCGCGCGGAAGCTTCCGCGAAGCGTGCGCTGTGGGCCCGGCTCCGGGCATTGCGTCGCTCGCACTGAGGCGACGTGAACGCGCGTCCCTCCGACGCCAGCCAGGTGCGGCCGATGAAACAGGCCGACGTGGAGGCGGTGTCGGCGATCGAAAAGCGCGCCTATCCGTTTCCGTGGTCGCCGGGGATTTTCCGCGACTGCCTGCGGGCGGGGCACCACTGCTGGGTACTTGAATCGCCCTCGGGCCTGCTGGGTTACGGGGTGCTGAGCGCCGCCGCGGGCGAGGCCCATCTGCTCAACCTGTGCATTGCCCCCGAACACCAGGGGCACGGCCATGGACGGCGGCTGCTGGCGCGCATGATGGACCTGGCGCGCTGGAACCGGGCGGCGCAGGTGTTCCTGGAGGTGCGGCCTTCGAATCCGAAGGCGATCGCGCTGTACCGCGAATACGGCTTCAACGAGATCGGGCTGCGGCCGAACTACTACCCGGCCTCGAAGGGCCGGGAGGATGCGATCGTGATGGCGATGGAGCTGGTGCCGCCGGACTTCGACGCCTGAAACCCGGCGGCTGCCGATGCATCGTGCCTGCTCAGGGTTCGCAGGGACGTGCCGAGGCCTTGCAGGTCCACAGGGCACCGGCCCGCTCGCAGCCCAGGGAGCGATGGCTGGCCTTGTTCCAGTCCTTCCAGCTGTCCGGATACTCCTGCACGACGGCGGCCATCCAGGTGACGAGGGCGGTCGCCTTGCCGGCTTCCCGGTTCAGGGCCGCATAGCGCATCACCGCGATCGTCTTGCCGCACTGCCGTCCGTCGGCGCCGGTATTGGGTTTGCTCGAACCGCCGGAGTTTGGCTTGGGGCCAGACCCGGATTCGGCGGGCGGCTTGCCGCTGGTGGCGGGCGGTTTGCCGCCGCCGGCGGTGGGCTTGCCGAGGGACTCGCGCGCGCGGCTTTCCTCCGCGGTCCTGGCCGGCGGCCGGCCCGAAGACCCGGTTGCCGAGGTGGTGGCCCGCGCCTGGGGACCGCAGGTGGCCTTGAAGGGCACCCAGTTGGACTCGGTGCCCGACGCTTCCGCCATGTACCGGATGTCCACGTCGGCGGTGACCTTGAAGCTGTGGCGGTAGGTGGCCAGGTAGGTGCCCGCCGCGCCCGGCACCGCATCGGCCTTCAGTTCGCCGGTCTTGCCGCCGCCGCTGTTGTGGATCACGAAGCGGACGGTGCCGGGGCCGTTCGTGTGGGCTCAGGCGGTGAGCTCCGCGTCGCGCGGACAGCTTGCGCCGCCGCCGTCGACGACGGCGAGCTGGACGCGATCAACCTCCGGCGCGCCGGCGCGTTGGGCGAGGGCAAGGCCGGGCATCAGCACCAGGGCAGCGATGCCGGGAACGGCCATCACGCCCTCGGCCGGCGTTCAGCCCAGCTTGGCGCGCTGGGCCTGCAGCGCGGCATGCTGCCGGGCCCAGTCGGCCAGGCGGCCGCGTTCGGTGTCGACCACGGCGGCCGGGGCGTTCTGCACGAAGGTGGCGTTGCCGAGCTTGGCTTCGCACTTGGCGATCTCGCCGGCGATGCGCTTGAGCTCCTTGTCCAGGCGCGAACGTTCCGCGTCCAGGTCGATCAGGCCCTCGAGCGGGATCAGCAGCTTCAGGTCGCCGAGCACGGCGGCGGCCGATGCCGGCGCTTCGCCTTCGTGCCAGTGGATCGATTCCAGGCGGGCCAGGAAGCCCAGCGCCGCCGAATAGCGATCGGTGCGCGCGCGGTCCCTGGCGTCGCCGTCCTGCAGCAGCAGCGGCACGGCCTTCGAGGGCGCGATGTTCATCTGGCTGCGGATCGAGCGCAGCTGGGTGACGGCGGCCTTGAGCCACTCGATGTCGGCGGCGGCGGCGTGGGCGTCGAAGGCCGGGTTCACTTCCGGCCAGGGCTGGGTGCTGATGGTGTCGCCACGGATACCCAGCTTCGGCGCCACCGAATGCCAGATTTCCTCGGTGACGAAGGGGATCACCGGATGCAGCGCGCGCAGCAGGCCTTCGAGCACGTAAAGCAGCGTGTGCCGCGTGCTGTCCGCCGCCGCGCCCTTGTCGCCGTGCAGCGCCGGCTTGGCCAGCTCCAGGAACCAGTCGCAGAACTCGTTCCAGGCGAATTCGTACAGCGCCTGCGATGCCAGGTCGAAGCGGTAGTCGGCGTAGGCCTTCTCGACGTCGCGCAGGGTTTCATTGAAGCGGTGCAGGATCCAGCGTTCGGCGTCGGTTTGCGGCGTCGGGACTGAAGTCCCTCCCACAAAATCCTCGCAGTTCATCAGCGTGAATCGCGCCGCGTTCCAGAGCTTGTTGCAGAAGTTCTTGTAGCCCTCGCAGCGCGCCAGGTCGAACTTGATGTCGCGGCCGTGCGTGGCCAGCGAGGCGAAGGTGAAGCGCAGGGCGTCGGCGCCGAAGGCCGGGATGCCGTCGGGGAATTCCTTGCGCGTGGCCTTTTCGATTTTGGGCGCATCGGTCGGCTTCATCAGGCCGCTGGTGCGCTTGGCCACCAGGTCGTCGAGCGAGATGCCGTCGATCAGGTCGATCGGGTCGAGCACGTTGCCCTTGGACTTGGACATCTTCTGGCCGTCCTTGTCGCGCACCAGGCCGGTGATGTACACGTCCTTGAACGGCACTTCGCCGGTGAAGTGGTCGGTCATCATGATCATCCGGGCGACCCAGAAGAAGATGATGTCGAAACCCGTCACCAGCACCGAGGTCGGCAGGCGCTTGGCGTAGCCGTACTTCTCCATGTCGCCGGCGTCGGGCCAGCCCAGGGTGCTGTGCGACCACAGCGCCGACGAGAACCAGGTTTCCAGCACGTCGCTGTCGCGGGTCAGCGCCACGTCGTCGGCCAGGCCGTTGCGCGCACGCGCCTCGGCTTCGTCGCGGCCCACGTAGGCCTTGCCGGCGGCGTCGTACCAGGCGGGGATGCGGTGGCCCCACCAGAGCTGGCGGCTGATGCACCAGTCCTGGATGTTGCCCATCCAGTGCCGGTAGGTGTTGATCCAGTTTTCCGGCACGAACTTCACGCTGCCGTTCTCGACCAGCTCCAGGCCGCGCGCCGCCAGCGTGTCCATCTTCACGAACCACTGGTCGGTGAGGTAGGGCTCGATGACCTGGCCGGTGCGGTCGCCGCGCGGCACCTGCAGCTTGTGCTTTTTCTCCTCGACCAGCAGGCCCTGGGACTCGAGGTCGGCCAGCACGGCCTTGCGCGCGGCGTAACGATCCAGGCCGCGGTATTTCTCCGGGGCGTTGTCATTGATCGCGGCGTCGGGCGTGAGGATGTTGATCATCGGCAGGCCGTGGCGCTGGCCCACCGCGTAGTCGTTGAAGTCGTGCGCCGGGGTCACCTTCACCACGCCGGTGCCGAATTCGCGGTCGACGTAATCATCGGCGATGACCGGGATCTCGCGGTCGCTCAGCGGCAGCTTCACGGTCTTGCCGACGAGGTGGGTGTAGCGTTCGTCTTCCGGATGCACCATCAGCGCGGTGTCGCCGAGCATGGTTTCCGGACGCGTGGTGGCCACGACCAGCTCGCCGCCGTCGGCCAGCGGGTAGCGGATCGACCAGAGCTTGCCGTCCTCTTCCTCGCTCACGACTTCGAGGTCGGAGATGGCGGTCTTGAGCACCGGGTCCCAGTTGACCAGGCGCTGGCCGCGATAGATCAGGCCTTCTTCGTGCAGGCGCACGAAGGTTTCGATCACGGCCTTGCTCAGGCCTTCGTCCATGGTGAAACGTTCGCGGCTCCAGTCGCCCGAGGCGCCCATGCGGCGCATTTGGCGGGCGATGGTGTCGCCGGACTCCTGCTTCCAGGCCCAGACCCTTTCGATGAAACTGTCGCGGCCCAGCGAGTCGCGGGTTTCACCCTTGCCTTCGAGCGCGAGGTTTCGCGAGACGACCATCTCGGTGGCGATGCCGGCGTGGTCGGCGCCGACCTGCCAGAGGGTGTCGTAGCCCTTCATGCGGTGGTAGCGGACCAGGGCGTCCATCAGCGTGTGCTGGAAGGCGTGGCCCATGTGCAGGGTGCCGGTGACGTTCGGCGGCGGCAGCATGATGGTGTAGGGCTGGCCCTGGCCCGAGGGCTTGAAGCAGCCAGTGGACTCCCAATGGGCGTACCACTTGGTCTCGAAGGTGCTGGGCTCGAAGCTCTTGTCCATGGGGGCGGGTCGCTACCCCGGTGATTTGCCGGGGTTTTTGGGCTGAAAGGACGCGAATTCTATCAATTGTGGGGCTGCCGGGGGCTTGCCTCCCCGACCGGTCACGGCGTTTGGCACGAAATCAGAAGCGCAAAACAAAGCCCGAGTCTTGACGGCCTTGCGCCAACGCAGCCCGCCGCTCTTCGATCCTCAAACCGCGGCGAAGGCATCCCGCGTCAGGTTTTCCGGCTCGCCGTCGGTGCAGTGGACCTCGTCCTCGATGCGCACGCCGCCCCAGGGCAGCAGCTGTTCGACCTTGTCCCAGTTCACGGCCTTGCCCTCGGGTCGTGCCTTGAGCTTGGAAAGCAGGGTCGGGATGAAGTACAGCCCCGGCTCGATCGTCACCACCATGCCCGGCTCCAGCGTGCGCGTCATGCGCAGGAACGGGTGGCCGTCCGGGCGCGGGATCACCGTGCCGTCCTCGTCGGTGAAGCCCGCCACGTCGTGCACCTGCAGCCCGATCGGATGGCCCAGGCCATGCGGGAAGAAGGTCGAGGTGAGTCCCGTCGCCAGCATCTGGCCCGGGTCCATGTCGACGATGCCCAGCGTCCGCAGCACGCCGCCCAGGCGCAGGTGGCATTCCAGGTGCAGGTCGCGGTAGTCGGTGCCGGCGCGGACCTTGTCGCACAGGGCCTGCTGTTCGTTGTCGACGGCGTTCACCAGCGTCGCGAAATGTTCGTCGCCGTCGCCCCAGGTGCGGGTGATGTCCGAGGCATAACCATCGACCTCGGCGCCGGCGTCGATCAGCAGCGAACGATGGCGGCCGGGCGCCTCGGCGGCCTTGTACTGGTAGTGCAGCGTCGCGCCATGTTCGTTCAGGCCAACGATGCTGTTGTAGGGCGCGTCCAGGTCGGTATGGCCGGTGGCCGCCAGGTAGGCGGCGTGGATGCGGGCTTCCGAGGCGCCGGCGTGGAACGCGGCGCGGGCCGCCAGGTGGCCGGGCACCGCACGGCGCTGCGCGGCGCGCATGCGGTCGAGCTCGTAGGCGGTTTTCCAGGCGCGATGGAAGTGCAGGAAGTCGATCACCGCCCGCGGATTGTTGGGTTCGAAGCCGGGCAGGGCGGCATCGGCTTCGCCGAGGATCGCGCACTTGCCGCTCGCGGGCAGGTGCTGGCGGGCCTCGGCGGGGTCCGTGATGACCCGGATGTCGAACTCGTCGACCCAGACGCCCCCGGGAGCCGTCGGCGGCACGTGCCAGTAGTCGTCGGGCTGGAAATACACCAGCACCGGCTTGCGGCCGGGCGTGTAGGCGATCCAGCAGGACGGGTGCCGGGTCAGCGGCAGCCAGGCCTTGAAGTGGGCGTTGGGCTTGAACGGGTAGGGGCGGTCGTCGAGGAATTCGTACTTCTCGACGCCCGATGCGACCAGAAGGTGATCGAATCCACCCTTTTCCAGCGCACGGTCGGCGCGCTCCTTGATTGTCGACAGGTGCGCACGATATAGATGGCCGAGGTCCTGGTGGGGCATGGATGGCTTCCGGTTCGGGGTCAGGTCCGGGATTCTGCCGTAAACCAGGGTAATGACGCAGGAGAAGGGCTTGCACGAGCAGCGCAAAGACGGCGGCTTCCTCGGCCAGCCCACCTGGTTGTGGAGCTTTGGCGCGCTGGTGGTTGGCCTGCTGCTCAGCGCACTGGCGGCCGCGCTGCACCACGACGCGCTGGACCGGTCCGACCGGATGCGCCTGGACCGCCTGGCCGAACGCAGTTTCGAAGCCGTGGACGCGCAGCTGCAGACCTGCGGCCTGCTGGTGCGGGCGGTGCAGGCGCTGTTCCTGGCCTCGGACGAGGTCACGGCGGATGAATTCGAGGCCACTTACGACAACCTGCGCCCGCGCGAACAATTCCCCAGCCTGCAGGCCATGGCCTACGCCGAACGTTCCGCGCGCCCGGCCTCCGATGCCGAACCCGATGGCCGCGACCATTACCTGACCAACCTGGTCGCGCCGCGCTCCGGCAACGAGGCCCTGGTCGGCCTGGATGTCGCCACCCAGCCGGCGAATCTGGCGGCGGCGCGTTTCGCCCGCGATGCCGACCGGCCGGTGATGTCGGCGCCCTTCCAGCTGATCCAGCGAAGCGGCATGGCCGGCCCGAACGACGGTGTGACGATCCGCCTGCCGATCTTCAGCGCCGGTCCGCCGCCGCGCGACCTGGCCGAGCGCCGCCAGCGCGAAACGGGGACGCTGGCGGCGTCGTTCCGGGTCAGCCGGCTGATCGCCGACGCCTTGCCCGGCGAGACCCGGGAGCGCTTCCACATCCGCGTCCTGGACGTGACCGACGGCGGCCGCGCGATGCTGTTCGAACAGGCCGGCGCGGAAGCGGCGTCCGGCGCCGATGCGGGGATGCCTTCGGGCCAGGACGCCTACGTGCACGACCTTGCCTACGGGGGCCGGACCTGGCGGATCGAAGCCACGCCCCTGCCCGACGCGGACCCAGCCACCTGGCTGCCGGCGCTGACCTTCGGCATCGGGGTGCTGGCCAGCCTGCTGCTGGCCAGCCTGGCCTGGTCGATCGCGGGCACCCGGTCGCGGGCGCTGGCGCTGGCCAGCGACATGGCGGCGCAGTACCGCCAGAGCGAGGCGCGTTTCCGCGCGCTCAACGAACTGCTGCCGGCGCTGGTGATGCTGGCCCGGGCCGACGACACCCGGCTGGTGTATGCCAACCAGGCCTGCCGCGACCGTTTCGGCGTCGGCGACGACGCCGGCACGATGCGCCTGGTGGACGTGGTCGATGATCCGTCCCTGCGCGCGCGCATCGCCGGCCTGCCCGGCTCGCCCGACGGCATCATCAATGAATCCGCGCAGCTGCACGGGCCGCACCAGGCGCCCTTCTGGGCCACGCTGTCGGTGTCGAACATCGACCTCGGCGACGAACCGCACCTGCTGGCGGTGGCCAACGACATCACCGAGCTGCGGGTGCTCAGCGAAGAACTGAGCTACCAGGCCAAGCACGACTCGCTGACGAGCCTGTACAACCGGCGCGAATTCGAGCGCCGCCTGGACGCGGCGATCACCGCGCTCGATGCCGGCGGACCGCCCTGGGCGCTGCTGTACATGGACCTGGACCAGTTCAAGCTGATCAACGACACCTCCGGCCACTACGCCGGCGACCAGCTGCTGGCGCAGCTGGCGACCCTGCTTTCGGGGATGTTGCCTGAAAAGGCCGTCGTGGCCCGGCTGGGTGGCGACGAGTTCGCGATCCTGGTCGAGGGGGCCACCGAAAACGACGCGGTCACCCTGGCCGAAAGCATCCGCACCGAGATCGACGGCTATTCCTTTGGCTGGGAACAGCGCAACTACACGATCAGCGCCAGCATCGGCGTGGTGATGCTGTGCGGCGCCGGGCTGAGCCAGCGCACCCTGCTCGCGCATGCCGACACCGCCTGCTACATGGCCAAGGAGCGCGGCCGCAACCGCGTGCACCTGTTTTCGGAACAGGATTCCGAGACTACGCAGCGGCGCAGCGAGATGGAGTGGGCCGGCCGCATCCGCCAGGCCCTGGCCGACGGCCGCTTCCTGCTTCACTTCCAGGAGCTGGTGCCGCTGTGGGAAGGCGAACGCTCCGACGGCGTGCACATGGAGATGCTGATCCGCCTGCGCGACGAGACGGGCGCCCTGGTGCCGCCGGGCGCCTTCATCCCCGCCGCGGAAAGGTTCGGTTTGATGCCGCAGATCGACCGGTGGGTGGTCGAGACCACCCTGGCCAACTTCAGCCGCCTGCATCCTTCCGGCAAGCCGGTGAAGCTGTGCGCGATCAACCTGTCGGGCCCGACCTTCGAAGACGGGGCCTTCGCCGACTTCGTGCTCGAGGCGATCGAACGCCACGGCGTCTCGCCGCGGCACCTTTGCTTCGAGATCACCGAAACGGCGGCAGTGAGCAACATGGCCCGGGCGGTGGAGTTCATGCAGAGGCTGCGCGCGACCGGCTGCCGGTTCTCGCTCGACGACTTCGGTTCGGGCATGGCCTCGTTCGGCTACCTCAAGAACCTGCCGGTGGACTACATCAAGATCGACGGCAGCTTCATCCGGAACATCGAAACCGACCCGGTCAGCTATTCCATCGTGCGCGCGGTCACCGACATCGGCCACCAGCTGGGCCTGCAGGTCATCGGCGAATGGGTGGCGGACGAGCGTGCGCGCGACCTGCTGCGCGGCCTGAGCGTGGACTACGCCCAGGGTTTCGCGGTGCACAAGCCCGAGCCGGCGCTGTGCTTCCGGGATCCGCCGAAGGCTTGAAGCAGGATTCAGCGGGCCGGGGGCGCGCTGCAGTCCGGGCCCAGGTCGAGCGGGGGGCCCAGCGGCACCGGGTCGCGGGCGAGGGTGACGCGCGCCTTCATGGCCACGGTCACCAGCAGTTCGTTCTCGTCGGTCACCATCAGCGCGCAGCCCAGGCCAAGCTGCCGGGCCAGGTCGGCGAAGCCGGCGGGGCCGGCCACGAACAGGGCCGAGGCCGCGATGTCGGCAAGCAGCGGGTCGGGGTGGAGCACGACGGTGGACGCCGTGCCCCGGGCGGGCTGGCCAGTCCGCGGATCCAGGATGTGCGCCTGCCTGGCGCCGGCGGCCGAGTAGCGGAACTTGTTGTAGTCGCCCGAACTGAAAAGTGATTCGGCATTGCCCAGTTCGACGGTGCCCAGCACGCCGCCGAAGGGGTCGCGCAGCGCCACCCGCCAGGGCTCGGCGCCGTCACCGACGAGCGCGGTGACGTCGCCGCCCAGGTTCACCAGCGCGTCGTGCACGCCGTGCCGAGCCAGGGTCGCGACCACGTCGCGGGCGGCGACGCCTTCGGCCATCGCCGCGAAGTCGAGCTGGGTGCGGGGATTGTCGGCCTGCAGCTGGTTTCCGCGGATGCGGACGCCGGTGATGCGCGGGCGGTTTTCCCGCCAGTCGGCCAGCGTGTCGTCATCCGGGACCGGGGTCAGGATCGGATAGCTCGAGGTATGGAAACCCCAGGCCGCGACCAGGCCGCCGACGGCAGGGTCGAAGAGGCCGCCGGTGGCGACCGACAGGGGCTGGGCGATCCGGACGAGCTCGATCACCGAGTCCGGCGCTTCGGCGGCTTCACCCGCTGCGAAGGCTTCGTTGATGCGGGTGACGTCCGACGGTTCCCAGGCATGCCATTCGCGGTGGCGCTGGTTGAGCTGCGCGGACAGTTCGGCGAGTGCCGCCTGGGCCGCGCCGGGCTCCGCGTCGCGCAGCCGGATTTCGGCGGTGGCGCCGAACACCAGCAGCTGTTCGACACGCTCGGCGGGCGGCGCACGGCCGCATCCGGCCAGCGCCAGGGACAGCGCGCCAGCAAGCGTCAGCCAGGCGCGCGGCTCAGACGTACTGGCTGCCCGGGGCATCCACCCACCCGCGGATGAAGGCCACGTCTTCGGGCGCCATGTCGATGAAGCGGAAGCCGGTCCAGACCTGTCCGGGCGCGGCGGCTTCGTCCGACCACAGCTCATGCGCGCCGACCTCGACCGTGCGGTCCCGGCCCGAGACATCGTGCAGCGTGAACCGGAGCTGGAACAGGGCGTCGCTGGTCAGCGCCTCGCCCAGGATCAGCAGCATGCCGGTCTCGGACAGGTTGCTGAGCTTGCCGATGACGTGGCCGGTCATCGTGTCGGTGACATCGACGTCGAAGCCGACCTTGCGGCGTTTGGCGCGGCGGTATTCGGTGTTCATTTGCGGGGAGCCTCCGCGTCCTTACGGGGCTGGCCGGCGAAGGAGCGCAGCGCGTTCATCACCGTGCCCCAGGCGCGGTCGATGATCGTGCCCTTTTCCTCTTCGACCAGCTTCACCTGGCCCTGGGCCATGGCCCGCGCCAGGCCCTCGAGCGAGTGTTCGCCGACCTTCTGGCCGCGGTGGTTGACGAACAGCGCGTGGCCGGTGACCGTCGAAAACCACGACAGGCGCCGACGCACTTTTTCGCCCTGCTGGTTGAGCGTGAACTCGAACCAGGTCCCGAACGGCAGGTGCTTGATCTGCTCGAGGCGGGCCTGTTCGTCGGGGGAGAGGCTGATCTTCCTTTTCTTCGACTCCTGCAGGTCCTCGCCCAGGCGGGCGCGGGCCTTCAGGCGCATCGTGAGTTCGGTGCGGCTGGCCGCCGAGTCGTCATCGCCGGAGCCGCCCTGCGGGTCGACCAGGCGCTGGGCGATCGCCGCGGCTTCTTCGTCGTGGTAGCCGACCTGGGTCAGGGCGCCCTGGATGTCCTGCTGCAGCGCCGTTGCCTCGTCGCTCGGCAGGCCGGCCGCGCCCGGGCCCGACCGGGCGACGGCGACCAGTCGTTCGGCGATCTCGAGCTGCTGGCGCCAGGCGTCGGAATCCTCGCCCTGGCGCAGCGCCGTCAGCGCCATCACGTCGGTCCAGGCCTGGCTGAGCAGGGTGTGGGTGAACCGCGGCAGGTTCTGCTTCTTGAGCATGGCCTCGACCACGGTGGCCGCGCGGTCGCGGGCCAGGGCCAGGCGCTCCTTGCCGCGGGCGGCTTCGACGTGGCGTTTTTCGGCCACCTCGGCCTTGCGCGACACCGTTTGCAGGTGCGAGCTGAGGTCTTCGAGCAGGTTGCTGAAAACGCCGAGGTCGCCGTCGAACTCGCGCACGGTGCGGTCGACCACGGACTGCATCTTGCCAACCAGCTGCTGGTCCGCGTCCTCCTCGCCGAGCCAGTAGGCCCCGGTTTCGGCGATGGCATTGAGCATCTGCCTGGCCGGGTGCTGCTGGCGGCTGAAGAAACCCTTGTCCTGCAGCGCCACGCGCAGCAGCGGCACCTGCAGCTTGGCCAGCAGGTTCGAGGCCGGGCTGCTGGGGCGCACGTCCTTCATCAGGTGGTCGAACAGCATGCCGACCAGGTCGATGGCGTCGCTGTCCTCGTCCGGCAGGGCCGGCGGCCGGCCGTCGGGCGTGGCCATGCGCAGCTGGGCCAGCAGGTCCTGCTTGAGATGGTTGACGGTGCGCACGGCGGGCTTGCCGTTGACCATGACCGGCGCCGGTGCCTTCTTCTGCAGCAGGCCGAGCACTTCCTGCACCAGGGCCGGTTCGACCACGACGGCGTTGCCGGGCGCCGTGCGGGCACCGCCGGCGCCGCCACCACCGGTGCCACCGCCCACGAGCTTGCCGAGCAGCTGCCGGCGGCCCGCCAGGAGGTGCCGCATCTGCTGGAAGCTGTCTTCGCCGGCGGCCGGGCCTTCACCCTGGGCGCCGCGTCCGCCGCCGGACGTGCCGCCACGTGCGTCCCCGCTTGCGCCGTCCCCGGCACCACCGCGAGCGGCCTTGGCCGGGCCGGTGGTCGTGGCCGTGGGCCGCGCACGCACCGGCACGTAGTGCAGGTTGGGCAGCACGCCATTGCGCGAGAGGTAGGTGTTGATCGATTCGATGAAGCTGCCGTAGAGCGGCGAGAGGTGCCGTTCAAAGGTGCGGTAGAGCAGGGCGCGGTGCTCGGCGTTGAGCTCGAGGCACTCGGCCGCCTGGCGCAGCATCCGGCACAGGGCGTTGGGCCCCACCGGCAGGTTTTCGGCGTCGAAGGCCGGCTTGCCGGCCAGGACGCCGAAGCGCTGGCCGAGCAGGTACAGCGGCAGGCTGTTGCGAACCTCGACGCGGCCGGCGACTTCGGTCAGCACCGTGGCTTCGTCCAGCTCCAGGTTGTCGACCAGGGCCAGTTCGTCGCGGTTGAAGCGGAAGCCGCCGATCAGGGCCTTGGGGCCGACCGGGTCGCGGATGCAGGCCAGTTCGGCCTCGAGCGCGATGAGGAAACGCGGCACCAGATCGGGGCGGGTGCGCTTGACCAGCCGCTGCGCCTCGAGCCACCGGGTCTGGACGATGTCGCTGCGCGCCTGTTCGGCATACCTGAACAGCTGCTGCTCGAATTCGTTGAGCATGCCGACCAGAGTGCGCTCGAGTTCGTCCGACGAATACTCGAGCACGCCGCCCAGCAGGCCGCGCACGCGTTCCGGCAATGGCCGCGACGCCAGCGTCGGTGCCGACGCGTGCGGAGGTGGTGCGGATGCGGACATCCGTCTCTCCGTGTGATTCCCCAGCGCGATTCTAGGCACACCCGGGCGCCTGCGCCTAGGGCCGGGCCACCCGCGACGCCGGCGCCGCGGATGGCCGGGGCGGCTAGTGGCCGCCGTTCCAGACCAGGCTAAGCACCCCGCTGCGACCTGGCGTGTTGTAGCCCTGCACGAGGGTGTAGTCGCGGTCGGTCAGGTTTTCGACGCGTGCCTCGAGCCGCCACGCAGGCGACAGCGCCCAGGCCAGGCGCAGGTGCGCGATCGCGTAGGCACCGGGATCGCCCCCGAAGTCGCGGCGCGACGAAGCGTAGTCCCCGTCCAGGCCCAGCTCCATCCCGTTGGCGAACCGGTAGCCGACATCCACGTGGGCCTTGTGGCGGGCGCGGCGCAGCAGCGCCAGGCCGGTGGCTTCGTCCTCCGTGTCCAGCCAGGCGACGTTGCCGCCGAAGGTCCAGGGGTCGCCGTCGTAGCGGTAGTCGAGTTCGACGCCGTCCATGCGGGCACGGTTGATGTTGATGGCGTTGTTGGTGCCCGGGGCGGCGAAGGCGATCAGGTCGCGGACCCGCGTACGGTAGGCCGACAGGCCCAGCTCATGCCCCGGGGCCGGCGCCAGGCTCAGGCCCGCTTCCAGCGTTTCCGAGCGCTCCGGGCGCAGGTCCGGGTTGCCGGCGAAGCCGTATCCGCTGTCCGGGTAATAGAGTTCATTGAAGTTCGGTGCCCGGAAACCCTCGCCCCAGGACAGGCGCAGCAGCGCGTCGGGGCTGAAGGCCCAGCCCCAGGCGGCGCCGGCGGTGGTGGCCCCGCCGAACTGGTTGCTGTGGTCGCGGCGCAGCGAGAGGTCGAACAGCTGGCTGCCCCAGCGCCCGCCGTAGCCGGCGAACGCGGCGCGGCTGCTGCGGCCGCGGGAGAAGGTTTCGCCGTCGAAGGCGTTCGAGGAAATGCCCTCTTCGTCCTGCCAGTTCACGCCCAGGTTCAGCGTGCCCGAAGGGCCCAGCGCCAGGCTGTTCACCCAGTCGAGGCTGGTCCGGCGGCTGCGGAAGGCGTTCGAGAAGCCGGAAACCGTGTCCAGGTCCTCCCGGGCGTGGCCCAGGGCCAGCTGGTGGCTCCAGTTGGCGCCGAGCTTGCCGCCCAGGCTCAGGCCGGCGGAACGATTGCGGGCCCGGGTGTCGCCCTGGTCGAACTCCACGTCGGCGTCGGTGGCGACCGCGCTGAAGGCCAGGCGCTGGCTGCCAAGCGCGGTGCGTCCGCGCAGGCCCAGGTTGAGGTTGCGGTAGCCGTCGTCGTCCGGGTTGAAACCCCAGTTGTCCGGATTGGTCGCCGAAAAGCCGCGCAGCCGCTGCCAGCCTGCCGTGATCCCCAGTCCGCGGTGATCGTCGCCGAAACCGGTGCCGGCGCTGGCGCCCAGGCGACCGTAGCTGCCGGCCGTGAGGCGCGCCGACGGTGCGGACGGATCGCGGGTGAAGATATGGATGACGCCGGCGACGGCGTCCGAACCCCAGATCGCGGCGCGCGGCCCGCGCACGATTTCAATGCGCTCGATCTGCTCCAGCGGCAGGTGGGCGAAATCGAACACGCCCTGGCCGGTCGACGACACGCGGACGCCGTCCACCAGCACCAGCGCGTGCGGCGCATTGCCACCGCGAAGGAAAACGGTGCTGGCGTTGCCGGGTCCGCCGGTGCGGGCAATGTCGACGCCGACCTGGCGGCCGAGCAGGTCGATCAGGGTCGGGGCCTGGCTGGCCTCGATCTCTCCGCGCGTGATCACGGTGACCGAGGCCAGGGTTTCGCTGACCGGGCGCTCGACGCGGCTGGCGGTGACCTGCACGGCATCGAGCGTGCGCGCGTCCTGGGCCAGGGACGGGGTGGAAAGGGAAAACACGATGGCCGCGCACAGCGCGCGGCGTTGGCAAGGGAAAAACATGGTGGTGGAACCTCCTGTGGCGCTCACCCGCGGGTCGGGGCGCGCGCGGGGAAGGAGGGGGAACGCGCAGGGCAGGGGCCATGGCGTCGCCCCGTCGCCCACCGCGACGCGCCGTGATTGCCGCCGGGCAAGCCGGCAGCCAGCCCCCGGCCGGTCTCCGGGCTTGCCAGTGGCGCGACGGGCGTCGTGCCGGGCCTTCCGCCTTCCCATGCCCGGGGGCACAGTGGCTTGCTGGAAGGTTTGACTGGCCTACCGTTGCGGGGGCAGCGCCGGATTCGGACCGGCTTCCCGAGCACCAGGGGCGCGTGAATTCTAGATCAAGACCGGGTCAGTCGTCGCGGTCGGCGTCGAAACCGTCGAGCCGGCCGTCGCCGCCCACGTGCAGGCGCACGGTGATCGGCCGGCAGCAGACGAAGCAGTCCTCAACGTATTCGGCATCGCCGGCCGAGGGGTCGGCCAGGGTCTCGAAACGTTCGCCGCAGTGCGGGCAGGTGAGGACGATGGTGTCGAGGATGGCGCCAGCCTGCCCGGGCGGACCTGAGCGCCGCGTGAGCCGCGGTTGGGGACAGGTGCATTTTTCCCTGACGGACGGTCGGCTACCGGTGGTTGGTCGGGGGAAAATGCACCTGTCCCCGACTCAGCCCCGCAGGAACAGGCCGATGACGTCGTTGGTGAAACGTTTGCCCAGCTCGGTCGGCCGCCAGTGGCTGCCGTTGGCCTCGAGCCAGCCGCGCTGGCGGGCCTGTTCGAGTTCAGCGGTGATCGTCCCGCGTTCCAGGCCCGTGCGCGATTCGAAATCGGCCAGGTCGAAACCCTCGACCAGGCGCAGGGCGTTGAGCATGTAGTCGAAGGGCCGGTTCGCCGGTTCGATCGGATCGTCGCCGCCGATGCCGGTGGGCGTACCGGCGTGGGCCAGGTAATCGCGCGGGTTCTTGAGCTTCCAGCGCCGGCGGATCCCGCCGCTGGCGCCCAGGCTGATCTTGCCGTGGGCTCCGGCGCCGATGCCCAGGTAGTCGCCGAAGCGCCAGTAGTTGAGGTTGTGCGCGCACTGCCGGCCGGGCCGGGCGTAGGCGCTGACTTCGTACTGGGCGTAACCGGTGGCGGCCATGGCCTCGATGCAGCGCTCCTGGATGTCCCAGGCGCTGTCCTCGTCCGGCAGGCCCTCGGGCGGGCGGGCGGCGAAGGCGGTGTTCGGCTCCATCGTCAGCTGGTAGTGCGACAGGTGCGCAGGCTGCAGGGCGATGGCTCGCTCGACGTCGTGCAGGGCCATCGCCAGGTCCTGGCCGGGCAGGGCGTACATCAGGTCGAGGTTGAGGTTGTCCAGGCCGGCGTCCTGGGCCAGCTTCACCGCGCGCTCGGCCTCGGCGCTGTCGTGGATGCGGCCCAGGCGGGCCAGGCAGCCATCGTCGAAACTCTGGATGCCGAAGCTCACCCGGTTCACGCCAGCGGCGCGGTAACCCTCGAAACGGCCGAACTCGGCGGTGCCGGGATTGCATTCCATGGTGATTTCAGCGGCCGGGGTGAAACGCAGGCGGGCGCTGCAGGCATCGAGGATGTCGCCAATGGCTTCGGGCGAAAACAGGCTGGGCGTGCCGCCGCCGAAGAACACGCTGTGCACCGGGCGGCCCCAGACCAGCGGCAGGTCCTGTTCCAGGTCGCGCACCAGCGCGGCGACGTAATCCTTCACCGGCAGCTCGCCGGTTTTACCGTGCGAGTTGAAGTCGCAGTACGGGCACTTCTTCACGCACCACGGGATGTGGATGTACAGCGACAGCGGCGGCGGCACCAGCATCGGCTCAGGCCCCGGCGAGCAGGGTGCGCAGGCGGGCGATGGCCTGGCCGCGGTGGCTGCAGGCATTCTTGGTGGCGGGGTCGAGTTCGGCCGCCGTCAGCCCGTGGCGGGGATCGAGGAAAACCGGGTCGTAGCCGAAGCCCTTCGCGCCGCGCGGCGACAGCAGCACCTGGCCGAACCAGCGGCCTTCGGCGACCAGCGGTTCGGGGTCGTGGGCGTGGCGCAGCAGCACCAGCACGCAGGTGAAATGCGCGGCGCGCTGGCTGTCGGGCAGGGTTCGCATCGCTTCGAGCAGCCTGGCGATATTGGCCGCGGAATCACCGTGCGTGCCTGCGTAACGCGCGCTGTGGATGCCCGGTTCGCCGCCCAGCGCCGGCACGACCAGGCCGGAATCGTCGGCCAGCGCCGGCAGGCCGGTCGCGGCACTTGCATGGCGCGCCTTGATGATCGCGTTCTCGATGAAGCTGCGGCCATCCTCGATCGCGTCGGTGACACCCAACTCGCCCTGCGTAACCAACGCGTAGTCGAACTCGGCCAGCAGCGGCTTCAGTTCGGCCAGCTTGCCGGCGTTGGACGTCGCGAGGACGAGCTGTTTCACGAGGCCAGCGCTGCCCGCTGCAGGGCGATCAGTTCACCCACGCCCTGTTCGGCCAGGGCCAGCAGCGCGTCGAGTTCGTCGCGGCGGAAGGCATGGCCTTCGGCGGTGCCCTGGACCTCGATGAAGCCGCCGCCGTCGTTCATCACGACGTTCATGTCGGTGTCGCAGCCGCTGTCTTCGCGGTAGTCCAGGTCCAGCACGGGCGTGCCCTGCCAGATGCCGACCGACACCGCCGCCACGGCGCCGATGACGGGGTCGCGGGTGATGTCGCCGCGGGCCTTGAGCCAGCTGACCGCATCGCAAAGCGCCACGTAGGCGCCGGTGATGGCCGCGCAGCGGGTGCCGCCGTCTGCCTGCAGCACGTCGCAGTCCAGGGTGATGGTGCGTTCGCCAAGCGCGCGGCGGTCGACGCAGGCGCGCAGGCTGCGGCCGACCAGGCGCTGGATTTCCAGCGTGCGGCCGCCCTGCTTGCCGCGTGCGGCCTCGCGGTCGTTGCGGGTATTGGTGGCGCGCGGAAGCATGCCGTATTCGGCGGTCACCCAGCCTTCGCCCTTGCCGCGCAGGAAGCCCGGCACGCGCGGTTCGACGCTGGCGGTGCACAGCACGCGGGTGTCGCCGAAGCTCACAAGCACCGAGCCTTCCGCATGCCGGGTGTAGTTGCGTTCGATGCCGATGGCGCGGAGTTCATCGTGGGCGCGGCCGCTGGGGCGGTTTGAAACGGTCATCGGGCGTATTCCGGCAATCCTTGGCCGGCTAGATTACCATTCGGTCTGTTTCCCACGGCCCGACGCCCATGATCCGCAGCATGACCGCCTTCGCCGCCTGCGAGCGCGCCGCCACCGGCGGCCAGCTGGCCTGCGAGCTGCGCTCCGTCAACCACCGCTTCCACGAACTGAGCGTGCGCGCGCCCGAGGAACTGCGGGCCATCGAACCGGCGCTGCGCGAACGTGTCGCCCAGAAGGTGTCGCGCGGCAAGGTCGACCTGGTGCTGCGCTTCCGTCCGGTGGCCGGCAGCCGCGGCGAACTCCGGCTCAACCAGCCGCTGCTCGACCAGCTGGCGGAGGCCGCCCGGGGGGCGGAAGGCCGCTTCCCCGGCCTGCGCACCGAGTTCACCGACCTGCTGCGCTACCCGGGCGTGGTCGAGGAAGAGGCCCTGGACCAGGCCGGACTGCAGGCCGATGCGCTGGCCCTGCTGGACGAGACCCTGGCCGAATTCGTCGCCGCCCGCGAACGCGAGGGCGCCAAGCTGGCCGCGGTGATGCGCGAACGCATCGACGGCATCGAACGCATCACCGGCCAGGTCCGCGACTGGCTGCCGGAGATCCGCGCCGCCCTGCGCGCCAAGCTCGACGGCAAGCTGGCCGACCTCAAGCTGCCGCTCGACCCGGGCCGGCTGGAGCAGGAAGTGGTGCTTAACCTGCAGAAGATCGACGTCGACGAGGAGCTCGACCGCCTCGCCAGCCACGTCGCCGAAGCCCGCCGCGTATTGGGCCTGCCCGAAGCCGTCGGCCGCCGCCTCGACTTCCTGATGCAGGAGTTCAACCGCGAGGCCAATACCCTGGGCTCGAAGTCGGTGGACAGCCGCACCACCCAGGCCGCGGTCGAGCTGAAGGTGCTGATCGAACAGCTCCGCGAACAGGTGCAGAACCTCGAATGAACACGCCCCGGGGCACGCTCTTCATCGTCGCCGCGCCCTCGGGGGCCGGCAAGTCGAGCCTGGTCAACGCCGTGCTGGCCAAGGAACCGGGCATCGCGCTGTCGATCTCGTTCACGTCGCGGGCGCCGCGGCCGGGCGAACGCCACGCCCAGCACTACCACTTCGTCAGCAAGGAAGAGTTCGTGGCCATGGTCGCGGCCGGCGACTTCTTCGAACACGCCCAGGTGCACGGCGACTACAAGGGCACCGCCCGGCAGTCGGTCGAGCCCCAGCTGGCGGCGGGCAAGGACGTGCTGCTGGAGATCGACTGGCAGGGCGCGCGCCAGGTGCGCGAGCAGGTGCCGGACTGTGTCAGCGTGTTCATCCTGCCGCCGTCCCGCGACGCCCTGCAGACCCGCATGCGCAACCGCGGCCAGGACAGCGAGGAAACCATCGCCCGCCGGCTGGCCGCCGCGCGCGAGGAAATGAGCCATTACGACGAGTTCGACTACGTCATCGTCAACGAACACTTCGATGCCGCCGCCGCCGAGCTGCGGGCGATCTTCGTTGCGCACCGGCTGCGCCGGCCGGTGCAGGCCCGGCGCCATGCCCATCTGATAAGCGAATTGCTGGCCTGAGGGGCCGGACCGGCGCGCGGGCTGCGCCCGGGGCCGTTCATTTGCACCGGAAAAGGCTCGGGGGTAGAATACCCGGTTCGCGTAACTTATTGATTTTCCGCGCTGCCCTGGCCGGGCATCGTGGTCGAGGAGATCCCATGGCCCGCATTACCGTGGAAGATTGCCTGTCCGTCGTGGACAACCGCTTCGAGCTGGTCCTGATGGCGTCCAAGCGTGCCCGCCAGCTGGCCAAGGGCGTGGACCCGGTGCTGGACAACAGCGAGAACGACGACAAGCCCACCGTGCTGGCGCTGCGTGAAATCGCCGCCCGCAAGGTCGACCAGGCCATGATCGACGACGTCGAGCGCGCCGAGCGCGAACGCGCCGAGCGTGAGGCCCTGGAGTGGGCCGCCGCCGAAGTCGTCGACGACGACCTGGGCAAGGGCGGCGACGACCTCTGAGGCCCCGGCCGGCGCCATGCCGGCCGCCGCGTGAAGGCCTTGCCTGAATTGTCCGGCAAGGACCGCAGCCCCCGCCATTGATGCCTTTACCGCGCCCGCGTAGGCTGCGGACATGTCCTCCTTCTCCAAGCCAAGACTGGCGGAAGCGCCCTGTCCGGACCCCTGTCCGGACGAGGTGGAGGCGCTCGAGCGGCGTTTGTCGGACTACCTGCCGGCCGACCAGGTCAGGCTTGTCCGCCGCGCCTACGAAATGGGCGCCCGGGCCCACGAGGGCCAGCTGCGCAAGTCCGGCGAGGCCTACATCACCCATCCGGTAGCGGTGGCCTCCCTGCTGGCCGAGCTGCGGCTCGACGCCGAAACCCTGTGCGCGGCCATCCTGCACGACGCCCTGGAAGACACGCCGCTGCCGCGCAGCGAGATCGAGCGTGAATTCAGCCCCACCGTCGCCGAGCTGGTGGACGGCGTCACCAAGCTCGACAAGCTGCACTTCCGCGATCGCCAGGAAGCCGCCGCCGAGAGTTTCCGCAAGATGATGCTGGCGATGGCGCGCGACCTGCGCGTCATCCTGATCAAGCTGGCCGACCGCCTGCACAACATGCGCACGCTCGACGCGATGGCCGCGGAATCGCGCCGCCGCATCGCGCGCGAAACCCTGGAGATCTACGCGCCCATCGCCCAGCGCCTGGGCATGAACAAGTTCAAGGCCGAACTCCAGGACCTGGGTTTCCGTGCCCTGCACCCGACGCGGCATTCGGTCATTTCACGGCGCATTGCTTCCCAGCCGGTGATGCGCCGCGAGGCGCTGGCCACCGTCGAGGCGCAGCTGGCCGCGCGGCTGGCCCAGGAACAGCTGCCGCATTCGCTGGTCAGTCGCGTGAAGTCGCCCTGGAGCATCTACACCAAGATGAAGCAGGAGCACAAAAGCCTCGACCAGGTGCTCGACGTCTTCGGCTTCCGCATCGTGGTGCCGGAAGTGATGCAGTGTTACCACGCGCTGGGCGCGGTGCATTCGGTGTACAAGCCGCTGGAAGGCCGCTTCCGCGACTTCATCGCCATCCCCAAGGCCAACGGCTACCAGAGCCTGCACACGGTGCTGTTCGGCCCCTACGGCGCGCCGGTCGAAGTGCAGATCCGCACCGAGGAAATGGACCAGGTGGCCGAACGCGGCGTCGCCGCCCACTGGCTCTACAAGAACGCCGGCAGCGGCAGCAGCGCCGCCCAGACGCGCGCCCAGGACTGGATCCGCAACCTGATGGACACCCAGCAGGCAGCCGGTTCGTCGCTGGAGTTCCTGGACAACGTGAAGGTGGACCTGTTCCCCGACGAGGTCTACCTGTTCACGCCGCAAGGCGACATCATGGCGCTGCCGCGCAACGCCACCGCGCTGGACTTCGCCTATGCGGTGCACACCGACGTCGGCAACCACGCCGTCGCCGCCCGCGTGGACAAGAAGCTGGTGCCGCTGCGCACCAAGCTCACCAGCGGCCAGAGCGTCGAGATCATCACCGCGCCGTCGGCGTCGCCGGGCCCGCAGTGGCTCGAGTACGTCGTCTCCAGCAAGGCGCGCACCGCCATCCGGCACTTCCTCAAGCGTCTTGAGCACGAGGACGCCGTCGACCTGGGCCACCGCATGCTCGACCGCGCGCTCGAGGCCATGGAAAGTTCGCTCGACCGCGTGCCGCCCGACCGCATCGAGCAGCTGCTGGCCGACCTGCGCTACCGCCGCCTCGAAGAGCTGCTTGCCGACATCGCGCTGGGCAACCGCATGCCGGCCCAGGTGGCGCGCATGATGGTCAACGGCCAGGACGACCTGCCGCTGACCGACGCCGAACTGCCGCTGGCGCCGACCGAACGCATCATGATCACCGGCAATGAGCGCGGCGTGCTCAGCTTCGCCGCCTGCTGCCATCCGATCCCGGGCGACGAGATCATGGGCTACCTCAGCGCCGGCAAGGGCGTGGTGGTGCACCGCGCCGATTGCCCGAACGTCACCGAGTACCGCAAGTTCCCCGAGCGCTGCGTGCCCATGGCCTGGGACCGCAGCGTCGGCGGCGACTACCGGGTGGTTCTGCGCATCGAAGTCGAGAACAAGCCCGGCGTGCTGGCCCAGGTCGCGGCGGCGGTGGCCGAGAGCAACTCGAACATCGACGCGGTCGAATATCGCGAACGCGACCTGACGGTGTCGGTGATGGAATTCTCGATCGAGGTCCGCCACCGCAAGCACCTCGCCGACGTCATCCGGCGTATCCGCCGACTGGGCGTCGTGCACGGCGTGCAGCGCGTCTGACGGCTGCTGGCGGCGGGGCGCCGGCGGCTCCTACAATGGCCGTCCACGTCCCACACCGAGGTCCGCCATGCCCCGCACCGCCATCGCCACCGAACGCGCGCCTGCCGCCATCGGGCCCTACTCGCAGGCCGTGCGCGCCGGCGGCGCCGTGTACCTGTCCGGCCAGATTCCGCTCGACCCGGCCACCGGCGAGCTGGTGCAGGCCGACATCAGCACCGAGACCCGGCGCGTCTTCGACAACCTCAAGGCGGTCTGCGAAGCGGCTGGCGGCAGTCTCGACGACGTCGCCCGCGTCGGCATCTACCTCACCGACCTGTCGGATTTCGCCGCGGTCAACGCGGTGATGGCGGACTATTTCCAGGCCCCCTATCCGGCGCGTTCGACCATCCAGGTCGCCGGCCTGCCCAAGGGTGCGCGCGTGGAAGTGGATGCCGTGCTGGTCACCGGCTGAGGCATGAAGCGCGCGCCGCGCCGCGGCGGCAACGACGGTACCGCCCTG
This sequence comes from Arenimonas sp., assembly GCF_041919775.1. Lineage (GTDB taxonomy): Bacteria > Pseudomonadota > Gammaproteobacteria > Xanthomonadales > Xanthomonadaceae > Arenimonas. Next base: position 114,597 of record NZ_JAYRTE010000001.1, on the reverse strand, counting down.
GGGCCCGCGGGCGCGCAGCGGGTTTCCACGCTGCCCGGCGTGGGGCCCAAGGTCGCGGAGAAGCTCGTCGCGCGCGGGCTCGAGACGCTGCAGGACCTGTGGCTGCACCTGCCACTGCGCTACGAGGACCGCACGCGCATCGAAACCATTGCCTCGCTGCGCCCGGGCCAGCCCGCGCAGGTGCTGGCGCGCGTGGAGGCGGTCGAACGCAGCTTCCGCTACCGGCCCATGCTGCGCGTGGCGATCGGCGATGACTCCCACGGCACCCTGGTACTGCGCTTCTTCCACTTCGGCAAGGCCCAGGTCGCGATGTTCGTGCCGGGGCGGCGCATCCTTTGTTACGGGGAGGTCCGGCCCGGCCAGCATGGCCTGGAGATGGTGCATCCGAGCTACCGCCTGCTGGCCGACGAGGCGGATGCCAGTGCCCGCGATTCGCTCGACCCGTTGTACCCGGCGATCGAAGGCCTGGGGCCGCAGTCGGTGGCGCGGCTGGTGGGAGAGGCGCTCAAGCGCCTGCCCGAGGCCGCAGAGCTGGAGCTGCTGCCTGATGGCATGCGGGAACGCCTGGGCCTGCCGACGCTTCGCGATGCCCTGCTGACCGCGCACCGCCCGCCGCCGGACGCCGACCTGGCGCTGTTCGCCGCCGGTCGCCACCCGGCCCAGCGGCGGCTGGCGCTGGAGGAGTTGCTGGCCCACCACCTCAGCCTGCGCCGCCAGCGCATCGCCCTGCGCGCCCACGGCGCGATGCCGGTGCGTCCGGCGGGCAAACTGGCCCAGGCCCTGCGCCAGCGCCTGGCCTTCAGCCTCACCGGCGCGCAGCAGCGGGTAATGGACGAAGTGACCAGGGACATGGCGCGGCCCGAGCCGATGCTGCGCCTGGTGCAGGGCGACGTCGGCAGCGGCAAGACCGTGGTCGCGGCCCTGGCCACCGCCAACGCCGTCGAGGCGGGTCGCCAGGTGGCGCTGATGGCGCCCACGGAGCTGCTGGCCGAACAACACCTCAACAATTTCCGCGCCTGGCTCGAACCGCTCGGCCTGCGCGTCGCATGGCTGGCCGGCAAGGTCACCGGCAAGGCCCGGGCCGCGGCGCTGGAGGAAATCGCCAGCGGCCGCGCCCAGGTCGCGGTGGGCACGCATGCGCTGATGCAGGAAAGCGTGGCCTTCGCCTCCCTGGCATTGGCGATCGTGGACGAGCAGCACCGCTTCGGCGTGCACCAGCGCCTGGCGCTGCGCGACAAGGGCTTGTCCGGCAGCCAGGTGCCGCACCAGCTGGTGATGACGGCCACGCCGATCCCGCGCACGCTGGCCATGTCGGCCTACGCCGACCTCGACGTCTCGGTGATCGACGAAATGCCGCCGGGCCGCACGCCGGTCACCACGGTGGCGGTCAGCGGCGAGCGCCGCGCCGAGGTGGTCGAACGCATCCGCGCCGCCTGCGCCGAAGGTCGCCAGGCCTACTGGGTCTGCACGCTGATCGAGGACAGCGAGGAGGTCGAGGCCCAGGCCGCGCAGTCCACCTTCGAACAGCTGGGCGAGGCCTTGCCCGAACTGCGCCTCGGCCTGCTGCACGGACGCATGAAGCCCGCGGAAAAGCAGGCCGTCATGGCGCGGTTCAAGGCCGGCGATCTGCACCTGCTGGTCGCGACCACCGTGATCGAGGTCGGCGTCGACGTGCCCAACGCCAGCCTGATGCTGATCGAAAACGCCGAGCGACTGGGCCTGGCGCAGCTGCACCAGCTGCGCGGCCGCGTCGGCCGCGGTGCGGCGGCCTCGAGCTGCGTGCTGATGTACAAGCCGCCGCTGTCGGCGCTGGCGCGCGAACGCCTTGAGGTGATGCGCGCGAGCACCGACGGCTTCCTGATCGCCGAAAAGGACTTGGAGCTGCGCGGCCCCGGCGAACTGCTGGGCACCCGCCAGACCGGCCTGGCCAGCTTCCGCGTGGCCGAACTGGTGCGCGACGCCGACCTGCTGCCGGAAGTGCACCGCGCCGCCGAAGAGCTGCTGGCGACTTCGCCCGACCTGGCTGAGCGCGTGGTCGCACGCTGGGTCGGCGGCGCCGCGCGCTTCGCCGGCGCCTGAGCCCGCCGAGGCCGCGATTCGGGGATAATCGGGCGGATGGACGAACGCATACCGCTGCTGATCGATACCGACCCGGGCGTGGACGATGCCCTGGCCCTGCTGATGGCCTTTGCCGATACGCGCCACCGGCTGCTGGGCCTGACCGTCACCGCCGGCAACGTCGGCCTCGCGCACACCGTCGCCAACGCCCTGAAGCTTTGCGAAGTCGCCGGCGTGGACGTACCGGTGTTCCCAGGCTGCCCGGTGCCGCTGGTGCACCCGGCCGCCGACGCCGCCTACGTGCACGGCCAGGACGGCTTCGGCGATACCGGCTACACGTCGGCCGCGCGCGCCGCCGAAACCGAACACGGTGCGCTGGCGATCCTGCGGCTGGCGCGCGAACACGAGGGCCGGCTGCTGCTGGTGACGCTGGGGCCGCTGACCAACCTGGCCCTGGCCCTGCGCCTGGACCCGGACCTGCCCGCGCGCATCGGCCGGCTGGTGGTGATGGGCGGTGCGGTCACGGGGCAGGGCAATACCTCGATCCCGGCCGAGTTCAACATCGCCTTCGATCCCGAAGCCGCCGACGTGGTCTTCCGGGCCTTCCCGAAGGCCGAGGTGGTGGACTGGGAGGCGGTGCTGCGGCATGGCCTGCGTCACGCAGACTTCGAGGCCTGGGCGGCCGCCGGCGATGGCCGGGCGACCTTCTACGAGGCCATCTCCCGCTTCACCCGGCAATGGTCGCTGGAACGCCGCGGCGAGCGCTGGCACAGCGCCGACGCCCTGGCCATGGCCGCCGCCCTGCGCCCCGACGGCATCGTCCAGGCCGAGGACCGCTACCTGGCGGTCGAGCTGGAGGGCCGCCTGAGCCGGGGCGCCACGCTGGTGGACTGGCAGCAGCGTACGGGCCAGCCGGCCAATGCCCGCATCGTGATGGCCTACGACCAGGCGGCGTTCGAGGCCCAGGTGCGGGCGGCGCTGGGGGCCTGAGGCCGGGCCCAGGGGGTGCTTGCCCCGGACGCCAAAACCGGCTTATAATTCCGGTCTTTCCCCACGAATAACCGGCGGAGCACCAGCCATGAAGGCCGACATCCATCCGACCTACAAAGAAGTCGTCTTCCAGGACCTGTCCTCCGACTTCGCGTTCCTCACCCGTAGCACCCTTTCCAGCAAGGAAATGGTGAAGTGGGAGGACGGCAACGAATACCCGCTGATCAAGATCGACATCAGCTCGGCCTCGCACCCGTTCTACACCGGCAAGCAGAAGGTGATGGACACGGGCGGCCGCGTCGATCGCTTCCGCAAGCGCTACGCCAAGTAAGCGCCCGGCCCGGGCCGCCTGGCGGCCCCAGCCCACGAAAGGCCACCCCCGCGGGTGGCCTTTTGCGTTGCAGTGGCAGGGTCGCAAACGGGCCCCGTGTCACTGACTTCGCCGCCGGGCCGTGAGATACTTATGCGGATGGTGACCGCCCCGGCGGCATCTTCCGATTTCCTGTAGCGGGCGCCGCGCCAGCACCTTGATGGATTGCGGCCCGCACATCCCTGAAAGGAGTCTGCCCGTGTCCGACAACAAGAGCGTCGTACTCAACGCCGCCGGCAAGAACGTCGAGCTTCCCGTCCACCAAGGCACCCTCGGCGCGCCCTGCGTCGACATCACGCGGCTGCCGAAGGAAACCGGGATGTTCACCTACGATCCCGGCTTCGTGGCCACGGCCAGCTGCCGGAGTGCGGTGACCTACATCGACGGCGACGAGGGCGTGCTGCTCTATCGCGGCTACCCGATCGAACAGCTGGCCAAGCACTCGTCCTTCCTCGAAACCAGCTACCTGCTGATGAACGGCGAGCTGCCGGACAAGGCGCAGTTCGCGAAGTTCGAGCACGAAGTCACGCACCACACGATGATGCACGAGGCCTTCAAGAGCTTCCTGCACGGCTTCCGCCACGACGCCCACCCGATGGCCATGCTCTGCGGCATGGTCGGCTCGCTGGCCGCCTTCTACCACGACGACCTCGACCTGGAAGACCCGGAACAGCGCCGCCTGGCCGCGATCCGCCTGCTGGCCAAGGTGCCGACGATCGCCGCCGCCTGCTACCGCCACTCCATCGGCTGGCCGATCCGCTACCCGCGCAACAACCTCGAGTACGTCGACCGCTTCCTGCACATGATGTTCGAGGTGCCCTCGGGCCCGCTGGAGCTCAAGCCGGTCGCCGCCAAGGCGCTGGACCTGCTGTTCATCCTGCACGCCGACCACGAGCAGAACGCCTCCACCTCGACCGTTCGCCTGGTCGGCTCCACCGGTGCCAACCCCTACGCCTGCGTCGCCGCCGGCGTGGCCGCGCTCTGGGGCCCGGCCCACGGCGGTGCCAACGAAGCAGTGCTCAAGATGCTCGACGAAATCGGCCGGCCGGAGGACGTTTCCAAGGCCGTCGAACGCGCCAAGGACAAGAACTCGGGCTTCCGCCTGATGGGCTTCGGCCACCGCGTCTACAAGAACTTCGACCCGCGCGCGACGATCATCCGCGAGATGTGCCACCAGGTGCTCGACGAGCTGGGCGTGGACGATCCGCTGCTGGAAGTGGCGATGCGCCTGGAGGAGGCCGCGCTCAAGGACGAGTACTTCGTGCAGCGCAAGCTCTACCCGAACGTCGACTTCTACTCGGGCATCATCTACAAGGCGCTGGGCATCCCGACCGAGATGTTCACGGTGATGTTCGCCATCGCCCGCACTGCCGGCTGGGTGTCGCACTGGCTCGAGCAGCAGACCGACCCGGAAGCCAAGATCGGCCGTCCGCGCCAGATCTACACCGGCGCCGCCAGCCGCGACTACGTGGACCTGGCCAAGCGCTGAGCCACCTCAGCTGCGTTTCCCGGACGCCCCGCCCCGTGCGGGGCGTTCGCGTTTCAGGAGGCCGGTCAGGAGGCCGGGGCATCCTCCAGGAGCCGCGCCAGGGCCGTGCGCGAGGCCCGGGGCAGGGCACCCCCTCCCAGGGGATCACGCGGCGGCACGCGGGCTGCCGAGAGCGGCAGCACCCATAGCTCGAAGGCCTGGTCGCCGGCCACCACTTCCCAGCACGGCACCTCGGTGGCGCCGCCGGCGGCGAGCTGGATGCGGCGCATGCGCTGGCGCGCGGGGGCGCCGCGGTCGGCCAGCAGCCGGGCCACGGCGTCGGCGTGATCGGCGTGCAGGTGGATCACCACCGCCTCGTCGGGACCGGCGCTGCCATCCAGCACCGGCCCGGCCAGCCGGGGATCAAAATCGGCGAAGTGGTCCATCGCCGAGAGCGCGGTTTCGCGCTGCCGTCGCAGCCGCCCGGCGTCGAGCCGGCCCGGAGAGAACAGCCGGTGGTGGGCCTGCAGGGCTTCACGGATTTCTTCGGCGTCCGGCAGCGAGGCCGGGTCGCGAAGGCCCAGCCTTTCGGCGGCCTTTCGTCGCGCCGTGGCGATGTCGCCGGCGCCCTGCGCGAGCAGGCGCGCGGTTTCGGCGGCGACCCGCTGGCGGCGTGCCCGCGCCGCCAGCGGGTCAGAAGATGTCGAACGCCTCTTCATTGCTCAGGGCCGGCTCCACGTCGAAACCCTGGGCCGTGATCCGGTCGTAATCCTCGCGCTTGAAATAGTCGCGCACGCTTCCCGGCGTGCCTTCGGGCACCAGGCGGCCGGAGCCCGCGTCCACCGACGCGGTGACGGTTCCCGCCGGAACCTCGGGATCGTAGAGCGGCACGTCCTTGAGCGCGGCGTCCATGTAGTTGATCCAGATCGGCAGGGCGGCCTTGCCGCCGTACTCACCGCGGCCGAGGCTGGAAAAGTCGTCCTTGCCGACCCACACCGTGGTCACCAGGTCGCCACCGAAACCCGAGAACCAGGCGTCGCGGTAGTCGTTGGTGGAGCCGGTCTTGCCGCCGATGTCCGGGCGGCCGATCGCGGTGGCTGCCCGGCCGGTGCCGCGCTGCACGACGTCGCGCAGCATCGACTGGATCATGAAGGCGGTGCGGGCATCGATGGCCCGGGGAGCCAGCGAAACCGGACCTTCGGGCTCTTCGCTCGCGGCGGTTTGCGCCGGCTCCGGCGCCTCTTCCGGCTCGGGTGCCGGTGCCGGCGCACCGAGGTTGAAGCCGTCGACCACCGTGGCCTCGCGACCCGCCGCGGCGCCTTCGCTGCCACGCCCCGGGCAGCCCAGGCAGGCGCGCACGGGCACGTGTTCGCTGAGCACGCGGCCGTCGCGGTCGAGCACGCGTTCGATGAACCAGGGTTCGATCAGGTAGCCGCCGTTGACGAACACGGTGTAACCGCGGGCGATCGACAGGGGCGTCAGCGAGGACGTGCCCAAGGACATCGACAGGTTCGGCGGCAGGCTTTCCTGGCTGAAGCCGAACTGGGTGATGTAGCGGCTGGCGAAGTCCACGCCGATGGCGTCGAGCAGGCGCACCGAAACCAGGTTGCGCGACTGCACCATGGCTTCGCGAAGGCGCATCGGGCCGGCGAAGTTGCCGGCGTCGTTCTGCGGTCGCCAGACGTTGCCGGCACGGTCGCGGAACACCACCGGCGCATCGAGCACGATGCTGGCCGGCGAGAAGCCGCGTTCGAACGAGGCCGCATAGACGAAGGGCTTGAAGCTCGAACCCGGCAGGCGCTGGGCCTGGGTGGCGCGGTTGAACTTGTTCAGGCCGAAGCTGAAACCGCCGACCAGGGCGCGCACGGCGCCGTCCTCGGGCTGCAGCGACACCAGCGCCGCCTGCGCCTGCGGCAGCTGGGCCAGGCGCAGCTCGCCCGACTCGGCGTCGAGCGCGAGCCGGATGACGTCGCCGCGCTTGAACAGCTGGGCAGGCGTCTTGCGGGTCCAGCGCGTGGATTCGGCGTCCAGGCCGAGCGGCGTGCCGGCGGCGGTGATCAGCTCCGCCGAATCGCCTTCGGTCCCGGTCACCAGCACCGCCTGCAGGCCGCCCAGGGTCGGGTAGTCGCGCAGGCGCTTGCGCATGTCGTCGGCCGATTCGCCTTCGGCCAGATCAAGCTGGGCTTCCGGCCCGCGGTAGCCGTGGCGGCGGTCGTATTCGAGCAGGCCGGCCTGCAGCGAGCGCACGGCGGCGAGCTGGTCGTCGGATACGAGCGTGGTGAAGACGCTCAGGCCGCTGGTGGTCGCTTCGGCGCCGTAGCGCTGCTCCATCTCGGCGCGCACCATCTCGGCCACGTACGGCGCCTCGACTTCGATCTTGGGCTCGTGCGGACTGGCGTGCATCGGCTCGGCGCGCGCCGCCTGTTCTTCGGCCTCGCTGATCATGCCTTCCTCGCGCATGCGCTGGAGCACGTAGTTGCGGCGCACCAGGGCCCGTTCCGGATTGATGATCGGATTGCCGGAGGACGGGAATTTCGGGATGGAAGCCAGCGTGGCGGCTTCGGCCAGGGTCAGCTGGTCGAGCGTCTTGCCGTAGTAGAACTCGGCGGCCGCGGCGATGCCGTAGGCCCGGTTCCCGAAGAAGCTCTTGTTGAGGTAGAGCTCGAAGATCTCGTCCTTGCTGAGCTCCCGCTCCATCTTCAGCGCCAGGAAGATCTCGGTCAGCTTGCGCGTGTACGAATATTCCGTGCTGAGGAAGAACTGGCGGGCCACCTGCTGGGTGATCGTGCTGCCGCCCGGCACGCGCTTGTCGTCGGTGGTGGCCAGCAGCCAGACCGCGCGGGCGATGCCCCGCCAGTCCACGCCCGGATGCTCGTAATACCGGGCGTCCTCGATGGCGATGAAGGTCTGCTTGACCTGCTCGGGTACGTCCTCGATATCCACCGGGAAGCGGCGCGTCTCACCTATGACTGAGATCAGCCGGCCGTCGCGGGTGTAGATCGATAGCGGCACCTGCAGCTGCACATTGCGCAGCTCCTGCACGTCCGGCAGGCGCGGTGCGATCAGCCAATACAGGATGCCCAGGGTGGCCAAGCCAAGTACGGCGAGGCCGGCGAAAAGTATCAATGCCCGCCGGAGCAGGCGTTTGAATCGGGCCATCCAGGGCCCCTCCGAGGTTTACAGCGGCGTGGGTCGGGGAGTATAGAACGAGGCAGGGTCCGGCCGTGTTGTCGGGGAACGGCCGGAATCGGACCCGGAATGCGTCTTGTAGGGGAAGCCGGGGTGGCCAGCAGGGGCCCAGGGGAGATCCGGGCGGGGGGGGCATTGCCATTTGGGAATTTTTCGTTATTTAATGTAATGGCGCACCATTCGTGTGTAAGCGCCCGTCGGAAGGGGAGAAACCGTGGGTCTTTTCGGAAATGCCAAGACACCGCTGGTCGGCCTGGACATCAGTTCCACGGCCGTCAAGCTACTTCAGCTCACCGAGTCCGGCGGGCGGTACCGCGTTGAGCATTACGCGGTGGAACCGCTGCCGCCCAATGCCGTGGTCGAGAAGAACATTGTCGAGGTCGAGGCCGTCGGCGAGGCGATCAAGCGTGCCGTGGCCCGCTCCGGCACCAAGGCCCGGCACGCCGCGGCCACGGTCTCGGGTTCCTCGGTGATCACCAAGATCATCCCGATCCAGGGCGACCTGGACGAGGATGCCCTCGAGGACCAGGTGCAGCTCGAAGCCTCGAACTACATCCCGTTCCCGATCGAGGAAGTCAGCCTCGATTTCGAGGTGATCGGCCCCGTGCCGAACAACCCCGAGATGGTGCAGGTGATGCTGGCGGCCTCGCGCACCGAGAACGTCGAGCTGCGCCAGTCGGCGCTCGAGCTCGGCGGCCTCAGCGCCAAGGTCGTCGACGTCGAGGCCTTCGCGATGGAGAACGCCTTCAAGCTGGTCGCCGACCAGCTGTCGGTGCCCAAGGACGCAATCGTCGCCCTGGTCGACATCGGCGCCACGATGACCACGCTCAACGTGCTTCGCGCCCAGCGCAGCATCTACACCCGCGAGCAGGTCTTCGGCGGCAAGCAGCTGACCGACGAAGTGATGCGCCGCTACGGCCTGAGCTACGACGAAGCCGGCCTGGCCAAGCGCCAGGGCGGCCTGCCGGAAAGTTACGAGGTCGAAGTGCTCGAGCCGTTCAAGGAAGCGCTGGTCCAGCAGGTCAGCCGACTGCTGCAGTTCTTCTACGCCGGCAGCGACTTCAACCGCGTCGACCAGGTGGTCCTGGCCGGCGGCTGTGCCTCCATCGCCGGCATCGCCAACCTGGTCGAGGAGCAGCTGGGCGTCCCGACCGTCATCGCTAACCCGCTCGCCAACATGGCGCTCGGCCCCCGCGTCCAGGCACATGCCCTGGCGCAGGACGCCCCGGCGCTGATGATCGCCTGCGGCCTGGCCCTGAGGAGCTTCGACTGATGGCCAGAATCAACCTGCTTCCCTGGCGCGCCGAGCGGCGCAAGCAGCGCCAGAAGGAATTCATGACCATGCTGGGGCTCTCGGCCCTGGTCGGCGTGCTGATCAGCTTCCTGATCGTCATGTACTACAGCGGCCAGATCGAAGGCCAGCAGGAGCGCAACCAGTACCTGCGCGACGAAATCGCGGCGGTTGACGCCCAGATAGTCGAAATCGAGGCCCTCGACAAGAAGAAGGCCAACCTGCTTGCGCGCAAGCAGGTGATCGAGGAGCTGCAGGCCAGCCGTTCGCAGATGGTGCACCTGTTCGACCAGCTGGTCCGGACCATTCCCGAGGGCGTGCGCCTGAACTCGATCAAGCAGGCCGGGTCGATCCTGACGCTGGAAGGTTCGGCGCAGTCCAACGCCCGGGTCAGCTCCTACATGCGAAACCTGGAGGAGTCCGGCTGGATGGCCAATCCGGATCTTTCGATCATCGAAACCAAGGGCGAGGACAAGGGCCTGCCCAACGCCTTCTCCCTGAAGGTGCAACTGGTGACCCCGAAGCAGGAAGCGGACCCCGTGCCGGCTGACGGAGACGCGGTCGTGGGAGGTGTCCAGTGAGCAAGAACATCGACCTTCGCAGTCTCGACTTCAACAACGCCGGTGCCTGGCCGACCCAGGTCAAGGTGGGCGCCTGCTTCCTGCTGGTGGCCCTGATCATCGGCCTGGGCTGGTACCTGTTCGTCAGCGACCGTCGCGTGACCCTCGAATCCGAGGAGGCCACCGAGGTCCAGCTGCGCGAGGAGTTCCAGGGCAAGCAGGGCCGGGCCGCCAACCTCGAGCCGCTCAAGCAGCAGCTGGCCCAGATGGAAGTGATGCTGCAGCAGATGCTGCGCCAGCTGCCCAGCAAGAACGAGATGCCGGACCTGATCGTCGACATCTCCCAGACCGCGCTGGCCGCCGGCATCAGCAACGAGCTCTTCCAGCCCGGTGCCGAGAACCAGCTGGAGTTCTACGCCGAGAAGCCGATCCAGCTGCGCATGGTGGGCTCCTACCACCAGTTCGGCGCCTTCGTCAGCGGCGTCGCCTCGCTGCCGCGGGTGGTCATCATGACCATGCACGACATCTCGCTGGAGCCGCGCGAAGGCCAGGAAGGCTCGCTCGTGCTCTCCGGCACGGTCAAGACCTACCGCTACCTCGATGAAGACGAGGAAGCCGTCGAGGAATCCAATACCGCGGGAGGCTCCAAGTGATGGCCCCGTCCATGACCCGTAAAGCCATGAGCGGGCTGCTGATCGCGGCGATCGCGCTGTCCCTGTCGGCCTGCACCCGCGGCAAGCGTGACCTCGAGGCCTGGGTGGCCGAGGTCAAGGCCCGCCCGGCGCCGCCGCTGGACCCGCTGCCGGTGATGAAGCAGTTCGAAACCTTTGAATATGCCGCGCAGGACATGCGCGACCCGTTCGCACAGCCGGGAGCCGACCGCGACAGCAACAACGCGCTGCGGCCGGACCCGAACCGGCGCAAGGAGGTCCTCGAGGCCTTCCCGCTGGACAGCCTGGACATGGTCGGCACGATCGGTGGTGGCACCGGCGTCGTCGGACTGGTGATGGGACCGGACCGCGTCACGCATCGCGTGCGGGCCGGCAACTACCTGGGTCTCAACGACGGTCGTATCACCGCGGTCTATGAAGACCGCATCGAGATTGTCGAACTCGTACCGGATGGGGCGGGCGGCTGGCTGGAACGCCAGGCCCGGATCGCCCTTGAAGACAATTGATTGGGGGAATGCACGATGACCGCGAATAAAACGAACGGCGAGGGGATGGGCACCAAGCGTCGCTGGGTGCTGGCCATGGGAGCGCTCGCCGTCGGCATGGCGACGTCGCTGTCCGCGCTGGCGGCGAACGTCCTGCAGGACGTGCGTTATGCCTCGGCCCCCGGAGGAAAGGTCGACATCACCCTGGAGTTCTCCGAACCCGTGGGTGACGTGCAGGCATTCACCACCGACACGCCGCCGCGCATCGCGATGGACCTGCCCGGGACCAGCAATGGCCTGGACCAGCGTCGCATCGTGATCGGCAGCGGCGCCACCTCGGCGGTTTCGGCCGTCGAGGCCGGTGGCCGGACCCGGGTCGTGGTGGACCTGTTCCGCCCCGCCGGCTACACCACCCGCGCCGCCGGCAACCTTCTGGTGCTCACGGTGGACGGCGGTGCCCAGCCCAACAACCTGGCGACCGGTCCCGACCCGAGCAAGAAGGTCGCGACCGACCTGCAGGTGGCCAACATCGACTTCCGTCGCGGTGAGAACGGCTCCGGCCGGGTCATCCTGAAGTTCAGCGGCGACGGCGCCGCGGCCGACATGCGCAACGAAGGCAACCGACTGGTCGTCGACGTCGCCAACGCCAGCATCCCGGAGGCTCTGCGCCGCCGGCTGGACGTCACCGACTTCGCCACCCCGGTCAAGAGCCTCGAGCCCAATGCCAACGCCGGCAGCACCCGCCTGGTGATCCACACCAACGGTGCCGTCGAATCCATGGCCTACCAGACCGGCAACGAATACGTGGTCGAAGTCACGCCCAAGCGTGGCGCTGCCGGCCCGGTTGTCGCGGGTGCGCCCGGCCGGGCGGCCGGTGCCGTTGCCGGCGAGCCGGAAGCCAAGCGTTACGGCGGCCGTCCGGTGACCTTCAACTTCCAGGACGTGCCGGTGCGCACCGTCCTGCAGCTGATCGCCGAAGAGTCCGGCCTGAACGTGGTCGCCTCCGACACGGTGCAGGGCAACGTGACCCTGCGCCTGATCAACGTGCCCTGGGACCAGGCGATGGACATCGTGCTGCGCGCCAAGCAGCTCGACAAGCGTCGCGACGGCAACGTCATCTGGGTCGCGCCGCAGAAGGAAATCGCCGATTTCGAGCAGGCGGTGGCGGACGCACGCATCGCGAACGAAGTCCGTGAGCCGCTGGTTACCGAGTACATCCCGGTGAACTACGGCATTGCCGAAGACCTGGCCGGTCTGCTGACCGATGACAGCAAGCAGGCGCAGACGGTTGGCGGTGGCGGCGGTTCCCAGCAGGTTGCTGGCGGCTTCCTTTCCCCGCGCGGCAGCGTCAGTTTCGATTCGCGCACCAACACCTTGCTCGTGGTCGATACCCAGGCCAAGGTGGACGAGATCAAGAACATGCTGGCGATTCTCGATCGCCCGGTCGACCAGGTGCTGATCGAGGCTCGGATCGTCGTCGCCACCGAGGTGTTCGCTCGCGAACTCGGTGTGATGTTCGGCGTGCAGGACCGTACGGGTACTTTGCAGAACAGCAACGGGACGACGACGGACTCCGGCTTCATGGTGAACCTGCCGGTGAATCCTGCCGCGGGCGTCCTCAACCTCAGCATCCTTCGCCAGGACATTGCGCTCGACCTGGAACTGTCGGCACTCGAGGAAGAGGGTCGCGGCGAGGTGGTTTCCAACCCGCGCGTCATCACGGCCAACCAGCGTGAAGCCATCATCCGCCAGGGTGACGAAGTGGCCTACCTGACTATCCAGCCGTCCACCACGCCGGGTGCCGTGCCGCAGGCGACCGTCGAGTTCAAGGAAGTCCTGCTTGAGCTCAAGGTCACCCCGACCATCACCCAGGACGGCCGCGTTTACCTGAACCTGGCGGTGAAGAAGGACGAAGTCAGTGAACTGGTGGCCAACCCGGCCGGCGGCTTCGTGCCTCAGATCGCCCGTCGTGAGGTCAGTACCGCCGTGCTGATCGACAACGGCCAGACCGTGGTCGTCGGCGGCGTCTACGAGTTCAGCAACCGCGAGGACCTGCGCAAGGTGCCCTTCCTGGGCGACCTGCCGGTGCTGGGTAACCTGTTCAAGAACAAGACCCGCGGCATCGAGAAGGCCGAGCTCCTGATCTTCGTCACCCCGCGCGTGCTGCAGGTGGCGCACCGGGGATCCTGACCGGTCCCGGCTTGAACATGGACAGGGCCGCGCAAGCGGCCCTGTTTCTTTCCAGCCCCCCCAGAACCATGAGCCACTCCCTGCGCACCACGCTCCAGCCCGGCGAAGTCCTCTTTCGGGAGGGTGATCCGCCAGACACTGCCTACCTGATCGAAAGCGGCGGTATCGAGGTGCGTGCGCGCCAGCGCGGCAAGGACGTGGTGCTCAGCCTGCTCGGCCCCGGCGACCTGGTTGGCGAGATGGCGGTCATCGACGATTCGCCGCGCACGGCCACCGCTACCGCGATCGGCGAAACCGTGCTGTTCCCGATAGACCGCAGCCAGATCGCCGAACGTCTGGCGGGCACCGACCCGATCGTCCGCTCCCTGCTGGAAGGCCAGCTCAAGCGCTATCGCGGGGCCCTCGCGGCGCTGCAGGGCCTGGGTCCCGACACCGGCCAGGCACCCATGACCACCTCCGAGCGCCTGGGCGTCAACAAGATCCGCCTGGAAGCACAGCTTCGCGAAGCCCTGGCGGCTCGCGGACTCGAACTGAGCCTGCAGCCCCTGCTGGACGTCGACCGCGACCGCATCGCCGGTTACGAGGCGCTCGTTCGCTGGCACCACCCGGAGCGCGGTCCGATATCTCCGGCGGAGTTCGTCGCTCTGGCGGAAGAAACCTCGCTGATCGTGCCGGTGGGCGAATACGTCATGGACACCGCCTGCGAGTCCGTCGCACGCCTGGTGGACGCGGGCCACGACCGGCCCTTCGTCGCCGTCAACGTGTCTGCCCGCCAGCTCTCTCACCCCGGCCTGGTCGAACGCATCGTGGCACGTGCCGACGCGGCCAGCCTGCCGCGCGGCAGCATCAAGCTGGAGATCACCGAAAGCCAGGTCCTCGACTACGACCTGGTCGGCCAGGTGATCAGCCTCTGCCATGCGCACGGCATCAAGGTGGCCCTCGACGATTTCGGAACCGGCTATTCGCACCTGGCCCACCTGCACCGCCTGGAGTTCGACGTGCTCAAGGTCGACCAGGCCTTCTCCCGCCACATGCTCGGCGAACCGCGCGCGATGGCGGTGGTTGAAGCGATCGTGCAGCTGGGGAGGGCCCTGCAGGCCGAGATCGTCGTCGAAGGCGTCGAGACGCCGGCGCAGCTGCAGGCACTGCGTCGCCTGGGCTGCCATTACGCACAGGGCTACCTGATCGGCCGCCCGCGCACGCTCGCGGAAATCCTCGCCGAAGCCCCGCCGGGTCCGTTCGGCGGCTGAGGTAAGCTTCGTCCAGAACCCAGGCCGCACGGAGCGCCAGGAATGCCCTCGATGTCACTGCACACCCGCATGCTGCTCGGCTTCGTCGCCGGTACCGTGCTCGGACTTGCCGCCAATATTTTTGCCGCTGACGCAGGGTGGCTCGACGCCATCGTCACCTACGTTGCCGACCCGGTCGGCCAGCTGTTCCTGCGGCTGCTGTTCATGCTGGTGATCCCGCTGGTGTTCTCGGCCCTGGTGCTCGGCGTCGTGGAAATCGGTGACCCGCGTTCGCTGGGGCGCATCGGCGGCAAGACCCTGGTCTGGATCCTCGGCGTCACCACCATCGCAGTGGTCATCGGCCTGGTGATGGTCAACCTGATCCGCCCCGGCCAGGGCATTCCGGCCGAGCTGGGCGCGGAAATCATGGCAGGCACCGGCGACCGGGCCACCCAGATCGCCGCCGGCCGCGAACAGGTCTCGGGCATCCAGGTGCTGCTCAACATCGTGCCGCGCAACCCGGTGCAGGCGGCCGCCAACGGCGACCTGATCGCGGTGATGTTCTTTGCGCTGATGTTCGGCATCGCCGCCACCGTCATCCGCAGCGAGGGCACCAAGGCCTTCGTTTCCGCCGTGCAGGGCGTCTATGACATCTGCCTGAAGCTGATCGACTGGGTCATCCGGCTGGCGCCCTGGGCCGTGGCGGCGCTGCTGTTCTCGATCACTGCCAAGCTGGGTTTCGACGTGCTGATCCAGCTGGCGCGTTTCGTCGGGACCGTGCTCGCCGCGCTGGCGATCCATTTCTTCATCGTTTTCCCGATCCTGCTGCGGACCTTCGGCGGCATGTCGCCGCTGGCGTTCTTCAAGGGTGCCGAGCCCGCGCTGCTGACGGCGTTCTCCACTTCGTCCTCCAGCGCCACGCTGCCCACCACCCTGAAGGTCACCGAGGAAGCACTGGGCGTGCCGCGCCGGGTTGCCCGCTTCGTCTGCACGCTCGGCGCCACCGCGAACATGAACGGTACGGCCCTGTTCGAGGGCGTGACGGTGTTGTTCCTGGCCCAGTTCTTCGGCGTCGAACTGAGCCTGTTCCAGCAGGCCATGATCCTGGTGCTGTGCATGCTGGGCTCGATCGGCGCCGCGGGCGTGCCGGGCGGCTCGCTGCCGGTGATCGCGATGATCCTGGCCATGTTCGGCATCCCGCCCGAGGGCATCGGCCTGATCCTGGGCGTCGACCGCCTGCTGGACATGTGCCGCACGGTGGTGAACGTCGGCGGCGACATGGTCGGCTCCGTGGTCATCGGCCGCAGCGAGGAAGGCGTGCGCGAAGCGCCGCCGGAGCACACCGCGGCCGGCTAACACCCCGGCCGGGCCGGTTCAAGCGCGACATCGGCGGCCGGGTCGGCGACAATAGCGCCCCGTTGGCCCGGCCCCGGGCCCCACGCCCTGGACGCCCCGATGACCACGCCCTCCCGCCGCGACCTCGCCAACGCCCTGCGTTTCCTTGCCATCGACGCCGTCGAGGCGGCCAAGTCCGGCCATCCGGGCATGCCGATGGGCATGGCCGACATCGCCGAGGTGCTCTGGAACGACTTCCTGAGCCATAACCCGAACAACCCCAAGTGGTTCAACCGCGACCGCTTCGTGCTGTCCAACGGCCACGGCTCGATGCTGGTCTACGGCCTGCTGCACCTGTCGGGCTACGACCTGCCGATCGAAGAGCTGCGCAACTTCCGCCAGCTGCACAGCAAGACCGCCGGCCACCCGGAGTTCGGCCACACGCCGGGCGTCGAGACCACCACCGGCCCGCTCGGCCAGGGCCTGGCCAACGCCGTCGGCATGGCGCTGGCGGAACAGCTGCTGGCGCAGCGCTTCAACCGCCCGGAATTCGACATCGTCGACCACCACACCTGGGTGTTCCTGGGCGACGGCTGCCTGATGGAAGGCATCTCGCATGAGGTGGCTTCGCTGGCCGGCACCTGGGGCCTGGGCAAGCTGATCGCGTTCTGGGACGACAACCGCATCTCGATCGACGGCGACACGTCAGGCTGGTTCACCGACGACACCGCCGCCCGCTTCGAAGCCTATGGCTGGCAGGTCATCCGCAAGGTGGACGGGCACGAACCGCAGGAAATCGCCCAGGCGATCAGGACCGCCCAGGCCGAGACCGGCAAGCCCACGCTGATCTGCTGCCGCACCACGATTGGCTTCGGCTCCCCCGGCAAGGCCGGCAAGGAATCGAGCCACGGCGCGCCGCTGGGCAAGGACGAGGTGGCCGCCACCCGCGAAGCCCTGGGCTGGCCGCACGCGCCGTTCGAGATCCCGGCTGACATTCGCGACGGCTGGCGCGCCGGCAACAGCGGGCTGGTGCGCGAAGAGCAGTGGAACCAGCGTTTCGACGCCTACGCCAAAGCCTACCCGGAGCTGGCGGCCGAACTCGTGCGCCGCTCGCACGGCGAGCTGCCGGAAGACTTCGCCGAAGCCGCGCAGGCCTACATCGCCAAACTGCAGTCCGAAGGCCCGGTGGTCGCCTCGCGCAAGGCCTCGCAGATGGCGCTCGACGCCTTCGGCCCGCTGCTGCCGGAACTGATCGGCGGCTCGGCGGACCTGGCGCATTCGAACCTGACCCTGTGGAAGGGCAGCAAGTCGGTCACCAGCGGCGACGCCAGCGCCAATTACGTGCACTACGGCGTGCGTGAATTCGGCATGTCGGCGATCAGCAACGGCCTGGCGCTGCACGGTGGTTTCATTCCCTACGACGCCACCTTCCTGGTGTTCTCCGACTATTCGCGCAATGCCCTGCGCATGTCGGCGCTCATCCCCACCCGCGCCATCCACGTGTTCACCCACGACTCGATCGGCCTGGGCGAGGACGGCCCGACCCACCAGCCGGTCGAACACCTGGCGGCGCTGCGCTACATCCCCAACAACGACGTCTGGCGCCCCTGCGACGCGGTTGAATCGGCCGTGTGCTGGCAGGCTGCGATCGAACGCACCGACGGCCCCAGCTGCCTGGTCTTCAGCCGTCAGAACCTCGCGCACCAGCCGCGCAGCGAGCAGCAGCTGGCCGACATCGCCCGCGGCGGCTACGTGCTGTCGGATCCGGGCGAGGGCACGTTCGACCTCATCCTGGTTGCCACCGGTTCGGAGGTCGAGCTCGCGATGGAAGCCATGCGCCGCCTGGCCGACAAGGGCCTCAAGGCGCGGGTCGTTTCGATGCCCTGCGCGGAAGTCTTCGCACGCCAGCCGATCGAGTGGCGCGAAGGCGTGCTGCCCGGCTGGTGCCGCAAGCGCGTGGCGGTGGAAGCGGGCGTCACCGGCTACTGGCGCCAGTTCGTGGGCCTCGACGGCGCGGTGGTCGGCATCGACCAGTTCGGCGCCTCGGCGCCGGCCGACAAGCTCTTCCAGCACTTCGGCATCACCGTCGACGCGGTGGTCGACGCGGCGCTGTCGCTGGGCTGAGCCCGCGACGGCGTTTCCTCAGCCTGGCATCGGACCGCAAAGGTTCCGGTGCAGCACCTCGATGACGTCGTGCACCGTGCCGTCGGCCACGGAGTAATACACCGTCTGCGCCTCGCGACGCGTGGCGACCAGGTTTTTGTCGCGCAGCACCGCCAGGTGCTGTGACAGCGCCGACTGGCTCAGCGGCACCAGGGCGTTGATCTCGCCCACCGACATCTCCCTTTCCACCAGCAGGCACAGCACCCGCAGGCGCTGCGGGTTGGCCATGGCCTTGAGCAGCTCGGCGGCGGCTTCCGACGCCGATTCCATCAGTTCGGCCGACGTGGTCGCGGGGGCGGGCTGGGGAGTGGACGCTTTCATGGGTCTGCCTTGATCGGGTGTTGACATTATGCCAGAAAGCTAATTAAGATTTCACTAAATTAGCACAGACGTATAAATCGGCCCGGGAGGAAGGCATGGCCAGTATCGTTGTCCTTGGCGCCGGCATCGGCGGCATGAACGTCGCCTACGAACTCCGGGCCCTGCTGGGCAAGGAGCACCCGATCACGGTGGTCGGCGAGGGCGAACATTTCAGCTTTACCCCGTCCAATCCCTGGGTGGCGGTCGGCTGGCGAAAGCCGGCGGATATCCAGATCGGCGTGCGCCCCTACCTGGCGAAGAAAGACATCGGCTTCGAGGCCGGCGGCGCCGCCGAGGTCCTGCCGGCGCAGAACAAGGTCCGCCTGCGTGATGGCCGCGAGCTGGCCTACGACTACCTGGTGGTCACCACGGGGCCGCGCCTGGCTTTCGACGAAGTGCCGGGCCTGGGCCCGCACGGCGGATTCACGCAGTCGGTCTGCACCACGCCGCATGCGCTGGCCGCCTGGGAGGCCTACCAGGAGTTCCTGAAGGCCCCGGGCCCGGTCGTGATCGGCGCGGCCGCCGGCGCCAGCTGCTTCGGCCCGGCCTACGAGTTCGCGATGATCCTCGACGCCGACCTGCGCAAGCGCAAGCTGCGCGACCGGGTGCCGATGACCTATGTCAGCCCCGAGCCCTACATCGGCCACATGGGCCTGGGCGGCGTCGGCGATTCCAAGGGCCTGCTCGAGTCCGAGCTGCGCCAGCGCCACATCAAGTGGATCACCAACGCGAAGATCACCCGCGTCGAAGACGGCATGCTGCACGCCGAGGAGATGGACGCACGCGGCCAGCCGCTGGCCACGCACGAGCTGCCGTTCAAGTTCTCGATGGTGCTGCCGGCCTTCACGGGTGTTGATGCGGTGCGCTCGGCCAAGGAGATGTGCAACCCGCGTGGTTTCGTCCAGATCGACGCGCACCAGCGCAACCCGGCCTACCCCAACGTATTCTCGGCCGGCGTCTGCGTCGCGATCCCGCCGGTCGAAATGACCCCGGTGCCCACGGGCGCACCCAAGACCGGTTTCATGATCGAGTCCATGGTGACCGCCATCGCGCAGAACATCGCCGCAGACCTCGCCGGCAAGCCCGCCGACCACAAGGCCACCTGGAACGCCGTCTGCCTTGCCGACATGGGCGACACCGGCGCGGCTTTCGTGGCGCTGCCGCAGAACCCGCCCCGCAACGTCACCTGGGCCAAGGTCGGCAAGTGGGTGCACGTGGCCAAGGTCGCCTACGAGAAGTACTTCCTCTCGAAGATGAAGTCCGGCAACACCGAACCGCTGTACGAGAAGTACGTGCTCAAGGCCCTGGGCATCGAGCGCCTGAAGTAGACCCCCGAAACCCCAACCCCGGAGACTCAAATGAACCTCGACCGTGCCGTGATGGCCTTTGCCGGCGTGATGATCCTGATCAGCGCCGTGCTGGTGTACTTCGTTTCGCCCTGGTTCCTGCTGTTCACGGCCTTCATTGGCCTGAACATGCTGCAGGCGTCCTTTACGGGCTTCTGCCCGGCCGCAATGATCTTCCGCAAGCTCGGTTTCAACACCGGCTGCGCCTTCAAGTGAGGTAAACGATGTCGATGACCCGCGCCCTGGCCACTTCCACGCTTGCTGCCCTGTTCCTGGCGGCCTGCGGCAGCGAGCCGA
The DNA here is from genome assembly GCF_041919775.1 of Arenimonas sp. Classification (GTDB taxonomy): domain Bacteria; phylum Pseudomonadota; class Gammaproteobacteria; order Xanthomonadales; family Xanthomonadaceae; genus Arenimonas. The sequence continues at coordinate 94,595 of NZ_JAYRTE010000001.1, read as the reverse complement.
ACGTGCCTGCTCCGGCCCCGCCCGTGGGCTTCGAGACGATCACGGTCGCGCCGCGCACCTCGGCGCGCGAGCGCAGCTGGGACGGCGTGGTCGAGGCCGTCAACCAGGCCACGCTGTCCGCGCAGACGCGTGGCCGTGTGCTTGAACTGCCCTTCGACGTGAACGACTACGTCGAGGCCGGGCAGGTCGTGGTGCGGTTCACCGACGTCGAGCAGGTGTCCGCCCAGCGGCGGGCATCGGCCTCGCTCAGCGCCGCGCAGGCCGACTACACCGAGGCCGAGGCGGCTTTCCGACGCACCGAGGAGCTGGTTTCAAAGCAGCTGCTGGCCCGGGCCACGCTCGACCAGGCCCGCGCCCGCCGCGACGCCGCGCGTGCCTCGTTGGAAGCGGCGCGCGCCGGCGTCAGCGAAGCCGGCGAACAGGTGGACTACACCGTCATCCGGGCGCCGTATTCGGGCATCCTCACCGAGCGCCATGTCGAGGTCGGCGAAGCCGTGCAGCCGGGCCAGCCGCTGGTCTCGGGCCTGTCGCTGCAGCAGCTGCGCGTGAACGTGGAAGTGCCGCAGAGCGACGTCGCCGCCCTGCGCGAACACGGTACCGCCACCGTCGTGCTGCCCGGCGGCAGCCGCCTGGAGGCCGACAAGCTCATCGTCTTCCCCTACGCCGACCCGGGCACCCACAGCTTCAAGGTGCGCGTTGAACTGCCCGAGGCCGAAACCGGGCTGCAGCCGGGCATGACCGTCAAGGTCGCCTTCAAGACCGGCGAGGCCCGGCACCTGTGGATCCCGGCCACCGCCCTGGTGACCCGCAGCGAGGTGACGGCCGTGTACGTCGTCGGCGCCGAAAACCGCGTGGTGCTGCGCCAGGTCCGCCTGGGCCACCGCCGCGACGACGAAGTCGAGGTGCTGGCCGGACTGGGCGAAGGCGAGCGCATCGCTGCGGACCCGCTCGAAGCCCTCGCCCACCTCGGCGCGGAGCGCGACGATGGCTGAGCCGCGCTTCGGCCTGTCCGGGCGCCTGGCCCGGGCCTTCCAATCCAATCCGCTGACGCCGGTGCTGGCGGTGGCGGGCCTGCTGCTGGGCCTGTTCGCCACCCTGATCACGCCGCGCGAGGAAGAGCCGCAGATCGACGTGACCATGGCCAACATCATCGTGCCCTTCGCGGGCGCGCCGGCCGCTGACGTCGAAAACCTGGTCAGCGTGCCGCTGGAGCAGGTGCTGTCCGAGATCGACGGCGTCAAGCACGTGTACTCCACCAGCCGCGCCGGCTCGGCGCTGATCACGGTCGAATTCGCGGTCGGCGTGCCGCGCCAGGACGCGCTGGTGCGCCTGTACAACCAGGTCTATTCCAACGCCGACTGGGCGCCGTCCGGCCTGGGCGTCGGCCAGCCGCTGGTGCGACCGATGGGCATCGACGACGTGCCGGTGATGGCGGTGACCCTGTGGACCGACGACCCCGCCCGCGGCGGCGTCGAACTCGCCGAAGTCGCGCACACGCTTGAAGCGGAAATCAAGCGCGTGCCCGGCACCCGCGACGTCTACACCATCGGCGCGCCGCAGCGCACGGTGGTGGTGGAACTCGACGCCACCCGCCTGGCATCCTACGGCATGACCGCCGACGACCTCGCCGGCGCGCTGGCCGCCGCCAACGTCGTCAGCCAGGCCGGCGACCGCGTCACCGCCGACGGCGTGCTGCCGATGACCGCCGGCCGCTACCTGGCCGACGCCCAGCAGGTCGCCGAACTGGTGATCGGCCTGCGCGACGGCCGGCCGCTGTACCTGTCCGACGTCGCCGACATCCATCGCGGCGCCGACCTGCCCAGCCAGTACGCCTGGTACACGGCGCCGGACGGCAAGCTCCGCCCCGACGGCGCCATTGCCCCGGCGGTGACGATCGCGATTGCCAAGAAGCCTGGCGCCAACGCCGCCGACATCACCAGCGCGATCACCAGCCGCCTCAAGGTGCTGGAAGCCTCGGTGATTCCCGAGGGCGTGCACGCCACCGTGACCCGCGACTACGGCTACACCGCCAACGACAAGGCGATGAAGCTGATCCAGAAGCTGGTCTTCGCCACCGGCGCGGTGGTGCTGCTGGTGCTGTTCGCGCTGGGCTGGCGCGAGGCCATCGTCGTCGGCACCGCGGTCGTGCTTACGCTGGCGATCACGCTGTTCGCGTCCTGGGCGATGGGCTTCACCATCAACCGCGTGTCGCTGTTCGCGCTGATCTTCTCGATCGGCATCCTGGTGGACGACGCCATCGTCATCGTCGAGAACATCCACCGGCACATGCGCCTGGGCGGCAAGACCCTGATTGAAGCCATCCCGCCGGCGGTGGACGAAGTCGGCAGCCCGACCATCCTGGCCACCTTCACCGTTATCGCCGCGCTGCTGCCGATGGCCTTCGTCTCGGGCCTGATGGGCCCCTACATGCGGCCGATCCCGATCAATGCCTCGGTGGGCATGCTGCTGTCGCTGGCGATCGCGCTGACAGTCACGCCCTGGCTTTCGCTGAAGCTGCTCTCGCGCCACGTGCACGCCGAGGGCGGTGGCCATGAAACCGCGCTGTCGAAGCGGGTGCGCGGCGTGTTCGAGCGGACCATGCGACCCTTCCTCGACGACACGCGCGGCAAGGGCCGCCGCCGCATGCTGTTCGCGGGCATCGGCGTGGCCGTGCTGGCCGCCGCCGGCCTGGCGGTCGTGCAGCTGGTGGTGCTGAAGATGCTGCCTTTCGACAACAAGTCGGAGTTCCAGGTGGTCGTGGACCTGCCCGAGGGCACGCCGCTCGAGCGCACCAACGCACTGCTGCTGGACATGGCCCAGGCGCTGAATGACGTGCCCGAAGTGCTGGATATCCAGGGTTATGCCGGCACCTCGGCGCCGGTGAACTTCAACGGCCTGGTGCGCCAGTACTACCTGCGCGAGGGCGCCAACGTCGGCGACCTGCAGGTGAACCTGGTCGGCAAGAGCGAGCGCGACCGCCAGAGCCACGACATCGCACTGGCGGTGCGACCGGTGCTGGCGGACATCGGCAAGCGTTACGGCGCTTCGGTGAAGGTGGTGGAAGTGCCGCCGGGTCCGCCGGTGATGGCGCCGCTGGTGGCCGAGATCTATGGCCCCGACGCCACCCGCGCCCGCGAGATCGCCCGCGACCTGCAGGCCCGGTTCGAGGCCACCGACGGCATCGTCGACGTCGACAGCACCGTCGAGGCCGGGGCCGAGCGCGAGCTGGTGCTGATCGATCGCGACCGCGCCGCCCGGCTGGGCGTCAGCCAGGCCGCGATTGCGCAGGCGCTGCAGCTCGGCGTGGCCGGGCGCGATGCCACCTACCTGCGCGACGGCGCTTCCAAGTACCCGGTGCCGGTGCGCCTGCGCCTGCCGGCCGGCGACCAGGCCAGCCTGGAACAGCTGCTGACCCTGCGCGTGCGCGCCGGCGACGGCCGCCTGGTTCCGCTGTCGGAGCTGGTGACGGTGCAGCGGCTGCCCTGGGAGCCGGTGATCCACCGCAAGGACCTGCTGCCGGTGGTCTACGTGATCGGCGACGAGGCCAGCGACATCGACAGCCCGCTGTACGGCATGTTCGACCTGGTCGGGCAGGTCGGCGACAAGCCCCTGGCGGACACGTCGGTCGAGCAGCGGTTCCTGTCCGCGCCGACGGACTCGCTGGGTTTCTCGATCAAGTGGGACGGCGAATGGCAGATCACCTATGAAACCTTCCGCGACATGGGCCTGGCCTATTCGGTGGGCCTGCTGCTGATCTACCTGCTGGTGGTGGCGCAGTTCCGCGATTACGTCGTGCCGCTGGTCATCATGGCGCCGATCCCGCTCACCGTGATCGGCGTGATGCCGGGCCATGCGCTTCTGGGCGCGCAGTTCACCGCCACCAGCATGATCGGCATGATTGCGCTGGCCGGCATCATCGTGCGCAACTCGATCCTGCTGGTGGACTTCATCAACCAGTCGATCGCCGAAGGCCATGCGCTGGCCGATGCGGTCGTTGAAGCCTGCGCCGTGCGCGCGCAGCCGATCGCGCTGACCGGCCTGGCGGCGATGGCCGGCGCCTTCTTCATCCTCGACGACCCGATCTTCAACGGCCTGGCGATTGCGCTGATCTTCGGCATCCTGGTCTCGACCGTGCTGACGCTGGTGGTGATCCCGCTGCTGTATTACGTGCTGCTGAGCGCGCGTGCCCGCAAAAAGGAGATGACTGCATGAAGACGCTGAAGCGATATTCGCCGCTGCTGGTACTGGCCATGTTGGCCGCCTGCGGCAGCGAGCCGGGGCCGGAAGAGGCGGCCTCGAGGACGCCTGCGACCGAAATGGCGCCAGCGCCGGAGCCGGCGCCCGTGGCCACCCCCGAATCGGCGCCCGCGCCCGCAGCCACACACGCACCCGCAAGCGCACCCGCCGGAGAAGCCACGCCCGACGCCCAGGCCCGCGGCCAGGCAGCCATGCGCGAATTCGGTGACCGCCTGCGCAACGAACTGCGCGCGGCGATGAGCGAGGACGGTGCGGCCGGGGCGGTCAGCTTCTGCCACGACCAGGCACCGCGCATCGCCGATGAAGTGATGGCCACGCATGGCGTGCGCCTGGGTCGCGTCGCCGTCGCCGGCCGCAACCGCAATCCCGGCAATGCCCACGGTGGCTGGCAGGGCGAGTTGCTTGATTCCTTCCAGCAGGCCGTGAATACCGGCGGCGCACCGGAAGCGCAGATGGCCGTCATCCGCGACGAGGTTCCCGCCGGCGTCGAACTGCGCATGGCGCGCGGCATCCGCGTCGAGGCCGCCTGCCTGATGTGCCACGGCGACAACATCGCGCCGCCCATCGCCGAACGTCTGGCCGCCCTGTATCCGGAAGACCGCGCCACCGGTTTCCTTGAAGGCGACCTGCGCGGCCTGGTCTGGGTGGAGGTTCCCGCTGCGACGGAGACGAACCCATGAGCCATCCTGTCACCCTGGCCTGCCCGCACTGCAGCGGCATGAACCGCGTGCCGGTGTCCCGCCTGGGCGAAGGCCCGAACTGCGGCCATTGCCACGAACCGCTGTTCACCGGCCATCCGCTGGTGCTGGGCGTGGACGATTTTTCCGCGCACGCCGAGCGCAGCGAACTGCCGCTGCTGGTCGATTTCTGGGCGCCCTGGTGCGGCCCCTGCCAGATGATGGCGCCGCATTTTGAGCGCGCCGCGGCGCAGCTTGAGCCGCAGGTCCGCCTCGCCAAGGTCGACACCCAGGTGGCGCCGACCCTGGCCCAGCGCCACGGCATCCGCAGCATCCCGACGCTGATCCTGTTCCGGCAGGGCCGCGAACTGGCCCGCCAGTCCGGCGCCATGGACGCGAACAACATCGTGCGCTGGACCCGCCAGCACCTGGTTGACTGATCAACCGCCCAGACAGGAGTTCCCGTGAGCCAGTCCTATCCCGAACTGATCGACGACCTCAACGCCGCCATCGGTCGCCTGCGCGCCGGCGCGCCCGGGCCGATGAAGGCCTTCGGCTCGCTCGCGCGCGAAGCCCTCGCGCCCGGCCAGCTCGACGTCAAGACCAAGGAGTTGCTGGCCATCGGCATCGCCATCGCCACCCGCTGCGACGGCTGCATCGGCTTCCACGTCAAGGCCGCCATCCGCGCCGGCGCCAGCCGCGAGGAAGTGCTGGAAACCGTGTCGATGGCGATCTACATGGGCGCCGGCCCGTCGATGATCTACGCCGCCGAAACCCTGCGCGCCTTCGACGAGCTGGCTCCATCCGGCGAAGGCTGAGGCCGGCGGAGCCCCGCTACAGCAGGTCGATCGGCAGCTTGAGGTAGCGCACGCCGTTGGCTTCCGGTTCGGGCAGTTCGCCGGCGTGGATGTTCACCTGTACCGAGGGCAGGATCAGCGTGGGCATGGCCAGGCTGGTATCGCGTTCGGTGCGCATGCGCACGAACTGTTCCTCGTCGGTACCGATGCGGACGTGGATGTTCGAGCGTTTCTGTTCGCCGATGGTGGTTTCGCAGCGCGGCTCCCGGCCGCCCGGGCTGTAGTCGTGGCAGACGAACACGCGGGTGTCGTCCGGCAGTGAAAACAGGCGCTGTATCGAATGGTAGAGCGTGGCCGCGTCGCCGCCCGGGAAATCGCAGCGCGCCGTGCCGCCGTCCGGCATGAACAGCGAGTCGCCGGTGAACAGCGCATCGCCGACCAGGTAGGCCACCGAATCATTCGTATGCCCCGGCACGGGGATGACCCGCGCGCCGACGTTGCCGATGGAAAACACTTCGTCGTCGCCAAACAGGTGGTCGAACTGCGAGCCGTCCACCGGGAAGTGTTCGCCCAGGTTGAAGATCGGCCGGAAGGTCTTCTGCACCGTGCGGATGCCCTGGCCGATGGCCAGCTTCGCGCCCGGGAGTTTTTCCTTGAGCCAGTGGCCGGCGCTGAGGTGGTCGGCGTGGGCGTGGGTTTCCAGGATCCAGTCCACCTGCACGCCGGCCTCGCGCACCGAGGCCAGCAGCAGCTCGGCGCTGGCGGTGGACGTGCGCCCGGCCCTGGGGTCGAAGTCGAGCACCGGGTCCACCAGTGCGGCGCGGCCCGTGCCGGGGTCGCTGACCAGGTAGCTCCAGGTGCCGGAGTCCTCGTGGTAGTGCGGCTTGATGTCGGCTTTGCGCATCAGGGGTCTCCCGAAAGCGTGTTCCAAGTCTAGCTGCGCGCGGTCGGTTCCGGATGAACCCGGGATTTCGCCAGCGCATGCCGCAGCAGCCTAGCTTCGAGGCGTTCGCCGAATCCGCGTGGGCGCTGCAGCCCCATGCGTTCCATTGCGGCTTCGTCGCTGCCTTGCTCGCCCAGCATGGCCGCAAGCACCGTCGCGATGCGGCCGGCGGGGTGGCTGGTGCGTGCGGCCAGCCATCCCAGGGCCGCGGCCAGCCGCTGTTCCTCGGGCGTGAAATCGCTGCCCATGGGGTAGTCAGGCAGCACGCCGGCGAGTCGCAGGGGCTCGAGGCGCGCGGCCAGCGCGGCCCGCGTATTGGCTGACCAGTCCGCCGGTGCGCGGAACCCGGCGTCGAGTTTGCCGGACTTTCGTGCCGCCTCCAGCAGCGGCGCCTGGTCGTCGGCGTGCGCGATCGCGGCCATGGCCTGAACGCATTCGCCGTCGCTGCGCCCGCGCAGGTCGGCGATGCCGTATTCGGTGATGACGATGTCGCGCAGGTGGCGCGGGATGGTGACGTGGCCGTAGTTCCAGCGCACGTTGGCGGTGGCGTGTCGACCGTGGCCGCGGCGGGCCCGCAGCATCAGGACCGAACGGGCATCGTCCAGCGCATGCGCCATGGCGACGAAGTTGTACTGGCCACCGACGCCGGACACCACGCGGCCGTCTTCCAGTGCATCGGAAACCGCGGCGCCGAGGGCCGTCATCATCATGCAGGTGTTGAAGAAGCGGGCGTCGCGGCGCTGCTCGCGCTCCAGGGCTTCGTGGGCGCCGTAGAGCTGGTTGATGTGCGAGACGCGGGTCATGCCGATGCCGCGGGCCTGGTCGGCGGGCATGTCGCGCAGCCAGTCGTAGAGCGCGTGCGATCCGAGATAGAACGCGCCGTCGAGCCAGCGACCTTCGCGCGCCAGGCGTTCACGGTCCTGCGTAGTGGCCTGGTCCCGGTTGATGCGCACCATGGCGCCGACGTCATCCAGGACGCGCCGGCTGAGCACGCCGGCCTGGGCCAGGGCGCGGAAGCCGTCGTTGACCATCTCGCTGGCGCCATACAGACCCTGGGAGAACGGCGCCGTGCCACCGACCTTCCTTACGAGCGGCGACTGCGCCAGTCCCGGCGAGAGCGCGTCGAGGGCGGCCAGGTAGTCGTCGTTGCGGGTATGTCGCAGCACCAGCGCATGGCACAGCGCATCGGCCAGCGAACCGATGCCGATCTGCAGCGTGCCGCCATCGCGCACCAGGGTGCTGGCGTACAGGCCGATGGCGTGGTCGGCGTCGCCGACGGGTTCGCGGGGCAGCGCGAACAGGCGCGGCGCGGGCGCCGGATGGTCCAGCACGAGGTCGAAGAATTCCGCCGGCACCGCGCAGGGGCCGTCGAGCCAGGGCAGGTTCGGATCCACTTCGGCGACCAGCATCGGGCGCGGCTTGCCGAGACGCTGCACTTCGTCGAGCAGGTCGAAGCTCAGGTCCGGATTGCAGCTCAGGCTCAGGCGCGTGCCGCCGGGTTCGCGCGCGACCTTCTGCACCAGCGCGTTTGCGCCGCGCGCGGCGACCGCGCGGGCGACATGGGTGTAGTTGAGGCTGACGTAGTCGCGCTGGGTGCTCGTCGAGCCGAGCAGGGCGCCCGACTGCAGGTAGAACTCCTCGACGCGGATGTTGGCCGGCAGTGCATTTCGTCGCATCGCGACGGCGTAGTCGAGTACCGGGAAGTCCTCGCCGAACTGCCGCGCCAGGAACGGCGCCAGGAAGCGTCGCTGCAGCCCCTTGCCCGCCGGGGGCGGCGTCAGCGACAGGGCCGTCAGCAGGTGCAGGGACAGCGCCTCGTCGGCGGCCACCCGGCGGGTGATGGCGTTGAGCAGCCGGTGCGGTTTGCCCAGGCCCAGCGGCGCCGCCAGCACCAGCTGGCCGCCGGCGTGCGCCAGCAGCCGGTCCACGGCGGTTTCCAGGGCAGGGTCGGGCGGGGCGGTCGGGCGCGCGGTCATGGAGGGTCCGATGGGCATCGGGGGCCAGTATCGCACCCCGTCCGAAGCCTCTTGACATCCGCGATTACGGGCGTAATCTGTAGAAAAGTTTACGGACGTAATCGAAATGCAGATAAGCGACGCCGAATCCGTGGTCATGCAGGCGCTGTGGCAGTCCAGCCCGATGGCGGCCGAAGACGTCTTCGCCGCCGTGGCCGCCGGCCAGGGCTGGCAGGAAGCCACGGTGAAGACCCTGCTCAACCGGCTGCTGAAGAAGGGCGCGATCAGCGCCGAACGCGACGGCCGGCGTTTCCTGTATTCGCCGGTGCTGCAGCGGGAACAGTGGCTGCGCCAGGAAAGCGAAGGCCTGGTCGACCGCCTTTTCGGCGGCCGGGTTGCACCGATGGTCGCCCACTTCACTGAAAGCGGCCGCCTGTCGAAAAAGGACCTGGCCGAGCTGCGGCAGCTGCTGGAGGACATCGACGATGGCCATTGACTGGCTGTTCGAGCCGACGCTGGCCCTGACCGGCGCGCTGCTCGCGGTACTTGTGCTGCGGACGCCGGTTCGCCGCCGCTTCGGCGCCGCCGCGGCCTACGGGCTGTGGGTGCTGGTGCCGGCAAGCCTGGTCGCGGTGCTGCTGCCGGCGGCCGCGGAGCCGGTGCTGCCGGTCCTGGTGCGGGTGGCGCCGATGGTCGTTCCTGCGGCGTCTGCCCCGGCGATGCCGGCGGTGGCCGAGCCGCTGGCGTGGCTGCCCTGGCTCTGGGCGACGGGCGCCCTGGCTGTGCTGGCCTGGTTGCTGGGCCAGCAGCGGCGTTTCCTCGCGGGCCTGGGCCCGGTGTCGCGCCGTCCCGACGGTTTCCACCAGTGCCTGGCCACGCGCGGCCTGCCCGCCGTGGTGGGCCTGCGCCCGCGCATCGTGCTGCCCGGTGATTTCGAGCAGCGATACGACGCGCTGGAGCGCGAGCTGGTGCTGGCCCACGAAACCGAACACCTTCGCCGCGGTGACCTGCCGGCCTGCCTGCTGGCGGCGGCGCTGCGGGTGCTGTTCTGGTTCAACCCGCTGGTGCACTTCGCGGCCGCGCGTTTCCGCAGCGACCAGGAACTGGCCTGCGACGCTGCCGTGCTTCGCCGCTACCCCGGGCAGCGCCGCCGCTACGGCGACGCGATGCTCAAGACCTGCCTGGCCGACCAGCCGCTGCCCCTGGGCTGCCACTGGTCCGGCTTCCATCCGATGAAGGAGCGACTCGCCATGCTGAAAAATTCGCCCCCCTCCCGCCGCCGTCGTTTCGCCGGATTCGTGCTCGTGTCCCTGCTTGGGCTGGCAGCGGCGGCCGTTGCGTGGGCCGCCCAGCCCGGGAGCCATTCCGAACTGGCGCCGGGCAAGGTGCGACTGGACATCCGCGCGAAGGTGGACGGCGAACCGGTCCCGGCCATCATGGCCGATGTCGATCCCGGCCAGTCCCACCAGGCGAACTTCGAGCACGCCGGCCAGGACTGGGAAACCACCTGGAGGGTGACGCCGCAGGCCGATGGCACCTTCGACATCAAGGCGCGGCTTCTGCGCGACGGCGAAGTGGTCGGCGAGCCGCGCATGATCACCCGCGAACAGGCCGCCATCGGCATTGGCGAGCAATCGCCGGACGGCAGCTTCAAGGGCATCGAGATCGAAATGACAATGACTTTGGGACCGCCGGCGCCGGGCATGGCGGCGGTGGGCATCGAAGGCGAGGCGCCTGCCTATCCCGAGGCCGCGGCGAACGCCGGCGAAGGCGGGATGGTCATGCTCAATGTCCTGGTGGGCCTGGATGGTCGCGCCGAAGAGGTCCGGTTCGTGCCGGAGAAAAGCACGGTCGCGGAAGATTCCGAGATTGCCCGCAATACGATGCAGGTCGCCGCGGGCTGGAAGTTCCAGCCCGGCGTGGAAGACGGCAAGCCGGTGCGGCGTCGGGTGCTGGTCCCCGTGCGCTTCGATCCGCCGGGCAAGTCGCCCGAGGCCTGATTACTCAGGGAACCAGCGTTTTCTCCAGCAGTTCCGCCAGGCGCGCCCCGGCCAGCCGCAGGCGCGCTTCGGCGACCGGACGGTGCTGGTCGAGGTAGGCGTCGGTGATCTTGCGGCCGGGCGGGTACAGACCCTCGGCGTGGATCAGGCGACAGGATTCCAGGGTCCAGGCCTGCGCCGGATTGTTGGCGCCGGCGGCGGGGTCGGCCGGCAGCGGCAGCGTTTGCAGGTGGTCGGCATAGGCGGCGTTGTCCAAACCAGCGCCCTGGACGATCCAGTAGTCCCAGACGCCGTGCAGGTTGGTGCCTTCGCCTTCGGGCGAACCCTTGCCGGTGTAGTTGAGCTGGTGGTTGTTGCCGCCGCGGTCGTGCGGATAGCCGGCGTGCATCGGCTGGTGCGCGTCGCCGACGAAGTGCACCAGGAACTTCAGCGCTTCGACGCGTGCCTGGCGCGGCTGCGAGGCATCACCCAGCACCTTCGCCTGGGCGTTGATCGCACCGATCACGCACTCGCCGTCCGGGCAGTCGCGGGCCGCGGCGTAATCGCAGTCCTCGCCCGGGATGTTGACGTAGTGCCAGCGCTTGCTGGTTTCGCCCAGCGGCGTTTTCGCGGCGCGGATCTCGTCGGCCCAGGTCGAGACGCCGGCCAGGCTCGGCTCGGGCTCATCGGCCAGCAGCGCCTGCACCTCGGCGAGGGCCGCGGGCGAGAGTTCGCGTTCGGCGAGTTCGCCGACCAGCTGGTGGCCCTGCTTGCTCCAGGCAAGGGCAGGGGGCGTGGCCAGCGCGAGCGCCAGCGCGGTGACAATAAGGGTCGGCTTCATGGCCGCGGACTTTACGCCAGCGGCCATGAATCCCGCCATCACGGGCTTCAGAAGGCCCAGACGAAGGCCGCGCCGTAGACCAACGGGTCGATGTTCACGGTGCCGACGCCGGCGCCGTTGACCTTCACATCGGTGTCGATGTCGATGTGGCGCGCGTCCACACGCAGCCACTTGCCTTCACCGATGGCGAAGTCGAGGCCGGCGTGTGCGGCCAGGCCCCAGGACGCGTCCAGCGACAGGTCGGTGCCGGCCAGCGGGCCGGTGGTCTTCTCGTCGAAGAAGCGGGTGTAGTTAACGCCGGCGCCCAGGAACGGGGTGACGATCGACTCGTTGCGGAAGTGGTACTGCAGGGTGAAGGTCGGCGGCAGGTGCTTGGTGGAGCCGGCCTTGACGCCGTTGAGCTTGATGTCGTGCTCGAAGGGCAGGGCGGCCAGCACTTCCAGGCCCAGGTTGGGGCTGAAGAAGTACTCGGCGGTGATGGTCGGACGCCAGTCGTCGCCGACATCGGCCGCCAGCGCGCCGCCGGCCAGGGTGCCGTTGCCGGACTTTGGGGCGACGACGTGGGCGCCGACGGAAACGGTCCAGTCGCCGGCCTCCTGGGCCAGGGCCGGGGCGGAGAAACCGAGCGCCAGGGCGAGGGCGAGCGGGGTGGCAAGGAGGGTACGCATGGTGGAACTCCAGTGGGGAATCAACTGGCGCCAGTTTCCTACCGGCAGGTCCCCGGGCCCTTGAGCCAAGTCAAACCAGCCCTTGTGGGAGGGGCTTCAGTCCCGAGGCCCTTTGGGACTGAAGTCCCTCCCACAAGGGCTGGTTTGGGGACCGGAGCTCGTGCTTGGTAGAATCCGGCGTTTCCACCCACCCTTTCGCCGGCCGGGCCGGTCCAGGAGAATCCATGTCCATCAAGGTCGCCATCAACGGCTACGGCCGCATCGGTCGCAACATCCTGCGTGCGCTGTACGAAGCCAACCGCACCAGCGAAATCACCATCGTGGCGATCAACGACCTGGGTGATGCCGAAACCAACGCCCACCTGACCCAGTACGACACCGCCCACGGCAAGTTCCCGGGCACGGTGACGGTGGAAGGCGGCGACCTGGTCGTGAACGGCGACCGCATCAAGGTCTGCGCCGAGCGCGACCCGGCCAAGCTGCCCTGGGGCGAGCTGGGCGTGGACGTGGTGCTCGAGTGCACCGGCCTGTTCACCTCCAAGGCCAAGGCCTCGGCGCACATCACCGCGGGCGCCAAGAAGGTCATCATCTCGGCCCCGGGCGACAAGGACGTGGACAACACCGTGGTCATGGGCGTCAACGAAGGCGTGCTGCGCGCTTCCGACACCGTGATCTCGAACGCCTCCTGCACCACCAACTGCCTGGCGCCGCTGGCCAAGGTGCTGCACGAGAAGATCGGCATCGTGCACGGCCTGATGACCACCATCCACGCCTACACCAACGACCAGGTCCTGACCGACGTCTTCCACAAGGACCTGCGCCGCGCCCGTTCGGCCACCCAGAGCCAGATCCCGACCAAGACCGGCGCCGCCGCCGCGGTCGGCCTGGTGCTGCCGGAACTCAACGGCAAGCTCACCGGCTTCTCGATGCGCGTGCCCACCATCAACGTCTCGGTCGTCGACCTCTCCTTCGTCGCCGCGCGCGAGACCAGCAAGGAAGAAATCGACGCCGCGGTGAAGGCTGCCTCGGAAGGCGCCCTCAAGGGCATCCTCGGCTTCAACACCAAGCCGCTGGTCTCGATCGACTTCAACCACGACCCGCACAGCTCGGTCTACGACAGCACGCTGACCCAGGTGATGGGCGGCACGCTGGTGAAGGTCTGCTCCTGGTACGACAACGAGTGGGGCTTCTCCAACCGTATGCTCGACACCACCCTCGCCCTGATGGCCGCCAAGTAACCGGCAGCCCCTGTGGGAGGGACTTCAGTCCCGATCACGCGACCCTCGAAAACCCCGGCTCCGGCCGGGGTTTTCTTTTGCCCGGACACCGCTGATCCGAACGGCGAACTCCGCCTCGAATAAATCTGTTGACAGCACTAAATGTTGTGTTTACGGTACATATCATTGTTCACCGGGGCAATTTGCCATGTACAACCGGATTTCCCTGTTCCGGGCCGACCGCGGCGTATCCCGCCGCGAGCTGGCCGAGGCGGTCGGCGTCAATCCGCAGACCGTCGGTTACCTCGAGCGCGCCGACTACAAGCCCAGCCTCGAGCTGGCCATGAAGATCGCGGCCTTCTTCGGCGTCCCGGTCGAGCAGATCTTCTCGTTCGAGCCCTTCCCCTCCGTCGCGGAGACCCTCAGGAAAGCAGGAGAAAACCCATGAAGACGAAGTACGCGATTGCGGCGCTGATCACGGCGCTCGCGGTGATCCTGGTGGCCCAGCTCGCCAGTCCGGGTGGCAATGGCCGCGGCTTCCTGGAAGCTGCCTTCCTGCTGAGCATGCTGCTGATGGTGATGGCGGCCTCGCGGTTCGCGAAGGGGCATTGGGTCACGGGTGCCGGCGCGCGGCCCCACGATGAGTTCGAGCGACAGGTGATGGACCGGGCGGGGGCCCGGGCCCACCGGGTGATGCTGTTGCTGCTGGCGGCGGTCTTCGCCTGGCTGGTTGTGGCCGGACTGGCGAGCGCGCCGATGCCGGGATCCGCCGGCGACTGGGCGACCCTGGGGCTTTCGCTGCTGGGCATCGGCGTCGCGCTGCCGGCGCTTTTCGCCGAGCAGGTGTCACCTACGGCCGATGCTGAAGCCGACGAAGACGCGTCGGCCTGACCGGCTCAGGGCGCGTCGTCACCGAAACCGGCGCCGGCGGCCGAGCGTCTGAGGCGGTCATGGATGGCCAGCCAGGCCTCCCCTTCCGGCGGGCGCTCCGCGAGCAGCAGGTTGGCGCCGCGGGCATCGAGCTCCCGCAGCGCCGCATACAGGCCGTGGGCGTAGTCGATCGGCGTGGCAGGTAGCGCCAGCCCGCACGTGTCACCGGGCAGTTCGCCCAGGGCAAGCACCTGCACGGCCTTGCCCAGGGCCTGCTGTTCAGAGGCTTCCGGCGCCAGCGCCGCGCGCGGCAGCAGCAGCAGCGGCGTGCGCGGGGCGTAGTGGGCTTCGAGCGTGCCAGAGGCGCGCGGGCTGGCCGCGGTGGCGCCGGCTTCGACCGGGCCGATCACCGCCTCGATGCGCTCGCGACCCAGCATGCCCGGGCGCAGGATGCGCGGCGTGCCGCCGGTGAAATCGACGATGGTGCTTTCGATGCCGATCGTGCAGTCGCCGCCCTCGAGCACGACGGGCACCGCGTCGCCGAATTCGGCGCGCACGTGTGCCGCCGTGGTCGGGCTGACGTGGCCGAAACGGTTGGCCGACGGCGCCGCCAGGCCGCCGCCGAAGTCGCGCAGCAGGGCCAGGGCGACGGGGTGGTCGGGACAGCGCAGTCCGACGGTGTCCTGGCCACCGGTCACCACGTCGGGTACGCGCGGCTGCTTGTGCAGCACCAGGGTCAGCGGACCGGGCCAGAAGGCGGTGGCCAGCTGGCGGGCAGCGGCGGGAATATCACGTGCCCACGCATCCAGCGCCTCGACGCCGGCCACGTGAACGATCAGCGGGTGGTCGGCCGGCCGGCCCTTGAGCGCGAAGATGCGGCGCACGGCGTCCGGGTTGCTGGCATCGGCGGCCAGGCCATAAACGGTTTCGGTCGGCAGGCCGATGGCCTCGCCGCGGTGCAGGGCATTGAGGGCGTCGTGCAGTGTCTGGCTCATGCGGCCCTCCGGTAGTCGTCCTGCAGCAGCCCGTAGATCCAGGAATCGGCGAATTCGTCGCCGACCCGCCAGCGGTTGCGCAGCAGGCCCTCGCGCTGGAATCCGAAATGTTCAAGCAGCCGCCAGGAGGGTTCGTTGCGCGGATCAACGTCCGCTTCCACGCGCTGCAGGTCCAGCGGTCCGAAGGCAAAGGCCAGCGCCAGGCCCACGCCCTCACGCGCCAGGCCCTGGCCCTGCCGGGACGGCAGCAGCGAATAACCCAGTTCGGCCCGGCGGTTGGGCCCGCTCAGCGAGAACAGGCTGGTGGTGCCGACGAAGGCATCGTCCTCGCGGTCCGCCAGCGCCCAGCCGAAGGTCGCCGGCGGTTTCCAGCCCATCCGTTCGTCCAGCCAGGCCTCGGCCTGGGCCGCGTCGGTCCAGGGCGCGAAGCTCCAGTAGCGGCAGACCTCCGGGTCGGCGTAGAGCGTGAACAGCGCCGCGGCGTCCGCGCGCCGCAGCGGCCGCAGGCGGACCCGCGGGCCTTCGATCACGGGCAGGTCGGTGCAATCGTCCATGCCGGCATTGTCCCACGCGGCCCCGGCGTTTGCCGCCGGCCGTCGCCGCGGGGGAAAATGGCGGCTTCCCCCGAATCCGGAGCCACCCCATGTCCATCCTCCGCATGGCCGACCTCGACCTGGCCGGCAAGCGCGTCCTGATCCGCGAGGACCTCAACGTGCCGGTCAAGGACGGGCGCATCACCTCCGAACAGCGCATCACCGCCGCCCTGCCGACGATGAAGCTGGCGCTTGAGAAGGGCGCCGCGGTGATGGTTACCTCGCACCTGGGCCGGCCGAAGGAAGGCGTGTGGACGCAGGAGGATTCGCTGGCGCCGGTCGCCGCGCGCCTGGGCGAACTGCTGGGTCGCGAGGTGCCGCTGGTGAAGGACTGGACCGATGGCGTGCAGGTCCAACCCGGCCAGCTGGTGCTGCTGGAAAACTGCCGCATGAACGTCGGCGAGAAGGCCGACGACGAAGCGCTGTCGAAGAAGTACGCGGCGCTGTGCGACGTCTACGTCATGGACGCCTTCGGCACCGCCCACCGCGCCCAGGCCTCGACCCACGGCGCCATCCGCTTCGCGAAAGTGGCCTGCGGCGGCCCGCTGCTGATGGCGGAACTCGACGCCCTGGCCAAGGCCCTGCACGAACCGGCGCGGCCGCTGCTGGCGATCGTCGCCGGCTCCAAGGTCAGCACCAAGCTCGAACTGCTCGGCGCCCTGGTCTCGAAGGTCGACCAGCTGATCGTCGGCGGCGGCATCGCCAACACCTTCATCGCCGCGGTCGGCCACCCGGTCGGCAAGTCGCTGTGCGAAAACGACCTGCTCGACACCGCGCGCCAGATCATGGCCGACGCCAAGGCCCGCGGCGCCGACATCCCGGTGCCCACCGACGTGGTGGTGGCCCCGGCCTTCGCCGCCGACGCACCGGCGACGGTGAAGCCGGTGGCCGAGGTCGGCCCCGACGACATGATCCTGGACATCGGCCCGGAAACCGCCTCGCGCTACGCCGGCATGATCGCCAAGGCCGGCAGCGTCATCTGGAACGGCCCGGTCGGCGTGTTCGAGTTCGACGCCTTCGGCAAGGGCACCGAAGTCCTCGCCCACGCGATCGCCGATTCGAAGGCTTTCTCGATTGCCGGCGGCGGCGACACCCTGGCGGCCGTGGACAAGTACGGCGTCGAGAAGGGCATCAGCTACATCTCGACCGGCGGCGGCGCCTTCCTGGAGTTCTGCGAAGGCAAGGAGCTGCCCGCGGTCGCGGCGCTCAAGGCCCGCGCGGGCTGACGTGGCGACGATCTTCTTCGACCTCGACGGCACCCTGATCGATTCGGTCGAGGGCATCACGCGCTGCGTGGTGCACGCCTTCGAACGCCTGGGCGAACCGGTGCCCGGCGAACACGAGCTTCGCGGCTGGATCGGCCCGCCGCTGCGCGACAGCTTCGCGCCGAAGCTGGGCGACCCGGTGCGGGTCGAGCAGGCCGTGGAGTACTACCGCGAACGTTTCGACACCCACGGCTGGCGCGAGCACGCCATCTATGCCGGCATCGGCGACACCGTCGCGGCCCTGGCCGCCGACGGCCACCGGCTGGCCGTGGTCACCGCCAAGAACGAACCGCATGCGCACCGCATCGTCGAACACCTGCCCTTCGGCGCGCACTTCGAGGACATCATCGGCGCCACGCCCTGCGGCCGGCTGAGCCACAAGCCCGAGCTGATCGGCGAGGCCCTGTCCCGGCTTGGCCTGGCCGCGGACGGCTGCTGGATGGTCGGCGACCGGCACATGGACATCCACGGCGCCCGCCACCACGGCATGCCCTCGGTGGGCGTGCTCTGGGGCTTCGGCGGCGAAGGCGAACTGCGCGAGGCCGGCGCCAGCCACCTGGCCGCTTCCCCGGCGGACCTGCGCGCATTGTTTGCAGGGGTCGCGTGCTAGCTTAGGGCCGTCAAAACCGCCGACCCGATCCATGACCCAGCTGCGCCGCACCAAGATCCTCGCCACCCTCGGCCCGGCCACCGACGCCCCCGGCGTGCTCGCCGGCCTGGTGCGCGCCGGCGTCAACGTGGTGCGCCTGAATTTCTCGCACGGCACGCCCGAGCAGCACGCGGCGCGGGTGGCGGCGGTGCGTGAAGCGGCGGCCGAACAGGGTCGCGAAGTCGGCATCCTGGCCGACCTGCAGGGCCCGAAGATCCGGATCGAGAAGTTCGCCGCCGGCAAGGTGTCGCTGGCGGCCGGCGACGAATTCAGCCTGCTTTGCAGCGCCGACGCCCCGCCCGGCGATGCCAGCCAGGTCGGCGTCAGCTACCTCGGCCTGGTCAAGGACGTGCACCCCGGCGACACCCTGCTGCTGGACGACGGCCTGATGGCGGTCGAGGTACTCGCGATCGAAGGGGAGCGTATCCGCACCCGCGTGCTCACCGATGGCGTGCTGTCCGACCGCAAGGGCCTCAACCGCCTCGGCGGCGGCCTGTCCCTGGGCGCGCTGACCGACCAGGACAAGCAGCACATCCGCATCGCCGCCGAACTGGGCGTGGATTTCCTGGCCGTGTCCTTCTGCCGTTCGGCCGCCGACATGGACGAAGCCCGCGCGCTCGCCGTCGCCGCGGGCTCCGACGCCTTCCTGGTCGCCAAGATCGAACGCGCCGAGGCCATCGAGAACCTCGTAGAAATCACCCGCGCCTCGGACGTGGTGATGGTGGCGCGCGGCGACCTCGGCGTGGAGATCGGCGACGCCGAACTGCCCGGCCTGCAGAAGAAGATCATCCGCACCGCGCTCGAACACAACCGCATCGTCATCACCGCGACCCAGATGCTGCAGTCGATGGTGGACAACCCGATCCCGACGCGCGCCGAGGTGCTGGACGTGGCCAACTCGGTCATCGACGGCACCGACGCGGTGATGCTCAGCGCCGAAACGGCCTCGGGCAGCTACCCGGTGAAGGCGGTCGAGGCCATGGTGCGCATCTGCCTGGGCGCCGAGCGCCAGTTCGACCACGACACCGACTTCGAGAAGGCGCAGCGCGGCCTGCAGCGCGCCGACCAGGCCATCGCGATGGCCAGCATGTTCCTGACTGAACACATCGACGTGCGCGCCATCGTCGCGCTCACCGAATCCGGCGGCACGGCCCGCTTCCTGTCGCGCTTCCGGTCCAAGGTGCCCATCTACGGCCTGTCCCGCCACGACGGCGCCCGCCGGCGCATGGCCCTGGTGCGCGACGTCTTCCCGGTCAATTTCGACAGTGCCGGCCAGACCACCCGCGAGGCCGCGCGCGGCGCCCTGCGCCACCTGTTCGGCCTGGGCCTGCTGGCCGAGGGCGACCGCGTGATCATCACCAGCGGCGACCACATGGAGCTGCACGGGGCCACGAACACCCTGCGCCTGCTCAAGGTCGGGCCAGGTGGCGCTGCCGAGGGCCTGGGCGAGCTGTAATCCTGGCCCCCGCAGGAGCGCCTTCAGGCGCGAATCTTTCGCTTTTGGTTTTAAAACAAGGGCTTCGCGCCTGAAGGCGCTCCTACAACGGTGGCTGGTTGCGGTACAATCGTGGGCTGTCCACCCACCACCGGAATCCCGCCATGAGTATCGACCAGCTCGCCGAAACCGCCCAGGCCATGGTGGCCCCGGGCAAGGGCATCATCGCCATCGATGAGTCCACCGCCACCATCAAGAAGCGTTTCGACGGCGTCGGTATCGACTGCACCGAAGAAAACCGCCGCGCCTACCGCGAGATGCTGCTGACGACCCCGAAGCTGGGCGACTACATCTCCGGCGCCATCCTGTATGACGAGACCCTGCGCCAGTCCACCAAGGCCGGCGTGCCCTTCACCAAGGTCATGATGGACGCGGGCATCCTGCCGGGCATCAAGGTCGACATGGGCGCCAAGCCGCTGGCCGGCTTCCCGGGCGAACTGGTCACCGAGGGCCTGGACGGCCTGCGCGACCGCCTGAAGGAATACGGCAAGCTGGGTGCGCGTTTCGCCAAGTGGCGCGCCGTGATCACCATCGGCGAAGACATGCCCTCGGGCACCTGCATCGACGCCAACTGCCACGCGCTGGCCCGCTACGCCGCGCTGTGCCAGGAAGCCGGCATCGTGCCGATGGTCGAGCCCGAGGTGCTGATGGACGGCGAGCACGACATCGACACCTGCTACGAAATCACCGAGGTCACCCTGCGCTCGCTGTTCGGCGCGCTGTACGAGCACAACGTCATGCTCGAGGGCACCATCCTCAAGGCCAGCATGGTCGTCTCCGGCAAGGACTGCCCGGAGCAGGCCGGCATCGAGGAAGTCGCCGAGATGACCCTGCGCTGCCTGAAGTCGGCCGTGCCGGCGACCCTGCCGGGCATCGTGTTCCTGTCGGGCGGCCAGAGCGACGAGCACGCCACCGCCCACCTCAACGCGATGAACCAGATGGGCGCCAAGCCCTGGCCGCTGAGCTTCAGCTACGGCCGCGCCATGCAGTCGGCGGCCCTGAAGCTGTGGGCCAAGGACATGGCCGGCAACGTCAAGTCCGCCCAGGACACGGTGTTCGCCCGCGCCCGCGACAACGGCCTCGCCGCCATCGGGCAGTGGAAGAAGGGCTGACCCCGGCCCTTGCCCGGCGGCCCCGCCGCCGCCATCGGCAAGTCCATGTAAACGCCGGCCTCGTGCCGGCGTTTATCTTTTCGGCGTCATCGCGCCGCCTGCACGCTGCCGGCGCACCGCGGCCGTACAATCCACCGTTCACATAAGGAAACCGTCCCGTCATGAGGTTTGGCCCCACGCCCCTGCGCTTCCTGCTTGTCTTCCTGCCCCTGCTCGCCCTGCTGGCGGGCTGCGGCGAAGAAGCCGAAGGCGGGCGTGCCGCCCCCGCGGCGACCGTAACCACCCTGGCGGTCGAGGCCAAGCCCTGGCGCGACACCATCCAGGCCCTCGGCACCGCGCGCGCGAACGAGTCGGTGATGGTCACCGCCAAGGTGACTGAAACCGTGGTGCGGGTGAATTTCGGGGACGGTGACCTGGTCGAGGCCGGCGACGTGCTGGTGGACCTGTCGGGGCGCGCCGAGGTGGCCGGCCTGGCCGAAGCCGCGGCCGAATTCCGCGAATCCCAGAAGCAGTACCAGCGCCAGCAGCAGCTGGCCGCCCAGAAGCTGATCCCGGCCGGCCAGCTCGACACCCAGCGCGCCGCGATGGAATCGGCCCGCGCCCGCCTCGACGCCACCCGCGCCCGGCTTTCGGACCGAGTGATCACGGCGCCCTTCGCCGGCGTGCTCGGCTTCCGCCAGGTCAGCCCGGGCACCCTGGTGACGCCGGGCACCACCATCGCCAGCCTCGACGACGTGTCGGTGATCAAGCTCGACTTCTCCGTGCCCGAATCCTTCCTGTCGGCGCTGGAGCCGGGCCAGGCGATCCGCGCCACCAGCGTGGCCTACCCGGACCAGGAGTTCACCGGCGAGGTGGTCACGATCGACTCGCGGGTCGACCCGGTCTCGCGCGCCGTCACGGTGCGCGCCAGCCTGCCCAATCCCGACCGCCTGCTGCGCCCCGGCATGCTGCTGACCGTCGAAGTCTTCCAGCCCGAGCGCCAGGCGCTGGTGGTGCCGGAGATCGCCGTCATCCAGGTCTCGCGCAGCGCCCACGTCTTCCGCGTCAAACCCGACAACACGGTCGAACAGGTGGACGTGACGCTGGGCCAGCGCCGTCGCGGCGAGGTCGAGGTGATCGACGGCCTGTCGGCCGGCGACCGTATCGTCATCGACGGCGCGGTCAAGCTGCGTGACGGCAGCGCCATCACCGACGTGACCCCGGCGCCATGATCCTTTCCGACATCTCGATCAAGCGGCCGGTCTTCGCGACCGTGATGAGCCTGCTGCTGGTGGTGCTGGGCCTGATCGCCTTCACCCGCCTGACGCTGCGCGAACTGCCCAACATCGACCCGCCGATCGTGTCGGTCGAGGTCGGCTATCCCGGCGCTTCGGCGGCGGTGGTCGAGACACGCATCACCCAGATCCTGGAAGACGCCGTCGCCGGCATCGAAGGCATCGAGACCATCGAGTCGCGCAGCCGCAACGGCGAGGCCGACGTCACCCTGGAGTTCTCGCTCAACCGCGACATCGAGGCCGCCGCCAACGACGTGCGCGACGCCATCAGCCGCGTCGGCGACCGCCTGCCGCCCGAAGCCGATCCGCCGGAGATCGAGAAGGTCGAGGCCGACGCCGACGTCATCCTGTGGCTGAACATGAACTCCGAGAAGCTCGACACGCTCGAGCTCAGCGACTACGCCGAACGCTACGTCGTGGACCGCCTTTCGAGCATCGACGGTGTCGCCCAGGTCCGCGTCGGCGGCCGCCAGCGCTATTCGATGCGCATCTGGCTCGACCGCGAGGCCTTGGCCGCGCGCGGCCTGACGGTCAACGACGTCGAAAACGCGCTGCGCCGCGAGAACGTCGAGCTGCCCGCCGGCAGCATCGAATCCCAGGACCGCGACTTCACGCTGCGGGTGATGCGCGGCTACGAGGATCCGGCCGACTTCGCCAAGCTCACGCTTGCCAAGGGCGAGGACGGCTACCTGGTGCGTTTGGGTGACGTGGCGAAGGTCGAACGCGCCTCGTCGGAGCGGCGCGCCTATTTCCGCGGCAACGGCCAGCCCAACGTCGGCCTGGGCGTGATCAAGACCTCCACCGCCAACAGCCTGGATGTCGCCCGCGAGGTCAAGGCGGCGCTGCCGGCGATCCAGGAAAGCCTGCCCGGCGGCACCAGCATCTTTGTCGCTTTCGACAGCACGATCTTCATCGACGCGGCGGTGGACCGCGTCTACTGGACGCTGTTCGAGGCGATCGCGCTGGTGCTGGTGGTGATTTATCTGTTCCTGGGCAGCCTGCGCGCGGCGATCATCCCGGCGGTCACCGTGCCGGTGTGCCTGGTGGCGGCCTTCATCGCGCTGTGGGCCTTCGGTTTTTCGATCAACCTGCTGACCCTGCTGGCGCTGGTGCTGTGCATCGGACTGGTCGTCGACGACGCGATCGTGGTGCTGGAAAACGTGCAGCGCCGCGCCGACCTGGGCGAACCGCCGCTGGTGGCGGCGCGCCGCGGCACCCAGCAGGTGGCTTTCGCGGTCATCGCCACCACGGCGGTGCTGGCGGCGGTGTTCCTGCCGATCGGTTTCATGGAAGGCAATACCGGCCGGTTGTTCCGCGAACTATCGGTGGCGCTGGCGGGTGCGGTGATCATCTCGGCCTTCGTCGCGCTGACGCTGACGCCAATGATGTGCTCGCTCCTGGTGCGTCCGCATTCCGAGCCCAAGGGCCTCAACCGCTGGATCCAGGGCCACCTCGACGACCTGGGCAAGGGCTACCGGCGCGCGGTCGAACGCACGATCGGCAAGCCGCTGCTGTTCGGCGCGGCCCTGCTGGGCACGATGGGCCTGTCGGCCTTCCTGCTGCAGGTGATCCCGGCCGAACTGTCGCCGCCGGAGGACCGCGGCGCGTTCTTTGTCAGCGTCTCGGGCCCGGAGGGCGCCGGTTACGACTACACGGTCGAACAGATGCAGGGTGTCGAGGAAATCCTGTTCAAGTACACCGGCGAAGGCCAGCCGATCGATCGCGTCAACACCGCCGTTCCCGGCGGCTGGGGCGCGGGCGGCACCATGCACACCGGGCGCGCGATCGTGCTGCTCAAGCCCTGGGACGAGCGCGACACCGACACCAGCGGCCTGGTCGAGAAGGTGCGCGGCGAACTGAACCAGCTGCCCGGCGTCGTCGCCCGTCCGCAGGTGCGCACCGGCCTGGTGCGCAGCGGCGGCCAGCCGCTGCAGGTCGTGCTGGGCGGACCGGACTACGCGGAGCTTGCCGAGTGGCGTGACCGCATGCTCGCGCGCATGGAGCAGAACCCGGGGCTGTACGGCGCCGATTCCGACTACAAGGAAACCCAGCCGCAGCTGCGCGTGGAGATCGACCGTGCCCGCGCCGCCGACCTGGGTGTTTCGGTGCAGGAAATCGGCCGCACGCTCGAGACCATGATGGGTTCGCGCCGCGTCACCACCTACGTCGAGGACGGCGAGGAATACGACGTCATCCTGCAGGCCCAGCGCGAGGACCGCGCATCGCCGGCCGACCTGGACAACCTGTACGTACGCTCGAGCCGCAGCGGCGAGCTGGTGCCGCTGTCGAACCTGGTCACCTTGTCCGAGCTGGCCGAGCCGGGCGAGTTCAACCGCTTCAACCGCCTGCGCGCGATCAGCCTTTCCGCCGGCCTGGCGCCGGGCTACACCCTGGGCGAAGCCCTGGAATGGGTGCGCCAGACCGCCGACGAAGAACTGCCCGACCGCGCCCAGCTCGACTACAAGGGCGAGTCGCGCGAGTACCAGAGCGCCGGCGGCGCGGTCATCTTCACCTTCGGCATGGCGCTGCTGGTGGTTTACCTGGTGCTGGCCGCGCAGTTCGAAAGTTTTCTGCACCCGGTGGTGATCATGCTGACGGTGCCGCTGGCGGTGCTGGGTGCGCTGCTGGGGCTGTGGCTGTTCGGCAGTTCGCTCAACCTGTTCAGCCAGATCGGCATCGTCATGCTGGTCGGTCTGGCGGCCAAGAACGGCATCCTGATCGTCGAGTTCGCCAACCAGCTGCGCGACGAAGGCATGGCCATCCGCGACGCCATCGTCGAGTCGGCGGCGGTGCGCATGCGCCCGATCCTGATGACCTCGATCGCGACGATGATGGGTGCGGTGCCGCTGGTGGCCTTCGGCGGCCCCGGTTCGGCCAGCCGCGCCACGATCGGCATCGTGATCATCGCCGGCGTGGCGTTCTCGACCCTGCTGTCGCTGTTCGTGGTGCCGGCTTTCTACACCCTGCTGGCGCCGTACACGCGCTCGCCGGAGGCCGTGGCGCGCAAGCTCGAGAAGCTCGAGCGCGAGACCCCGGCCGTCGGCGGCCACGCCTGAAGCCCGGTCCGGACGGCCCCTTGCCCGGGCCGTCCGCTAGACTGGCGCCATGAACGACAACCGACCCCCGGGCGGCAGCGGTCCCTACCGCGGTCCGCCGACCCAGCGGCGCGACAAGCGCGAACGCCAGCGTGACCGCGAGGCCACCGAATCGCGGCCATCAGCCCCGCGCCCATCCGCGCCGCGGCCGGCATCGCGGCACGAAGCCGCCGAGCCGTCCACGCCGCGCGGCCCGCGCGAGCAGCGCCTGTACGGCCTCAACGCCTGCCTGGCCATGTTCGCGCGCCGTCCCGCCGACCTGCGCAAGGTCTGGCTGCTCGAGTCGCGTATCCACCGGCTCAAGGACGTGCTGGCCTACTGCGTGAAGAACCGCATCGGCTACACCGTGGTCGGCGACGAGGACCTGCAGAAGCTGGCCGCCAGCAGCCACCACGAGGGCGTGGTGTTCGGTGCCACGCCGGCGCCCGAACTCTCGCTGTCCGGCTGGCTGCGTGAGCTGCCGCCCGGCCCGCAGGTCGCGCTGTGGCTCGACGGCGTCGGCAACCCGCACAACCTGGGCGCGATCCTGCGTTCGGCGGCGCATTTCGGCGTGGCCGGCCTGCTGCTGCCGAAGGACTCGTCGCTGGCGCTGTCGGGCGCCGCCGCGCGCGTGGCCGAAGGGGGAGCCGAGGTCGTGCCGCTGGTGCGCCTGGGCCGCGCCGACAACAGTCTCGCCCAGCTCACGTCGGCCGGGTTCGTGGCCGCTGCCACGGTGGTGCGGGGCGGCCAGCCGCTGCACGCCGCGACCCTGCCGGAGCGCCTGCTGCTGGTGATGGGCGCCGAACAGAGCGGCGTGGATCCGCTGCTGGCCGAGGCTGCCACCCTGCAGCTGGCGATCCCTGGCACGGGCGCGGTGGAAAGCCTGAACGTCGCCTCGGCCACCAGCGTCTTCCTCGCCGAATGGTGGCGCCAGCAGCGGCCATGAACCGGCAATTCAGCCCGGCGCCGGCATAATCCGGCGGATGGATACCAAACCACGCTCCCTTTCCCTTCTTCGCGGCCTGGTGCTGGCGGCGCTGCTGCTTCCCGCCCTGGCCCTGGCCCAACGCACTGAATATGGCGTCGATTACCTGGTGCGCTTCCTGCCCGAAAGGGGCCAGGCCGACGTCAGCATCCGCCTGACGCCCGGCACCGGTGAAGTCCGGCGCCTGCGCCTGCGCATGCCGGAAGACCGGTATTCGAAAGTGCGCGGCGACGGCGAGGTCACCCGCAAGGGCGACATCGTGACCTGGGTGCCGCCGCGCGGCGAGCCGGCCCGCCTGCGCTTCCTGCACGAGATCAACCACCGGCGCCGCGATGGCGGTTACGACGCCCGCATCACCGCCGACTGGGCCCTGCTGCGCGGCGACGACCTGGTGCCGCCGGCCACGGTGGTGGCGACCAAGGGCGCCGACTCCCGGGCGCGCCTGCGTTTCCAGCTGCCCAAGGGCTGGGGCAACGTCGATACCCCGTTCAAGCGAAGCCGCGACGGCAAGTCCTTCGTGGTGGTGAATCCCGAACGCAACTTCGATCGCCCGACCGGCTGGATCATCGCCGGCGACGTCGGCACGCGCCGCGAGCAGTTCGAGAACATCGAGATCAGCGTTGCCGGCCCCAAGGGCGACGAGGTGCGGCGCAACGACATGCTGGCCTTCTTCAACGTTCTGGTGCCGCAGTTCGAGGCGCTCTACGGCAAGCTGCCGGTCAAGGTGATGATCGTCAGTGCCGGCGACCCGATGTGGCGGGGCGGGCTCTCCGGTCCGCGTTCGCTGTACCTGCACGCCGACCGGCCGCTGATCAGCGAGAACGGCACCAGCACCCTGGTGCACGAGCTGAGCCACGTGTTCACCCGCCTGCGCGGCGCCGACGGCGACGACTGGATCACCGAGGCGGTGGCCGAGTACTACTCGATCGAACTGATGCGGCGCGCCGGCCTGCTGAGCGAAGCGCGCGCGGACAAGGCCCAGGACTGGATGGCCGGCCACGGCGAGGACGTGGCCTCGCTCACCTCCAACCGTTCGCAGGGCCCGCGCACCGCCCGCGGCGTGACGCTGCTGCGCGAACTCGACTCCGAGATCCGCAAGGCCACGAAGAACAAGCGCAGCCTCGACGACCTCGTCCGCGCCGTGCTGCCGCTGCGCGAAGTCTCCCGCGAAGACCTGCGCGAACACGCCGCCGACCTCATCGGCCGCCCGTCCAAGGTCCTGCAGTCGGACCTGCTGGACTGAGCCCTAGTCGGCCTTGACCGGCAGGCTGCCGAAATCGACCTCGGTTTCGGCGGCGAGGTAGGCCAGCACCGCATAGGCCGCCACCTGCTGGTCCAGCGCCCGCGGGTCGATCTTGTCCAGGGTGTCGTTGGCGGTGTGGTGGTAGTCGAAATAGTCGATGCCGTCCTGCGCCAGCTGCGCCCAGGGCGCGCCCTTGGCGACGATCGGGCCGACGTCCGGGCCCGGGCTGCCGCCGGTGCTTTCGGTGGCGATGCCCAGCGGCGCCAGCACCTCGCCGATCTTCGCGACCACCGGCCAGGCGGCCGCGTCGACGCCGGCGCGCAGCGCATAGATGCGGCCGGCACCGAAGTCGCTTTCCGCGCCCAGCTGGTGCGCCGGGATCTCGCCCGCGGCGGCGCGCGCCTCGGCGTAGGCCTTGCCACCGTAAAGCCCCTGTTCCTCGTTGGCATAGGCGATCACGCGCACGGTGCGGCGCGGCGCACGCTCGAGCTGGCCGATCAGCGCGCCGGCGGCGAAGGTGATGCCGATGCCGGCGCCGTCGTCGATCGCGCCCGTACCCAGGTCCCAGGAATCGAGGTGGCCGCCGATGGTGACCACTTCGCCCGGCAGCTCCCGGCCACGGATCTCGCCGATGACGTTGTGCGAGGTGTAGTCGGCGACGGTTTCGGCGGCAATGTCCAGGCGCAGGCGCACCGGCTTGCCACGCGCGACCATGTGTTCGATCAGGTCGGCGTCCGGATTCGACAGCGCGGCCGCGGGGATGCGCGGCACGTCTTCGGCGTAGCGCATCGTGCCGGTGTGGGCGAAGCGGTTGGAGCTGGTGCCGATCGAACGGATCAGCACCGCAACCGCGCCCTTGCGCGCGGCCTCGACCGCGCCCTGGCTGCGCGCACCGACGGCGGGGCCATAACCCCGCCCGTCCTTGAAGCGCACCATGCGGTTGGTGATGACTGCGATCTTGCCCTCGAGGCTGCCCTCGGGCGCCGCCTTCAGCGCATCGAGGTTCGCAAAGGCCACCACCTCGGCTTCGACCGGCGTTTCGCCGGTACCGACGCTGCCGCCGAGCGCAGTGATCACCAGCGGCTGCGGGTAGGGCGCCAGGACTTCGGCGCGCTCGTGGTGGCGCAGCCAGACCGGGAAGGTCACCGGCTCGAGGTAAACCTTGTCGAAGCCCATCGCCTGCATCTTCGCCTTCGCCCACTCAACGGCCTTGGCGTCCGCCGGCGTGCCGGCCAGGCGCGGGCCGATTTCCGTGGTCAGGGACTCGACCACGTTCCAGGCCTCGCTGCCGCGCATCGCGCGCTCGCGCAGGCCTTCGGCCGCGGCGATGTCGTCCGGGTCCAGGCCGGTGGCGGCGAAGGCCGGCAGGGCGGCGAGCAGGGACAGGGCAAGCAGGGTTCGGACGGGTCGCATTCGGTGTCTCCGGCAAGGCGACGCCGGCCCCGGAGGCCGGCGTCGGGGTATAACGAACGATGTCAGCGCGACTTGAGGCTGTCGCGGATCTCGGTGAGCAGCTTCACTTCCTCGCTGGGCGCCGGCGGCGGTTCGGGCGAGGCCGCTTCCTTGCGCTTGAGCGAGTTCATCACCTTCACGGCCACGAAGATGGCCAGCGCGATGATGAAGAAGTCGACCACGGTCTGGATGAAGGCGCCGTATTTGACCAGCACGGCCGGGATCTCGTTCCCGGCGGCGTCCACGGTGGCGGCCTTGAGCTCGATGGCCAGGTCGCCGAAATCAACGCCGCCGATGGCGTAACCCAGGGCCGGCATCACGATGTCGTTCACCAGCGAGGTGACGATCTTGCCGAAGGCGGCGCCGATGACCACGCCCACGGCCAGGTCGACGACGTTACCGCGCAGCGCGAATTCCTTGAATTCCTTGGCCATCCCCATGGCGATCCTCCGGTTGTTGTTGTGGTTGCAACCGTGAATCTACACCGGACGGCGGATCAGGTGATACGACCGTCCAGCGTCACCAGGTCGTCGATCGCGGCATGGAAGCGGTCGCCCCGCTGCAGCGCGGCGACGCCGGCCGGCGTGCCCATGAAGACCAGGTCGCCGGCCTTGAGCGCGTAGAGCTTCGAGAGTTCGTTGATCACCTCGGCGACGCTGAACACCATGCTGGCCAGCGTGGCCTGCTGGCGGCGTTCGCCATTGACGTCCAGCGACAGCAGCCGCTGGCCCAGGTCGCCGGCATCGCCCGCCGGCACCAGCTCGCTGGCCGGCGCCGAATGGTCGAAGCCCTTGGCGGTGTCCCAGGGCAGGCCCTTGGCCTTGGCGCGGGCCTGCAGGTCGCGGCGGGTCAGGTCGAGGCCGACGCCGTAGCCAAACACCAGCGCCATCGCATCGTCCACGGCCACCAGGCCATCGGCGTCGCGGCCCAGCGCGACCACCAGCTCGACTTCGTGGTGCAGGTCGGCGGTGCCGGACGGGTAGGGCACGTCGCCGCCGCCGGCAACGATGGCATCGGCGGGTTTATGGAAGAACACCGGGTTGCCGCGATCGACGCTGGCGCCCATTTCCGCGGCATGGTCGGCGAAGTTGCGGCCGACGCAGTAAATGCGGCGAACAGGAAACGAGCCGCCGCCGCGAACGGGCAGCAGGGTCGGCATGGGCAGGGGAATGACGGTGTCGGTCAACGCAGGTGAAGCGGCGGATGCGGGTCGCGCACGCGGGTGTATTCGCCTTCGATAACGTCGGCGCGGGGCGCCGGACGGCGGGTGGCGACGAACAGGCGGCGGGCGCCGGCGAACAGCAGCATGCCCAGGCCGATGACCAGGCCGAAGCCGACCAGCACCAGCAGCAGCGCCAGGCCGAGCAGGCCGACGAGCACCTTGAGCAGCGGGTTGCGCGGCTTCGAGGGGCAGTAGCTGAACATGCGGTGGAAGAAGAAGGTCATGCGTCGCCGTGGCAAACTCGGGGACCGGAAGTATGGCGAGGCGCCGCGTGGAAAGTGTAAGTGGTTCGTTAATCGAACTGGCCGACTGGCCGCCCGAAGGCCTGTCCGAAACCGAGGCCCGGGTGGACGGGGAGGCGCAGTCATTGGTTCTCCTGCGCCAGGGCCAGGACCTTAAGGCCTGGCTGAACGTCTGCCCGCACGCGGGGCGCCGGCTCGACTGGGCGCCGGGCAAGTTCCTGACCGACAAGGGCCGGCTGGTATGCGCGGCCCACGGCGCCAGTTTCGAACTGGAACAGGGCGTGTGCGTGGCGGGCCCGTGCAAGGGCGCGTCGCTGGTGCCGGTGCGCGTGGCCGTGGCCGGCGCCGGCTAGAACATCAGGTTGACCATCAGCAGCACGACCGCCAGGTAGACCAGGGTCAGCGGCGCGCCGGTCCGCCACAGGTCGCGGGCGCGGTAGCCGGCCGGGCCGGACACCATCGCCAGCACCGGGTTGGAGACGCTAAGGAAATTGTTCGAGGCCGACAGCGCCACCACCAGCGCGAAGGCCAGCGGGTTGCCGCCTGCAGCGAGCGCCACGTTGATCGCCATCGGCACCACCACGACGGTGGCACCGACGTTGCCGATCACCAGGGCGAAGGCGGTTGCGAGCAGGCCGAAGGCCGCCTCGAGCACCCAGATCGGCACGTCGCTGCCAATGCGTTCAAGCACCTGCTGCGCGATCCAGCCCGCGGCACCGGTCGAGTCCATCGCCCAGCCCAGCGGGATCAGGCAGGCCATCAGGAACACGGTTTTCCAGTTCACCGCGGCATAGGCCTCGTCCATGTTCAGCACGCCGACCAGCATCATCGCGGCGGCGCCGGCCATCAGCGCGATCGGCACCGGCACCAGCGTGGACAGCGCCAGCGCCATCGCGCCGACGAACACCGCCAGCGCCCACCACAGCTTCTGCGGCCGCTGTTCGCCCTTGGGGTAGTCGGTGACGACGACGAAGTCGCGGCTTTCGCTGGCCTGGGCCAGGTCGGTCCAGATGCTGTGGAAGACCAGCATGTCGCCGGCCTTGAACGACATCTTGCGGATGTCCTCGCGCCAGACCTGGCCGTCGCGGTTGATCGCCAGCAGGCTGATGCCGAAGCGCTTGCGCAGCTGCAGCTGCGACTGCGACTTGCCCAGGAAGCTGGACGTGGGCGGGATCACCGCCTCGGAAATGCCCGAGCGGCTGGGATTGAACAGGTCGGCGAAGTGGCGCAGCCGCGCCGACATGCGCAGCAGGTTCTTCTGCGCGTAATCCTGGATGGCCTCGCGCGGGCCCATCACGCCCAGCACGCTGCCGACCCAGATCATCTGGTCGGCTGGCGGCGCCAGCCGGGCCTCGTTGCCGCTGAGCAGGGCCAGCAGCAGCGGCGCGTCGCGCTGGGCCTCGGCCTCGCCCACGCTCATGCCCACCAGCGGGCTTTCGGCGGTGACGGTGAGTTCGTAGACGTCGCCTTCGATGCCATAGGCGCGGGCGAAATAACTCTGCGTGCGGCTTGGCGCCACGCCCTTGTCTTCGGCCTTGGCGAACCAGCGCTGGCCCAGCCAGCGCCAGTAACCCAGCCCGAGCAGCAGCAGTGCCAGGCCGATCGGCAGCGGCGCGAACATCTCCAGCGGCTCCAGCGTCGCCACGCCCGAGGGCAGGTTGCGGTTGGCGGCGACCAGCAGGTCGTTGAGCAGCATCAGCGGCGAGTTGCCGATCATCGTCAGCCCGCCGCCCATCACGATGGCGCCGGCGACCGGCAGCAGCAGTCGCGACAGGCTCAGACCGGTGCGGCCCGACAGACGCGAGGCCACCGGCAGGAACAGCGCCATCACCGACGGGTTCTGCATGAAGCCCGACATCAGGCCGGCGAGCGCCGAGGTGAGCAGGATCAGGCGCTCCTCCATGCCCTTGGAGACGCGCAGCAGCCACACGGCCACGCGGTTGAGCGCGCCGGTGCGGTCCAGCCCCGCGCCCAGGATCATCGTGGCGATGACGGCGATGACCGCGTTACCCGAAAAACCGTCGAACAGCTGGTTCGCCGGCACCTGGCCGGTGAGCCCCAGCAGCACCAGCACGACCAGCGCGGTGGCGTCGGCGCGGATGCGCTCGATCATGAACATCACGATGGTGAAGCCGACCAGCCCCAGCACGATCATCATGTCGCGGGTCAGGGTCAGGCTGGTGTCCATGCGTGGGCGGCGTCCTCAGCGTCGGTCGTAGAGCAGGTCCCAGACACCGTGGCCCAGCTTCAGGCCGCGGGTCTCGAAGTGCGTCTGCCGCCGCCACTCGGGGCGGGGCGAGGTGCCGCGGGGGGCGGCGCGGTTGTGCAGGCGCGGTTCGGCGTCGAGCACGTCCCACATGTGTTCGGCGTAGTTTTCCCAGTCGGTGGCCAGGTGCAGCAGGCCGCCGGGCTTCAGGCGCTGGCAGATCAGGTCCACGAACGCCGGCTGCACCAGCCGCCGCTTGTTGTGGCGCTTCTTGTGCCAGGGATCGGGGAAGTAGATGCGCACCTCGTCGAGTGAACCCGGCGCCACTTCGTCGCGCAGGACTTCGACGGCGTCATGCTGGTAGATACGCAGGTTCTGCAGGCCGGCGGCCGCGGCGGCGTTGAGCAGCCGGCCGACGCCGGGCCCGTGCACTTCGATGCCGATGAAGTCGCGCGCGCTTTCGCGTTCGCAGGAAAACAGCAGCTGCTCGCCGTTGCCGAAACCGATCTCGACCACGCGCTGCGCCCGGCGGCCGAACGCGGCGTCGAAGTCACGCGGCTGGCCGGCGTAGTCGAGCCCGTAGCGGGGCCAGTGCAGTTCGAAGGCGCGCTTCTGGGCCTCGGTCTGGCGGCCCTGGCGCAGCACGAAGCTGCGGATCGGGCGGTGCCGCTCGGGCTGATCCGGGGGGCTTTGGTCGCTGGTTCCGGTCATGCCCTGGCCCCCCTCAGAGGAAGTGCCCGTCCAGGGGCGAGGAGGCGCTGGCGTTGCGCTTTTTCGGGATGCGGCCGGCCAGGAAGGCTTCACGCCCGGCCTCGACGGCCTTGCGCATGGCGCTGGCCATCAGCACCGGATCCTTCGCCCCCGCGATCGCGGTGTTCATCAGCACGCCGTCGCAGCCCAGTTCCATCGCGATGGCGGCGTCGGACGCGGTGCCGACGCCGGCGTCCACCAGCACGGGCACCTTCGCGTTTTCGACGATCTCCAGGATCGACCAGCGGTTCTGCACGCCCAGGCCCGAGCCGATCGGCGCGGCCAGCGGCATCACCGCGACGCAGCCGATCTCTTCCAGGCGCTTGGCCAGGATCGGGTCGTCGGAGGTGTAGACCATCACGTCGAAGCCGTCGGCCACCAGGATTTCGGCGGCGGCCAGCGTCTGCACGACATCGGGGTAGAGGGTTTTCGGATCGCCCAGCACCTCGAGCTTGACCAGCTTGTGGCCGTCGAGCAGCTCGCGGGCCAGCCGGCAGGTGCGCACGGCGTCGTCGGCGGTGTAGCAGCCGGCGGTGTTGGGCAGCAGGGTGTAGCGGTCCGGCGGCAGCACGTCGAGCAGGTTCGGTTCGCCCGGGGTCTGGCCGATGTTGGTGCGGCGGATGGCCACGGTGACGATCTGCGCGCCGGCGGCTTCGGTGGCGCGGCGGGTCTCGTCGAGGTCCTTGAACTTCCCGGTGCCGGTGAGCAGGCGGGATTGGTAGGTCTTGCCGGCGATCACCAGCGGATCGGCGGGCCGGGAGTCTGGGGAGCGGGTCATGCCCCTGATTATGGCCGCTTTTGCCGGGCGGGTTAACCCTTTTTTAAGAACAGGTTCAGGGAAATCTCACCCACCGCCGATGGCGTGGATGATCTCGACGCGGTCGCCCTCCGCCAGCGCGTGCTGTTCGTGCCGGCTGCGCGGCACGACTTCCTGGTTGACCTCGACCGCCACCTTGCGGCCGGCCAGGCCGGTCTGTTCGAGCAGGCCGGCGACCGTCGGGGTGCCGGCGAGTTCCGTGGGCTGGCCATTGAGCATGATGTGCATGCGGCGATTCTATCGCCTGGCGCGCATTGCGGGGCCACCGGTCGGGCTGCATAATCCCGGCCGACCGCGGGTGTAGTTCAATGGTAGAACTGCAGCTTCCCAAGCTGCTAACGTGGGTTCGATTCCCATCACCCGCTCCAATCCCGCCATGAGTCCCATCCCCGCCGTGGACGTGCCCGTCGTGGATGTGCCCCGCGTGGATGTGTTGGTCGTCGGCGGCGGCCTGGCCGGCATCGTCACTGCGCTCGAAGCCCTGCGTGCCGGCATGTCGGTGGCGGTGGTCGACCGCGATTCCCCCGAACGTTTTGGTGGCCTGGCGCGCTGGGCCTTCGGCGGCATGGCCCTGGTCGGCACGCCGCTGCAGGCGCGGGCGAAGATCCACGACACCCCCGAGATCGCGCTGCGCGACTGGCTGTCCTTCGGCGAACTCGACCCGGCCGACGAATGTTCCCTGGCCTGGGCGCGGCATTACGTCGAACGTTCGCGGCCCGATGTGCACGACTGGCTGCTTGCCGAGGGCCTGCGTTTCCTGCCGGCGGTGAACTGGGTCGAACGCGGCCGCGCCGGCGACGGCAATTCGGTGCCGCGATACCACGTCGTCTGGGGCACGGCGCGCGAGCTTGTCATCCAGCTGGGCGAGGCGATGCGTCGCGCCGGCGAAGGCGGCCGGCTGCAGCTGCTGCACCGGCACCGCGTGCTGGGGCTGGAGTCGGAGGCCGGCCGTGTTTGCGGCGCGCTGGCGGTGGATGAAAGCAGCGGTCGCGAGCTCCGTCTGCGCGCCGGTGCGGTGGTGCTGGCGATGGGCGGCATCAACGGCGGCCACGCGCAGTGCCGCGCGAATTGGCCGGCCGGTCGGCCGATGCCGGCGCACATGCTCAACGGCGCGCATCCGTATTCCGATGGCCGACTGCACCACCACGTCGCGGACGACTTCGGCGGGCGCATCGTCAATGCCGGCGAGATGTGGAACTACGCGGCCGGCATCGCGCACCCCTTCCCGCATTTCGAAGGCCACGGGCTCTCGACCATTCCCTGCAAGTCGGCGCTGTGGCTGGACCATCGCGGCGAGCGCATCGGCCCCGAACCGCTGGTCACCGGCTTCGACACCCACTGGCTGTGCCAGCGCGTCGCGGAGCAGGAAAAACCCTGGACCTGGCACCTGCTCAACCGGCGCATCGCGCTGCGCGAATTCGCCATCTCCGGCGCCGAACACAATCCGCGCATCCGGGACAAGCAGTTCCTGCGCTTCGTGTTCGAAACGCTCACCGGCAACCGCCGCCTCGTCGCGCAGATGCAGCGCGAGAGCGAGGATTTCCTGGTCGACAACAGCCTCGCCGGCCTGGCGGCGAAGATGAATGCGCTGACCTGCAGCCACGATGTCGATGCCGCCCGGCTGCAGGCGACCGTTGATGCCTTTGATGCCGGGTATCGCGACGACCCGCAGGTGCGCCGCATCGAGGAAGCCCGGCAGTGGCGGCCCGACCGCCTGCGCACCTGCAAGCCGGCGCCGCTGCAGCAGGCCGGCGCCGGTCCCTTCATCGCGATCCGCATGCAGCTGATCACCCGCAAGAGCCTGGGTGGGCTGCGTACCGATCTTTCCAGCCGCGTGCTGGGTGCCGACGGCGCCCCCGTTCCCGGCCTGTATTGCGTGGGCGAGGCGGCCGGTTTCGGCGGCGGTGGCAGCAATGGCAAACGTTCGCTCGAAGGCACCTTCCTGCCGGGCTGCATCCTGACCGCGCGCGCCGCCGTGCGCTCGCTGCGCGAGGGGGGCTGAACCATGGTCCGGCGTTTCCCCGCCACCTGCGCCGATTACCAGGCCCTGGCCGGCCGGCGGCTGCCGCGCTTCCTGGCCGACTACCTCGACGGCGGCGCCGGCGCCGAACAGACGCTGTCGGCGAACACCGCGGCCTGGGGCGAGCTTGCGATCCGCCAGCGCGTGCTGGTCAACGTCGAAGGCATCGACAGCTCGGCCACCGTGCTCGGCGACGACTGCGCGCTTCCGCTGGTGCTTGCGCCCGTGGGCCTGGCCGGCATGATGGCGCGCCGCGGCGAAGTCCAGGCGGCCCGCGCCGCGCGCTCGGCCGGCGTGCCGTTCACGCTGTCGACGGTGGGGATCTGCGGCATCGAAGAAGTCGCCGCCACCGGCACGCCGCCCTGGTTCCAGCTGTACATGCTGCGCGACCGCGGCGTGGTCGAAGCCCTGGTGGCATCGGCCTGGGCCGCGGGCGTGCGCACCCTGGTCTTCACCGTCGACCTGCCGATGGCCGGGCCGCGCCACCGCGACGTGCGCAACGGCCTGGGCCAGGCGGGCCTGCGGCCGAAGCTGCTCAAGCTTTCCCAGCTGCTGTCGCGTCCGGGCTGGCTTCATGACGTCGGCATTCGCGGCAAGCCGCATGGTTTCGGCAGCCTGGGCCCGCACGTGCCGGTCGCCGGCGACATCAATGCGTTCCGGGCCTGGATCGACGCCCAGTTCGACCCGTCCATCACCTGGGACGACGTGGCCTGGCTGCGCGCGCGCTGGAAGGGCAGGCTGGTGGTGAAGGGCCTGCTCGATCCGGCCGACGCCGACGCGGCGGTGACTGCCGGCGCGGACGGCATCGTGGTGTCGAACCATGGCGGCCGCCAGCTGGATGGCGCCGCCGCCACCGCGCTGCGGCTGCCGGCGGTGGTCGCGGCCGTCGACGGCCGGGCCGAGGTGCTGGTGGACGGCGGCCTGCGTTCGGGCGTGGACGTTTTTCGCGCACTGGCGCTTGGCGCCCGCGGCGTGATGATTGGCCGTCCCTGGGCCTGGGCCCTCGCCGGCGGCGGCGAACGCGGCGTTTCCGGCCTGCTCGAAGGCTGGCGGCGCGAGCTGCAGGTCACGATGGCGCTGGCCGGCGTCACCCGCATCGCCGACATCGGCCCCCACCACCTCGACCGCGCCTGAGCGCGGCCATCGAACCGGAGAGTCCCATGCCCAACGGCGCCCAAGCCCTGATGAAGACCCTCGCCGACGCCGGCATCGAGGTCTGCTTCAGCAACCCCGGCACCAGTGAGATGCACTTTGTCGCCGCGCTCGACGACGAGCCGCGCATGCGCGCCGTGCTGGCGCTGTTCGAAGGCGTGGCGACCGGCGCGGCCGACGGTTACGCGCGTTTGGCCGACAAGCCGGCGGCGACCCTGCTGCACCTGGGCTGCGGCCTGGGCAACGGTTTGGCGAACCTGCACAACGCGCGCAAGGGCCGGGTACCGGTGGTGAACATCGTCGGCGACCACGCGACCTACCACATGCCGCTGGACGCCCAGCTGCAGTCGGACATCGAAACCGTGGCGCGCAACGTCTCGCCGGGTTTCGTGCGCACCTCGATGCGCACCGGCGACCTGTGCCGCGACGCCGTGGACGCCGTGGTCGCCGCCCGCGGGCTGCCGGGCCAGGTGGCCACGCTGATCCTGCCGGCCGACGTGTCCTGGGGCGAGGGCGCCACGCCCGCCGCGCCGCCGGCCCCGATGGCGCCGGCCGGCGCCGACGCCGACACGGTCGCCGACATCGCGAAGCTGCTGGCCGGCGGCGGCCGCACGGCGCTGCTGCTGGGCGGGCGCGCACTGCGCGAACCCGCGCTGGTGTCCGCGGGTCGCCTTGCCGCCCGCTTCGGCGTGACGCTGCTGGCCGAGGTGTTCCCCACCCGGCTCGAGCGCGGCGCCGGCCTGCCGCCGGTCGAACGCATCGCCTACCTGGCCGAGCTGGCCGGCGTGCAGCTGGCCGAGTTCGAGCACCTGGTGCTGGTGGATGCGAAGGCGCCGGTGTCCTTCTTCGCCTACCCGGGCAAGGCCAGCGAACTGGTGCCCGCCGGCTGCCAGGTGCACACGCTGTGCCGTCCGGACCAGGACGCGGCGACCAGCCTGCAGGCGCTGGTCGACGCGACCGGCGCCGGAGGCTCCG
This sequence comes from Arenimonas sp., assembly GCF_041919775.1. Lineage (GTDB taxonomy): Bacteria > Pseudomonadota > Gammaproteobacteria > Xanthomonadales > Xanthomonadaceae > Arenimonas. The sequence continues at coordinate 56,870 of NZ_JAYRTE010000001.1, read as the reverse complement.
CGCCCGCGCTGCAGCCGGCGTCGCGCCCGGCTCGCCCGCGCGGCCGGCTGACCGCCGAAAAAGTCTGCAAGGCCGTCGGCCACCTGCTGCCCGAGCGCGCGATCATCGTGGACGAGGCGATCACCTCCGGGCTGATGCTGGGCCTCATGACCGCGGGCGGCCCGCGCCACGACCTGATCACGCTCACCGGCGGCGCCATCGGCCAGGCGCTGCCCAACGCCGTCGGCGCCGCGGTCGCCTGCCCGGACCGCCCGGTGATCGCCCTGGTTGGCGACGGCACCGCGATGTACACGCTGCAGGCGCTGTGGACGATGGCGCGCGAGAATCTCGACGTGACCACGATCATCTTCAACAACGCCTCGTATTCCGTGCTCAACGTCGAACTCGAGCGCGTCGGCGCCGAACGCATCGGGCCCAAGGCGCGCTCCCAGCTCGACATCGGCGGACCGCGCTTGGATTTTGCGAGGCTGGCCCAGGGCATGGGCGTGCACGCGGTGCGCGCGGACACCGCCGAAGCCTTCGCGCATGCGCTGGAATACGCGCTGGCGCATCCCGGCCCGCACCTGATCGACGCCGTCGTGCCGGAATCGCTCGGCGGCGCCAAGCGCCGGGTGCTGCCCTGGCTGCTGCGCACGCTGCCGCGGCTGCCGCCGACGGTGGCGCGTGCGCTCAAGCGCAAACTGGCGCCCTGATCCGATGGCCGCGCCTTCCCCGGTCGAAACGGCCACGGACCTGCCGCTGCTGGGCTGGCGCGAATGGCTGGCGCTGCCCGCGCTGGGCATCGTCGCCGTCCGCGCCAAGGTCGACACCGGCGCGCGCAGCTCTTCGCTGCACGTCGAATCGCAGGAAACCTTCCATCGCGACGGCGTCGAGTGGGTGCGCTTCGGCCTCGACACCGGTCGCTACCAGGCGCCGCTGGCCTTCGCCGAGTCGCCCGTGCTCGAGCGCCGGGAAGTCACCGATTCCGGTGGCCACCGGACCGAGCGCATCTTCATCCAGACCCGCCTTTGCCTGGCGGGCCGGCAATGGGAGGGGGAAGTGAACCTCGCCCAGCGCCGCAACATGCTTTTCCCCATGCTGCTTGGCCGCACGGCGCTGGCCGGGCGCTTCCTCGTGGATCCCGCTGCTTCCTTCCTGCAGGGGGAACCACCCCCGGAACCGACCCCGTGAAATTCGCCATCCTCTCCCGCAACGCCAAGCTTTATTCCACCCAGCGCCTGGTCGAGGCCGCGCGCGAACGCGGCCACGTCGTGCGCGTGCTCGACCCGCTGCGCTGCTACATGTCCATCGCCCCCGGGCGTTTCCAGATGCGCTACAAGGGCAAGGAGCTCGCCGGCATCGACGCGGTCGTGCCGCGCATCGGCGCGTCGGTCAGCTTCTACGGCACCGCGGTGCTGCGCCAGTTCGAACTGATGGGTGCCTTCAGCCCGAACCCCTCCGACGCCATCCTGCGCGCCCGCGACAAGCTGCGCTGCCACCAGATGCTGGCCGGCGAGGGCCTGGGCCTGCCGCTCACCGTGTTCGGCGACAACCCCGACGACACCACCGACCTGCTCGGCATGCTGGGCAAGCCCCCGCACGTGATCAAACTCAACGAGGGCACCCAGGGCAACGGCGTGATCCTGGCCGAAACCGCCAGCGCCTCGCGCGGCGTCATCGAAGCCTTCCGTGGCCTGTACGCCAACTTCCTGGTGCAGGAGTTCGTGGCCGAGGCCAAGGGCGCCGACCTGCGCTGTTTCGTGGTCGGCGACCGGGTGGTAGCGGCCATGCGCCGGCAGGCGGGCGAGGGCGAATTCCGGTCCAACCTGCACCGGGGCGGCAGCGCCAGCCCGGTGGAGCTCTCGGAGCCGGAAATCGACACCGCCCTGCGGGCCGCCCGGGTGATGGGCCTCGGCGTTGCAGGCGTGGACCTTCTGAGGTCGAAATCCGGCCCATTGGTGCTAGAGGTGAACTCATCGCCGGGCCTGGAGGGCATCGAAGGGGCCACCGGCGTGGATGTGGCCGGGGCCATCGTCGACTTCACGGCGGCCGGGGTCCGGCCCCGCGTCCGCGCCCCCCGTCGGCGGGCCGGCGGATTAACCAAAGGCTGAAGCGGATTTAACGCGGCCTTAATACCTTCGCGCCTAGGCTTGCTCGGCCGGTAGACCAGTGGTCCTCCTCGTCAGAGCGGTTTCCATGGAATACGGCAATCGGGGCAGTAAGCAACCTTTCGGCCCGGGTCAGTCGCGAAGGCGCCTCCCGGGCCTTTCTTTGCGCGTTTGCAGGACCTTCGGCCTGTTTACACAGCCTTGACGTGTGGTAAGAATCAAAAGTCCATCCGCGCAGCTCCGTGACCCGAGGACCCGTCCCATGAAAAAGACCCTGATCGCCTTCCTTCTTGCCGCGACGCCGGTTCTCGCCTTCGCCGCGCAGGAGTCCCAGCTGGCCCTGAGCGAAGGTGACTTCGCCGAGCAGCGCGCCGTGATCGAAAAAGACCTTGCCGACGGCAAGACCTACGCCGAGATCGCCAGCAACGACCGCGCCCAGGTGCGCGAGGCGCTCGACCGCATTTCCCGCGAACTCGAGGGCGTGGATTCGGTCGCCGAACTGGCCGAGCCGGCCAAGGTGACCGTGTTCAACGAGCAGGAACGCATCAACACCATCCTGACCCAGGCCCGTGACGACAGCCGCCTGGTCTGCGAGCGCAGCCGTCCGACCGGCAGCCATCGCCACGTGACCCGCTGCCAGACCGTCGCCGAGCGTCGCCGCCTCATGGAAGACTCCCGCGAGCGCCTGCATCGCCAGCAGAACTCGATCCACAAGAAAGACGCCATGGACTCGATGTAAGCGGATGCGCATCCTCGTCGTCGAAGACAACCGTGACATCGCCGCCAACCTCGGCGACTACCTCGAGGACCGCGGGCATACGGTCGATTACGCCGCCGACGGCGTGACCGGCCTGCACCTGGCCGTGGTCAACGACTTCGACGCGATCGTGCTCGACCTCAACCTGCCGGGCATGGACGGCCTGGAGGTCTGCCGCAAGCTTCGCCAGGAAGGCCGCAAGCAGACCCCGGTGCTGATGCTCACGGCCCGGGATTCGCTGGACAACAAGCTCGAGGGTTTTGACTCAGGCGCCGACGACTACCTGGTCAAGCCCTTCGCGCTGCAGGAAGTCGAAGCCCGCCTGGCCGTGCTGGCCAGGCGTGGCAAGGCCGCGCAGCCGCGCGTGCTCAACGTCGCTGACCTCGAATACAACCTCGACACGCTCGAGGTGCGCCGCGGCGGCAAGCTGCTCCAGCTCAACCCGACCGCGCTCAAGATCCTGCAGTCGCTGATGGAATCCTCGCCGTCGGTGGTGACCCGGCAGGAGCTCGAAACCCGGGTCTGGGGCGAAGAGCTGCCCGACTCCGATTCGCTGCGCGTGCACATCCACGGCCTGCGGGCGGCCGTGGACAAGCCGTTCGAAAAGGCACTCATCCAGACCCGCCACGGCATCGGTTACCGCATCGCCGATCCCGACGCGGGCTAGGCCATGCGCTACCGGCGGAGGCTCCGCAGCCGGATCATCCTGTCCTTCTTCCTGCTCGGCTTCGGGCTGACGGGCCTGTTCGCCGTGGCCACGGTGCTGCTGCGCGAACAGCTGGAGGACCAGCTGATCGGCGAGGCGCTGTACGAAAACGTCGGGGATTACGCCGAACGCTTCTACGGGGACCCGGAAGGTGCCCTGGGCCTGCCGTTCGAGAAGATCTGGGGCATCGTCTACAGCAAGCGCCGCTTCGGCAACGTGCCGTTCAACTGGCGCGACCTGCCCGACGGCGTGCACGAGATCACCGACACCGACGATCGCGGCCGCACCCGCACCTACAAGCTGGCGGTGAAGAAGGACGCCGAGCACTGGTTCTTCCTGACCTACGACATTTCCCAGGAACGCACGAGCCAGCAGCAGCTCACCTATGCCCTGGTCGGCGTGGTGGCGCTGTTTTCGCTGCTGTCGCTGGTGATCGGCTTCTGGTCCTCCAAGCGGGTGATCAGCCCGGTCACCGAACTGGCGCGGCGCCTCGAGGGCCTGGCCGGACGCGAGCGCCCGGAGAAACTGGCCCCGCATTTCGCCCAGGACGAAGTCGGCCAGCTGGCGGCGGCGCTGGATGACTACGCCGAACGCATGACCACGCTGGTCAAGCGCGACCGCGAATTCAATTCCGACGTCAGCCATGAGCTGCGCACGCCGCTGGCGGTGATTCGTGGTGCCACCGAACTGCTGCTGGCCAATCCCGACCTGCCGGAGAAGACCCGCCAGCGCCTGCTGCGCATCGACCGCGCCGCGCTCCAGTGCACCGACCTGACCACGGCGCTGCTGATGCTTTCGCGCAACGAGCGCGGCACCGGCCACACCCCGCTGCTCAAGCTATGCCAGCAGCTCGCCGACGCCGCGCGCACCCAGCTGGGCGGCAAACCGGTGGAAGTTCACTGCGAGGGCGACGAACAGGCGCTGGTCGAAGCGCCCGAAGCGGTGCTGTCGGTGGCCATCGGCAACCTGCTCGGCAATGCCTGCAAATACACCGCCGAAGGCGAGGTCCGCCTGGTGGTCGAAGCCCACCAGGTGCGCATCGAGGACACCGGCCCGGGCCTGAGCGAAGAAGACGCGGCCCGCCTGTTCGAACGCGGCTACCGCGGCTCGGGGGCCGGCGGTACGGTGGGCGGCGGAATCGGTCTGTCGATCGTGCGCCGCCTGTGCGAACTCTACGGCTGGGAAGTCAGCATCGCACCGCGCCCCGAACACGGCGCCGTCGCGATCCTGCGCTTCACCCAGGACCTGTAGGAGCGGCTTCAGCCGCGAATCTTTTGACTTTGCCTTTGGCAAAGAAGTGATTCGCGGCTGAAGCCGCTCCTACAAGAAGGAGTCAGACCTTCTCCAGCCAGCCATGTTTGTCCGGCGTCGCACCGTCGAACAGGCCGAAGAACAGGTCCTGGATGCGGCGCGTCACCGGCCCGGGCTTGCCGGTGCCGACCGGGCGGCCGTCGACGCTGCGGATCGGCGTGATTTCCGCCGCCGTGCCGCACATGAAGAGTTCGTCGCACAGGTAGAGGTATTCGCGCGGCATGTCGCGTTCAACGACCTCCAGCCCCGCGTCGCGCGCCAGGGTCATGATCGAATCGCGGGTGATGCCGTTGAGCAGCGCGGCGCTGACCGGCGTCGTGTGCAGCGCACCCTTGAAGACCAGGAACAGGTTCTCGCCGGCGCCTTCGCTGAGCAGGCCGGTGGAGGCGAGCGCGATGCCTTCGCCGAAGCCGAGCCGTCGCGCTTCACGCGCCACCAGCTGGCCCGACAGGTAATTGCCGCCGGCCTTGGCGCCGGCCGGGATGGTGTTGGGCGCGAAACGCTGCCAGCTCGACACGCAGGCGTCGATGCCGGCATCCAGCACGTCCGGGCCCAGGTAGGGGCCCATGTGCCAGGCGGCGATGGCCACGTCCACCGGCGTTTCCGCCGACAGCCCGAAGCCGCCCAGGCCGCGGTAGGCGATCGGACGCAGGTAGGCCTTTTCCAGGCCGTTGGCGCGGATGACGTCGCGGCAGCCCCTGGCCAGGGTGTCGAGGTCGTAGGGCACCGGCATGTCGTAGATCTTCGCGGAGGCGTACAGGCGCTGCAGGTGCTCGGTGAGGCGGAAGATCGCCTGGCCGTTCGGCGTGGCGTAGCTGCGGATGCCTTCGAACACCGAGCTGCCGTAGTGCAGGCCGTGGGCCATGACGTGCACGGTGGCTTCGGCCCAGGGTTTGACCTGGCCGTTGTGCCAGATGTGTTCGGGGTAGTTCATGCGTGTGGGGCTCCGTGGCGAAGCCGGCATTCTAGCCTTGGGCCGCGACGGCGGCGTGTGCCTAGAGTTCGATCCACCAGCAGCCGGCGTGCCGGCGCAGCAGGAAATCGGTGCGCGTCGAACCGGGATCGGAGGCGCTGCTGGCCTGTTCGATGCGAATCGACCGCGGCCGCGCCTGGCGGTTCGGCGCGGCGCGGCCGGCCCGGTTGCCCAGCGGGTACCCGGATGGCGCGGCTTCGGTGGCTTCGGGCGCGGCGGCGGCGGGTGCGACCGCCGGCGCCGGTCCGAAATCGAAGGCGTCCGGCAGGGTGGGCACCGGTTCCGGATAAACGAAGTCGATGGCCACGAGGGGGCGGCGCGCGATGTCCTCGAGTTCGTCCATGAGGTAGCGCCCGGCGCGGGCGCTGGTGCCGGTCCAGTGGTAGTGCGTGGCCAGGCGATTGACGTCGCCGGACTCCAGCGCGCCGCGCACGCCCATCAGCAGGGCGTCGATGCTGCGCGAACAGCCCGCGCCAACGGTGCCGGTGCCGGTGGTGAAGCCGTGGGCACTGGCGGCGGCCGGTCGCCGCGGTGCCTGGCGCGCGACTGCGTTGAGGCTGTCGCAGGGCTGGTCGCTGTAGATGCTGCGGCCGTCGGCGCCGACGCAGCGGTTCACCGCCTGCGCGTGCGCGCCGGCCGGCAGGGCCAGCGCGGTGGCGGCAAGCAGCAGGGACGCGGCTACGCGGGACATGCCGCGCAGCCTAGCGCCATTTTCAGCCCAGGCGCGACAGCACGGCTTCGGTCGGCCGGGCAAGGTTCAGCGTGTAGAAGTGCAGTTCGGGCGCGCCGCCGTCCAGCAGGCGGCGGCACATGGCCGCCACGGCGTCCGCGGCGAATTCGCGGATGCTGTCGGCGTCGTCGCCGTAGGCCTGCATGCGCTTGGCCATCCAGCGCGGGATCTCGGCGCCGCAGGCCTCGGAGAAACGCCGCAGCTGGCTGAAGTTCGAGATCGGCATGATGCCCGGGATGATCGGGATCGTGATGCCGGCCGCGCGCATGTCCTCGACGAAGCGGAAATAGGCGTCGGCGTTGAAGAAGTACTGCGTGATCGCCGAATCGGCGCCAGCGGCGACCTTGGCCTGGAAGTTGCGCAGGTCGGACAGGGCGCATTCGGCCTGGGGGTGGGTTTCCGGGTAGCAGCCGACTTCGATGCGGAAATGGTCGCCGTGGGTTTCGCGGATGAAGGCGACCAGGTCGGCCGCGTAGCGGAAGTCGCCGGCCCGGGCCATGCCCGAGGGCAGGTCGCCGCGCAGGGCGACGATGCGGGTGCAGCCCATGGCCTTGTAGGTGTCGAGCAGCTCGCCCAGTTCTTCGCGGGTGCCGCCCATGCAGCTCAGGTGCGGCACGGCATCCAGGCCATGGTCGGCGCGCAGGCCGCGCACGGTTTCCGGGGTGTAGCTGAGCGTCGAGCCGCCGGCGCCGAAGGTCACCGACACGAACTCCGGCTTGCGCGGCTTGAGCTTGCGCACCGTGCGCTCGAGCTGGCTGCGCTGCTCGTCGTTCTTGGGCGGGTAGAACTCGAGGCTGATGGCGGTCATGGATACGGGTTCGGGCGGGCATGGGGCCGACTATATCCTTTCATCCGGATGGATGGGTAGAGAAATCGGGAAAACCGGGGTCAGAGTCGAATTTCCTCCGCATCACTCTTGGTGTTTCGGGTTTCTCATGCGGAAATTCGACTCTGACCCCGGTTTTCCCCACCCCCGGTTTCCCCGCCCCCGGTTTTTCCCGACAATCTCACCCATGAGCATCCAAATGACCGACTTCGCGCGCCGCCGCCTCTTCCCCGGCGACGGCCGCCGCACCGCCATCCAGGACACCAGCGCCGAAGCCTTCGTCGAGCGGCTCAACGCCGGGGCCCCAGAGGCCGTGCTGCCCGGCTACGCCCCCTTCTGCCAGCTTCACGTGCACCGCAACTGGACCTCGACCCGCTGCTCGGCCATCCCCATCACGCCCGACAACCAGCACCAGCTGCGCAGCGCTTACGAGGCGCGCACGCCGGCGGAATTGCCGGTGCTGGTGCGCTGGTTCGAAGGCCTGGAGCCGCCGGTGGCCAACTACCTGGTGCCGATCCTCTACGACCGCGAGCAGCTGGCGAAGGAGGGCACCACCATCGACGCCGACTGGGGCATCGTCGGCTGCCTGTACACGATGGAACCCGCCGAGATCCCGATGGTGCCCATCACCATGCTGCGCAACGCGCTGGGCGTGGAAGAGGGCGGCAGCGGGGTGCCGATCGACCGCGAGGCCTACAAACGCGCCGTCGCCTTCTGGAACACCCACGCCAACTGGCGCTGACCGGACTGGGGACAGGTGCAATTTTACAAAGGAAAATTGCACCTGTCCCCAAAACGAAACGGGCACCCGAAGGCGCCCGTCCCGAATCCACTGTAGGAGCGCCTTCAGGCGCGAATCCCTCAGTAGCGGTAATGCTCCGGCTTGTACGGACCTTCCTGCGCCACGCCCAGGTAGTCGGCCTGGTCCTTGGTGAGCTTCGTCAGCTTCACGCCGATCTTCTCCAGGTGCAGGCGCGCCACTTCCTCGTCCAGCTTCTTGGGCAGGATGTAGACCTTGGGCTCGTAGCTTTCCCGGTTCGCCCACAGCTCGATCTGCGCCAGGGTCTGGTTGGCGAAGGAGTTGGACATCACGAAGCTCGGGTGGCCGGTGGCGCAGCCCAGGTTCACCAGGCGGCCTTCGGCCAGCAGGAAGATCGCATTGCCGCTGTCGAAGGTGAACTTGTCGACCTGCGGCTTGATGTTGGTCTTCACCGCGCCCGAGTTGTACAGCGCGTCCACCTGGATCTCGTTGTCGAAGTGGCCGATGTTGCAGACGATGGCCTGGTCCTTCATCGCCTTCATGTGCTCGAGGGTGATGATGTCCTTGTTGCCGGTCGTGGTGACGTAGATGTCGGCCGTGCCGAGGGTGTCCTCGACGGTCTTGACCTCGAAGCCTTCCATCGCCGCCTGCAGCGCGCAGATCGGGTCGATCTCGGTGACCACGACGCGGGCGCCGTAGGCGCGCAGCGAGGCAGCCGAGCCCTTGCCGACGTCGCCGTAGCCGCAGACCACGGCGACCTTGCCGGCCAGCATCACGTCCAGCGCGCGCTTGAGGCCGTCGGCCAGCGACTCGCGGCAGCCGTAGAGGTTGTCGAACTTGGACTTGGTGACCGAGTCGTTGACGTTGATCGCCGGCACCAGCAGCTTGCCCTGCTCGGCCAGCTGGTAGAGGCGGTGCACGCCGGTGGTGGTTTCTTCCGAAACGCCCTTCCAGTCCTTCACAACCGTGGTCCAGAAACCCGGGCGCTCGCGGGCGACCCGCTTGAGCAGGTTCTTGATCACCTGTTCTTCGTGGCTGCCCGAAGCCGAGTTCACCCAGCTCTCGTCGCCCTTCTCGAGCTCGTAGCCCTTGTGGATCAGCAGGGTGACGTCGCCGCCGTCGTCCACGACCATCTGCGGGCCGAGGAAACCGCCCTTGCCGTCCGGGAAGGACAGCGCGTCGAGCGTGCAGTCCCAGTATTCCTCCAGGGTCTCGCCCTTCCAGGCGAACACCGGGGTGCCGGTGCGGGCGATGGCCGCCGCGGCGTGGTCCTGGGTGGAGAAGATGTTGCACGAGGCCCAGCGCACGTCGGCGCCGATGTCCTTCAACGTCTCGATCAGCACGGCCGTCTGGATGGTCATGTGCAGCGACCCGGTGACCCGCACGCCCTTGAGCGGGGCGTCCTTGGCGTACTTGCGGCGGATGGACATCAGGCCCGGCATCTCGTGCTCGGCGATGTCGATTTCCTTGCGGCCCCAATCGGCCAGGGACAGGTCGGCGACCTTGAAGTCGTGCTGGAGGGGAGTGACAGCGTTCATTGATTTATTGCTCCGGTTCTTTTCCCCCTCCCCCGCTCGCGGGGGAGGGTTGGGGTGGGGGAAACCGGGCGCCGTTGGATCTTGGAACCTTCGCCGAGCCTGATCCCTTGCCCACGTTGCGTGGCCGGGCTTGCAGCGCCCCTCGGCGGGGTGGGCCCTTGGGGGCCGGCGGCCATTATATCGCTGTCTCGCGATGGAGGCATGAATGGGGGTCCGCCCCGGGGACCTGGCCCCTGGCCCGGTATGCCGACGTTGGGCGGTTATGGGTAAGCTCCCCGAGATAGCCTCAAAAGGGGGCAAATATAGACACTCTGAATTCATCGAGTTCGTCTTGGACCAGTATGTTCATGAGGGTGTTCAAGAGCTGGACGAAGAGAAGCTGACTCCATCGCTTAGACTTCGCTACAACAATGCAATTGCCGATGCCGTTCGTGAGCTAGGGCCGTCGGAGCTTATTCGCCGACTCTTTACTGGCTTTCAAGACGATCTTTACAACGGTTGAGAGCGCTGTCGCCGCCGTTTCAGAAAACAGAACTGAAGGTGTCCCGTGGCCCGATACTCCCCGCCGCATAATTCTGCGCCCATTATCGCTGCCGCTCAGAAATGGGTAGATAAGTGCTTGATCGCTGATGGCAGCGTCTTCTCAGATGAGGAGGTTTGGACGGCAGCAAACTTTGACGTGCTGGACCGCTTCGTAGTTCAACGGCCCGACGCTGGGGATGGAAGTTTTTACGAAAAGTTGGGCCTTCAGGTCGCCGACGCGGCGCCAGGTGCCAGAAAGCTGATGGCTGAAATGCTCTGGGCGCTCCTCTTGTTCCCCAGCAACATCACTGAGGAAATGAAGCGCGAGAGTATCGTCAAGGTATGGGGTTGGTCGGGCGACTCGCTCGATCCCGGCCATCCGCTACTCGCTGACGACCTGCTAGATGGAATCGGCTCTGCGGGCATGGGCATGAATACCAATCGCTGGCGCGAGGTGAATTACCTGATCGCGCTTGGCAAGGCGATCAAGCAGCTGCCGGAAGCGACCAGAAGGACAGTGCTAACGGACTACGATCAATTCATGGACTGGATCGGTACCGTGCCGATGGAAGGAGAGCGGCAATTCCGTCACATGCTCCGGTACTTTCTGTTTCCGGATAGGGTTGAACGGATCTCCAGTAATGGGGACCGGCGTCGCGTCCTTGCTGGGTTCGGCGTCGCCCCAATCAACATCACGAGAAGATGGACTGATCGTCAGCTGGACGATGAACTGTTCAAGCTTCGTTCGGTGCAAGAAGCGCGTTTCGGTGTTTCGGATCTGGACTTTTATCTGCACCCCCTACGGGACGAGTGGCAGAAGCCAAACGAGGGTTCGACTGAAATGGAAACAGACGACGAGGGGTTGGCGGCAGGAGTAAGCGAGCCAGCGCTGCCGGCCTACACCCAGGCGACTGTCCGCGCCAAGAATCTGATCCTTTTTGGTCCTCCCGGTACCGGCAAGACCTACCGGCTGAAGCAGATGTTCCGCGACTACACAGACCAGCCGGCGGATATTGATCGAAAGGCTTGGGAGCTTCAGTTGGTTGCAGCCTACGGTTGGCGCGCGGTCATTGCTGTGGCGCTGGCGCAAGCTGGGGCGCGCACCAAGGTTTCTGACCTGGAAGATCACCCAATAATTCGCGCAAAGGCCACGCAAAGGAATCGAAAGGGTACGGTTCGTCCAACCATTTGGGGTTACCTGCAAGAGCACGCCAACCGGGAACCGAATACGGTGAATGTGGCTATTCATCGTGCCCCCTATACATTCGAGAAGGACTCGGATTCCTTTTGGTCCGTCGTCAAGGATTGGCAGGATCAGGATGCCGAGGCAGCGGAGCTATATGATCGCTGGACCGCTGGTCCCGCCAAGAATGCGGCGGCAATAAAGCGATATCGGGTGGTGACCTTTCACCCCTCATATTCCTACGAGGACTTCGTTATCGGGCTTCGGCCTGTAGCCAACCCTGACTCCGGTGCCGCCGTAGGTTTTCAGATGGTTGACGGCATTTTCAAGCAGGCTTGTGCCGAGGCCAGAGCAAACCCGACGCGCCGCCACGCATTGTTTATTGATGAGATCAATCGCGCCGATATTGCCAAGGTTTTTGGTGAGCTGATTACCTTGATCGAGCTCGACAAACGCGCCCGATATGACACGGCTGGGAACCTTGTGGCCGGCATGGAAGTGCAGTTGCCGGGTACGGGGTTGGAAGAGGGCGAAGACGAGCGATTCGGCGTTCCCGACAACCTGGACATTGTCGGCACCATGAATACAGCCGATCGTTCAATCGCCTTGCTGGACATTGCGTTGCGTCGTCGCTTCGAGTTTCGCGAGATGGGCCCTGAGTACTCCGTCATTGACCGGCACGTCGAGAATGTTGACTTAGCTCGGCTGTTGCGGTCCCTCAACGATCGAATCGAATTCTTGGCGGACCGGGATCGTCTGATCGGCCACGCCTATCTGACCAGCGTCCGATCGCTCGCGGACCTCAGGTCGGCGTTCCATGGACGCATAATTCCCTTGCTCCAGGAGTGTTTTTTCGACGACTGGAGTCGCGTGGAGATGGTTCTGTCAAACGGTTCAGGGCGCTCGCCATTCATAGCTCGCGAGATGCTCGAGGCGCCCAAGCTCTTCGGGGGGGGCGAAGCCAGCGACTTGTCACCGCGGTTCCGCTATCGCGTGACGGACCCGGCTGGCTGGAGTCTGCTGGATTTCGCTAGCCTCTACCAAGCTGTCTAGTTCTGTAAATGCCCGCACTATTAACTGCGTGGGAGCATGAAACACTTGCGGTCGGACAAGGCCCTCGTGACCTTTCCGCGTCTGAAGTGGACGTGCTTGTCTCTATTGGCCGCGCCCGACCCGGCTTCTGCACGATTGGAAATCGGAGCGTACGGTTGTCCCAATTTGCTGGATTGGTGAATCTGGGTAGTCGGGTACTCGAGGTGCTGCCGAAGGTAGGTATTTCCAGCGATGCGCCGACGGATCGCGGAGCGTTTCTTAGGCTGTTGCATGCTGCTAAACGCGTTCCTATCCATTCGCGGGGAGCTGTCGGTCACAGTGTGGAGCGCAGGACACTGCTGGGCGTATTCATTAGTGCCTTCCTCGACGAAGTTGCGTTGTTGGCGCGAGGTGGTTTGCTTCGCCAGTACAAGTCGCTAAATGATGACTTGCGTGTGGTTCGTGGTCGGCTGCAAGTTCCGCGGCAGGCAGCTGTACACGGCATGCGTCCGGACGTAATTAGCTGCCGATTCGACGAGCTATCAATAGACAACCCCAGGAACCAGGTTCTGCGTGCCGCGATGGCGGTCGTTCGACCTTGGATTGAGAGTGTCCACGCTGCGCGTCGATTGACGGAGCTGAGTGCGGCGTTTGATGGCGCTGGCTTGGTGCGTGATGCCGTCGCATTGATCGATGGATTGCCGCCGGACCGTCGGGCCCTTCGGTACCAAGCAGCGATCCGTTGGGCGGAACTGATACTGAGGCTGCTCTCGCCAAATCTGCGTTCCGGTGGTAGCGCAGCGCCCGAAATGCTCTTCGACATGAATCGACTGTTCGAGGCGGCCATTGCAGCGAACCTGAAAGAACGCGTCCGACCCTTAGGTATTGATCTGGCGGTTCAAGACACAAGCCATGAATTGGAGGAGCGCGATTCTCATCCTGCCTTTAAATTGAAGCCGGATATGGTGTTGCGTAGAAACGATTCTCTGGCGGCTATCGCGGACACCAAGTGGACGGCAGTGGCGCCTGGTCGTTCTGGGCGTATCGAACCTGAGGCGTCGCACGTGTATCAGATGAATGCCTATGCGAGCGCCTTCGGTTGTGAGGATTTCTACCTGATCTATCCTTGGAATCCATCCATAGACTCAGCCGCGCCCTCCGTCTTCCACTTGAAACGGCGGGGTGGGGCGCCGGTTCGCCTGAATGTTGTTTGTGTCGATGTCGGCAGCGATGACTTTCCGGCCAGGCACGGTAGTTTCTACTTTCTGGATGGTTCGGTCTGATCTGACTGTCCACTCTCCGCAAGGAGTTGGCGGTTCAGCGGTAGTCGTCCTCGCGCTGGTGCCTCGCCGCCAGCACGGTGACGAAACCGCCCGCGTCGATCTCCAAAAGCAATACATAGCCCGCCGCACCGAACCCGACCAGGAGTTCCCTGTGCATCGGGTCGGTGCCGGGCGCGCGCCGGCTGGCGAAGGGCGAAGACTCAAGCAAGGCCAGGCCGCGATGGATGGCCTCGATGGCTACTTCGGCGGCTTGCCAATCGCCTTCACAATGTTCCAGGTGGGACTGGTAGAGCCGGTCCAGGTCGTCCAAGGCTTCTTCTGTGAAGCGGACGCTGAAGTTCATCGGGATCGTTTCTTGGCCTGTTCAAGTCGGGCCCGCAGCTGCGCCACGACCGCGTCGGCCGGGATGTACCGGCCGGTGCGCCGGGCACGGTCGCGCGAAGCCAGGCCGCGGGCGAGGAACGCGTCCTGAACCTGCCGCTGTTCTATTTGCGCACGCAGGGCCGACTCCAGGAAAGCGGAAAGGGTCTCGCCTTCGCGTAGGACTTCCTCGGCGGCTTCGCGCAGCTCCGGGGCGACGCGGAGGGAGGGGAGGGTGGCGGTTTTCATGGGTGCGGGCCGTGCATCGCAGATGCGATGCATGATGCGCCGGAGGTGTTGGAAGTGCAAGAAAGGGAACGGGCCGCTTTCGCGGCCCGTTCCGGGTGGAGCTTCGGGACTGAAGTCCCTCCCACAGTGAAGCGTGGGCTTACTTCTTGAGGCCGGCGGCCTTGCGCAGGGCGTCGGCGCGGTCGGTCTTCTCCCACGAGAACGCCGTGGCGGTGTGCTTCTTGCCCTTGGCGTCGGTGTAGGTGATCTGCTTGGGCTTGCGGCCGAAGTGGCCGTAGGCCGCGGTGAGGCGGTAGATCGGGTGCAGCAGGTCGAGCATCTTCATGATGCCGTAGGGGCGCAGGTCGAAGTGCTGGCGGATCAGCTTCTCGATCTTCTCGTCGCTGATCTTGCCGGTGCCGAAGGTGGTGACCGAAATCGAGGTCGGCTCGGCAACACCAATCGCGTAGGAAACCTGCACTTCGCACTTGTCGGCCAGGCCGGCGGCGACGACGTTCTTGGCGACGTAACGCGCGGCGTAGGCGGCCGAACGGTCGACCTTGGACGGGTCCTTGCCGCTGAACGCACCGCCACCGTGGCGGGCCATGCCGCCGTAGGTGTCGACGATGATCTTGCGGCCGGTCAGGCCGGCGTCGCCCACCGGGCCGCCGATCTCGAACTTGCCGGTCGGGTTGATGTGGATCTTCGACTTCGGCAGCGCCTTCAGCCACGCCTTCGGCAGCACCGGCTCGAGGATGTGCTTCATCACGCCCGCGACCAGGTCCTTCTGCTTCACACCCGGGTCGTGCTGGGTGGACAGCACCACGGCGTCGAGGCCGACGATCTTGTTGCCGTCGTAGCGCAGGGTCACCTGGCTCTTGGCGTCCGGGCGCAGCCACTTGAGCTTGCCGGACTTGCGCACCTTGGCCTGCTGTTCGACCAGGCGGTGGGCGTAATAGATCGGGGCCGGCATGTACTCCGGCGCCTCGTTGCAGGCGTAGCCGAACATCAGGCCCTGGTCGCCGGCGCCCTGTTCCTCGGGCTTCTTGCGGTCCACGCCCTGGGCGATGTGCGGCGACTGCTTGCCGATCATGTTGACGATCGCGCAGGTGTGGCCATCGAAACCGACGTTCGAATTGTCGTAGCCGATGTCGTTGATGACCTTGCGGGTCAGCTCCTCGATGTCCACCCAGGCGGAGGTGGTGATCTCGCCGGCGACGATGGCGGCGCCGGTCTTCACCAGGGTTTCGCAGGCGACGCGCGCGTTCGGGTCCTGGGCGAGGATCGCGTCCAGCACCGCATCGGAAATCTGGTCGGCGAGCTTGTCCGGGTGGCCTTCGGAAACCGACTCGGAGGTGAAGAGGTAGCTGGACATTCGGGCTTATATCCTTTGATTGCGATGAAAGGATGGGTGAAGGGGCGAAATGATACACGCCCCGGCCCCGGGGTGCATCCTGCCGCGCCGGCCGTTTCTATGTCGTTAAGCCCGGCCTGGCTGTTTCCCGCCCGGGCTGTCACGGTCCTGACGCCTGCGGGTCATGCCGCTGCAAGCCGGCACGCCCAAGCTTCGCGGCAATTCCCCCGTCCGCGGACGCGACATGCTTGATATCGAGCGCCAGATGGCCGCGCGCCATCCCCGCTGGTTCCAGGGCCCACACGCCCGCCTGGTGAAACCCCTGCTGGGCAAGGTGCAAAAGATGTCGGGCCTGGCCGAAGCCGGCGATTTCCTGGAAACCCACGGCCACCTGCGCGGCCTGGCCTTCGTCGAAGCCGCGCTGCGCTACCTGGACGTGCGCTACACGGTCGACCAGGTCGAACGCGAACGCATTCCCGAAACCGGCCGCCTGCTGGTGGTCGCCAACCACCCCAGCGGTGCGCTCGACGCGCTGGCGCTGCTGCACCTGGTCGGCAGTGTCCGCCGCGACGTACGCGTGGTGGCCAATGAACTGCTCGGCGCGGTGTCGCCGCTGCGCGACCTGCTGCTGCCGGTGCGCATCGTGGGCGGGCGGCCGACGGCGGAGTCGCTGCGCGCGGTCGAGGCCGCACTGGAGCAGGAGCAGTGCGTCATCGTCTTCCCCGCCGGCGAAGTGTCGCGCCTGGGCTGGCGCGGCGTGCGCGATGGTCGCTGGCGGCGGGGTTTCCTGCGCTTCGCCCGCGGCACCAATACGCCGGTGCTGCCGGTGCAGGTGCAGGCGCGCAATTCGATGCTGTTCTACGGCGTATCGGCGCTGTACCGTCCGGCCGGGATGCTGATGCTGGCGCGGGAGGTCTTCGCCCGGCGCGGCAGCCGCATCGGCCTGCGCATCGGCCAGGCCCGCCGCATCGTCGCCGACGAGCCCGATCGCCGGGCACTGAAGGCGGTCCGCCAGGCCCTGGGCGCCATTGGCTCGCGCCGCGAGGCGAAACCCGAGGGCCCGCAGCCGCTGGCGCACGCGGTGGATCGCCGGCTGCTGGTGCGGGAGCTTTCACGCATGCCCTTGCTGGGCCGCACGCCCGACGGCAAGCGCATCCACGCCGGCCCGCTGTCGGCCGACTCGCCGCTGCTGCGGGAAATCGGCCGCCTGCGCGAACTCACCTTCCGCGCCGCGGGCGAAGGTACCGGCCAGCGGTTGGACCTGGACGCCTGCGACACCTGGTACGACCACATCGTGCTTTGGGACGGCGAGGCGCTGGAAATCGCCGGCGGCTATCGCGTCGCACCCTGCGAACGCGTGTTCGCCGAGCGTGGCCTGGCGGGCCTGTACACGGCGTCGCTGTTCACCTTCCCCTGCCACCTGCTGCCCCGGCTGATGCAAAGCGTCGAACTGGGCCGCAGCTTCGTGGCGCCGGCCTACCAGGGCAGCCGCAGCCTGGATTACCTGTGGCTGGGCATCGGCGCATACCTGCGGCACCAGCCGGGCGTTCGCTACCTGATCGGGCCGGTGTCGATCAGCGCCGACCTGCCGCTGGCCGCGCGCGAACAGATGGTTGCCTACTACACGCGCTACTTCGGTGATGCCGCCGACGGCGTCGCCGCGAACCGGCCTTTCCGCTTCCTGGCCGCGCCGCCGGATTTCGGCGACCTGGGTGCCGACGACGCCTTCCGTCTCCTCAAGGCCAACCTGGGTTCGCTGGGTGCGCGCGTG
The DNA here is from genome assembly GCF_041919775.1 of Arenimonas sp. Lineage (GTDB taxonomy): Bacteria > Pseudomonadota > Gammaproteobacteria > Xanthomonadales > Xanthomonadaceae > Arenimonas. The sequence continues at coordinate 39,449 of NZ_JAYRTE010000001.1, read as the reverse complement.
CCGACGCTCTACAAGCAGTACACCGAACTGTGCGAACCCGGCGGCGCGCGTTTCCTGGCCTTTGGCGTCGATCCGGACTTCAATCATTCGGTGGACGGGTTAATTGAACTCGATCTTGCGCGGGTGCGGCCGCGCAAGCGCGAGCGCTACCTCGAGCCGTCGGCGCAGCGCGCCGCCGCCGGGCCGGAGGCCGCGTGAAGACGCTGACGGCCCCGCGCCACCGGGCCGTCTTCGTCTCCGACGTGCATCTGGGCTCGGCGCACTGCCACGCGGCCGAACTGGCCGATTTCCTCGAAGGCCTGCACACGCGCCGGCTGTACCTGGTCGGCGACATCGTCGACCTGTGGTGGATGGCCGAACGTCGCGCCGCCTGGGGTCCGGACCAGCGCCGCGTCATCGACGCCCTGCAGGCGCTGGCCCGCGCCGGCACCGAACTGGTGTACGTGCCCGGCAACCACGATCGCCCGGTGCGCAACTTCTGCGGCCTGGTGCTGCCGAACATGCGACTGCGCCGGCGCGCTATCCACGTGACCGCCGACGGCCGTCGCCTGCTGGTGACGCACGGCGATGACTACGACGCGCTCACCCAGTTCGGCAACCTGCAGGAACGATTCGGCGACTGGCTCTACGAGCGCATCCTGGCCGGTAACCGGATCACCAACCGCGTGCGCCGGCGGCTGGGGCTGCGCTACTGGTCGCTGGCCGATTTCCTGAAATCGCGAAGCGCCGCCGCCGAGCGCTACATCGCACGCTTCGTGCAGGCCGGCCTGGACGACGCCCGCCGCCGCGGCCTGGACGGCATCGTCTGCGGCCACATCCATCGTGCCGGGTTGTACGAACGGAATGGTCTGGTTTACGCCAACGACGGCGACTGGGTCGAAAGCCTGACGGCGCTGGCCGAGGAGCCCGATGGTTCGCTGGTGCTGCTGCGGCACGACGGCGGCGAACTGGCGCGGCTGCCCGCGCGGATGTCGACACCGATGGTCAGCGCCACGGCCCAGCCCGGTCTCGCTGCCTGAAGACAGACTCACGCGCCGCGAACCCCGGTGCCGGTTAGCATCCACCCATGGATTCCCTCACCCAGATCGTCCTGGGCGCCGCGATCGCGGGCGCCATCGCACCGGCCCGGCACCGCCGCGCCGCCCTGGCCGCCGGTGCGGCGCTGGGCACCCTGCCGGACCTCGACTCGCTGCCGATGTGGTTCATGGGCCTGGACCCGGTGACCAACATGACCTGGCACCGCGGGCCTTCGCATTCGCTGCTGATTTTGGTGCCGCTGGCAGCGCTGCTGTGGTGGCTTTTCAAACGCACGGGCGGGCGCGTGGCCGAGGCGCCGAAACGCTGGTTCTGGGCGATCACGCTGGCGCTGGTGACGCATCCGCTGCTCGACGCCTTCACCGTTTACGGGACGCAACTGTGGTGGCCGCTGCCGCCGTCGCCGGCGATGTGGTCGAGCCTTTTCATCATTGATCCGCTGTATACGCTGCCGCTGCTCGTCGGCTGCCTGGTGGCGCTGGTGCGTGGCTGGCGGCCGTCGGCGCAGAAAGCGCTGGTGGCAGGGCTGGCACTGAGCAGCGTCTATCTCGGCTGGTCGCTGACTGCCAAGTTCATGGTCGATCGCGTTGCGGAACGCACGCTGGCGGCGCAGGGTTTGCAGGACGCGCCGCGGTTTTCGGTGCCGATGCCTTTAAACACGCTGCTCTGGCGCGTGGTGGTGATGACGCCGGACGGTTTCCTGGAGGGCGAACGTTCGCTGATCGCCGACGAGGGGCCGATGGTGTTCCGTGCCTACGCCTCGAACACGCAGGCGCTGGACCAGGCGAAATCGCTGCCGGTGGTGGAGCGCCTGCTCTGGTTCAACCACGGCTTCATGAAGGCGGAAGTACGCGCGCAGAAACTCGTGCTGTCCGACCTGCGCATGGGCGCCGAGCCCGACTACAGCTTCCGCTTCGTGGTGGCCGAACGCGACGGCGACGGCTGGCGTGCCTACGGGCCCGAGCAGGCGCAGTGGCCCTGGGAGGCCGGGCGGCGCCTGGCGGCAATGTGGGACCGGATATGGACGCGTCCGCCGGAAGAATTGCAGGCCGTCGCGGCAGGCCTTGCCGTGTTGCCAGCTCAGGCCGCGGCGGCGAATTCCGGTGAGACACCGGCAACCAGCGCGTCGAAATAGTCGCGGGTCAGGCGCAGCTGGTCGGCGGCGGTGGTGGCGCGGTTGACCACGCCGCGGAAGGCGGCGTTTTCCGGGCGGTCCTTCGCGTACCAGCCCAGGTGCTTGCGCGCGATGCGCACGCCCGATTCCTCGCCGTAGAAGGCGTGCAGGTGTTCGAGGTGGCCGAGCAGGATGTCGCGCACTTCGGCGACGCCGGGTTCGGCCAGCAATTCGCCGGTGGCCAGGTAATGCGCCACCTCGCGGAAGATCCAGGGTCGGCCCTGTGCCGCGCGGCCGATCATCACCGCGTCGGCGCCGGTGTGGCGCAGCACGAAAGCGGCCTTGGCCGGCGAGTCGATGTCGCCGTTTGCCAGCACCGGGATGCGCAGGGCCGCCTTCACCGCGGCGATGGTGTCGTATTCGGCGACGCCGGTGTATTGCTGGTCGCGGGTGCGGCCGTGCACGGCCAGCGCGGCGATGCCGCTGTCTTCGGCGATGCGCGCGATGGCCAGCGCGTTTTTCTGGCCGGCGGCCCAGCCGGTGCGGATCTTCAGCGTCACCGGCACGTCCACCGCCGACACCACGGCCGACAGGATGCGGGCCACCAGCGCCTCGTCGCGCATCAGCGCCGAACCGGCCCAGGCGTTGCAGACCTTCTTGGCCGGGCAGCCCATGTTGATGTCGATGATCTGCGCACCGTTGTCGACGTTGTGCTTCGCCGCTTCGGCCATCACTTCGGGCACGGTGCCGGCGATCTGCACGCTGATCGGGTCGGGCTCGCCGGCGTGGTCCATCCGGTGCAGGGACTTGGCGGTGTTCCAGAAGCGCGGGTCCGAGGTCGTCATCTCCGACACGCACAACCCCGCGCCCAGCTGCTTGCAGAGCATCCGGAAGGGCTTGTCGGTGACGCCGGCCATGGGGGCCAGCACCACGCGGGGTTCGATGGCGTGGGGGCCGATGCGCATGGGGCGGCATTCTAGCCGCCCGGCGCGGGGCCTGCCCGTGTTCAGGCGGTTGTGTCGTCCAGGGCGGCGCCGGGTGCGTTTTCCATGACCGAGCGGATGCCGTTGTCGCGGCCGCCGGCGTCGGCGTACATCTGGCTGCTACCGATCACCTGGCCATTGCCGGCTTTCAGGGAGAAGTACTTGCTGCCGTCCTTCGCGTCCAGGCGCTCGAAATTGGCATCGCTGGTGGCGTTCTTGCGGACCGACTCAATGCCACCCAGGCAGGCATCCTTCCCCGAATAACCCTGGCTGGACAGGATTACCTGGCCGTTGCCGGCCTTGAGGTTGAACTGGAAATCGCCGTTGGCGCGCTGGGACACTTCGAATTTGCCGGCCATGCCTTGCTCCTGCTTCGGGTGGGTTTCCGGTCAGGGTAGGCAGGGCCGGGTTACCGAAAAGTTAATTTCGCTAACAATGACAGCCCTCGCGCACATCGGGGCTTTCCGCGACAAAGGCCCTGTCGATCAGCGGGCGCGAAGCCGGGGCATCGACAGCGCCGCGCCCGCCGCTTCGGTGGAAAGCGCGGCGTAGCGGCTGGCGAAGCCCACGGCCTCGGCGAAGCTGCCCGCGTCGTTCCCCGCGAGCGCAGCCGCGAGGGCGCCGCTGAAGGCATCCCCCGCGCCCGTCGTATCCACCACCTGCGCCGGATGGGCTGGCACGCGGTAAAAGGAGGCCTCGTCGCCATGCCGTCCGGGCGCCGCATGCGAAACGAATGCGCCCTGGCCGCCGAGCGTGATGACCCAGGTGGTGGCCTGCACCGACTGGCATAACGCATGCAGCGCGTCATCCTCGGAACTGGCCAGCGTGTCCGCATCCACTGACTGCCCGGCGTGGCGCGCCAGCAGCGCGGCGAATTCGGTTTCGTTCGGGGTGAGGATGTCGGCCAGCGCCAGCAATTCCGCCGTGGTGGGCGCATTGGCCGGCGCCGGGTTCAGCACCGTGGTGGCGCCGGTGTCGCGCGCCAGCGCCAGGGCTTCGTGCACGGCGTCGGGCGCGACCTCGAGCTGGGCCAGCACCACGCCGGCACCGGCGAACGCGGGCCGCGCCGCGCGCACGTAATCGGCCGACAGCGCGGCATTGGCGCCGGGGGCGACGGTGATGACATTGCGGCCCGCCGCATCCACGAAAATGCCGGCCGTGCCGGAGGGCAGGGCGGCGTGCACTTCGGCAAGCAGTTCGATGCCTTCCTCGGCGGCGAGCGCGCGGGCGGTGGCGGCCGCGGCGTCGTCGCCCAGTGCCGTCAGGAAACCCGTGCGGGCGCCGGCGCGTGAAGCCGCGACGGCCTGGTTGAAACCCTTGCCGCCCGGACCACTGGCGTAGGTACCCAGGCGCGTCGCGCCCGGGGCGGGCAATTCGTCGCTGGTCCAGGCGTGGTCCTGGTTGTACGAACCGACCACCAGTACCACGCCCGGCATGGCTCAGGCACCCAGCGAGGTCAGCACGCCGGCGATGGTGGCGGTCATGAAGGTGGCGAGCGTGCCGCCCAGCACGGCGCGCAGGCCGAACTTGGCCAGGTCCTGGCGACGCTCTGGGGCCAGGCCGCCGATGCCGCCGATCTGGATCGCGATCGAGCTGAAGTTGGCGAAGCCGCACAGCGCGTAGGTGGCGATCAGCCGGCCCTTCTCAGTCAGCTCCACGCCTTCGACGCGGCCATTCACGATCTCGGCCAGCTGCAGGTAGGCGACGAATTCATTGATCACGATCTTCTGGCCGATCAGCGAACCCACCGTGGTGGCGTCCTGCCAGGGCACGCCGATCACCCAGGCGATGGGCGCGAGCACGTAGCCGAAGATGGTGGCCAGGTCGGTCGGCTTGCCCAGCGCGGCGGCGATGCCGGTGACGTCGCCCAGCCAGGTCAGCGGCGCATTGATCAGCGCGATCAGCGCGATGAACGCCAGCAGCATCGCGCCGATGTTCAGCGCCAGGCGCAGGCCATCGGCGGCGCCGGCGGCGGCGGCGTCGATCACGTTCGAGGTGGTTTTCTCGACCTCCATCTTCACCGTGCCGCGGGTCAACGGGTTGCCGGTTTCCGGGATCAGCAGCTTGGCGATCACCAGCGTCGCCGGCGCGGCCATGATCGAAGCGGCCAGCAGGTGCTTGGCGTAATACGCGCCCTGCACCGGGTCGCCGGCGCCCAGCATGCCGACGTAGGCAGCCAGCACGCCGCCGGCGATGTGCGCCATGCCGCCGATCATCATCGTGATCAGCTCGGACTCGGTCATGCGCGAGATGTAGGGGCGCACCGTCAGCGGCGCCTCGGTCTGGCCGATGAAGACGCTGGCGCAGACGCTGGTGGTTTCCGCGCCCGAGACCTTCATCACCTTGGTGATGGCGGCGGCCATGATGCGCACGATGAACTGCATCACGCCCAGGTGGTACATCACGCCCATCAGCGCGGCGAAGAAGATGATCGTCGGCAGCACCTGGAAGGCGAAGATGAAGCCGTAGGTCTGGGTGTCCATCAGGCTGCCGAAGATGAAGGTCGAACCCGCCGAGACGAATTCGAGGATCTTCACGAAGCCGTGGCCCAGCCAGTCGAAAACCTCGCGGCCGCCCGGCACCAGCAGCACCAGCGCGGCGAAGGCGATCTGCAGGGCGATGCCGGTCAGCACCAGGCGCCAGTCCACGGCCCGCTTGTTGTTGGAAAAGAGCCAGGCGATGCCGATCAGGACCGACAGCCCGAACAGGCCAAAGAAAATGCTGGAAACCATGGGAGGCAAGACCGCGGAAGGATGCGGCAGGGTAGTTCACGCCCCCCGCCCGGGCAAGGCGGAATTACTCGCCGTCGCGGGCCATCACGCGGTTGCGGCCGGCGGCCTTGGCGGCGCGCAGGCGTTCGTCGGCCCGTTTCATCAGTCCCGACAGGTCGTTGGCGTCCTGCGGGCAGCAGGCCAGGCCGGCGCTGAGGGTCAGGCGGCGGGGCTCGACGCCGGGCTCGGGCAGGAAGGGCGCGGCCTCGAGTTTGCGCCGCAGGACCTCCATGCGTTCCCAGGCGGCGCCGATCGGCAGGGGCAGCAGCAGCACGAATTCTTCGCCGCCGACCCGGATCATCGGCTCTTCCCGGCCCAGTTCGCGCCGGATCACCGCCACCGCGTGGCGCAGGGCGCGGTCGCCGGCCAGGTGGCCCAGTTCGGCGTTGATGTGACGGAAGTTGTCCAGGTCCACCAGGGCCAGGCACAGCGTGCGGCCCTCGCGGCGCGCGGCTTCGACCTTGGTGGGCACCTGGGCGTTGAGGAAGCTGCGGTTGTGCAGGCCGGTCAGGCCATCCGTGGAGGACCACTGGGTCAGCCGCTGGGACCGGAACACGATGACCGCCGCGACCAGGGTCGCCACCGCCAGCAGCACCAGCCGCTGCAGCTGGGTGGCGGCGGAAACGCTGCCGTACTCGGCCGACACCAGCGGCTCGCTGGACAGGCTCACGACGGCCAGCCACAGCAGCGCCGACTGCAGCACCGCCAGCGAGCCCGCGACCACGGTGACGCGCAGGTCGTGGCGCATGGCCGTCGCGAAGATCGCCAGCAGGTAGCAGGACCAGACCACGGTGGAGTTGAGCGTGGCCACCGGCGAGCCCCACAGGCCCAGCAGCGCCAGCACGGCGCTGACCAGGCTGACGTCGAAGCAGGACGAGAACATCGGCAGCCAGGCCGGACGCCGGCTTCGAAGCGCCAGGCGCAGCCAGGCCATCGACAGCAGCAGCACGCCGAGCGCGCCGGCCAGGCCGGCCAGGGATTCATTCGGATTGCCGCCGCCGAGCCAGTTCAGGCCGGGCAACAGCATCAGCAGGCTGGCGACGAACACGCGCAGGCGCGCCACCAGCAGCTCGCCGCCGGCGCCGATTTCAAGCAGCAGGTCGTCCGGACGCTCGCGCAGGGCGCTGCCGAGGTCGTCCAGGGTTTCTCTCAAGGTACTCACGCCGGGGGTCGTGGCCTGTTCGGGTTTGCCGGCAGCATACCCGCCGGCCCGGCCGGCCGTCTGCCGCGGCGTGGCTCAGCCGGGCAGTCCGAAGAAGGCGACCCATAGCCCCAATCCGGCGAACAGGGCTGCCGCGGCATAACGCGCGGCCTTGAGCGGCAGCTTGGCCGCGAACCGCGAACCGAGCAGCACCACCGGCGCATTGGCCAGCACCATGCCGAGCGTCGTGCCGGCCACCACCTGCCACAGCGGCTCGTACTGCGCCGCCAGCACGACGGTGGCGACCTGGGTCTTGTCGCCCATCTCGACCAGGAAAAACGCCACCAGCGTCGCCAGGAAGGGGCCGAAGCGCGGCGCCTTCGCTTCGTCCTCGTCCAGTTTGTCCGGCACCAGCGCCCAGGCGGCCACGGCCAAGAAGGACAGCACCACGCCCCAGCGCAGCCACTGCGGATCGACCCAGCCCGACACCAGCGCGCCCAGCCAGCCGGCCAGCGCGTGGTTGAGGACGGTGGCGACCAGGATGCCGGCCACGATCGGCCAGGGCTTGCGGTAGCGGGCCGCCAGCACCAGCGCGAGCAGCTGGGTCTTGTCGCCGATTTCGGCGATGGCGACGGCAAGGGTGGAAACGAACAGGGCGTCCAATACGGCTCCGGGGCAGGTGACTCCCCGAAGCGGGGCTGGCCCGTCGATTATAGCGGCGGCGGCAGGGTGCAGAAGTCGAACGCACTGCGTCCGGGGTTCCGGAAGGGACCCCGGGCGCTGTAGTCAACGCGGTCGAAGCGGCCCCCGCCGAAGCGCTCGTCATGCAGGCGTCGCGCCTCGGCTTGGATTCGCGCGCGCTCGTCCGCCCCCAGGCCCATGTTGAAGTCGTCGGCCAGCCGGGTTGGGTCACCCGACAGATGCCCGGCAAGCTGCAGATACAAGTAGGCGCGACGCGGGTCGTCCGGCACCAGGCCGTTGGCGAACGTGCCGTCGTCGAGGTAGGCACGGCCGAGCGCAAGCGCGGCCCCGGAGTGGCCTGCTTCGAAGGCCGCGTGCAGGTGCCGGGCGGCGTCGCGGCGCCAGGCATCGAATCCTGGGCGCGCGAAGATGCCGCGTTCATTGCGGAACTCGTGGCCCAGCTCGAAGTAGAGCAGGGCGGACGGTGCGTGCCCGGCCGCTGCGGCGGGGCCCAGCAGCGTGAGCGGGTCGACTGGCGCCATCCGCGGCGCGCTGGCACACGCCTTCTTCTGCTCAAGCTGCAACAACGTCTCGGCGGCGAGCTGGTTGGCCAGGGCCAGCTGGCCTTCGGCTTCAAGGCGCCGCTCGCGTCGCCCCGCGCCAGGTTCGGGTTTCCAGCGCCGCAGGGATTCGCAGCGCAGGCGTTCCACCAGCAGCTGGCAGCTGGCTTCGGGATGGCCGTCCCGGGCGAGCCGGTCGAGCTCGGCCAGGCGCTGGGGCAGGGGCAGGGATTCGTCGGGCAGCGCTTCGTCGGGCACGGACGGCGACGTTACTTTCGTTTCGGCCTGCGAGGTCGCGGCCGGCGAAGCTGTGGATGCCTGGTCCGACGGCGTGGTCGCAACCGGATCGTCCTGCAGGCTTGCCCCGGACAGGCCGGCACGCAGCAGCCAGGCGCCGGCCAGCACCAGCAGCACCAGGCCCAGCCAGGGCAGGTGGCGGCGCTTCATGGCCCGGCCTCGCCGACGGGCACGCTGCAGGTCGCGCCGTGTGCCCGCATCACGGGAAAGGCCGTTTCCTGGCCGGCGTTGAGTGCCTCGAGGTCGAACCTGCGGCCGCCGAAATGGTCCTGGTGCCAGCGCGCCGCGCGTTCCCGCGCCTGGGCGCCGATGCCTTCGTCCACGCGCGACTGCAGGTTGATGCGCAGCATCTCCACCAGCGGCGAGTCCTCGTTGAGCAGCAGGAAAAGTTCGCTGTAGGCCTGGTCCTGCACCGGGTCGGCCGGAAGCAGGTTGGCCATGGGCCCGCCGAAGGCCGGCTCGTTCGCCACCATGCGGTAGATCACCGCCTCCGGATAACCGGCTTCCAGCAGCGCCTGCAGCATGCCGGGCGCCTCGCGCCGCCAGGTGTCGAAACCGGGCGAACGCAGGTAGTCGAAGCTTTCGCCATTGATGCCGAAACCTTCGCCCATGGCGTAACGCAGCATGGCTTCGGGCTCGCCGGCGCTCGCGGCCTGGCGCAGCCATTCCAGGTGGCGGTCGCCGTGCCGGGCCAGCAGGTCCTCGCAGCGTGGCGACGGGCGGTTCACGGCATTCGCGGGATCCAGTCCATGCAGGTAGTGCTGGACGCGGCAGTCCGAGAGCTCCGCCGCCAGCTGGCAGGCCGCGACGGCGTCGCCGCCGGTGGCGGCGTTGGTCAGCTCATCGAGGGTGCCCGGGGCGGAGAGTGTACGAACCGGTTTCGCAGGGTCGAAGGGCGGAACCGCGGGAATCCTTCCTTTGGCCGCCGAGGCTGCGTTGGTGCCAGCCGACGCCACTTCGGATCGGTCCGTTTCCGCCAATGGCGGCACCTCCGCGGTCCGCAGCCACTCGATGGCAACCACCAGCAAAACAATCACCGCGACCACCAGGAAGATTGAAACAAGCCTTGGATTCATTGCGGCAGCTCACAGGCAGGGGCTGAACGGTTGGGCTGGTAATGGGTCGGGTACTGGATCTGCTGCTCACGCGGACCGAACGACTCCCCTTTGAAGAGCTGGCCGTGCAGGCGTTCCGCCTCCTGTCGCGCACGCTGCAGCTGGTCCAGGTCCAGTTTGTCCAGCCAGGCGCGCTGTTCGCCCGTCCGAAAAAGACGGGTCGACAGGATGTGGTAGACCGCGGCCCGGTAGGGATCGTCCGGTACCAGCGAAGAGGGCGTGCCGACGTCTTCGTGGTAAGCCAGTGACAAACTGAAGGCTGCCGACGGCAGGCCGGCAAGCAAAGCCCGGTGCAGCATGGCAGGGGCCTCGTCGCGCCAGGCTTCGAAGGTGGGATCAACCGCCATGCCACGTCCCGAGGGATTGAACTGATAGCCCTGTGCGTAGGCCATCATGCCGACGGGATCACCGCGCAGGGCCGACTGGCGAAGGAATTGCCCGCCCAGTGCGGCCAGCTCCGGCGGAATTTCCTGGCAGACGCGGGCGGATTCGATCAGCAGGGCCTGCTGCCCGGCCACGCGGTTGGCGGCTTCGATGTCGCCCTCGGCCTCGTGGATTCGCTCGCGCTCGGCGAGCAGGCCCAGCAGGATGCGATTTCGTCCGGATTGCTGGTGCTGGTGCTGGCAGCGGAGCAGCTCATAGGCAACCTGGCAGTTGGCCCTGGCATTGCCGGCCTGCGCGAGGGCCATCAGCCTGGCGAGCTCGCTGGAAGCGGGGAGGCTGTGCGCGGCTGCAATTTGTTCACGGCTTGCCGCTGCATTCGGCGGCGGTGATCGCGCGCCGGGCGCGGCTGCAGGCTTGTCTTCGGCAGCTGGCAGGGGTCGATCGTCGTCCTGGCGCCACCAGGCAAGCAGGGCCAGGCCCGCGGCCAGCAGCAGCACGATCACGATGGGGGTGCTGGCGCGGCGTGCGCTCATTGCCGTGTTTCCTCGGCTTCGGTGCAGGCAGGCCTCCAGCCGCCGGCACCCACCCAGCGTCGGTTTTCAAGGTCCCTTATTGCACTGCCGAAGCCCAGGGTCGCATCGCCAACAGAGAATTGCCTGCCGCCGAAATGTTCCCGGTGCCAGCGCAGGGCCAGCGCCCGCGCCTGGCGATCGAGGGTTTCGTCGGGATGCAGGGGGCGGAAGTCATCCGGCAGCGCAAAATCCCGGAAGACCAGGGAGGCGAGCTGCAGATAGGCCCGGTCCAGCAGCGGATCCACGGGCGTGATCAGTGCAAGCGGGCCGCCGACATCCGAGTGAGCCTCGAGCAGCAGAAGCACCGCTTCGGGCCGACCTTGCTCGAACCCGGCATGGAGCATCGTGAGCGCCTCGCGTCGCCACTGGTCGAAATGTGGGTTGTGCAGCGTCTGGGCCTGGCTGAAACCGATGCCGACGAAGGCGTCACCCCGGATGTAGCGCACCAGGGCCTCGCGATCGCCGGCCAGCGCAGCCTGGCGGAGGTAGCCGCCGGCGCGTGCGAGCAGTTCGCCCGGGAGGTCGTGGCAATGCTGGCGCCGGGTCCGGACCACCAGCATGGCGCGGGCGAGCTGGTTGGCTCGTTGCAGGTCGCCTTCGCCCGCCGCGCTGAGTTCCATAACCCGCAATTCGGCTTCGGTCTCTTCCGAATAGAACTGCGGCGCGAGCGACCCGCAGCTGGCGAGCAGGCTGCCCAACCGGCACGCGGCGCGCACGCCGCCCGCTTCGGCAAGGGCCAGCATGTCGCGCGCTTCCACCGGCAGGATGGCCTGTGCGGCCGCGGGCAAGTCCGCGGGCGGCATCGGCGCGTCCGGCCGGATCGGCGCCTTCGCGGTCGCCGGCGCGGGCGAGGCCTCCGTTCCGGCCGGGGCTCTGCCCTGTTCATCGCTTGTGCGCAGCCAGAACGCTGCGGCTATCAGCACCAGGACGGTGAGCACGGCCAGCCAGGCCCAAGGGGAACGTCGCATTCAATCGCCAGCTTGCCGCGGGCGGCCATTGAACCGCGCCCCCGCGATTGGCGGCAAGTCCCGGTCCTCAATCGACGCGATGACTGCGCGTGGCGATGCGCGTGACCACACCTTCGGCGAACACGACGCTGGCGTCGTCGACTGGCGGTGCGGGTGGTGCGGGTGGTGCGGGTGGTGCGGGTGGCACCTGTGGCGCGGGAGGCACGGGAGGCGCCGGCGCTGCCGGTGCGGCCGGAGCGGTGGGCGCCGCGCGCTTCGCCGGCGGGACGGGAGGCGACGGCGGGGCTGGCGGCGCAGGCGGTGCAGGGGGCGCGAACCACTTCATCGTCGGGGCTTCGGGCACGGTCAGTTGCACGGTGCGCGACTTGCGGTCGCGCAGCAGTTGGACCTGGAGTTTTTCACCGGCATCCTGGCCGCGCAGGGCGCGCATGGCCTCGCGCGGCGTGGCTACCTCGGTGCCGTCGATGCGCTGGATGACGTCGCCCGGTTCCAGCGTCGTCAGGCCCTCGCCGCTGCTGATCACCAGCACGCCGCGGTCGGTGCCGAAGTAGCGGCCCAGCTTCGCGTCGACGCTTGCGAGGTTCAGTCCGTTCCAGCGGAAGGCCTCGGCGAGCACCGTTGGCTTGCAATCCTGGTCGCCCGGTGCGCAGGGTGCAGCGACCATGCGTGCGATTTCCATTTCGATGCCGGGGTGGATCAGGGGCTGAGCCTGCCGTTCGGCAAGGCGGTGCAATGCATACGCCTGGCCTTCGTCGTCGTCGAAGGTGAACTCGAAGTCTTCTCCGCCGCTCAACATCATGACGCGCGCCGCTTCGCCGGCGGTCACGGTCGTGGTTTCGGACTTGCCGTCGCGTTGATAGGCCAGGCGGACCTTCTGCCCCATCTTCAGCGCGCCCAGGAGTTTCCTGGCCTCGTCGACGCCTTGTTCGCCACGCGCATCGAGCGCATCGCCGTCGATGCCGAGCAACACGTCGCCGCTGCGCAGTCCGGCCCGGGCCGCTGGTCCGCCCGGCGTTACGGCGGCGATGCGCACGCCGGGCGACCCGGCCTCCGGACGCATCACGATGCCCAGGCGGGCGCGATTTCCATCCATGCGCAGTCGCTTGATCTCGATGATCCGGTTCGCGTTCACTTCCCGGCTCAATTCGGCGACCCGCTTGGCCGCTTTGTCGAGATCATCGCGCGCGCGCTCAAGCTCCGCGCTTCGCGCCTGGGCGGCAGCCTTTGCCGCCGCGTTTACTTCAGCCGCTGGTCGTGGGGCGGCGGCATGGGCGCTGGTGGCCAGGGAGGCAGCCACAAGCAGCGACAAGACTCGGATATTCATGGCGGAGTTCCTCGGGGGAAGATGTCAGAAAGTGGCGACCAGGGCGCCGTCGTGTTGGCCACCCTGCACGGCGACCCACTGGGCGGTGCCCTGGAGGCTGGCGTAGTCGCGCAGGGTGGCGACGCGCTCCTGCCAGAGCGCGGCGCGTTCGCCCTGGGAGAGGTCGGGAGAGGCCAGCGCCTCGTCGACGCGGGCGATGCGTTCTTCCAGTGCCATGCCCAGCAGCAGGGTGTTGGCCGAACCCGGTTCGTCGCGCGACACGGTGGCGAGCAGGGCTTCGAGCTGGGCGGATTCGGCCATCAGCGCATCGAGGCTGGTGGCCCCGGGCGTCGTGCCTGCCATCGCCGGGGAATCGGCGGCCGGCGACGCCGCCTGGTCGCGTGGCAGCGGCAATACCACGGCCAGTGCGAGCACCGCGGCGGCTGCGGCAGCCAGGGCGAAAGGCCAGCGCGGGCCACGCGGCCGCTTGCGCGGGGCATCGAAACGTTCGGCGAGCAGCGGCCAGGCGCTGCGGTCCGGCGCCTCGAGCGGCATCCGCGCGATGGCCTCGGACAGCAGCAGTCCGTCCGGTGGGGAGCGCAGGTCGTCAGGCATGGGAGTCCACCTCCTGGGTGATCTTCAACATCTCGCGCAGGCGGCGGGTGCCGCGCGCGAGCTGGGATTTGGAAAAACTGGCGGTCTTGCCCATCAGGGCGGCGATCTCGTCGTGGGTGTAGCCCTCGGCGTGGTAGAGCCAGATCACGCTGCGGGTGGTATCGGGCAGCTTCTGCAGCGCCTCGCCCAGCAGTGCGGCGTCAGCGGCGGCGGGCGGCAGCAGCACGTCCTGTCCTTCCAGCTCGACCTCGTCGCTGTCCTCGGTGAACGGCTGGCGGTTGCGCCGGCGCAGCCGCATCAGCGACTCGTTCACCGCGATCTGCCGCAGCCAGCCCCAGAAGGGGCAGTCGCCGCGGAATTCGCCGATGCGGTCGAACAGCTTGAACATCGTGTCCTGCAGCACGTCCTGGGCTTCCTCGCGTTGGCCGGTGAGGCGCAGCGCCAGGGTGAACACGGGCCGCTCGAAGCGCCGGTAGATCTGCTCGAAGGCGCTGGCCTCCCCGCGCTGGGCGCGCTGGACCAGGGTGTCCGGCAGGTCGATGGCGAAGGAGGAGGCTGGGCTCACATCGGTCTTGGATGCGCCGGGAGCCGAAAGCGTCGCACATAAAAAAGGCCGGGGTTTCCCCCGGCCCTGTCGTCCCGTCCCTGGACGTTGGATCAGAACGTGTAGCGCAGGCCCAGCACCGTGGTCCGGGGCAGGCCCGGGCGCAGCCCGGCCGGCCGGCGGGCGGTGACGTAGGTTTCGTCGGAAAGGTTCTCGACCCGGCCGTAAAGCTCCAGCCGCTCGCTGACCTTCAGGCCCACGGCCAGGTCCCAGAGCAGCACCGAGTCGATGCGCTGGCCGGCGGGAATGCTGCCCTGTCCGGCGGTGGTGCGCATTTCACCGACGTAGTTGCCGGCCAGGTCCAGCCGCCAGCGCTCGCCCTGCAGGCCGATGCTGGCGTGCAGGAGCTGTTCGGGCAGGTAGGGCACCTGGTCGCCGGAAGCGACGTCATCCCACTCCTCGAAGCTCGAGCTGAAGCTGCTGCGGAACTCCGCGTCGGTCCAGGTGTAGGACAGCGCGAACGGAATGCCGACCGGGCCGTTGGTGCCGAAGTCGTAGCCCAGGCTGGCCTCGATGCCCTGGATGCGGGCTTCGCCGCCGTCGAACTGGTCGCCGATGGTGCAATTGCCGCCGGTCGACGCCGTGCAGGTACCCACCAGGTTGGAATAGTCGTTGACGAAGCCGACCAGCTCCGCCGACAGCGCGTCGGTGCCGTAGCGCAGGCCGAACTCGGTGTTCACGCTTTCTTCCGGATCGGCGTTCGAGCCCGGGCCCGGCGGGTTGAAACCGCGGTGCACGCTGGCGAACACGGCCAGGTTGTCGCCGACCAGGTAGGTGGCGCCGATGCCCGGGATCAGGGCGTCCACGTCGGTTTCGACCCGCGACAGCACGACGTCGCGAAGGCCGGTGGCGGTGGAGTAATTGGTGCGGGTGAGGTCGATCTGCTCGTAGCGCACGCCCGGGGTGATGACCCAGTTGCCCCACTCGATGGTGTCCTGCACGTACAGCGCCAGGGCCTCGGCGTCACCGACGCGGTTGGTCTGGGTGCCGGGCGCACCGTCGCTGGTCAGCACCAGTTCGCCGCCCAGCATCTGGTAGCGGTCGTCGTCCTGGAAGCGGTCTTCCTGGTCGCGGTGCACGCGCAGGCCGATCTCGAGGTCGTGGCTGGCCTCGCCGGTGGCGAAACCGATGCCCATCACCGACTGGATGCCCTGGGCGTAATAGCTGCGGTTGTTGTTGCGCAGGCGCAGCGCGTTGGCCGGGCTGTCCTCGCCGCTGATCCAGGCGTACTGGCTGGCATAGGTCGCCGGGTTCGCCAAGATCGACGAGATCGACACGCCCTGGACGTCGTTGAGCTTGTACCAGTTGCGCTGGAACTCGGTGCGGTAGGCGACGGTGGTCAGGTCGACGCTGTCGCTGAGCTCGATCAGGTGGCGCAGTTCGTAAAGCTTGTGACGGGTCTGGATGTTGTCCAGCGCCGAGCCGGCGTAGCGGCGGAAGGGCGTGGCCGCGTAGTCGTCTTCGGTCAGGCCCAGGTAGGTTTCGTCGCTGTCCTGGGTATTGCGGCCCAGCTTCAGGTCCACCTGCTGGTAGCGGGCCGCGCTGGGCGAACTGGTCCAGCGCAGCTTGGCCACGAAGTCATTGAGCTCGTAGCCGGTGTCGCCACCGCCGTCGAGCTGCTTGAAGCCGTCGGTCTGCTGGCGGGTGCCCTCGATCAGGCCGCTGAAGTTCTCGCCCGAAGTGCCCACCCAGCCGTGGCCGAGGAAGCTGCCGTTGCTGCCCATCGCGAGGTCGAGTTCACCCGCGGTTTCCGTGGGGACCGGCGTGGACAGCAGGTTCAGGGCGCCGCCGGTGGTGCGCGGGCCGGCCTGCACGGAGGCCGAACCCTTCTTGATCTCGACGGCGTGCATGCGCGCCATGGTCGGGAAGTAGTAGGCGGCGGGCGCGGCGTAGGGCGCCGGCGCGATCAGCACGCCGTCTTCCATCACGGTGATGCGGTTGTTGCGGTCGGTGCCCGAGCCGCGGATGCCGATGTTCGGACGCAGGCCGAAGCCTTCCTCTTCGACGATGTAGACACCCGGGACCTGGCGCAGCACGCGGTTGACGTCGCGGAAGTTGAAGCGCTCGAGGGTGGCCTGGTCGATGTAGTGGGCGGAGCCGGCGGTCTTCTCGACCTCGGCGCGGCTGCCGAAGACGTTCACGCGGTCCAGGCGGACCAGGGACTCGTTGGCCTCGGCCGGGGTCTCGGCGGTGCTCGTGGCGGTGGCGGCGGCAGTTGCGGTGGCGGCAAAGGCGGGGGCGGCCGGCAGCAGGGCCAGCGCGATGGCGGTGCGGAGCAGGGTGGACATGGTTTCTTGTCTTTATTGACGGGGGCGGTGCCGGCGGGACCGGCGGCGCGAATGGTACTGCGGTCGAGAATGATTCGCAATACCGTTTGCTGCCGGACGGGCCGGCTTGGCCTTAGACTGCGCCCCTGACATATCGGGGGAAGGGGTCATGTTGGAGATTCTGGGCGTCATCATCCTGCTCGCCGGCGTCGTGCTGCTTTTCAAGGCCGTGCGCATGGTGCCGCAGGGCTTTGAATGGACCGTCGAACGGTTCGGCAAGTACACGCATTCAATGACGCCGGGCCTGCACCTGCTGGTGCCGGTCATCCAGAACGTCGGTCGCAAGATCAACATGATGGAACAGGTGCTCGACGTGCCCAGCCAGGACGTCATCACCAAGGACAACGCGGTCGTGAAGGTGGACGGCGTGGTCTTCTTCCAGGTGCTCGATGCCGCGAAGGCCGCCTACGAGGTCTCCAACCTCGAGATCGCGACGATCGCGCTGGTGCAGACCAACATCCGTACCGTCATCGGCTCGATGGACCTGGACGAATCGCTGAGCCAGCGCGAAACCATCAACGCGCAGCTGCTCAACGTCGTCGACCAGGCAACCAACCCCTGGGGCATCAAGGTCACCCGCATCGAGATCCGCGACATCCAGCCGCCGCGCGACCTCGTGGACGCGATGGCGCGGCAGATGAAGGCCGAGCGCGAAAAGCGCGCCAACATCCTCGAGGCCGAAGGCCATCGCCAGTCGGAGATCCTGCGCGCCGAAGGCGAGAAGCAGGCGGCGATCCTGGAAGCCGAGGGCGAACGCGAGGCCGCGTTCCGCGAAGCCGAGGCCCGCGAGCGACTGGCCGAGGCCGAAGCCAACGCGACGCGCATGGTTTCCGACGCCATCGCCAGCGGCAATCTGCAGGCGATCAACTACTTCGTCGCGCAGAAGTACATCGAAGCCTTCAAGGCGCTGGCCGAGGCGCCGAACCAGAAGTTCGTGCTGATGCCGATGGAAGCCAGCGGCGTGATCGGCTCGCTCGGCGGCATCGCCGAACTTGCCCGGCAGACCCTGGGCGACAAGGCGCCGGAGCCGCCGCCGGTGAAGCCGGCCAACCGCGCGCAGTTCCCCGGAGCCTGAGCCATGCGCATCGAACTGGTGGTCTGGGCCGGCCTCGCCTTGCTGCTGATCGCGGCCGAGGCGCTGCTGCCCGGCGTCTTCCTGCTATGGCTGGGTTTCGCGGCGGCGGCGATGTTCCTGCTGCTGATGGTGGTGGACCTGCCGCTGGTCTGGCAGGCGCTGGCCTTCGTGGTGCTGGGCTTCGTGTCGATCGGCATCTACATCCGGTACTTCCGCGGGCGCGAGAAGCCCAGCGACCACCCCAACCTCAACCGCCGCGGCGAGCAGCTGGTGGGCCAGGTGCTGCACCTGGAACAGGCGATCGTCGACGGGCGCGGGCGCGTGAAGGTCGGCGATGCCTTCTGGCCGGTCGAAGGCCCGGAGCTGCCGGTCGGGGCCCGCGTCCGCGTCATCTCGGCGAACAACATGGCGCTGCAGGTGCGCGATGCCGGCTGAATGCCAGGCCCCGGCCATCGCCGGGGTGGCTTCCAGCCGGAAGTGAGAACCATTATCATCTGATGGTCCCCACGAGGAGCCGTCCATGTCCCGCACCCCACGAAATGCGCTGATCGCACTCCTGCTGGCCAGCCTGGCCGCGCCCGCCCTGCAGGCGGCGGAGCTGGTGGTCTACACCGAACGCCGCGAGCCGCTGGTCAAGCCGCTGTTCGAACGCTACGAGAAGGAAACCGGCACCCGCATCCGCGTGCTCTCCGACGGCGCGCCGGTGCTGATCGAACGCCTGGCTGCGGAAGGCGCCAACACCCGCGCGGACATCTTCATGGCCGTGGACGCCGGCAACCTCTGGCAGGCCGCCGAACGCGACCTGCTCGCACCGACCGAATCGGCCAGGCTCGACGCCGCGGTGCCCGCCCACCTTCGCGACCCGCAGGGCCGCTGGTTCGCGCTGTCGCAGCGGGCCCGCACCATCGTCTATTCGACCGAGCGCGTGAAGCCGTCCGAGCTTTCGACCTACGAAGCCCTGGCGGCGCCGGAATGGAAGGGCCGCCTGTGCCTGCGTTCCTCCAAGAAGGTCTACAACCAGTCGCTGGTGGCGACGATGATCGAACGCCTCGGCGCCGATCGCACCGAAGAAGTCGTGCGCGGCTGGGTCGCCAACCTGGCCACCGCGCCGTTCGCCGACGATACCCAGCTGGCCAAGGCGATTGCTGCAGGCCAGTGCGACGTCGGCATCATCAACACCTATTACCTGGGCCGCCTGCAGGCCGACACGCCGGACTTCCCGGTGCAGGTGTTCTGGGCCAACCAGGGCAAGGGTGGCGCGCACGTCAATGTTTCCGGCGCCGGCATCGTCGCCGCCTCGAAGAACAAGGCCGCCGCGCGCGCGTTCCTGGAGTGGCTGGCCTCGGAATCGGTGCAGGCCGACTTCGCCAGCATCAACTACGAGATCCCCGCCCGCGACGGCGTGGCGCTCGATCCGGTGGTCGCGGCCTGGGGGGCGTTCAAGCCCGACCCGGTGAACGTCACCGTGGCCGGCAAGCGCCAGGCCGAAGCCGTGCGCCTGATGGACCGGGCGGGCTGGCGCTGAGCGCATGAACCCCGGCGCGACCGGCGGCCTTCGCGGGTCGCGCCTGATGGCCTGGCTGCTGGCGGCGCCGCTGGTGCTGCCGGCACTGTGGCTGGCGACATCCTTCGCGGTGCCCCAGCCCGAAGTCTGGCCGCACCTGTTCGAACAGGTCCTGCCGCTGGCGGCGCGCAATACGCTGGGCCTGCTGGTGCTGCTGGCGGTGTTCGCGATGGTGCTGGGCGTCGGTTTCGCCTGGGCCAGCGCACGTTATGAATGGCCGGGCCGCCGGCTGTTCGACTGGGCGCTGGTGCTGCCGCTCGCGCTGCCTGCGTATGTCGTCGCTTTTGTCTACGTCGGCCTGGCGGACTACGCGGGCCCGCTGCAGACCGGCTGGCGCGCACTTGGCCTGCCGCCGGCTTCCTTTCCCGAACTGCGCAGCGTGCCCGGTGCGGCGGCGGTGCTGGGTCTGGTGCTTTATCCCTACGTCTTCCTGGTGGTGCGCGCGGCCTTCCTGCGCCAGGGCAGTGCCGCCATGGATGCGGCGCGGTCGCTGGGCCATGGCCCGGTGTCGGCGTTCTTCCGTGCGGCGCTGCCGATGGCGCGTCCCGCCTGGGCGGCCGGGCTTTCGCTGGTGCTGCTCGAAGCGCTGGCGGACTTCGGCGCCGTCAGCATCCTGGGCGTCGATACCTTCAGTACGGCGATCTACAAGACCTGGTTCGGCCTGTACTCGCTGCCGGCGGCGGCGCAGCTGGCCTGCGGCCTGATCGGCCTGGTCGTGCTGGTGCTGCTGCTCGAGCGCTGGACCCGGGGTCGCGCCAGCCATGCCAGCAAGCAGCTGATGCCGCCGGCGCGCCGGCCGTTGCCCGGCTTGCGCGGGTGGGCGGTGACGGCCGCGGCGGCCGCCACCGTCAGCCTGGGCTTCGTGGTGCCGGTGCTGCAGCTGCTGGCCTGGTCCTGGCAGGTGCGCACGTCGCTGCCCGAGGTCGGCGAAGCCGCGCTCAACACCGCGCTGCTCGCGGCGATGGCGGCAGTGGTGGTGCTGCTGCTCGCGCTGGCCTTCGCGGTGCTGTCGCGGCGCAGCGGCAACGACCGCGGCGTGCGCTCCGCGGCTTTCGTCGCCGGCCTGGGTTACGCGGTGCCCGGCACCGTGCTGGCGGTGGGGGCGATGTGGCTGCTGGTCGCCGCCGAACGGTCGGCGCCCTGGCTGGGCGCGCTGGCGCTGAGCTCCTCGGTGCTGGCGGTGCTGGTCGCGCTGTGCGCGCGCTTTTTCCGGGTCGGCAACGAAACCATCGATGCCGCCTTCCATGCGCTGCGGCCTTCGCTGCTCGATTCGGCCCGGCTGCTCGGCGCCTCGCCGTGGCAGCGCCTGCGCCGGGTGGTGTTGCCGCTGCTGCGTCCCGGCCTGGTCGCCGCCGGCCTGCTGGTGCTGGTCGAGGTGGTCAAGGAGCTGCCCGCCACGCTGATGCTGCGCCCCTTCGGCTGGGACACGCTGGCAGTGAAGATCCACGCCTACACCAGCGAAGGCCTGTGGATGCAGGCGGCCTGGCCGGCGCTGTGGCTGTGCCTGGTCGGCCTGCTGCCGGTCTGGTGGCTGGTGAGGCAGCAGCGGTAAAGAACGGGGTCAGGTTCACTTCCGCGCGGCGGAAGTGAACCTGACCCCGTTCCTTCTTGCGATAATGGCGGCTTTCCCGGGTTGGCAGGGCAGGCGATGAGCAAGAAGACGGTTCTCAATGACACCCACCGGGCGCTGGGCGCCAAGATGGTGGACTTCGGCGGCTGGGACATGCCGATCAACTACGGCTCCCAGATCGAGGAACACCACCAGGTGCGCCGCGACGCCGGCATGTTCGACGTCTCGCACATGACCGTGCTCGACCTGCGCGGCGACCAGGTGCGGCCCTTCCTGCGCAAGCTGGTGGCCAATTCGGTGGACAAGCTCAAGGCGCCCGGCAAGGCGCTCTACGCCTGCATGCTTGACGACAAGGGCGGCGTGATCGACGACCTGATCGTCTATTACCTGGCCGAGGACTTCTTCCGGCTGGTGGTCAACGCCGGCACCCGCGACAAGGACATCGCCTGGATCACCGCCCAGGCGGCGCCGTTCGGACTGCACGTCACCGAGCGCCGCGACCTCGGGATCATCGCGGTGCAGGGTCCGAACGCACGCGAGAAGGTACTGGGCCTGCTGTCGCCGGAGGCGGCCGAAGCGGCCGGCAAGCTCGGCAAGTTCGTCGCCTGCGAGGCCGACGGCCTGTTCGTCGCCCGCACGGGTTACACGGGCGAGGATGGCTTCGAGGTGATCGTGCCCGAGGCGATGGTGGTGGAGTTCTGGAACCGGCTGCTCGAAGCCGGCGTCAAGCCGGCCGGCCTGGGCGCGCGCGACACCCTGCGCCTGGAAGCGGGCATGGCGCTCTACGGCCAGGACATGGACGAGTCGGTGACGCCTTACGAAGCCGGGCTTGCCTGGACGGTGTCGTTGGACGAGGGACGCGACTTCAACGGCCGCGCCGCGCTCGAGGCGCAGAAGGCCGCTGGCGTGCCGCGCCGGATCGTCGGCCTGGTGCTCGACGAGAAGGGCGTGCTGCGCCACGGCCAGGCCGTGCTTACCGATGCCGGCCAGGGCGAAGTCTTGTCGGGCACCTTCTCGCCGACCCTGGGCAAGGCGATCGCGCTGGCGCGGGTGCCGGCCGGGCCACTCGGCGCGGTCAGCGTCGACATCCGCGGCCGGCAGCTGCCGGTGCGGGTGGTGAAGTACCCGTTCGTGCGCGACGGCGTCGCCCAGCCGGGCGTGCTCGACTGAATCGTCCGGCCGGGTGCCATGTCGCCCCGGCCGCGTTTAAACTAGCGGCCAACCCCGCTGCCCCCAGATCCGAGGCCCAGACCATGAGCGAGATTCCCGGCGACCTGAAGTTCCTCAAGTCCCACGAGTGGGCCCGCGTCGAAGACAACGGCCGCGTCACCGTCGGTATTTCCGACCATGCCCAGGGCCTGCTTGGCGACCTGGTCTACGTCGAGCTGCCCAACGTCGGCGACACCGTCGAACAGGGCGGCGCCAGCGCCGTGGTCGAGTCGGTCAAGGCCGCCTCCGACGTCTATTCGCCGATCGCCGGCACCGTCGTCGAGGTCAACTCGGCGCTGTCGGACAAGCCCGAGACGATCAACGAGGACGCCTTCGGCGAAGGCTGGATCTTCGTGGTCGAGCCGTCCGAACCCGAACAGCTCAAGGAGCTGCTGTCGCCGGACGACTACGCCCAGCTGCTCGAGGACGACGGCCACTGACGCCGCCTTCCCGCGTCGCACAAAAGACGGTCGCCGCCTGGCGGCCGTTTTTTTTGGCATCGGAAAGGCCGTCGCACGCGTCGGGAATCCGCGCAGTTTTGCTTTTTGCGGTGCGCAATCGCCGCTCCGGGGCGGCGGCGCGCGATGTTTTTTCAAGGTGTCGACATGCCGTTCCCGACGCTCGTCCGCCGACGCCCGGGGCGTCGCAACCGAGGTGTCGCCGCTCGCGTGTAAATGCAAAGAAGGCTTTTTTACCGACGTTTTTTTCACTGCGGGTTTTCGTACGCGAAGTCGCCGGTGTTTCCACGCGCCGGCAGCGCGGGTCTGCCGGTCGGTAACCAAGCCGACACCCCTTGAAAATTTTTATGCAAAGTTGTTGACATCCCGAAATCCCCTGATTAGCTTTCGCCCAGCAGATGCAAACTGCGGAAGCGAGTGATCAGGAACGAGTCGACAACGCGAGCCACAACTCCGAACTCCACCCCAGGACTCATCATGGTGGATCAGGGCAAACATCCCTCCGCGAAATCGAATTCGTCCGCTGCCGACATCCCTTTTTCCAACGCCCGGACCGGTCACGGCCCGGGCGTTCGTTTATCCGGCGCCGCCCCGCGCCGGCAAGAATCCGACCGCCGCGGCATGACCGTGGTGGCGGTACGTCCCGGGCCCTGACCCGGGGCGGTGCCTTTGAGACTGGGCAGTCCAAAAGCCAACTGACGAGGAGTTGACCATGGCTACGAAGAAAGCTGCGAAGAAACCGGCCAAGAAGGCCGCGAAAGCGAAGAAGACCGTGAAAAAGGCCGCCAAGGCCGTGAAGAAGTCGGTGAAGAAGGTCGCCAAGAAGGCCACCAAGAAGCCGGCCAAGAAGGCTGCGAAGAAGACTGCGCGCAAGCCGGCCAAGAAGGTCGCGAAGAAGAAGGTCGCCAAGAAGGCTGCCAAGAAGAAAGTAGCCAAGAAGGCTGCGAAGAAGACCGCGCGCAAGCCGGCCAAGAAGGCCGCGAAGAAGAAGGTCGCCAAGAAGGCCGCCAAGAAGAAAGTAGCCAAGAAGGCTGCGAAGAAGACCGCGCGCAAGCCGGCCAAGAAGGCCGCGAAGAAGAAGGTAGCCAAGAAGGCGGCCAAGAAGCCGGCGGCCAAGAAGGCTGCCAAGAAGCCGGCCGCCAAGAAGGCTGCGAAGAAGAAGGCGGCGCGCAAGCCCGCCGCCAAGAAGCCGGCTCCGATGCCGGCCGCCCCGGTTGCCCCCGCGCTGTAAGGCGCGACGAGCATCCAAACGCGGTAAAGCTGGGCTCTCTCCCCGTGTTGCCCAGGCGGGGAGGGAGACTTTCCAAAGGCACGCAGACGCCGGCTTAGCGCCGGCGTTCGCTTTTCCGGGCCGCGGTCAGCGCCGCCGGCCCCGCGGCAGTCCCATCCAGTCGTGCTTCGGCAGCGCCAGTGCGCGGTCCATGGTGCTGGGGAACAGGCCCGATGGCATCGCGCTTTCGCTGTTCCACAGGATCACGACGCCGACGTCGCGCTCCGGCAGGAAGCCGATGATGGCGCGGTAACCCTGCACGGCACCCGCGTGGTAGACCAGCGTGTGGCCGGCGTAGTCGTAGATGCGCCAGCCGAGCGCGTAGTGCGCCTTGCGCAGCCGGTCGCGGCGCCAGCCGCTGCCGCGGATTTCGCCGGGGGTTTCCACCTGCGGCGTGCGGATTTCCTCGAGCAGTTCCTCGGGCAGCACCTCGGGGCGGTGCCCCATCTGGGCGATCAGCCACTGCGCCATGTCGCGCGCCGAGGCGTTGACGCCGGCCGCCGGCGGGATGCGGTAGTAGGTTTCCTTCGGACGCACCGGCACCCAGGTGCCGCCGCTGCGCACGTGCGGACGCGCCCAGCTCGGGCTGGCCTCCAGGCCGGTGCGGCCGAAGGTGGCGCCGAACATGCCCAGCGGCTGGAAGATGCGTTTTTCCACCTGCGCCGCGTAGAAGTCGCCGGTGGTGGCGAAGACCATGTCGCCGACCAGGCTGAAGGCGATGTTCTGGTAGGCGTAACACTCGCCCGGGCTGCAGGTCAGCGGGGCTTCGGCCAGCTTCGCGGCGAGCAGCGGGTAGGGCTGGTTGGCCTCCAGGTCGCGGTCGTAGGTGTTGTAGCCCAGGCCGACCTGGTGGCTGAGCACCTGGCGAACGGTGATCTTCTGCGCAGCCTGGCCGTCGCGCAGGGTGAAGGTGGGCAGCTGGTTGACGATCGGGCTGTCCCAGTCCATCGCGCCCTCGCGCACCAGCATCGCGCTCAGGGTGCCGGCGAAGGGCTTGGACAGGGACGCGATCCGGAACGAGGTGTCCGGCGTCACCCGGTCGCGCAGCTTGCTGTCGACCACGCCGTAGCCGCGCAGCGACACCACCTCGCCGTCGGCGACGATGGCCATGGCCATGCCCGGGATGCGTGCGCGCTGCATCATTTGCTCGGCAAGGGCTTCGATTTCGCGCGCCTCGCGGGTGAAATCACCTGCGGCCCGGGATGGCGCCGCCCACGACAGGCTGGCGAGGGCGAGCAGGGGCAGGGCGAGCAGGCTGCGGACGGGGAGCGTGGACTTGTCTTTCGTGCTTGGCATGAGCGACGTATGCTTGGCGAACGGACCCAAGTCTATCGCGGCTGGCGTAAACGGGTCCCCACCTGGGGGAGCTAGAAAATGACGAGCCTGATCGTGCTGTTGGTGCTGGCGGCGGTGGTGCTGTTCTGGGGCGTGGGTATCTACAACGGCCTGGTGACGGCCCGGAACGCCTTCAAGAACGCTTTCGCGCAGATCGACGTGCAGCTTACGCGGCGTTACGACCTGATCCCGAACCTGGTCGAGGTCGCCAAAGGCTATCTCAAGCATGAACGGGAAACCCTGGAAGCGGTCATCCAGGCCCGCGCCGCCGCGGTCAGCGGCCTGGCCGCGGCCAAGGCCCGCCCGGGCGACGACGCCGCGATGGCGCAGCTCGGCAGCGCCGAATCCGGCCTGGCCGGGGCCCTGTCGCGCCTGATGATGGTTGCCGAGGCCTACCCGGACCTGAAGGCCAACCAGAACATGATGCAGCTCACCGAGGAGCTCACCTCCACGGAGAACCGCATCGCCTTCGCGCGCCAGGCCTACAACGACAGCGTGATGGCCTACAACAACAAGCGCGAGGTGTTCCCCTCGAACATCGTCGCGGGCATGTTCAACTTCGCCCACGCCGCCCTGCTCGAGATCACCGAGCCCGAGAAGCGCGAGGCGCCCAAGGTCAGCTTCTGAGCTTGAACTTCTTCGCCCGCCAGGACCTGGCCCGCCGCCGGTCGCGGCGGCTGGTCGTGCTGTTCGTGCTCGCGGTGGCCGCGATCGTGCTGGCGGTCGATTTCCTGTTCCTGCTGTTCTTCGGCGGCCTGGGCTCGGCCTCCGATCCGGGTTCGCTGGCGGCGGGCATGGTCATGGCGACCCTGCTGACGCTGGGCATCATCGGCGCCGGCTCGCTTTACCGGCTGGCCAGCCTGCGCCAGGGCGGTTCCGCGGTGGCGATGCAGCTCGGCGGCACGCCGGTGCCCGGGGACACCCACGACTTCCACTACCGGCGGCTGCGCAACGTGGTCGAGGAAGTGGCGATCGCCTCCGGCGTGCCGGTGCCGCAGGTCTTCGTGCTCGAGCACGAGGCCGGCATCAACGCCTTCGCCGCCGGCTACGCGCCCAGCGACGCGGCGATCGCGGTGACCCGCGGCGCCCTGGACAAGCTCAACCGCGACGAACTGCAGGGCGTCATCGCCCACGAATTCAGCCACGTGCTCAACGGCGACATGCGCCTGAACATCCGGCTGATGGGCGTGCTGTTCGGCATCCTGGTCCTGGCGGTGGTCGGCCGAAAGATCCTGGTGCACGGGCGCGGCGCCCGCGGCAAGGACGGCGCGCCGCTGCTGCTGGCGGCGCTGGCGCTGATGGTGGTCGGTTACATCGGCCTGTTCTTCGGGCGGCTCATCAAGGCCGGCGTCAGCCGCCAGCGCGAGTACCTGGCCGACGCCTCGGCCGTGCAGTTCACCCGCCAGACCACCGGCCTGTCCGGCGCGCTCAAGAAGATCGCCGGGCTGCCGGCGGGTTCGAAGCTCGAAAGCGGCGACACCGAGGAAATCTCCCACATGCTGTTCGGCGACGGCGTCGGGTTCTCGTCGCTGTTCGCCACGCACCCGCCCCTGGTCGAGCGCATCCAGGCGCTGGAGCCCTCGTTCCGGCCGGCGATGGTCGACGACCTGGCGGCGCGCTGGCAGATGCACCCGCCCTCGGGCCTGGACGAGGACCTGGCGATGGGGCTGGCCGCCGAATCGCCGGCGCTCCCGGCCGACCGGGCCGAGCTGCTGGTCGCACCGCCGGCGGTGGTCGCCCAGGTCGGCGCGCCGCGTTCGGACGACTACGTGCGCGCCGGCGCGCTGGTGGACGCACTGCCCGAGGTGCTGCGCCAGGCTGTGCACGAACGCGACGAGGCGGTGCCGCTGCTGCTGGGCCTGCTGATGGCCGAGGGCGGCGCGGTGCGCGAGGCCCAGCAGTTCGAGCTGGCCGCGCGCCACGACGAACGCCTGGCCCGCCAGGCCCTGGACTACGCCGATCGGCTGGAGGAGCTGCCGCGCATCCTGCACCTGCCGCTGGCCGCGATGGCGATGCCGGCGCTGCGCAAGCGGCCGCGCCCGGAACTGGAGAAGTTCATGGACAGCTGCTTCGCGCTGAGCCATGCCGATGGCCGCATCAGCCTGTTCGAATACAGCCTCGGCCGCCTGCTGCGGGTGCAGGTGCGCGACGCGCTCGATCCCTCACGCGCCTGGGTGCCGGGGCATCGCCAGCTGTCGCGCTGCGCGCCGCAGGCGGTCACCCTGCTGGCGGTGCTGGCCCAGGCCGGCCACACCGACGGCGCCGCGGCGATGCGCGCCTACCTGGCTGGGCTGACGCGCGTGTTCCCGCGCCTGGACGCGCCCTACCGCCCGCCGGCGGACCCGCACCGGGCGATGGACGAGGTCTGGCCGGTGCTCGACGAAGTGGACCTGGTGGGCAAGGAGCTGCTGCTCGAAGGCCTGGTGGCCGCGATCAGCCACGACGGCCGCATGAGCGTGGCCGAGGCCGAACTGCTGCGCGTGGTCTGCGCCTCGCTGCACTGCCCGCTGCCGCCGATGCTCGAACAGCCGCGCTGAGCGCGGCGCACGCGGCGTGGTTCAGGCCGCCAGGCCGCGGATCAGGTCGGCGGCGCGTTCGGCGATCATCATCGTCGGCGCGTTGGTGTTGCCGCCGACCAGGCGCGGCATCACCGAGGCATCCACCACGCGCAGGCCCTCGACGCCCTTCACCCGCAGCTGCGGGTCGACCACGGTGGCCGGGTCGTTGCCGCGGCCCATCCGGCAGGTGCCGACCGGGTGGTAGATGGACTCGGCCTTGCGGCGGATGAATTCGATGATGCCGGCCTCGTCCTGCACGCTGGCGCCCGGCAGCACTTCCTCGCCGCGGAAGGGCGCGAAGGCCGGCTGCGCCAGGATCTCGCGCGACAGCCTCACCGCTTCCACCATCACCTTCAGGTCGAAACCCTCGGGGTCGCTGAGGTAGGCGGCGTCGATCAGCGGCTTGTCGCCGGCCGAGGCGCTGGCCAGGCGGATACGGCCCCGGCTGCGCGGACGCAGGCCGCAGGCGTGCAGGGTGTAGCCGTTGCCGGGCAGGCGGTTGCGGCCGTGGTCGTCCAGCTGCGCCGGCACGAAGTGGAACTGCATGTCCGGGCGCTCGTCCTCGGCCAGGTGGCTGCGCAGGAAGCCGCCGGTTTCGGCGATGTTGCTGGCGCCCGGCCCCTTGCGGCCCATCAGGTAGTACTGGAAAGCCACGGCGGCGTCGCTCAGGCCGTCGTAGCTCAGGCCCTGGGTGCAGCGCTGCAGCGAACAGATGTCGAGGTGGTCGTGCAGGTTGGCGCCCACGCCCGGCAGGTCGGCCTGCACCCCGATGCCCAGGCGGCGCAGCTCGTCGGCCGGGCCGATGCCCGAGAGCATCAGCAGCTGCGGCGAATTGATCGCGCCGCCGCTGAGGATGACCTCGCGCGTCGCGCCTTCGCAGTAGCTGCGGCGACCCACGGTGTAAACGACGCCGCTGGCGCGCCCCGCTTCGAAAACCACGCGGCTGGCGGTGGCGCCGGTGACCACCTTGAGGTTCGGCCGCTGGCGCACCGGCGCCAGGAAGGCCGCCGCGCTGGAGCTGCGGGCGCCGTCGCGGGTGGTCGTCTGGTACCAGCCGAAGCCTTCCTGGCTGCGCCCGTTGAAGTCGTCGGTCAGCGCATGGCCGGCCTGGCCGGCCGCCTGCAGGAAGGCTTCCGACAGCGGGTTGCGGTGGCGCGGGTCGGACACGCCCAGCGGGCCATCGCCGCCGTGCAGTTCGCTGGCGCCGCGCTCATTGCCTTCGCTGCGCAGGAAGTAGGGCAGGGCGTTGTCCCAGTGCCAGCCGTCGGCGCCCATCGCCGCCCATTCGTCGTAGTCGGCGGCATGGCCGCGGATGTAGCACATGGCGTTGATCGAGCTCGAGCCGCCGAGCACCTTGCCGCGCGGCCACCACAGGCCGCGCCCGCCCAGCTGGGCCTGCGGCGCGGTCGTGTAGTCCCAGTTCACGCCCTTCTTGCCGACCAGCTTGGCCAGGCCCGCGGGCATGTGGATGAAGGGATGCCAGTCGCGCGGGCCGGCCTCGAGCAGCAGCACGCGGCAATCGGGGTCTTCGCTGAGCCGGTTGGCCAGTACGCAGCCCGCGGAGCCCGCTCCTACGATGATGTAGTCGTACACGCGTTCTGCTTCTTTTCCATGACGTCCCGAGGCTAGGCTCCGCGGCTAGAGCAAACACTCGGTGGGGCTGTCCGGAACCACGAACCGTGCACAGCGTCACTGTGCAGGCGGGTGGCGGCGCCGGCCCGGGTTGGCTATCGTGCGGCCTCCCCGACCGGAAGCACGATGCCCCAGGCCCCGCCCATCGCCGGCCGCTTTGACCACCTGCGCGGCGCGCTGCGGGAGTTCCCGGCGCTGCTGTGGTCGTTCCTGTACTTCTTCTTCTTGCTCACGGGCTATTACGTGCTGCGGCCGGTGCGCGACGCGATGGGCGCGGCCAACGACCCGTCGGCGGTGTTCCCGGTGGGCATGGTGGACTGGTTCGCGGCCCGCGGCGTGGCGCTGGGCGACTACCAGCTGCAGGCGCTTTTCACCGGTACCTTCATTGCGATGGTGGTGCTGCAGCCGGTCTACGGTGCCCTGGTGTCGCGCTTCCCGCGGCGCCTGTTCCTGCCGGTGGTCTACCTGGTCTTCATCGCCTGCCTGGGCGGCTTTTATTTCGCATTCCAGTCCGGGATGCCGGGCCGCGGGGGCCTGTTCTTCGTCTGGGTGGCGGTGTTCAACCTGTTCGCGGTGTCGGTGTTCTGGAGCTTCATGGCCGACATCTACACCGACCCGCAGGCAAAGCGCCTCTATGGTTTCATCGCCGCCGGCGGCACGCTGGGTGGCCTGCTCGGCCCCGAGATCACCACCCGGCTGGTGGGACAGCTGGGCGTCGGCAACCTGCTGCTGGTGTCCGCCGGGTTCCTGGGCCTTTGCCTGCTGTGCATCCTGAAGCTGGCACCCTGGGCCCGGGCGCGTGAACAGGCCGCCGGCCTGCGCAGCGGCGACGAGGCCATGGGCGGCGGCATCCTCGAAGGCCTGCGGCGCATCGCCACCGACCCGCTGCTGCGCGCCTTCGCGGTGCTGATGTTCTTCGGCGTCGGCGTCGGCACGCTGCTCTACAACGAACAGAACGCCATCGTCCGGGCCATGACCCTCGAAAGCCCGGCGGCGGCGGAAGAAGCCACGGCCTTCTTCTCGATGATCGACAAGTCGATCAACTGGCTGGTGCTGCTGCTGCAGGTTTTCGTCACCCGCGCGGTGCTGACGCGCTGGGGCGTGGCGCCGCTGCTGGTCGGTCCGGCGCTGCTGATCCTGGCGGGTTTCTGCGTGCTCTGGGCCTCGCCGCTGCCGATGCTGGTGGCGGTGGTGCAGGTCGGCACGCGGGCCTCCGAATTCGCCCTGGCCAAGCCGGCCCGCGAAACCATCTACACCCGCGTGGATCGCGAGGCCCGCTACAAGGCCAAGGCCGCGATAGACACGGTGGTCTACCGGGGCGGCGACCTGTCGTTCGCCTGGCTGTACAAGCCGCTGTCGGCCTTCGGCTCAAGCGTGGTGTTCGGCGCCGGCGTCTTCGTGGCGGGCGGATTCCTCTACGGTGCCTGGCGGCTGGTGCGCGAACAGGCCCGGCTGCCGGCCGAGCCGAAGGCCTGACCCGGCCTTCGCACCGCCGAAACACAACGAGGGCGCGACGGCGTTAACCTTGGCGGCAAACGCCAGGGAGCCTTCCACATGAAAGTCAAAGCCGCCGTCGCGCACCAGGCCGGCAAGCCGCTCACGATTGAAACCGTCGACCTCGAAGGTCCGCGCGCCGGCGAGGTGCTGGTGGAACTCAAGGCCACCGGTGTCTGCCACACCGACGAGTTCACCCTGTCGGGCGCCGATCCGGAAGGCATGTTCCCGGCGGTCCTGGGCCACGAAGGCGCCGGCATCGTGGTCGACGTCGGCCCGGGCGTGACGACGCTGAAGAAGGGCGACCACGTCATCCCGCTGTACACGCCCGAGTGCCGGCAGTGCGAGTACTGCCTTAACCCCAAGACCAACCTGTGCCAGGCCATCCGCTCGACCCAGGGCCAGGGCCTGATGCCGGACGGCTCCAGCCGCTTCAGCCTGGACGGCAAGCCGGTGCTGCACTACATGGGCACGTCGACCTTCGCCCAGTACACCGTGGTGCCGGAGATCGCGCTGGCGAAGATCCGCGAGGACGCGCCCTTCGACAAGGTCTGCTACATCGGCTGCGGCGTCACCACCGGCATCGGCGCGGTGATCTTCACGGCGAAGGTGGAGGTGGGTTCCAAGGTCGTCGTGTTCGGGCTCGGCGGCATCGGCCTGAACGTGATCCAGGGCGCGCGCCTGGCCGGCGCCGACATGATCGTGGGCGTCGACCTCAACCCGAACCGCGAAGCCATGGCGCGCAAGTTCGGCATGACGCACTTCGTCAATCCGAAGGACGTGGAAGGCGACCTGGTGCCCTACCTGGTGTCGCTGACCAAGGGCGGCGCCGACTACACCTTCGAATGCATCGGCAACACCCAGGTGATGCGCCAGGCGCTGGAGTGCGCGCACAAGGGCTGGGGCACCAGCGTGATCATCGGCGTGGCCCCGGCCGGGGCCGAGATCAGCACGCGGCCGTTCCAGCTGGTGACTGGCCGAAACTGGCGCGGCAGCGCCTTCGGCGGCGCCCGCGGCCGCACCGACGTGCCGAAGATCGTCGACTGGTACATGGAGGGCAAGATCGACATCGACTCGCTGATCACCCACACGATGCCGCTGGAGAAGATCAACGACGCCTTCGACCTGATGCACCGCGGCGAATCGATCCGCAGCGTGGTGGTGTACTGATGACGCTCGAGCTTGTTTCCGAACACGCCTGCTTCGGCGGGGTGCAGGGTTTCTACCGCATGGACTCGGCCGCCTGCGGCGGGCCGATGCGCTTCGCGGTGTACCAGCCGCCGCAGGCACGCGAGGGCCGGGTGCCGGTGCTGTTCTACCTGGCCGGGCTGACCTGCAGCGAAGAGACGGCGACGATGAAGGCCGGCGCGCAGCGGATGGCGGCCGAGCTGGGGCTGATGCTGGTGATGCCCGACACCAGCCCGCGCGACACCGGCTTCGAAGGCGCCACGGGCGACTGGGAGTTCGGCGAGGGCGCGGGCTTCTACCTCGACGCCACGCAGGCGCCTTGGTCGTCGCGGTTCCGGATGGAAAGCCACGTCGTTCACGAACTGCCGGCGGTGGTGCGCGAGCATTTCCCGGCCGACCCGGGGCGCATGGGCATCACCGGTCATTCGATGGGCGGCCACGGGGCGCTGACGCTGGCGCTCAAGCATCCGCAGCAATACCTCAGCGTGTCGGCGTTCGCGCCGATCGTGGCGCCCTGCGAGGTGCCCTGGGGCCGGAAGGCCTTCAGCCGCTACCTGGGCGATCACCACGCGGTCTGGGCGGAACACGACGCCTGCGAACTGGTGCGGCGGCGGCCGTTCGGGCGGCCTATCCTGGTGGACCAGGGACTGGCGGACAAATTCCTGGAACCGCAGCTGCAGCCGGAACGTTTCGAAGCCGCCTGCGCGGAAGCCGGCCAGTCGCTGACCCTGCGCCGCCATGCCGGCTACGACCACGGCTACTACTTCATCGCCAGCTTCATCGAAGACCACCTGCGCCACCACGCCGCGCAACTCGGCGCCTGAAACCCGCCTCCTGTAGGAGCGCCTTCAGGCGCGAATCTTCTGGCCTTGGCCTTCCGGCCAAGCAATGCGTCGGGTCGAGTTCCTTTCGCGGGTGGAGGCAGCGTGCAGTCGCCCTGGCCGACACGGTGCAAGTACGTCCATGTAACCTCTTCGTCGACATTCATGTCTCCGAAGGTCGGCCAGGGCGAAGGCGCGGCGCCTCCAGCCGCGCCGGGCTCGGGAGCGACGCTTTGCTTGCCCAAAGGGCAAGGGCAGAAGATTCGCGCCTGAAGGCGCTCCTACAGGGGGGCGTCGGGGTCAGCGGGAGGGGCTGACCCACATGGTGATGGTGGCGGTGAAGACCTTTTCGCCGGCCGGGTCGAAGACGTCGACGTTGACCGGGAAGTCGTAGCCCGTGTCCGAGGGCACCAGCGGGACGCCCGGCGTCGCCACGCCGCGCTGCGTGCCCACCGCGCGCTTGAGGTATTGCACCGTCATGCCCTTCGGGATCCAGCGCATGCCTTTGGGCAGCGATGCGTCCGTCATCACCCCGCCCACCAGCTCCGCCAGGTTGCACAGCGCGATCGCGTGCACCGTGCCGATGTGGTTCTGCATCCGCCGCTTGTGCGGGATCGTCGCCTCGCAGCGACCGTTCTCCAGCAGCGTGAAACGCGGCGACACGGTCCCGAAGTAGGGCGCCTTGAAGCACACCGCGCGGCTGAAGAGCCACTGGCCGGCCGGCCAGCGGCTGAACTTCTTGTAGAGGCGAAGCAGCGGCGTCTCGGCCATGTCGGGTCTCGGAAGGAAGACCGTAGGAGCGCCTTCAGGCGCGAATCTTTTGGCTTTGCCTTCGGCAAAGAAGGGATTCGCGCCTGAAGGCGCTCCTACGGAGAATCGTCAGGCGGCGCGGGACTTCTCGCCCTTCTGCGGCTTGTCCATGTGCAGCGACGCGGCCTCGAGTTCGAAGGGATCGAAGTCGTCGACCATGATCGCGTCGAGCGTCATCACCCGCAGTTCCTCGAGCTGGGTCCGCTCCTCGGCCGTGATCCAGCCCTCGGCCACGCCCTCGGCCAGCTGCGAGGCGAAGTCCAGCGCCTCGATGTCGCTGGTCTTGAGCGCCTTGAGGAACTTGCGCTCCACCGGCTCGGCCAGGATCACCTTCGGCAGGTAGCTGTTGATGCGGCCCGCCGGGTTGTTCGCGCAGGGCGTCAGGAAG
This sequence comes from Arenimonas sp., assembly GCF_041919775.1. Taxonomy (GTDB): domain Bacteria; phylum Pseudomonadota; class Gammaproteobacteria; order Xanthomonadales; family Xanthomonadaceae; genus Arenimonas. Next base: position 5,607 of record NZ_JAYRTE010000001.1, on the reverse strand, counting down.
GTGCCCTCGGCCAGGCGGTCACGCGCATCGCAGGGCGACATCAGCAGCGCCGCGGCGCGGCGGCCCAGGCGGTCACTCGGCGCCTGCGCGCGGCGACCCCAGGGGAAGACCAGCAGCCAAAGCAGCCAGCCCACCGGGCGGATCGGGAAGTTGCGCAGCGCGCCCGACAGCGCCAGTTCGATCTTGTGCGCCGAATCGTGGAAGGCCCAGGCCAGCAGCGGCTGTTCGGCGGCCGGACGGCCTTCGTCCTCGTAGCGCTTGAGCATCGCGCTGGCGATGTACAGCTGGCTCAGCACGTCGCCCAGGCGACCCGACAGCTTCTCCTTGAACTTGAGCTTGCCGCCGAGCAGCAGCATCGAAGTGTCGGCGACCAGCGCGAGATTGGCCGAGTAGCGGTTGAGCTTGCGGTAGTAGCGGCGCGTGTAGGCGTCGCCCGGCGCCTTGCTGATGCTCGAAGCCACCAGGCCCAGCACCCAGCTGCGCACGGCGTTGGAGATCGCGAAGCCGATGTGGCCGAACAGGTTGGCGTCGAACTCGCGCACGGCCTGTTCGCGGTCGGGCAGCATCGCCGCCTGCATTTCCTTCAGCACCCACGGATGGCAGCGGATCGCGCCCTGGCCGAAGATCATCAGCGAGCGGGTCATGATGTTGGCGCCTTCGACCGTGATCGAGATCGGCGCCGCCTGCCAGCCGCGGCCCAGGTAGTTCATCGGGCCCAGGATGACGCCCTTGCCGCCGTGGATGTCCATGGCGTCGGTGGCGCATTCGCGGGCCAGTTCGGTGGTGTGGTACTTGGCGATGGCCGAGGGCACGGCGGGCTTCTCGCCGCGATCGACGGCGGCGGCGGTGGACTGCGACAGCGCCGCGCAGGCGTAGGCATGGCCGGCCAGGCGCGCCAGCGATTCCTCGACGCCTTCGAAGCGGCCGATCGACAGGCCGAACTGCTTGCGCACGCGGGCATAGGCGCCGGTGACGACGGCCGCCAGCTTGGACGCACCCGCCGAGGTGGACGGCAGGGTGATCGCGCGGCCGACGCTGAGGCACTCGACCAGCATGCGCCAGCCGTGGCCGATGTAGTCTTCGCCGCCGATCAGCTGGCTCAGCGGCAGGAACACTTCCTGGCCGCGCACCGGACCGTTCTGGAAGGCGCAGTTGAGCGGGAAGTGGCGGCGGCCGACTTCCAGCCCCGGGGTGTCGCGCGGCACCAGGGCGAGCGTGATGCCGCGGTCGGATTCCTCGCCCAGCAGCTTGTCCGGATCGTGCAGGCGGAAGGCCAGACCGATGACGGAAGCGACCGGCGCCAGCGTGATGTAGCGCTTGTCGAAGGTCAGCTTGACGCCCAGCACCTTGGCGCCGTTCCACTCGCCTTCGCAGACGATGCCGAAGTCGGGCAGGGAGGTGGCGTCGGAGCCGGCAAAGGGACCGGTGAGCGCGAAACACGGCACTTCACGGCCGTCGGCGAGTCGCGGCAGGTAGTGGTCCTTCTGCTCCTTGGTGCCGTAGTGCAGCAGCAGTTCGGCCGGGCCCAGCGAGTTGGGCACGCCGACGGTGGAGCTGAGCGTGGCCGAGACCGAAGCCAGCTTCTGGATCACCTTGTGGTGGGCCAGCGCGCTGAAGCCCAGGCCGCCGTATTCCTTCGGGATGATCATGCCGAAGAACTTGTTCTTCTTCAGGAACTCCCAGATCTCCGGGGTCAGGTCGGCGTGGACGTGGGTGATCTCCCAGTCGTTGGTCATGCGGCAGACTTCTTCCACCGGGCCGTCCAGGAAGGCCTGTTCCTCGGCGGTGAGCACCGGCTTGGGCTGGGCCAGCAGCTCGTCCCACCTGGGCATGCCCGAGAACAGTTCGCCTTCGAAACCGACCGTGCCGGCTTCCAGCGCGGTGCGTTCGGTGTCCGACAGCGGCGGCAGGATCTTCGTGTAGAACTTCAGCAGCGGCGTCGTGATGAACTTCTGCCGCACCGGGGTGATCAGCAGCGGCAGCGTGCCCAGCGCCAGCAGCACGGCGGCGATGACCGTCGCGGTGAGGTTGGCGCCGGCGAGGCCGACGGCCACCAGCAGCGTCGCCGAAATCGCGGTGAACACCGCCAGGCTTAGCCGGTGGTAGGCGACGACCAGGATCGCCAGCAACAGGGCGAGGAAGGGCGCGAGGATGCTCATGAAGATTCTCCGTGGGTGGCCGCGTGGGGGACGGCCAGGGTGCTCAGGAACTCAAGCAGGGTATCGGTGAAGGCGTCGTTGTCGTCACCCGCGACCATGTGGGTGGCATCGGGCAGGCGGACATGATGCGCGTGGGGCGCCAGTTCGAGGAAATGGCCGACGGTCTGGTCGCTGACCAGGTCGCTGCGGCCGCCGCTCACCAGCAGCACCGGCACGTCCAGTTCGCGGCAGGCATCCTCGATGGCGCCCTGCAGGTCGCCGGTCGAGGGGATGAATTCGGCCAGCAGGCGCGGGTCCCAGTGCCAGCCCAGGCGGCCATCCTCGCGCGGCTTGAGCAGGTGCGCCAGCTGCGCCGGCGATTTGCGCTGTCGGCGGTGCGGCAGGTAGGCGGCGATTTCCTCGGCGGCGTGTTCGAAGGATTCGAAGCCGTCGGGATGCGCGGTCATGAAGCCAAGGATGCGTTCGACGCCCGAGGCTTCCCAGCGCGGCGTGATGTCCACCAGCACCAGCGCCGAGAACACCCGCTCGCGGGCCTGGGCCATCAGGCCGGTCAGTCCGCCCATCGACGCGCCCACCAGCACCGGCGCATGGCCCAGCGCGCCGGCGGCAAGCACGACGTCATCAACGAACTGCTCGCCCCGGTAGGGCAGGTCGCCGGGATTGCGCCCCGACTGGCCGTGGCCGCGCAGGTCCCAGGCCAGGCTCGCCCGGCCGGCGTCGGCAAGGCGGCGCTGGGTGCCCAGCCAGGCCTGGCGCGTCTGGCCGAAGCCGTGGGCCAGCAGCAGGCCCGGGCCGTCGCCGTCTGCCAGGCTGGCCTGCAGGTACACGCCACCGTCTGCCGCCAGGGAAAGCGGGGACAGGCCGGGCATCGTTACGGCAGGGGCGGAATGAACCATACGGCCGAGTATGGGCTGCGATTTGTTCGCCTGTCAATACCAGCCCGTATGGTGCATGATCGCTCCATCCCGTAAACTTGCCGACCGTATGGTAACCCCTGCCTCCAAACTGGACCGCCCGGCCCGCCTCAGCGCCGAGGACTGGGCCCTGGCCGCGCTCGACGTCATCGCCGAGCAGGGTCTCGCGGCCGTTGCGGTCGAACCGCTGGCGCGCCGGCTCGGCGTGACCAAGGGCAGTTTCTACTGGCACTTCCCTTCGCGCGAGGCGCTGTTGGTCGCCGCGCTCGAACGCTGGGAAGCGATGGAGCAGGAAACCGTGTTCGGCCAGCTCGAGGCCGTGCCGGAACCGCGCGCGCGCCTGAAGGCTCTGTTCCAGGTGGTCGCGCACGAACTCAAGCCGCACATCATCTATAGCGAACTGCTGAAGGCGCTCGACCATCCAGTCGTGCAGCCGGTGCTGAGCCGCGTGTCGCAGCGGCGCCTGGATTACCTGGCCGCCAGCTTCCGCCAGGCCGGCCTGCCGCGCCTGGACGCGCAGAACCGCGCGCGCCTCACCTACGCGGCTTACGTCGGTTTCCTGCAGCTGTCGCTGCAGCTGGGCCAGCCGCGCCTGCACCACGATGAATTCGAAGCCTACGTCGGCCATGTCATGGCGACGTTGATCCCGGACTAGCTTCGTCCTCCTTTCCCTTCCCGGCCCCGACAGGAGCCCTCCCGGTCATGACAAGCAAGCTCGCCAGCCTCAATCAGTGGGTCGATTCGGTCGCCCAGCTCACCCAAGCCGACGCCGTGCACTGGTGCGACGGATCCGACGCCGAAAACGCCAGGCTGGTCGAGCTGATGCTGTCCACCGGCGACCTGGTCAGGCTCAATGAAAACACCCATCCGAACTGCTACCTGCACCGGTCGAGCCCCTCGGACGTCGCGCGCGTCGAGCACCTGACCTTCGTCTGCACGCACAACCCCGCCGACGCCGGCCCGAACAACAACTGGATGGCGCCCGACGAGGCCCACGCCGAGATGGACGCCCTCTACAAGGGCTGCATGCGCGGCCGCACCATGTACGTCATTCCCTACTGCATGGGCCCGATCGACTCGCCGCTGTCGCGCTGCGGCGTCGAGATCACCGACAGTCCCTACGTGGTGGCGAACATGCGCCTGATGACCCGCATGGGCGCCCCGGCGCTGGCGCGCATCGAGCGCGAGGGTTCGTTCGTGAAGGGCCTGCATTCGATCGGCGAACTCGACCCGAACCGCCGCTTCATCATGCATTTCCCGGAAGAGCTGGCGATCCAGAGCTATGGCTCGGGCTACGGCGGCAATGCGCTGCTGGGCAAGAAGTGCCACGCCCTGCGCATCGCCAGCTACCAGGCCCGCAACGAAGGCTGGCTGGCCGAACACATGCTGATCGTCGGCATTCAGAATCCGCAGGGTGAAACCCACTACGTCGCGGCCGCGTTCCCGTCCGCCTGCGGCAAGACCAACCTGGCCATGCTGATCCCGCCGGAAGGTTATCGCCGCGACGGCTGGAAGGTCTGGACGGTCGGCGACGACATCTGCTGGATGCGCCCGGGCGAAGACGGCCGCCTGTACGCGATCAATCCCGAGGCGGGTTATTTCGGCGTGGCGCCGGGCACCAGCGAGAAGACCAATGCCAATGCGATGGCCATGCTCAACCGCGATGCCATCTTCACCAACGTTGGTGTCACCGCCGACAACCAGCCCTGGTGGGAAGGCATGACCGAAGGCGAACCGGCCAAGGACTGGCAGGGCCGCCCCTACGACAAGGCGGTGTCGCCGGCCGCGCATCCGAATGCGCGTTTCACCGTCAGCGCGAAGCAGTGCCCGAGCTACACCGAGCAGGCCGAAGCGCCGCAGGGCGTGCCGATCAGTGCCATCGTCTTCGGTGGCCGCCGGGCGTCGCTGGTGCCGCTGGTGCTCGAGGCCCGCGACTGGACCCACGGCGTGCTGGTCGGCGCCTCGATGGCGTCCGAGACCACCGCCGCGGCCACCGGCGCGGTCGGCGTGGTGCGCCGCGATTCGATGGCGATGAAGCCCTTCGCCGGCTACAACTTCGGCGACTACTTCGCGCACTGGCTGTCCTTCGACGTCGAAGGCGCGAAGCTGCCGAAGATCTTCCAGGTCAACTGGTTCCGCAAGGACGCCGACGGCAAGTTCATGTGGCCCGGCTTCGGCGACAACATGCGCGTGCTGGAGTGGATGCTCAAGCGCGTCACCGGCCAGGCGCATGCCGTGGAAACGCCGGTCGGCAACCTGCCGCTGCCCTCGGACATCAACACCGACGGCCTCGAGCTGGACGCCGCGAAGCTTGAAGAGCTGCTGTCGATCGACCGCGCCGGCTGGAAGGCCGAGATGGAATCGATCGCCGAATACCTGGACGAATACGGCGACCGCACCCCGGCCGCGCTGAAGGCCGAACGCGCCAAGATCGCCGCCCAACTGGCCTGAGCCGCCTTCCCGCCTGTAGGAGCGCCTTCAGGCGCGAATCTTTTGACTTGGCCTAAGGCCAAGAAGAAATTCGCGCCTGAAGG